>NZ_JBHJWZ010000003.1:16168-652633 GCF_042267145.1 Microbacterium sp. NPDC056044 | reverse complement strand
TCGTCGAGTCGCACCTGCTGCACGACGACGACCTGTACGCGGCCAACACCCTCGAGGACCGTGAGCGTGTCGGCGTGCGCGAGGCCGAGGCATCCGTCGACGGCGACCTGCTGTCGCTGGCACTGCCGGCCGTGTCGTGGACGGCGATCCGGCTCGCGTCGATGGAAGCGCCATCGGAAATCACCCGCATCACGGCAGCGGCCACTGTTCAGCCGCATTACGGAGAGAGGCTACGTGCATGAACAACGACTCGGACTACGGCCTAAGCTACCGTGACCTGAATCGCAACGGCGTCATGGACCCCTTTGAAGACAGCCGGCTGTCTCCACACGAGCGAGTCGAGGATCTTCTCCCGCGACTGTCTCTTGAAGAGAAGGTGGGCCTTCTGTTCCAGACGGTGATCGAGACGGGGCCGGACGGGACGCTACTGGAGACACCCGGCAGCATAAGCAAATCGCCGACCAGCACCGTGGTTCTCGGCAAGTACATCAATCACTTCAACGTGCACCGTCTCGACTCTGCGCGCGACGCAGCGATCTGGAACAACACACTGCAAGCTCTTGCGGAACAGACCCCGCATGGCATCCCGGTGACCATCTCTACTGACCCACGCCACTCGTTTACGGAGAACAGCGGCGTGGCGTTCTCAGCTGGACCGTTCTCGCAGTGGCCGGATGCCCTCGGCCTCGCCGCGATCGACGATCTCAGCGTGATTGAAGACTTTGCGCGCCGCGCGCGTGAGGAATACCGCGCAGTCGGCATCCGCGCCGCCTTGCATCCGCAGATCGATCTCGCTACGGAGCCCCGCTGGGCCCGGCAACTGCAGACGTTCGGCGCCGATTCCGAACGTGTCGCGAGGTACACCCGCGCGTACCTCGCCGGCTTCCAGGGAACCGCGCTCGGGCCCGAGAGCGTGGCGTGCGTCACTAAGCACTTTCCCGGGGGAGGGCCGCAGAAGGACGGGGAAGATGCACATTTCCCCTACGGCCGTGAGCAGGTCTACGCCGAGGGCGCTTTCGTCGACCACCTCCGGCCATTCCTCGCGGCGATAGAAGCGGGCACAGCCGGAATCATGCCGTATTACGGCATGCCGGTCGGGCTCGAACTCGACGGCGAACCCGTCGAGGAAGTCGGGTTCGGCTACAACCGTCAGATTCTCACTGGGCTGCTCCGGGAAAGGCTCGGCTATGACGGCGTGATCCTCACCGACTGGGAGCTCGTCAACGACAACTTCGTCGGGGACCAGGTGTTGCCCGCGCGTGCATGGGGAGTCGAGCACCTGGACGCCAGAGGACGGATGCTCAAGATCCTCCACGCCGGCGCCGACCAGTTCGGCGGCGAGGAATGTACTGACGTCCTTCTTGCACTCGTCCGAGAAGGTCTCGTTGATGAGATGCGCATCGATGAGTCAGCGCGTCGGTTGCTGCTCGTGAAGTTCCAGCTCGGTCTGTTTGACAATCCCTACGTTGACCCAGAGCGTGCCGCTGCCGTCGTTGGGGCTTCTTCGCATCGTCAAGCAGGCCTAGCGGCACAGGCGCGCTCGGTCACGCTTCTAGAGAACCGCGAATCGCTTCTCCCACTGCGAGGAACGCCACGCGTCTACCTCGAGGGGATCGCGCGAGAGGCAGTTGTCGACTACGCGACGGTGGTCGAGAATCCGGCGGACGCCGATTTCGCGCTGGTGCGGATACACGCGCCATTCCGACCGCGCGATGACCTCTTCCTGGAGGACTACTTCCACCAGGGATCCTTGGAGTTCAATCCCGGACTCATATACCGACTCCGGAATATCGCGGCATCCACCCGCCTCCACCTGGATGTCCTGCTCGATCGACCGGCCATCCTGACGCCTCTGACCGATGTGGTCACTGGTCTCACTGTGAGCTTCGGCGTGAGCGACGAAGCGCTACTGCTCGCCCTGAGCGGCCGCATCCCACCCCAAGGCTCCCTGCCCGTCGAGATTCCTCGCTCGATCGCGGCGATCGAACGGGCCCACGAGAGCCTGCCGGGCACCGCAGACCCCCTCTACCCTGTCGGCTACAGGCTGTTCGGGAGCAGGATCTGCTGACGTCAGCGAGCCCGAACTGCGGATCTACCCAAGTTTGAGCCGCCGAGCGGGTGAATTGACACGCGTCAATATCAGTGCTTCCCTTATTTCGAACGACCCCGACCCAGGCCCCAACGCCAGTTCGGAACCCGAGCGCCCGACGACGGGCCGATCACAAAGGCAATCCCATGAGACGCAAAGATGCGGCAAACATTCCGCCGAACAACACGCCCATCGAGGAAGTGTCGCAGCTCACTCTGCGCGCCGAGGAGGTCGACGAGGATCCGACTACTGCGGAGCTGCGAATCCCCAAGGTGAAGTTCGGGTTCACCTTCGCGTACGGCCTGGCCTACTTCGGCTTCTTCCTGTGCTTGTTTATGCCGGCGCTGTTCAGCCTTCCCTACAAGATCCAGCTCATCGACCCGGCGAGCAAAGAGACGGCGCTCGGTCTGGTCGTCGGCATCAGCGCCATCGTGCTTCTCCCTGTGGGGCCGATTTTCGGTGTCCTCAGCGATCGCAGCAAGCTGCCCTGGGGGCGCCGACGCCCGTTCCTGTTGCTCGGCCTCGGGACCTTTGCGCTCAGTGCGCTCATCATCGCGCTCGCACCCACCGTGCCCGTCGTCCTGGTCGGCTACATCATTGCTCAGCTCGCCGGGGGCCTGGTTGGTGCCTCGATGAACCCAGCACTGGCGGAGCATGTGCCGCCCGCACAGCGCGGCAAGCTCGGCGCGCTCAGCGGCGTGATGGCATCCATCGCCGGCGTGTGCGCCAGCCTGATCGGCAGTTTCCTACTGGGCAACATCCTGCTGCTGTTCTTCCTGCCCGTCGGTGTGTTCGCGATCGGCGTTGTGGTGTGGCTGCTGGTGATTCCCGACGGGCCCGCCCCGGAGCGGTTCCAGGCCGTGAGCATCGGCGCCGCCCTGCGTTCGCTGCTGTTCAACCCCCGCAAGCACCCTGATTTCACCTGGGTGTGGCTTGGCAAGCTCTGCATCGGCGTCGGAACAGCGTTCTTCAGCACGTACCAGCTCTACTTCCTCTTGGATCGCCTCGGATTCACGGCTGAGCAGGCGGGCCAGCAGCTGGCAGCCGTCGGCGGTCTCGCGCTGCTGGCAACCATCGGATTCACCATCCTCGGCGGCTTCCTCTCCGACAAACTGCGCCGCCGTAAGGTCTTCATCTACATCGCCGCCTCAATGATCGGTGTCGGCATGGTCATCGCGGCCTTCGCCCCGGACATCACCGTCTACATCGTCGGCGCTGTTCTGCTGTCGGCGGGCTCGGGGGCGTTCAACTCGGTCGACCTCGCCCTCGCATCCGACGTCCTCCCCGACAAGGAAGCCGGCGGTAAGTGGATGTCGATCTACCAGATCTCCGGCACCATCGCCACCGCCATCGGTCCGGTCATCGCACCCCTCCTCCTCGCCATCGGCGGCGGAGGGAACTACACAGCCATGTTCATCGCTGGTGGTCTGTTCGCCGCTGGCGCCGCGTTTACCGCGTCCCGCGTGCGGGGCGTCCGCTGACCCGGACGCGGCGGGTGACGACCTTTGCCCGCCGCGTCCGCACCACTTCGATCAACTCGTTCGCCGACTGACCCCCCCGATTGGAATACTCACTTGAACGCTGCGAACAACGCCTGGAGCGGTCCGTACCTCGCCATCGATGGGCGTCCATTCGTGGTGATAGGGACAGAGGTCCACAATTCCAGCTCGAGTACCGCACGCGCGATCGCCCGGTCGTTCGACGCCGTCCAGGAGCTGGGCGCTAACACCGTGCTCGCGCCCGTCGCCTGGGACCTTTTCGAACCCGCCGAGGGCACCTACGACACTCGTCTGCTGGATGCGATGATCGACGGCGCGCACGAGCGCGGGCTGAGACTGATCCCGCTGTGGTTCGGATCCTGGAAGAACGCCGCATCGACATACGTCCCCGGCTGGGTAAAACAGAACCCGGAACGCTTCACCCGCTCGGTCCTCAGCGATGGGCGCCGCATCGAGCACCTGACTCCCTTCGGTGACGAGGCCCGTGCCGCAGACGCGTGCGCGTTTGCCGTGATGATGCGACGGATCGCGCAGGTCGACCCGAACGGGACCGTCATCGCCGTGCAGGTGGAGAACGAGATCGGTCTTCTGGGCGACAGCCGTGACCGCAGCGAACTCGCGGAGGAAACGTTCAGGTCTCCCGTGCCCGCCGAGGTCGTCGCAGCTGTCGCCGGAGACCCCGGTGCGCCCCTGCATGCAGAGTGGGTCGCGGCGGGAAGCCGCGCCGCGGGCACCTGGGCCGAGCTGTTCCCCGCGGGCGACCGGGCCGACGAGGCATTCATGGCTGCCGGGTTCGCCCGCTACACACAGGTCGTCGCAGCTGCCGGGCGAGCGGAACTGGACGTGCCGCTGTTCGTCAACGCTTGGCTCGACCGAGACAGCGTGCTCGACGGGCCCGTTGCGCTGGCCGGAGGAAAGCGTCCCGGACAATACCCGAGCGGCGGACCTGTGCTTCCGGTAGCCGCGATCTGGGAGGCACTCGCCCCCGACATCGACTTCCTCGCTCCCGACATGTACGTCGACGATGCGGCGCCCGTGTTCGCGGGCTTCAAAGCGCGACGGGGCCGGCTGTTCATCCCCGAACTGCGCGGAGACGCCCCAGGAATCCCGCAGATGTTCGAGGCGATCGGCGGTCACGGGGCCCTCGGCGTCTCCCCGTTCGGGGTCGACTCCTACCGGAGCGACGATGCCGAGACGCCTCCGCTGGCGGACGCCTTCGGCCTGCTGCGCGCGGCGGCAGCCGTCATCGCGCAGAAGCCTGATGCCCGGATGCGGGCGATCACGTTGACGGAGGCACACCCGAGTGCGGAGATCGTCATCGGCGACGTCCGAGTCAACGTCCATACGAAGGACGAGTGGGGATTCGTCACACCGACGTACCCCGGCTACGCCATTGTCATCGAAGACGGCCAAGACGCGGCCTACATCATCGGGCGCGGGTTCTGGATCACGCTGGCTGGTGAAGATGGGACAACTCCGTCGTTTCTGTCGGCGACAGCGTTCGAACTCGAAGGGGATGACCTGGTGCCTTCCTTGCGGCTCAACGGCGATGAGACCGCGTCCGGCACCCTTATCCCCTTCCCGTTCCCGAACACCCCGCTCGTCCCTGGGCGGGCAATCCCGACCCGTGTTCCCGAGACCGGAATCGTCCGGATCTCCGTGTACGCGGTGTAACCACAGCTCCACGCGACGGCTCAATAACCCCGAACGGACCGCATATGAACGACGACTACCGGCCCTACCTCGATCCCACTCAGCCTGTGGGAGTTCGAGTGCGAGACCTGCTCGAGCGGATGACCCTCGAAGAGAAGGCGGCGCAGACGGCGTCGCCCTTCGGCACGGCGGTCGACGCACATGAGCCACCCGAGTTGGGATGGGGCACCGCGACCGCGGCCATCGCGGCGCTCAACTTGCCGCCGCGCGAAGCGGCCGTGCGCGTGAACGAGCTGCAGCGCAAGCACATCGAGGAGACACGTCTGGGAATCCCCGTGCTCCTGGCCGAGGAAGCACTGCTGGGCTTCAAGGTGCAGGGTGCTACGACTTTCCCCGATGCGATCGCCCAAGCAGCCACCTGGAATCCGGATCTGGTCGCCGAGATGGGTGCGGAGATCGGTGCGCAGATGACGGCCCTGGGCGCCCGGATGGCGTTGTCCCCGCTCGCAGATGTTGCGCGTGACCCGCGGTGGGGGCGCGTGGGGGAGACATATGGTGAAGACCCCTATCTCGTGGGTGCGACGGCGTCCGCGTTCGTCCGCGGGCTTCAGAACGCGGTGCCCGGAGCGCCGGTGATCGCTGCGCTGAAGCATTTCGTGGCCTACGGCGCCAGTGACGGAGGTCGCAACACCGAGCCCGCGCAGGTAGGAGAACGTCTGCTGCGGGAGTTCTACGGACTGCCGTTCGAAATGGCGATTCGCGACGGCGGCGCCGACGGCATCATGCCGTCGTACAACGATCTGGACGGGGTGCCGGTCACCGGTTCCTCTGAGCTGCTGGAGGGTCTGCTCCGGGACGAATACGGATTTGACGGCTTGGTTATCTCCGACCTGGACGCCATCGGTCAGCTGCACACGAAGCACGGTGTCAGCGCGTCTTTCGTCGCCGCGTTTGCGGACGCGATCCGCGCTGGTGTCGACATCGACCTGGACAACCGGGTGTCAACCGACCGCATCGTCGAAGCCGTGCGGACCGGCTTGCTCAGCGAAGTCGAGCTCGATCGTGCGGTGGCCGCCATTCTGCGCGCGAAGTTCCGCCTCGGGTTGTTCGAGCAGCCTTACATCGACGTGGACGCGGTACCTGAAACTCTTGACTCGCCGACCGCGCGGTCGCTGGCGCGGCGGGTCGCGGAGGAGTCGATCGTTCTGCTCAAGAACGACCCGGTGGACGGCGCGCCGCTCCTGCCGCTCTCGGCCACGCCTGGCACTGTTGCGGTCATCGGCCCGAATGCAGACCGGCCCCTCGGCCAATTGGGGCATTACGCCTACCAGGTGCTCGACAGCATGACCAAACGGTTCGCGCTCGCCGCAAACCCGCAGGCCCGTCTGGAAGATGTCGAGGAGCTGAGAGGCAAGACCGGCGCTGACGACGCGACGCTACTGGTGGAGACGGTGCCTCTGGTGACGTTCCTCGAGGGCATCCGGGGCCGCCTCGGTGAAGGCGTCAACGTGCTCTATGAAGCAGGCTGCCCGGTCGCGAGAATCGATCGCTCGGGAATTCCCGCAGCCGTGGAAGCTGCGCGCCAGGCAGATGTCGCCGTTCTCGTCGTGGGCGACCAGTCAGGCATCAACGGGTTCGGCACGGTCGGAGAAGGCCTCGACAGCGCAACCTGCGAGCTCCCCGGTGTCCAGCGAGAACTGATCGAAGCCGTCCTCGACACCGGAACCCCTACCGTCGTTGTGCTCAGCCACGCACGCCCCTACATCCTGGGCTGGCTCGCCGATCGTGCGCCCGCCATCGTCTCAGCGTGGTTCGGCGGCGAAGAAGCAGGCGCTGCCACCGCGGCGGTGCTGTTCGGGGATGTTAACCCCGCCGGGCGCCTCCCGATCGCGATGCTGGAGAACGTCGGATCGGCGCCTGTTCCATACTGGCGGTCCCTGCAACCCACGGATAGTTACGTCGATGGCTCCGCCGGTGCACTTTTCCCGTTCGGGCACGGTCTCAGCTACACGCAGTTCGACTACCGCGACCTGCAGGTGCAGGCGCCTGAAGTCGGGACGGACGGCGTCATCCGATGCACCTTCACCGTCGCGAACATCGGAAGCGTCCCCGGCGACGAGGTCGTCCAGATCTACGGCCGGGATCTGGTCGGTCGCACCGTGCGCCGCACGCGCGTGCTGCTGGGCTTCCAGCGCTTGACCCTCGCCGCCGGCGAGGAGCGGAAGGTGCTCGTCGAGGTTCCCGCCGAGATGTTCGCGCTCTGGGATCGCCGAGACGGCTGGGTTGTCGAGCCCGGTGCGGTGCGCTTGTTCATTGGGGGGTCCTCAGCGTTCACTCCCCTGATCGGACGGGTCGATTTGGTTGGGCAGTTGCACCGATGCTCGCCGCGGCGGGCGCTGTGGAGTAACGTCACGCCCGGCGGGGACATGCCCGAAGCCGCTCCCGAGGCAAGTCGCCACGTCGTGTCTGGCCGGACCCCTGCGCTCACTGCGGAGAGCACGATCGGTGAATGGCTCGAGGACCCTCGCGGACGCACGCTGTTGTCGGAAGCGCTCGGTGGCGCCGATGAGAACGTGCTCGCCCAGGCGGTGGGGCTGACCCTCGAGCAGCTGGTGATGTACAGCCAGGGCGCGATACCCGCTGAACTGCCCGCGACGCTTCTTGCGCGGGCGAACGCGGACTGACACGCGGACCGGACGGCGGGGCGGAATGAGCGTTTCGCTCGCCCCGCCGTCCGGTGTGCCGGCTGGCCCTCAGCGAGCGGTGCTGCCGCCGTCGATGATCGACACCAGCGACCGCACGGCTTCAAACGCGTCTGCCGGCATTGACTCTGGGCCTTGCAGAAGCGCGCGCACGATTTCGTGAGCGCTGAACCGTACGTCGATGTCGACGGTGGTCAGCGACGGCTCACATACGCCTGAAGCGACGGTGTTGTCCACGCCGATCACGCCAACCTCGCCGGGAACGTCTCGTCCGGCCCTCTGCGCGGCCGCCATTACCGCCAGCGCGGTGTCGTCGTTGTAAGCCGCGACGCCGACTTCGGTGTCGGGCAGGAGGAGAGCAGTGGATGAGCTGCTCCCGCGCTCGAGAGCGAGCCGCAGGGTGGGTAGCGTCGGTATGCCGGCTTCTCGGGCGGCGTCCAGGGCGCCTTGCTCGCGCGCGAGGGCGAACGGCTGCTCACGCAGATCCTCCGGCAAAGCCGCGGCGACGGCCGGGTAACCGCGCCCGATGAGGTGCCGTGCCTGGATGGCGCCGATCTCGTGATCGATCTGCCATTGCAGCTGACGAGGCTGATCCACGGCCATGACGCCGAGCTCTTCCAGTCGTGCATGCTGTTCGGGCGTCAGCGGGGCGACGCTCCAGAGCCCCGCCGGCCGCAGCGCCAGAACCGCTTCGTCGATCTGCGCGTCGCCCGACGACAGTCGGATCAGATTGGTCTTGCCGGCTTCGGCGAGCTCTTCGGTGACGCGGTCGATGAGCTCGCGGAGGCGCGGCCCTAGTGAGATGTTCGGCAGGAGGGTGATCACGACGTCACTGGTGCCCCGGGCAAGAGCCCTCCCCGCCAGGGACGGACGGTAACCGAGGTCTCGTGCGACCTTCTCGACAAGGTCGACCATGTCAGGCTTGAACCGGTGGCCGTGACCGTTGAGGATCTGGCTCACGGTCGAGCGAGAAACTCCGGCTTTCGCGGCAACATCGGCGCTGTTAGTCATCCTGGACCCTTCCTGTCGCCGGGTTCAGTCTATGTGCGAGCGGCGAGCCTTTGCTGCGCGTCAAATCGCCGTGACTGTCTATAACCCCGTCGAGAAGAACCCACTAGATTCGGCTTTTGACACGCGTCAATTGTTGTGTTTTCATGGATGGGGACGGTGACCTTCAGCTGTCTTGAACCCCGAGGACGATGATGACCCTGATCCGACCCGCGCTCGCTGCAACCGATGTCGCACTGAGGGACTGGGTGGTGCGTTCCGACGACGGGTCCGAAGTCAATGTTCGACTGCCGGACGACGCCATGCTGCGGGCAGGGCGGGGCGCGAAGGCGCCTGGAGGCGCCGAGGCCGGGTGGTTCCGCGGGGGCGACTACGAGTACCGCACGGTGTGGGCCGTTCCTCCCGGGAAGGCGCAGGCCGTCCTGATTTTTGAGGGGGTACAGGGCGACGCCGAAGTGACAGTGAACGGTCATGCCGTCGGGATGGTCCGTAGCGGGTACGTCGAGGCGGAGCTGACCGTCACGGACGCCGTGCGCGCGGGCGAGGCGAATGACATCCGGGTGCTCGTGCGCCACACCGACCAGCCCGCTGAGCGGTGGTACCCGGGTTCTGGGTTGTATCGGCGGGTTCGCGGGGTCATGCGGCCCCTTGTCCACTTCGGCCGTGACGCCGTCCACGTCCGCACCGTCCGTCTCGAGAGCGGACGCGCCAACGTGAGCGTCGACGTGCGACTTAGCGGCCCTGCGCCGCAGGCCACGGTGCTGGAGGCGCGACTGCTCTCCGCGGGCGTCGTCGTCGCCCAGGGCACGCTGGCCGGAGCCAGCGGGACCATCGATCTTCACGTCGACGACCCGCGAGCGTGGAGCGCTGATGACCCCTTCCGCTACGACGTGCAGGTCACTGCTACCTCGGAGGGGGAGCCTCTCGACTCTTGGGGTGCGCCGGTAGGACTTCGCACGGTCGCCGTGGACGCGCGGCAAGGCCTGCGAGTGAACGGACGCCGCGTCCTGCTGGCCGGCGCCTGTATCCACCACGACAACGGGCTCCTTGGCGCGGCCACACACCGGGCTGCCGAGTACCGGCGTGTTCGCCTGCTCAAAGACGCTGGCTTCAATGCCATCCGCAGCGCGCACAATCCTCTCTCCCGTGATCTGTTGGACGCGTGCGATGAACTCGGCATGTACGTGCTGGACGAGCTGGCCGACTACTGGTTCGTCCGCAAGACGCAATTCGACCACTCCGGCCGCTTCCGCGAGACTTGGCGCGAGGATACCGACGCGCTCGTCGCGAAGGACCGCAATTACGCCTGCGTCATCATGTACGCCTCCGGCAACGAGATTCCTGAGACCGCCACTGCTGCAGGGGTCGAGTTGTCGCGTGAGATCACGGAGTACTTTCACGCCGCCGACCCCACCCGGCCGGTGACCCTCGCGATCAACCTCTTCCTCAACGCGATGGTGGCGATGAACGCCTCGCCGTACGCGGTGGACGGCGACGGAGCGGAGCCCGCGATGGCGGGCAGCACCGAGGCGAACGTGATGATCAACCACATCGGTCGCATGATGGACATCATCTCTCGCCTTCCGCGAGCGGACCGCGCTTCCCGCGACGCGTTCGCCACGGTCGACATCGCCGGATACAACTACGGACTCGCCCGGTACAAAGGTGACACTCGCCGATACCCGCACCGAGTCATCCTGGGCTCTGAAACCCTCCCAGGAGACGTGGCGAAGGCCTGGCGCCTGGTGCAAGACATCCCCGCTGTGATCGGCGACTTCGTCTGGGCGGGATGGGAGTACCTCGGCGAGGCCGGCGTGGCAGTCTGGGTCCCCGGCAAAAAGGCCGGACTGGCCAAGCCCTACCCGTACGTCGTCGCCGGTCCCGGCATGTTCGACCTCACCGGCCGCCCCGATGCGTCGTTGCGCCTCGCGCAGGCAGCATGGGGCGTGCTCGACGAGCCGGCCATCACCGTCCGACCGCTGGACCGCGCTGGCTTGCCCTTCGTGCGCTCGGCCTGGCGGATCACGGACGCGGTGGAGAGTTGGGCATGGCGCGGCTGCGAGGGAAAGCGCGCCGAGATCGCGGTGTACAGCGCGGCGGACGAGATTGAACTCGTGGTGAACGGGCGCTCCGTTGGCCGCCGGCCCGTGGGCGAGAAGGCAGGCTACCGGGCCACGTTCACGACGCCCTGGCAGCCCGGTGTCGTGCTGGCCATCGCCTATCGCGCGGGAGTGGAAGTGAGCCGCAGCGAACTGCGATCCGCCGCCGAGGTGCTGCAGGCGCAGGCGTGGCCCGAATCAGACGTCCTCCACGCCGACGGTGACGACCTCGCATTCGTCCACATCCAGCTCGCGGACAGTGACGGCGTCGTCGAGATGCTCGCCGACGACATCGTCGACATCGAGGTCTCGGGCCCGGCTGAACTCGTCGGCTACGGCACGGCGAACCCCGCTCCGACGGCGTCTTTCCTCTCCTCAAGCACCCGCACCTACCGCGGCCGGGCGCTCGCCATTCTGCGCTCGACCGGCGAGGCGGGCATCGTACGAGTGAACGCGCGATCCAGACGCCACGGCGTCGCGACAGCAGATGTTCTCGCAGTCCCGACCGGCGAACACGACACCAAAACCGCCTCGCTCTGACGACGCCCACTGGAGATTCCAATGTCTGACACTGCCATCGACATCGAACTGGATGACAAGCTCGCACTGCTATCGGGCGAGACGTTCTGGGAGACCCACCCGGTGCCTGCAGCAGGCGTGCGGTCACTGTCCCTCGCCGACGGGCCCCACGGGCTACGGCACCAGTCGGGACCACACGACAACCTCGCGATCTTCGCCAGCGATCCGGCGACCTGCTTCCCGCCCGGTGTCGCCATCGGCTCTAGCTGGGACCCGGCGCTCGCTGCTCGGCTCGGTTCTGCGCTCGGACGCGAGGCCGTTGCGCAGCAGGTCGACATCGTGCTCGGCCCGGGCGTGAACATCAAGCGCAGCCCCCTCTGCGGGCGAAACTTCGAATACTACTCCGAGGACCCGCTTGTCTCCGGCGTGCTCGGCGCAGCCTTCACGGCGGCGTTGCAGGCGGAGGGGCCGTCGGTGGCGGTGAAACACTTCGCCGCCAACAACCAGGAGACCAACCGGCAGACCATCAGCTCAGACGTGGACGAGCGCACGCTGCGGGAGATCTATCTGCCTGCGTTCGAACGGATCGTCAGGGAGACCCAACCGGGCGCTGTCATGGCCTCCTACAACAAGATCAACGGTGTCCACGCGTGGGCGAACCGATGGCTGCTCACCGAAGTGCTCCGCGAAGAGTGGGGGTTCGACGGCGTGGTGATGTCCGATTGGAGCTCGGTCACCGATCCGGTAGCGGCCGTCCAGGCTGGTCTTGACCTGGAGATGCCGGCCGAGTCAGGACGGGTTGCGCAGTTGCGGGCTGCCGTGGAGGCCGGCGACCTCGACACGATCGTCATCGACACCGCCGTCGCCCGCCTGATCGCGCTGGCCTCAGCGCCGCGACCGACACCCGTGCCCGTTGACGCGGAACAGCACCACGCCCTCGCGCAGGAGATCGCCGAGGGATGCGCAGTCCTGTTGCGTAACGATCACCAGGTGCTGCCGCTGCCGGCGGGAGTCGACATCGCCGTCATAGGTCTTCTCGCGGCCGAACCTCGCTTTCAGGGCGGCGGGAGCGCCCACGTCAACGCGACCCGCGTCGACGCGCCCTTGGACGAGCTGAGGGCCACCGTCGAGGCCGGCGGCTCAACAGTCACCTATGCGCCCGGCTACCGTCTCGATGGAGGCGACGCCGCCCAGCTCGCCGATGACGCCGTGGAGCTTGCACGTCGCGCAGATGTCGCGGTGGTGTTCGCTGGATTGGGGGAAGAGCAGGAGTCAGAGGGATTTGACCGAGAGACGCTCGACCTTCCCGACGACCAGGTCGACCTCATCCGGCGAGTCGCCGCGGCCGCCCACCGCACCGTGGTGGTGCTCTCGCATGGTGGCGTCGTGAGCCTCGAAGGCTGGCACGACGACGTCGACGCGATCCTCGATGCCTTCGTGCTCGGCCAGGGCGGCGGTCGAGCCATCGCCCGACTCCTCACCGGTGAGGCGAATCCGTCGGGACGGCTCGCCGAGACGATTCCCCTGCGACTGGAAGACCACCCATCGTGGCTGAACTTCCCTGGCGAGCACGGTCGTGTGCTCTACGGGGAAGGGGTCCTCGTCGGCTACAGGTACTTCTCGACCGCGGCCACCCCCGTGCGCTACCCCTTCGGCTACGGACTTTCGTACACCTCGTTCGAGAGTGTGCTCACTCGCGTTGAGATCACCGGTGACGATTCAGCACGGGCAACGGTCAACGTCCGCAACACGGGACAGCGCGCCGGCGCCCACGTGGTCCAGCTGTACGTGTCCGCGCCATCCGGGGACGTGCGCCGTCCACTGCGCGAGCTCAAGGCATTTGAAAAGGTCACGCTGGCTCCAGGCGAATCCACCGAGCTGCATCTAGAGCTCGACCGTCGCAGTTTCGCCTACTGGGATGTCGAACAGGGCGGCTGGATCGTCAAGCCGGGCGAGTACCTCGTCCAGTTGGCAGCGGATGCGGCGAGCGTCCTCGCGGAAGAACTCATCGAACTCGAGGGTGACCGGGTCGCCACAGCAGTCACGCTCGACAGCCCTATCGCGGCATGGCTGGACCACCCCGTCATCGGTGCTACCGCGAACCAGACGCTCGGGTTCGCATCGGCGGAGATCAGCGCCGAACAGATGGCTCAGGTGCGCTCCATGACAATGCGTCAGTTCGTCCGCATTTCCGGACTGCCCATCCCCCTCGATGCCCTTGAGGCAATCGCCGACCAGAGCAACTAAGCCGACTAGAGCAACTAATACGAAGGGCCCGAGCACATATGCATCTCGAAGGAAGAGTCTTCGCCGTGACCGGCGCAGGCAACGGTATGGGGCGAGAAGTCGCCCTCGAGCTCGTCCGGAAGGGCGCGAAGGTCGCCGCGATCGACCTGAGCGAAGACGCCCTCGCACGCACCGCGGAACTGTCGATCGCCCCGCGAAGGGTGAGTACCCACCGTGCAGACGTGACGGACATCGACGGCGTCGCGGACTTGCCGGCCGCCATCGCGAACGTTCACGGGCAAGTCGACGGTCTCATCAACATCGCCGGGATCATCCACCGCTTTGCGCCGTCTTCGGAGCTCACCCGGGAAGAGCAGGAGCGGGTGTTCAACGTCAACTTCTGGGGGACGGTGAACATGTGCCGCGCGTTCCTGCCAGTGCTGCTCAGCCGTCCCGAGGCGTCCCTCACCAACATGTCGAGCCTCTCCGCCCTCGTCGCCTTCGCAGGGCAGACGGTCTACGGGGCGAGCAAGGGCGCTGTGAAGCAGTACACCGAAGGGCTCTACCAGGAGCTGCGCGGATCCGCCGTGCAGGTGACCGCCATCTACCCCGGCAACATCTCCACGGAGATCAGCAAGAACTCGGGTGTCGCGATGATCGACAGCGGCGGACGCAAAGTGCGAGCGACCACGCCTCGGGATGCTGGCGTCGCCATCGTCTCGGGCATCGAACGCGGGCGGTTTCGAATCCTCGTCGGCGCAGACGCGAAGCTGCTCGATCGGCTCGTGCGCGTCGCACCCCGCTCGACGACCAACCTCATTGCCAAGCAGATGGCATCGGTCCTTTGACCGACTAGTGAAGAAAGGCCGGACATGACTTCGTTCCCCGACGGCTTCCTCTGGGGCGCGGCGACCGCGGCCCACCAGGTGGAGGGCAACAACCTCAACAACGACTGGTGGCGCCTCGAGCAGGTCGCCGCTGATTACGGGCTGCAGTCCAGCGGTGACGCGCTCGACAGCTACCACCGCTATCGCGAAGACATGCAGTTGCTCGCCGAGCGCGGCTTCACCGCTTACCGGTTCAGCCTCGAGTGGTCACGCATCGAACCGCTTCCCGGCAAGTTCTCCCGCGCTGAGCTCGCGCACTACCGGCGGATGATCGATACCGCACGCGAGCTCGGGCTGGAACCCGTCGTTACCATCCACCACTTCACCCATCCGCTGTGGTTCGACGATCGAGGCGCGTGGTTGTGGGAGGGAGCGGTCGACGCCTTCGTGCGGTTCGTCGAGCATGCGTGCACAATCCTGCAGGATGTGCGCTGGATCATCACGATCAACGAGCCGAACGTTCTCGCCATCACCCACGGCGGTCAGCGGCAGGTGGCGATGGGAAACCCGTACCCGCAGAACGCTCTGCCGGACCAGGAGATCGGCGATGTGTTAATTGCCGCACACCGGGCCGCCGCGCCCGTGGTGCGGCGGCTCACCAGCGCCAAGGTGGGCTGGACCGTCGCAAACCAGGCGCTCACGGCGACCCCCGGCAACGAGGAGAAACTCGCCCAGGTGCGGGACCTGATCGAGGACAAGTACCTCGAGGTGTCACGCGGCGACGACTTCGTCGGCGTGCAGTCCTACACCAGCCAGCCGGTGGACGCTGACGGAATTGTGCCGCACCCGCCGGCCGACGACAACACGCTGATGGGCTGGGCGTATCGCCCCGACGCGCTCGGTATCGCGGTCCGCCACACCTACGACGTGCTCGGCCCCGACGTGCCCATCATCGTTACCGAGAACGGTATCGCCACTGACGACGACGAGCGTCGGATCGCCTACACGGCGAAGGCGCTCAGCGACCTGGCTGCAGCCATCGCGGACGGCGTCGACGTGCGCGGGTACTTGCACTGGAGCCTGCTCGACAACTTCGAGTGGGGCCACTGGGGCCCGACATTCGGCCTGGTGGCTGTGGACCGCGAGTCGTTCGAACGTCACCCGAAGCCGAGCCTGGGATGGCTTGGCGGGATCGCTCGCAAAAACGCCATCTGACCCGCCCGCCGACTCAGCCGGAAGGGGATCGTCTGTCGAGCCCCTTCCGTGTGCGGCGTGCCTGCCGATTCGAAGCACCCGACGTAGCAAGTCTTCAGTTAAAACGGAACAGTTGATACATTTTCCAATGCGCGCCGTTCTTCCACGGACGCTGACTCGAATCGGGGAATCATGACGATCACGGCACGCGTCGCCAGGCGCGTCGGCAAGGCGATCGGTACTCGGTTCGACACGATCCACCTCGAGATGGCCGTGTCGAACGGCGCGACTGAGACGAGCCCCCGCACGGGAAGAACGAGGTGGCCGTGGGGGCAGACGCCGCGGTTGAGCTCCGAAGGCGAGATTCGCGCTACCCCGCACGCCTGGCCCTTCGGCGGCCGGTCGCGCGCAACAGATGCGCCCATGCCGCGCCATGCGGTCTCGACTTTCATCTTCGACCATCGACCTTCTGTTCCGAATCGCCACGCAGAGGAGTGCGCGCATGTCTGAGTCTGAGGGAACCCGCGCGGAGGATGCTGCTCACGCCTCTGCGCTGCTGTCCGATACCAGCAGCATCCGCGACTGGTTGAATCACCCGGTCGGTCGGACGCTGTTCCTTGAGGCGCTCGGCGCCGACGCAGACTTCGAAGAAGGCATGCTCCTGCCCATCTCGACTTCGCCGCTGACACACCTGGTGGTGCTCAGCGATGGGCTTTTCCCTCAAGACGCGCTGACAGCACTGTGGGAACGCGCGGCGGCCGAGTCGGCGTTCATCGGCGGCGCATCGCGACCTCTGAGCACTGCCGGAGACGCGCCGGAGTGGAACGACATCACTGTCTACGACATGAATAGCGAGCCCGCGCACGCCACCCTGTTGCCGTACGAGACGACGGCCCAAGCGCTGCGCGCCGACATCACCGATACGCCCTACCGCCTGGACCTTAACGGGCGATGGCGGTTCGCCTGGTCGGAGAATGCTGCATCTCGTGTGGCGGACTTCTTCGACCCGGCGTTCGATGACTCTTCCTGGGACACGATTCCCGTCCCGTCGAGTTGGCAGTTGCACGGGTTCGACTTCCCGATCTATACGAACTTCATCTATCCGTGGACCGGCGCAAACGGGCGCGATGAACAGCCGACCCTGCTCGGCGACTACCCGCACGCCCCCACGGTGTACAACCCTGTCGGCCAATACCGGCGCCAGTTTGAAATCCCCGCCGGATGGGAGGGCCGGCGGGTGTTCGTCAGGTTTGAGGGGGTGGAGTCGGCGTTCTACCTCTGGGTGAACGGTCATCGGGTTGGGTATCGCGAAGACTCGTACAGTCCGTCGGAGTTCGACATCACCTCGTTCCTGCAAGAAGGCACCAATCAGCTGTCCGTCGAGGTCTACCGCTGGTGCAACGGCTCCTACTTGGAGAACCAGGACAACACGCGTCTGTCCGGGATCTTCAGGGACGTGTCCCTCTTCTCGACCCCTTCCGTCCACCTTCGTGACTTCCGAATCGTCACGGCGCTTTCCGGTGACTTCACCAGTGCGTCGCTACAGGTGGAGGCGAGCGTCCGAGGCTACGACGGAAGCGCGGAAGGCCAGCATTACACGGTGACCGCTCAGCTGTATGACGCGGGTGCGCCCATCCCGGGCGTCGCCGTCAAGATGCCGGTGACAGTGAGCCCAGTGGGATCAGACGCGGTGGTCTCCAGCAGCGTTGCCGCCGGGTCTCCGCGCCTCTGGTCGGCTGAAGCGCCGAACCTCTATCAGCTGGTGCTGCAGCTCCTCGACGCCAACGGCGTCGTCGTGGAGACGCTTTCGCAGCGCGTCGGCTTCAGAGAAACGGCGATTATCGACGGCGTGTTCTGCATCAATGGCAAACCTGTCAGCCTCCGGGGGGTGAATCGTCACGAGTGGGATCCTCGAACCGGCCGCACACTGACGCTTCAGTCGATGATCGACGACATTCGGCTGATGAAACAGAACAACATCAATGCGGTGCGGACATCGCATTACCCGAACGATCCGCGGTGGTACGACCTGGCTGACCGCTTCGGGCTCTACATCTTCGACGAGGCGAACAACGAAACGCACGCACTGCGCCCTCAGGTGCCGGGCGGTCGCCCCGAACTCACCGAGCATCTCGTGTGGCGGATGAGCAATATGGTGCACCGCGACAAGAACTCGCCATCCGTCGTCGCCTGGTCGCTGGGCAATGAATCGGGTGTGGGCGCCAATCTTGAAGCCATGTATGACTGGGTGAAGAAGTATGACCCCACTCGCCCGGTGCACTACGCGGATGCCACCGGCGATCCGTCAGGCGTTGTTCCCCCCGCGATCTCGGATTTTGACGCCGAGTTCTACACCCCCCTGGATCAACTCGCCGCTCGTGCGAGCCGCGGGAACCGCCCCTTCGTCCTGACGGAGTACGCATTCAGCAAGGGCAATACGTCGGGCTACCTCGACGTCTACTGGGACATCATCCGCCGGTTCCCCTCGCGGTTGCAGGGCGGCTTCATCTGGGACTGGCAAGACAAAGGGCTGCTGTGGCCGGTCCCCGGGGCGGACGGCTCCTCGTACCTAGCTTTCGGCGGCGATTGGGGCGACGAACCCAACAACCTGAACGAAGCGATGAGCGGGATCGTGCTGTCTGATCGCACCCCCACGCCGAAGCTTGCAGAGACGAAGCATGCGTATCGTCCGGTCGACATTCATCCTGTGGACGTCATGAGGGGCGAGTTCACACTCACCAACGAATACTCGTTCACGGACCTCGCCGCGTACAGGCTTGAGTGGCGGATCCTCGAGAACGGGCTGCTGCTGGCGCGGGGCACGGTGGAAGGAGCAGAACTCGGCTCTGCCCCCGGTACGACGATCCCCGTCTGCCTCCCGTACTCGCTCCCGGATCCGCAGGCGGGGGCGGAGTATTGGGTGAACCTCACCGTGACGCTGCAGGACCGGACGCCGTGGTCGGAGCCCGGGCACGTGGTTTCGCTGCAGCAGTTCCCGCTCCCCGTCCAAGCTAGGAGCACGGTGCCGTCGCCCCTCGATGAGGGCGGGCCGCTCGACGTGCTCAAGACGGCTCACACCGTCGTCGTGCGCGGGCAGGGCTTCGCGGCCAGCGTGGATGCGAGACTTGGCCTCACTTCCCTCGCGTACGACGACCGAGAGATGCTCGAGACGCCGCTGCGTGCGAACTACGTCCGCAGCCCCACGGATTCGGACCGTGGGCTGCTCTCCGCAGAGGGTGACGTGACAACGCCCTGGCAGATGGCCGACGAAAGTTTCACGGTCTCGAGATTCAGTCTGGCCCAGTCTCGGCCATCCGTGGTGATTGTGGATATCGAAGGGACAGTGTCGAGTTCGCCGCCGGTGGGGAGCTCGTCACGGCAGCATCTACGGGTGACCATCTTCGGTAGCGGCCAGGTCATCGTGGAGAGCGTGCTGGACCCTTCTGCCGACGCCCCACGGACACCGGTCAGCGGTGTCACTCTCACCTTGAGCAAGGAGCTCGGCCGTCTTCGGTGGTACGGCCGCGGCCCGCATGAGTCCACCGCGGATCGCAAGGCTTCGACAGTCTTCGGTGAGTTCACCGCAGAGGTGGCGCAGTGGGCGACGAAGTACAGCCGGCCGCAAGATTCGGGGAACATGGCGGACACACGATGGGCCGCCGTGACCGATGAGGATGGCCGAGGTGTGCTCTTCGTCGCCGACGAGCGAACTTTCTTCTTCAACGCTCAACTCCACACCCCCGAGGCGATGTCAGCCGCACTGCATTGGCACGAGCTTCCTCCGAGCACGGGCACAGTGATCCGCATCGATGGTGCTCAGGAAGGAGTCCAAGGCGGCAACTGGGATGTGCCAGAGCGTCCCATCGAATACACCCTGCCGGCGTCGCGAGGATTACAGCGCACGCGCTTCCGCATCATCCCGCTTACCACGCAGGTAAGCCCGGGTGACGCGGCGCGAGGGGTGATGCCGCATACATACGGCATCCCCGGTGCGACGTCTCGATGTGCCGTCTGAGGCCTCCGTCGGAGGGTCTTCCTCGCGGCGCCTAGACGTAACCCGGCTGGGACGTTGGTGACGTTCTTGTGGGGTGAGGAGGCCTCCTGGCTTAGTGGAGCTGTCCAGTTCTTCACTGCCAGGAGGTCTCGTGTCTCACTCTGATGCCCGGCTCAATGTCCGGGGCAGAGTTCTGCTCGTCGAGCGGGTGCTGATGCAGCATCGCCCAGTCGCACACGTCGCCAGCTCGGAGTGTCGCGTCAATGCGCGCACCGCTGGGTCAACCGGTTCCGGGCTGAGGGTGTGGCCGGCCTCAGCGACCGCTCCTCGCGTCCGCATTCGACGCCGCGACGAACACCACTGGAGGTAGAACTGCGGGTGGTCGCGGTGCGCCGTCAGCTGCGGCAAGGCCCCGATCGCCTCGCCATGGTGACAGGTGTTCCTGCACGCGCTGTCACCGCGATCGTGCGTCGGCATCACGTGCCACGTCTGGTCGAGTGCGACCGCTGACCGGGGCTGTCATCCGGGCGTCGAAGACGACCACCGTCCGCTACGAACGCCCCGCGCGGGCGAGCTGGTCCACATGGACGTGAAAAAGCTGGGCCGCATCGCCGACGGCGGCGGTTGGCGTGCGCACGGCAGGTCAGCCGGCGACACCGCCGCTCGCATGAAGGCGCGGATCGGGTTCGACTACGTCCACTCGCTCGTCGACGATCACTCCCGACTGGCGTACTCCGAGATCCACCCGGGCGAGAAGGGCGCTACCTGCGCCTCGTTCCTCGCACGGGTCGCCGCCTACTTCCGCGGCCATGGCATCGCTCGCATCGAGCGGGTGATGACCGACAACCACTTCAGCTACCGGCGCTCCAACGACGTCCGCGATGTGCTCCCCTCGCTCGGCGTCAAACACGTCCTCATCCGCCCGCACTGTCCGTGGCAGAACGGCAAGGTCGAACGACTCAACCGCACCCTGTACACCGAACGGGCCTACCGGCAGGTCTTCACCTCGAACGACCAACGCTCGGCCGCTCTTGCGCCCTGGATCGAGCACTACAACACTCAGCGATACCACTCAGCCATCGGCGGCACCCACTCAGCAGGGTGTCACCAACCTGACTGCCGGGTACAGCTAGAGCGCTGCGAGGAAGACCGGCTCGCCGGGTGTCACGCCGCCCGAGCCGAAGCTGTCGACAGCGATCCAGTAAGCGCATCCGGCGTTCAATGTCGAGAGCGTCAGGCGTTCGGCTCCGAGCACCTGCCAGCAGTGGTACAGGCGGTCTCTTGAGAGCCCGTACCTTACGTTGTAGCCGTCTGCGCCCGTGCTGGGAGTCCAGGAGACGGCGGCGTCGAGAGGGCCCGTGCGTACGGCGTCGACCGTGACGGGACCTGGCGCGGGAACATCATGATGCCCGAACACTCTCACGCCGCTCAGAGCAAACGGGGCTTCCCATGGAACCGAAACTCCCGTCACCCGCACGAACCGGAACATCTCGGGCTGCGCAAGCAGGATGAGCCGGTGAGGTCGGTCGGAGGCATCGACTCGTCCGTCGTGAAGGAGGTCCCACTGGCTGCCGTCGCTCGAGCCCTCCAGAAGGTACCGCACCGGGTGATCTTGGGGGTGGACTGCTCGCAATGCCACGGGCTGCTCATCGGGGCCGCTGCGGTGGCGCCGGGGTTTGTGGCGCGCGACCTGGTGGTCAGCGACATTGACCTGCACGGCATGAACCTGGCGAGGTTGGCGGAGATCGAGGGTGATACTCTCACCAGGGTCAGCGCGATTGGCCGCCCACCACGTGCGGATGTCTTCGTCGACGGCGAGCTCAGGCCCATGCGCCGGTGCCGAGGAGCTCGCCGACACGCGTGCACGGTAGGACTGCAGCATCCAGCCCGTGCTGGTTCCCGTCCACGGATCGACCGGGCCATCGGGCACCCGGGTCGGGTAGTCGCCGAAGGTCTGATTGCAGAACAGCACGCCGTCCTCATCGAAGCCCGCAGGGAAGATGCCGAGTCGTCGTTCGAAGCGATGGTTCACGGAGATGCGCATCGTCGCTGCGTGCCACCAGTTGCCATGAGCGTCCTCGAATGTGCTGCCGTGCCCCGCTCCTGTGATGAAGCCTCCGGGCTTGGATGAGAACGGGCTATGCGGCGAAGGCTTGAACGGACCAAGCGGCGAGTGCGCGGTGTAATACCCGTCGGCGTACACGTTGTACTCGGTGCCGGGCCCGGCGTACTGCATGTAGTAGGTGTCGCCTCGTCGGGTCATCCACGCTCCCTCGAGGTACGGCTGGGAGCTGTGCGTCCCGAACACCCGCGCGCTGAATCGTTCTCGCAATGTGCGCGGGGGTGCCATGCGATTGTTCTCACCGTTACGCTCCCAGCCGTGGGCATTTGGCAGACCGGACAGCAACTCGACAGGTTCGCCCTTGGGGCGCAGTGAGTTTCGGTCTACTTCGACGCCCCGCAGCGGCTCAGTGTTCGAGCACCCCCAATACAGATACGTGCGCGCGTCGCCATCTTGGAAGAGGTGTGGATCCCACCAAGCGAAAGCGCTCTCACCCACGCGCTCGAAGTCCTCAGCCACTGGATCAGCAGAGCGGAAGATAGGACTGCCTGGCTTGCGGCGGGATGCCGTCACCATGAGCGCGCCGTCGACCTCTCGCACGTCGGGCGCGTAATCGCCTGCGGGTAGGGTCGGTGCCGCTTGGAACTGCCAATCCGCCATGTCCGTGGAGTGCCAATAGCCGCCGCTCATCGACGCGAACATGAAGAATCGGTCCCTGAAATACACCACAGAGGGGTCTGCCGCTTCGCGGAAGACCGCGCGCAGGGGCCCGCCCGCGAAGTCCTGCAAGCGGTAGGCGAGGTCCAGCGGGTTGCAGAAGACTGCCCGTGTCGACCTCGCGCTCACAGTCCCGCCAGTGCTTCGCGCAGGTCCCGCTCCAGTTCAGGCGTGCTGTGGGGAATGGCGGGCAACATCATCGCGAGCGTGATGTGCGCAGCTTCGGGACCGGAGGCATCGATCGGGAATGGGAGGTGCTTCTTGAACACACGAGTGAGAGTGCGCCAGGCGGCGCGGTCCTCAGCCAGGGTCTGCAGCGGTGTCTCGAACGTGTACTCTCCGCGCGATTCCGCGGCAACGGGGTAGGTCCACGAATGCGCGCCAGCAGCCACTTCGGTACGTGCCCCGTCGGGATGGGCCGGCAGCAGGACCTCCGCCGATGCGCCGGTAGGCACCGTGATCGCGACGGTCGCCTCGCCGTGTTCGATGTGCCAGGCGACGTCAACCCTGCCCAGAACAGTGTCATGCACCAGGCGTGCTGAGGTCAGGCCCGCCCCGGGCAGAGGCGCGATGCGCATGCGACGGTAACCCGGCTCCACCGCTTCGAGCCCGCCGATGACGCGGTGCATCCACTCGGCGATAGAGCCCAGGGCGTAGTGATTGAGCGAGGTCATCCCTGTGGAGTTGAGGGAGCCGTCGGGGCGGACGGCGTCCCATCGCTCCCAGATCGTCGTCGCACCCTGCGTGACAGGGTAGAGGAACGAGGGACATTCCTGCTCGGTGAGAAGGAGGTAAGCGGTGTCGATGTGCCCGGTTCGCGACAGGGCTTGCGCGACGAGGGGAGTGCCGACGAACCCGGTGGAGACGGTGAACCCGCTCTTGGCGACCAGCTGAGCCAGTCGTGCGCCCGCACGGTCGCGCTGACCGGGCTCGAGCAGATCGAAGCAGATGGCCAGTGAGTAGGCTGTGGCTGAGTCGCTGACCAGCCGGCCCGAAGGGGCGACATACTCTTCACGGAACGCCGCAGCCACTCGCTCCGCCAGGGCAATGTATCGCGCGGCGTCGTCTTCGAGGTTGAGTGCGCCGGCAGCCTCCGCCATCTGCCGGGCAGTCCTGACCAGGCATGCCGTGGCGACGAGATGGCGGTCGGTCTTGCCGCCGCTGGCGTCCTCGGCCGGGGCATCCGGGTCGAGCCAGTCGCCGAATTGGAACCCGGACCCCCAGAGGCCCGACGGATCGAGCAGGCTCTCGACCTGATCGACGAATGCGGTCATCGCTGGCCAGCTGCGTCGGAGGATCTCAATGTCGCCGTACTCCCAGTAGAGAGTCCAGGGCAGTCCGACGACGACGTCGCTCCACAACGCGGTGGGAGCCGAGGGCGTACCGGAGATATCCGGCACGTACCACGGGACGTAGCCCTTCTCACGCTGCTCGGCGGACAGGTCCTGCAGCCACGAGCCGAGCACTTTCCGGACGTCGTACAGGAAAGCAGCGGTCGGCGCGAAGGCGTGCAGGTCACCGGTCCAGCCAAGTCGCTCGTCTCGTTGGGGGCAGTCGGTGGGAACGCCGACGAAGTTCCCACGCATTGACCACACGACGTTCTCGTGCAGTCGAGAAAGGAGCGGGTCGGAAGTCTCCAGCCAGCCGGTGCGTTCCATGTCACTGTGCACGACGACCGCGGTGAGGTCGGCGGGGTCCAGGTCCCCCGGCCATCCTTCGACGTCGACGTAGCGGAATCCGTGGAAGGTGAACGCCGGCTCCCACGTCTCGGGCCCGCCGCCGCGGAGTGTGTAGGAGTCCGTCGCCTTCGCCGTCCGGAGGGTTTCGTACTCGGGTTCGCCGTCGGCGGTGAGCAGCTCGGCGTGCCGCAGCGTGACCGTCTGCCCAGCAGATCCCGCAACGCGCATTCGGACCCATCCGGTGATGATCTGGCCGAAGTCGACCACGGTCCGACCAGCAGGGGAGGTGGTCACCCGCGCGACCGGCAATTCTTCGGTGCGCCGGATCGGAGGCGGCCCATCGGTCGTGAGGACGGCGAGATCGACGTCTTGCGTGACGGCAGGTCGCCAGGTGGAGTCGTCGAACTCAGTCGTGTGCCATCCAGTGGGCTCCTGACGGGCATCGTGCACTTCGCCGTCATAGATGCTCGCAGCCCTGACCGCTCCCTCGCCGATCCGGAAGGACTCATCGGTCCCGATCGTCTCGGTCCGGCCGTCGTACTCGAGGGTGAGCTCCATATACAGCGCGGGTCGGTCATTATAGTGGTGTCGCTTGTGCTCGAATCCGATCCGCCCGACCGCCCAGCCCTCGGCGACCACGGCGCTCAGGACGTTCTCGCCTGCGACGAGGTTCTGCGTCACGTCGTGCTCGCTCACAGCAATGCGGTGGCGGTAGGAAGTCCATCCTGGTGTGAGGACATCTCCTCCAACGCGCAGGCCGTTGACGAACGACTCGACGATGCCGAGTGCGGTGAATCGGAGTGTGGCTGATCGAAGACCCGGATCGACGACGAAGGCGCGTCGGAAGTAGGGGGCTGGACTGCCCTCGGACGACGCGTGCTCATCGGCGACAAAGCGTGCGGCGGGAGAGTCGGCTATTGCAGTCATTGTCGGGCCTTTCCATCGCGCCTCGCCGGCTCGTTCGCCAGACTTCGTCGTTCGCGGCCGAACCAGAAAAGCACATGAATTGACGCGCGTCAAATTCTGGGTTGTCCACCGCCGATGGTGATCACGGTCCGTCCGCGAGATCACGGAACGGGGAGGCCCGCGCCGTAGTTGCGCGGGGCGGGCCTCCGAGCGACTCACTTGACCTTGACGGTGAGCGGCTTCGACTCAGACGACCCGTTCGCGTTCGTGAAGGTGGCGACGAGCGTGTGCGTGCCGCGGGCGACTCCGGTCAGCGCGACGGTCGCGGCCTGCGCATGCGGAGTGTCCGCCGTCAGCTCGCCCTCCCCGACCTTGTTTCCGTCGAGGAAGAACGCGTAGGACGTCGCGTTCGTGCCCCACCATAGAGTCGCCGTCGCGGTGAAGGTGCCGTCCCGGTCCCAGTCATCTGTGCTGACGGCCACCTTGCCGGGCGCTGCATCCTGGACCGTCGCCGTGGTCGTCGTGGTCTGCGTCACTCCCTTCGCGTTGATCAGCTCGGCCTGGTACGTATAGGTGCCGTTCGCCTTGCCTGCGAAAGACGTATCGACCGACTGCGAGGTCACGTCGACG
Organism: Microbacterium sp. NPDC056044; assembly: GCF_042267145.1. NCBI lineage: Bacteria > Bacillati > Actinomycetota > Actinomycetes > Micrococcales > Microbacteriaceae > Microbacterium > Microbacterium sp. NPDC056044. Next base: position 626,829 of record NZ_JBHJWZ010000003.1, on the reverse strand, counting down.
GCGTTGAGCTGGCGTGCATCCACCAGCAGACCGTTCTCGTAGAGGCGGTAGTAGCTGCCCGGCGTGCCATGCCACAGGTTCATCGTGACCGTGTAATTGCCGTCATGGAGGCCGGTGTTCCACCCGCCGTTGTTGGAGAGCGTCGCCCGACCCGGGGCCTTATCAGCGGCGACGAACGACCGGAGCGCGTCGCGGACGGCGAAGTAGGCAGGCTTGGGGTTGAACTCTTCGTCGAACATCGTCGGCTTCGCGCCCGGCAGCCAGGTGTAGAGATGCTTGTCTGTGAAACCCCAGACGCTGATGTCCTTGATTCCAGCAGCCAGGGCTTCGGCGACTACGTCTCCGTAGATTTGAGCCTGCTGAATGGGGTCGTACGTGTGAACGTCGAGTTCGGCGATGGTCACGTCGAGGCCGAGTGCCTTGTACTCGTTGACGATGCTGGTGAGCACGCCCGGGGTCGGGCCGGCGAGCGTTTCGTGCATCTGGAGGGCGACGCCGTCGATGGGCACACCATCAGCGACCATTCCCGACACGAGGTCGTAGAGTTCCTGTCGCTTCTCCGGGTAGAACTCGACCAGGTTCTCGTTGATGAAGAGCTTCGCTGTCGGGTCTGCAGCGTGCGCGATGCGGAACGCTTCGGCGACGTAACCGGGGCCGAGGCGGTCGTAGAAGAGGTTGTGCTCGAGGCCGGTGCCGCCGAACGTGGTGAGCGCTTCGGTTACCACATCCCAACGGTCCATTCGGCCTGTGTACCGCTGCATGATGGTGGTGAAGTGGTCGACCATCGCCTGATGGAACTCCGCCGGGTCGGTCTTGGCTACGAGGTAGTCCGGGTTGAACGAACGAGAGATGCCGCTATGGGCCTTCGCCTGCATGCCGTGCTCTTCAGCGAACGCCACCAATCGGTCGAGCCCTGCGAAGTCGAAGACGCCTTCTTCGGGTTGGACCATGTTCCACTTGAACTCGTTCTCGGGCGAGAGGCTGTTGAACTCCTCGGCGAGGACCTGCCCGTAGCGAGGGTCGGTGAAGTAATTAGCCGGGCGGTCGTCGGCAGTGGACTCTGACGCCTTGACGGACCCGGATCCGAAGAGGATGCCAGCCTCTTGTGCAAGCTCTCGGATGGTGGCTCCCGTATCGGTGTCGGGCTCTGCTGCCGAGGCAGCGGCGGTGGACAGCGTCAGTCCGAGGACGACTGTAGAGGCAAGAGTAATCTTGCTGATCGCTTTCATTGGCTCTGGGTTCCTTGTTGCGCGCCGTCGCGTGAGTCGGCCTGTCGGACAGCCGGTGGCGCTGGGTTGTGTTTCCGGGCAGTGGGGTTCGACGGTGAATCGTGCCGGGTGAAGCGGCCCTCCTTGACTCTCCCTTGAGCGTGGCCGTGCGTATCGCATCGTGAGCGAGAAAAATGTAGCAACTGTGTTGCTTCTGGGGTAGGCCTACTTCAAAATGTGCAAAAAAATGACACCTGCGACTGACCGCAATCTGGTGCACGTGCAACAATTACCGGATGGTTCGACTTGCTGATGGACCTTCGCCCACGAGCAAAAGCCGCCATTGTCGCTGATCCTCCCTAGTCCCCGCCTTCCGGACCCGGGCCAGGTGCCGCCACTCAGGTGGGGCGTCATCGGCACTGGGATCGGACGCAGCTTCGTTCGCGCAGTCGCGCAGCAGACGCGACAGCGAGTGGTCGCGGTAACGGCGCGAAATCAGGAGAAGACGCGAGCGTTCGCGGCAGAGCTCGAGATCGCAACGGTGCACGAGAGCGTCGAAGCTCTGGTGAACGACCCGGGCTGCGACGCCGTCTACATCGCAACGCCCCACCCGCTTCACAAGGACCAGGCACTCGCTGCCATTGCCGCGGGCAAGCATGTGCTCGTCGAAAAACCCATAGCAATGTCCGCCGCCGAAGCCATCGAAATCACCGCCGCGGGTCGCGCAGCGGGCGTCCTCGTCATGGAGGCGATGTGGACCCGCTATCTCCCACAGGCCGACGTCATCCGAAGGGTCATCGCTGATGGGATCATCGGCGATGTCCACCGCGTCCAAGCAGACTTCGGCTTTGTCTCGACATATGACCGCGGCAGCCGGCTGTGGGCCCCTGAGTTGGGGGGCGGAGCGCTGTTGGACGCGGGCATCTATCCCATCTCGTTCGCCTCGTCGATCCTTGGGCCGCCGACACGAATCGAGGTGGCCGGTGACGTAGGGCCCGCGGGGGTGGATGCGCGGGTGGATCTGATGATTGCGACGAGCCGGGGACGCGGGCTTTTGTCGACCTCCATCACCACGCAGCTGCCGACCATCGCAACAGTGAGCGGCTCGGCGGGCGGCATCGCCATCGCCGCCCCTTTCTTCGCCGCGTCTGCGGTCAGAGTGACCCGTGGCGCAGCATGGGATGGAGCAATCGGAGTCTTCAGCACCCCCAAGCTCGCTCACGACGACGGAGGGATCGGCCTTCAGGCGACCGCGTTCGCGTGTTACGTCGCCGAGGGCCGGCTGGAATCACCCTTGCATCCGCACGACGAAGTCGTGAACGTGATGCACGTGATCGATGTCGCTCGTTCGGCCGTGTTCGAAGCCCATTCGGAATGAGCGCTCATCGGCCCTCGACGCGCTTCCTCTGATCGCGGCACCGTACTGCGGCGGCTTCGTGGATGCGGCCCCGTCCGCTCGGGCCGTCTATCACTGAAGCTATCGCGCTCCATAATGTCCCAGGCAGGGCTGCCGCGCAGGAGGTCATGAAGGAGCGACAAGGGCCGGAGCACAGGCCGGAGTCGGCGCCCGCTCCGATTACTGCGGTGCCGGAGAACCGATGCAACTCAAGTCCTGACCCCGAATCCGAGTCGTCGCATGGAGTGTCGCCGGTCTGCAGTCGAGAGTGTTTCGAGTTCACGGTGCGGACACCGCTGACACTCGCCTGAATCATAAGCGCCCCACGCTGGGTAGCGTCGCTGCGACCGGACGTGTGGCGCGCGGGAATCGACCAGTTCTGCCGCCCGCCCGACACACACGAGGAGGGGTGAGTTGGGCCGGGCTCGAGATCGATTCCGCCTGCCGGTATCCCGTAACGCGAACTGTCTTGCAGTAAACACGAACGATCGGTCGTCGCCGCGGAAGCGGGCCGCGTTGCCACGATCGAGGCGAACCGCAGGACCGGCCCGGTGCTAGCAGCCGCCAGCCGCGTGATGGCCGGCTCGACGGCCGCTGAAGACACCATCAGCCAGTGAGAGGCCGGAGATGTAGGCGTTCGAACATACGCCGACTGCGGAGCGCCCTGCTGCATACAGCCCGTTCACGATGCTGCCATCGGCTCTCAGCACCTCGCCAGTCTGCTCGTCGACTTTGAGGCCGCCCAGGGTCAGGCCCGGCAGCGGGAAGTAGAGAGCGTTCTTGGCTGAGATGTTGATAGCGACGAACGGCGCGGTTGCGACCGGTGAGGAGTACGCCGGGGCCTTATGCGCAGGATCGCCGTCTCCCGACGCGATGCCGGAATTGTAGGCCTTGATAGTGGACAGGAGCCCAGCAGGGTCCACCCCCGTTCGGCTGGCGAGCTGCTCGAGCGTCCGTCCACGCTTTGCGCCGAGGAGGAAGAGCGGGAACGCCTGCAGCCGTTGGAACGCCTTTGTCTGCGGAACGATCTGCTGACGCGCGGCGCGCCAGCTGTCCGCATCGTAGAAGGCCCATCCGTTGCCGCCATGGTCGCGCATCAGGTGGTCGCCGAGCGTCGCTCCGTAGAGGTCTTCGTTGGCTATGCGCGCGCCATTCATCCCCACCGCGACACCGTTCAGCAGGCCACTGGGCGGGCTGAGGAAGCGCCAGGCCGTCACGTTGCTCATGTAGTCGACGGCACCGCCGGCGGCGATGCCCAGGGCGATACCGGAGCCGTCGTCGGCCGGAGTCCCGAGCGGACTGATCTCCGTGAAGAGTGGCGCGTACTTTGCCACCCACTCGCGGTTGTATATGAATCCTCCGGCCGCCAGGACCACGGAGGGCGTGCGTACCTGGACCGTTAGCGATCGCCGCTGAAAGATGCCGTCAGCGATGTCGGTGAACGGCTTGCTCAGCATCGGCATCCAGTTGCCGATCTTGCCGAACCCCCGGGACAGCACGCGGTGCAGGCGAGCGCCTCGTGCAGACCTGGGAAGCACCTGATAGCGAAGGCCAACCACGCGGCCATCATCGACAACCACCGACGTGGCGCGGGCGACCGGCAGGAATTCCACCCCACGGTCAGCTGCCGCGGCGGCGAGCCGATTCCACAGCACTTTGCCCGATGCCAAGCCTTTCGCCACGACGCGATGGCCGCGGGGCGCCGGCCGCGCGTGGTCGCGATATGGGTAGGCGCTCTCGTTGCCCGAGTAGTACAGGTAGTAGTCGTCTGTGGGGTATGACGTCTTGTACGAGGGGATGCCTCCGGCGAATGGTACGGCGTGACTCTTGAGCCACTCGATCATTGCCGGGCTCTCGTCACAGAACCTCTTCAGTGTGCTCGGAGAAACGGCGCCGCCGACCTCCTGGCTCAGATAGGCCAGCATCGCCTCCGGCGAGTCCTCGATGCCGGCCTCGCGCTGAGTCGAAGTTCCACCGCCCGCGTACACGACGCCCCCCGAGAGTGCGGACGCTCCGCCCCCATAGGCAGAGTCGATAATCAGCACACGAGCGCCGCGGTCGGCAGCCTCGATCGCGGCGGCGGCGCCGGCAACTCCGTGCCCCACGACGACGACGTCATACTGCGACTCGACCGTCGACGATCGGATCTGTGGGGTCATCGCATCTCCATGTCGAACTCGTCGCCAGCGCCCGCAGGCATTGTGCGACCCTTGCCTCCTCGATGACCGTACCTGCATCGTTGTCACGCGTCAACGCCGAGTTTCCACGACTTCACACGGGCTCCCGCACACGCGGCCAAACGTGGTGATCGGGCGCCATCCATGCAAGCTGACTTGGCGGGCTGTAGACGCGAGCCGCCACGCAGTTTCGCCGGGCCAGGGCGGCTCGTGCCTCATAGCGGGCTGCGCGGTGCTACGGTTCTCGCGGACAGCGACTACGTCCCCAGAGCAACACCGCCGGCATCGTGGGGCGCTGGTTTAGGTGATGGCAGGATTCGACGAAGTGACCGCCGCGAGGCCTCCGCTGGGAGTCGCCGTGGGATGAGCATCGCGATGACGGAGATCGCGGTGATCGCGTCGACCAGTGCCGTCATCGCGGGGTCGCTGGGGATGGAGCTCCTGTGCGGCCTCCAGGTCCGCTGGCGCGCGGGTCCCCGCAGGCCGCCCAGGTTCATGCGTTGTTGCCGATGCTGATCAGGAACACGCCGACAGCGATGACGGCGATGCCGGCGCCCATGCGCGGCGTGAGGGCCTCGCGGAAGAACGCTCTGGCGCCGATTGCGGTCAGCGCGACGCCGCTGGCGGCCCAGATGCCGTAGACGATCCCGATTGGCGGTCCCATGGCCAGGATCACCGCGAGCAGACCGAATGCGGTGATGTAGCAAACGGCGAGCGGAATGATCCAGATCTTCTTCTTCAGGCCCTCGGAAGCGCGCAACGACAGCGAAGCGGCAACCTCGAGCACAACCGCAAGCGCGAGCAGAATCCATACGGTCACGTGTGTACTCCCTGTTGCTTGCGCTCGGCGCTTTGGTGCCCGGTTTCGACGAGCACGACGCCGAGGATGACGACGCCGATCCCAACGATCGAGAGCATCGAGAGGGCATCGCCGAAGAGGACCGCGCCTGCGACCGCAGTGAGCGCGACACCGCTCGCGGCCCAGATGCCGTAGATCACCCCGATGGAGCCGCCGTCGCGTAGCAACTTCGCCATGAGTGCAAACGCCGTGATGTACCCGGCAGCCACAAGGACGAACAGCAGCGGCAGCGAAAGGGCCGCTTTCAGGGCCATCGCACCCGCTACTTCAGCGACGATCGCGCCGCTCAAGATCAGCCATTTCTTCACACGTGTCCCTTTCCCAAGAGTGAACGAAACGACTGTATGCCCAAGTTGGCCGCTTGTCCAAGTCGTTCGGCCAAGAATGGGCTACTATTGCCATATGAGCGTTGGGAGTAGACATGGCTGGTGATCGGCGTTCGCTCGCCGAGCGGCGCGAGCAGCTACTAGATGCTGCGGTGGAGGTGATGTCCGACAAGGGTGTGCGCGGAGCGACGACGCGGTCGATCACCGAGCATGCCGGCGTCCCGCACGGCGCGTTCCACTATTGCTTCGACTCGAAGGATCTATTGATCCGCGCCCTCCTCGAGCGCGAGATCGAGCGCGCTCGCAGTGACGAGGCCGCCGGGGCGGAGCAGACGAAGTCGCTCGAGCAGTGGCTAAATCGGGCTCTCGCGGGACGTGTGCGTCAGGCGATGGAGGTGCCGAAGCGTGAGATTGTGCTCGCCGAGCTATCTCAGCTGGGCCGGACTTCCCCAGCGCTCGCCGTGCACCTGCGGTGGGAGCGAGAACGCTACATGGAGGCAGTGCATGAAGCCATCGCAGCCCGATCCGACCTGGATGACTCCGCGGTTCGCGACATGACCTCCCTCATTGTCGCCAGCGTCGCTGGAATCGTCGACGTCTGGCTGCTGGATCGCAATGACGACAACGCCCTCACCTCCGTCGCGCTTCTCGCGCGAGCCTGCCTCGCCCTCGCGCGGCAGTAGCTCCCGACGCCCGTTGCTGAAGGAATACTCATGAACGACACCGTCCGAGCCGCAACGACGAACGACGCTCACGCACTGGCTGCTTTTGCCGCGATCACCTTCCCGCTCTCCTGCCCGCCGAACGCAACCGCCAAGGACGTCGCCGCGCACATCGCCGAGCACCTTTCCGCGCAGCAGTTTGCGGCCTACCTCTTCGATCCCTTGCGCGCCATCATGGTCACCGTCGACGAGGCCACTGACGCGCTAACCGGCTACACGATGCTGAACGAAAATGAACCCACCGAGGACGTCGCTGCCGTGATCTCGATCGGCTCCACAGTCGAGCTCAGCAAGTTCTACGTCCACCCGGCATACCACGGCTCCGGTATCGCACGAACTCTCATGGCCGCGACCCTGCGCACCGCCATCGAGCGAGGACTCGCCGGCATCTGGCTCGGCGTCAACAACCACAACGAGCGAGCCCACCGCTTCTACCTCAAGCAACACTTCGTCGATGTCGGCACCAGGCACTACCGCCTCGGCGACAGCCTGCAGAGCGATTTCGTCATGGAACGGCCGTTGCTTGACGCGTAGAGCGTAAACCCAACCGCTGCTGCGGTTCGTGCCGGGGCGAGTTGCTATCGCGCCGAGTTCAACGAGATCCGCTACCCGTTGGGTCGCCGTTTGGCGCGCAAGCAGAGCGTTGAGAACCGGGAAGTCCTGTTGAAACGGTGTATGACCACAGTTGGCCATACGACTTGGACAGATGGCCAGTATGGTTACTGCATCGGTTCATCGAGGAGAGGACGCATGTGAAGGTTCTCGTGGTCGGCGCTGGAATCGCTGGAGCAGCCGTAGGCATGTACCTCCATCGCCAAGGGCACCAAGTTCGCATCGTCGACGCCGCGGCGGAGCCGCACGCCGGCGGCTACCTGCTGCAGCTGGATCGCACCGCGCAGGGGATCGCACGTGAGCTCGGGCTAGGCAGGCTCATCCAGGACACGACATTGGAAACGCCGCAGATCACTCTGCTCCCCTGGCGCCGACGGCGCGGTTCGATCCGCCTGTCGTCGTTCCGCGTCGCCCGCCGAGGGGACTTCGTCACCGCAGTGATGCAGTGTGCTGCACAAGAGGTTGAAGTCGAACTGGGGATCGCGCTGACCTCCCTCGAACACGTTGCCGGCGGGGTGATCGCTCGGTTCGGCGACGGCACGCAGGAGCAGTTCGATCTGATCGTCGGCGCCGATGGGCTCCGCTCGACTGTCCGCGGCCTGATGGCGACCAACGATCAGCCGATCTACAAGAACGGTCACCTCACGGTGTGGGCCAACCTCCCCGTCGAAGCCGGCAGCAGCCCCCGAGCACTGCTCGGCTGGGACAAGAGTATGACTCTGCAGATGTTCCCCTACCCCGATGGGGCGTCCGAACTTGCGCTGGTGAGCGTGCGCACGCCGCACGGACAACTCACGCCCGAGGAAGGCCACCAGACCATCACCCGCGCCTTCAGAGAGTGGGGCTTCAATCGAGAAGCAGAGATGCTCGCCCAGTTCGACCCGGAAGGGCTTCGGATCATGTCATTCGCGCAGGCCAGAACGCCGGCATGGTCGAGCCGCCGCGTAGTCCTCGTCGGAGATGCCGCCCATTGCATCGACCCAATGTCCGGCCTCGGCGCGCATGGCGCCTTCTTCGGCGCCCGCAACCTCGACCGTGCTCTTCAGAACACGCGCTCACTGAGCGGAGCGCTCCGCAACTACGAGCGGCGCACGCGACCGTTCACGGAGATGGCGCAACGACTCACCGCCGGGTTGCTCGAGGGACTGACGGCCGACCGCCCGAAGCATGTAGGAATCGGATTGAAGGATCTTGCCCGCGCGGCAATCTGGCGCACCCAATTGCGCAAGCCCGACCTCAGTAAGGCTGTATGAGACCGAGCAGCATCAGGAAGAGAAGCATCCGCTAAGTTACTCGGGACACGCGAGTCGAGCCTCGCTCGAAACAACTCAACCTGTGTGCCGTCTGGCGATGCAGCGGATCTTATGGATGCCCCGTGCTGGATCTGAACCCGGTGACGGTCCTGATCGGCGCTGGCGTCGGCGGCTTTGGGCTGCTGATAGTGGGTGCGCAGCTTGGCGGTTGCGGCGACGTACTCGTTGCAGGCGATCGTCTGCCCTGCGTCAACAAGGACCGAGCATGCGCCCTCGGGCGTTGCTCGGCGCGCGCGCCACCTCGACGACGGGCAGCGCCGTTCAGTGGGGGGCGTGGTATTCGGTCTCGCCGGCCTTCCAGTAGCCCTTGACGATCGCGGAGTCGGCGTCGAGCTGCCAGCGGTCGAGCAGGAGGGCGCGGCCGGGCTTGACGATGGATTGCTCCGCCGCGATGAATCCGAACACGGCGCCGGCGGGGCGGTCGGCGGGGGGCGTGGCTTCCAGTCGCTCGGTCAGCGCCGCCCCCGCTGGTCGGTCGCCGCGGTGAACCTGCTCGACCACGACGTCCGCCGGGGCATCGATTGCGAGCTCGTGTGCGGCATCCGTCACCTCCACGAGGATCCGGCCGACGGCGTCGGCGTCCATCGCCTCGGCGAAGCGCCGGATCGCGGGCACTGCCGTCTCATCGCCGGCGAGGAACCAGGCGTCGGGCCGGCCGACGAGCACCTTTGACCCTCGGGGACCGCCGATGCCGGCGATCGAGCCTAGCGGGGCGGTCGCCGCCCATGCGGCGGCGATGCCCGCCGTTCTTGCGGACGGGTCCCCGTGGATCGCGAACTCGAGTTCGAGCCAGTTCTCGCCCCACGCGAGCGGGGTGTATTCGCGGCTGGGTGCCGCACGCAGTTCCTCGGCGGTCTGAGGGTCGCCGTCGGGGAAGAAGATGCGCAGGTGGTCGTCGGCGCCGGGCGAGGCGAAGCCGGCGAGATCCGCACCTTCCAGGCGAACGCGTACGTAGGAGCGGGTGAGCCATTCGCGGGCGCTCAGCACGACGCGGCGGAATCGCAGCTCGAGCCCGCGGGGTTCGAGGGTGAAGGCGGGAGAGGTGGTGGAGGTCATGGATTCGTTCCTTTCGGCGTCATTCCCAGATCACGATCGGCCGTCCGGCGACCGTGGCGACGTGGGCGGGGGTGTCGTACAGCGCGCTGAGACGTTCCTCGGTGATGACCTCGGCGACGTTCCCGTGGTGCACAACGCGGCCGTCGCGCATCGCGACGATGTCGTCGGCGTACTGCGCCGCGACGTTGATGTCGTGCAGCACGACGACCACCGTCATCCCTCGTTCGTTCGCGAGTCGTCGCACGAGCTTCATGAGCGCCACGCCGTGCCGCGGATCGAGATTGTTCAGCGGCTCGTCCAGGAGCAGATGGTCGGTGTCCTGCGCGAGCGCCATGGCCACGAACGCCCGCTGTCGCTGCCCGCCCGACAGCTCGTCGAGGAACCGGGTGCGCACCGCACCGAGATCGAGCATCCCGATGGCCCGCTCGACGTGGCCGCGATCATCCGGCGTGCGGCCGCTGCCGCCGTGCGGAAACCGTCCGTACGCGACGAGGTCTTCGACGCTCAACCTGATGGCGAGGTGGTTGTCCTGCCGCAGGATGGCGAGGCGCCGGGCCAGATCGCGGGTCTTCGTGGTCGCGACATCCTGGCTATCGACGGTGATGCGCCCGCCGTCGGTGGGGATGAGGCGGCCGATCGCCGAAAGCAGGGTGGACTTGCCGGCGCCGTTGGGGCCGATGATCGCCGTGACGCCGGGACGGATGTCGAGGGACACGTCGTCGACGGCCACGAGTGCGCCGTGGCGTTTGACCACCGAGTCGGTGCGGATCATCAGCGGGCCCTTCCGGTGAGAACGAGGACGATGAAGAAGATGCCGCCGACGAACTCGATAACGATCGGCAGCTCGGTGCCGAACCCGAGCACGCGGGCGAGGATCAGCTGACCGCCGATCAGCGCGATCACCCCGATCGCGATCGCCGCGGGGATGCTGCGCAGGTGCCGGTGGCCGACGGCCCCGTACGCGAGGTTCGCAATGATGAGCCCGAAGAACGTCACCGGGCCGACCAGGGCGGTGGATGCCGCGACCATCGCCGCGATCGCAACGATGACGTGCATCACCACGCGGCGATGCTCGACGCCCAACGAGATGGCCGTGGTCTCGCCGAGTGAGAGCACGTCGAGCTCGCGCCGGATCGGCCAGAGCGATGCGAGGGCGACGGCAACCAGGATGCCGGTGGGAACCAGCAGCTCGCGGTCGACCGAGGTGAAGCTTGCGAAGGCGAGGTTCTGCAGGATCGCGAAGGTGTCGGGGTCGAGCAGGCGCTGGAGGAACGCCGTCACCGAACGGAACAGCACACCGAGTACGAGGCCGGCCAGCACGATGACGTGCAGGTCGAGGCGCCGCCGCACGAAGAGCCACCAGTACAGCAGCACGATCGAACCCGCCATGAGCACGAGCTCGACCAGCCACGACGCGAGTGGCGGTGCCGCGACGAGCAGGGCCGGGCCGATCGCGAACGCGACCAGCGTCTGGATCGCGAGGAACACGGCGTCGAACCCCATGATCCCGGGGGTGAGGATGCGGTTGGAGGTGATGGTCTGGAAGAGCACGGTCGCCGCGCCGACGGCGGCGGCGGCGATGACCATGCCCGCGACGGTGCGCCCGCGCAGGCCCAATGCGTACTCCCACTTGCCGGGCAGGTCGGTGAAGAGGAACAGCAGCACGAGGAGGAGCGCACCGGCGGTCAGGGCGAGGAGGGCGCCCGTCGGGTGCCGCAGGACTCGCGCGGCGCGACGCACCGGTGCCGTGAGGCTCATCGCGCCCCCACCCGGGGTGCTGCGCGCCGCTGCGAGCGCGGTGCGGCGGCGGAGGGCGAGGCGGTGCCCAGCAGGAGCCACAGGAAGACGATGCCGCCCAGCACCCCCATCACGATCGAGATCGGCAGCTCGAACGGGAACCGCACGACACGGCCGATGATGTCGCACAGCAGCACGATCGCCGCGCCGAGGAGCGCGACCAGCGGCACGGCTCGGCGCATGTTGTCGCCGATGAGGCGGCTGACGATGTTGGGCGCGATGAGGCCGAGGAACGGCAGGACGCCGGTGACGACCATGAGGATGCCGGTGACGACCGCGATGATCGTGACGCCGAGGCCCATGACGGCCCGGGTGTCGAGCCCGAGACCGCGGGCGGTGTCGTCGCCGAGGCCGGCGACGGTGAAGCGGTCGGCGGCGATCCACGCGACCAGGGCCGCCGCGGCCGCGAGGTAAAGGATCTCGTAACGGCCGCGCAGGATGGCGGAGAAATCGCCGATCCCCCAGCTGAGGAGCTCCTGCAGCAGGTCCGTGCGGTAGGCGATGAACATGGTCACCGCGCCGATCACGCCGCCGTAGAGGATGCCGACGATGGGCACGAGCACGCTGGCGCGCGAGGGGATGCGGCGCGCGAGAGCGAGGAATCCGAAGACTCCGACGAGCGCGCCGACGGCGGCGAACGCCGCCTTGCCCCACAGTGGCACGCCGGGGACGGCCAGCAGCACCGCGAGCAACGCCAGGCTCGCGGCATCCGTCGCTCCTGTCGTGCCCGGCTCGACGAACCGGTTGCGCACCAGCAGCTGCATGATCAGGCCGGTGATCGCGAAGGCGGCGCCGGTGAGGACCAGTGCGACGGTGCGGGGCACGCGGCTGGCGAAGAGGATGAAGCCGTCGAGCTCGGCTACGCCGATGAACAGCGAGATCGTCGCGAGGGCGGCCACGGCGGCCACCCCCGCGACGATCCAGAGCGTGGGGGAGAGACGGGTCAGTGCTCCGCGCTCCCCGCTCGGAGGTCGGTCGTCACGAGACCGGTCAGCTGCCGGCGACGTCGTGGATCGACGTCAGCACGTTCTCGATGGCGGTGAGGCCGTTGATCACGATGTACAGCTCGCTCGCCGGGAGGTAGACGATGCGGTCCTCCTGTGCGGCGGTCGTCTGCGCGACGAGCTCGTTGTCGAGCGCCTCTTCGGCGCTCGAGCCCTCGCCGGTCGCCGCGCCGCGGTCGAACGCGAAGATCCAGTCCGGGTTCGCCGTGAGGATGAACTCGTTCGTCACGGTGTCGCCGTGCGGCGAACCCTCGGCGCCGGGAAGATCGGCGGCGACGACAGCCGGGGTCCAGCCGAGCTCGTCGTAGAAGTAGCCGAAGCGCGAGCCCTCGCCGAACGCACCGTACTCGCCGCCCGACACCGACAGCACGAGAGCCGTGCCGTCCGCCTCGGACTGGATCGTCGAGACGAGCTCCTCGATGTCGCCGGTGAGCGCGGCGACCTCGTCCTCCTTGCCGAAGATCTCGCCCAGCTGGGCGGCACGCTCGAGGCCGGCGGACGGGTCGAAGGTGCCGGCGTAGGCGCCGGTGAGGTCGATGGTCGTCGCGATCTCGGACAGTTCGTCGAACTGGCCCGTGCTGCGGGCGGCCGTGACGATGAGCTCGGGCTCGAGCTCGGCGACGGCCTCGAAGTCGGGCTCGAACAGCGTGCCGACCTTCGGCAGGTCGGCGTACTCCGACAGGTAGTCGGGGAGCGGGATGTCGGGGATGCCGACCACCGCGTCGCCGGCGCCGATCGCGTGGAGCGTGTCCAGCGTGGCGATGTCGAACGTCACGACCGAAGCGGGGTTCGCCTCGACCTCGACCGTGTCGCGGGCGACTTCGGTGTCCTCCTGGTACGAGGACTCGCCGTCCTCCTCCACGAGCACGAGGGTCGGCTTGGCGTTCTCGACCACGACGGTGGTCGCGGTCTCCGCGGCATCGGCGGCGTCTTCGGCAGGTGCCGATGCCGCGCACCCGGCGAGGGCGAGAGCGGTGACGCTCAGAGCAGCGGCGGGCAGGAGCAGGCGCGTTCTCGTGTGCATGTAGTTAGGTTAGCCTAAGCAAACCCAGACCGAAGTTTGATAACGTCACGCGCGAGACCACATCACCCTCGCCGACCGATGCGCTCCGTCCATGTGGGGGCGGCAGGCTGCTCGTTCGGTGCAGGGTGTGGGCCGACGAGGTGCTGGAGAGAGGCACGTCCGGGATGCGGGGTTGGGCCTTTCCAAGCGGTCACGTTCGCGGCAATCTAGGCAGTGCCGCAGCCGCAACACTTCACCCGCGAGAGGCCGGGAGGCGGCGTCAGTGCGTGCCCACCTGGTGCCCACGGTCCAGCGAGATTCGCCAGGAACGACCAGGCGCGAGAACTGAAACAGCGTGGGCGCAATTCGCGGGTTTACGCGGAGGGCCGACTCAGAGCGCACGGCAAGGATCGGCGCGGATCCCTCAAGGCGAGATTCAAATCCCTCCGTCTCCGCAGAAAAACCCCCGGTTGACCGGGGGTTTTCTCGTTATTGGATAACTGCCTCAGAACCCGGCGCGGCCCAGTGGCCATGGCAAGCGTCACTGTGCCAGGTCGTGCCGGCGAAACGGCGGCGCGGTGCAGCTGGACGGTGGTGAGAGCCGGCGGTTGGGCTGAGCACAGACGGCCGCGGCGGATCGTCCTGGACCAAATAGGCGGAATGCGCCCGCGAGTCAGCGGACTGCGTCGTCCGGGGAAGTGGTGAGGAGTGCGAGCTCGGCGCGTGTAGGTGCCTGCTCCCAGTCGCCGACCCCGCTGACGGCCAGCGCTCCACAGAGCGCTCCGCGGTGCATCCGCTGAGCGATGGGCAGATCGTCGAGCATGCCTGAGAGGTAACCGGCAGTGAAGGCGTCACCGGCCCCGATGCTGTTCACCTGCGCGATCGGGTGCGCGGGGCAGGAGACGGCGCCGCTGGCATCGAAGACGGTGGCGCCACGGATGCCACGTTTGACGACCACCTCTCGGACCCCTGCGCCCAGGAGGTCGGCGACCCGCTCCGTCTCATCCGCTCCGTAGGCGACCAACTCGAGTTCGTCTTCGGACGCGACGACGACGTCGGCGCCGCGGGCGAGTGAACCCAGCGCTGCGGTCGCTGTGGCGCGGTCCCACAGCTTCGCCCGATAATTGACATCGAACGACACCGCGGCCGCCGTCTCCCGCGCTCGGTCGATCGCCGCGGCCGTGGCCAGCCGCGCGGTGTCGGACAGTGCAGGGGTGATCCCGCTGAGATGCCAGATCTTCGCATCGATCGCGGAGATCGGTGGCAGATCCGACGGACCGAGGAGGGATCCAGCTGACGCGCGACGATGATAGGTCACAGTGGGCGGCATGGCGGCTGGCATGTCGACGAGCATGAGAGCCGTGGCCGCGGAGTCGTCTCGCCGCACCCACGTGGTGTCGACGCCCTCCGCGCGCAGCGTCCGGGCGATGAGGTCACCGGCCGGATCCGTGCCGATCGCACCCACCCACGTAGCGCCGTGACCGAGGCGCGACAGGCCGATCGCGACGTTCATCTCGGCGCCGGCGGGCGAGGCCTGCAACGGCCCGCCGAGCGCGAGGCGTCCGTGCGAGCGGATCGCGACGAGCGCCTCGCCGAGGGTGACGACATCCATCGTCTACTCCGCCGCCGACAGTGCGCGGAACTCGGCGGCGCGAACGGCGAGCGAGGCGAGGTCGAGCGGGTCGGTGGCCTTCCCCGTCAGCGGCGAGCCCACGCCGAGCGCGAGCGCGCCCCGTCGCAGGTACTCGCGGCCGGTGGCGAGATCGACCCCGCCCACCGGGATGAGGGACACACCGGGGAACGGCGCCCGCAGCGCGGACAGGTAGGCCGGTCCGCCGAACTCGGCGGGGAAGAGCTTGACCGCGGAGGCCCCGCGTTCGAGGGCCTCCAGGATCTCGGTGGGGGTCAGTGCTCCCGCCAGCACGGGGACGCCCGCGTCGACGGACGCCTCGATCGAGGCGGTGACGGCCGGAGTCACCATGAACGTCGCGCCCGCAGCGGTGGCCGCGGCCACGTCGGCGGCGGTGAGCACCGTGCCCGCGCCGATCTCGGCGCGAGGGTCTGCGGCGAGCGTGCTGATCGCGTCGAGCGCGCCCGGCGTCGTCAGCGACACCTCGAGCGCACGGAAGCCCGCCTCGATGAGGGTGCGGCCGATCGCGACGGCGTGGGCGCGCGACGCGCTGCGGACGATCGGCATGACGCGTTCGGCGACCAGCAGGTCGCGCAGTTCGGTCGAGGTCACCATTCTGCGAAGCTCCCGTCATCGTGGCGCCACACGGGGCCGCGCCAGGCGTGGCCGCGTGCGTCGGCGTCGCGCACGGCGGCCTCATCGATCTCGATCCCGAGCCCGGGCTTGGTCAGCCGCTCGATGTACCCGGTCGAGAAGTCGAAGTCCGAGGTATCGACGACGTAGTCGAGCACCTCGCCGTCGTCGTTGTAGTGGATGCCGATGCTGTGCTCCTGGATGAAGAAGTTCGGCACGGCGAAGCCGATCTGCAGGCACGACGCAAGCGCGATCGGCCCGAGCGGGCAGTGGGGTGCCAGCTGGACGTCGTAGATCTCGGCCAGGCTCGCGATGCGGTGCACCTCGGAGATGCCGCCGGCGTGCGACAGGTCGGGCTGGGCGATCGCGATGCCCGACTGGAACACCGGCAGGAACTCCTGCCGGCTGAACAGCCGCTCGCCGGTGGCGATCGGGATCGACGTCATGTCGGCGATGCGGCCGATCAGGTGACTGTTCTCGGGGACGACGGGCTCTTCGACGAACATCGGACGCAGCGGCTCGAGCGCGGGCATGAGCCGTCGCGCGTCCGCCAGGCCGATGCGACCGTGGAAGTCGACCCCGACATCGCCGGTGTCGCCGAGCACGTCGCGCGCTGCGGCGACGCGGGAGACGACGCCGTCGAGGTCGCGGAGGTTCGAGATCCGCTCCATCTTGCCGGACGCGTTCATCTTGACGGCGGTGAGGCCCTGCTCGAGCCGCGCGGAGATCGCATCCGAGACCTCGTTCGGCTCGTCGCCGCCGACCCAGCCGTAGACGCGGATGCGGTCGCGCACCGGTCCGCCGAGCATCTGGTGCACGGGCAGTCCGGCGACCTTGCCCGCAATGTCCCACAGCGCCTGATCGAGCCCGGAGACCGCGGAAGACAGGATCGGGCCGCCGCGGTAGAACGAGCCCTTCGTCATGACCTGCCAGTGGTCCTGGATCCGCAGCGGATCCTGGCCGATGAGCAGCTCCGACAGCTGCCCGACGGCGGTGCGCACCGTCTCGGTGCGACCCTCGACGACCGGTTCGCCCCAGCCGACGACACCGGTGTCGGTCTCGACGCGGACGAACAGCCATCGCGGCGGGATGAGGAATGTCTCGATGCGCGCAATCTGCACGGGTGACCCAATCGACGTTGGTGGGAGCGTGATCGGTGGCGCACCGATCCGCATGTGTTTCGGACTGAATGGAACTATAACGTATGCTTTTTAAACCGTCTTCGACTGGTAAAGTGCCGACATGACGCTGAAGCACGATGGGGCGCCGCTCGTCTCGCTGGCAGGACTGCACACGCGCGCCCTCGACCAGCTCGGCCTCGCGATTTGCGGCGGCGAGCTCGCGCCGGGATCGAGCCTCACTCTCGAAGAGATCGAGGAGCGGTGCGGCATCTCGCGGTCGGTGGCGCGCGAGACCGTGCGTGTGCTGGAGGCGATGCGTCTGGTGGCATCACGGCGCCGGATCGGCGTGGTAGTGCTGCCGGAGTCCGAGTGGAACCTGTACGACTCGCAGGTCATCCGGTGGCGCCTGGATTCGCCCGACCGGGCGGAGCAGCTGGCGTCCATGGTCGAGCTGCGTGCGGCGATCGAGCCGGAGGCCGCGCGACTGGCGGCCACGCGCGCCACGGCCGACGAAGTGAGTGAGCTCATCGCTCTCTCCGGCCAGCTGTGGGCCGCCGGTGAACAGGGCGACGACGAGCGCTTCCTCGAGCTCGACGTGCAGTTCCACGCCAGCATCCTCCGGCTGTCGGGGAACGCGATGATCGCACGGCTGGACGGGCTCATCGGCCAGATGCTTGTGAGCCGTACCGAGCACGGCCTCGTTCCCGACCGTCCGGCGGGCGTCGCCCTGCAGCTGCACGTCGACGTCGCGAGCGCGATCCAGCGGCGGGATGCGGACGCCGCGTACGAGATCATGCGGTCGATCCTCGTGGGCGCCCTGGATGAGATCGACATCCTCTCGGTGGCCGCCGAGCGCGATGTTCACCTCGACGGAGTCGGGCGCTAAAAGCATACGTTTCACGTATTCGGTGTGATAACGTACTTTCACGCCGCCGCCGTCGTGAGTGTCGACATCGACTGAGTCGTCTGTTCTGGACCGGAGCCTCAAGGCTGACGGACGCGGTTCACCCCAACGCCGGGGCCCATGACCGCCTTCGGCGTGCGTGGACGCCGGATCCAAGAGGAGGACAGAAATGACCACAGTGCAACGTCGCCGCAGGGTCGTGGCCGGCGCCATCGTCGCCGCGGCCGCCGTCATGCTCAGCGCGTGCTCGACGCCGTCGGCGTCGAACAGCGCGGGATCGGCCGAGACGATCACCCAGGACCAGATCGACGAGGCGATGAGCACGCCGACGACGATCGACTTCTGGTCGTGGGTTCCCGACATCCAGAACCAGATCGACCTGTTCGAGGCGAAGTACCCCGACATCACGGTCAAGCTCTCGAACCAGGGCGGTGCAACCGCGCAGTACCAGAAGCTCCGCGCCGCGGTGAAGTCGGGCGACGTTCCCGACGTCGTGCAGATCGAGTACTCGTTCCTGCCGTCGTTCACCATCACCGACAGCCTCGAGGACCTCGCGCCCTACGGCGCCGGCGACCTCTCGGACCAGTTCGTCGAAAGCGCGTGGGGCATGGTCGCGACCGGCGACTCGGTCTGGGGCCTTCCGCAGGACCTGGGGCCGACCGGGCAGCTGTACCGCACCGACATCTTCGAGGCCGCCGGCGTCGAGGTTCCCACCACGTGGGACGAGTACGCGGAGGCTGCGGCCGCCATCAAGGAGAAGACGGGCTCGTACATCTCCGACCTGCCGGGCAACAGCTTCTCGCCGATCCTCGCCCTGCTGTGGCAGGCCGGCGCGCGCCCGTTCGGCTACGACGGCGACAAGACGGTGACGATCGACCTCGACTCCGACGAGGTCACCGAGGTGATCGGCTACTGGAACGACCTGATCCAGGCTGACCTCGTCGACACCGCGCCGCAGTTGGACGACAACTGGTACCAGAGCATCGCGAGCGGCAAGTACGCCAGCTGGCTCGCCGCCGCGTGGGGCCCGGTGTTCCTGCAGGGCACCGCCGCCGACACGAGCGGCCTGTGGCAGGCCACCGAGATGCCGCAGTGGGACGCGTCCGAGCCCGCCTCGGGCAACCAGGGCGGCTCGGCCGTCACGGTGACGGCCGATTCCGACGCGAAGATCGCCGCCGCCGAGTTCGTCAAGTTCCTCACGACCGACACCGAGTCCACCGAGACCCTCGCCACAGAGCAGTTCATCTTCCCCTCGCGCCTCGAGACGCTGGACTCGCCCGCGGTGCGCGACCAGGAGCTGGAGTTCTACGGCGGCCAGAAGGTGAACGCGGTCTTCGCCGACATCGCGCAGACCGTCGCCAGCGACTGGGAGTGGCTGCCGTACAACGACTACGCCAGCAGCAGCTTCAAGGAGACGCTGGGCGCCGCCATCACCGAGAAGACCGACCTGTTCGACGCTCTGGAGGAGTGGAAGAGCGAACTCGTCAGCTACGGCGAGTCCCAGGGATTCACGGTCGTCACCAAGTAATCCGCGTGGGGCGGGAGCGGCAGCTCCCGCCCCACCCCGGACCCTCTCCCGAATTCAGAAAGGTCCCGCCGATGAGCACCACGGCTCTCGGACGCAAGCGCTGGAGCGACAAGCACCGCAGGAACACCGCGGCCTACCTCTTCATCGCCCCGTTCATGATCCTGTTCGCGACGATGCTGTTGATGCCGCTGCTGTACGCGGGCTATCTGAGCCTCTTCAAGGCGCAGCTCGTCGGCGGCGACACCTTCGTCTGGCTCGACAACTACGCCCGGGCGCTCGGCGACGAGCGGTTCCTCGTCAGCGTGCTGCGCATGTGCCTGTTCCTGATCATCCAGGTGCCGATCATGCTCGGGCTCGCCCTGTTCTTCGCACTAGCGCTGGACAGCATGCGCGTACGCGGCGGCAAGCTCGCCCGGCTCGCCATCTTCGTGCCGTACGCCGTTCCTGGTGTGGTGGCCACCCTGATGTGGGGCTACCTGTACGGCGACAACTTCGGTCCGATCGCGCAGTTCATGCGCGCGATCGGGCTCGGCTCGCCCCAGCTGCTGTCGTCCGAGAACATCCTCGGCTCGATCATCAACATCGTCACCTGGCAGTTCGTCGGCTACAACATGGTGATCATGTACGCGGCGATGCGCGCCATCCCGACGGAGCAGTACGAGGCGGCCCGCATCGACGGCGCCGGTCAGGTCCGCATCGCGTGGAGCATCAAGATCCCCGCGATCCGCAACTCGATCATCCTCTGCACGATCTTCTCCGTCATCGGGGCGTTCCAGCTGTTCAGCGAGCCGAAGCTGCTGTACGAAATCGCCCCGAACGCGATCGGGTCGTCGTTCTCGCCGAACCTGTACGCCTACAACCTCGCCTTCACCAACCAGGACATGAACTACGCCGCGGCCATCGCGTTCCTGCTCGGGTTCATCATCATGATCGTCTCGTACGTGTTCCAGCTCTCGGCGGCGCGGCGGGAGAAGGGAGCGCGCTCGTGACCGCCACCACCGAGACCCGCGTCACCGATACCCGCGCCACCCGCGCGATCGTCACCCGGGGCGCCCCGCGCCGTCGTCGTCGTCCGGCGAACCTCGTTCCCGGCGAGAAGCGCAGCAGCATCCTCACCGTCGTGCTCTGGATCGCGGCGGGCTACTTCCTGCTGCCGCTGTTCTGGCTCGTCGTCGCCTCGACGAAGGACAACTCGGCGCTGTTCTCCAGCTTCGGGCTGTGGTTCGCCGACGAGAACCACTTCATCGACAACCTCGTCACGCTGTTCACCACGCGCGACGGCGTCTTCGCGCAGTGGATCGGCAACACGGTGCTCTACGCGATCGTGGCGGGGCTCGGTTCGGCACTGCTGTCGGCCGCCGCAGGATACGCGTTCGCCAAGTACGACTTCCCGGCCAAGAAGTTCCTGTTCGCCGTCGTGCTCGGCGCCATCATGATCCCGACCACCGCGCTGGCCATCCCCACCTACCTGCTGTTCGCGGGGGCGGGACTGACGAACACCGTGTGGGCGATCATCCTGCCCTCGCTGGTGAGCCCGTTCGGGGTCTACCTGATGCGCGTCTACGCCGAGGAGTCCATCCCCGACACCCTGCTCGAGGCCGCGCGCCTGGACGGGGCCGGCGAGTTCCGTATCTTCTGGCAGATCGCGCTGCGGATCATGACCCCGGGCATCGTGACCGTGCTGCTGTTCGCGATCGTGCACACCTGGAACAACTACTTCCTGCCGCTCATCATGCTGACCGACCCCGACCTGTTCCCGCTCACGCTGGGACTCGCACAGCTGCAGGCGGCCAGCGAGGCCGGCGGCGGGGCATCCGCGCAGTTCTCCACCGTCATCACGGGCTCGCTCGTCTCGATCGTGCCGCTCGTGGTCGTGTTCCTGTACCTGCAGAAGTACTGGACGTCGGGGCTTACGACCGGAGGGGTCAAGGAGTGAACAACCTCAGCGCCATGAACGACCGGGTCGCGTGCGACCTCGCCGCCGTCGACCGCGAGCGGGGGATCACCCACGCTCCCGTGCCGATGGACCGGCCGATGGCCTACTGGGAGGAGCTGCATCCGTCGCGCAACGTGCTGCCGCCGCGGGCGCATGCGCGAACGGATGCCCCGGAGCTGAGCCTGGACGGCGCGTGGGCGTTCCGGTACTCGCCGGCCGGCGACGCACCGGTGGACTTCCTGGGCGACGGCCCCGAGGGGCGGTCCGCGGCCGAAGGCTGGACCACGCTGGCGGTGCCGGCGCACTGGCAGCTGAACGGCTTCGGCGCCCCGATCTACACGAACCGCGTCTACCCGTTCGCCGTCGACCCGCCGTACGTGCCGCAGGACAACCCGACCGGCGACTACCGGCGCACCTTCACGGCGCCGGCGGACTGGGACGTCGAGCGCGTGCTGCTGCGCTTCGAGGGCATCGACTCCCTCGGCACCATCTGGCTCAACGGCGAGGAGGTGGGCGTCGTCGCCGGCAGCCGGCTGCGCAGCGAGTTCGACGTCACGGCGCTCCTCCGCCGCGATCGCGAGAACGTGCTCGCCGTCCGGGTGCACCAGTGGTCGAGCGGCAGCTACCTCGAGGACCAGGACATGTGGTGGCTGTCGGGCATCTTCCGCAGCGTCACGCTCCTCGGGCGTCCAAAGGGGGCGGTCGACGACCACTTCGTGCACGCCGACTACGACGCGGCGAGCGGTCACGGCATCTTCTCGGTGGATGCTGCGGTCACCGGCGGCGCGTCGGCGCGCGTCCGCGTGCCCGAGCTCGGCATCGACATCGCGGCGGGCGAGACCGTGCGCGTTCCCGTCGAGCCCTGGTCGGCGGAGGTGCCGCGGCTGTACTCCGGCGAGCTGGTGGCACCCGGCGAGACGATCTCGCTGCGCATCGGATTCCGTCGCGTGGAGGTCGCCGACGGCGAGCTGCGCGTCAACGGCAGCCCGATCCTGCTGCGCGGCACCAACCGGCACGACTTCGATCCCGATACCGGCCGCGTCATCTCGGAGGCGCGCATGCGTGCCGACATCGTCATGATGAAGCAGTTCAACGTGAACGCCGTTCGCACGAGCCACTACCCGCCGTCCGCGCGCTTCCTCGAGCTGTGCGACGAGCTGGGCCTGTGGGTCATGGACGAGTGCGATCTCGAGACGCACGGCTTCTTCCCCGTGGACTGGTTCCACAAGCTCCCCGGCAACCCGGCCGAGGACCCGCGCTGGGAGGGTGCGCTCGTCGACCGGATGCAGCGCCTCGTCGAACGCGACAAGAACAGCCCCAGCATCATCATGTGGTCGCTGGGCAACGAGTGCGGCACGGGGCAGAACCTCGGTGCGATGGCCCGCTGGGCCAAGCTGCGCGACCCGTCGCGGCTGCTGCACTACGAACGCGACTGGTCCTGCCAGTACGTCGACGTCTACAGCCGGATGTACTCGACCCACCGCGAGCTCGACCTGATCGGGCAACGCCAGGAGGCGCCCTTCCCCGACGCCGATCTCGACGCGCGCCGCCGGAACCTGCCGTTCCTGCTGTGCGAGTACGTGCACTCGATGGGCAACGGCCCCGGCGGCCTTGCGGAGTACCAGGAGCTCTTCGAGCGGTACCCGCGGCTGGCCGGCGGGTTCACGTGGGAGTGGTTCGACCACGGTCTGCGCGCGCACACGGCGGAGGGCGAGGAGTACTTCGCTTACGGTGGCGACTTCGGCGAAGAGCGCCACGACGGCAACTTCATCGCCGACGGGATCGTCTTCCCCGACGGCACGCCCAGCCCCGCGCTGCACGAGCTGAAGAAGGTGTTCCAGCCGGTCGCGTTCTCGTTCGCGAACGGGCGGGTCACCGTGCGCAACGGGCACGACCACCGCGACCTCTCGCACCTCGCGTTCTCGTGGGAGCTGCAGGCGGACGGCGTCCGCGTCGGGGGCGGCGACCTCGCGGTCGGCGACGTCGCCGCGGGCGCATCCGTCGTGGTCGGGATCCCCGCGCAGAGCGATGCCGCCGGCGAGCAGGTGCTGACCGTGCGCGCGGTGCTTGTGGCCGACACGGACTGGGCCGAGGCGGGGCACGAGGTCGCCTGGGGGCAGCAGGTGACCGCTGCCGCAGCATCCGTCCCGCTCGCCGCCGGAGCGACGCCGCAGCGCGAGGACGACGAGATCGTCCTCGGCGGTGCGCGATTCGACGCGCGCACCGGACGCCTGCGCGCGCTGGGCGGCATCGGGGTCGAGGGTCCGGCCTTCGACACCTGGCGAGCCGTCATCGACAACGACCGGGACTTCTCGTGGGAGCCGCGCGAGGGCCGCTGGCGTCAGATCGGGCTCGACCACCCGCGCCACACCGTGCACGCCGTGGACGTGGGGGCAGACGCCCTCGCCGTGCATGGACGACTCGGCTTCACCGGCACCGACCTCGGCTACGCGACCACGCTGCGCTGGACGGCGACCGATGGCGCGGTCTCGCTCGAGATCGAGGCCGCGCCGATCGGCGACTGGGACGTGCCGCTGCCGAGATTCGGCATGCGCATGGCCCTGCCAGAGGTGTTCGACGACGTGCAGTGGTACGGGCCTGGACCGGGCGAGGCGTACCAGGACAGCCGGCAGGCGGCACGCCTGGGGCGCTGGCGGCGCACGGTCGACGAGCTGCAGACCCCGTACCTGATGCCGCAGGAGAACGGCAACCGCATCGACGCGCGGTGGCTGTCGCTCAGCGACGGCGACCGCACGCTCCGCATCGACGCGCACCCCACGGTGGACTTCACGGTGCGACGGTGGCGGACCGAGGACCTCGATGCCGCGCAGCATCCCTACGACCTGCGCCCGTCCGGCCGGCTCTGGCTCAACCTCGACGCCGGGCAGAGCGGTCTGGGCTCCGGCTCGTGCGGTCCCGGCCCACTGCCCGCGCAGCGGCTGCTGCCGGCGACGTTCCGCTACGCGGTGACGTTTCGCTTCTGAGCTGTGGGGACAACCGTCGCGCGTCGAGTCCTCCGTGATGGTCGCTGTCGGACGCGGCTCCTGTCTCTCCACCCTGACCCCGGTCATCGGGGCGAGGATGGTGAGGTGGAATCACCCGCCGCCGCATTCATCGACCGCACGCTGCGGGCCGAGGCGTCGGAGTGGCGAACCTGGGCGGACGGCGATGCATCGGTCGGCGGCCTGGGGGTCTACGGCGCCTCGGTCGGCGCGATACGCGGCACCGTCCGCGACGCGCTCCGCCGACACCGCGGACTCCAGCATGACGACATCACCGCACTCGCTTCGGAGCTGTGGGCGGTGCCTGTCTTCGAGCGCCGCCTGGCGGCGATCGTCCTCCTGCAGAGCCAGGTCGGCGCGCTCGGCGGCAACGACCTCACTCGCATCGAGGGGTTCCTCCGTGACGCCCGCATTCCAGATCTCATCCAGCCGCTCACGCTCGATGTGGCGCGACCGTTGCTCGCCCGCCTGACGGGCGCTGAAGCCGATCGCGCCCGGCGCATCGTGGCCCGCTGGGCCTCGGCGGATGCCGATGGCCTCCGTGCGGCCGCTGCGCTCCTCTGACGAGCGCGTTCGAGTTCCCGTACGATCGCGGAGTGCCGTCACCCACACCCGCCGCGGTCGAGCCCGGCATCTACCAGCACTTCAAAGGCGCCCGCTATGAAGTGATCGGCACGGGGCGGCACAGCGAGACCGAGGAGCACCTCGTCTTCTACCGCAAGCTGTACGACGACTACAGCTTCTGGGTGCGTCCTCTCGACATGTTCCTCGAGTCCGTCAGCCGCGACGGTTACGAAGGCCCGCGGTTCGTCCGCATCGCCTGACGACCGCGCAGGATCCCAGGCCGACCGTCACATCCGGTCGCTGCCACCGCGCCGGGACGACTGCGCGCTCTCGAGCAGCTCGGAGCCGAGCGTCTCGGTCAGCCACGAGCACCAGGTCGAGACCGTGCGCCAGTCGTCGGCAATGATGTCGTACGCATCGGGCGTCCACATCCAATCGGCGGGAGGCTCCCGTCTGCCGACCGCGAGCCTCTTGAGCTGCAGCAGAGGGAGGCGCGGGTGGTCGGTGCGGTAGCCGCGAGGCGCGGTCTTGAGGGCATCGTCGCGGAGGAGCTCGAAGCCGGCGACGCGCAGCTCCGCGAGGAGCGCGTCGAGGTCCTCAGCGGTACGCGGGTCATCGACGGCTTCACGGAACCGGGCCAGCGCCGCGGGCGGCACGTCGTAGACGCCGCCGCCCACCATCAGGCCGTCCTCGCTCAGCTGCACATAGTGCGCCACTCGCGCCTGCGTGACCATGCCGAGGTGCAGCTTGTAGGGCGTCTTGTCGGCGCTGAAGCGGACGTCGCGATACGGGCGGAAGATCTTCACCGCTCCGAACTCGGGCTCGAGCTCCGCGCCCAGCGCCTCGAAGGGCCCGCGGACGGCTGTGTCGTAGCGCGCCTTGTTGGTCGTCCACCATGCCTTCGTGTTGTCGGCGCGAAGCTCGGCATAGAACGACACGGCGTCGCGATCAAGTCCTTCGAATCCCACCCACCGATCGTAGCGACGGTCTCTCGCGCGGGCGAAGACGCCCCAATGCGGACAGCATGGGACCGGATCACCCCCTACCCTCCAAAGCATGAACAGGTCGAATGCGGCAGAGCCCGCGGGCAGGAACACCGTCAACGGCTTCATCATCACGGATGATGCCGCCCAGCTCATCGACTTCCTGGTCGATGTCTTCGACGCCGCAGAGGATCCAGCGGGAAGAGCTGAGGACTACGTGGCAGGCGACGGCTCGTTGATCCATTCTGAGATCATCATCGGCAATTCGGTCGTCATGGTCGCCGACCGCAAGGCAGATTGGCCGTTCACGCCTGCGTTCACCCAGGTGTACGTGTCCGATCCGTCCGACGTGCTCGCGCGCGCGACTGCGCGCGGCGCGCACATCGTGACGGATGTGTCGCCGTTCTACGGCGGGTATGACATCGCGCGCTTCCTCGATCCGTGGCGCAACCTGTGGTGGTTGTTCGCCCCGAGGCCGGAGGGTGCGGATAGTCCGGACGCAGAGGACGCCGAAGCCGACGAATCATGGGAGAACGCCGACCCGAGCCCGGTGTACACGACGCTCCTGGACGCCATGCGCTCGCTCCGCGACCCGCGCCGCGGCTCCGAGTGAGCCTCGACCCGCACGGCGGGAGGGAGCGGACCGACCATCTGACGGCGGATAGGGTGGCGAGGTGAGTGCGCCAGCCCCATCGAGCCCCAGCCCTGCACCGCGGCCCGGCGCCATCTACTTCCTCGGGCGGGTGGTCCTGCGTCCGTTGTTCTGGCTGATGTACCGGCCGCGCATCGTCGGTCGAGCCAACGTGCCAGAGCGTGGGCCGGTGCTGCTGGCGAGCAACCACCTCGCGTCGCTCGACACGGTCATCATTCCGACGTCTGCGGCCCGCCCCGTGCAGTTCCTCATCAAGTCGTCGTACTTCACCGGCTCCGGAGTTCTCGGTCGCCTCAAGCGCTGGTTCTTCACTTCGATCGGGGGTGTTCCGGTGTACCGCGCGACCGGCCCCGATGCACGCGCTGCGCTCGACGCGGGCAGCAGCATCCTCCGCGCCGGGAGCGTGTTCGCGGTGTTCCCCGAGGGAACCCGGTCACGCGACGGAAAGCTGCACGAGGGCCACGGCGGCGCGGCGTGGATGGCGCGCGACACAGGTGCCGCCGTCGTACCCGTCGGCCTGATCGGAACCGGCAGCGTGAAACCGCTGAGCCATTTTCTGCCAGGGATGCCGCGCCTCGAGGTGCGCTTCGGCGAACCGCTCGAGCTCACCGATCTGGAGGGCGTGCCCGACGGCAAGGCGCGTCGCGAGATCACCGAACGCATGATGGCCGCCATCGCACGCCTGAGCGGACAGGAGCGCTCCGGCAGCGTGAACGCGAGCTCGCGCGACTGAGCGACGAGGCCGGGCGAGAGAGCTGAGGCGTTCGTCGACCCATAGAGTGGGTGCGTCAGATGCTCTCCTCGCCGAGCCCCGTGAGGTCCGTATGTCGATCCGTCAGTCCCCGTTCGCCCAGGCAGGCACGACAGGAAGGCGGGTGACGCGGGGGTGGCTCGCGTACCTGATCGCCCTGGGCGTCCTGCTCGTCGTCCAGATCGGCACGATCTCCGCGCTGGCGATCGCCTTCCCTGTCCCGGCGGGATCGCCCATGGCGCAGGTGCAGGAGGCGATCGGCGACGTCGTGGCGATCCTGGTGATCGTGCTGTGGGTGGCGCTGTTCGAGCGCCGGTCCCTGGCGACACTGGGACTGCACAAACCCGGGCGTGGGATCGTGAACCTGCTCGTTGGTGTCGCGGCGGGACTTGGCCTGGTCTCGGTGCCCGTGCTGTTCCTGCTGCTCACCGGCGCCTACGTCGTCGTCGACACCCCGACAGGCACCACCAGCGGCTTCTCCGCGCTGCCGATGGTGGTCGCGATGCTGGCGCTGGTGATCGTGCAGGGCGGAGGCGAGGAGATCCTGTTCCGTGGCTTCCTGCTGCAGAACCAGGTCAACAAGGTCCCGGCGTGGCTTGCGGTGCTGCTGCCGGCGTTCGTGTTCACGGTGGTGCACCAGGTGCTCTCCAAGCCGCTGCCGTTCATCACGATCTTCGCCTACGCGGTCTTCGCGTCGCTGATCGTGCTGCGCAACAACTCGCTGTGGGGGATCATGGGTCTCCACGCGGGGTGGAACTGGGCGATGGGGTACCTCTACGGCATCCAGGTGAGCGGTCTTCCCAACAAGACCGAGACGATCATCAACCTCGCCCCCGCCGACGACGCCCCCGACTGGGTCACTGGCGGCGCGTTCGGCACCGAGGGCAGTCTCGCCGCCGCCGTCACCATCGTGCTCGCAGCCGGCATCGCGTTCCTCGCGTTCCGTCGGCGGGCCAAGACCTGGCCCGATACCGCCGCCGGCGCGGTCGCACCGTCGACCTCGGAGAAGGCCCCCGAGATCGCGCCCGCAGCGGACTGAACGAAGCGGCCCCCTGCGCGGCGGGCGTGCCGCCGCGGCGAGGTGCCGCGCTCACCGACCGGCGTCGATTTGGGTCACCGCATACCGACCGGTGATGCTGAGAGCGTGCGGAGTGCGGTCGAGTGGGCGGAGCGTCATCAGGTCGCGCTGTACCTCGGCGCGATCGCCGCCGGGGTATCGGTCGGCCTCCTGGTGCCCGGGCTCGCCCACGCGCTCGAGCTCGCGATCGCGCCGGTCCTGGGCCTGCTGCTCTACGCGACCTTCCTCGGTGTGCCGTTCACCAAGCTCGGCGCGGCGTTCCGTGACGGCCGCTTCCTCGTCACCGTGCTCGTCCTCAACTTCGTCCTCGTGCCGGCGCTGGTGTTCGGGTTGAGCCGGTTCGTCGCCGCGGACCAGGCGCTGCTGGTCGGAGTGCTGTTCGTCCTGCTCACCCCGTGCGTGGACTACGTCATCGTCTTCACCGGACTCGCCGGCGGAGCCAGAGAGCGGCTCCTCGCGGCAACGCCGCTGCTGATGGTGCTTCAGATCCTGCTGCTCCCGCTCTACCTGACGGTGATGGCGGGCGCTGAGGTGCTCGCCGTGTTCGATATCGGCCCGTTCGTCGAGGCGTTCCTGCTCTTGATCGTGCTGCCGCTGGCCGCCGCAGCCCTGACGCAGCTCGCCGCACGACGCTTTGCAGTCGCCCGCTGGCTCGAACAGGTGTTTCTGGCGGCGATGGTGCCGCTCATGATGCTCACGCTCGCCGTGGTCGTCGGCTCGCAGGTCGCCGCGGTCGCCGGCTCGCTCGGCCCGCTGCTCGCGGTCGTGCCGATCTTCATCGCATTCGTGATCGTCGTCGCCCCGCTCGGCGCAGCGACCGCGCGGTCGGCGCGCCTCGATACGGCGGGGCGGCGGGCGGTGACCTTCAGCGGCACGACCCGCAACTCGCTCGTCGTGCTGCCCCTGGCCCTCGCCCTGCCGCCCGCATTCGCCCTCACCCCGCTCGTGATCGTCACGCAGACGCTGGTCGAGCTCGTCGCGATGGTGGTCATGGTGGCGGTCGTGCCCCGCACGATCCGCGCCGCCCGACGGCCCGCGCCGTCGGAGGGCTGAGACCCGGCCCGTGCGTGGCGCCGCCTACGCGCCGTCCTTGGTCGACGCCCGGTAGCGTTCGGGTTCGGGCGTGCGCGCGAACCACCGGCCCGTGATCTGCGTCGGCACAATGCGCACCCAGCGGTACTTGAGCGTGGGGATCCACGGGCTGAGCGCGAGCGCATCGGCCTCGTCGATCTCGCGCTGCACCTCGAGGCGCTCGGCCACGCCCTTGACGATCACGCTCGAGGCGAAGGTGTCGTCGTACTCGTCCACCTCGAACGCGACGCGCGGATGCTCCGTGAGTTCCGCGAGCTTCGAACCCGGCGCGGTGCGGAACAGCACGCGCGGCCCGTCGATCACGTAGTTCACCGGGAAGATGTCGGGGTCGCCGTGCGCATCGAGGGCGAGGTGGCCCAGCTCGCCGCGCGCGAGCAGGTTCCAGCATTGCTCTTCGCTGAGAGCTACGACCGCATCATTCGTCTCTTCCATGACGCCATCTCCATCGATACCCGTCCGCCGCTGCGCGACCCCCCTGCGCACACCATAGTTCCGTCGCGGGGAAAAAGGGACCGGGTGTGCGTGCGCCGCGACGCCGGATCCACATCTCCGACGACACCCCGCCAAGTGAAGCTCGCCGGCGGCGTCTCCCCGCGCGACACCGCGGTCACGCGCGAGGGACCCGCCGAGCTCCGACGCCGTTGCGTGCCGGCTCGAACCGGTCCACGATCGCCTGCACCACTGCGGCCACGTAGTCGCGGCTCAGCGGTTCGGCCTCCCAGGCCTGATGCATCGGGAACGCCTCGACGAGAGCGTCGAGGGCGCGCGCCGTCGGCTCGGTGAAGTGCAGGCCGAGGCTCGCACGGCTGACGAGCAGCCAATCGCGGCAGAGGTCGTGGACCTTCGCGTTGTAGTTGCCGAACGAGTACATCTCGAACAGCGCCCGCACCTCGTCGGGCGTCGCATACGAGCCGCAAATCAGGTCGACCACGGCCGCGCAGGCCGCCTCGAGCGACGTCGCGCCCTCGAGGCTCGCCCGGTACTGCTCCGCCATGCGGCCGGCAAGCGACGCGAACGCCTGCTCGAGGATGTCGTCGAGGCCGTCGAAGTAGTAGGTCAGTGAGCCGAGCGGAACACTGGCGCGGGCGGCGATGATCCGGTGGGTGGTCTGGTGCACCCCGCGCTCACCGATCACCTCGAGCGCCGCGGCGATGATCCGCTCCCGCCGGTCCGGGTCGTTGGCTCCTCGTCCGACCATGCGTCGCCTCCCGTCCGAATCGGTTGTGTACGATAGTACAGTTCGCTTGTGTACGTTCGTACATATTTAAAGGATGCCGATGCCCACCTCTCTTCGCGCGCGCCGTCTCGCCCTCGCCACGCTCTTCTTCGTCCCCGGCGTCGGAATCGCCTCCTGGGTGACTCGCACACCCGACATCCGCGATCTGCTCGGAGCATCGACGGCCGAGATGGGCCTCGTGCTGTTCGGTCTGTCGCTCGGCTCGATGATCGGCATCCTCTCGTCGGGTGCACTGGTCGCCCGCCTCGGTGCGCGCCCGGTGATCGCGGCGGGAGCCGCGGGAATCGTGCTGAGCATGCCGCTCATCGGCATCGGTGCCGCCACGGGTTCGCCCTTCGCGGTCGCGGCCGGCCTCTTCCTCTTCGGCGCCGGCATGGGCGGCGGCGAAGTGGCGATGAACGTGGAGGGCGCCGACATCGAGCGCGTCACGGATCGCTCCTTCCTGCCGACATTGCACGGATGCTTCAGCCTGGGCACCGTCGTGGGCGCCGTGGCGGGCATCGTGGCCACGGCCGCGGGGTTCCCGGTGGTCTGGCATCTCGTGATCATCGGAGCGGTGGCACTGGTGGCCGTCGTGCTCTCGGTGCCGGCGCTGCCGCCGCACACCGGTCGTGCCTACGGCGCCGAGACGACCACGGTGCGCGAGGATCGCCGCGCGCTGTGGAAGGACTCCCGCCTCCTCCTCATCGGCGTGATCATCCTGGCGATGGCGCTCGCCGAGGGCACCGCGAACGATTGGCTGCCGCTGGTCATGGTCGACGGTCACGGGTTCGATCCCGCGCTCGGCTCGACGATCTACGCGGTCTTCGCGGCGGCCATGACGATCGGCCGCTTCGCCGGTGGCTGGTTCATCGAGCGCTTCGGCCGCCCCGCGGTGCTCTGCGCCAGCGGCGTCTTCGCCGCCGTCGGACTGGCGCTCGTGATCTTCGTCGACAGCCAGGTCGTCGCGGCTGCTGCGGTGCTGCTGTGGGGCCTCGGCGCCTCGCTCGGCTTCCCCGTCGCGATCAGCGCGGCCGGCGACTCGGGCCCGGACTCGGCGGCGCGCGTGTCGCTGGTGGCGACGGCCGGCTACGTCGCGTTCCTCGTCGGGCCGCCCGCGCTCGGCTTCGTCGGCGAGGAGCACGGTCTGCGCGCCGCGCTTCTCATCCCGCTCGTCTTCGTCGTGATCGCCGCGATGATCGCCCCGATGATCGGCGGCCGGCGTCGGGCGCCCGTGCTGGTCGACGAGGCCTGACGGCTCAGGCGCGGGCGACCATCGCCCTGAGGCGTTCGTACTCCGCCGGCATCCCGGGGTTCGCGAGGCGCGGGTCGCTCGGCGTCCGCCCGGCGACGACGTCGGCGAGGTAGCGGCGGTCGGCGTCCAGGCGCGAGACCGCGTTCGAGCCGGGCAGGCCGTGGCCCGGGATGACGATCGCTGCGCACTCGACATAAGGCTCGAGCAGGTCGAGCGCCGCCAGGTACGCAGGCAGGTCGTCGGGGTCGAAGGGAAGCGGAAGCTCGACGTCGCTCAGCATGTCACCGGCGATCAGCACCCGCTGTTCTGGCAGCCACAGCGCGGTGTGGCCGGGCGCGTGGCCGTCGTGCACCACGAGTTCGGGCGCGAACCCCGCGGGAGTCGATGCGCGCGGGAGCGCAGCATCCGTCCCCTCCACACGGCCCATGAGGTCGACCAGTGCCGTCGGGAAGTCCGCGCCGAGTGCGGCGACGAGGGCAGCCCGCTCGTCGCGGGCGAGGGTCGCGGTCGCCGGCGACGCCCAGCGCGGTGCGGTGCCGAAGCGCGGGTGCCACAGCAGGTGGTCGTGGTGGGCGTGGGTCGCGAAGCCGCCGATGACGCGGAGCCCGCGTGCGTCGAGCGCGTCGGCGAGGGCGTCGAGCTCGTCGGGCAGCCATGCCGGATCGATCAGCAGCGCTTCGCCGCCACCGTGCAGCACGGTCGACGTCGTCGACATCACGCGGCTCGTGGCGACGAGCACTCCGTCGGCGACCTCGATCATCGCGGCCACTCTAACAACCGGCCACGGTGTCGCCCGGGGGCGTTAGCATCGCACCGACGGAACGCGTGCGACGAGAGGCAGGCGCATGAGCCTGAGCGAGATCGACCCCACCGTGCCGCCCTCGGGCGAGGGCTGCGCCGACTGCGACGACGCCGGCGGGTGGTGGGTGCACCTGCGGCGCTGCGCCGTGTGCGGCGACGTGCGCTGCTGCGACACGTCGCCGGCGCAGCACGCGACGGCGCACTTCCGCACGACGGGCCACCGCTACGTCCGCAGCTTCGAGCCGGGCGAGGAGTGGTTCTGGGACTACATCGCCGAGGACTACGTCGACGGTCCGCGCCTCTCGCCGCCCGAGGCGCGCCCCGACACGCAGCCGTCGCCGGGGCCGGAAGGCCGTGTTCCGGCCGACTGGCGCGAACTGATCCACCGCTAGGAGAGTGCGATGGGCAACGCGAAGATGACGCAGCGCGAGTTCGAGCGCATGATGAAGCCCGCCCTCACCGACGCGCAGTGGGAGCGGCTGCTGTCGTTCGGCGAGCCGCACGACGTCGCCGCGGGCGAGTTCCTGTTCGAGGCCGGCGACCTCGACTACGACCTGATCCTCGTCGACACCGGCGAGGTCGAGATCGTCCGCGTCGCCTTCGGCTGGGTCGGCGAGACCCACGTCGGCACGATGGGGCCGCGCAGCTTCGTCGGCGAGCTCGGCCTCCTCAACGGGCAGGGCGCGTTCCTGTCGGCGCGGGCGACGAAGGCGGGGCGGATGCTGCGGGTCAGCCGATCGCGCCTCAGGCTGCTGATGGCCGAAGACGACGAGCTGTGCGACATCATCCTGCACGCGCTGTGGGCGCGGCGCGAGATCCTCCGCACCGGGCCGGCCGCGCTCACCCTCAAGCTCGTCGGACCCCGCTCGTCGCGCGACTTCCTGGCGCTCCGGCGCTTCGCCGAGCGCGTCGACCTCGTGCACACCGCGATCGAGCTCGAACCCGGAGACCTCTGGACGCTCGGAGACCACGGCATCGGCCTCGACGACCTGCCCGTCGCGTTCATCCAGGGCGAGGCCATGAAGAACGCGACGCCGGGCATGGTCGCCGAACGTCTCGGGCTCAGCTACCAGGGCCGCGCCGACGAGGTGGTCGACCTCGTCGTGGTGGGCGGTGGACCCGCGGGGCTCGCCGCCGCCATCTACGGCGCTTCCGAGGGGCTCAGTACGGTGCTGTTGGATGCCGTGGCCCCGGGTGGGCAGGCCGCGGCCACGTCGCGCATCGAGAACTTCCTGGGCTTCCCGTTCGGCGTGAGCGGCGGTGACCTCATCGGCCAGGCGTCGCTACAGGCGCTCAAGTTCGGGGTACGCGTGTATGCGCCGTGCGAGGCGGCGGATCTCCGCCCGGCCGGACGCGACCTCGACGTCACGCTCACCGACGGCCGCGTCATCCGTGCCCGCACCGCGATCGTGACCTCAGGAGCGGCGTACCGCACGCTCGACCTCGACCGGTGGAACGAGTTCGAGGGTGCGGGCATCTACTACGCGGCGACCCCGCTCGAGCTGCGGCAGGTGTTCGAATCGCCGGTGGTGGTCGTCGGCGGTGCCAACTCCGCAGGGCAGGCGTCGCTGTACCTCGCCGCGAACGGATGCCCCGTGCACCTCGTCGTGCGCGGCGCCGACCTCGGCAGCCGTATGTCGTCGTACCTCGTCGACCGGCTGCTCGAAGACCCGCGCATCGATGTGCACACCCAGTCCCGCGTGACGGGGCTCGGCGGCGGATCGGCGCTCGAGCGCGTGAGCATCGACTCGATCGGCGACGTCGCCGCTCGAGGGCTGTTCTGCTTCATCGGCGCCGAGCCCGCGACCTCGTGGCTCGCCGAGCTCGATCGCGACGCCGACGGGTTCCTCCGCACCGGCACCGACGTGTCGGTGCAGTCGCTCGAGCGCTGGCAGGAGATGGGCCGCGAGCCGCTGCCGTTCGAGACCTCGGTGCCCCGCATCTTCGCCGCGGGCGACGTGCGCCGCGGCTCGATGAAGCGCGTCGCCGCCGCGGTCGGCGAGGGCTCCAGCGCCGTCGCGTCGGTGCACCGCGCGCTCGCCGACATCCGCTGACGCGCGCTCCGCTGGCGCAAGGGGTTCTCGCGGTACCTGTCACACCGGGGTCTCCCGCGCGCATGCTGACAGGAGTGGGATGAAGGATGCTGCGGGCGAACGCTCTGCGGCACGAGGAGGAATCATGCACACCAGGCAGCTCGGACAGGGCCTCGAGGTCTCCGCGATCGGCATCGGCGCCATGGGCATGTCGATGAGCTACGGCCCCAACCCCGGCGACCGCGACGACATGATCGGCGTGCTCCGCTACGCCGTCGACCAGGGCGTCACGTTCATCGACACCGCCGAGGTCTACGGGCCGTATGAGAACGAGGAACTCGTCGGCGAGGCGATCGCCCCGATCCGTGACCGTGTGAGGGTCGCGACGAAGTTCGGCTGGAACATCGTCGACGGCAAGATGCAGGGCACCGACTCGCGCCCCGAGCAGATCCGGCGGGTCGCCCACGCGTCGCTGAAGCGCCTCGGCGTCGACGCGATCGACCTGTTCTACCAGCACCGCGTCGACCCGAACGTGCCGATCGAAGACGTCGCCGGTGCCGTCGGTGAGCTCGTCGCGGCGGGCAAGGTCAAGCACTTCGGGCTCTCCGAGGCGGG
The DNA here is from genome assembly GCF_042267145.1 of Microbacterium sp. NPDC056044. Taxonomy (NCBI): domain Bacteria; kingdom Bacillati; phylum Actinomycetota; class Actinomycetes; order Micrococcales; family Microbacteriaceae; genus Microbacterium; species Microbacterium sp. NPDC056044. The sequence goes on along the minus strand of NZ_JBHJWZ010000003.1, from coordinate 591,562 downwards.
AGCGGCGACCATCCGTCGCGCGCACGCGGTCTTCCCGGTGACGGCCGTGCAGAGCGAGTACTCGCTGTGGACCCGCGACCCCGAGGCCGAGGTGCTGCCGACATGCGCGGAGCTCGGAATCGGGTTCGTGCCCTTCAGCCCGCTGGGCAAGGGGTTCCTCACGGGCACCGTCACGGCCGATGCGACGTTCGGCGCCGGCGAGATCCGCGGCCGCGTCCCCCGGTTCCAGCCCGACAACCTCCGCGCGAACCAGGCGGTCGTCGACGGCGTGCGCGAGGTCGCTGCGTCACGCGGGGCGACCCCCGGCCAGGTGGCTCTCGCATGGCTGCTGTCGAGGCATCCGTCCATCGTTCCGATCCCGGGAACGCGCCGACGTGAGCGCGTCGACGAGAACGCCGGCTCGACCGCCGTGGCGCTGTCGGCCGACGACATCGCGGCCCTCGACGCGCTCGCCGCGGTCGTGGCCGGTAACCGCTACGACGACGCCGGCATGGCGATGGTCGGACTCTGAGAGGAGCGCACGATGAGCACGAGCAAACAGCCGCAGGCTGCCACCGTCAAGGGACCCGCCGAGTGGTTCACCGGCGACGTCTACTTCAACGCCTACTACCGCGGCGAGGTACCCTCGCGCACGCGCCTGAACCTGGTGCGGTTCACGCCCGGCGCCCACACGGCGTGGCATCGGCACGCGGTGGGACAGACGCTCCACGTGACCGAGGGTGTCGGGTGGGTGCAGTCGCGCGGCGAGGACCCGATCGAGCTGCGCCCCGGCGACACCGTGTACACGCCGGCGGGGGAGTGGCACTGGCACGGCGCCGCGGTGGACCAGTTCATGTGCCACCTCGCGATGTGGGAGGCGCCGGCGCCCGACGCCGACGAGCCCGAGACCGAGTGGGGCGACAAGCTCACGGACGGCGAGTACCCGTCATGACGGACTGGGATGCTGCGGACCTGCGCCGCATCGGAGCCGCCGCCGAACTGCGCGTCACATCGCGCCGGCCCGACGGCTCGCTGCGCCCGGCCGTGACCATCTGGCACGCGGCAGTCGGCGACGCGCTCTACATCCGGTCGGCGCACGGCCCCGAGAACGGCTGGTTCCGTCGCGCCGTGCGCTCGGGCGTGGGGCGGGTGACGGCCGGCGGCGTCTCGAAGGACGTGACGCTCGGGCTCGCCGACGCGGCGGTGGCGCCGGAGGTCGACGCCGCCTTGCACGCGAAGTACGACCGCTACGGCCCGGGGCCCGTCGGCGCGATCACAGGCCCCGACGCCGCGTCCACCACGCTCCTCGTCCTACCCGTCTAGCTGCGCCCGCCCCGCTCGCTGCGCGCGCCCCGCTCGCTGCGCGCGCTGGCCTCAGCGGGCGGCGGCAGCTGTCGCGGATGCGTCGATGGCCTCGAACTCGGTGGCCTGGGTGGCAGCCCACGACGCCAGGAGCTTGAGGGCGTCGGCCGACGTCGAGTTCGCCGGGGCGGTGTACACGTTGAGCACGAGGCCGGGCTCGCTGGGAAGGTCCATCGACTCGTAGTTCAGCTCGAGATCGCCGACCACCGGGTGGTGCAGGCGCTTGAGGCCGCTGCGGTGGAACTTCACGTCGCGCGACGCCCAGCGCTCGCGGAACAGCTCGCTCTGCGTCGACAGCTCGCCGACGAGCCGGATGAGCTCGGGGTCATGCGGGTTGCGCCCCGCCTCCATCCGCAGCATCGCGGCGGAGTCGTGAGTGATCTGGTCGAAGTCGCGCCAGAACTCGCGGGCCGCGGGGTTGAGGTACGCGAACCGCGTGGTATTCACCGGCCGGCGCGGGTCGTCGAAGACGGGGGAGTACAGCGCCCGGGCCAGCAAATTAGCCGCGAGGATGTCGTGGCGTCCGTTGCGCACCCACGCCGGTGCCTCGGTGAACGCGTCCAGCACCTGCTGCACCGCGGGGCGCACCGTCGCCGACGGGCGGCGGGCGGGCTTGCGACCCGGGCCGGCGGCACGTGCGAGGTCGAACAGGTACTCGCGCTCGGCCTCGTCGAGCTGCAGCGTGCGGGCGACGGCGTCGAGCACGCCCTCCGACGCGCCGGCGAGATTGCCGCGCTCGAGGCGCACGTAGTAGTCGACCGAGACACCGGCCAGCATCGCGACCTCTTCGCGGCGGAGCCCGGCGACGCGGCGGTTGCCGCCGTACGCCGGCAGTCCCGCCTGTTCGGGGGTGAGCCGGGCGCGGCGGGAGCTCAGGAACTCCTTGACCTCGGCGCGGATGTCAGCCATACCCCCACGCTACGTCGCGGGATGCCCCGCTGACAGGCTCTGCGAGTGCCCGTCAGCCCCGCCCGGCGACCGTTTGCAGGACGGCCGCCGCGTCAGCGGGATGGAGGCCGCGGATTCGCGCGGGATCGCCGGGCAACGGGCGCGCCGGTCCTGAGAACGGTCGCGCGGAGGTGAGGTGACGCATTGCCCTGCGTGCCATCAGCCCCCGGCCCCGGCGACCGTTTGCAGGACGGTCCCTGCGTGCGCGGGGTTGGTTCCGCAGAACGGCGGGCGGCCGCGCGCGGGCCGACCGGCTCGGTCCTGAGAACGGTCGCGCGCGCAGGTGAGGCGACGAGGCCGCTGCGCGTGCCCGTCAGCGCCGGACGACCGACGCCGTCACCAGCCGCCGCGGGTCGGAGTGTGGCCCTCGCGGGCGTCGTCCGGCATAGCCATCTCAGCCCGCACGCCGAGGAGGCGGATCGGCCGGCCGGGCTCGATCTTGGCGACGAGCTCCATCGTGCGCGCCAGCACGACCTCGCGGTCCGACGTCGACGGGATCTTCTTCGTGAACGTCTTCGTCAGGAACGGCGCGTAGCGCACCTTCAGCCCGAGCCCGACGACCGGCCTATCGTCGGCGGCGACCTCGTCGAGCACCTCGCCCAGCAGCCGGCGCGCGGCATCCTCGATCTCGGCGGGTTCCACGATGTCGACCTGGAACGTCGTCTCCTTGCTGTGCCCGCGCGCGACCCACGGCGTGTCGTCGACGACGTTCGACCCGTCGCCGCGGCCCAGCTGGCGGTACCAGAGGCCCATCTTCGGCCCGAACTCCCGGGTCAGGGCGTCCGGGTCGGCGACGGCGAGCTGCGACACCGTCTCGATCCCCAGCAGCGCGAGCCGTTTCGAGATTTTCGATCCGACGCCCCACAGCGCGATCGTGGGGCGGTGCCCCATGACGTCGAGCCAGTTGTCGGCGGTGAGATGGAAGGTTCCGCGGGGCTTGCCGAAGTCGGTGGCGTTCTTCGCCCGCACCAGGTTGTCGCCGATCCCGACGCTGCAGTGCAGGCGGGTGCGGGCGAGCACGTCCTGCTGCAGCCTGCGGGCGTACCCTTCCGGATCGTCGGTGTCGACGCCGACGAACGCCTCGTCCCAGCCGAGCACCTGCACCACGGCTCCCGGCTGGGCGCGCAGCGTCGCCATGACCTCCTCGGATGCCGCGAGGTAGAGCGGTGCGTCGACAGGCAGGATCACGGCATCCGGAATCTTCCGCGCGGCGATGCGCAGCGGCATCCCTGAACCGACTCCGAACTCGCGCGCCTCGTACGACGCCGTCGACACGACTGCGCGCTCGGTGGGATCGCCGCGGCCGCCCACGATGACGGGCTTGCCCGCGAGCTCGGGGTTGCGCAGGATCTCGACGGCGGCGATGAACTGGTCGAGGTCGACGTGCAGCACCCATCGCCGGGACGCGGGCGCGGCGATGTCGCTCACGATCTCGCCCCTCGCGATCGGCGCATGACACGAGACTAGGCGTCGCCGCCGACACCGTGCACTGTCGGCGGAGACCGGAGGGACGGATGCTGCGGGCCGCAGCATCCGTCTCGTCCGATTCTTGGCTCCGGTGTTTGCGGGGTTTGGGGCGCATCGCGAGCGTTCGGGGCGCACGCGACGCGCCCCGAACGTGCGCCGCGCGCCCCAAACCCGCGAGGTAGAGCAGGGACGACGCCGCAGGGTCAGTCCAGCGTCGCGATGAGGCGCTCGGCGGCGGCGCGGGCGGTCGCCGTGCCCGTCGCCGCGGACGCGATGTCGCTCAGGAAGACGTTGTGGAGGGCGATGCCCACGACGCCGTATGCGACGGAGGCGCAGGACTCGGCGTCGGCGTCGGGGTGCTCGGCGGCCAGCAGGGCGCCGAGCGCGCCGTGCGTGCCCTGATACGCCGACACGAGGAGGCCCGCGAGCACAGGATCGGTGCGGGCGGCCTCGACGAAGCCGAGGACGACGGCGTTCTCGTTGCCGGGCGCGGCGAATTCGGCGCCGAAGAGGAAAGCCAGGGCGCCGGCGACGTCAGCTGTTCCGGCGGGGAGGATGGACTCGCCCTCCGCGCCCTCGTAGTAGAACCGCCGTGCGCTCTCGCGCAGGAGCTCCTCGCGGTTGCCGACGAAGTGCCGCACGTGGCCACGCGACATGCCCGCCTCTTCCGCGATGCGCTCGAGGCTCGCGCCGGTGATGCCGTGCGCGGCGATCGTGCGGATCGTCGCGTCGACGATCTGCTTGGTCCGCTCCTCGGCGACGGACGGTCGGGCCATCGGTTCCTCCCTCTCGCACCCTAACGGTACGTTCACTGTCAGTTTATTGTCTAGTCAGACTTGACTAAAAACGTGTGAGTGCCTACCGTTGCATCCACCCACTCGAAGAGGAGACACCGTGCCGGAGATCGTGCATGTCGGGCCCGCACCCGTCAGCCCCGCCGCCCGCGAGGAGCGCGTGCGCATGCGCGACGGCGTGCGCCTCGCGACCGACGTCTATCTCCCCGGTGCACCGGCCGACCCCGACGCGAGCGCCGGCGACACCGTCCTCATCCGTCTGCCCTACGACAAGAGCGGCGAGTACACGTTCATCCCGCTGATCGCCGAGTACTTCACGGCGCGCGGCTACCGTGTCGTCGCGCAGGACGTGCGCGGTAAGTTCCGCTCCGAGGGCGACGCGCTGCTGTTCGTCAACGAGGTCGACGACGGCTACGACACGATCGACTGGATCGTTGCCCAGGAGTGGTCGAACGGCCGCGTCGCGATGTGGGGCGACAGCTACTACGGCTTCACGCAGTGGGCGGCGGTCGCGTCGCAGCATCCCGCCCTCAAGGCCATCGCCCCGCGTGTGACCGGCACGATGCTCGGCGAGCCGGTGCGCGTGATCCCGGGGGAGCGCACCCGCCGGGTGGAGTGGGCGATCACCTACCTCTACCCGCTCACGTACTTCCACTCGCAGGACGGCTTCTTCTGGGACCTCGACGCCTCCCGCCGGCCTTTCAGCGCTCAGGCCGAGGAGGTCGTCGCGCAGCTCGGCGCGCGCTCGATCTCGTACGACCAGTGGTACCCGCGCGCCGTGCACCTGCCGCGCTTCCCGCTGGCGAGCCCCTTCGACGCGCGTCCGGTGCCGACGCTGCACACCATCGGGTGGTGGGACAACTGCGCGCCCCTGTCGTGGGCCGATGTCGCCGAGATCGAGCAGCGCCCGGCGTGGGCGCTCAATCACTTCCTCCGCATCGAGTCCATGGACCACGAGTCGTACTACCTCGATGACCCCGCCACGGCACGCGTCGAGGAGCGCAGCGACACGCAGATCCGCTCGGAACTGGAACGGATGCTGCAGCCCGCGGTCGACTTCTTCGAGGTGTTCGTGCGGGGGAAGGGGCGCGCCGACGACATTCCCCGGGTGAGCTGGAATCTCGCCGGCACGCCCGGCATGCGCGCCGCGGAGACGTGGCCGCCGCGCGCGGCGGAGCACCGCACGCTGTACGCCCACGCGGGCGGAGGGCTCTCGGTCGAGGCGCCGGATGACGCGTCCGAGCTCGAGTGGCTCCACGACCCTGCGGACCTCGTGCCGTCGAGCGTCCCGAACGCGTTCGCGTTCCTCCTCTACGCCCCCGATGAAGCCGCGCTCGGCGCGCGGGCCGACGTGCTCTCGTTCACCACCGACGTGTTCCAGCGCGATGTGGACCTCGCGGGACCGGTGCGGGTCGCCGCATCCGTGTCGTCCGACGGTCCGGTGACGGACGTGTTCGCACGGCTGCTCGACGTGGCCCCCGACGGCACGGCGCTGCGGATCGCGCGCGGTCAGGTGCACGTGACGGATGCTGCGAGCCCGGCCGCCGTCGACATCGACCTGGGCCAGCTGGGGTACCGCGTCCGTGCAGGGCATCGCCTCCGCCTGCACGTCCACTCGAGCGACTTCCCCGAGTTCCTGCCGCAGCCCGGCACGGGGGAGGAGCCGTGGGGCGCCGTCGAGACCGCCGTGAACCGGCAGCGCATCGCACTCGGCGGCGACGACCCGCTGCGCGTCACCCTCACCGTCCTGCCCGCCGCTGAAGCCGAGGAGGCCCGTCCATGAACGACCCGGTCCTGGAGTACGCGTTCGAGATCCGCGTCGACATCGACCCGCACTTCCGCATCGGCCGCAGCGCCGACGAGGAGCTGACGTTCACACCGGTTGCGGGCGGCACCGTGGCGGGTCCGCTGCTGAACGGCGAGGTGCTCGCCGGCGGCGGGGACTGGGCCGTGGAGCGATCGGGAACGGCGCAGCTCGAAGCGCGCTACCTGCTGCGCGCCGACGACGGCGCGGTCATCGACATCCTGAACCGCGGGTACTACCGCGCGTCGGATGACGTGATCGCCCGCGTGGAGGCGGGCGAGAACGTGCCGGAGGACGAGTACTACTTCCGCACCGCGCCGGTTTTCCAGACGGATGCTGCGGCCCACCGCTGGCTCGCCGAGCACCAGTTCATCGGGCTCGCGCGCGACGAGGACGGCCAGGTGTGCGTCCGGGTCTACGTGGTGCGCTGATGTGCGCCAGGGGCGGCGTCCGCGCGGGTGCGCGGCTGTACGGCGAGCGTCGCGTGGATGACCTCGCGCAGCTGGGCCTCGTCCCAGCGGGCCGGATCCTCCGCACTCGCGACGTACGACCCGCGAACCAGCAGGTACGCCAGGCCCGCGACATGCTCGGGGTCGACGTAGCCCGCGACCCGCGCCTCCTCGACGAGCAGCCGCTGATAGGCCGAGCTCTCACGATGGAGGGCCGTGCGGAGGTCCGGCTCGCGGTCGGCGTTCGCCACGATCTCGAGGATCAGCGCGCGCAGCACCGGTTCGTCCGGTCCGGTTGTCAGCGACCACTCGATGACGGCGGCGAACCGGTCCGCGGGCGCGGCCCCGGCGAGCGACTCGTCGAGGGCGACCTGCCAGCGGTCCCTGCCGCGGTCCAGTGCGTTCAGGATGAGCGCGGCGCGGGAGGGGAGGTAGTTCGTGACGAGGGTCGTCGAACCTCCGAGCTCCTTGGCCACCGAGCGGATGGTCACGGCATGCGAGCCCGCCGAGCGCGCGACGCGGATGGTCGCGGCGGCGATGTCGGCGAGCCGCTGTTCGGCGTCTACCTCGCGGGGCATGCAATCCACCCTATGCAAGCTCGTAACACAAATGCAACGTTGATGTACAACAGGGTTGTACTACCCTGAGGGTGATCGCGGCGACGCTGCCGCGATCGACGATCTCCCTCGACCGACCCGAAAGGAAACGAGATGAGAATCCGAGGCAAGGCCGCCGCGGTCGTCGCAGCTGCAGCAGCGCTCGTGCTGCTGGCGGGGTGCACGCCCCGCGACACCGAGACGTCGCCGACCGGCGACGCGACGTTCGCGCCCGTCGAACTCGTCGACGCGCTGCCCGCCGGCACCACCGAGGTCGACGAGGTCACCTGGGCGCTCGTCGAGGGCGAGCCGCGTTCGCTCGTGCCGGGTGCGGACTACAACTTCGTGCAGCCCAATCTCTGCACCAGCCTGCTGACCGTGCAGCCCGATTTCTCGGTCGCGGCGGGCATCGCCGAGAACGCGGACTGGGTCGACCCGGTGACGTTCGTCATCGACATCCGTCCGGGCGTCACGTTCTGGGACGGCTCCCCGGTCACCCCCGACGACGTCGTGTACAGCCTCGAACGGCACCACAGGGACATCACCTCGGCGTTCTACGGCGCGTTCGTACTCGTCGCACCCGAGAACGGCATCGAGGTCACCGGCGACAACCAGGTGACGGTGCACTTCGTCGCCCCCGACACGACCTTCCGCGACGCGCTGACGGGGGGCGCGGGCGCAGTGCTCAGCAAGGCGGTGAGCGAGGCGCAAGGCGATGCGCTCGGCACGTCGGGCGGCGAGCTGATGTGTGCAGGGCCGTACAAGCTCGAGAGCTGGACCCCCGGCAGCGAGATCGTCACGGTCGCCAACGAGGATTACTGGGACGGCGCGCCGCTGGTGAAGAAGCTGACCTACAAGTTCATCCCGGACGGCACCACGCTCACCAACGCCCTCCTCGAGGGCGAAGTGGACGGCGCGTTCAACGTCGCGCCCGCCAGCCGTGACGCGTTCGCGTCCTCCACGAGCGGACAGCTCGTGATCGGGCCGTCGACGGCCTCGTTCTCGTTCGGGCCGACGCGCGAGACCGGAGCAGGGGCGAACCCGAAGATCCGCCAGGCGCTCAGCCTCGCGATCGACCGCGAGCAGTACATCGCGACCGTCCTTCACGGTCTCGGGCAGCCGCAGAGCACCTTCGTGGCGCCGTTCTCGTGGTCGGGTGCGGCCGCGGCCGACGTCTACCAGGCCGGCTACGACGCCCTCGAGGCGCCGCACGTCGACCTGGATGCCGCGAAGAAGCTCGTCGAGGAGTCGGGGGAGGACACCTCGGTGCCCCTGCGCCTCGCGATCCCGGCCGGCAACAAGGAGCTGTCGCAGACCGCGGCGATCGTGCAGAGCGCCGCATCGCAGATCGGCCTGGCCATCGAGATCGACGAGCGCCAGGCCGCCGACTTCGCGGCCATCTTCCTGCCCGACCCCGGACCCCGCGAGAGCATCGACTTCGTCGCGACCACCGGCTACACCGAGACGCCGGGCGTGCTGACCTACCCGCAGCTGTTCGTACTGCCGCCCGACCAGGGCGGGATCTTCAACTGGACCGGCTACGCGAACGCCGATGTCACCGCTGGAGTGCAGGCGGCGCGCACGACGCCCGACGCGGACGGCGCCGCCGAGGCGTACGTCGGCGCCCAGGAGGTCTTCGCTCCCGACCAGCTGCAGGTCACGCTCGCGGGCTCCTACCACACGACGTTCCTCGGCAACGACCTGACCGGCGTCGTGACCTCCGTGGCGGCGTACGCCAGCCCGTGGGCCCTGCGCCTCGGCGGCAAGTGACCCACCCGCACCATCACGTCGGAGAGGGATGACGATGAACGCCAGTGTGGCCCGGCAGTTGCTGGGCAAGCTCGGAGGACTGCTCCTCACGCTGTTCCTGTCGAGCGTCGTCATCTTCTCGGCCGTGCTCCTCACCCCCGGCGACCCGGTCGTCGCGCTCGCCGGGGGTGTGCGGCCCACGCCGGAGATGATCGAGGCCATCAAGGCCGCGCATCACCTCGACCAGCCGGTCTGGGTGCAGTACCTGTACTGGATCGGCGGGGTGCTCACCGGCGACCTCGGCACGTCGTTCGTCTACAAGACACCGGTCACCGAGCTCATCGCCCCGCGCTTCGGGGTCACCCTTCTGCTCGTGCTCTACACGATCGTGCTCATCGCGGTCTTCGGCATCGGCTCGGGCATCCTCGCGGCGACGCGGGGCCGCGGAACCGACCGGGCGGTGCTCGTGGCCACCTCTTTCGGCGTGGCGCTGCCGACCTTCGTCGTCGCGATCCTGCTGATCTGGGTCTTCGGGCGGGTGCTAGGGCTGTTCCCGGTCTACGGGGCCGGCGAGGGGCTGCTCGACAACCTGTACCACCTCACTCTTCCGGCGATCTCGCTCTCGGTGCTCTACATCGCGTACCTCAGCCGCATCACGCGCGCCGCCGTCGTCGGCCAGCTGCACTCCGAGCATGTCGACACGGCCCGGGTGCGCGGCATCCCTCGCTCCCAGATCTTCCGTCGCCACGTGTTCCTGAACGCGTCGCCGCAGATCCTCGCGATCTCCGGCGCGACGGTCGCGGGGCTGTTCGCGGCGTCGGCGATCGCCGAGCAGGCGTTCGGGATCGGCGGGCTGGGGTCGCTGCTCACCGAGGCGGCCGCCCGCAAAGACCTTCCCGTCGTGCAGGTGATCTCACTCCTGCTCGTGATCCTGTTCGTCGTCCTCAACGCCGCTGCGGACGTCGCGATCGCGCTGATCGACCCCGACTCCGTGAAGCCCAGGAGGACCGCATGAGCGTCGCCCAGCTCGCCGGCGGCCGCGTGCCCACGTTCGCCCGCCGCCTCGCCGTGCGCGACCCGCTGCTGATCGCGGCCGGGATCGTGATGATCGGCATCCTCGTGATGGCGCTGTTCGGCCCGTGGCTCGCGCCGTACGACCCGAACCAGCTCTACGTCGGGCCGATCTCGGCTCCGCCGTCGCTCGAGCACTGGATGGGCACCGACGACCTCGGTCGCGACATCCTCTCCCGCGTCCTCGTCGGCGCCGCGCCGAGCGTGTTCGCGCCCATCGTCGTCGTGATCGCGTCGTCGCTCCTCGGTGCCCTGATCGCCGTCGTCTCGGCGTGGTTCGGCGGCTGGGTCGACGGCGTGAGCTCGCGGCTCATCGAGGTGATCTTCGCGATCCCCGGACTCGTGCTCGCGATCCTCGCCGTGTCGATGTTCGGCAAGGGGCTCATCGCGCCGATCGTGGCGCTGTCGATCGCGTACGTCCCGATCGTCGCTCGCCTGATGCGCGCCTCGGCCCGCAGCGAGCTCGCGAAGCCCTACATCGCGGCGCTGCGCATCCAGGGCGTGGGATCCCTGGCGATCTGCTTCCGGCACCTCGTGCCGGCGCTGCTGCCGGCCCTGCTCGCACAGTCGACCGTCGGCTTCGGCTACGCGATGCTCGACCTCGCCGCCATCTCGTTCCTGGGGCTCGGTGCGCAGCCGCCGTCGTCGGACTGGGGCGTGATGATCGCCGCCGGACAGCCGTCGCTGCTGGTGGGCGCCCCCGAGCAGTCGATGTTCCCTGCCGCACTGGTCGTCGTGACCGTGCTCGCCGTGAACATCCTCGGCGCCCGCGTGACCACGTGGGCGGAAGGAGCCGACCGATGACATCCGTCCTCGAACTCGATCACGTCTCGATCTTCGCCCCCGGCGCCGAGGGGCCGCGCGCCATCGTGCACGACTGCACGGTCCAGGTGAAGGCGGGAGAGGCGCTGGGCCTGGTCGGCGAGTCCGGCTCAGGCAAGACCCTGTCGGTGCGTGCGGTCGCGGGCCTGCTCCCCGAGGGCTTCACGGTGGGCGGCACGATCCGCATCGACGGGGAGGACATCGCGGAACTGCCCGCCAAGCGGCTCCGCGAGATCCGCGCCCGCCGCCTCGGGATGGTGTTCCAGACCCCACGCGCACACCTCAATCCGCTGCGCACCATCGGCGACTTCATGACCGAGGCGCTGATCTCGGTCGCGGGGGAGAAGCCGGATGCCGCCGACCGGCGCGCGCAGGACCTTCTCGCCGAGGTCGGCATCCCCGATCCCGCGCGCCGCATGCGGCAGCGGCCGGGTGACCTTTCGGGCGGACTGCTGCAGCGCGTGATGATCGCCGCGACGCTCGCCATGGACCCGCCGATCCTCCTCGCCGACGAGATCACGACGGCCCTCGACGTCACGACGCAGGAGGAGGTGATGGCGGTGATCGCCGACCTCCGGCGCCACCGAGACCTCGCCCTGCTGTTCATCACGCACGATCTCGCCCTCGCCGGCGCCGTGTGCGACCGCGTCGCGGTGATGCAGCACGGCCGCACGATCGAGACGCTGCGAGCCGCGACGATGAGGACGGATGCTGCGGACCCGTACACGCGGCGGCTGCTCTCGGCCACCCTCCCCGGTGACCTGATCGCCGAGCGGGACGCTGCCGAGGCGCCGGTGCTCGAGGTCGGAGGACTGCGCAAGACGTTCCAGGTGCGCTCGCCGCGCGGCGGCCGCGAGGAGTTCGTCGCCGTCGACGACGTCGGCTTCACCCTGGCGCGCGGCGGTTCGCTCGGCGTCGTGGGCGAGTCGGGCTCGGGCAAGTCCACGACCGCGCGCATCATCTGCGGTCTCGAGACGGCCGACGCCGGAACGGTGACGGTCAAGGGCGAGGACTGGACGACACCCGCACGCCGTGCGTCCGACCGCCGAGCCCGCGCACGGATCGCGCAGATGGTCTTCCAGGACCCTTATCAGTCCCTCGACCCGCGACAGACGGTGCGCCAGTGCCTCGCGGAGGCGGTGGCCGTGCACCGTCGCCGTATCGCCCGCGCCGAGGTCGACGTCCGCGTCGACGAGCTGATGGCCGCGGTGAAGCTCGATCCCGCGCTCGCGGCCCAGCGGCCGCGATCACTGTCGGGCGGCCAGCGTCAGCGGGTCGCGATCGCGCGGGCGCTCGCCGCCGACCCCGAGATCCTCGTGCTCGATGAAGCGGTGTCGGCGCTCGACGTGACGACCCAGGTCGAGATCCTGACGCTCCTCGACGGCATCCGTCGGGAGACCGGGGTCGCGCTGCTGATGATCTCGCACGATCTCACCACCGTGCGGCGGCTGTGCGATCACGTCGTGGTCATGAAGTCCGGTGCCGTGGTGGAGCAGGGGCCGATCGCCGACGTGCTCGATCGTCCGAGCGCCGAGTACACCCGCACCCTCCTCGACTCCATCCCGCGCGGGGGGTGGGTGCCGCGTCGACGGCTGCCCGCCCGCACGTCCGCACTGCCCACGGTGGCCACGAGGACCACCCGCATCATCACGCCCCGAGGAGAGAAATGACCGATCGCCGGCTCTGGCAGTTGAGCGTCCGCGAGCTCGCGGACGCGGTCCGCACGCGAGAGGTCACCGCCCGCGCCGTGATCGACGCGCATCTCGCGCGGATCGACGAGGTGAACCCCGCCGTCAACGCGCTCACCGCCGTCTTCCACGACAGGGCGCGCGCTCTCGCCGAGCGCGTCGATGCGGCGCTCGATGCCGGCGAGGACGCCGGCCCTCTCGCGGGCGTGCCCTTCACGGTCAAGGAGAACATCGACCTGACATGGTCGGCATCGACCAGCGGGTGGCCGTTCATGGCCGAGGCGGTCCCCGCGAAGGACGCGACGATGGTGCACCGCCTGCTCGAGGCCGGCGCCATCCCGGTCGGGCGAGGCAACATGCCGGACTGGGGGCTGCGGTGGGACACCGACAACGACCTCTTCGGCCGCACGCTGAACCCGTGGGACCCGTTCCGCGTGCCGGGCGGATCGAGCGGCGGCGATGCGGTGGCCGTCGCGACGGGCATGACACCGCTCGGCCTCGGCAACGACTACGGCGGCTCGCTGCGCCTTCCCGCGTACGCCGCGGGCGTGTGCGCACTTCGCCCGTCGGCGGGCAGGATCCCGGCGCCGATGGCCGAGATCACCGAGCCGGTGGCGCTGTCGCTCCAGTTCTTCGCCGTCAACGGCCCGATCGCCCGCCGTGTCGACGACCTCGACGTCGCCTTCACGCTCATGCACGGGGCGGACGGGAGTGATCCGACCACCGTGACCGTGCCGCATCCGTCCTCCTATGACGGCCCGAAGCGGGTCGCCGTCGTACGCGACCCGCTCGGCTGGGGTGTCGACCCGCAGGTGGCCGCCGCGATCGGCCGCGCCGCCGACGCGCTCGCCGCCGCGGGATGGCAGGTCGACGAGGTCGAGCCGCCGCTGATCGAGGAGGCCGCGACCCTCTGGCGGCAGATCTCGACGACCGAGATGGTCGGCGCCTTCCTGCCCGGCGCGCTGCCGGTGCCGCTCTCGCACGGGTCGACGCGGTACTTCCTCGACAACGCGCAGGAGACCGAGGTGCTGACCTCGGGCGAGGCCTACGGCGGTGCCTGGGCGCGACGCGCGGTGATCGCGGCGGCGTGGGAGAAGTTCCAGTCCGAGTACCCGATCGTGCTCGGTCCGGTCTCGGCGCGGCGCATGCCCGAGATCGGGTTCGATCTCTCGGGCCCGGCCGCGACGACCGAGCTCTGGCGCGACCACCGCCTGCTCGTGACCGTGAACTTCCTCGGCCTGCCATCGGTCGCGGTGCCGACCGGGCTCGACGAGGACGGACTTCCGACCGGCGTCCAGCTGATCGGCCTGCGCAACGGCGACCACATCTCACTCGCTGCCGCCCGCGACGTCGAGGCCGCCTTCGGCACCCTGACGCCCGTGCAGGCGCCGGTCGCGGGCGTGGGCGCAGTCGCATGAGCCGGTTCGAACCCGGGCTCGAGTTCGTCTTCGAGCTGAAGGTGGCGGTCGCGGATCCGGTCCGGGTCGGACGCACGGACTCCGAGGACCTCAACGTCACGCCCATCGTCGGCGGCACCATCGACGGACCGCGGCTGACCGGACGGGTCCTCCCGGTGGGCGCGGACTGGTGGGTGACGCGCGGGGCCACCACCCAGCTCGATGCCCGCTATCTGATCGAGGCCGAAGACGGTGCGGCGATCGACGTGGTGAACCGCGGCTACTGGCACGCCGGCGAGGACGTCGAGCGCCGCCTGCACGCGGGCGAGCGGGTCGGGGAGGACGAGCTCTACTACCGGACCGCCTTCGTGTTCCAGACGGGCGCCGCCGCACACCGCTGGCTCACCGAGGCGCAGTTCGTCGGCTATGCGCGGCCGGAGCCGGGGCACGTCGTCATCCGCGTCTTCCGACTGAGCTGACGCCCGTACCGAGCGCCGGGTCACGCGTCAACCCCCGTGCGCCAGGACGGGCGGGTTCGTAGCGTGGCTGTTCCGACGAAGGAGCCACGATGTCCGACAATCTGCCCGCCGACATCCCGCCCGCGCCTGACGGCCAGGTGGGGATGCAGCCGATGCGCGACCGCGACACGTCGATCGAGCCGGACCCCACGCGGGACCCTGCCCAGGCCGACTGGGACCGCACGAACGCGCGCGATGCCGGCATCGCCGACGACGACATCGCGACGGCGACCGGCGATGACCCCGCGCACCTCGCGTCCGACGAAGACGACGTGCCCCGATCAGACCTCCTGCCCGAGGGCGCGCAGCCCGAGACGCAGGGCCTGCCGCCCGAGCTGGCGGAGCAGGGCGAGACCGGTCAGGGCGACCTCGCTCCCGAGGACTACTGACTTCGGGACTTCGCGCAGCGGGGAAAAGATGCGCGAAGGGTGGAGAGGATGCCTCGGCCCGGCGATCGAGGGCCGGGCCGAGGCATCCGTCATACGAAGCCGAACAGCGGCGGGAAGACCACCACGACGATCGCCGCCCACGCGAGGTACACGGGCACGAAGGCGGTCTGCCAGCGCTCGAGTCGTTCGTACGGCGCGCGGCGCATCGTGAAGCGCAGTTGCAGCCACCCGGCGCCGACGAGGTTCGCGAGCAGGATGACGTTGAGTCCCAGCGACGCGAGCTTGTTGGGGCTCGCACCCCACTCGGCGATGCGACCGATCATCGCGACGAGCACCATGATGTCGACGACGAGTGCCGCGACGATCATGAGCAGCTGCATGCGGTCGAACCACGAGGGCGGGGCCAGCGGCTCGCGTGCCGAGAGGGCGTAGAGCAGCAGTCCGACCACCACGACGAGCACGATGTCGAACAGGATGAGCAGGTCGCGCTGGCCGAACATCTCGGTCGTGCTGTCGTCGATGAGGTTGCCCTGGATGAAGCCCGCGACGATGAACGCGAGCAGCAGCAGCGTGAACAGCGGAGTGAAGAGCTTCGTCAGCACCGGCGCGATGTTCTCGATGACGCTCTGCTTCGCCTCGACGAGCCAGGCGGCGATGATCACGGCTCCGGCGATGCCCGAGGGGAGCATGATGTCGGTCACGAACCGGGAGACGTCGATGTCGATCGCCGCGAACACACCGACCGTGAGTGCGATGAGCACACCCCCGCCGAGGGCGATGAGTGCCAGGTAGACCACCCACTCGCCCGTGAACCGGATGAAGTCCATGCGGGCGCAGCTCGAGCCGACCCGGCCGTTGACGTAGGCGATCCCCGTGACGAGCCAGAGGACGACGGCGGCATGCGTCGACGCGAGCACCAGGGTGGCACCGCCGGGCGCGAACGGATACAACGCCAGCACCGCGGCGGTCAGCACGAACGGCACGCCGACCGCGACGATCGTGCGCCACGACGATCGACGCCGCGTCAGGAAGAACGCGGCGAGGAACGGCAGCACCAGCAGAGCGAAGAACCGCGCGAAGAAGTCGCCGTCCTGAGCCCACTGGACGCCGAACAGCACGGGCACCTGCACCGCCAGCGCAGCACCGACCGCGAGCCCGACAGCGAGCAGCAGTCCGCCTCCCGTGCGGGGCGCGCGCGGCTCGTCCTGGAACATCAGCTGCTTCCACAGCCGCTCGGAGTGCTCGCGCGCGAACTCCCGTGAGAGGTCGTCGAGCCCGCCCAGCCGCTTCACCGCGACGAGGAAGGCCTCGTCGGCATCGAGACCGGATGCCTCGAGCCGGTCGATCTGGCCGCGCAGGTGGTCTTCGAGCTCGTCGACGTCGCGACCGTCGATCGCCTGCGGCCGCGAGACGTACGCGCGCCAGGTCGAGATCTGCTCTTCGATGCGGGGGTCTTCGGTCATGTCAGGCCCCTCCGAACGCCGGCATGCCGGCGAAGTCGCTGCCGCCGTCGCGGTCCGACCACACGCGCTGCAGCGCCCGGCTGACGACCGCCCACTGCTGCCGCTGCTCGGCGAACGCCGCGCGTCCGCTCGAGCTGAGCCGGTAGTGCTTGCGGGGCCGGCCGCTCGGGGAGGCGCCCCACGACGACTCCACGTGCCCGAGTCGCTCGAGCCGGTGCAGCAACGGGTACAGCATGCCGTCGCTCCACTCCAGCTCGCCGCCCGAGAGCTCGCCCACCCGCTGCAGGATCGCGTAGCCGTACGACTCGCCCTCCGCGAGGATGCCGAGCACCATCGGCGTCGCGGCAGCGGCGACCAGGTCTTTGCCGATCTTCAACGTCGTCCTCCATGCCTAGAAGTTCTAGGTACATAGAAGTACAAGTTACCTAGAACCGCAAGGTATACCTGATGACGCCGCGTGACACCCCGCGTCGCCGCGGGTCGCACCGTGGGAATGCGGTCGCCCGAGTCGTGTTGGGATGGAAGGGCGAACCGCGCCCCTCCCCGGACGAACACCCCGGAGCACCCGAAGGATCCGAATGACCCTCCCCGCGAGCACCCCCGACACCGACACCGACACCGTCACCCAGGCGCGATGGACCGCCGTGTCGAGCGCGCACGGCATCGCGGCGCTCCGCCACACGCACTGGCTCGACGCCGAGGCGCGCGCCTACGACGGTGCGCCCGGCACGTGGCGGGCGGTCGACGGCGACGTCGTGGGCGCGGGGCTGCAGGCCGACGCGCCGGAGGCTCCGGTCGACGACGTCGTGCTCGCCCCCGGTGACCACCTCGACGTCGGCGGCGTCCGGCTCAAGGCGATCAGCCGCGAAGGTGCGCCCGCGCTGCGCGTGTTCGACCCCGAGACTCCCGGACGCACGCGGCTGCGCAGCATCCTGTCGTTCCCTCGAAACGATGAGTGGGCGCTGCCCGGGGTCTTCCGTCCCGCCGCCGCGGGCGAGATCAACGTCATCCGCAGCGTCGACGGCTACGAGCGCGAGGAGCCGGCCGTCGGCACGATCTCGCTCGAGATCGACGGCGCCCCGGTCGAGCTCACCGTCACCGGCGACCCGGCGGAGGGACTCAGCGCGGTGATCGCCGACGCGACCAGCAACGTCGACGCGTACCGCTTCCGGTTCCTCGAGATCGATGCGCCCGCGGCCGACGGCGCGGTGACCGTGGACTTCAACCAGGCGTACCTGCCGCCGTGCGCGTTCAGCGACCACTACGTGTGCCCGCTGCCGCCCGCGAACAACCGCCTCGCGGTGCGCGTCGAAGCGGGGGAGCGCACCACACGACTCGCGTGAGAGTCGTGCTCGCAGCGGGGCGCGGGGTGCGAGCACAATAGGGCCACAGCCGGAGCGACTCCGGCATTGCCCGACCCGAGGAGCCTCGCCATGGCCCGTTCCCTCTCCGAAGTCCGCGAGCGGTCCCGCGCCCGTGCGAAGGCCCGCGCTGCGCGCTCCGAGCTGAAGAACACCGCGTACGAGATCTTCATCGGCGTGCTGTCGATCCTGTCGATCGGCAACCTCGTTTTCATGTACATCATCGCGGGGGACACCGCCCTCGAGTTGGTGCTCTCGGTGATGAACGCCCTGTTCAGCGCCATCTTCCTGGGCGATTTCATCTACCGCATCTCGACCGCGCCGAAGGCGTCGCGCTACTTCTTCCGCGGCTTCGGCTGGGCGGACCTCCTCGCCAGCCTGCCGTTCCCGCAGTTCAAGATCCTGCGGCTGTTCCGGCTGCTGCGGGTGTTCCGCCTGCTGCGCGAACTCGGCCCGCGGACGGTCTGGACCACCCTCATCCACGACCGCGCGAACAGCGCGCTGATGACCCTGCTGCTCATGGGCATCCTGGTGCTGCAGTTCGGCAGCATCTCGATCCTCTACGTCGAAGAGGGCGCCGACGACGCCAACATCACGTCGGCCTCCGACGCGCTCTGGTACACGATCGTCACCATCTCGACCGTCGGCTACGGCGATCAGTACCCCGTCACCAACGCGGGCCGGCTCATCGGCACGCTCATCATCGTCGTGGGCGTCGGCATCTTCGGAACGTTCACCGGCTACCTCGCGAACCTCTTCCTCGGCCCGCGAAAGGCCGCGGAGGATGCGGAGACGGATGCTGCGACCCCGCCGCCGAGCGCGGACGCGACCGCCACCCCCACCGAGGCCGCACCGCCGTCGATGGCGGATCACGCGGCGAAGGGCGTCGCCGCAGGAGCGGTCGCCGGAGCCGTGAAGGCGGGGGCGGCCGCCGGGAGCGGACCGGGCGCGCCGGTCGCGGGCACACCGGAATCGCCGGGCCTCGAGCCCGAGGGGCGGGCGGACGCCGACCCCGAGGAGACCGTCGAGCGCCTCCGCGTGCTGCTCGCGCAGTCCGAGGAGGCCATGGCCGAGATGCGCCGGCTCCTGGCCGACGCGGCCCGTTAGCAGCCGCCGTCAGCCGCGCGAGGCCAGGGCGTTCCAGACGCCCGCACCCAGCACGACCGACGCGGCGAGCAGCGGGGCGACGAGTGCGGTGCCGGCTCCGGCGGTGTCGGCGACGAGACCCGTGACGGCGGATGCTGCGGACTGGCCGACGACGATGGCAGAGCCGAGCATCGTCATCACGGTGGCCGAGCGGCCGCGCGGGCTGAAGGCGGCGGCGAGGCTGTACTGGGTCACCAGGGTCGGGCCGATGCCGATGCCGATCACGAGGAGGCAGATGGCGATGACGGCGACGCTGTCGACGAACGGCAGCGCGATCGTGCCGGCGACGAGGATGGCCGCGAACGTGAGCCAGCGGGCGCGCAGCGTGAAGCGGGCCGGGAACAGCGCGACGCCGAGGGCGAGCGCGGCCGAGCCGATGCCCATCGCGCCGTAGACGAGCCCCGCCTGCTCGGGCACGCCGCGCTCGGCCATGAACGCGGTGAGCGAGGTGAGCATCGCGCCGAAGAACAGGCCCATGCCGAGCGCGCCGACGACGGGCGCGAGCACGCGCGGGCGGAACAGCTCGCGGGCCGGCGCCTGCTCGGGCCGGCTTCCGTCGACGGATGCTGCGCCCGCACGCGCGGTCGGATGCAGGGCGAACGCGCTCACGAAGACGAGGCCGAGCACGGCCGCGCCGATCACCGGGGCGGCCGGGTTGAGCGTGGTGGCGAGGAGGCCGACGATCACCGGGCCGAAGACGAACACGATCTCGTCCGCCGCGGACTCGTACGCCATCGCTCCGTTCACGACGGGCGTGCGGCGCTCCTTCGGATACGCCCGGCCGATGATGCCGACGAGGCGGCTGCGCGAGAGCGGGGCGACCTGCGGCATGGTCGCACCGATGAAGAACGCGACAGCGAGGAGCGCAGCATCCGGAACCGGCGCGAAAGCCAGCCATGCCATCGTCGCGAGCATCACGCTGTTGGCCGCGCCCGCGACCAGCAGCACGCGGCGCTGACCGAAGCGGTCTGCGGCCGCTCCCAGCAGCGGCCCGATGAGGGCGGTGCCGAGACCGGTCATGGCGCTCGTCGCGCCGCCGAGCGCGAGCGAGCCGCGCGCCGAGACGACCAGCGTCAGGATGCCGACGACCATCATGGCGAACGGCAGGCGCGCGATCAGCGCGATCGGGAAGTACGCGTAGCCGGCCTCGCGGATGAGGCTCGGGCGCCGGGCGGCGGCGCGCGCAGCGGTGTCGTTCTCGACGAGTGTCGGGTGCATCGTTCTCCTGGCCATGCGCCGAGGGTTGGCGGCTGCTGGTGCCGCCTTGTGCGCAGCCGGAGCCGCAGACAGGTAGATGCACATCGAAATGGGCACGGCCAGTCTACCGCGGCCCACCTGAGCGGTGCCTGGCCGGGTGTCGGCCAGGGGTGGCAGGATGCTCCTGGAGTGCTCGACATCCCCATCACCGGCAGCTGAGGAGAACCACATGTCGTTCCAGGCATATCTCGACACCATCGAGACCAAGACCGGCCTGACGCCCCGTCAGCTCATCGAGAAGGCGCACGACAAGGGCTTCGACGAGACCACGAAGGCGACGCCGATCGTCGAGTGGCTCGCGGCCGATTACGGTCTCGGCCGCGGCCACGCGATGGCGCTCGTGCACGTCATCACCAAGGGTCCGCAGATCAGCGACAAGCACGTGGGCACCGGCACCACCCACTCCGACCCGTCGAACATGCTCTGGCTCGACGGCAAGGCGACGAACCCGAACCCCTGAGTCAGCCCGCGGCGGGGATCCAGACGCGCATCGTCGAGGGCCCCCGCTCGGCCCACTCGTGATACGCCACGAGAGGGACGGCGACGGATGCTGCGCCCCGAGCCGCGTCGACGGGTTCGGCGTACGGCCACCCGGCGTCGCTCTCGCCGTGCCGTACCACGTCGATCCAGACCCGCCCGTCGCGTTCGACCGGCGTCGCACCCGGCGCGAGCGCGACCTGGGCGACGTCGTCGGCGCCGGCGGCGCCGAGGTCGACCGACTCGAGGGCGAACACCTCGGGACCGCGCTCGACCACGAGGCACCCGCGCACCGCGTCGATGCGCTCGTCGGGCGCGGTGAGCCGCGGAGCCATGGGCAGGTCGAGCTCGACGGTGTCACCCGAGCGGAAGGCCCGTCGCACCTGGACGGCGCCCGGCGCCGCTTCCCACTCCTCGGCGGAGCCGTCCGCGGGCACGACCTGCAGGCGCGCACCCGCCGCCCACGCGGGCACGCGGAGCGTGAGCGTCCATTCGGCGTCGGCGGCAGCATCCGTTCTCGAGATCACGCGGATTCGCCCCGACACCGGGTAGTCCGTCTCGACGTCGAAGGCGATCGCGCGGCCGTCGGGCAGCGTCGTGCGCACCGCGGCCGGCGCGAACTGGTGCAGCTGCACGCCCTCGTCGTCGGCGGTCGCGACGTAGGCATCGAGGCTCGCGAGCGTGCGCGCGACGTTCGGTGGGCAGCACGACACCTCGAACCAGGGTGCGCGCAGCGACGACGAGGCACGCGGCGAGGTCGTGTCGGGGTCGGCCGCGACGCCCGGCACGCGCTGGTGCAGTGTGTTCGCGTAGAAGAACGAGCGGCCGTCTGGCGCGGGCGAGGTCGCCACCACGTTGTACAGCGTGCGCTCGATGAGGTCGGCGTGGCGCGGGTCGCCCTCCGCCAGCAGCAGGCGCCACGAGAACATGATCGAGCCGACGCTCGCGCACGTCTCGGAGTAGGCGCGGTCGGCGGGCAGTTCCCAGTCCTCGCCGAACGCCTCGTCCTGGTGGTGCGAGCCCTGCCCGCCCGTGACGTAGGTGCGGCGCGCGACGGTGCGGTCCCACTGGCGGCGCAGCGCCTCGAGCAGCTCGTCGTCGCCGGTGTCGACGGCGACGTCGGCCGCGCCCGCCGCGAGGTAGTTCGCCCGCACCGCGTGACCGCGCAGCGCCTCGGCGTCGCGCACCGCGACGTCGTCCTGGTAGTACTTGCGGCCCCATTCGATGTCGCGGAGGGTGCCGCGGCCGTGCCGCTCGACGAACAGGCGCGCCTGCTCGAGGTAGCGGTCGTCGCCCGTGACGCGGGCGAGCTCTGCGAGGCCGACCTCGACGACCGCGTGGCCGCAGATCGCATCGCGCCCGTCCGCGCCGAACTCGCGGCACACCATGTCGGCCGCGCGCCGCGCGACCTCGAGCAGCCCGTCGTCGGCATCGGGGCGCGTGCGCGCCCGCGCGACCGCCGCCTGGAACAGGTGGCCGAGGCAGTACAGCTCGTGACCCCACTCGAGGTCGGACCAGCGCTCGCCCTGACCCGGGCGGCCGAACTTCGTGTTGAGGTAGCCGTCGGCCTCCTGCGCCGCGGCGACGCGCGCCACGACCGCGCGGAAGCGCTCCTCGAGCGCTGGAGAGCCGGTGCGGCCGATCTCCCACGCGAGGCCCTCGAGGTACTTGTAGATCTCGGAGTCCGAGAACTCCCGGCCCCGGCGCCCCTCGGGCAGCCCGCCCGAGACGGCGAGGTCGAAGTTGGGAAGCCACCCCTCCGACTCGAGGCGCGCGCTGATGTGCGCGAAGGTGTCGGCGGCGTTGACGGCCTGGCGGTCGCCCCAGAATCCGCCCGTGATGCGGACCTCGTCCTGGCCCAGCGGGCGCAGGCGGCCGCGCGAGGGTGCGACGGGGGCCTGAGGTGCGGTGGTGCTGATCTGCATGGTCATCCCTTGAATGCTCCCGACATGAATCCGCGGACGTAGTGGCGCTGCAGCACCAGGAACAGCACCACGCACGGCAGTGCCAGCACGACGACGCCTGCTTCCGTCGCGCCGTAGTCGACGACGCCCATCACCTGACCGCGGAGGTTCGCGACGGCCAGCGGCAGCGTCATCCGGTTGGTGTCGTTGATGAGGATCAGCGGCGCGATGAAGTCGTTCCACGCCGTGAGGAAGGCGAACAGACCGACCGTGATGAGGCCCGGCTTGACCGCGGGCAGCAGCACGCGCCACAGCGCCGAGAAGCTGTTGCAGCCGTCGACCAGGGCCGCTTCGTCCATCTCGCGCGGGATCGACTCGAACGAGATGCGCATCATGAACATCGAGAACGGCAGCTGGAACATCGTCAGCACGAGTGCGACGCCGACCAGCGAGTTGTTGAGGCCGATCGCGTTGAGGATCACGTACAGCGGGATGAGCAGCGTCGCGTACGGCACCATCAGGATCGCAAGCACGGTGAGGAACAGCAGGTTCTTGCCCGGGAACGAGAAGCGCGCGAACGCGTAGCCGCCGAGGAACGAGATCACGAGCGTGAGCACGACGGTCAAGAGCGACACGAACAGCGAGTTGCCGAGGTAGACCCAGATGCCCGCCTGGAAGTTCGCGAGCGAGACGTAGTTGCCGAAGCCCCAGCCCTCCGTCTGCGCGGAGCCCGCCTGCGGGCTGAACGACGAGACGGTCGTCCACACCAGCGGGTACAGGAAGATGATCGCGAGCGCGCCGGTGAAGACGGCATAAGGGATGCCGAGTACCAGGCGTCCGGCGCCGTGACGCGGGCGCGTCGGCCGATAGTCGGGTGCGACGATCGTGCGGGTCGAGGTGGTGTCGGTGAGAGCCATGTCACGCCTCCTCGGGCTTACGGAACGCGCGGATCTGCACGACGTTGATGACGATCAGGGCTGCCAGCACGATCACCGAGAGCGCGGCGGCGACCCCGAGGTTGTTCTGCCCCTGGAAGGCGACGTTGTAGATGAGCTGCACGATGGTCATGGTGCTGTTGTCGGGTCCGCCCTTGGTGAGGATGTAGAACTGGTCGAATGCCAGGAGCGACCCCGTCACGCACAGCACGATCGTGAGCGCGAAGGTGGGGCGCAGCAGCGGCACGGTGATGTGCCGGAAGGTCTGCCAGCGCGATGCGCCGTCGATGCGCGCGGCCTCGAAGACGTCGTCGGGGATGCCCTGCAGCCCGACGAGCATGAGCAGCATGTAGAAGCCCGCGTAGCGCCACACGATGAGGAACACCGTCGACCACAGCGCACCCTCGGGGGTGCCGAGGAACGTGAAGCCCCAGTCCTGCATGAGATCGGCGAACGGCCCGGCGAACGGGGAGTACAGCACATAGAAGAGGAGGGATGCTGAGGCCAGGCCCAGTGCGCTCGGCACGAGGAACGACGTGCGGAGGAAGCCCTTCCAGGCCGTCGACTCCTGCACGAGGAGGGCGAGGCCGAGGCCGAGCCCGATCAGCAGCACCGTCGTGATGATCGTGTACTTCAGGGTGAACCAGATCGAGTCCCAGAACAGCCGCTGGTTCACGGCGTCCGCGTAGTTCTCGGGGAAGTTCCAGCCTTGGTTGCCCCGGAGCAGGGGCCAGTCCGATCCCGACATCTGCAGCACGAGCAGCAGCGGGATGAGGAAGAGGGCGACCACGAACAGGGCCGTGGGCAGGGCGTAGAGCCAGCCCTGGAGGGGCCCGCCGAGGGCCGACCGGCTCGGGCGGTTCGTGCGCGGTGCTCTCGCGCGGCGCGCAACGGTGGAGAAGGCCACGTCGCTCCTTGGATGAGGTGTGGTCGGGGGGAGAGGACGGGCGGTGCGCATCGCCGGGCGACGCGCACCGCCCGCGTGGATCACTGGCTCAGGACCGCGGTGATCTCGTCGTTGTCGGCGTCGACCGTGTCGGTGCCCTGCAGCACGGCGTTGCGCACCAGCGTCAGCCACGGGCTGCCCGGGGCGTTGAACGCCTGCTGGAACTGCAGCGCGACGGGGGTGTCGCCCTGGCCGGCGACCTCGTTGATGGTGACGAGGCGCGGGTCCTGGGCCGCGTACTCGTTGTCGGCGAGGTCGGAGCGCGAGACCGCGTTGCCCTCCTTGGCGAGGACCTGCACCTGGGCGTCCTCCGACATCATCCACGCGAGGAAGTTCCACGCCTGGGGCGACAGCTTCGAGTCCTTCGAGATGCCGATGCCGTCACCGCCGACGAAGGTCGAGGCGCCGCTGTCGATGCCGGGAAGACCCGCGACGCCGGCGTCGAACTCGAGGCCCGACAGGAGGGTGGCGGGGTACGGCATGATGCCGACCTTGCCCTCCTGGAAGCCCGCGACCCAGGTCGGGCCGGTCTCGTCGGACGAGCCCGGCGCCACGGCGCCCGCGTCGTAGAGGTCCTTCCACGTGGAGTAGACCTCCTGCGCGGCGTCGCTGTTCAGCAGCGACTCGGTGCCGTCTTCGTTCATCACCTGGTCGCCCGAGGCCCAGATGGTCGGGAACCACGTGAAGACGAGGCATCCACCGCAGTTCAAGCCTGCCGAGGTGCCCGACACGCCATCCTTGCCGAGGTCCTGGATCGCCTTCGCGGCGTCGGCGAACTCGGCGAGCGTCGCCGGGGCCTTCTCGGGGTCGAGGCCGGCCTCCTCGAAGAGCTCCTTGTTCCACATGAGCATCGACAGGTCGAGCACGAAGGGCAGCACGTGCTCGGCGCCTTCGTAGGTACCGGCCGACAGGTGGCCCTTGTTGATCGAGTCCTTGAACGAGAGCTGGTCGATCTGCTCGGTGATGTCGGCGAACAGGCCCTGCTGCACCCAGTTGGGCACGTAGACGATGTCGGCGGCGAAGAGGTCGGGAAGGCCGCCCGAGCCGGCGGCGGCACCGACCTTCGCGACGTAGTCGTCGTTGGGGACGACGGTCAGCTCGACCTGGTTCTCGTGGCTCTCGTTGTACGCGTCGACCAGGAGGTTCGCCTGCGCCTCCATCGGGGCGCGGGTCCAGAGCGTCAGCGTCGAGCCGTCGTCGACGCCCTCAGCGGGGATCGACTCGGCGGGGGCGGGGGTGTCGCTGCCGGCACAGGCGGCGAGGCCTCCGATGAGCGCGCCCGCCGTGACGAGGGCCGTGGCCGCTCGCAGCGCGGCACGACGTCGGGTGGTGATCATGCAACTGTCTCCTCTGGCTCTTCTTCGAGCGGATGACGCCGATCGGGTCGGCACCGCTGCGGTGGGGTGCATGGGCTATCGAAATGAGCGAAAGCCATTTCGAGCAAGTTATCGCGGTGAATGTCGTGACGTCAAGGACGTTCTTCGATAACGTTTCAGGACTGGAGGAGGTGTGCCCGTGGCAGCGAATGAGAACGGCTCGAAGGCCGCGACCCTGAGCGATGTGGCTCGGCGGGCGGGGGTGTCGATCGCGACGGCGTCGAAAGCCCTCAACAACCGGGACGACGTCGCCGTCGCCACGCGTCAGCGCGTGCTGCGTGCCGCGGACGAGCTGTCGTTCACGCCGAACGCGATGGCGAAGGGGCTGCTCGCCGGGCGCACGGGAACGGTCGGGCTCCTCACGAGCGACCTCGAGGGCCGCTTCATGATCCCGATCCTGATGGGCGCCGAAGACGCGTTCGGCGCCGGGCAGATCAGCGTCTTCCTGTGCGACGCCCGCGGCGACGCGATCCGCGAGCAGCACCATCTCAAGGCCCTCCTCAGCCGCCGGGTCGACGGCATCATCGTCGTCGGACGCCAGACCGACCCGCGCCCCTCGCTCGGGCAGGAGATCCCGGTGCCGGTCGTCTACGCGTACGCCCCGTCGGACGACCCTCGCGACCTCTCCCTCACCCCCGACAACTACACCGGCGGCCGCATGGCGGTCGAGCATCTGATCTCGTGCGGGCGCACCCGCATCGCCCACATCACCGGCGACCCGTCGTACGCCGCCGCGCAGGACCGCATCGCGGGTGCCCGGGCGGCGCTGGACGCGGCAGGCCTCGAACTCGTCGGCGAGCCGATGTTCGCCGAATGGAGCGAGCACTGGGGGAGGGATGCTGCGGCCCTTCTGCTGCAGCGTCACCCCGAGGTGGACGCCATCTTCTGCGGCTCCGACCAGATCGCCCGAGGTGTGCTCGACACCGCCCGCGACCTCGGACGCAGCGTCCCGGAGGATCTCGCCGTGATCGGCTACGACAACTGGGAGGTGCTGGCGACGAACTCGCGCCCCCAGCTGACCAGCATCGACGCGAACCTCCAGCAGCTCGGACGTCAGGCCGCGCAGCGCGTGTTCGACGCTATCGACGGCGTCGACATCGGCGAAGGCACCCACCACCTGCCGGTCCGGCTCGTCATCCGCGGTTCGACGATCCCCCGCCGCTGACCCGGATCCCGGGAGGCGCAGTCGACGGGCTCGGAATCACGCCGACCGGCGCACCACGAGCGAGCAGTCGGTCACGAGCTCGGTGGGCGCCGTCGCGCGTCCCTCGACGCGCGCGGCGAGCAGGTCGACAGCGTGCTTGGCGATCTGTCCCGTTCCAGGCTCGACCGTCGTCAGGGGGGGAACCGAGAACTCTGCCATCGGCACGTTGTCGAAGCCGATGACCGCCACGTCGTCGGGGGCGCGCAGCCCCCGGGCGGCGAGTGCGTGGAGCGCGCCGAACGCAAGCGTGTCGTTGAAGCAGAAGACCGCATCGGGCGGTTCGGCGAGGCTGAGGAGCTGCGCCATGCCGGCGGCCCCGTCACGCAGGTGCCACTCCTGTGCCACGACGATGTACTCGTCTCGGATCGATATGCCTCGGCCGGCCAGCTCGCGGGCGTAGCCGTCCAGTCGCAGCGACGCCGCCGTGACCGTGCTGACGTGGGGGTTCGAGCCGATGACGGCGATGCGGCGATGACCGCGATCGAGCAGGTACCGCGTCGCGAGGGCGGCGGCCTCCGTGTTGGCCATGCCGACGTGGTCGACGGGGCCGTGGAAGATGCGGTCGCCGAGGATCACGAGTCGGTCGTTGCCCGCCAGGTGGCGTTCGTCGCCGGGGCCGAGGGCGTGAGGCTGGAAGATCAGCCCGTCGGAGTGCTGCCGGCGTGCCCCCGAGAGGATCGCGAGCTCCGTCTCGCGGCGGGCGCCGGTCTGCTCGATCACGACGGCCCAGCCGTAGCGCTCGGCCTCGACCATGATGCGACTCGCGAGGTCGCTGAAGTAGTCGATGCCGAGGTCGGGGATCGCGAGGCCGATGGTTCCGGTGCGCCCTGTGCGAAGACTTCGCGCCGACGTGTTCATCCGGTACCCGAGCTCGTCGACCGCGCGCAGCACGCGTTCGCGGGTCTCGGGGCGCACCGCCGCGCTACCGGACAGCACATTGGATACCGTGCGCGCGGTCACGCCGGCGCGCTCGCCGACATCTGCCATGGTGACGTTGGTCATCGGCGGGCGCACGACCCCCTTCATCCGTCGGCCGAACAGCTCAGCTCGATCCCTGCCCATGATATGGGCGGCATCGTCAAGCGCAGGCGATCGCCGTCGAGGACCGTCGCCGGTGTGCGCGGAGCGACACGGTTGCGGGCGTCCGTGGTGTTCGCGGCGTAGGGATCGGGGTCCCACAGGATCTCGGCGCGCACGACCTCGCGGGGGGCGAGTCCCGCGAGGTCGATCTCCACGACGGCCGGCGCATCCGTCGAACGATTCGTCACGTGGACCTGCGCAACAGAACCGGACGCATCACGCGTCACGGTGGCGACGACGGCGTCGTCGGGCGTGTGCGTCGCGAACACGGTGTGACCGGCGCTGCGCGCAGCGGCGGCGAAGGGGAAGAACGTCGTCTGCCGCCACGCGGTGCCGTCCGGCTCGGAGCGGATGGGCCCGATGACGTTGACGAGCTGCGCGAGCGCGGCGATCGACACCGTGTCGCAGTGCGCCAGGATGCTCTGCAGGAGCGATCCCACGACGACGGCGTCGGCGACCGTGTACTCCTGTTCGAGCAGGCGCGGGGCCTGCTCGAAGTCGCGGGCCGCTTTGATGTCGTCGTACGCGCGGAAGTTCCACACGTTCCACTCGTCGAGGCTGATGCGCACGTCCCGCGCGCCGGGGTGCCGTGCGGCGACGCGGCGGATCACGTCCTGGATCCCGTCGAGGAAGTCGTCGAGCTTGTCCGCAGAGCGGAGGAAGGCGGCGAGGTCGTCGTCTTCGAAGAAGTAGATGTGGCACGAGAGGAAGTCGACGAGCTCGATCGTGCGCTCGAGCACGGTCTCTTCCCACGTGCCGAACGTCGGCATGTCGGCGTTCGAGCTGCCGACGACGACGAGCTGGAGAGACGGGTCGAACATGCGCATGGCGTTCGCGGCGGACGCTGCGACGTCGGCGTAGTGCTCGGCGCTCTTGTGGCCGAGCTGCCATGGCCCGTCGAGCTCGTTGCCGAGGCACCAGACGCGCACGTCGTGGGGACGGGGTGCGCCGTTCGCGATCCGCTCGTCGGACAGGGTCGTCCCGCCCGGGTGGTTCGCATACTCGAGCAGCTGCAGCGCCGAGCGGACGTCGCCGAGACCGAGGTTGAGCGCGAGCATCGGGTCTGTACCCGACGCGCGGCACCAGGCGATGAACTCGTCGGTGCCGAACTCGTTCGTCTCGATGGACTTCCAAGCGAGGTCGAGGCGCCGCGGGCGCTCGCTGACCGGCCCGATGCCGTCGCGCCAGTCGTAACCCGAGACGAAGTTCCCTCCGGGATACCGCACGATCGTCACGCCGAGCTCGCGCACCAGGGCGATCACGTCCGAGCGAAAGCCCTGGGCGTCGGCCTCGGGGTGGCCCGGGTCGAACACGCCGCCGTACACGCCACGCCCCAGGTGCTCCACGAAGGAGCCGAACAGGCGGCGGTCGGCGGTCCCGATCGTCGCCCCCACGGTGATCGGCACGCGATGCGGAGCGCGGGTCGCGGCGGACGAACGTCGGACTGCGGTCTGCGTACGTGTCACGCGCTTCCTCATTTCATCGATGAACTTGAGGAACGCTATTCGGCTGGCGGCCCGAGTGTCAAGCTCCGCCAACGCGGCGAGGAATCCGCAGGACGAGGTTGACGAAAACCATTTCGATGGGCATGATGCCGAAGGAGCGGTTCCCGGATCTCGAATTTCATCGATGAAATCAACCGCTCGATCGCAGACACCACAGAGAGGCGTAAGCAATGAAGCACACTCGTCTACGGCCGCTGGCCGGACTGGCCGCCGGAGTGACCGTCGCCGCACTCGCGCTGAGCGGCTGCGCCGGGGGCGGCGAAAGTGGCGAAGGGTCCGGCGACGGGGCGGTCACGCTCACGGTGTGGCACTACTACAACACCGACGGCCAGGTCGCCACGCTCGACGAGATGGCGAAGGCGTTCACCGACGCGAACCCCGACGTCACGGTCGATTACCAGTACATTCCCGTCGAGCAGATGACGACGAAGGCCGTCACCGCCGCCGGTGCGAAGACGGGACCGGATGTCATCATCTTCGGCGCGTCCGGCACGTACGACCTGTCGCAGTCGGGCGCGATCGAGCCGATGGACTGGTTCGAGGACTTCGACGGCGCCGACCAGTTCCCCGAGGGAGCGATGCAGAAGATCGATGGCACGCTGTACGGCGTCCAGGGCTTCGTGAACCTGCTGGGCCTCTGGTACAACCAGGACCTGATGACGGAGCTCGGCATCGACGCCCCGCCGGCCACGATCGACGAACTCGAAGCGGACATGGCCAAGGCCGTCGCCGCGGGCAAGCAGGGCATCACCCTCACCGGCAAGCCGGGCCTCGAGAGCCAGTGGCAGGGATTCCCCTGGTTCACCTCTGAGGGTTTCAGCTACGGCGACGCGCAGGCGGAGCCCATGGCGAACACGTACGCCATGCTGCAGGACTGGGTGGATAGCGGCTATCTGTCGAAGGAAGCGACCACGTGGGACCAGACGGTGCCCTTCCAGGAGTTCGCCGCCGGCTCGTCGCTCTTCGCGGTGAACGGCAACTGGCAGATCGCGGCCGCTCAGGAGGCCGCCTTCG
Source organism: Microbacterium sp. NPDC056044 (assembly GCF_042267145.1). NCBI lineage: Bacteria > Bacillati > Actinomycetota > Actinomycetes > Micrococcales > Microbacteriaceae > Microbacterium > Microbacterium sp. NPDC056044. Next base: position 560,861 of record NZ_JBHJWZ010000003.1, on the reverse strand, counting down.
AGTACGGAGTCGCCCCGCTGCCCATCACCGACGAGGGTGGCGTGCTGCTCGGCGGCGAGGTGCAGAACATCGGTGCGTTCTCGAAGCACAAGGATCTCGCTCAGGAGTACCTCGAGACGACGTTCTTCTCCACCGACGGTGAGCTCGCGCTGCTGAAGGGCTTCGGCGCCATCCCGACCCGCTCCGATGCGGCGTCCGCGAAGGAGATCAGCGACGACCCGATCCTCAGCGTGTTCGCCGAGATCGTGGCGGATCAGGGCCGCCCGTCGCCCAGCCCCGAGGTGCCGTCCAAGAATGTGAACTCGGTCGAGGGGCTGGTCGGCGACTACTGGAGCAAGGCCATCGCCGGAGCCGGCTCGCCGCAGGACCTCGCTGACGAGCTCATGGCGCAGCTCACCCCGTTGCTGAACGGCTGAAGACGTGACCGCAGTGTCGACTGTTCGACCTGACGCCCGCGCGCCGCGGTCGTCCCCGGCGGAGGCCTCTCCGCCGGGGGCGACCCCGCGTCGCCGTCCGTGGCGCGATCGCCGGATCGCGCTCGCCCTGCCCGCCGCCGCGCTCCTGGCGGCGCTCGCCGTCTGGCCGCTCCTGCAGCTCGGACGGATGAGTGTCCACGAGGTGACCGGTGCAACGCTCAACCGCGACTGGGAGTTCGTCGGTCTCGGCAACTTCGCGGCGCTGTTCGCCGGCCCGGACTTCCCACAGGTGCTGCTCAACACGGTGGTGTTCGTGCTGGTGGTCACCGTCCTCGGCATGGCCGGCGGGTTCGCCGTCGCAGTGTCGGTCTGGTCCGGCACCCGCGGAGGGTCGTTCCTGCTGGGCATGATGGTCTTCGTCTGGGCGCTGCCGCCGGTCATCAACGGCTCGATCTGGAAATTCCTGCTGAGCGACCACGGACTGGTCAACGAGGCCCTGCGGAGCACGGGACTCGCCCCCGACGGGTTGGGTTTCCTCTTCGAACCGCAACTCGCCCTCTGGTCGGTCGCGCTGGTCAACGCCTGGGCCGTCATCCCCTTCAATGCGCTGGTCTTCCGCGCCGCCCTGCTGTCGGTGGACGAGTCGGTGCTCGAGGCCGCCGAGGTGGACGGTGCACGACCGCGTCACCGCGTGCGGTACATCCTCGCTCCCCAGGCCCGCCCTGCGGCGACCGTGCTGACCGTCCTCACGATCGTCTACGCGTTCCGCAGCTTCGACTTCATCTATGTCATGACTTCCGGCGGACCGGGCACCTCATCCACGACCCTTCCGTACCTCGCGTACGTCCAGGCGTTCCGCGGGCTCGACTACGGTGCCGGCGCGGCCACCGCCCTGCTCGCCCTCGCCGTCATCATCGTCTTCGCGCTCGTCTACGCCCGTGACGTGCGCCGCACCGAGGAGGCCTCGTGATGGCCCGGTCCCGCACCGCACAGTCGACGCTGCGCCGCAGACGAGAGCCCGTCGCCTTCACCGTCCGGTTGCTGCTCTACCTGCTGTACGGCCTGCCGCTGCTGTGGATCGTGCTGACGTCGCTGAAGAGCCAGAGCGAGGTGCTGAGCTCGCGGGCGTCCCTGCTGTTCACCCCGACGCTCGATGCCTATGCGTCAGCCCTCGCGGACCCGCAACTGGGCGCGTCCATGCAGCAGTCCGCCATCATCGCCGTCGGCACCACCGTGGTGTGCCTCGCGTTCGCGATCCCGGCCGCCTACGCCCTGGCGCGCGTCACCAGCCGGATCGTCGTGCCGGCGCTTGCGCTGCTGGTGATCCTGCAGATGATTCCGCAGACGGCCAACCTCATCCCGCTGTTCTGGCTGTTGGCGCAGTGGGGGCTGCTCGACACCAACGTTGGCCTCGTGCTGGCCGACGCGACGATGCTGCTGCCGTGGGCGGTGCTGCTGCTGCGCCCGTTCTTCTCGGCCATCCCGCTCGCGATCGAGGAGGCCGGTCTCATCGATGGCGCTCGCACGCTGCGCGCGTTCTTCTCACTCGCACTGCCGCTCGCACGCAACGGCGTGCTGACGGTGGGCGCGATCGTCTTCCTCGTCTCGTGGGGCGAGTTCCTCTACGGCATCACGTTCATGCTGTCGCCCGACAAGTATCCGATGAGCGCTCTGATCGCCCAGCAGGCGGGCGCGTTCGGCATCGACTGGCCCCGGATGATGGCCTTCGCCGTCGTCTCCGCGCTGCCGGTGTTCGTGGTCTACGTCTTCAGCTACCGGCTGCTGCGCACCGGCCTCACGCTGGGCTCCGTGAAGTGAGCGCCGTCAGCCGCGCGGACGCCGCCACCACGGGCGGCGCGGGGACGCGGCATCCGTGTCGTCCGCTACGACGGCCTTCGCATCCCGCCGCTCGCGCCAGGCGGCCGTCTCGGCCTCGACGTCGCGGGTCGGCGTCACGACCGGCGGGCCGCCGAGCAGCTGGCGCCGGGCCTCGATCACCCGGCGGTTGAAGTCGTCGAGGGCCTCGCGCACCTCGCTCTCGTGGGAGAGGGCGTCGAGCTTCGCGTCGAGCTCGGCGCTCTCGACGCGCAGCATGAGCGCGGGCGGGCCGAGCCCCGTGAGCTGCTCGGTCTCGATCTTGCGGCGGATCCACCAGTCGGGGTCGTGCGTCTCGCCGAGCCCCGGGATCGGCTTGCCCGCGCCGGGCAGGTCATCGAACTCGCCACGGCGGATCGCCTGCTGGATCGCCGTCTCGACGACCGCCGCGCGATCGGCCGCCGAGTACGCCTGCGCGGCCCGCGAGCCTTCGGGCGCGGCATCCGTCTCCTCTGCGTCGCTCTCGCGTGCCGAGCGGTAGCGAGCGGCGGCGACCCTGGGATCCTCGGCCATGCCGCACCTCCTCGCGTTTAGCCGCTTCCGAGCCTACGACGATCGCCTGCCACCGCGGCGGCCGGGGTAGTGCCCCGCTCTGGCCGGCGCTCAGGGACCTCTCAGGAAACTGCTCAGACCTGCGTGATTCCGCGGATCATGCATCCGCGGCCGACCATACCTGGTGCAGATCGACCAATCCGCACCGGCGACGCCTCCGGATGACCCGACGTGCGGTGATCACCGCACGTCACGGAACGGAAGGAAAGATCCGATGCGCAAGATGACGCGAGCTGGACTGCTGGGAACCGCCGGGATCGGCGCCGTGGCGCTGGCGGTGGCAGGAATGTCGATCCCCGCCAACGCCGACGACCACACGTCCACGTCGGACGAGACCCACACGTCGGTCGACGCTCTCGATTCGCTGGACGCCTTCCAGGGCTGGGTGTGGGTGGATGACGCGCTGGACGCGAACGACAACACGATCGGCACCCTCGGATTCGACGGCCGGCTCATCGACGGCCCGCTCGTGAGCGACGTCGCGAACGGCCCGATCCTTTCGGGCAATGACGCCCCGGTGCTCTCGGGCAACGAGGTGAGCGCCCCGATCGGCTCGGGCAATGACGTGAGCATCGACGCGCCCGTCGGGTCGGGTAACGACATCGGCAACGGCAACTCGGCCGCCAACGGGACCGACGTCGGCTCGGGTAACGACACCGGCATCTCGACGGGTGACGTGGGCGCCGAGGTCGGCGATCTGACGAGCGACATCGGCACGCACGTCGATGACGTCGTCGGCGGTGTCTCGAGCGATGTCGACGACCTGGTCGGCGATCTGCTCGGCTGATCGCCCCTCAGAAACGCGCAGCGGCGCCGGGAACATCCCGGCGCCGCTGTCCGTGCGTGGCAGCGCTGCTCAGCCCACCTCGTCCCGCCAGGAGTGCTGCGGGTCGTAGCCCAGGAGACGGCGGGCCTTGTCGATCGAGAGGAGCGTGTCGTGCTCGCCGAACCCGCGGGTCTCGACCCCCGGGAAGACCTCGGCGACGAGCTCGGCGTTGGGGCGCGACATCACCGTGTCGGCGGCGGCGATGATGTAGGTCTCGAAGCCCGCGGGCGCGACCTCGAGCGCGCGCTGCACCGCGTGCGCGCCGTCGCGCGCGTCGATGTAGCCCCAGAGGTTCCACTTGCGCGTCAGCGCGTCGTCGTCGTACGAGGGGAAGGCCTCGTAGTCCTCGGGCACCATCACGTTCGAGAACCGCAGGCCCGTGATCGACAGGTCGGGGTGCCAGCGCACGAGCTCGACCGCCATGCGCTCCTCGAGCGTCTTGACCAGCGAATAGACGGACTCGGGCCGCGGCGGGTACTCCTCGTCGACAGGGATGTAGGGCGGCGGTGCGTCGAAGGGCAGCCCCAATACGGTCTCGCTCGACGCGTAGACGATGCGATGGATGCCGAGCCTCACGGCCGCCCAGAACACATTGAACGTCGCCGTCATGTTGTTGTGGAAGGTCGCGACATCGGAGCGGATGCCGGGGGCCGGGATCGCGCCGAGATGCACGACCGCGTCGAACCCGTCGTGGCGGTCGTTCACCGCGGAGAAGGCGTCGACCACCTGCCCGTAGTCGGTGAGGTCGACCTGCACGAAGTCGGGACCGCGGCTGCCGACGACGTCGATGCCGATGACGTCGTAGCCGGCCGCGCGGAGTTCGCGGGCGACGACGGTGCCGAGCTTTCCGGACGAACCGGTGAGGGCGATGCGCATGACTCCAGACTGCCACCTCCGCCGGGCCGCAGGGCAGGCGGGATCAGGCTCCGGGCGGGCTCGTCGACTCGCGGACGATGAGATGCGTCGGCAGCGGTGTGTCCTCGGTGACGCTGTCGGGCTCCTCGACCGCGACCAGCACCTTCTGCATGATGAGCTCGCCCAGCGTGCCGAAGTCCTGACGCACCGTGGTGAGCGGGGGGTAGAGGAACCCTGCTTCCGGGACGTCGTCGAACCCGACGACGCTGACGTCCTCCGGAACCCGCAGACCGCGCTCGCGCAGCGCCGACAGCAGGCCGATCGACATATGGTCGTTTCCGGCGAACACGGCGCTGCCGGGCTCGATGTCGAGGTCGAGCCCCACCCGGTGACCGCTCGCGGCCGACCAGTCGCCGTGATGCGGCTCGAGGATCTCGAGCCGGCGCTCGGCGAGCTCGTCCCGCCACCCCCGGATGCGCTCCAGCGCATCGGGCGCGCGCGTGGGTCCCGCGAGGTGCAGGATGCGCGTGTGACCGAGTTCGGCGAGGTGACGCACCGCGGACCGGGCGCCGCGGTACTGGTCGATGGACACGATGTGCGGACCCCGTCTCGCCGCGGCGGTCGCGGCGACGAGAGGGATGCTGAGGTCCAGCCCGCGCACCACCTCCAGCACTCCGATGTCGACGACGATGAGGACGACGGCATCCACCCGCTGACGCAGCAGCCCCTCGACCACGCCCTTGATCGCCGCGGGATCGGGGTCGACGGCGCTGACGGTGTCGACGCTGTAGCGCGCCGCGCGCGCCGCGATGTTGAAGTGCGTCGCGATCGACGTCGGGCCGTAGTCGGGCACACCCGGGGTGACGAGGCCGATGGTGCGCGTGCGCCGGGTGACGAGGGCGCGAGCGGCGGGGGAGGGGCTGTACCGCAGCTGGGCGATCGCCTGCTCCACGCGGGCGCGGGTCGCGGGCCGCACATTCGGGAGGTCGTTGATGACGCGCGAGACCGTCTGGTGCGACACCCCCGCGAGACGGGCGACGTCGAAGATGTTCGCGGCCCGCGTCGATCCGTCGTCGGCCGTCACACGAGGGTCACTCATCGAGCTCTTCCGGTCGGGCGACGAGGGCGAGGAGCGAGTCGACGGTGAGGGAATCCGAGGGCATTGTGTCGACGATCCGGCCGTCGCGCAGGATCGCCACGCGATGCCCCACGCGGAGCACCTCCTCCAGCTCGGCCGAGATGAACATCACGGAGAGTCCGTTCGCGGCCATCTCGCCCACCAGGTTCTGGATCTCGACCTTCGCGCCGACGTCGATTCCGCGGGTGGGCTCGTCGAGCACCAGCACCCGCGGCGACAGGGCGAGCAGCCGTGCGAGCAGCACCTTCTGCTGATTGCCGCCCGAGAGGGTGCCGGCGGGGCGATCGAGGTCGGGAGGTCGGATGTCGAGAGCCTCGACCCAGCTCGCGGCGAGCTCACGCTGTCGGGCCGGCGGGATGCGGCGCATCATGCCTCTGTCGGCCTGGAGCGCGAGGGTGATGTTCTCGAGCACGCTCAGCTCGCTGATGATCCCCTCGGTGCGGCGGTTCTCGGACGAATAGACGACCCCCAGCGAGATCGCCGATCGAGGACCGGAGGGCGTCGCACCGGAGCCCTCGAGGCGGATCACCCCGCTGTCGACGCGATCGATCCCGGTCAGGGCGCGGGCGAGCTCCGTGCGTCCGGAGCCGAGGAGTCCTGCGACGCCGAGCACTTCGCCCTCGTTCAGATCGAGATCCGCGTCGCGGATGCCGGGGCCTGCGGTGACCCCTCGCGCGGTGAGCGCCGGACGCGGCGTCTCGGACGCATCCTCCGGCCGCGGCGCCGTGGTGAGGGCGGTCGCCGTGCGGCCGAGCATGGCCTGCACCAGGTCGATGCGCAGCAGCTCGCGGGTGAGGTATTCGCCGATGAACCTGCCGTCGCGCAGCACGGTCACCCGGTCGCAGATCTCGTAGACCTGGTCGAGGAAGTGCGATACGAAGAGGATCGCGACTCCGCGCTGCTTGAGATCGCGGATGACGCGGAAGAGCTCGGCGACCTCGTCGAGGTCGAGGCTCGACGTCGGCTCGTCGAGCACGAGGACGCGCACGTCGGTCGAGATCGCACGGGCGATCGCCACGAGCTGCTGCACCGCGAGCGAATGGGTGCCCAGGCGCGATCCGGGGTCGATGTCGAGCCCGAGGTCGCTGAGCACCTCATGGGCCTCGCGCCTCATCCGGCGCCAGTCGATCATGCCGGCGCGCCGCGGTTCGCGGCCCAGCGCGATGTTCTCGGCGACGGAGACGTTCGGCAGGAGGTCGATCTCCTGGTACACCGTGCTGATCCCCGCGGCCTGGGCATCGTGCGGTGAACCGAAGTGGACGACGTGACCCGAAAGGGAGAGGACCCCGGCGTCCAAGGGGAGCGCTCCGGTGATCGCTTTGATGAGCGTCGACTTGCCCGCTCCGTTCTCGCCCATGAGCGAGTGCACCTCGCCGGGGAAGAGGCGGAAGTCGACGCCGTCGATCGCGGCATCAGCCCCGAAGCGCACCGTCGCCCCGGAGAGCTGCAGCAGCGGCCGCGCCTCGTCCATCAGGCCATTATCCCGGCGGAGCGAGGTGCGGCCGCTGTGCGCAGACGTGGTGTCGCCCTCCTACCTGCGACGCTGCGACCGCGCGACGATCACGCGCTGCACGACGATGAAGAGCAGCAGCAGCGCTCCGATGATGATCTGGGTCCAGGCCTGTTCGGCGCCCATGAAGGAGATCAGCTTCTTGATCGTGCCGTAGACCAGCACGCCGATCAGCGAGCCCAGCACGTAGCCGGTGCCGCCGGTGAGGAGCGTGCCGCCGATGACCACCGCGGCGATCGCGTCGAGCTCGGTGCCGATCCCGTTGCGCGGGTAGCCGGCCCCGGAGTAGGCGGTGAGCAGCAGCCCGGCCAGCCCGCCGCAGAGGCCGCTGATGACGTACACCGCGATCTTGGTGCGCGCGACGTTGAGCCCCATCAGCCGGGCGGACTGCTCGTTGCCGCCGATCGCGTACACCGTGCGGCCGAACCGGGACCACAGGAGCACCACGAACGCGACCGCCACGACCAGCAGCGCGATGATCCCGGTGGGCGTGATGTACCAGCCGGCGACGCTGAAGCGCGTGCGCTGAAGCCACAGGACGACCGGGTCCTCCACCCGGATCGACGACAGGCTCACGACGAACGCCAGACCCCGGGCCAGGAACAGGCCTGCCAAGGACGCGATGAAGGGCTGCACGTCGAAGTATTGGACGAGGATACCGATGAGCAGGCCGATGACGGCGCCGGCGACGAGCATCACCGGGATCGCCACGACGGCCGGTACTCCCTGCGAGAGCAGACTCGCCCCCAGGATGCCCGTGAACGCCATCACCGATCCGACGGACAGGTCGATGCCTCCGGTGAGGATGACGAACGTCAGGCCGACGGCGAGCACGACGAGGTAGGCGTTGTCCAGGAGCAGCGCGGAGAGGTTGCCCGGACTCAGGAAGCGGGGGAACCGCGCCTGGGCGCCGATGAGCAGCACGATGAGGATCGCGACAGCGGCGAACGTGGGCATCAGCGACGCGTGCCTGCTCATGAAGGTCGCGTAGCGGGACGCGGGGGCGGTGCGAACGCCCGTCGCTTCGAGGCTCTTGGTCACGATGCCACTCCCGTTGGGGCGTCGGCGTCGGATCGGCTGCGGGTTCGCGCCGAGTGGAGCGCGCTCCGTGCCCAGCGATGCAGCCGCGGCGACTGGACGAGCACGACGACGATGACGACGAGCGCGAAGAACACGGGACTCTGCGCCGAAGGCACACCGAGGAAGAGGATGGTCGCCTCCAGCGTCTGGATCGTGAGCACGCCGATGACCGTGCCGGCGATCGTGAACTTGCCTCCCATGAGGGAGGTGCCGCCCAGGACGACGGCCAGGATCGCGTAGAGCTCGATGAACAGCCCCGCCGCGTTCGCATCCGCGGCGCGGATGTTGGAGCTGTAGATGATTCCGGCGATGCCGGCGAGCAGTCCGCTGGCGGCGTACGCGCCGAACACGATGCCGCGGGCCCGGACGCCCGCGAGACGGCTCGCCTCCGGGTTGATCCCGACGGCCTCGGTCAGCATGCCCAGCGCCGTACGCCGTTCGAGCAGGGCGATCACGACAGCTGCGATCACCCAGATGAGAAGGGCGAAGGGGAGGGCGATCAGGTACCCCGTGGCGAGGAACTCGTAGGGGGCGCTGTTGACCGTCGTGATGAAGCCCTCGGTGATCAGCAGGGCCATGCCGCGGCCGGCGAGCATGAGCACGAGCGTCGCGATGATCGGCTGGATCCCCACGACCGCGACCAGGAAGCCGTTCCAGGCGCCGAGCACGAGCGACACCGCGAGCGCGACCAGGAGAGCGACCGCGACGGTGCCGAGGTTGCCGGGATCGGGCGAGCCGTCGATGATCGTGAGCGCCACGGCGCCCGAGACGGCCATGATCGCGCCGACCGAGAGATCGATGCCGCGGGTCGCGATCACGATCGTCATGCCGAGGGCGACGAGCATCAGCGGGGCGCTGTTGCGGAGGATGTCGATGAGCGCCCCGTACAGCTCGCCGTCGCGCAGGGTCACGAGGATGAACTGCGGGCGGGCGATGGTGTTGATCGCGATCAGAGCGAGCAGGGCGACGATCGGCCAGAACAGCCGGTGCCTCATGAGGGCCTTCATGCCGCACTCTCCTCGGGTTGGTTGGCGATGTAGTCGATGAGCCCGTCGAGATCGACGTCGCTCGAGTCCAGCTCGCCGATCTTGCGGCGGTCGCGCATCACGACGATCCGCTGCGCGATCCGCAGCACCTCCTCCAACTCGGACGAGATGAAGATGACCGAGAGCCCCTGCGCGCTGAGCTCCGCGACCTTGCGCTGGATGTCGGCCTTCGCGCCGACGTCGATCCCGCGGGTGGGCTCGTCGAGCACGATCAGCTCGGGAGCGGTCGCGAGCCACCGGGCGAGCAGGACCTTCTGCTGATTGCCGCCCGACAGGTTTCCGGCGAGCATCGTCGGATCGGCGGGGCGGACGCCCAGCGCCGCGATGTACTCGGCCACGACGGCGTCGGTCTCCGCTTTCGAGATCCGGCGCATCGCGCCGCGGCGGGCCTGGATGCCGAGCACGATGTTCTCGGCCACGGTCAGGTCGGCGATGATGCCCTCCGCGCGGCGGTTCTCGGACGAGAACGCGATCTTGTTCTCGATCGCCCGTCGCGGCGAGGAGTGCTTCGCCGGCCGGCCGGCCACCTCGATGTCGCCGGTCTCGGCGCGGTCGGCGCCGTACAGCAGGCGCACCAGCTCGGTGCGACCCGAGCCGAGCAGGCCGGCGACGCCGACGACCTCGCCGTCGTACACCTGGAGATCGACGGGCTCGAGCATGCCGCGTCTGCCGACTCCGCTCGCGCGCAGCACCGGCACACCGCTGCGGTCGATGGGCCGGTCGGCGACGGAGGCGAGGGCTGTGAGCTCATCGAGCTCGCGGCCGATCATCTTCGTGACGAGCTCGCCGCGGGGGAGCTCGCTCACCGGGTACTCGCCGACCAGCCGTCCGTTGCGGAGCACCGTGATGCGGTCGGAGATCTCGTAGATCTGGTCGAGGAAGTGGCTCACGAAGAGGATCGCGACGCCCTTGTCGCGGAGGTCCCGCACGACGCCGAAGAGCTGCTCCACCTCGCTGCGATCGAGACTCGACGTGGGTTCGTCGAGGATCAGCACCTTCGCGTCGAGCACCATCGCCCGTCCGATGGCGATGAGCTGCTGGATGGCGATCGAATGGCTCGAGAGCATCGACCGGGTGTCGATGGTGAGCCCGAGGCTCTGCAGGTGCGCGGCGGCGAGACGGTGCACGGCCTTCCAGTCGATCCCTCTCGTGGTGCGGGGCTCGTGGCCGAGCATGACGTTCTCCCCGACCGACAGGTTCCCGCAGAGGTTGACCTCCTGGTACACGGTCGAGATGCCGGCGGCCTGCGCGTCGGCTGTGCCGGCGAAGCGCCGCGCGCTCCCGCTCACGACGATCTCGCCGGCGTCGATCGGGTACACGCCGGTGAGCGCCTTGATGAGGGTCGATTTGCCGGCGCCGTTCTCGCCCATGAGCGAGTGGACCTCGCCGGGGCGGAGGGTGAAATCGACGTGGTCGAGGGCGAGCACGCCGGGGAATCGGATGGTGATCCCGGTCATCTCGACGACCGGCGGGACTGCGGTGTCCGCGGACATGGTGACTCAGCTGCCTTTCGGGCTTCAGCGTCGGCACATCCGCCGGGAGACCTCGACGGTCTCCCGGCGGTGTGCTTTCGACCTACCTTGATACAGGATCGGCTGCGCGATCAGTACGGCCGGCTGTCGATGACCTCGGCCGCCTGCTCCTGCGTGAAGGTCTGGTCCTCGACGTAGACCTCCTTCTCGACGTCCTCGCCCGCGAGGACGTCGGTGACGAGGCCGGCGGCGAGTTCGCCCAGCAGCGGGTTGCACTCGACGATGTAGTTGATCTTGCCGTCGACGAGCGCCTGCATGCCGTCCTTGACCGCGTCGATCGACACGATCTGGATGTCGACGCCCGGCTCGGCGCCTGCGGCCTCGATCGCCTCGATCGCGCCGAGGGCCATGTCGTCGTTGTGGGCATAGACCAGGTCGATGCCGTCGACGCCGTACTTCTGGAGGAAGCCCTCCATCACCGTCTTGCCGCCGTCACGGGTGAAGTCGCCCGTCTGGGAGTCGATCTTCTCGATCGCGGTGCCCTTGACGGCCTCGTCGAAGCCCTCCGCGCGGTCGTTCGCCGGAGCGGAGCCGGTCGTTCCCTCGAGCACCACCATCTTGGTCGGGGTGTCAGCGAAGGCCTCGGCCGCCCACTCGCCGGCCATCACGCCCTCCTTCTTGAAGTCCAGGCCCACCCAGCTGGCGTAGAGGTCGTCCGACGCCGACACGGTGCGGTCTTCGAGGACCACGGGGATGCCGGCATCCGCCGCCTCCTGCAGCACGTCGTCCCAGCCGTCCTCGACGATGGGGGCGATCACGATCGCGTCCACGCCCTGGTTGATGAAGTCGCGCACCGCGGCGATCTGCGCAGCGGTGTCGTTGTCGGCCGCGTTGAAGATCAGCTCGAACCCGTTCTCGGTCGAGAAGGCCTCCTTCATAGACTCGGTGTTCGCCGAGCGCCACCCCGACTCCGACCCGGTCTGTGCGAACCCGACGGTGACGACGTCGTCGCCCCCGCCGTCGCCCCCGGCGCTGCTGTCTGTTCCGGCGCAGCCGGTCGCGGTGAGGGCGAGAGCCCCCAGGAGCGCGAACCCGGCGAGAAGCGTCTTCTTCTGCATTTCCAAAACCTCCTCGTTCTGGTCCGGCATCATTGCCGGCTCGGTGTAGGTGTCGGGCCGTTGCGGTACGGCCGGACGATGGAATGTTAGCCCTCACATTCCGTACCACCGCAAGATGTTAGCGGTAACAGTTCCGTAACGCGAGATGGGTCCTGGTCGTCAACGATGCGGCTGTACGCCTCGTGCTGGCGGAAAAGTGAGGGATCACATGTGGATGCACCGATGCGGCGAGGGGTGCCGAGTCGTGGATAAGGTGTGCGCCATGGACGACAGCACGCCCGGGCGAGCCGGCTCCCGGCGCATCGGGGTGCGTGACGTGGCGCGTGCCGCGGGCGTCTCGACGCAGACGGTGTCGCGCGTCATCAACGATCAGCCGAACATCCGCCCCGAGACGCGCGACCGCGTTCTGCAGGCGATCGGCGACCTCGGTTACCGCGTCAACAATGCCGCCCGCACTCTCGGCACCCGCACGACGCGCACGCTCGGAGTCATCGCCTCCGACGCCACCCTGTACGGCCCCGCCGTCGGCATCGCTGCGCTCGAGACGGCCGCCCGCGATGCCGGACGGTGGATCGCGACGGCGTACGCGGATGCCTCGGCCGAGACATCGGTCCGCGACGCTGCCGACCGTCTGCTCGCGCAGGGGGTCGACGGGCTCATCGTGCTCGCGCCCCACGCGGCGACGCTCACCGCGCTGGTCGAAGCCCACCCCGGCGTCGCGATCGCGGCGCTGCACACCGGCCCCGGCACCGACCAGCAGGAGGCGGGCGCTGCGCTCGCGATCTCGCACCTCCTCGACCTCGGGCATCGGCGCGTCGGCCGCGTGGCCGGTCCCGACGAATGGCTCGAGGCACGCTCCCGCGAGGCGGGCGTGCTGCGTGCGCTCGCCGCCGCGGGGATCGAGCCGGGCCCGCGCTGGAGTGGCGACTGGACGGCGGGGTCGGGGGCCGCCCTGGCGTCCCGGATCGCCGCTGCGCTGCGCGCACCCGGCGGCCCGACCGCGATCGCGGTCGCGAACGACCAGATGGCACTCGGACTCATCGCCGGGCTCCGTGCGGCCGGTGTCGACGTGCCCGGGGACGTGAGCATCGTGGGCTTCGACGACAACCCGGATGCCGCGTACTACCGCCCGGCGCTCACCACGGTCGGTCTCGACCTCGGGGGAGAGGCGCGCCGTGCCGTCGCCGAGGTGCTCGGGGTGGCGGCATCCGTCCCCGCTCCGCCGCGTCTCGTCGTGCGGGCCTCGACCGCGCCGCCGCGCTGACCGCGCCGCCGACGATGCAGCGGTGCGGATCATCGTTGTTACCGGTAACATAGGCGGCCGAGGCCCAATGGGCCCGCCCGTTTCACACGAGACCCGACGGAGGACCCCGTGACCAGCCCCGAACCGGCGACGCCGGCCCCGACGTTCAGCCCCGAGGTCGAGGCATCCATCGCGGGCGTCCGTGCCGATGTCGCGAAGCTCCACGCGGAGCTCGTCCGCTACAACCTCATCGTCTGGACCGGCGGCAACGTGTCGGGGCGCGTGCCCGGCGCCGACCTCTTCGTGATCAAGCCGTCGGGCGTGAGCTACGACGACCTCGCGCCCGAGAACATGATCCTGTGCGACCTCGACGGCAACGTCGTGCCGGGGAGCCTCGGCAGCGAGCGGAGCCCCTCGAGCGACACCGCGGCGCACGCCTACGTGTACCGCAACATGCCCGAGGTCGGGGGAGTGGTGCACACGCACTCGACCTTCGCCGTCGCGTGGGCCGCGCGCGGCGAGGAGATCCCCTGCGTCATCACGGCGATGGCCGACGAGTTCGGCGGGCCGATCCCGGTCGGTCCGTTCGCGATCATCGGCGACGACTCGATCGGCCGCGGCATCGTCGAGACGCTCACCGGCCACCGCAGCCGCGCCGTGCTGATGCAGAACCACGGGCCCTTCACGATCGGCGTCTCGGCCAAGGACGCGGTGAAGGCCGCCGTCATGGTCGAGGACGTCGCCCGCACGGTGCACTACGCGCGGGAGGCCGGGCCGCTCATCCCGATTCCGCAGGCCGCGATCGACAGCCTCTACGACCGGTACCAGAACGTCTACGGACAGAGCTCGGACGAGCGCCGCGAAGAGGAGGGCGAGCGATGACGGATGCTGCGGCCCAGGCCATCCGCGACGGCCGCACCGCGCTCGGGATCGAGCTCGGATCGACGCGCATCAAGGCCTGCCTCGTCGACGCCGACGATCCCGCGACGGTGCTCGCGGTCGGATCGCACGCGTGGGAGAACCGGCTCGAGGACGGCCTCTGGACGTACGCGCTCGACGACGTCTGGTCGGGGCTCCGGGCCGCGTATGCCGACCTCGTCGCCGACGCGCAGCAGCGCCACGGCGTCGCGCCCGACACGTTCGGGGCGATGGGCGTCTCGGCGATGATGCACGGCTACCTCGCGTTCGACGAGGCGGGTGAGCTGCTCGCGCCGTTCCGCACGTGGCGCAACACGAACACCGGGCCCGCCGCGGCGGAGCTCACCGACGCCTTCGGCGTCAACATCCCGCTCCGCTGGTCGATCGCGCACCTGCACCAGGTCGTGCTCGACGGCGAGGGGCACGTGCCCGACATCCGTTTCGTCACGACGCTCGCGGGGTACGTGCATTGGAGGCTCACCGGCGAGAAGGTGCTCGGCGTCGGCGACGCGTCGGGCATGTTCCCGATCGACTCCGCGACCGGCGACTACGACGCCGGCCTCCTCGCGCGCTACGACGACCTGGCCGCCGGGCGGCTGCCCGTCGCGCACGTCGCCGAGCTCCTGCCCGCCTCTCTCGTCGCGGGTGCGCCCGCGGGCGCGCTCACGGCTGAAGGCGCGGCGCTGCTCGACGCGTCCGGCGCGCTGCGCCCCGGCGTCCTGTTCTGCGCTCCCGAGGGCGACGCCGGCACCGGCATGGTCGCGACCAACGCCGTCGCGCCCCGCACCGGCAACGTGAGCGCCGGCACGAGCATCTTCGCGATGGTCGTGCTCGAGCGTCCGCTCACCGAGGTGCACCATGAGCTCGACCTCGTGACCACCCCCGTCGGCGACACCGTCGCGATGGTGCACTGCAACAACGGTGCGAGCGAGCTCGCCGCGTGGGCGGGCATGTTCGCGCGGTTCGCCGAGGCGACCGGAACCCCGCTCACCGACGACGCCGTCTACGAGACGCTCTTCCGCGAAGCCCTCGCGGGCGAGGCCGACGGCGGCGGCCTGCTCGCCTACAACCACCTCGCCGGCGAGCCGATCGCCGGGCTCACCGAGGGGCGTCCGCTCTTCGTCCGCACGCCCGACAGCCGCTTCACGCTCGCCAACGCGATGCGCGCGCAGCTCTACGGCGTCTTCGGCACGCTCGCGCTCGGCATGCGCGTGCTCGCCGGCGAGGGAGTCGCGCTCGACCGCATGTTCGCGCACGGCGGCATGTTCCGCACCACCGGCGTCGCCCAGCGCTTCCTCGCCGGCGCACTCGGCGCCCCGGTCTCGGTCGGCGACACCGCCTCCGAAGGCGGCGCGTGGGGCATCGCGGTGCTCGCCGCGTATGCGCGGGCGGTGGGGAACACGGATGCCTCGGCCGAGGCATCCATCATCACGCTCGCCTCCTATCTCGACGACCGCGTGTTCGCCGACGCGGCCGTGGCGACCGCCGATCCGGATCCCGCGGATGTCGCGGGCTTCGCCGCCTACCTCGACCGCTACCGCGTCGGCCTCGCCGTCGAAGCCGCCGCCGTCTCCGCCCTCTGACCCACGAAGGACCCACGATGACCCGCACGCCCCTGTCCACCTCGCTCGACACGTACGAGGTCTGGTTCGTCACCGGCAGCCAGAACCTCTACGGCGAAGAGACCCTGCGCCAGGTCGCCGAGCAGTCCCAGGCCGTCGCCGAAGGCCTCTCCGGGCTGCCGGTGAAGGTCGTGTGGAAGCCGGTCCTCAAGGACTCCGACTCGATCCGCCGCCTCGCGCTCGACGTCAACGCCCGCGACGACGTCATCGGCGTCGTCGCGTGGATGCACACGTTCAGCCCCGCGAAGATGTGGATCGCCGGCCTCGACGCCCTGCAGAAGCCGCTGCTGCACCTGCACACGCAAGCCAACGTCGAGCTGCCGTGGGCCGACATCGACTTCGACTTCATGAACCTCAACCAGGCCGCGCACGGCGACCGCGAGTTCGGGTACATCCAGACGCGCCTCGGCGTCGCGCGCAAGACCGTCGTGGGCCACGTGTCGAACCCGGCCGTGCTGCAGCAGGTCGAGGACTGGCAGCGCGCCGCCGCCGGCTGGGCCGCCTCGCGCTCGCTCAAGCTCGCGCGCTTCGGCGACAACATGCGCTACGTCGCGGTGACCGAGGGCGACAAGACCGAGGCCGAGCTGCGCTTCGGCGTGCAGGTCAACACGTGGGGCGTGAACGAGCTGGTGGAGGCGGTGGATGCTGCCACCGACGCCGAGATCGACGCGCTGGTCGCCGAGTACCTCGAAACCTACGACGTCGCGCCCGAGCTGCTGCCGGACGGCGACCGCCACCGGTCGCTGCGCGACGGCGCGGCGATCGAGCTCGGCCTGCGCTCGTTCCTGGAGGAGGGCGGCTTCGGCGCCTTCACGACGTCGTTCGAGGACCTCGGCGCGCTGAAGCAGCTCCCCGGCCTCGCCGTGCAGCGGCTCATGGCCGAGGGCTACGGCTTCGGCGCCGAGGGCGACTGGAAGACCGCGATCCTGGTGCGTGTCGCCAACGTCATGGGCGCCGGCCTTCCGGGCGGCGCGAGCCTCATGGAGGACTACACCTACGACCTGGTGCCCGGCAGCGAGCGGATCCTCGGCGCCCACATGCTCGAGGTGTCGCCGTCGCTGACCACCGCCAAGGCGCGCCTCGAGGTGCACGCGCTCGGCATCGGGGGCAAGGAGGACCCGGTGCGCCTGGTCTTCACCGCCGACCCCGGTCCCGCGCTCGTCGTCGCGATGAGCGACATGCGCGACCGCTTCCGCCTCGTGGCCAATGTCGTCGAGAACGTCGACGCCCCCGACCTGCCCAAGCTGCCCGTCGGCCGCGCGGTGTGGAAGCCCGCGCCCGACTTCGCGACGAGCGCCGCCTGCTGGCTCGCCGCGGGCGCCGCGCACCACACCGTCATGACGACCGCGGTCGGAATCGACGTGTTCCGCGACTTCGCCGACATCGCCGCGACCGAGCTCGTCGTGATCGACGACGACACCACTGTCCGCAGCTTCCAGCGGGAGCTGCGCTGGAACCAGGCGTACTACCGCCTCGCCCAGGGCTTCTGACCCCTCCCGGAGTCCCCGGTCTCGACGAGACCGGGGATTCCGCGCGAGACCGGGGGCATCGCCCTCGGTGTCGGCGCGAATCCCTTGTTTCGAGGTCCGTCGCCCGGGACGCCACCCCGCCCGTCGCACCTCGACCCCCTGTTTCGAGGCGTCCCGAGCCTCGCCGCTACTCTGGGTGGCGGCATCCCCGATCCTCAAGGAGCCCTCATGGCACGTCCCCCCGCATCCGGAACCCAGCACGCCCTGCGCGCCGGCGACTACGAAGCCGTCGTGGCGAGCGTCGGCGCGACGCTCCGCTCGCTCACGTACCGCGGCCGCGACCTCGTCGTGCCGTTCGAGGCCGACGAGGTGCGCCCCGCGCACCGCGGCGCGACCCTCGCCCCCTGGCCGAACCGTGTCGTCGACGGCCGGTACTCGTTCGGCGGCCGCGACTTCCAGCTGCCGCTCACCGAGCCGGCGCGCTCGCACGCCCTCCACGGACTCGCCACGTGGCTCGACTTCGAGGCCATCGACAAGGGCCCCGACCACGTGACCCTCGCGGCCGTGATCCAGCCGCAGACGTTCTTCCCGTGGCGCCTGGTCGTGCTGACGACGTTCTCGCTCGGACCCGACGGGCTCACCCAGTCGGTCACGGCGCACAACGAGAGCGACGAGCCGGCCCCGTGGGGCACCGGTCCGCACCCGTACCTGGTCGCCGGTGACGGCCGTGTCGACGGCTGGACGCTCGAGCTGCCCGCCGCGCAGGTGCTGGCGGTCACGCCCGACCGTCTCATCCCGACCGACCTCGTCGCGGTCGACGCCGACGACCCCGAGCGCTTCGACTTCCGCTCGCCGCGTGCGATCGGCGCCGCCGAGATCGACCACGCGTACTCGGGTCTGATCCGCGACGCCGACGGCATCGCCACGGTGCGCGTCACCGATCCCGCGGGTTCGGGCGTCGAGATGTCGTGGGATGCCGCCTGCCCGTGGGTCCAGGTCCACACCGCCGACAAGCCCGACGCCGCGCAGAGCCGCCTCGGCCTCGCCGTCGAACCCATGACGTGCGCGCCCGACGCTTTCAACGCCGGGTCGTACGACTACGACGCCGGTCTCCTCGTCATCGAGCCCGAGGCATCCGTCACCGCTTCGTGGCGCATCGCCGCGATCGGCTGAGCTCCGCGACGCACGCGCGCACCGACGACGAAGGCGGAGCCGGCCCCCCGGGCGGCTCCGCCTTCGTCGTATCTGCGGGTCAGTTGTCTCGCAGGTCTTCCTTGATCTCGTTGCGCGTTTTCACCGAGTCGCGCTCCGCTTCGGCCTTCTTGACGTCGGCATCAGCCTTCATCTCGTCGACCTTGTCCCCGACTCGATCGGTGGTGTCTTCCCACGCGTCCTGGATCTTCTCGCCGACGGCCTTGGCCGTCTCCTTCGCGTCTTCCATGAATCCCATCGATCTCTCCTCTCAAGAGGGATGAGACCGACGCTACGCGCGAGGCATCCACCCGTGCAGGGGGTTGATTCGGCGTGCACCGCTTGATACACGGATGGGGCGGTGCGGTGCGGGGCCGGGTGTCAGCGCACCGGCGTCGTGGTGTCGATGGCGTCGCGGAGCGGACGGCGCATCGGCGCCCAGTAGTGCGCCGGAGTCACGCGTGCCAGCACGTCGACCAGGCGCGCCTCGCGGCCGATCATCGTGCGCGGGCGCCGGCGGATCGTCGCCTCGACGATGCGCGCCGCCGCGTCGGCGGGCTCGGTGTGGTACATCGCGGCCTGCGCCGCCGCGGCGCGCTGGGCGACCGCGGGGTCGATCGCGGCGGCGTACCGGCCGTGCAGGATGATGCCGGTCTTCACGCCCGCGGGGTACACGGCGCCGACGGTGATCGTCGAGCGCTCGAGCTCGTGCCGCAGCGACTCGGTGAACCCGCGCACCGCGAACTTGCTCATCGCATAGGGAATGCGTCCCGCGGGGGCCGCGAGCCCGTAGATCGACACCAGGTGGGTGATGTGCGCGGCCGGCTCGCGCCGGAGCGCCGGCAGCAGCGCCTGCGTGACGTTGACGGTGCCCCACAGGTTCACGTCCATGAGCCAGCGCATCTCGGCCATCGTGACCTGGTCGATGTCGCCGAGCATCGACGAGCCGGCGCACGTCACGAGCGACTGGATGCCGGAATGGGATGCCTCGACCTCGGCCACGACCGCGGTGACGGCCTCGTCGTCGGTGAGGTCGATGACGTGCGTCGTGTGCCCGGTGCCGTCGAGGGTGGCTGCCACCGCGGCGAGCCCGTCGGCATTGCGGTCGAGGAGGGCGATGCGCGCTCCCCGCGCGGCGAGCTGCCGTGCGACGTCGGCTCCCATGCCCGCGGCCGCGCCGGTGATGACGGTGGTGCGCCCGCGCACGTCCAGGGGTGGCCGCTTCGCCATGTGATGCCTCTCGGTCCGGTCGTCGCCGTCGACGAGCCGCGTCTATGATTCTCGCTGACTCGGGAGGGCCCTGCGGACGCTAGCCTTTGAGGGGAGGTTCGATGGGCAAGACCGCAGAGGCGATCGCCGAGGGCGTGTCCATCGCGTCCGCCGCGGCGCGCCTGGCGATCCGCAACCGCATCCTCGTCGAGACGATCGCGCACGACGAGCAGTTCGACGTCGTCGCGTTCACGCCGTTCGCGCGCGAGACGCTCCTCGGCCTCGCCGACGAGCAGGAGCAGGCCGCCGCGCTCGTGAAGCGCCAGCGCAAGAAGGCGTGGGGCAAGTTCACCGACCCCGACGGCACGCACGACTACCGCGATCGCGACACCCGCAACCTCCGCCGCCGCGGGCGTCAGTACGCCGGGGTGGCGACGGCGCTTCGTCGCATGGCCGACGACCCGCACGTCGTGCGCACCTTCATCGAGCAGTCGCGCGACGCCGCCTGGGGCGACGTCGAGGCCAACCTGCAGCGCCGCCTGCGCGTCGAGGGCATGCGCCCTGAGCTCGACCCCGACTACGACCGCATGCGCGCCGCCCGCATGCAGTCGATCCGCCTCGTCGATCTGCCGCGCCTCGCCGCGCACAAGCGCCATCACGACGATCCGGAGACGGATGCTGCGGCCCTGCCCTCGTCCGCCCCGCACTCGCCGCGCATCTCGGGCATCGACGTCAGCGAGCTCGAGTCCTGACGCTGTCCGACGTCGCGGCTACGCTCGCGGTGTGGACGGCGATGCGGCCCTGACCCATCCGATGTGGTTCCCGCCGGAGCATGGGCTCCCGATGCGCGTGCGCGCGCTGTGCCTGCCGTATCCCGAGGCCGTCGAGGCGATTTCGCACGGCCGGTGCACGTTCCGCGCCGGGAAGCGGCAGTTCGCGATCGTCGGGGTCGGTCCCGAACCCGCGGTCGTCTTCATCCCCGACGATCTCGAGCGACCCGTGCTGCTCGAGCGCGACGACGTGTTCGTGCCGCCCTACGAGGGAGCGCACGGGTGGCTCGCGATCCGCGTGGAGGCGGACGCCGGTGACTGGGAGCTCCTCGCGGAGCTCATCGACACGTCGTACCGGCAGGTCGCGCTGCAGCGGCAGCTGCGTGCTCTTGACGGCGGGTAGGGGCGCGCCGGCGCGTGCGGACACGCCCGGGAAACCAGCATCCGCCCGCCGATTCGCGCGGCGCGCATCCGTCAGGTATTCTTGACGACGTTGTGCGCGAGAGCGAGCAACATGCGCCCGTAGCTCAATGGATAGAGCATCTGACTACGGATCAGAAGGTTAGGGGTTCGAGTCCCTTCGGGCGCGCACTGTGTTGAGACAGTAACCTTGAGAAAAGCGCCGGTTCACCGGCGCTTTTCTTGTTTCTGCGGGTGATAGTGGTAGTGGCGAGGACGCCACATGGCATCACAGCACGCCACACGTATGTGTGCACCTATGTGTGCACTAGATCGAGGCCGCGAGACCCTCCACCGACGTGGACGAGCCGCTCTCGGCGATCACACACGCGGTGCTGTCACGCAGCTGACGGGTGCCGCCGACATGTGTCCCGGCCGAGCGTCCCACTCGGCCGGGACACCGTCGTCGTTCCCTACTTCAAACTCGCCGCGGAGGTTCTCGAGAGAGGTGGCGGTATCGCGCGCGGACACCTCATGATGAGGCGGTTGCGAGCCTCCACAGAAGAGTTCGCAGGACGTGCAGATCGTCTCCGGTGAACGACGACAAGGTGCCGGCGACGACCTCGTCGCGTGCGACGAGGGCGCGCGCGAGAATCGCCTGCCCGTGCTCCGTCGTCGTGGGGATGCGGATCCGGCGGTTCGACGGGTCGGTCGAACGGACGATGTACCCCTGACTCTCGAGGCGATCGATGATCGCCCCCAGCGTGGTCTTGTCCAAACCCAGGGTCTGCGCGATCTCGATCTGCGTCCGCGTCTCGCCATCGCCGGCGACGGCCAGCACAAGAGTGTCGCGCATGTCCTTCAGCCCGACATTGCGGCACGCCTCGTCGAAGTTCTGAGTGAGCACGCGCTCGGCCCGATGCAGCAGCCATGTGAAGTCGGACGTGAAGGGGTCGTCAACCGCGGCACACGGTTTGATCGCGGGCGTCTCCAGGTCGACTGCGGGAATCATGGGGCCAGTCTATCGCAAGGAGTCAGGACGATCTGAAGTCGGATAGTACGAGTTCGGATGATACTCTCGAGGGATGAGCAGCGTGAAGGTTGAAATGTGGGCGGACATTGTCTGCTCTTGGTGCGGCATCGCAAACGAGCGGGTCAACGAGGCGGTGCGCCGATTCAGTGAAAACGGGCAGGTCGAGCTCCAGCACCGATCGTTCCGACTGCTGCCCGATCTTCCCGACGGGCAGGGCTACGACTTCGCTGAGTACATGAGCTCCCAGCGCGGGATCGACACCGCCCAGATCGATCAGATGGCACAGAGGGTCGAAGCGATCGCGCACGAAGACGGCATCGCCGAATACCACGTAGCCGACAACAGCATCGGCAACACGACGCTCGCTCATGAGTTCCTGGCCTGGGCCACCGACCAGGGCAGGCATCAGGCCGCATGGGACCTGCTCTTCCGCGCCAACTTCGGCGAAAAGGCCGACATCTGGACCGTCGACGAGCTCGCGGCATTCGCTTCTCGTCTCGGCCTCGACGAGAACGGGGCTCGCGCCGCGCTCACCGACCGCCGGTACCGTGCCCAAGTCGAGTCCGATCATCAGGAGGCGGTTTCGCTCGGCTCACGTGGAGTGCCCTTCCTGGTGATCGATCGGAAGTACGGCATTTCGGGCGCGCAGCCCGTCGACGTCATCGTTGACGCGCTTGCACGCGCCTGGAACGAGCGTGAGCGGGTGACCGCGTGACATCGCTTCAGCTCCTCGGCGGTGCCGACGACGCGGACATGTGCGGTCCTGACGGCTGCACGATCCCCGTCGGTCACCCGGCTCTCGCCGTCCCGCCGCACGGCGAGGACGCCTCGCCGACACCGGCTCACTGATTCCAGGCGAACCTCGCCGCCGAGGAACCCATCCCGCTCCGCTTGCTGACGCAACTCGTCTGCCGGCGGGCCAACTGTTGCGCCCGCGCGCAACCCTCCCACCCCAACAGAGAAGGAAGACAACGTGAAGGTACTCGTGATCCCCGGCAGTGCCCGCCCCAACAGTGTCGGCAACGCCGTCATTGCCCACGTCGAGGGGGATCTCGCCGCCCGCGAGGGCATCGAGGTCACCGTCGCCACCCTCGACGACATCTCGCTGCCGCTCCTCGACACCCCTGTCGTCCCGGCTTTCGATGACTTCGTCATCGAGCACGACAAGGTCGCCGCGTGGACGGAGAAGGTCGGCGCGGCCGACGCGTTCGTGCTCCTGGTGCCCGAGTACAACTCGAGCGTGACGGCAATCCAGAAGAACTCGCTGGACTGGGTCTACAAGCAGTGGAACGGCAAGCGCGTCGCCATCGTCACGTACAACTTCTACGAGAAGAAGAGCGCCGTCGAGGCCATCACACCCGTCCTCAATTCGCTGCAGCTCACGATCGTCGAGCCGATCGCCGGCTTGCGCATCGGCGAAGAGTTCGCTCCCGACGGGGCGGTCCTCAACGAGGAAGCCATCGTCGCCAAGATCGGCGACGCGATGTCGAGCCTCCTGGAGCTTGCTCCGGTCAGCTGACTCGATCGCCCCCGCGGGCGGGTGATCGGCAACACCTCTCCCGCCCGCGCTGACCCTGATTCCGCGAGTGTGCCGTCTGACCGCGAATCAGCAGGGTCGGCCGGCAGAGCCCTGGATTCCCCGCCGGGCCGCGCCGGAGTCTCGGGGTGCCGTCAGGCGGCGGGCGCGGTAGCCGGAGTCAGCACGATCAGCGGACTGTGCGCGATCATCTCGTCGACATCGTCTCTGCGCCATCGGCGTGCGGCAGCCTCGATGAGCGGCCGAGCCTCATGGGGATCGGTGATTACCCGCGCTGTGGCAGGAACGTCGGCCTCGATGCCCTTCTTCAGATGCACGACGACGTTGGGGTCCGCAGTGATGTTGTGTATCCAGTCCCTTGTGCGGTCTCGACGCGGCATCCCCGTGATGAACAGCACCCCGTCCTCATCGTGCAGGAAGATCTCGATGCGACGAGGTAGCCCGCTACGGCGACCGGTCGTCGTCAAGTCGATGAGCTGACTTCTGTGCAGGGCGGTGGCGACGTCGTTGTTCACACCTGCTGAAGCAATACCGCTGCTCCACTCATTCCCCACGATCGGCGAGACATTCCGGGCGCAACGCCGATGGCCAACCTCCGGCAGCAAAGCCAACTCTGTCGCCAGTGGGTCGTGGACCGTGCGGGTCCGCGTACCGAATCAGGGGGGTTACCGCCGACAAGCGCCGCCCGCTCCTCCTTCGGGAAGGCGAAGCCCATCACCGTCTCATCGAGGGAGAAGGCCACGTAGACGAGCTGCCCCACGCGAAACTTCAATCGCCCCCGCACGTACACCTGGTACGAGCGCTCCAATTCGCCGCCCAGCGCCCGAACATCTTCGACCACAGCCATCTCAGAACCCGTCCGCTCCTCACGAGACAGCATCCGGTGCGCACGCTGTCGAGGACGACATCTTGCTGTCGATGTTCGTCATGCGCAACGTGACACGACGACATGCACGACCATCAGACTCCCGAGCGGGGTTGCGCCAAACGTTTGCATGGAGCGTGACGCTCGCGCCTACGCGTTGGCGAGGAGGTGCTCCGTGGGTGCGTAGTCAACCTTCCAGTCGACGTAGACTCCCGCGATCCCATCCCGCGTGCACCGCAGCCCCACCGATACCCAGCGCACCTCGTCGCGTTGGTCGAGAGCAAATCCCGTGGCGACAGTGAAGACGTCGTTTCCGCACGAGCATTGCGCCTGCCGGACGGCTTCCACGTCGTCGAAATGCTCGTCGGAGTCGGCTATCCCGACCTCCGCTTCGCACGCGGTGCACACCCTGGCTGCGACCCCGATCTCATCGTCGAAGACGAGCAGAAACGAATCGTTCCCGCATGCGCAGACGGCAGGGATCACACGGTCGACCTGATACCCACCGGCAGCGAACTCCTCGATGCTCCTAAGAAGTTCTTCGACCGCGGGATCGCTCGCGGCGACACGTCGGGCATCCATACTCCTGATCCTCTCGCACTTCCGCCAACTGAACGCCGCTGGCTTCCCCTCATGGCCGCCACGCGGAAGTTCGCCGCGTCGCCGCTTGACTACGGGTCTGAAGGTGAGGGGTTCGAGTCCTTCGGGCGCGCACTGTGAGCGGGGTGCGTCGCTTCAGATTCGTGGGGCCACGGCTGCGGCGGGATCCCCTCGGTCGCGCTATTCCCCGGTGGATGTCCGGGGCGGATAATCGGGCTATGGATGACCCGCGGGGGTCAGCTGAGTTAGCGGAGTTGGACGAGTTGGAACTCCTCCGACGACGCGCGTATGGACCGGACGCCGACATCGCTGAGGATCCGGCAGCTCTGGCCCGGCTCTCCGAACTCGAGGCAGCACAACGACGGCGGACCTTCGCCGTCGACGACGCGTCGGAGCGGGCCCTGAGTACGAAGCGCCTCTCCGTCCCAGAGGGCGGCCCGGGCTCGCAGCCAGGATCAGCGCCGATCGCGGAGGCAGCCACCGACGCGGCCAACCGCCGTGAGAACCGCGACGTCGCCGAGCACGTCCGACCGGAAGAGCCACTCGCCGCTTCCGCCACCGGCAGGGCTCCGGCGGAGCAGTGGTGGCGCCGACATCGAGTCGTGATCTTGGCTGGGGCGCTCGCCGCGCTCAGCCTGGATGTCGCCGGGGTCGCGTGGATGTCACAACTGCTGGCGGACATCGCCACGCCGCTCCGCGCTGAAACAGACGTGGCGACGATGCCGCCGCTGCCTCCTGGCCAGGGGTACGGGAGCTACATCCCCACTCCGGACACCGTCCTCGGCCTGAGATCGGTCGGCGACGAGCTGGACAGGCCGCCCGACCACTACGGCACGCTCGACAAATTCGGTATCAGCGTCGATGAGCTTCGCCGCTACGAGAACTTCCAGGGCTTCAACATCTGGAGCGGAAGATCGCGCCATGGCGTGACGTGCCTGTTCGTGGCGGTTCCGGTGCAGGGGCTGCGCGATGGGCTCAGTGGTGAGGGCTGCTCGCTCAACAGGCACGATGCCACCGTGGACCTGCCCGCTATGTACGGCGGCGACAAGCTCATCCGTTTCGTCCTCCGCGGGGAGCGGGTCAACGTGTACGTCTACGAGACGGGGGCTGACCCGAACTCGTCGCACGGATGACCTCGCCGGCTGCGGCTCGGGTTCGACACCCGGCCGCCGCGTTTTGGCACGATGAAACCATGTCTTCATCGCGTGCGATCCCGGTTGACGTCGAAGCGGCTCGGCGGATGTGGCTGGAGTACGCCGCGGCCTGCCCGCAAGCGGTCGCGGCGTGTCCTGAGTACACCGTGGAGCATTTCGGTGATTCCGAGCGGCTCGCCGACGAACTTCTCGCGGAGGTTCTGAGCGGGCGGAAGCGGGCGACGTCGGAACTCGTCGCAGATTTCGTCGCCCGCGGCGACGAGGTTCCTCGGATCGGGTCTCACTGGATCGCGTGCGACGGTCGCGGCGTGCCGACGATCATCATTCGAAGTGTCGAACTGCGCCTGGGTGACTTCGCGAGTGCTGATGCCGCCTTCGCCGCGGATGAGGGCGAGGATGATCTGAGCCTCGCGAGCTGGCAACGTGAGCACCGTCGGTACTGGACGCGCGTCTCCGCGGCGCTGGGGCGTCACTGGTCGGAAGACGAAGAGATCGTCTTCGAACGCTTCCGGGTGGTGTGGCCACCGCAGCACGCCGACTGAGCGCGCAGAGAGCGCCCGCCGGTTGTCAAGCAACGGTGTTCGCCCTACGATGCGAAGTGAACGATGATTCACATCATCGAGTCATCCGTGCCGAACAAGGGAGTTCTCACGTGGCAGATATCAGCAGGCGCAGACTTCTTCTGGCTGGAGGTGCCCTCGGCGCAGCCGGTGCCCTCGCGGCGGTCACGCCCGCCCACGCGTGGACCTGGTCGTCGCTCGGTTCGATCGCCCAGACGAACACCACCCGTGATCCGCGATTCGTCTGGGACGACCCCGTCGACCCCGTCATCGCTTCGCTCCTCGACCGTGGCGGCGTGCCTGAGGTGAACCGCATCCTCAAGCCCTGGGTCTTCAACGGACAGGCTGTGCCGTCGGGGCTGCCTGCCGATGTGCAGGGCATCGTCGACATGGCGCGGAAGCTGCCGGCGTGGACCGACCTGCGCAAGCTGGACGTCGCGTCCCGTTTCGCGACGAAGCGGGGGCTCTACCTCGGGGTCCTCTACGGAATGAACAGCGGCATGATGAGCGCGGCCATTCCGCGTGAGGCGCGGGCGGTCTACTGGTCCAAGGGCGGTGCCGACATCCGCGACCGGATCGCCAAGACCGCGAAGCTCGGTTACGACATCGGCACGTATCACGCGTACCGGCCGGACGGAAAGATGGGCGTGACGTGCGTGAAGACACGGCTGACGCACTCCGCCGTGCGGCACCTCCTGCCGCAGTCGCCGCACTGGCGCGCGTCGGCCGACGAGCAGGTGCCCATCAGCCAGTTCGACATCCTCGTCACCTGGCACAGCCTCGCCTCCAGCGTCATGTACAAGCTCAAGGAGTGGGGCGTCCGGATTCCTCAGGACGAGTCCGACGCCTACCTGCACCTGTGGCAGGTGACCGCGTCGATGCTCGGCGTGAACGACGAGTTCATCCCGGTGAGTTGGGAGCAGGCCGAGCAACAGCGTCAGCAGGTGCTCGTGCCGATCCTGGCTCGCACCGACGAGGGCGTGAAGCTCGCTGACATGCTGGTCAATCTCGGCGAGTACATCGACTTCACCCTTGTGACCCAGCCGCTCTTCGAAGCGGTCACCCGGTACATGCTGGGTGACACCGTCACCGACATGCTCGAGCTCACGCGGCGGCCGGTGCTGGAACGCACCGTCGCGGAAGCCTGGCCGATCTTCATCAAGATCCGCGAAGCCGGTCTGCCGATTCCGCTCGCGCCCACGATCTACTCCGCGTTCGAGGAGTTGATCCGCCTGTTCGCGCTGTTCTACCTCAACCCCTTCCAGCAGATCAACATCGACATACCGACGGGCAACAACCCCGACTACCCGTCCTGACGACGGCGTGGCGCTCGCCGGTGGAGCGCCATCGCCTGATGCCGCCAGGACGATGGGGGACGGCGCGGCACGACATGATGGGGCTATGTCATCCTCCGTTGAACGTCGCTCCAATCCGACCGCCTGGGCCGCTTTCTGGGTCGCTCTCGCAGGCCTCGTGCTCATGCCCATCCCGCTGTTCATCGGGCTGATCCTGGGCGGCGGTCTGTCCATCGTCGCCGCCGTCCTCGCCGTGATCGGTCTCCTCAAGGGACTCGCTCGCAACGGCAAGGGCATCGCGCCCGTCGTCTTCGCAGGCATCTTCATCGCGCTGACCTGGGGCGGCATCTCGATCGGCGGCGGCACCGTCTGGTAAGCGCGCACGTGCGGGGGTTCCGCCTCGGTGCCGATTCCGGAACGATGAGGAGATCGTCGCAAGGAGGAGAATGCGATCCACCGAGCCGGTCCCTGGGAATCCTTGGCCGCACGACATGGTGATCTCGGTCGAGGATCGAGCGAGCCCTCTGCTCGAGCTGCTCTGGATCCGAGAGGCTTTCGACCTTCGTCCGAACGGCGGTGATCTGCCGCCGCTGCTCACCGACACTCCGCGGCGCGAAAGCGGCGGCGTGCCGCCGGCGGTCACGCGGCAGGACTGGGAAGCCGCGTGGCCCTCCATGTGGGCGGACGCCCTGCAGCATGCGGGAAGGGAATTCGATC
Organism: Microbacterium sp. NPDC056044; assembly: GCF_042267145.1. Lineage (NCBI taxonomy): Bacteria > Bacillati > Actinomycetota > Actinomycetes > Micrococcales > Microbacteriaceae > Microbacterium > Microbacterium sp. NPDC056044. The sequence continues at coordinate 532,391 of NZ_JBHJWZ010000003.1, read as the reverse complement.
CGGCGATGCACGAGCGACTGATGCGCACGGCGAACGGATCGCGCGAGCGCTGCGACGGGACCTCGACGCGGTCGAGCGTGCCTGGCGTGCCGGCATGACGAAGATCGTCACGATCCCGTGCGAAGGCGACTACACGAGGCGGGTCGGCAGCAACGCACTGGTGATCACCGAACGGGCGATGACCTCGAGCGACACCTTTCGTGAGGCCCTGGCGGCCTTCGTGTAGGCGCCGACCGGCATCGGCCGCCACGCCGTCGGCTAGCATGCGGGGATGACGAGCGCAGCCCCGATTGAAGACGTCTCGATCGGCGGGGAGGGGATTCGCCTCGGCCAGTTCGTCAAGTTCGCCGGGCTCCTCGACTCCGGTGGGAACGTGAAGGAAGCCATCATCGACGGCTACGTCCTCGTGAACGGCGAGGTCGATCGCCGCCGCGGACGGCAGCTCCAGGTCGGCGACGTCGTCAGCTTCGAGGGGCGCAGAGTCCGCGTCTGCGCGTGAGGCGCACGCCCCGTGTGCACCGAGGTCGTGCCCCCGGGCGTCGGTCCAGAAGACCGCGAGAATTCACCCGCCGGAGCCTCGTCAGCGAGCAGAGCCCGCAATAGGATCTCAGCACCCTGATGACCCAGAGTCCGGGAGCGGCCGGCCGGTCGCCCCGAGATCAACCGAAGGAGAGATCGATGGGTACGGAGAACCTCGCGCTGGTGGTCGGCTCTTACGATGACACTGCCGCCGCATCCGACGACTACCAGGCGCTCCGAAGCGGCCAGGACGCCGGTGGCTACGAGATCATCGGCGCGGTCGTGCTGGTCCGCGACAAGGACGGCAAGGTCCAGGTCAAGGAGCACGGCGACAAGTCCGTCGGCAAGGGCGCCGCATGGGGCGCGGGTGCCGGCGTCGTCGTCGGCCTGTTCGCCCCGCCGCTGCTGGCCGCTACCGCCGTCGGCGCCGGCATCGGAGCGATCCTCGGCAAGATCAAGAAGAACCGCGAAGAGAAGCAGTTCGGCGTCGACGTCGACGAGTACCTCGCGCCCGGCACCTCGGCGGTTGTCGCGGTGGTCGACGATCGCTGGGCGGACAACGTCGAGAAGGCGCTTCAGCGGTCCGACAAGCGGATCAGCAAGGCGATCGACTCCGACGACTACGACAAGCTGCGCAAAGCGATCGAGGCATCGGCGGACGACGTCGTCGAGCAGCTCAACTCCTAGTCGATCTCCGCCCCACGGGGGAGGCGGCGCAGAACGGGCGCTCGTAGCATCCGAGATATGAGCGATACCGTTTTCAAGCCCGGTGACGATGTGTTCACGACGACCGCCCGCGGAATCGTGATCGACGTGCGGGCGACGCCTTCCGGCAAGTGGGTGTTCGGAGTCGAGGACGCGAACGGTGAGGTGAGCTACTTCACGAGCACGGCGCTCCGTCCCGCGCAGGGCTGACGGAGCGCCGTCACCCGCCTGCGGCGCTCAGCCGCAGTTCGGGCGGCAGCCGCGTTGCGTGACCGCGTCGATGAGCACGGTGCCGATGTCGGTCGGCTGCAGCGCCTGATACGCCGCGCCGTCCGTGGCGGCGGCGATCTGCTCGAGAGCGGCCTGGTCGGTGTCGGGTCCGTAGCCGATCGCGATGACGGCGACGGGCTTCGCCGGATCGCGGAGCGTCTCGAGCTGCGCGAGCAGCTGCGGCAGGTCGAGGCCGTCGTCGTCCTCGTTGACCCCGTCGGTGTTCAGCAGGACCAGGTGCACCTGACCCGGGACATAGGTGTCGCGCATGTACTGCACCGCCGCGAGCACGCTGTCGTAGAGTCCGGTCCCGCCGCCGACCAGGCTGTCGAGCCCGTTCGCGGTGTCGATCGTCCGCTGCTTGTGCGCCGGGTCACCGAGCGGGCCGAACGGGACGATCTCCTGCCAGTCCTGTCCGCCGATCCGCCTGCTCGAGAACACCCAGGTCGCGAGCGACGATTCGGCCGACAGCGAGTTGACGGCACGTACGGCCGCCTGCTCGAACAGGTCGATGCGTCGCATGTCGGCGGTCGCGGGCTGGAGCATCGAACCCGAGACGTCGTTGAGGGACAGCATCCGCGACGGTGCGGTGAGCATCTGCCATGTGCGCAGTGCTTCGGCCTGGTTCGCGCTGTCGGTGACCTCGGCTGTCACGACCGCAGCAGCCGCTTCCGTATCCGGGTTCGGGGCATTGCCCGCCGCATCGCGAAGGCCATACTCAGCGAGGTGGTCGCCTCCGTCCGCCACGGCTGCCGCGAACACCTCGACGGCCTCGAGCGTGTCGGCCGAAGCGCCGTCGACGGTGACCAGCGGCACGCCCAGGGCGGGCTTCACGTCGGCAGGGTAGATCGGCACGAGCGCGGACTGCGCTCCCTTGCGGTATTCGAGCACCGCCTGCTCGGTGGTCACAGCGATCGTCGGCGTCGCCGCCGCCGCGACCGCTGCGAGAGCGTCGGTGGCTGTGGGGACGACGCCGGTGTCGAGGCCCAGCACGAGCGCGGTGAATGCGCGCGCGTCTCCGCTCACCGCGGTCTGCAGCGCGAGCAGCGCGGCCGAGCTCGCGGCGACGCTCGCCGGATCCGGCAGCACGGCGGCCACCGTGCGGCCGGCGAGGCTCGAGAACCCGGCGCCCGATCCGACGGCCGTCGCCGTGGGTTCGGTCGCCGCGAAGACGACGGGGGTGCTGGCAACGGTGGCGCCGACGACGAGGTCTGCGGCGTCCACGCCGGTGAGCACGGCCTGGCCGGCCGCACGCGCGGGCCACATCGCGGAGTCGGGCACCCAGACGTCGAAGTCGGGCGCCGAACCTGCCGCCAGCGCCGCGGCGGTGACCGCGCTGTCTTCGGCGCTGATGGTCACGTCGAGGCAACCCGCGGACGCCGCCGGCGGGTCGGCGACGATGGCCTCGAGCGCCGCCGCGATGGCCGGATCCGCGGTGATCCGCAGACTCGACGGCTGACATTCGCCCGTCGATGCCGGTTGCTCGGCGGGCTCGCCGGACCCGCGCGTGAGGAAGAACCAGATCACAACGGCGATCGCGACGACGAGAACGAGGATGACGCCGAGGAGCAGAAGTGAGCGCTTCCGTCGCTGGGCGGCGCGGACTGCCGCGCGCGTCGGGGCATCGCTGCCGACGGGCGTGTTCGGCTGCACTCGGACCACATGCACTCCGATGGACGGCGGGCGGGGGCCCGCATCGGGGATACGACGTCGTACCTGAGCAATACGGCGTCGTACTTGGGGGGATACTTCAGTGGAGTATAGGGGACAGGCAGTCTCGATGCCCTGGTCACGCGGGCTCGGGGCGCTCTCCTCCTGCGCTCCAGGTCTCCGCCGGATCGATGGCCTGTGCGAGGCGCCGGCTGATGGCGCCGAGTTGACGCACCTGGCTCGGGGTGAGCGGCGCGAAGACCAACTGCTCGACGAGAGCGTGATGAGCGGGCGTGGATTCGACGAGCAGGTCGTGGCCCTCGTCGGTCAGGACAGCGAGCGTCACGCGCCCGTCGGACGGGTCGACGCGTCGACGAACAAGGCCCTTCCGCTCCAGGCGTGAGATCGCGCGGGACAGGCGCGAGAGCGTGCTGCTCGCATAGCCGGCGAGCGTGCTCATCCTCAGCGTGCGTTCGTCAGCGGTGTCGAGCGCGAACAGCAATCCGTGTTCGAAGTGGGTCAGGCCACTGTCTCGCTGGAGCTGGGCGTCGAGCGCCGCGGGCAGTCGCTCCAGGAGGGTGGCCACGGCTGCCCAGACCTCCAGGTGGTCTGCGCTGAGGCCGGTCGGCACGGGCGTTGACGGCATGGTCTGAGGCTACGGCACCCCTGGTGCACGCCGCGCAGGGCGCGCAAGAACTTGCTCAGGAAACTGAATGGCAGTACATTTACTTTCCCAGGCAAGTAATAAGCGGATGCTGCGGCATCACGGAGGAGGGTTCACCCATGGATTTGCAGCTACAGGGCAAGACGGCGTTCGTCAGTGGATCGACGCAGGGGATCGGCTTCGCCATCGCATCGGCCCTCGCCGCCGAGGGCGTGCGGGTCATCGTCAACGGACGCAGCCCCGAGCGCGTCGATCAGGCCGTGGCGCGACTGCGCACGGAGCATCCCGGCGCGGACCACACCGGGCTCGTGGCGGACTTCGCCGCGCCGGATGACGTGGCGCGCCTTCTCGACGGGCTCGGCGAGGTCGACATCCTCGTCAACAATGTCGGGCTGTTCGGGCTCGCCGAGTTCGCGGCGATCACCGACGAGGAGTGGGCTCGCTACCTCGACGTCAACGTCATGAGCGGCGTCCGCCTGTCGCGTCATGTGCTGACCGGCATGCGCGAGCGCGGCTGGGGTCGCCTCATCTTCATCAGCAGCGAGTCGGGTGTGAACGTCCCGGCTGACATGGTGCACTACGGCGTCACGAAGGCCGCGATGGTCGCCCTCGGCAACGGGCTCGCCAAGCTCACGCGCGGCACCGCCGTCACCGTCAACACCGTGCTCGGTGGCCCCACCTACTCCGACGGCGTCGCCGCAACCGTCGAGGCCATCGCCGATGCCCAGTCCGCGCCAGTCGACGCGATCAAGAACGCGATCATCGGCCAGGACGGCACGACGCTCCTGCAGAGGTTCATCGATCCCACCGAGATCGCGCACCTCGTCGCCTATCTGGCGAGTCCGCTCGCCTCGGCGACCAACGGCGCCGCGCTGCGAGCCGACGGAGGTGTGCTCACCGCCATGCTGTGAGCTTCGCGCCGCCCGGGTCTGCACGGCCGCCCGTCGACCCGGGCGCGCCCGCCGCCTACGCTCGTCGTGTGCTCACCGATCGTGACATCGCGCGCTGGCGGCTGCGCTCGCAGCATCTCGCGGCGCCGCTCGACGGCGCAGAACACGTCGTCCGGTCGCTGCTCGCCGTCCAGGCCGAGAACCCATCGCAGTCGGCGTGGGCCGTGGCCACCCGCACGCGGGATCCGCGCCAGGCCGACCTCGCCGGGCTGCTGGCGAGCGAGCGGGTGCTGAGGACGCACGTGCTGCGCCCGACGTGGCACTACGTGCACGCCGACGATGCGCTGTGGCTTCTCGAGCTCACCCGCGACCGGGTGCTGCCGATCATCGACCAGCAGCTCGTCCCGCTCGGCGATCGCCTGACCGTCGTCGCCGATGCCGTGCTCGAGGCGCTCGCCGAGGCGCCCGGCCGCACCCGCGCGGAGCTCGCCGACGCCCTGGCCGAGCGCGGACACGAGCTGACGGGCATGCAGCTCATGCTCCTGGCCGGCCACCTCGAGCTGCACGCCCTCATCTGCAGCGGCGCCCCGCGCGACGGGGAGCACACTTACGCGCTCTTCGCCGACCGGGTCACCGCTCCGCGGCGGATGGAGCGCGACGAGGCGCTCGCCGAGCTCGCCTTCCGCTACTTCACGGCCCACGGACCTGCCACCGACCGCGACCTCGCGTACTGGGCGACGCTCACGCTCACCGACGTGCGCCGCGGACTCGCCGCGGCCGCCGGCCGGCTCGAGTCGTTCGATCATGGCGATCGCACCTACTGGCACGCTCCCGGCGGGGCTGCAGCATCCACTTCTCCAGAAGGCCACCTGCTGCAGGTGCTCGACGAGATGTATCGCGGCTATCAGGACTCGCGCTGGGTGCTCGACGCGGACGAGCTGCTGTCGCGGGGGCGCGAGACCGCCATCGGCATGGCGCTCGTCGACGGGCAGGTGGTCGCAGGCATGAAGCGCACGCTCACGACGCGGGCGGTGACCTTCGAGATCCGGATGCTGCGGCACCTCTCTCCCGAAGAGAAGAACGCGATTCAGGATGCTGCGGCCCGCTGCGGTCGCTTTCTCGAACGCGAGCCGCGCCTGACGTGGCAAGAGCCGTCGAGCGTCGATCAGGGCTGATGCCCGACTGCGGCTCGTCGCCATAATGGGCGTGTGCAGCAACGCATCGGTCGCGTGACGACGGCTGATGGCACCGAGGTGGCGTACGCCTCGGTCGGTGCGGGGCGCCCGATCCTGTACGTGAGCGGATGGATCAGTCATCTGCAGCTGACCTGGGAGCTGCCCGACGAGCGGGCCTTCTACGAGAGCCTTGCGAACGGTGCGAGGCTCGTGAGGTACGACCGCGCCGGGTGCGGGCTGTCGCCGTCGTCCGGGCGCGCGCCCTCGCTCGCGTATGAGCTGGAGCAGCTGGCTGCGGTCGCTGACATCAGCGGCCCGGCGTCGTTCGACGTGGTCGGCACGTCGATGGGCGCGCTCGTCGCGGTGGCGTGGGCGGCGAAGCGGCCCGAGACGGTGCGGCGGCTCGTGCTGTACGGCGGGTGGGTGAAGGGCGAGAACATCTCGCCGGAGAGTGCTCGCGAACACGTGCTGGGTCTGGTCGAGTCGCACTGGGGTCTCGGCGCCGACGTGCTCACCGACATCTTCGCGCCCGACGCCACGTCCGCGATGCGGAAGGACTTCGGGCGCTACCAGCGAGCGTCGTCGTCGGCGGCGACCGCCCGATCCCTGCTCGCTCTGAGCTACGAGCTCGACGTCAGCGACCTCCTCGCCGAGGTCGAGGCCCCGACGCTGGTGCTGCACCGCGACCACGACCGCGCCGCGCCCGTCTCGGAGGCCGCCGCCCTCGCCACCGGCATCCCCGATGCCACCCTCGTGGTGCTGCCGGGGCGATCGCACCTGCCGTATGCGGGCGACGCGCAGAGCGTCGTGGCGCCGATCCGCCGCTTCCTCGGGCTGCCTGCCCTGCGGCGCGCGCCGGGATCGCTGACCCCGCGGCAGATGCTGGTGGCCGCGCTGGTGAGCGAGGGCTGCACCAACCGCGAGATCGCCGCTCGGCTGGGCATCGACGAGCGGTCCGCCGAGGGGCACGTCGAGCGGATCCGGGTGGGTCTGGGCTTCACGTCGCGAGCCCAGATCGCGGCCTGGTTCGCCGCCCAGGGGGCCGGATAGGGCCCGCGCCCGGGGTTCGGGCGAAATGAGGTAGTTCCACGCCTGTGCCCGCGAAGGCTGAGCGGGACTCTGGTGTCACCGACAACGAGATCTCCAGGAGGAGACATGTCCGACATCACGGCGCGCGAGCCGAGCACAGTGTTCGAATTCGAGCAGCACACCGTGCGCGGCGCCTTCAACGCCGCCTTCTTTCGTGTGATGGATCCCTACATCGAGCGCAATCTGCGCCGACACAAGCAGCGCGTCTTCGCCGGCCTCCCTTCCGAGGTGGTCGAGATCGGCCCCGGCGTCGGGGCGAACCTGCGCTACCTCCCCGCCGGCGGCACTCTCGTGGCCGTCGAGCCCAACCGGTCCATGCGGGGTCCGCTCCGAGATGCCGCCCAGAGAGTCGGTGTGCGGCTCGACCTGCGCGAGCGCATGGCCGAGCAGACAGGTCTGCCCGACGGCAGCGCCGACTGCGTCATCTCGTCGCTGGTGCTGTGCTCGGTGCAGGATCCGGCGGCGGTGCTCGCGGAGGTGCGGCGCATCCTGCGTCCGGGCGGAACCTTCCGCTTCCTCGAGCACGTCGCCGGCGCCGACGGCACGGCGACGCGCGCTGCGCAGCGGATCCTGCGCCGCCCATGGGCGTGGACGTTCGAGGGCTGCTCCTGCGAGCGCGACCTCGAGGGGGCGATCCGCTCCGCCGGCTTCGAGAGCGTGAGCATCGAGCGCTACCGGATCCGCACGCCGTTCGTCCCGTTCAACACCCACATCGCCGGCATCGCCCGCGCGTAGCCGCGTGCGATGCCGGCGATGTGGGTCGGGTCGCCGGTCAGTTGATCGAGGCCGCGGCGGCGCGGATCGCGTCCAGCGTCGCCTGCGGCTGCGAGACCATCGAGACGTGCGACGCGTCGACCTCGCTGATCGTGGCGCCGGCGCGCTCGGCCATGCGGCGCTGGGTGTCGATCGGGATGACGAGGTCGTCGGTGCCGAGGACGGCCCAGCTCGGGATCGTCTTCCACGCGGGCGCGCCCGACGGCGTCACGTTCGCGACGAACGATGCCGGGCGCTGGGTCGCGACGATCGTCCAGCGGTCGGCCTCGGGGAGATCCTGCGCGAACGCGTCGTGCACCGTCTCGGGCTTGAGGAAGGCCTCGGCCGCGCCCTCGGGCGCGCCGGGGTAGCCGGCGACGTCGAGCACCGTGGTCGGGTCCGCGACCGCGAGGGCAGAGCCCGAGCCCTCGAGGATGCCGACGACGGTCTCGCCCTCGTCGGGGATGAACGCGTCGACGTACACCAGCGCCTTCACGTCGCCGCCCTGCGCGCCGGCGTTCGTGATGACCGCGCCGCCGTACGAGTGGCCGACGAGCACGACAGGGCCGGTCGTCCGCTGCGCGAGGAACGAGGAGATGTACGCCGCGTCGGACGTCAGCCCGCGCAGCTCGTTCGGTGGAGCGTGGACGGTGAATCCTTCGGCCTGGAGAGGAACGCTGACGGCGTTCCAGCTCGAGGCGTCGGCCCACGCGCCGTGCACGAGGACGATGGTCGGCTTGATTTCGGACATTTCGACTTCCCATCTGTTGCGCCGCCCCCAGGCGGCTGCGGATGATCAAAGTCGCGTCGTGTGCTGTCCCGGACGCGCTGTCCGACACCCTAGGCCCGCGCGCCGCGCCGGCGCCAGCGTTGTCCGGTTGGCGTGTGGTGAACGATCGGCGACGACGGTGAGACGCCACCGTCGCGCCCTGTCAATGGGTACCTGCGGCCGGGCGAGATCCCTAGCCTGGGGCGATGGCAGTGAGAGAGCTGTGGCTGGTCCGGCATGGCGAGAGCATCGGCAACATCGCGGCGACGCGTGCCGAGATCGAGGGCCTCGACGTGATCCCGCTCGACGTGCGCGACGCCGACGTGCCGCTGTCGGCGACCGGCCAGGAGCAGGCGGCCGCGCTCGGAGCATGGCTCGCCGACCACAGCGGCGACATCGACCTGTACTGGGTCTCGCCCTACGCCCGGGCCCGCGAGACGCTGGCGATCGCCCTCGGCGACGCGGCAGCCGGACGGACGATCTTCGTCGACGAGCGGTTGCGCGACCGCGAGCTCGGGATCCTGGATCTGCTCACGAGGCAGGGCGTCGCGCGTCTGCACCCCGAGGAGTTCTCGCGCCGCCGCCACCTCGGCAAGTTCTACCATCGGCCGCCGGGCGGCGAGTCCTGGGCCGACGTCGCGCTGCGGCTGCGATCATTCCTGCGCGAGGCGCTCGAGAGCGGCCCCGAGACGGCGATGCTGGTCGTGCATGACGCGGTGGTCATGCTGCTGCTCTACATCCTGCTGCCGATGAGGGAGGACGAGCTGCTCGGGTTCGCCGACGACCATACGGTGCTGAACGCCTCGATCACCCACCTGGTCCGGGCCGGCTCCGGCTGGGAACTCGCCGCGTTCTCGGACGTGACCCATCTCCAGCGCGAAGGCGCCGACGTCACCGCTCACCCCGGGGATCCCGATGTCCAGCCGCGCTGAGCCGGTGACGGAAGCGCTCCTCGAGGAGTGGGGCCTGCCCGACCCCGGCGACTCGAAGAAGTCCCGCGGCGACGTCGTGGTGGTCGGGGGCTCGCGCAGCTCGCCCGGGGCGGTGCTCCTCGCGGGCGAGTCGGCGCTGCGGGTCGGCGCCGGGCGGGTCGTCCTCGCGGTGCCGCAGTCGATCGACGCGCAGGTCGGCGTCGGACTCCCGGAAGCCGGCGTCCTCGCGCTTCCCGACGATGCCGATGCGCCGCCGGCCGGCGAACTGCGTGAGAAGCTCACGGCGGCGGACGCCGTGCTGATCGGCCCGGGATTCAGTGACGCCGACGAGACCCGGGCGACGCTGCGCGCCGTCGCAGCGACGAGTCCGCGGGCGATGGTGCTCGACGCCTTCGCGCTCGGCGTGCTTCCCGGAATCGACCGCGGCAGCCTGCCCGCCGACCTCATCCTGAATCCGAACAAGGACGAGGCGAGGATCCTGCTCGGCCGCGAGCTCGCCGACGAGGTGGCCGACATCCGCGAGATCGCCCGGCGATTCGAGGCCGTCGTCAACTGCTACGGCGTGGTGGCGCACCCCGACGGCCGCGCCTACACGCTCGACGAGGGTGACAGCGGACTGGCGACGTCGGGAAGCGGCGACGTGCTCGCCGGTGCCATCGCAGGGTTCGCCGCGCGAGGCGTGGACCCCGTCCGGGCCGCGGTGTGGGGATCGTGGGCCCATGCCCGCGCCGGAGTCAGGCTCGGCGAGCGGATCGGCCTCGGCTTCCTCGCGCGGGACCTCGCGCGCGAGCTGACGCCGGCCGTCCACGGCCTCCGCAGGCGATGAGCGCACAGACAGAAGCAGCCCCCGCGGTCGCGGGGGCTGCCTCGAGCGATGCTCAGCTGTGCGGGACCGCGTCGACCACCGCGCCGCCGATCGTCGCACCGGTCGGAGCCTCGTACGAGAAGCGGTCGCCCGGCAGCAACCCGGAGATCGCGCGGCCGAGCGGGGAGTCGGGGGAGTAGACGGCGAGGTCGGCGTCGGCGCCGAGGAGGGCGCGCGAGCCGAGCAGGAACGTCTCCCGCGCGCCGTCTGCGGCGAACTCCACCGTCACCCGCATGCCCGGCTCGACGATGCCGTCGTCCGGCCGCTCGCCGACCTGTGCGCGGCGGATGATGCCGCGCAACTCCAGCGTGCGCACCTGGGTCTGCTCGTCCTCGGCGCCCTCGCGCACGAGAAGTTCGAGCTCTTCCTGCAGCTGACGCAGAGCGTCCTGCGTGAGCCAGATGGGCTCCTCGACAACAGACACGGCAAACCTCCACGGCCGGGACAGATGAAGTTCCCGAGCCTAGCCGTTTCCGCCTATCGGCGCTGTTCGAAGGCGCCTGCGGTGATGGGAATGGCGACCGCGAGCACGATGCAGAGCAGCCCCGCCACGAACACCAGTGCGGGCAGGATCGGTGACGCGAACGACAGTCCCAGGATCACCATTCCGCCGACCAGCAGGATCAGATAGAGCACGAACAGCATCGCCAACCTCCAGGATCGCCTGCCTCATTGATACTCCCCACCGCCCTGCGGAGGGAAGTGCCACGTCGCTGGCACCCCGCCACCGCGGGGGCCAGAATGACGCCATGAGACTTGTGCAGGTGGCCCAGCACGCCGACGACCTCGAGCGCGCCGCCGGCTTCTACGCCTCCCTCCTCGGTGCCGACGCGACGGCGATCTTCGACCCGCCGGGGCTGCTCTTCTTCGACCTCGACGGCGTGCGGCTGCTGCTCGACCGCAACGCCCCGACCGCGCTGCTGTACCTGCATGTCGACGACGTGACAGACGCCCTCGAACGCCTCGGGGATCGGGCCGAGGTGGTCTCTCCGCCGCACGTGATCTTCACGCACGAAGACGACATGCTCGGCCCCGCGGGGCACGACGAGTGGCAGGCCTTCGTCAAGGACTCCGAGGGCAATACCGTCGGCCTGATCTCGTTCCGGCCGACCGTGGCCTGATCGCACAGGCTGCCCCGCGAGAGTGCGAGGGGCGAGGCATCCTGCTCATATCGAGTCGATAACGGGAGGCAGATTGCATACCGCGATCGGGTTAGCCTGGTCGCGATGAGCGCCTACGTCTCGGCGTTCGAGCTGTTCTCCATCGGCGTAGGACCCTCGAGCTCCCACACGGTCGGCCCAATGCGGGCCGCCTACGACTTCGTCGTCCGCCTCCGCGAGAGCGGGGCTCTGCCGCAGGTCGCCCGCGTCACCTGCACGCTGTACGGCTCGCTCGGCGCCACGGGCATCGGTCACGGAACGCCCGACGCGGTGGTCGCGGGCCTGCAGGGGCTCGAGCCTGAGACAGCGGATCCGGATGCTGTGCGCTCGGCGTGGAGCGCCTGGCCCGACGGCCGCGCGCTCGAGTTGGCCGGCGTGCACGCGGTGACGTTCGAGCGCGGCGACGTGGTGTTCGCGCCGCGAACGCGACTGCCCGGTCACCCGAACGCGATGACGCTCGAGGCCTGGACCTCGAGCACGGACGGCCCGCCGCGCGCGCTCGCCGCGACCGGCGTGCGCGAGACGGGCTCTGCCGCTCCTCTCGAGCCGGCGGAGACGACGGATGCCGGACTGCTCGCCCGCGAGACGTACTACTCCGTCGGGGGCGGATTCATCCGTCGCGAGGGCGAACCGGCGCGTGTGCGCGCGCAGACGTTCCCGCTGGACTTCTCGAGCGCCGAGGAGCTGCTCGCGCTCTGCGACGAGCGCGGCATCACGATCGCCGAGGCCGCACGCATCAATGAGGAGGCGCTGTGCCCCGACGAGCAGATCGCCGAGGGCCTCGACGCGATCTGGGACGCGATGGCCGCGTGCGTCGAGGCGGGCCTGCAGTCCGGCGGCGTGCTCCCCGGCATGCTCGGCGTCAAGCGACGCGCCGCCTCGATCCGCGAGCAGCTCGAGGCCGCCGAGGCCGACGGCCGTCGGGAGCTCCCGGGGGAGTGGCTCGGCGCCTTCGCGCTCGCCGTCAACGAGGAGAACGCCGCGGGCGGGCGCGTCGTGACGGCGCCGACGAACGGCGCCGCGGGCATCCTGCCTGCTGTCGCGATGTACTGGTGGCGCTTCCTGGCCGACTCCGGCCTCGGCGCCGGCAACGCGGTGACCCCGTACGGCGAGCTGGTCGGCAGCGCCCTGCTCGGCTATCGCGGGCACGCCGCGACCGCCGACGAGGCCGCACGCTGGGACGACGAGCAGGTGGCCGAGGCGAACCGTCGCCGAGGCATCCGTCGATTTCTCCTCACCGCCACCGCGCTGGGCTCGCTGTTCAAGGCGAACGCCTCGATTTCGGGCGCCGAAGGCGGGTGCCAAGCCGAGGTGGGGTCGGCGTGCGCGATGGCGGCGGGGGGCCTCACCGCGGTGATGGGCGGTACGAACCGGCAGATCGAGAACGCCGCCGAGATCGCGATGGAGCACCACCTCGGCCTCACGTGCGACCCCGTCGGCGGGCTCGTGCAGATCCCGTGCATCGAGCGCAACGCGATCGCCGCGTCGACGGCGGTGACGGCTGCGCGCCTCGCCCTGCGCGGCGACGGCTCGCACTACGTGTCGCTCGACGCCGTGGTCGAGACCATGCGTCAGACCGGCATCGACATGTCCCACAAGTACAAGGAGACGAGCGAGGGCGGCCTCGCGGTGAACGTCATCGAGTGCTGACCGGCCCCTCTCCTCCGACCCGGCGCGCTCGCGCCGAAACACGGGTCGGTAACCACGACACGCCGGTGATGGATGCTGCGACCCGGCGTGTCGAGCGATCGACCCGTGTTTCGGCAGAGGACGAAGGGCCTATGCCCGTGCACCGCCGGTGAAGTGGCGGCGGCAGCGGGCCTGGTACGACTCGATCCCGCCGACCTGCGCCGACGTCGGGATGCGGGGATCGCCGGTGGGGGCGGCGGCGATGCGCTGGTGGAACGCGGCGTCCTCGCCGCAGACGGCGCAGACCGCCGTGAGCTTGAGGACGTCCTCGGCGATCGCCATCAGCGCCGGCAGCGGCTCGAACGGCCGTCCGTCGAACGTGACGCAGAGGCCCGACACCACCACGGTCACGCCTCCCGTCACGAGCTCGTCGACGGCTGCGACCAGGTCCGGGCCGAAGAACTGCGCCTCGTCGATCGCGACCAGGTCGAGCCCGCGGCCCTGTACGCCGGCGACGAGCGCTGCCACGTCGGGCACCGAGCGCGACGGCACGCTCAGCCCCGAGTGCGAGCTCACGAGCCCCTCGCCGCGACGGTCGTCGAGGGCGTGGCTCACGACCTCGACCTCGAGCCCCGCGATGCGCGCGCGGCGGACGCGGCGCAGCAGCTCCTCGGACTTGCCGGCGAACATCGGACCGGCGACGACCTGCAGCCTCGCCTGCGCGCGCGTGTGCATGGCGCCAGACTACGGCGGCGGGCCTGGACGGCGGGGCGGCGGAGCGCCACTATTCATCTCGTGACGAACAATGCGGGGACGGATGCCGTGAGCCTGCGTGGTCTGCACGTCCGGCGCGGCAGGACCGAGGTCTTCAGCGGGCTCGATCTCGACATCCCGCGCGGCCAGATCACGGGCCTCCTCGGCCCCTCGGGGTGCGGCAAGACGACGCTGATGCGCTCGATCGTGGGTGTGCAGAAGGTCGCCGGCGGCGACGTGACAGTGCTCGGCGAGCCGGCCGGATCGCGCGCGCTGCGCAAGCGAGTCGCGTACGACACGCAGGCGGCGTCGGTGTACGGCGACCTGACGATCCAGCAGAACCTGCGCTACTTCGCCCGGCTCGTCGACGCGCCGCGCAGCGACGTCGACCGCGTCATCGAGCAGGTCGGCCTCGCCGATCAGCGCGACCAGACGATCGACTCGCTGAGCGGCGGACAGGAGAGCCGTGTCTCGCTCGCGGTCGCGATGCTCGGCGTGCCAGAACTGCTCGTGCTCGACGAGCCGACTGTCGGCCTCGACCCGCTGCTCCGCGCCGAGCTCTGGGAAGTCTTCCGCGGCCTCGCCGACGCCGGCGCGACGCTGATCGTCTCGAGCCACGTCATGGACGAGGCCCTCCGGTGCGACCGCCTCGTGCTCATGCGCGCGGGCCGCATCATCGCCGACACGACACCCGACGGCCTGTTCGCCGACACCGGGACGACGGATCCGGATGCTGCGTTCCTCACGCTCATCGAGCGCGACGCGCGCGTGCAGACGGAGGCCGGGGCGCAGCATCCACTCACGCGAAGAGAAGCGCGCGAACAGGCCGAGCATGCGCACCACCCGGACCACGGGAGCACCTCGTGAACGGCGTGCTGACCCTCGCGACCGCGGGGCGGGTGCTGCGGCAACTGAGCCACGACCCGCGCTCGATCGCGCTCATGCTGGTCGCTCCCAGCCTGCTCGTGGGCCTCTTCGCGTGGCTGTTCAGCGACCAGGAGGGGGTGTTCGACCAGTTCGGCGGGCCGATCCTCGCGCTGTTCCCGTTCATCGTGATGTTCCTGATCACCTCGATCACGACGCTGCGCGAGCGCCGGTCGGGAACCCTCGAGCGGCTCATGACGACGCCGATCGCGAAGGCCGACTTCATCGTCGGGTACGGCCTCGCATTCGGGCTCATGGCGACGCTGCAGGCCGTCATCACGGTGACGTTCGCCGTGTGGGTGTGCGGGCTGCAGGTCGACGGACCGCTCTGGCAGCTCGGGCTCGTCGCGGTGGTCGACGCCATCCTCGGCACCGCGCTGGGGCTGCTCGCGAGCGCCTTCGCGCGCACCGAGTTCCAGGCGGTGCAGTTCATGCCGCTGATCGTGTTCCCGCAGATCATCCTCGGCGGCCTGTTCATGCCCCGCGAAGACATGCCCGAGGCGCTGTACCAGATCTCGAAGATCCTCCCGCTGAGCTACGCCATCGACACGATCAACGCGGTGACCGCGGGCGACGAGGGGTGGGACGTCTTCGGGCCGTTGCTCGTCGTCGTGGCGTTCGCGGTGGGCGCGCTGATCCTCGCGTCGCTGACGCTCCGGCGCCGCACGCCGTAGCCGGATCCGGGATCAGTAGGAGGTCTGGGTCTTGCGGAGCTTCGCGGTGAGGTCGCGGAGCTGGCAGAGCTCGTCGTCCGAGAGGAGCGACATGCGCTCGGCGATGGCCCGGCCGTGCGCGCTCGCGATGCGGCGGAACAGCGACGCCCCGGCATCCGTCGCGTGCACGAGCGCGCCGCGCCCGTCGTCGGGATCGGCGCACTTGGTGATGAGGCCGCGCGCGACCATGCGGTCGACGAGGCGCGAGACGCTCGGCTGGCTGATGAGCATGTTGGCGGTGACGTCGCGCAGACGTGCGGTGAGGTCGTCGCCGCGGGTGACGGTGAGGAGCACGTCGTACTCGGCCTGGCTCAGCGTCTCGTCGTCGAAGTCGTCGTTGATGTCGCCGAAGACCTCGTGCTGCGCGCGGAAGAGGCTCTCCCACGCGTCGATGGCGAGACGGCGATCGGTCATAGCGTCAAGATTAGAGCCTCGCGCCGACCCTAGGCTGGCCCCATGGCGTCTTCTGCAGTCGCGTCGTGTCGCGCACGTCGTCTCGAGGTCGTGGGGCTGGTGCTCGCCCTGCTCGCCGGCGTGCTGCTCGCGGGACTGAACCCCGCCCCGGCGCACGCAGGCGTCGACGACTTCACGTTCGAGAGCCTCGACGTCGAGTACCAGCTCGGCCGCGCAGACGACGGCACGAGCACGGTCACCGTCGTCGAGACCTTCGTGGCGCTCTTCCCCGAGTCCGATCAGAACCGCGGCATGCGCCGCGAGATCCCCGAGACCTACCTGGGTGCGCCGCTGCACCCCGAGCTCGTCTCGGTCACCGACGAGACCGGTGCGCCGCGTGCCGTGGAGACGGAGTCCGAGGACGGCTTCTACCTCGTGACGTCGCGCGCCGACGACTTCGTGCACGGCCGGCAGACCTACGTCTTCACCTACACGCTCCAGAACGTGACGCGGTACTTCGCCGACACCGGCGTCGACGAGTTCTACTGGAACGTCAACGGGTTCGACTGGCGGCAGCCGTTCGGGCGCATCACGGCGCGCGTGACGATGCCCGACGACCTGGCAGACGCCCGCACCGGCGCGCAGGCCTGCTACGTCGGCTACCAGGGTTCGACAGACACGTGCCCGATCGACGACGTCGACGGGGCGTTGGTGGCGTCAGCCGAGAACGTGCTGCCGCATCAGAACATGACCATCGCCGTCGGATTCGCGCCCCAGACGTTCGTCGCATTCGACCCCGGCTACCTCGCGTCGCCGTGGGGATGGCTGCAGAGCGGCGTCGCGCTGGTCGGCCTCGGCACCGCGCTCGTGCTGGCGATCGTGATGCGCCGGCGGCACCTCCGCGACGACCCCGGCCGGCCCGTCATCATCGCGGAGTACACGCCGCCGCGCGGCATCGACGCCCTCGAGAGCGCCGTGCTGCTCGGCCACACCATGAAGGCGATCCCGGCCGAGGTGCTCGAGCAGGCGGTCGTGGGCAGCATCCGTATCGAAGAGGGCCCGCCGAAATGGTTCGGCGGCACGAAGCTGAAGGCCGTGCTCGTGGACCCGTCGCTCGCCGACGGGGACGGACGGATGCTGCTGCCCGGCCTCTTCCCGAAGGGCGTACCGGGTGAGGAGTTCGAGTTCGGCCGCAGCGACACGAGGTTCTCGACGACGGCGCAGAAGGTGCTGAAGGCGGCATCGGCGGAGCTGTCGGCCCGGGGGCTGCGACGCAAGGTGCCGGCGGGTGCGCGCGCCTGGCCGCTCGTCGTCGCGATCGGCTCGGCGGTGCTGGTGGTGCTCTTCGGGGTCGGCGCGCTGGTCGGGTACGTGACGCCGTGGGTGCCGATCGTGCTGATCATCGCGGCGGTGCTCGTCGCGCTGCTCGTGGGCGGGCTCGTCTCGCGCCGGCCGCTCACGGCCGTCGGAGCCGAGACGCGCGACCACCTGGCGGGGCTCAAGCAGTTCATCGAGTGGGCCGAGGCCGATCGCATCCGCATGCTGCAGTCGCCGCAGGGCGCCGAGCGCGTGCCCGTCGACGTCTCGGACCCGCGCGTCAAGCTGAAGCTGTACGAGACGCTGCTGCCGTACGCCGTGGTGTTCGGCCAGGAGAAGAAGTGGGCCGAAGAGCTCGCGGTGCTGTACGGGGCGGGCAGCTCGCCGGGCTGGTACGCGGGATCGAGCGGATTCAACGCCGCAGCCTTCTCGGCCGGCATCTCGAACCTGTCGTCGTCGGCGTCCTCGTCGTCGACCTCCGGCGGGTCGTCGGGCGGCGGCTCCTCGGGCGGAGGCGGTGGCGGCGGCGGAGGCGGCGGCGTCTGACGGTCAGGCTTCGCGTCCGGCCGGCGCAGTCGGTTCGGGCACGTGCAGTCGCGTGAGGAACCGGTCCGTCCCCTTCGGGATGCTGCGGCGATCGCCGAGCGAGACGACGACGGTCACCACCACGGCGACGGGCACGGTCCACGCGGCCGGCTGCTCGAGGAACGGGCGCAGGGTGGTGAGCGCGGGCCCGACGAGCCCGCCGCCGAGGATCGCGAGACCCGAGAGCACCGCGCCGGTGAGCATGCCGGCGATCGCCCCGCGGGCCGTGAGCCCGCGCCACCAGATGCCCAGGAGGAGCACGGGGCACAGCGTCGACGCGGTGAAGGCGAACACGAGCCCGACGCTGCCGGCCAGTCCCGCCGGCTCGGTGGCGAGCGCCACGACCAGCGGGACGAACGACGACAGCACCGCCGCGATGCGGAAGCCGCGCACGCTGCCGCCCAGCAGGTCCTGGCTGATCACGCCCGCGAGTGAGACGACCAGGCCCGACGACGTCGAGAGGAACGCGGCGAACGCCCCCGCGATGACGAGCGCCGTGAGCACGTCGCCCAGGGGGCCGGGAACGAGGCGGCCGGGCAGCAGCAGGATGAGCGCGTCGGCGTCGCCCGAGCCGGCGAGGTCGGGGGCGAACGCGCGGCCCAGGAATCCGAACGCCGTGGGGAACAGATAGAACACCGACAGCAGCACGAGCACGATGACGGTCGTACGGCGCGCGGCGACGCCGTCGGGGTTCGTGTAGAACCGCACGAGCACGTGGGGGAGTCCGAGCGTGCCGAGCAGCAGCGCCACCATGAGCGACACCGTGCGGTAGACCTGGAGGTCGCCCGGCCCGGCGCTCGGCGGGAACGCCTCGACCGGCGGCAGCGCGGGCTGCACGTCGCCGGCGAGCAGCAGGATCGCGACCACCGGGATCGCGAGCGCCGTGAGCTTCAGCCAGAACTGGAACGCCTGCACGAACGTGATCGAGCGCATGCCGCCCGCCGCGACGATCACCGCCACGATCACGGCGACGGCGACCGACCCCACCCACGCGGGAAGGCCCGTGGTGATGCGCACGGTGAGCGCCGCGCCCTGCAGCTGCGGCACGATGTAGAACCAGCCGATGACGATCACGAGCGTGCTCGTGACGCGGCGCGCCCACAGCGACTCGAGCCGGGCCTCGGTGAAGTCCGGGATCGTGTACGCGCCCGAGCGGCGCAGCGGCGCGGCCACGAACAGCAGCAGCATGAGGTAGCCGGCGGTGTACCCGATCGGGAACCACAGCGCCGACGATCCCGTGAGCAGGATGAGGCCGGCGATCCCCAGGAACGACGCCGCCGACAGGTACTCGCCGCCGATGGCCGACGCGTTCCACCACGGACGCACGGTGCGGCTCGCCACGTAGAAGTCGCTCGTGGTGCGCGAGACCCGCAGGCCGTAGAAGCCGATGAGCGCCGACGCCACGGCGACGGCGGCGATCGCGACGTAGCCGATGGCGGCGTTCACTCGTCCTCCGCGAGCGCCCGGTACCGCGCCTCGTTGCGCGAGGCCGCGCGCACGTAGAGCGCGCCGATCGTGATGGCGAGCGGGTAGACGCCGACCCCCAGCAGCAGCCACGACAGCGGCACACCGAGCACGAACGTCGCATCGAGCTGGGGCACCAGCGTGATCGCGAGCACGAACAGCGCGGTGGCGACAGCGAAGCCCAGCGCGAACACGATCCCGAGCCGCAGCTGCGAGCGGATGAGCGAGCGTACGTACACGCCGGCGATGTCGCTCGTGGGCCCTCCGTCTGCCTGCAGCGATGCGGAGCGGACGGATGCTGCGGCCGAGCCCGCGTGCGGCGCAGTCACGCGCACCCGGCCCCGGGCGGGCGTCGGCGCGTCCGGGGGGCCGGCTTCCGCCGGGGTCATGTGCGGGGCCTGATCGTGGTCGACTCGAGCCTCTCGCGGAGCGCCGGCAGGCACCGCCGGCTCACCGGCAGCTCGGCGCCGCCGACCGTGACGCTCGGGTGGTCGCCGCCCAGCCGGAGGCGCGCGAGGTGCGGGATCGCGACGAGGTACGAGCGGTGGATGCGCACGAACGCGTCGGCCCATTGGCGCTCGAGATCCGACATCGGCACCCGCACGAGGTAGCTCGCCTCCTCGGTGTGCAGCCGCGCGTAGTCGCCCTGGGCCTGCACGTAGCGCACCTCGTCGCGGCGGATCATGCGCGTCGTCCCGCCGAGCGTGACGGCGATGCGCTCCGCCTGAGCGGCGGTCGCAGCATCCGTCATCGGCGCAGCCTGCGCTTTCATCGCCTCGATGACGCGCGTGACCGAGCGGTGCAGCCGCTCCGTGCGCACGGGCTTCAGCAGGTAGTCGACCGCCGCCAGGTCGAAGGCCTCGAGCGCGCTCTCTTCGTCGGCGGTGACGAACACGAGGGCCGGCCGGCGCTCGAAGCGCTGCAGGGCGCGGGCGAGATCGAACCCGCTGAGGCCCGGCATGTGGATGTCGAGGAACGCGGCGTCGACGCTCTCGCGCGTGAGCAGCCGGATCGCCTCGGCGCCCGACGACGCCTGGTGGATGACGCCGATGCGCGGATCCTGGCCGAGCAGGAACGCGAGCTCGTCGATCGCCGGCTGCTCGTCGTCGGCGATGAGCACCGAGATCACGGTTCGCGCCTCCGCTCGGGGCGCTCGAGGGTCGCCGTCGCACGGACGGGACCGGTGGATGCCGCGACCCGGCCGGGCTGCGACTTCGGCACCCTCATCCGCACCAGCGTGCCGGAGCCGACGTTGGTCTCGACGACGAGTCCGTGCTCGTCGCCGTAGACCTGCCGCAGCCGCGCGTCGACGTTGCGCAGTCCCACGTGCGCGCCCGGCGCGCCGCCGGCGAGGGCGCGCTCGAGCACGACCGGGTCGATGCCGACGCCGTCGTCCTCGACGCTGATCTCGGCGAACGCGCCCTGGTCGGAGGCTTCGATCGTGATGCGTCCGCCACCCTCCTTGCCCTCGAGCCCGTGGCGCACCGCGTTCTCGACGAGGGGCTGGATCGACAGGAACGGCACCACCGTCGAGAGCACCTCGGGGGCGACCTGGAGCGTCACTTTCAGGCGATCGCCGAACCGCGCCCGCTCGAGCTCGAGGTAGCTGTCGATCGAGCGGAGCTCTTCGGCGACCGTGGTGAAGTCGCCGTGCCGGCGGAACGAGTACCTCGTGAAGTCCGCGAATTCGAGAACCAGGTCGCGCGCCTTCGCCGGGTCGGTGTTGATGAACGAGGCGATCGCGTTGAGCGAGTTGTAGATGAAGTGCGGGCTGATCTGGGCGCGCAGCGCCCGCACCTCGGCCTCGGCGAGCGCGGCCCGTGAGGCGTCGAGCTCGCCGAGCTCCACCTGGGCCGCGACCCAGTCCGCCACCTCGCCGGTCGCGCGCACGAGCCCTGCCCGCACGCGCGGCGCGAACGCGACGATGGCCCCGGCGGGCGCCCCTGCGGCGATGATCGGTGCGGCCACGGCATCCGTCTCCTGTTCGCCGATGCGGGCACGACGCTGCATCTGTGGGCGACGCGACGTGAGGGCCTCGGCGGCCAGCCGCCCGGCGACCTCGCGGACGGCGTCGTCGCCCTCGACGGTCACGGTGCCGGCGGCGTCGACGAGCGCGAGCGTCTCGCACCCCAGGAGGGCTCTGAGGTGGCGTCCGGCGCGCGTCGCGTCGCCCTCGGCGATGCCGCCGCGCAGGTGCGTGGCGGCGCGGCTCGCGAGATGGAGGGTCTGGTACGTCGCCTGTTCGACGTCGGTGCCGAGGTCTTTCGACGCCACCACGATGCGCCGGAGCAGAATGACCACGCCGACCGCAAGAGCCCCGGCGAGGACGCCGGCGGCAGCGGCGAGCAGCATCGACTCGGGCATGCGGCCAGCGTAGTCGTCGTTCGTCGTGACCCGGCCGCCGTTCGTCGCACCGTCGACACCGCTCACCGACGACGAACGGCGCACGCCTGCGGCTGCTCCGCGCGAGGACGAGCATGGTCGCACTGTCAACGCAGCGGCGCGGCCGACGGGCGCGCCGATCCCCTCGAAGGAGAGACGCCATGGGCAACGAGGCCCCCAGCGCCACGACGAACCTCGATGAGGTCGACTACGGCGCGGTGCAAGCATCCCCCGAATTCCAGAAGCTCCGGCGCACCCATCGGAGCTTCGTCTTCCCCGTGCTGGGCGCGTGCCTGGCCTGGTACCTCGCGTACGTGCTGCTCGCGAGCTACGCCCACGACTTCATGTCGACCCGGGTGTTCGGCAGCGTCAACGTCGCGATGGTCCTCGGCATGGCGCAGGTCGTCACGACCTTCGCCGTGACCACCTGGTACGTCCACTACGCCAACAAGCGGCTCGACCCACTCGCGGGCGAGATCCGCGACGAGATCGAGACCGGCAAGTTCGAGAAGGAAGGGGCACGCTGATGCGCGGCTTCATGGAAGCGGCGACCACGTCGCCCGGCGAGCCCTGGCTCAACATCGCCATCTTCGGCGCGTTCGTCGCGGTCACGATGGTGATCGTGTTCCGCGCCAGCCGCAACAATAAGACCGCCGCCGACTACTACGCCGCGGGGCGCTCGTTCACCGGCGGCCAGAACGGCTCGGCGATCGCCGGCGACTACCTGTCGGCGGCGTCGTTCCTCGGCATCGTCGGCGCGATCGCGATGACCGGCTACGACGGGTTCCTGTACTCGATCGGCTTCCTCGTCGCGTGGCTCGTCGCGCTGCTGCTCGTGGCCGAGCTGCTGCGCAACACCGGCAAGTTCACGATGGCCGATGTGCTGTCGTTCCGTCTCAAGCAGCGCCCGGTGCGCATCGCGGCGGCGACCACGACCCTCGTGGTGTGCTTCTTCTACCTGCTCGCGCAGATGGCGGGCGCCGGTGGCCTGGTGTCGCTGCTGCTCGGCATCGGCGACCAGCTCGGCCAGGCCGTCGTCATCACGGTGGTCGGCGCGCTCATGATCCTCTACGTGCTCATCGGCGGCATGAAGGGCACCACGTGGGTGCAGATCATCAAGGCCGTCCTGCTCATCGCGGGCGCCGGCGTCATGACCGTGTGGGTGCTCGCGCTCAACGGCTTCGACTTCTCGGCGCTGCTCGACAAGGCCGTGGCCGTCGCCGAGAACCCGGCGATCCTCGACCCGGGCCTCAAGTACGGCGTGTCCGACACCTCGAAGATCGACTTCCTGTCGCTCGGCCTCGCGCTGGTGCTCGGCACCGCGGCCCTGCCGCACGTGCTGATGCGCTTCTACACCGTGCCGACCGCCAAGGAGGCGCGCAAGTCGGTGGTGTGGGCGATCTGGCTCATCGGCATCTTCTACGTGTTCACGCTGGTGCTCGGCTACGGTGCGGCAGCCCTCGTCGGCCCCGCGGTCATCGCGGCTGCGCCCGGCGGCCCGAACTCGGCGGCGCCGCTCCTCGCGTTCTCGCTCGGGGGACCACTGCTGCTCGGTCTCATCTCGGCGATCGCGTTCGCGACGATCCTCGCGGTCGTCGCCGGCCTCACGATCACCGCGGCCGCGTCGTTCGCGCACGACATCTACGCGTCGGTCGTGAAGAAGGGCAAGCCCGAGCCGGGCGCGGAGGTCAAGGTCGCGCGCCGCACGGTGGTCATCATCGGCATCGTCGCGATCATCGGCGGCATCGGCGCAAACGGGCAGAACGTCGCGTTCCTGGTGGCGCTCGCGTTCGCCGTCGCGGCATCGGCCAACCTGCCGACGATCGTCTACTCGCTGTTCTGGAAGCGATTCACCACCAAGGGCGCGCTGTGGAGCATGTACGGCGGCCTCGCCTCGGCGATCCTGCTCATCGTGTTCTCGCCGGTGGTCTCGGGTTCCGAGACGTCGATGCTCAAGACCGACGCGATCGACTTCGCGTGGTTCCCGCTGTCGAACCCGGGCATCGTCTCGATCCCGCTCGCCTTCTTCCTGGGCTGGATCGTGAGCGTGCTCGACAAGACGCCGGAAGACCCGAAGAAGCAGTCCGAGATGGAGGTGCGCTCGCTCACCGGCATCGGCGCCGAGAAGGCGGTGAACCACTAGCGCAGAGGGCAAGAGTAAGGGCCGGTCGGAGAGGCTACCGACCGGCCCTTGTCCCTTGCACCAAGAGTGTCCTGCAATCACATGTCGGTAGCTGCCACAGCAAAACAACTACCGTGCGAGCACTCTATAACGGTGAGGTAACGCTGAGCAAGGGTTTTCTGTGATCTTTTCGTGATCTTCCCAGACTTGCCTACGTTGCCGGGCGCCAGCCCGTCGGAGAGGCATCGCCGATGCGAGGGCGGAAAGCGGAGACGGCCTGGTCGCAAGGCAAAAGTGAAGGGCCGGTCGGAGAGGCTACCGACCGGCCCTTGTCCCTTGCACCAAGAGTGTCCTGCAATCACATGCCGGTAGCTGCCACAGCAAAACAACTACCGTGCCAGCACTCTATAACGGCCAGATAACGCTGGCAAGAGTCCGCCGTTATGTTTTCGTGATCAGTTTCCTGGGAGCCTCACGGTCCCCTTCGGCGGGCTCCTCGGAAGGCGGACTCAGCGGAATCTGCCGAGGTGGATCCCGGCGAACGCGAGTGCGGCGATCGTCTCGCCGTCGGTGATCCTGCCCGCTGCGACGAGGGCGAGGACGTCGGCGAACGGCATCCACCGCACCTCGTCGATGCCCTCTTCGCCTTGCGAGCGCGCGGCATCGGTCACGCGCTGCAGGCCCTGCGCGAGATAGACGTGCTCGGGGGCGTTCGCGATGCCGTTGAGGGCGTTCATGCGGCCGAGCGGCGTCCATCGGGATGCCGCGTACCCGGTCTCCTCCGCGAGCTCGCGCTGCGCCGCGACGAGTGCATCCTCACCGTCGGATCCGCCGGCGGGTACCTCGAGCGACATCTCGCCGGTGGCATAGCGGGGGAGGGAGATGAGGCACACGCGGTCGTCCTCGTCGAGCGCGACGACGAAGACAGCGGGATGCCGCATGTCGACGACGCCGTAGATGCCCGCGCCGTGCGGGCCGACCACGTCGTCCTCGCGCACCCGGATCCACCGGTTCTCGTACACGGTGCGCGACGCGGTCGTCTTCCAGCCCATGCACGCCACCCTACGGCGGTGGTGCGCGGCCGATCACGACGCTGACCGCGGGTGCGGGCAAGGCCCTTGACCGCGGCATCCAGATGTGTACAGTGTCAACATACGCAACCGACACTCGGAGGTTCCGATGCAGAGCACGACCCCTCACGCCCTTCCGCCCGTCGTCGATGCCGAGACGTGGCGCCGCGAGCTCGACGAGCTGCGCGTGCGCGAGAAGGCGGCGACGCGCGAACTCGATGCCATCGCGGCCCAGCGCCGGCGGCTGCCGATGGTCGAGCTGCCCGACTACACGCTGATGGGGGAGTACGGCCCGGTGCGCCTCGTCGACGTGTTCGAGGGCAAGTCGCAGCTCATCGTCTACAACCACATGTGGTTCGAGGGGAAGGCGTGGCACTGCCCGGGCTGCACGGGTTACACATCGCAGTTCACGCGCCTCGACTTCCTCGACGCGTACGACGCCCGGTTCGTCATCGTGACGCAGGGCCCGATCGATGAGGCGCTCGAGTACAAGGAGCGCACCGGCAACCGCATGGACTGGTTCTCGACGGCCGGCAGCAGCTTCGGCGCCGACGTCGACGCCCCGGCCGGCGGCGGGTTCGCCGTCAACGTCTTCCTCCGCGACGGCGACACGGTGTATCGCACGTGGCACACGAACGGCCGCGGCACCGAGCAGCTGAGCCACACCTTCCCGCTCATGGACGTGCTCCCGTACGGCCGGCAGGAGGAATGGCAGGACTCGCCCGAGGGCTGGCCGAAGTCCGACACCTTCGACGGCTGGTTCACCTCGCAGAAGGTCGCGGAGCTGTACGGCCCGGGCGCGCACACCCACGCCTAGGGGGATGGATGCCGCGACCCGCGGCTGCGGCCGGGTCGCGGCATCCGTCAGTATGTGAGGTGATGAGCACTCCCTCGCGCGCCTCCCGCCCCACGTGGGCAGCATTCGTCCCAGGTCTCGTGGCGGGGGTGCTCTGGCTCCTCATCGCCGGCGTCCGCGGCGCGTTCCGCCAGATCCAGGGCGGGGCTGCGCAGCTCGGCACGCTCGTGCCCGACGTCGTGCCCCTCGGCCTGTGGGGCTGGCCCGGCGCCTGGACGACCGTCGGCCTGGCGCTGAGTGCACTCGCCATCGTCGTCTGCCACACGCTGTACGCGCAGCTCGTCGCGCGCGGACTCCTCGGCGCGTGGTTCGCGACAGTCGCCGCCGGCGCGACGGTCGGACTCGCGCTCGACCTCGTCGACACGTGGGACTCGCTCGCGATGTTCGGCGCGCGGGGCCTGCTGACCGGCGAGTTCGGCGCGACCGCCGCGGCGGGCGCGCTCTGGGGACTCGTGATCGGATGGATGCCGGGGCTCATCGCCGCCCGCATCGCACGGTCATCGTCGGACACAGCTGGGGCCGAGCCGCCGCGGCGTCGCGGCCGGCTCGTGGCTGCCGCGGCGGCGGCGATCGTCGCGCTGGTCGCCGGCGGGCTCGCGGGAGAGGCCGCCGAACGCGCCGACATCGCCGCGCAGGTCGAGGCGCAGCGCGCGATCGACGCGCAGACGAGCTTCGGAGCGCCGCCCGACCCGGGCGCGCAGGGCGAGCCGGTGCCGGAGACGGCGGACGTGGCATCCGTCGCGCTCGAGCCGAACTGGTGCACCCCCGAGAAGGCGACAGTGCTCAAGGGGGAGCCCGACGCAGCTACCGGCCATCGCGGCATGCCGATCCGGCTCATGAACTTCTCGGACGAGCCCTGCGTGATCGAGGGCTATCCCGACGTCGCGTTCGGTGACCAGAACGCCCACTTGCTCGACGTGACAGTCGAGCAGGGCGGGTCGTTCATGGCGCAGGATCCCGGTGCGCAGCGCATCGAGGTGCCTGCCGGCGGCTACGCCGTGACGTACCTCGGGTGGGATGCGGCCTCGCCGCACGGCGCGCTGGTGACCAAGACCGTCTACGCGGCGCCGACGGCCGGCATGGTGCGCGGGTCGTGGCCGATCGACCTCGACATCGTGGAGGGGGCGACGGTCGCCGTCACCGCGTGGGCGATCGACCCGAACCCGTTCCCCACGAACTGACCGTGCCGTGCTCCGAGGCGGATGATCCCCGCCGCGGAGCTCAGCCGGCGGAGTGCTCCGAGATCGACCCGCTGATCACGGCGAGCGTCGCCGACTGCGCCGCCTGCGCGCGGGCACCCCGACGTGCGACCAGGAGGCCGACCACCGACTCGGTGAAGAGCATGAGCGCGGCGCGGGAGGTGTGCACGAGCTCGTCGCGGAACGAGCCCTCGATCGGGGCGACGACGAGGGCGATGTCGGCGAGCGCCGCCGCGGCCGACCGCGGGAAGTAGGTGATCGCGAGCACGGTCGCGCCGCTCGC
This sequence comes from Microbacterium sp. NPDC056044, assembly GCF_042267145.1. Lineage (NCBI taxonomy): Bacteria > Bacillati > Actinomycetota > Actinomycetes > Micrococcales > Microbacteriaceae > Microbacterium > Microbacterium sp. NPDC056044. The sequence continues at coordinate 505,260 of NZ_JBHJWZ010000003.1, read as the reverse complement.
GCGCGCCGCGGTCATGACATCGATCGACGCGCGGTTGGCGCCCGACCCCGTCAGCACGAGGCACGCCGAACCCGGACCGAGCTGCGTCGCCGCGATCTGCTGGCCGAGGGTGTCGGGCAGGTACTCGGCGGGGCGACCCGCCGACACCAGCCGCATCGCGAGGTCGAGGCCGAGCGGCGACGACAGGCCGTTGGCTGCGACGAGCAGGCGCGGCGCGTCGTCGAGCACGCCGACGAACTGCTCGAGGCTCTCTTCGGTCACCGCCGAGACGGTGTTCCCGAGCCGTGCAGCGAAGCGGTCGAAGGCGCCGCGGAGGGTGCCGACCATCGTCTCGTCGGCCGCGTCACCCGCCACCGGCACGCCGATCGCGACTTCGCGCGTGAGGGCGACGCGCAACTGCGGATAGCCGTCGTAGCCGAGCGATTGGGCGGTGCGGATCACCGTCGCCCGGCCGACGCCGACGAGGTCGGCGACCTCCTGGGCGGTGCGCTCGATGCTCGCCTCGATGTCGCCGGCGATCGCGTCGGCGACGCGGCGCTCGCTCGGCTGAAGCGAGGGCGCGAGCATCGCGATGCGCGCGGTCGGCGGTGCGTCAGGCGACCCGGTCCACATCGCGGCTCCTCGTTCCTTGGGGCGTCGGGGTGGGGGCGGGGCGCGTCCTCGCGGTGCTCCGCGGCGGGCGCGCGCCCTGGGTGATGCGTCGCCGGATCGCGCCCGAGATCGCGTCCATCGTCATCGTCGCCACGACGACCACGATCAGCAGCATCCCGACGGTATCCCACTCGCGGTAGTTGGTGTAGTTCGCGAGCATGCTGCCGATTCCGCCGGCGCCGACGAGTCCGAGCACCGCCGACGTGCGGATGTTGATCTCGAAGCGGTACAGCGCGAACGACATGAAGGCCGGTGCGGCCGCGGGCCACAGCGCCCAGCGGGCGACCTCCGACGTGCTGCCGCCGGCGGCGCGGACCGCCTCGGAGGCGCCCTCCTGCACCGACTCGACGGTCTCGTAGGTCCACTTGCCCTGGGTGCCGATGCCCGCGATGCCGAGCGCCAGTGCGCCGGTGAACGGCGTGAGGCCCGTGATCGTGAGGAGGATCAGCGCGATGATCACTTCGGGAACAGCCCGGATCACCGCGAAGACCCCGCGCAGAGGCATCCGGATCCATACCGGTCCCACCCCGCGGGCCGCGAGCATGCCGAGGGGCACCGCCGCGAGGACGCACAGGATCGCCCCGATCCACGCCATCGAGATCGACCGCCACATCTCGAACAGGGCGCGGGGGAGCTTCTCCCAGTTCGGGTTCTCGAACATGAGCACGCAATAGTGCCAGATCTGCGCCGGCACCGACGCGAGGTCGCTCCAGTCGATCGGCAGCCCGACGACGGCGAACAGCACGATGACGCCGACGACCACCGCGGTGAGCGTGGGGACGAGGCGCGAGGGGCGCGGTGGCACGACCCTGGTGAACGAGGTGGTCATACCAGGCGCCTCCGCAGCAGGTTCGACGCGATCTCGATGAGCACGACGACCACGAGGATCTCGAGCACGATCACCGCGACGTCGTCGTAGGCGTAGAACGCGCGGCGCTCGTCGAGGAGCCGCCCGATGCCGCCGGCGCCGACGATGCCGAGGATCGCCGAGATGCGCACGTTGAGTTCGAGCGTGTACAGCCACTGGTTCGCGAACAGCGGCCACGACTGCGGGAGCGCGGTGACCCGGTTGATCTGCGTCTGCGAGCCGCCGGCGGCGCGCCCGGCCTCCATATAGGAGTGGTCGGACGAGTCGATCGCCTCCGACACGAGCTTCACGATGATGCCGATGTCGAAGAGGAACAGCGTCAAGAGGCCCGGGAGCGCGCCCACGCCGACCATCGCCACGAGGATCGTGGCGTAGACGAGGTCGGGCACCGCGCGCACCACGTTGATGACGGCGCGGAGGAGGCGGCGCGACAGCGCGTTCGGGTTGGTCGGCGCCGCCGCCCACAGGGTGAGCGGCACCGACACGAGTGCCGCCGCGACGGCGCCCACCAGCGCCATCTGCAGCGTCTCGATCATCGGCCCGATCGTGCGCGGCAGGAACGAGAAGTCGGGCTGGAACAGCTGCGCCATGAGGCCCGACCCGTTGTCCCAGTTGCTGATGAGGGCGCCGAAGTCGAGCTGCACGCCGCCGATCGCGGGCAGGCAGGCCGCGATCGTGAACGCCGCGAACGCGCCGACGACGAGCGCGGTGCGCAGGCGCGTGGTGGGCTTGGGCGGCAGCGCGATCTCGGCGGGGACGGCGTCTCGCCCGGTCCCGCGCCTGGTCGGGATCGTGGTCGTGCTCACGAGCCCAGCCGATCCTGAGGCTGGATGGGGCGGCCGTAGATCGTCTCGAAGTCGTGCTCGGTGGCGTCGGCGGCCGAGCCGTCGTAGACGAGTTCGCCGTCGCGGAGCCCGATCATGCGCGTCGTGTAGGTGCGGGCGAGGTCCATCAGGTGGATGTTGACGAGCACCGTGAGCCCCTCGTCGGCGTTCACCCGGCGCAGGTCATTCATGACGGCGTGCGCGGTGGGCGGGTCGAGGCTCGCGACCGGCTCGTCGGCGAGCATCACGCTCGGCTCCTGCGTGAGGGCTCGGGCGATCGCCACGCGCTGCTTCTGGCCGCCCGAGAGCTGGGAGGCACGCGTCCAGACCTTCTCGAGCATGCCGACCGACTGCAGCGACCGCAGGGCGAGGTCGCGGTCGTGCGCGGTCGTGATGCCGAGGAGCGTCCGATACGTGGGCGTGTGGGCGAAGCGGCCGACGAGCACGTTGCGGTAGACGTTGGTGCGGTCGGCGAGGTTGAAGCCCTGGAAGATCATGCCGATGTGGCCGCGAAGCTGCCGGAGCCGGTGCCCCCGCAGGCCGGTGACGGTGTGCGGGCCGACGGTGACCGTGCCGCTGGTCGCCGGGACGAGCCCGTTGATCGTGCGGATGAGCGTCGACTTGCCCGACCCCGACAGCCCGACGATCGACACCATCTCGCCGGCGGCGATGTCGAGCGAGACGCCGCGGAGCGCGCGTGTGCCGTTGGGGTAGGTCACCGACACGTCGTCGAGACGGATCGACCACGACGCGGAGGCCGAGGGGCGAGCCCCGGCCTCCGCGCGCTGCAGTTCAGTGTGCTGCACCGTGGTCCGATCAGTTCGCGAATACGGCGAGGATCTCGCCGTAGCGGGTGATCTCGTCGTCGGCGGTGTCGGTGGTCCAGCCCGAGAGCCCGACGAGGTCGAACATGACGGTGGCCGCTTCCTCCGACGAGTCGGCGTAGCCCGCCATGAGCTCGGTGAGCTCGGCGACCAGGTCGGCGGGCAGGTTCTTCGAGACCGCGACGCCGCCGTTGGGGATCATGTCGGTGTAGGCGAACGCGACGACCTTCTCGGCCACGTCCGGCGCCTCGGTGGTGACCGTGGTGCGGGCGTCCCAGTAGCCGAAGCTGACCTCGGCGTCGCCGTTGTACACGGCGAGCACGGCGTTGTTGTTGCCCTCGACCGGCACCTCGGTGATGTCGGCGTCGGTGTCGATGCCCGCTTCGCGCATGGCGACGACGGGGTACTGGTAGCCGGCCGGCGAGGTCGCGGCCTGCAGGGCGACGCGCGTGCCCTCGTCGATCTTCTCGAGCGCCTCGAGCGACGCCGCGCCCGAGCCCGTGGCCTTCTCGCCCTCGGCCTCGATGTCGTTGCAGTACGAGAGCTGGATGTCGCTGGCCACGTACGTCGCCATGACCGGCGCCTCGTCGCAGTACTTGTCGGGGTTGTTCGTGTACGCGACAGCCGCGTACGACGTGGCGCCGAAGCGCACGTCGCGCAGGATCAGGTCGGCGTCGTACCGCTCGGTGGCGTTGTAGAGCGACCCGGCGTCGGTGATGATGACCTGCGCCTGGTCGCTGCCGAGCGCCTCGACGGTCGCGGCGTAGTCGGTCGCGACGACGCCGTTGACCTCGATGTCGAGGTTCTCCGAGAGATAGGTCGTCAGCGGGTCGAGCGCCTCGGCGAGGTCTTCGCCCTCGACCGAGGGCACGAGCGAGATCGTGATCGACTCGGGCCATTCGGTCGTCGCCGCGTCGGTGCCGGCGGACGAGGGCGTCGAGCTGCTGCTGCAGCCGACGAGGGCGAGGGCGGCGAACGCCGCGATGCCGGTGATGAGCAGGGGCTTGCGCATGTCAGTTGTGCCTTTCGGTCGGGAGGGATTCTTGGTACGAGGAAGAGAGGACGGGAGTGGATGCTGCGGCCTCGGCCCACGCCTGGATCTGCGGGTACAGATCGGCCAGTGTGCGCCCGCGCATCGTCGCGGCGGCGGTGGACCGCGCGGCGGTGGCGCCGACGAGGGCGGTGTCGGCGCCGAGCTGCGTGGCCGGTGCGAGATCGAACTCGACGATGTCGCCGACGGCGAGCACCGGACCGCGCGCGAGGGCGTCCTGCAGCACGGGCACGAGCCCGTCGGGCTTGCCGACGGCGAAGTGCAGCGTGTCGAAGACCTCGGCGACGCCCCACTCCTCGAGCACGGCGGTGACGCCGTCGCCGGGGGCGTTGGTCGCCAGCAGCAGGCGAGCGTGGGCGCCGACGCGGGCGAGGAACGCCGCGAGTTCGTCGGGCGCCGTGACGGCGGCATCGGGCGAGCCGAGCAGGGCGCGGGAGGCGTCGTACGCCGCGCCGATCACCTCGGGCGAGACGCCCTCGGCGCGGGCGACGCGGGTGACCGCGTCGTAGCCGTCCCGGTACTCGGCCTCGCCGGTCGCGAACGCCGCGAGCGCCGCCTCGGCACGCGCGGGGAACGCGGCGTCGCCGGTGCGCTCCGCGATGGCGCGGGCGAAGGCGGCGATCGGGCCGTCGCCGAGCGCGAGGGTGCCGTCGAAGTCGAAGACGATGGTGGGGGTCATGAACACTCCTTCTCGTCCGTCGCGGTCGGGGACCGGTGTGGACGCAGCGTCCATGTTGAACAAGAAGTGTGGACGGAATGACCACCCAGGGTGAACGCGACGTGAATTCGGCCGAAGTGGCACCGCCTACGCTGGGTTCCCGTGATTCCGACCCTCGACGACCTCGACGAGGCCGCGCGCCGCGCGCGGCACGATCCCGCCGGCACGCTCGCCGCGCACGACTGGCTCGGCGTCGCGATCGACGTCGACGCCGAGGCCGGGCGGTTCGCGTCGTGGGGCTCGTCGACGGTGATCGACGAGAACACCGGCGGCCCGGTGATCTCGCCCGAGGTCTTCGCCGCGCTGCATGACCGCGCGGGGCTCGACGCCCGGTGGCCCGTCGGCAACGCCGGCCTGCTGCACGTCTACGGCTATCTGCTCTCGACCGTCCAGACACCGTACGGCCTCAAGCGCGACCGCTGGCTCGGAGGTGCGCTCGCCGCGGCGTACGGCCTCCCCGCCGACGCCTTCGTGCCGTGGAAGGGATCGTCCACCTTGCTGTCGCGGGTGACGGATGCTGCCACCTCGCTGGTCTCACGCGCGACGGTGCGCGGGCCCGAACCCGCGACGGGCGGGCTGCTGGCGCTCGACCGCGACGGCGAGCAAGGCCCGTGGGCGCTCGCCTACGCCGTGCACGGCCGGCTGATCACGACCTTCCCGGTGGCGTCCGCCGACACGGTGCTGGCGGAGTGGGACGAGGCGCCCGCCCGCCTGCGATGGAACGCCGCCGAGCCCGCATAGCAGAGGATGCCGCGCCCACAGCGGGGCGCGGCATCCATCTCTCTTGAAGAAGCTGACCGATCAGTACCAGTCGGTGGCCTGCGAGTGACCCCAGGCGGCGCACGGCGTGCCGTACGACCCGGCGATGTAGCCGAGGCCCCACGCGATCTGGGTGGCGGCGTTGGTCTGCCAGTCGGCGCCGGCGCTGGCCATCTTGTTGCCGGGGAGCGACTGGGGGATGCCGGTGGCGCCGCTGCCGGCGTTGTAGGCCTGGAAGTTCCAGCTGGACTCCTTGGTCCACAGCGACTCGAGGCACGAGAACTGGCCGTCGCCCCAGCCGTACTGGGAGGCGGCCATCTGGCGTGCGGTCGCCTTCGCGCCCTCGGGGGTGTTAGCGGCGGCGAGGGCGGCGGCGGCCTCCTCTGCCTGACGCTGCGCCTCGGCGGCGGCAGCGGCTGCCGCGGCGGCGGCGTCGTCGGCCGCCTTCTTCGCCTTGGCGGCGTCGAGGTGCTCGCGCAGCTCGGTGACGCGGGCCTTCACCGTGTCGGTGGCGCCGCTCGCGTCGGCGGTGAGCCCGGGGACCAGCAGCATCGGAACGACGTCGAGCTTCGCGAGCCGGTCGGCGGCCTGGGTGAGGCCGCCGGTGTCGACCGACGTGTCGTCGATGCCCAGGTCGAGACCTGCGGTGGCGATGTCGGTGGTGACGGAGGCTGCGTCGCTCAGCGCGACGCGGGCCCTCACGAGGGTGCCCTGCGCGTCGACGCGGATGTCGCGGAACGAGTCGGCGGTGGCCTCGGGGGCCGCGGCCGAGGCGATGGCCGACGCGGCCAGCGGCGCGGCGGCGGCGAGCGCCGGCGAGGCGAGGGTGAGGCCGGTCGTGAGGAGCATGCCGACGGCGGCTCCGGTCGCGATGGCGGGCACGAAGAAGCGGCGGCGTGAGCGGCGGGCAGGCGTGTGTGAGGTCTCTGAATGCATGACGAACGTACGATCCTTCGGGTTTCGCGCCGCGGGTATCGGCGCCGTGCGCCTTCGGGTCGGACGCACAAGTCCACGAGTCTGCCTCATCGCGTCTGGACGGTTGCGGATAGTTTCCTGGACGGAGCGTGAGAGCGCTTTTCGGGGAAAGGCCTGATCGGAGTATGAGAAATCTCTCACACGGACTGACGCGACGACGTGTGGAAGTGTTCGCGTGCGGTGAATTTCGGTTCACTTAGCCCTTGTCGAACGGCCTGTCCATGGGGCATGCTGGCCCGAGCAACGGCGCACCTGGAGGCACCCATGACGTTGACCGCAGCGCAGCGGGCGACATTCGAGTCCATCTTCGACACCTTCGCCCCGGGCGACGGCAACGGCATCCCCTCGGCCACGCGGCTGGGGGCGGTCCCGATCGCCGAGGGCATGCTCGAGGCCAATCCGCGCAAGGAAGAGGCGGAGCTCCTCGCCCGCGTCCTGTCGCTGTGGGACACGCCCCTCGGCGGTGTGCTCCTCGGCATCGGGCCGCGCCGGTTCTCGGCGCTGCCGGCCGCGAAGCGCGAGGCCGCGCTCATCGCCCTGTCGGATTCGCGCGTTCCGCTCAAGCGCGTGCTGTTCCAGAACCTCAAGTCGGCCGCGATGCTGTCGTACTACGTCGCCCCGGGCGCCGACGGGCGCTCGCCGCTGTGGGCGTCCATGGGCTACCCGGGCCCGCCGGGTCCCCGTGCCGAGGCGCCGGCGCCGCCGCTTCACCCGCAGACGCCGGTCTCGGACCTGTCACTCGACTGCGACGTGGTCGTCGTCGGCTCGGGCGCCGGCGGCGGCACCGCCGCGGCGGTGCTCGCGGCGCAGGGGCTCGACGTCATCGTGCTCGAGAAGGGCGCGTACTACGACGACCGCGACTTCGACGGGAGCGAGCTCGGCGGCCTCGCCCGCCTGTACGCGCCCGGCCCCTCGGCCACCGCGGAGGGGCAGCTCAGCATCCTGTCGGCCCAGTGCCTGGGCGGCGGCACCGTCGTGAACTTCTCGACGTCGTTCCGCACCCCCGACCACGTGCGCGAGGAATGGGCCGCCCACGGCGTGCCGCAGTTCACCACGCCCGAGTACGACGCCGCCCTCGATGCGGTGTGGGCGCGCCTCGGCGTCAACGGCGCGTACAGTGAGCCGTCGGCGCGCGACCGCATCATGGAGCGCGGGCTCACGAGCCTCGGCTGGCATGTCGGTTCTCTCGAGCGCAACGTCGTCGGCTGCGATACCGGACTCGAGTGCGGCCGCTGCGGCTACGGGTGCCGCATCGGCGCGAAGCAGTCGGTCACGAAGACCTGGCTGGCGGATGCCGAGACCGCCGGTGCGCGCCTGTACACCGGCGTCGACGTGCGCACGGTCGAGACCGCGGCGGGACGCGCGACCGGGGTCACCGGCCGCACCGCCGCCGGCCACACCGTCACGGTGCGGGCCCGCGCCGTCGTGGCGGCGGGCGGCAGCGTGCAGACGCCGGCGCTCCTGCGCCGCTCGGGCCTCGAGAACCCGAACATCGGCAAGCACCTGCGGTTGCACCCCGCAACCGCCGTGTGGGCCGAGTTCGACGAGGAGGTGCGCCCGTGGGAGGGCGCCATGCAGGCGCGCTACTCCGCCGAGCACGCCGACGTCGACGGCTCGGGCTACGGCGCCGTGTACGAGACGGCTGCGGCGAACCCGGGCCTCTCGGTCGCGTTCCAGTCGTGGCGGGGCGCGCAGGCGCACCTCGACGTGATGAAGCGCCTCGCGCACTACTCGAGCGTCGGCGTGATCACCCGCGACCAGGACTCGGGCGAGGTGCGCGTCGACAAGTCCGGTGAGCCGACGATGCACTACCTCCTGTCGGACCGCGACGCCTCCCGGGTCCAGGCGGGCGTCGCCGGCGCCTCCCGCATCCTCGAGGCGGCCGGCGCGCTGCGGATGTTCTCGGGGCACCAGGCCGGCATCGAATGGACCCGCTCCACCGGCGAACCCCTCGATGCGTTCATCGCCCGCTGCGCGGCCGCAGGCTACGGCCCCGGCCGGTGCTCGATGGCGGCCCTGCACATCATGGGCTCGGCCCGAATGGGCGGCTCCGCGGCCACGAGTGCGGTCGACCCGGACGGCGCCACGTGGGAGGTTCCCAACCTCGTCGTCGCCGACGCCTCGACCTTCCCGACGGCGTCCGGCGTCAACCCGATGATCTCGATCGAGGCCATCGCGTACATGACCGCGACCCGCCTGGCGACTCGCCTCCGGTCGTAGGCCTGGAGCGCGGCGGACGGGAGATCGGATGCTGCGGCCCGGCGTGGTGCGCCGGGCCGCCGTGCGCGTTACTTGCGGTGGGCCGCGTAGTAGGCGAGGAGGGCGCGGGTCGAGGCATCCTGCGCCGCGATCGCGTCCGCGTCGCCCTCGATCGCCGGCGCGATCTGCAGGGCCAGCTGCTTGCCGAGCTCGACGCCCCACTGGTCGAACGAGTTCACGCCCCAGATGACGCCCTGCGTGAAGGTGATGTGCTCGTACAGCGCGACGAGCTGCCCGAGCACCGCGGGGGTGAGCGCCGGCGCGAAGATCGACGTCGTCGGCTTGTTGCCCGCGAACGTGCGTGCGGCGACGAGCGCTCCGGTGGTGCCCTCGGCCTCGACCTCTTCGGCGGTCTTGCCGAATGCGAGGGCCTTGGTCTGCGCGAGGAAGTTCGACAGGAACAGTCCGTGCACGTCGCGGCCGCCGTCTTCGAGCGCGTACGCGGGGTTCGCGAACGCGATGAAGTCGGCGGGGATCAGGCGCGTGCCCTGGTGGATCAGCTGGTAGAACGCGTGCTGGCCGTTGGTGCCGGGCTCGCCCCAGAACACCTCGCCGGTGTCGGTCGTGACCGGCGATCCGTCCCAGCGGACCGACTTGCCGTTGGACTCCATCGTCAGCTGCTGCAGGTACGCGGCGAAGCGCGAGAGCTGCTGGGCGTAGGGGAGCACCGCGTGCGACTGGGCGCCGAGGAAGTTCGAGTACCAGACGTTGAGGAGGCCCATCAGCACCGGCACGTTGCGCTCGAGCGGCGTGTTCGCGACGTGCTCGTCGACGGCGTGGAAGCCCGCGAGCAGCTCGCGGAACACGTCGGGGCCGAGCTCGATCATGAGCGAGAGGCCGATGGCCGAGTCCACGGAGTAGCGGCCGCCGACCCAGTCCCAGAACCCGAACGCGTTATCGGTGTCGATGCCGAACGCCGACACCTTGTCGAGCGCGGTCGAGACGGCGACGAAGTGGTGGGCGACAGCATCCGTCTTCGCCTCGTCCGAGCCGTCGATCGCATCCGACGCGGTGAGGCCGGCCCACAGCCAGTCGCGCGCGAGGCGCGCGTTGGTCAGCGTCTCGAGCGTCGTGAAGGTCTTCGACGCGACGATGAAGAGGGTGGTCTCGGGGTCGAGGTCCTTCGTCTTGTTCGCGATGTCGAACGGGTCGATGTTCGACACGAACCGCGCCTCGATGCCCGCCGTCGCGTACGGCTCGAGCGCCGCCGAGATCATGACCGGGCCGAGGTCGGAGCCGCCGATGCCGATGTTGACGATGTGCGTGACCTTCTTGCCGGTCACGCCCGCGAATTCGCCCGAGCGCACACGGTCGGCGAACGCGGTCATGGCCGAGAGCACCGACTGCACGTCGGCGTCGATGTCCTGGCCGTCGACGACCAGGGCCGGGGTGGCGCCTGCCGGGCGGCGGAGCGCGGTGTGCAGCACCGCGCGGTCCTCGGTGGTGTTGATGTGCTCGCCGGCGAGCATCGCGGCGTAGCGCTCGGCGACGCCGGTCTCTTCGGCGAGCTTCACGAGCGCCGCGAGGATCTCGTCGGTCACGAGGTTCTTCGACAGGTCGACGTGGAGGTCGGCGAGCTCGAAGCTCAGGCGCTCGGCGCGGCGCGGATCGATGGCGAACCAGTCGCGCAGATCGGGGGCGAACGAGTCGCGGATCGAGCTGAGCTCGGCCCAGGCGGACGTGGTGGTGGCATCGACGGGAGCGGTCACCTCCCCAAAGGTACCCGCGTCGCTGCGCGCATTGGTTACGTGTTTCTCACCATCCGAGCCCCGTTCATGTGAAGCCTCGGGCAGCCCGTGCCGTGTGCGCGCGAACGTAGGGTTGAAGCACCATGCCCTTCCCCTCGCCCGACCTTCGCCTGATCGCCGTCGACATGGACGGCACCCTGCTCGACGGCCACGGCCGCATCCCCGACGCCCTCTGGCCGCTGCTCGACCGCCTGCACGACAGCGGCGTCCGCTTCGCGCCGGCGAGCGGGCGTCAGCTCGCCACGCTGCAGCGCGCCTTCGCCGACCATCTCGACCACATGGTGTTCATCGCCGAGAACGGTGCGTACGTCGTCGAGGGCGACACCGAGATCAGTTCGGACGCGTTGGATGCCTCGTTCACGGCGTCGCTCGTCACGCGCCTGCGCGCGCTCGCCGCGGAAGGCCGCGACCTCGGGGTCGTGGTCTGCGGCAAGCGGTCCGCCTACATCGAGCGCGCCGACGACGCCTTCCTCCCTGAGGCCGAGAAGTACTACGCGCGCCTCGAGATCGTGCCCGACCTGCTCGCGGTCGACGACCAGATCCTCAAGGTCGCGATCTTCGACTTCGCGGACGCTGCGGCCACCGCGCCGTCGCTCGAGGACCTCCGCGCGACCCACCAGGTCGTCGTGTCGGGCGCGCACTGGATCGACGTCATGAACCAGGACGTCAACAAGGGCGTCGCGCTCCGGCGCCTACAGGCGGCGACGGGCATCACGCCCGCGCAGACGGCGGTGTTCGGCGACTACCTCAACGACCTCGAGATGATGGATGCCGCGTCCCTGTCGTTCGCGATGGCCAACGCGCACCCCGACGTGGCGTCGCGGGCGCGCTACCGCGCGCCGTCGAACCTCGAGCACGGCGTGATCACGACGATCGAGAAGCTCCTCGACGGCGTGCCCGACGCCGTCGCCTGATCCGGGCAATAGGCTCCGAGCATGGCGGTGAGTCAGTCCAGGCGTGCCCGCGCGGCCAGGCGCCGCGCGCGCCGGGTGGCGGCCGCCGACAACGATCTGACGCCCGACGAGTGGGAGGCGCTCGTCGAGGCATGGGCGGCGTGCGCGTACTGCGGCATGACGGCGGGCCCGTTCCAGAAGGACTGCGTGCTGCCGATCTCGCGCGGCGGCCGCTACACGTTCGAGAACGTCGTGCCCGCGTGCCGCTCGTGCAATGCGAGCAAGAGCAACGACGAGGTCACCGGGTGGCTGCGGCGCAAACGGCTCGATGAGCGGGCGTTCCTGCTGCGTCACGTCGAGGTGCTCGCCGCCTGGCGCGGCACCGCGCCGGTGCCCCAGGAGGCACCGTGAGTCTCAGCATCCGTCCCTATGAATCCCGCGACTGGGACGACCTCCAGCGCATCCACGACGCCGCCCGGCTCGACGAGCTTCGCGGTGCCGGCCTTCTCGACGCATACCTCGACCTCGCCGACACCTACGAGAATGAGGGCCTCTTCGACGACGAGGTGTGGGTGGCTGAGGACGACGGCACCGTCGCCGGGTTCATCGCCGGCAGCGTCGGTCCCGAGGGCGGCGAGATCACCTGGATCTACGTCGATCCGGGCCGGTACCGCCGCGGGATCGGCCGCGCGCTCGTCGAGCACTTCATCGCCCGCTCGGGCGGACGCGTCGAGCTCGAGGTGCTCGACGGCAACGCCGCGCGCGACTTCTACGAGGCGCTCGGGTTCGTGCTCGAGTCGACCACGACCGGCAAGCTCGCCGGCAACGAGACCTTCACCGCCACCGGGCACACGCTCGTCTGGACCCCGCCGCAGCGGTAGACCTCGCGCGGAGACGGGAAGCGGCCCGCGCGCTTCGGGTGCACGCGGGCCGCTGGTCCGGAGACGGACGACGGATGCTACTGCGCGGCGTAGCCGCCGTCGACGAGGTGGTAGCTGCCGCTGACGAAGGTGGCGGCGTCCGAGGCGAGGAAGACGACGAGGTTCGCGACCTCCTGCGGGTCGCCGAGACGGCCGAGCGCGTGCTTGGCGGCGAGACCGGCCTGCGCGTCGGCGTCGAGGTTCGCGTCGACGAGCGGCGTGTGGATGAAGCCGGGGCCGACCGCGTTCACGCGCACGCCCTGCGTGCCGTACTCGAGGGCCGCGTTCTTCGTGAGGCCGACGACGCCGTGCTTGGCTGCGACGTACGCCGACGACATCGGGATGCCGACCGAGCCCAGCACCGACGAGATGTTGACGATCGAGCCGCCGCCGTTCTTCGCGATCGCGGGGGCCTGCGCGCGCGTGCCGTAGAACACCGCGTTCAGATTGATCTCGATGACCTTCTGCCACGAGTCGATCGGGTACTCGCCGATCGGTGCGGCCGCGCCGCCGATGCCGGCGTTGTTGATCGCGATGCGAAGGGGCGCGAGCGCCTCCGCCGCGTCGACGGCCGCCTGGCCGACGGCCGGGTCCGACACGTCGCCGACGAACGCGGCGGCCGTGCCGCCGGCGCCCGTGATCTCGGCGACGACCGCGTCCGCGGCCTCCTGCCGCACGTCCGCGACGAGCACTGCGGCGCCGCTCGCGGCGAGGGTGAGGGCGACCGCCCGGCCGATGCCGGATCCTGCGCCCGTGACGATGGCGGAACGCTCCGCGACGTCATACGTGGCCATGATTACCTCCATTGGCGGCGTCATCGGGTGGCGCCGATCACTTCTCCGACATTTGTCGGTTATGCATGGGTTAACCTACACCTGTCGAAAAGAATTCCGGAGGCGCGATGGACCCCCGCAAGCGGCGCAGTCGTGATCGCCTGTATGCCGCGGCGCTGGCGCTCGCCGCGGACCGGCCGATCTCGAGCCTGACGGTCACGCAGCTCGCCGATGCGGCGGGCGTGCACCGCTCGACGTTCTACGAGCACGCCGACTCACCCGAGTCGCTCGTCGAGGCCGCGCTCACGGCCGAGCTCGACGTGCTGCGCGACGAGCTGATGAAGGACCGGGCGGATGCTGCGACCGCCGTCGCGACCGTCACCGAAGGGGTGCTCGACCACATCCTGCGGCACGTCGACATCTACCGCCGCGAGCTGGCCGGCGGCGGGGGAGCGCTCCACGCGATGCTGAGCCGGCACTTCCGCGGCACGACCGAGACACTCCTGGAACGCGGTCGCGTCGAGATCCCCGTCGCCGTCGCGGGGGCGTCGCCGGCGAGTGTGTCGGACGCCGCCGCCCGGTTCCTGGCGGACGGCACGGTGGGGATCATCGACGGGTGGCTGCAGCATCCGTCTCCGCGTGTGGAGGACTTCCTGCGCATCTACCTCGCGCTGCTCCCGGACTGGTGGCCGCACCGGCCGGCGGTCTGAGCCGGGCTACTCGGCCGGGGAATCCGCGCCGGTGAGCACGGCGATGCCGTCGAGCACGGCGCGCTCAGTGGAGCGCGCACCGAGTACCCGGAAGTGGCCCGACGTCGGCACCGCGATGTTCGTCGCACCGTCGAGCGCGCTGCCCTCGGGGATGTGAGGGTCCCACGGCCCGAACACCGACACGATGCGGCCGTTGACCGACGTCTCGCGTCCGAGGGTGAGGATCGTCTCGTCTTTCGGCCGGAACGCGCGGATGCTCGGCACCACGAACAGGCGGGCGAGCTTCGACCCGCCGAACGGCGTCGCGACCGCGATGAGTCCGATGAGGCCCAGTGGCCTGCCGTGATCGGATGCTGCGGCCGCCGCCTCTGCCGGGTCGCCGCCCGCGGCGGCCTCAGCCGCGGCGCGCGCTGCGGCCCCAGAGGAGACGAGGAGGTGCTTGCCGATGAGTCCGCCCTTGCTATGTGCCACGAGCACGCGCCCGGCGGTGGGAGCCGGGGTGTGCGCGAGCACCTCGGCGAGGCGGTCGGCGGTGGCGGGGATCGCCCGCCGGTTCACGCCGAGGCCATGGACCACGGAAACGCGGTGACCCGCGGCGGCGAGGGCATCGCCGAGCGGGCGCAGGAACGTCCAGTGTTCGTACACGCCGGGCACGAGGTACACCTCGGGGAGTGCAGGGTCGCCGCGGCGCCACGCGCGGGGGACGGGCCGGGGCTGCCCGATCGCCCACGGCAGCGACAGCACCGCGAGCTGCCGGCGACCGGCGTAGACGTAGTCGGCGATCCACGCCAGCCCGCGCCCCGCCATCGACGGGCGAGCGAGCGTGGACGCTTCCGGCGAGGGCGGCATGGCCGAAAGTCTAGGAGCCCCGCGTCCCGGGTCGGCGGCCCCGCTCACACGGCGCGGACGCTGTTGTTGCGCTTCTCGTGCGTGACTTCGGCGAGACCGAGTTCTTCGAGCAGCGGCGGCAGGTACATGCCGAACCTCCCGCGGTAGCCCTTGCGCAGTCCGTACCAGCCGCCGACGGGGTTGCCCTCGTCGCGGCCCCACGCCTCGACGGTCCCGTCGGCGGCCGGCTTCTGCTCGTCGGCCGCGCCGAGCGGCACCCAGTCGCCCTGCTCGCGCAGCCACGCCGCGAGGTCGTCGATCGCGCTCAGGTGGTACTTGAGCGTCGTCGATCCCACCTGGCACACCAGCGCCGGCGGGTCGGCCGCCTCATCGCGGTACATCGTGTAATCGCTCGTCCCCGGTGCTGTCTTCAGCTGCCACGGGTCGTCGGCCGTTCCCGATCCTGACATGTCAGCTCCCTCCGTCGGTGCGAGTCTGGCCGCACGCTCCGACATCGGCAAGAGGCCCCTGTCGGGCTGTGGGGTCAGCCGGCGGGCGGGGCGTCGGGTGTTCCCCGTACGCCGGTGATCGCCGACTCCACGACAGAGGCTGCGAGGGCATCGATGACCGGCGCGGGCTGCCACCGGACCGGGCCGTGCACGGCGATGTCGGCGAAGCCATGGACGGCCGACCAGCATGCCCACTCGGCGTACGGGCGCCGGTCGGGTGCGAGGGCGCCGGCGTCGACCATCGCATCGAGCGTGTCCATGAGGAGGCGGAACGGAGCGACGATCTCGTCGTCGAGGGTCACGATGCCGTCGTTGGCGTGGGTGTCCTGTGTGAAGAACGCGGTCTCGAACCAGCCGCGCTCGGAGCGCGCGAAGTCGATGTACGCGAGGCCGACGCGGCGCAGCCGCTCGATGGCGGCGTCGGCGGCGGAGAGGTCCTTCGGCGTCGCCTCGACGCGCGCCGTGATCGCGGCGGCGAGTGCCAGCTGCGCCTCGCGGGCGACGGCCCGCACCAGCGTGTCGCGATCCGCGAAATGCCGGTATGCGGCGTTGGGTGAGACGCCGGCGGCGCGGGTCACCTCACGCAGGGTGACCGCGGCCGGGCCGCCGGTCCGGGCGAGCTGCAGTCCCTCGCTGATCAGCGCATGTCGGAGGTGGCCGTGATGATAGGCGCGCGCGGGTGAAGTCATTGCATCCTCCCGGCCGGGTGTGTACGTTCTGAACACTGAATGTGAACACTGTCCACATTCACTTTAGACCCTCGCCCGTCCCCGCTCATCAGTGAACACGCCGAAGGAATCGTCATGAGCCAGCCGAGCCCAGCGGGGCCCGCAGCATCCGAAGATCCGGTCCAGCATCAGCCCGACGCGCGCACGCTCCGCGCCTTCTACCAGGTGCTGGTCAACACCGCGCTCGCCAACGTGACGTCGAGCTATCTGTGGTTCGCGCTGACGTTCTGGGTGTACCTCGAGACGCAGTCGGTGCTGGCGACGGCGATCATCGGCGGGTCGTACATGCTGCTCGTCGCGGTGTTCGGCGTCGTGTTCGGCGTCATCGTCGACCGCATGAAGAAGAAGGCGGTCATGCTGCTCTCGAGCATCGTGACCGCGTCCGCCTACGCGGTCGCGGGGGCGATGTTCCTCGCGTTCCCCGAGAGCGCGCTGCTCGACTGGACCGGGCCCTGGTTCTGGGCCTTCGCGGGGGTCATCCTCGTCGGCGGAGTGGTCGAGAACCTCCGCAACATCGCGCTGTCGACCACCGTCACGCTGCTGGTGCCGGGCGAACGGCGCGACAAGGCGAACGGCCTCGTCGGCGCCGTGCAGGGCATCGCGTTCATGGTGACGAGCGTGTTCTCGGGCCTGTCGATCGGCCTGCTCGGCATGGGGTGGACGGTCGCCATCGCGATCGCCGCCACCGCCGTGGCCCTGATCCATCTGATGTTCGTGCCGATCCCCGAGCGCGGCGTCGCGCACGTCGAGGGCGAGGCTCCGAAGGGCTTCGGGTTCAAGGGCGTGATCCCGGCGGTGATGGTGGTGCCGGGGCTGCTCGCGCTGATCCTCTTCTCGACGTTCAACAACCTCGTGGGCGGCGTCTTCATGGCCCTCATGGATCCGTACGGCCTGACGCTGTTCTCGGTCGAGATGTGGGGCATCGTCCTGGGCGTCACCAGCTTCGGGTTCATCATCGGCGGCGCGCTCGTGGCCAAGTTCGGTCTCGGCAAGAACCCCGTGCGCACCATGCTGCTCGTCAACATCGGCATCGCGCTGCTGGGCATGACCTTCGCGATCCGTGAGCTGTGGTGGCTGTACGCGCTCGGCATCCTCGTCTTCATGGCGCTCATGCCCATCGCCGAGGCCTCCGAGCAGACGATCGTGCAGCGCGTGGTGCCCTTCGAGAAGCAGGGACGCGTGTTCGGCTTCGCCGCCAGCGTCGAGTCGGCGGCGGCGCCGGTCTCGGCCTTCCTCATCGGACCGATCGCGCAGTTCTGGCTCATCCCGTACATGAACTCGCCCGAGGGTCAAGAGGCATGGGGCTGGCTGCTCGGCGAGGGCGAGGCGCGCGGCATCGCACTGGCGTTCGTCGGCGCGAGCCTGGTGCTGCTGCTGGTCGTGCTGCTGGCCTTCGTGTCGAAGCCCTACCGCGAGCTGTCCGACGCGTACGCCGCGGCTCCGCCGTCGCTCCACACCGACGACGAGGGGACGGATGCTGCGCCCCCAGCCCCGTCGGCAGCCGCGACGATCGGCGATGCCGGGCAGGACCTGCGCTCCGGCCTGCGCTGACACGCGTCCTCAGGAGGGCGCGGCCTGGATCACAGGTACACGGAACCGCTTGCGGTACGCGCCAGGCGGCAGTCCGGTCACCCGCTTGAACAGGCGCCGGAAGAACGCCGGGTCCTCGTAGCCGACGTGCCACCCGATCGCCTCGACGGACTCCTCGGTCTGCTCGAGGCGCCGCTTGGCCTCCTCGACACGAAGACGCTGCACATAGGTCAGCGGGCTCACTCCGGTCGCCTCCGTGAAGCGGCGTTTGAACGTGCGCTCGGCCAGCCCTGAGCGCACGACGAGCTGCTCGACGGGCGCGGTGACGGAGTAGTGGGCGCGGAGCCAGTCCTGCGCATCGGCGACGACCGCATCGCCGTGGTCGGTGCGCCCCTCGAACACCATGTACGGCGCGAGACCGTCCTGATGCCACTGCAGCGCAAAGATGCGGGCGGTCTCCTGTGCCAGCGTGGCGCCGGCGAATCGTCCGGTCAGGTACAGCACGAGGTCGTGCCAGGTGGTTGAGGCGCCCGAGGTGATGAGTTCGTCCCGCCTGCCCGTCACCATCAGTGCCCGCTCCGGATGAACGCGGACGTCCGGGTGGGTGGCGCGCAACTGGGACGCGTAGTCGTAGTGGACCGTCACATCTCGGTCGTCGAACCGGCCGGTCTCGGCGAGGAGGAAGATGCCGGAGCACGCGGAGCACAGCAGTGCACCCTGCGCGTGCATGCGGGTCACCCAGTCCACGAGCTCGGGATAGCGCCCGCGCTGCCAGCCGTCCGGCCCGAGCACGATCGACGGCACGATGACGATGTCGGTCGCGTCGATGTCTGCGACGGCCCGCGACACGGGAACCGGGATCCCGCTCACTCCCATGAGCGGTCCCTCTTCGGCCCCGACGATCCGCGCGCGAAACGGAGCGGGAGCGGCGGGATCGCCGATGCCCATCACACCGAACGAGTTGAGCACATCGAGCACGCCGAACATCGTCGCGACCCCGGTGTCGGGCAGTGCGATGACGCTGACGTCGAGCGTGCGTGCGGACATCTCCGGCCTTCCTCGCACCACATCGTGGCACGAATGGACCGAACGAGGGTCTGAATGCCTCTCAACGCGGGGCCGCGGCATCCCGAGCATGGAATCACCACGTCGATCGAACAGAAAGGACCGACGACATGACGACGACCACCGTCGATGAGACAGCGCTGAACGCCTTCGTACTGCGCGCCGTGGACCACCTCGGCGCCGGTTACCTCGGGGTCATGGTGAGCCTGGGCGCGCGCCTCGGCCTCTATCAGGCCCTCGCCGAAGCAGGCCCGCTCACGTCGCAGCAGCTGGCCGACCGCACCGACTGCGCCGAGCGGTACGTGCGCGACTGGGCCTCCTCGCAGGCCGCCGCAGGCTACGTCGTGTACGACGCCGCGGCCGGCACGTTCTCGCTCACGCCCGAGCAGGCGCTTGTGCTGGCCGACGAGGACAGTCCCGTCTACCTGCCGCCCGCCTGGAACACGCCGGCGGCGATGTGGAGCGACGAGGCGCGAGCGTTGCACGCGTTCCGCACCGGCGAGGGCATCGCGTGGGGCGACCACGACCCACGCCTCGCGCACGGCACCGCAGCCTTCTACCGCAACGGCTATCGGGCGAGCCTCGTCTCGCAGTGGCTGCCCGCGCTCGAGGGCGTCGTTGCGGCGCTCGAGCAGGGCATCTCCGTCGCCGACGTCGGCGTGGGCCACGGGCACACGACGGTGCTGATGGCCGAGGCCTTTCCGAACTCGCGGTTCCACGGGTTCGACACGCACGCGCCATCGATCGCCGAGGCACGGCGCAACGCGCGGGAAGCGGGCATCGAGGAGCGCACCACGTTCGAGCAGGTGAGCGCGAAGGCATACGACGCACGAGGATTCGGGCTGATCTGCTTCTTCGACGCGCTGCACGACATGGGCGACCCCGTGGGGGTGCTGCGGCACGCGGCTGAGGCGCTGACGGAAGACGGCACGCTGCTGCTGGTCGAGCCGAACGCCGCCGACCGGCTGGAGGACAACCTCCACATCGTCGGGCAGACGTACTACGCGGCATCGAGCATGATCTGCACCGCGCATTCGATCGCCGATGGCGGCGAGCTCGTGCTGGGTGCGCAGGCCGGGCCGGCACGGCTCACGGTGGTGCTCAACGAGGCGGGTTTCTCCCGCGTCCGCGTGGTCGCCGAGACGCCGTTCAACCTCATCATCGAAGCGAGGCGCTGACCCCGATCCGAACGGCCCGACCTTCAGGCGTACGCGGCGGCGATCCCCACGGGGATCGCCGCCGTCACGCGTCGAGCTCTGGCGTCCGCGGGGGAGCGGTGCGGCGCGGCCGCAGGGCCTCGAACGCGGCCGCCCAGGCGAGCAGGTCGGGGTCGCTGTACGCGCGCCCGGCGATCGTGAGGCCGACCGGCATGCCGATGTCGTCCATCGTCCCCATCGGCACCGTGACCGTCGGAATGCCGAGATGGCGGATCGCGAGGTTGCCGTTGGCCACCCACACGCCGTTGCGCCAGCCGAGATCGGCGGATGCCTCGTTCACATCCATGTCGGCGGGGCCGACGTCGGCGACCGCGGGGAAGATGACGGCGTCGAGGCCGAGGAGCGACATCCAGTCCTCGAGATCGATGCGACGGGTCTCTTCGAGACCGCGCACGCCGTCGGCGATCTCGGGGATGTCGGCGAACGACGCGTAGGGGTGCGCGCGCACCTGCGCCGGGTACGTCGCGATGTCGTCGTCGAAGCCGGTGTAGCGGTCGGGCAGCGCGCCGTGGGGGTGCGGGAAGATCTCGGCGCCGTCGACGTCGTCGAGTCGGTCGAGGGCCGGGTCGCCGTTGGCCCGCAGGAAGTCATCCCACGCCCACGCCGACAGATCGACGATCTCGCGGTGCAGGAACTCCTCGGTCACGAGCCCGCGCGTCATGATCGTCGGCGCGCCCGGCCGGTCGCCTTCGTAGTTCGTCACTGCCGGGAAATCGACCTCGACGATCTCGGCGCCGGCGGCTTCGAGATCCCTCCGCGCCTTCTCCCACAGCGCGAGCACCGAGGGCCGGGTGTCGACGCGGGTGCCGGTCGGTCCGCCGATGCCGCCGTCCGGGTTGGTGCCCGCGTCGGGGTCGGCGTCGATGTACATGCGCGGCACCCCGAACCGTCGGCCCGCGAGGGTCGCCGCGGCGCTGTCGGCGTCGGGCGACGCGAGCGCCGGGTACGACGCCGGGCGCAGGGCCGAGGCATCCGGGATCTCGATCCAGGGCTGCGCGCGCCAGAAGTCTCCGCGCGTCTCGGGGTCGTCGGCGACCATCACGTCGAGGATCTCGAGCAGGTCGGCCATCGTGCGGGTGTGCGGCACGACGACATCCATCGTGGGCACGAGCGGCCAGTTGCCGCGCACCGAGATCACGCCGCGGCTCGGGGTGTAGGCGCACAGCGCGTTGTTCGACGCCGGTGCGCGGCCGCTCGACCAGGTCTCCTCGCCGAGTCCGAAGGCCGCGAAGCTCGCCGCGGTCGCGGTGCCCGAGCCGTTCGACGAACCCGACCCGAACGCCGACGTCAGGAACTCGGCGCTGTACGGACTCTCGGCGCGCCCGTAGACGCCCCGCTGCATGCCGCCGTTCGCCATCGGGGGCATGTTGGTGAGTCCGATGAGCACCGCCCCGGCCCCGCGCAGCCGCTCGATCGAGAACGCGTCGCGCTGCGCGACGAGGTCGGCGAACGCGGGCGAGCCCGCCGCGACGGTGAGACCCTTCGCCATGAACGAGTCCTTGGCCGTGTAGGGGATGCCGTCGAGCGGCCCGAGCGTGCGCCCTGCGGAGCGACGGAGATCGGATGCCTCGGCCTCGGCCCGCGCGTCGGGATTGCGCACGATCACCGCGTTGAGGGCCGTCGCCGTGCCGGGCACGTCATATGCGTCGATGCGGGCGAGGTACGCCTCGACGAGCTCGACGCTGGTGACCGCTCCGCTCTCGAGGGCCTCGCGCAGCTCGGCGATCGTCTTCTCGACGACCGGGAAGCGGCCGCTCATCGTGCGACCGCCGGCTGCTGCTGCGTGATGCAGTGGATGCCGCCGCCGCCCGCGAAGATCTGGCGCGCATCGACCGTCACGGCGCGGCGTCCAGGGTAGGCGGCCTCGAGGATGTCGCGCGCC
Organism: Microbacterium sp. NPDC056044; assembly: GCF_042267145.1. Lineage (NCBI taxonomy): Bacteria > Bacillati > Actinomycetota > Actinomycetes > Micrococcales > Microbacteriaceae > Microbacterium > Microbacterium sp. NPDC056044. Next base: position 483,528 of record NZ_JBHJWZ010000003.1, on the reverse strand, counting down.
TGCGCGTCGGCGCGGTCCTCGCCGAAGCCGCACGCGATGATGCCGCCGTTCACGACGAGGTGGTTGACGTAGCTGTAGTCGACGAAGCCCTCGTGATCGCGGAGCGTCTCGGGGGCGGGCAGGTCGATGATCTCGAAGCGGCGGCCCGCAGCATCCGTCTCTCCCGAGAAGAACTCGCGCAGCTGCCGGGACACCTCGAAGTCGGGGTGCTCGGGGTTCTGCTGCGCGTGCAGCAGCACGCGACCGGGCGTCGGGATCGTGGCCACGATGTCGACGTGGCCGTTCGTGCCGAACTCGTCGTAGTCGCGGGTGAGGCCGCGGGGCAGCCACACGACCTTGGTCGCGCCGATGGTCCGGTGCAGCTCCGACTCGACGCGTGCCCGGTCTGCGAAGCGGTTGCGGCGCGGGTCGAGCTGAACCGTCTCGGTGACGAGCACTGTGCCTTCGCCGTCGACGTGGATGCCGCCGCCCTCGTTGACGAGCAGCGAGCTCACCACCTCGGCGCCGACGAGGTCGGCGGTGAAGCGGGCGTGCTGGGCGGCCTTCTCCCACGACGCCCATTCCGGCGCGCCCCAGCCGTTGAAGATCCAGTCCACGGCGCCCAGCGCGCCCGGGCGGTCATCGTCGACGACGAAGGTCGGCCCGTGGTCGCGGAACCAGAACTCGTCGACCGGCGTCTCGACGACGTCGATGGCGGAGTCGAGCATGCGGCTGGCGCGCTCGGCCTTGGACGGATCGACGAGCATCGTGACGGGCTCGAAGGCGGCGACCGCGTTCGCCACCGCGCTCCAGGCGGCGTAGAAGCGCTCCTGCTCGGCGGGGTCGTCGCCGAGCGTCGGCCCCTCGTTCGGGAACGCCATCCACGTGCGCTCGTGCGGATCGCCCTCGTGCGGCATTCTCCAGGCCATCGTCGCCCCTTCGTCCAGCGTCGTTCAGCGGTGTCGCGACGGCGGCAGACGCGCCTCGCGAAGTAATTGATCTAGCGATCAATAGAGAAGATACCTATGCTGGCGAGACCATGTCAAGCACATCGTCACGGCCGCGCACCCGCAAGGCCCCCGCCGAGCGCGCCGCCGAGATCGTGGCCGCAGCCACCGCGATCGCCCGCGAGCACGGGCTCAGCGCCCTCACGCTGCGCGCCGTCGCCGAGCGGGCAGGGGTCGCCTCCGGCCTCGTCGCGCACTACCAGCCGTCCATGGACGACCTCGTCGCACGCGTGTACGCCGACCTCGTCGACGAGGAGGTGCGCGACGTCGAGCAGGTCGTCGGCGCCGTCGCCGACCCGGCCGCACGGCTCGGTGCGCTGATCGACACCCTCATGGACGGCGAGCGCGAGGAGCTCACCGTCGTGTGGGTCGAGGGCTGGGCGATGGCGCGCCGCAACGACGCCCTCGCGCGCGCGGTGCGGGCGCAGATGGAGCGCTGGCAGACCCTGGTCGAGGCGATCATCGAGGACGGCTGCCGCACCGGCGCCTTCTCGACCACCGAGCCCGGCGACGTGGCGTGGGAGCTCATCGGCATGATCGACGGGCTCAACGCGCAGTCCCTCGCCCGCGGCACCGACACGACCCGCTTCGCCGCGCGCACCGCCCGCGCGGCCGAGGCCCTGGTCGGCGCCCGCCCCGGATCGGTGCCGGTGTCGTCGTGACCCGCTCGCCACGCGAGATCGCGCGATAGCACCCCTCGGCGCCGGCTCAGGGCCAGGATGGAACCATGAGCGCGATCCCCACCGTGACCTTGAACGACGGCGCCTGGTTCCCCGAACTGGGCCTCGGCACCTACAACCTGCGGGGCGAGGAGGGGATCGCGGCCATCGTCGCGGCGATCGACTCCGGCTACCGCCTCCTCGACACGGCCGTCAACTACGAGAACGAACGCGAGGTCGGCGAAGCCGTGCGGCGCAGCGATGTCGACCGCGGCAAGCTGCTGGTCGCCTCGAAGATCCCGGGCCGCCACCACGGTCGGCAGGAGGCCATCGACAGCATCAAGGGCTCGCTCGATCTGCTGGGTCTCGACCGCATCGACCTGCAGCTCATCCACTGGCCGAACCCCAGCGTCGGCAAGTACGTCGACACCTGGCGAGGGATGATCGAGGCGCGCGAACTCGGGCTCGTGCGTTCGATCGGCGTCTCGAACTTCACCGAGGACCAGCTCACCGAGCTCATCGAGGAGACGGGCGTCGTGCCCGCCGTGAACCAGGTCGAGCTGCACCCGTACTTCCCGCAGGAGCAGCTGCGCGCGTTCCATGCGACGCACGGCATCCGCACCGAGAGCTGGAGCCCGCTCGCCCGCCGCAGCGAGCTGCTCACCGAGCAGATCCTCACGGAGCTCGCGACGGTCTACGACGTCACTCCGACGCAGATCGTGCTGCGCTGGCACACGCAGCTCGGCAGCACGCCGATCCCCAAGTCGGCCGATGCCGATCGGCAGCGTGAGAACGCCGACGTCTTCGGCTTCGCCCTCACCGACGAGCAGGTCGCCGCGATCAGCGCCCTCGAGCGTGGTCGCCTGTGGGACGGCGACCCGAACACCCACGAGGAGATGTAGCGGCTCAGGCGTCGGGAAGCGCGTCCAGCCACTCGGCGAACGTCTGCGTCCCGCGGAGCGCTTCGGGGCCGGGCAGCAGTGCTCCCGAGCGGAAGGCGCGGCCGAGAGCGCCGGGGGTGTTCACCACGGGGACCGGCGCGCGGTGGCCGATCGCATGCGCGTAGCGATGCACCATGTCGGCGAGGCTCTCCTCCTGCGGGCCGGCGAGGTCTCTCGCGCGTCCCGCAGGCCCCTGCTCGGCGAGATCGACGAGGTGTGCGGCGACCTCGTGCACGGCGACCGGCTGCACCCGGCCGGCCGGAGCGACGTGGGCGCCGGCGTGACCGCGGTGGTACATCATCGCCGCGTACTCGTGGAACTGCGTCGTGCGCAGGATCGTCCACGGCACGTCGCCGCCGGCGACGAGCCGCTCCTGCACCAGCTTGCCGGCGTAGTAGCCGTCAGGCGCCGCCTCGGCGCCGACGATGGTGAGCACCAGATGGTGCGCGACGCCCGCCACGCGCCCGGCCGCGAGGAGGCTCTTCGTGGCGCCGGCGAAGAACATCACCGACACGTCCGGCTTCGCGGTCACGACGTTCGTGACGTCGATCAGTGCGTCGGCGCCGTCGAGCGCACCGGCGAGGCCCGCCCCGCTCAGCAGTTCGACCCCCGTGCGGCGTGACAGGACGACGACGTCGTGGCCGCGCTCGCGCGCGACCGCCGCGATATGGCCACCGGTCATGCCGGTGCCGCCCGCGATGGCGAGTCTCACGAGTCCTCCTGGGTGGCCCGTCCCCTGGCTCAGCGTAGACCTCCGACCGAGCCGGCCCCACGCAGAGCCGCTCAGCCGAGCGCGGCGAGCGACTCCGTGAAGGTCTGGGTGCCCAGCAGCGCGCCGGGGCCGGGCAGGGCGAGCCCCGACCGCATGCCCTTCATCTGCGGGCCGGGGAGACTCACTGAGGGGATCCAGCCGCCGTGACCGATGTGGCGCGCGTACGCCTTGACCATGTCGTCGAGGCGCTCCTCGCGCGGACCCGCGAAGTCGGCGGCGCGTCCCTGTGCGGGGCCGGCCGCCAGCGCCGCCAGCCGCGCGCCGACCTCGCGGGCGGCGACGGGCTGCACCCGCGCGCGCGGCGCGACGTGCAGCGGGCCGACCTTCGCCTGCGCGAACAGCTGCGCCGCGAACTCATGGAACTGTGTCGCCCGCAGGATCGTCCACGGCACGGGCGACGCCTCGACCACGCGCTCCTGCGCGATCTTCCCGGCGTAGTAGTCGTAGGGCATGCGGTCGACGCCGACGATCGACAGCAGCACCACGTGACGCACGCCTGCCCGCTCGGCCGCCGTGATGAGATTGCCCGTCGCGGTCTCGAAGAACCGCACGGCGGCGTCCGCCTTCAGCGTCGAGACGTTCGCGGTGTCGACGACCGCATCGACGCCGGCGAGCGCCGCGTCGAGACCCGACCCCGTGATCAGATCGACCCCGCTGCCGCGGCTGAGCACGACGGCGTCGTGCCCGTTCGCGCGCACCGCCTCCACGACGTGGCTTCCGACGACGCCTGTTCCTCCGGCGACCGCGATCCTCATGGCATTGCTCCTCTCGTCCCGCCCGATGCGGGTGCTTTCGATACACCGACGACGCAGCGCGCCAGAATGTGAGCAGAGCCGAGAAGAAGGGGAACGGATGCTGCCACCCGACGAGGTCGAGAGTGAACGCCGCGCCCTGCTGGGCCTCTGCTACCGCATGCTCGGCACCGTCGCCGACGCCGAGGACGCCGTGCAGGAGACCTACGTGCGCTGGTACCGGCATACCGACGAGGAGCGGGCTGCGATCCGCAATCCCGCTGCCTGGCTGACCCGCGTGGCGGGTCGCGTGTGCCTCGACATGCTCGGCTCGGCCCGCGCCCGACGCGAGCGCTACGTGGGGGAGTGGCTGCCGGAGCCCGTTCCGCAGGACTCGGTGCTCGCAGCATCCATTCCTCTCGATCCGATCGATTCCGTCACGCTCGACGACTCGGTCTCGATGGCCCTCCTCGTCATGCTCGAGTCGCTGACGCCCGCGGAGCGCGTCACGTTCGTGCTGCACGACGTGTTCGGCGTGCCGTTCGCCGAGGTCGCCGAGACGGTGGGGCGGAGCCCCGACGCCGTGCGGCAGCTCGCGTCGCAGGCGCGGCGCCGCGTCCGCGAGCACCGCACCGGTGCCGCCTCGCGGGAGGAGCACGATGCCGTCGCCCGGGCCTTCGCCGCTGCGACCGCCACGGGGGATCTCGACGCCCTGGTCGCGGTGCTCGATCCGGGAGTCGTGCTGCGCTCCGACGGCGGCGGCCGCGTGTCGGCGGCGCTGCGACCGGTGCGCGGCGCCGACCGGGTGGGCCGGTTCCTCCTCGGCCTGCCGCGTCTCGAGCCCGACGCGGTGCTCGTTGCGATCGAGACGCCCGACGGGCTCGGCTTCCTCGCGACGCTCGACGACGAGCCGAGCGCACTGGTCTCGCTCGAGGTGCGCGACGGCCGGATCACCGACGTCTTCATCATGCGAAACCCCGACAAGCTCACGCAGTGGAGCTGACGGCGGCTCGTTCCACCGGCCGGAAGGCGTCGGTTAGCGTGGAGCCATGGCGACCCCCTCGAACCCCACCCCCTTCGATTCGCTGACCGACTACATCGCCCTTCCCCGGGTGGAGGCGCTGGCGCTCTCGCCCGACGGCACGACCGCCGTGCTCACGGTCGCGGCGCTCAAGAAGGACGGCACCGGCTACGACCGGTCGCTCTGGGCGGTGCCGGCGACGGGCGGCGGCACGCCCCGCCGTCTCACACGGTCGGCGAAGGGCGAGGCAGGAGCGGCGTTCACAGCGAGCGGCGACATCCTGTTCGTGTCGGCCCGCCCCGACGCCGAGGGCGACGCCGACGACGAGTCGGGCCAGCTGTGGCTGCTGCCCGCCGTCGGCGGCGAGGCCCGTCCCGTGACGCGGCTCGCGGGTGGCGTCGACGGCATCGCCGCGACGGCCGACGCGTCGGCACGGCTCGTGATCGCGGCCTCCCTGCTTCCCGGCGCCGACACGCTCGAGGCTGAGGCGGCGCTGCGCGCCAAGCGCAAGGAGAAGAAGGTGTCGGCGATCCTGCACGACACCTACCCCGTGCGCTACTGGGACCACGACCTCGGCCCCGCCGAGCCGCACCTCCTCGCCCTCGACATCGACGCCCTCGAAGACACCATCGCGGCGGCGGTCGCCGAGGCGGCGGCGGAAGACGCGGCGGAGACGGATGCCTCGGCCCCCGGCACAGACGCAGGCGCAACAGCATCCGTGTCCGCTGTGAAGCCGTACCCCGCGACGCTGCCGCGTCCGCGCGACCTCACGCCGAAGCCCGGCCGCTCGCTCGACCACACGGCCGCCGCGCTCACGCCGGACGGCGCCACGCTCATCGCGTCGGTGCAGCGCCAGGAGGCGCGCGGCGGGCGCAGCACGATCGTCGCGATCGACGTGGCGTCGGGCGAGCGCACGACGCTGTTCGACGAGGCGCGCGTCGACTTCGAGGCGCCGGCCGTGAGCCATGACGGCGCCTCGATCGCGTTCGTGCGCTCGGCGAAGGCGACGCCCGCCGGCCCGAGCGACGTCGAGGTGTGGGTATCGGCGATCGACGGGGCGGGCGCGCGGCGGCTGGCCGACAGCTGGGACCGCTGGCCGAGCCAGCTCGCCTGGGACCACGACGACGCCGCGCTCATCGTGGCGGCCGACGACAACGGCCGCGGCCCGGTGTTCCGCGTCCCGCTCGACGGCGGTGCGCCGGTGCGCCTCACCGACGACGACTTCGCGTACGCGCAGGTCTGCGTCGACCGCACCACGGGCGACCTCGTGGCGCTGCGGTCGTCATGGGTGGTGCCGCCGCACGCCGTGCGCATCGCGCGCGACGGCGCCGTGACCGTGCTCGCGACCCCGGCGCCGGCCCCTGCCGCGCCCGGCTCGATGACCGAGGTCGAGACCACCGCCGAGGACGGCGCACGGGTGCGCGGCTGGCTGCTGCTGCCCGAGGGGGCGTCTGCGGAGGCACCCGCGCCGCTGCTGCTGTGGATCCACGGCGGTCCGCTCAACAGCTGGAACGCATGGAGCTGGCGCTGGGCGCCGCTGCTCGCCGTCGCCCGCGGCTACGCGGTGCTGCTGCCCGACCCCGCGCTCTCGACCGGCTACGGCCTCGACTTCATCGCGCGCGGCTGGAACAGCTGGGGCGGCAAGCCCTACACCGACCTGATGTCGATCACCGACGCGGTCGAGGCGCGCGACGACATCGACGAGACCCGCACCGCCGCGATGGGCGGCTCGTTCGGCGGGTATATGGCGAACTGGGTCGCGGGGCACACCGATCGCTTCCGCGCGATCGTCACGCACGCGAGCCTGTGGGCCCTCGACCAGTTCAACGGCACCACCGACCTGTCGGTCTACTGGCAGGAGATCTTCACGCCCGAGGCGATGGCGGAGCACTCGCCGCACCGGTTCGTGGGCGACATCCGCACGCCGCTGCTCGTGGTGCACGGCGACAAGGACTACCGCGTGCCGATCGGCGAGGGCCTGCGGCTGTGGTCGGAGCTCGCCGAGCACCACGCTGACGAAGACGGCCGCATGCCGCACCGCTTCCTGTACTTCCCCGACGAGAACCACTGGGTGCTCAAGCCCCAGCACGCCGTCGTCTGGTACGAGACGGTGTTCGCGTTCCTCGGCGAGCACGTGCTCGGCGCAGAGCCGTCGCGCTACGAGCTGCTGGGCTGAGCCGGGCTCATCCGGCGACCGGGTCCGGTGCGCGTCTCAGGACGCGTGCCGGACTTCGCAGTCGCTTCCCGGCGACAGGATCGCCTCGTGCCCGTCGTCGTAGCGGACCACCAGCAGCGGGTTGTCCCCGGTGCCTCGGACCTCGATGACCTCACCCGCGCGCTCCACAGCACCGACGACGCGGCCGTGGATGATCACGCGATCGCCGACGCTCGCTTGCATGGCGGACCACCTCCTGGCGCTCACCATACGACGCGGCGGCGGCCGGGGGTAGGGGTGGGTGGGCTCCCGCTACAGCTGGGCGCCTTCGTCGTCGCGGTTCTCGAGCCCGACGTTGCGCCCGCGCCATGACTCGTACGCCATGAGCCAGCCGATCGACACGGCCGCCGCGAGCACGACGCCCAGCAGCACGTTGCCCCAGATGAGCCCGAAGACGATGCCCAGCGTGAACATGAGGGCGGTGCCGAGCGCCCAGCCCGAGTGGCCGCGCGTCCAGCCCTTCCGCGTCGTGGTCATGCCGCCAGCCTAGGGGTGCTCCCGAGTCCGAGGGGCGGCCCGCTCAGGCGGTCGCTAGGTTGGAGGTGACCCACACACGGAACGGACGCCATGACCCTCAACGTCAGCCCGGTCACTCTCGGCACCTCTCCGCTCGGCCGCGGCACCGAGCCCGGCTCCCCCGAGGAGCAGGCCGCCGTCGCCTTCGCCGAGCAGCTGTTCGAGAGCACCCACGCCTTCATCGACACCTCCAACAACTACGCCGGCGGAAGGTCCGAGGCGGTGCTCGGCCTCGCCCTCGCACGGAAGGGGACGGATGCTGCGACCCGCGTGATCTCGAAGGTCGACTGCGATCCCGAGACCGGCGCCTTCGACCGCGACCGCGTCCTGCGGTCGTTCGACGAGACGACCGCACGCCTGGGGGTGGATCGCCTTCCGCTGCTGCATCTGCACGATCCGTACACCGTCACGTTCGACGAGGCCGTCGGACGAGGCGGTGCGGTGGAGGGACTCATCGAGCTGCGCGAATCGGGTCGCGTCGACGCGATCGGCGTGGCAGCGGGGCCTGTCGGGATGATGGCGCGCTACGTCGGCACCGGGCTCTTCGACGCCGTGCTCATCCACAACCGCTTCACGGTCGTCGACACGACTGCCGCGCCGGTGTTCGCCGATGCCCGCGAACGCGGCATGACCGTGTTCAACGCGGCGCCGTTCGGAGCCGGCATCCTCGCCACCGGCACACGGGAGGGCGCGATGTACGGCTATCGCCCCGCGACGCCCGAGCTGCAGGAGTGGGTGTCGCGTCTCGAGCGCGTCGCCGCCGCCTTCGGGGTCAGCCTTCCGGCGGTGGCGCTGCATTTCTCGCTGCGCTCGCCGCTCGTGGACTCCACCGTCGTGGGCATCTCGTCGTCGCAGCGTCTCGCGCAACTGGACGAGCTCGTCGCCACGCCGATCCCCGACGAGGTGTGGACCGAGCTCGAGGCGCTCGGTCCCGCCCCGTCACCTGTCGACGACAGCGAGTACGCGTGAGCGCGGCTCAGCCCTGCTGCGCGTTGACCGCGACCATCCAGTCGATGCCGAAGCGGTCGGTGAGCATGCCGAACTTGCCGCCCCACGGCGGGGTGTCGTAAGGCATCGTGATCGTGCCGCCGTCGGCGAGCTTGTCCCAGAAGCCCTGCAGCGAGGCCTCGTCGTCGCCGCTCACCGAGACCGAGATGCCGGCCGGCTTCTCGTAGTTCATGCCGCTGGGCGTGTCGGAGCCCATCAGCACGAAGCCGTCGGGGCTGGTGAGCTGCGCGTGCATCACGAGGTCGTTCTCGGAGGGATCCTGCACCATTCCCTCGTACTGGCCGAACGTCGAGATGTCGAGGTCGCCGCCGAACACGCTCTGGTAGAAGGTCATCGCGTCTCGGGCTTCGTTCTTGAAAGAGAGATACGGGTTGAGGCTGGGCATGTCGAACTCCTGAAGTGGGTGGTGGATGCCGCGCCCGGCCGCGTGGCGCGTCCCAGTGTCGTCGTGGCCTCCGACATCCACAAGAGACCGCCGCGCATGCCCCGGGTCAGGAAGCGAGCTCGATGGTGATGCGCCCGCGGCGGATCACGCCGGGGCCGTCGCCGGGCGTCGGCGCCGGTGCGGGGATCTCGGTCTGCGCCTCCCAGACGGCACGTGCCTCCGCCGCAGACGGGGCGAACACGGCGTCGATCGCACCGATGCCGCCGCTCGACACCGGGAGCCCGTTGCGCTGGCGGCGGCGGGTGTCGGCGCGCGAGAGCATGAGCGCGAAGGGCATCGCGAACAGCAGCGCCAAGAAGGTCCACATGATGACGGCCGCGAACATGAGGCGAGCCTACGCGCGGAGCCGGGTCGCAGCAGCGGCTCGGCTCGAGATTCAGCGGTCGCGGTGGTCCTCAGGATGCAGGCGCGCACCGCGGCGGGGCTCGCGCACCCCGCTGGCCCCGATCAGCCGGATGACCCGCTGACGCTGACCCGGCCACGCGGCCAGGAGCCGCAGCATCCCATCGTCGTCCGTGCGATGGCCGGCCAGCGCATAGCCGACCTCGTGCGCCAGGTGGTAGTCGCCGACGCTCACGGCGTCGGCGTCGCCGAGCGCGCGGATGCGGGTCTCGGCGGACGTCCACGGGCCGATGCCCGGCTGGCTGAGGAGCACCCGGTCGACGGCTTCGCCGTCGTCGGCGTCCGCCACGGTGCGCACAATGGCGGCGCCCCGACGTGCCGCGCGTACGACGGTCTTCGACTGCGGCGGCTCGAGACCGGCGCGGTGCCACACCCATGACGGCACATGCTGCCAGCCGTCGATGGTGGGCGGGGCGAACATGGGCTCCGGCGTCGGGCCGGGGGCGCGCTCGCCGCACCATGTGACGACGCGCCGCCACGCGCCGAACGCCTGCATGCCCGTCACCTTCTGCTCGAAGATCGCGCTGACCAGCGCGTCGAAGACGAGGTCGGTGCGCGAGAGGCGCAGGCCGGGGTTGCGATGGTGGGCGTCGGCGATGAGGGGATGCCGCGACGCGTCGAAGTCGCCGGCATCGTCGTCGGCGCCGCACAGGGCCGGAAGCTGCGCGAGCGCCCATTCCCGGCCGGGACCCCAGGCCGCGCCGCGGATCACGCCGGGATGCGTCTCGCGGATCGCGAGCGTCGCGATGCCCGCGGGCGTGCGGCTGACGCGCCAGATCACGGTGCCCGACACCGTCATGGTCGGGTCGCCGGCTCCGTGGCGCTGGTACAGCACGGTGCGGCGGAGATCGAGCGGATGCCGCGGCCGGTACTCCGTCTCGAGGGGCCGGCCGTAGTCGGGCCGGGGATCGCGGGTCGCGGCCCGCGGACCGAAGCGCTCGGCATCCCTCGTCCGAGGGACGCGCGAGAGCGAGGTGGTCATGCCGCCCACCCTACGCCGAGGCCTCCGACATCGCGGTGCGAGGAACCTCGATCAGAAGCGGTCGGGCGAGGGGGTGCCGTGGCCGTAGCGGATGACGACGTCGGCGTGGCGGTCGAAGCGGTAGCCGACGCCGCGCACGGTGCGGACGATGTCCTCGTAGCGGCCGAGCTTGGCGCGGAGGCGGCGCACGTGCACGTCGATGGTGCGCTCGCCCGGGGCGTCCTCGTCGGTGGCGCCCTGCCAGAGCGAGGTCACGAGCTCGGTGCGCTCGATCGTGCGGCCCTCGCGCAGCACGAGGTACTGCAGCAGCTCGAACTCCTTGAACGTGAACGCGGCCGATTCGCCGTCGATGAGCACGCGCTTGCGCGAGATGTCGACGACGACACCGCCCGAGGCGGGCTCTTCGTCCTCGGGCTCTTCCTGCTTGGTGCGGGCGACGGCCGAAGGCTCGTGCAGGGCGAGGCGCACGACGTCGACGTCGCGGCCGCCCGAGCCGACCGGCGCGAGGGCGACGGTGGCATAGGTCTCGGCGGACGGGGCCAGCTCGGCCAGCGTGCGGCGCAGGGCGTCGACGAGGACGCCGAGGTTCACGCCGGAGGCGGCGGCCTTGGCCTCGTCGATGCCCACGTAGAGGGCGAAGCCGCGCGGCGCGGTGCCGGCGGGAAGGGCGCGACCGGCGGGGGGCTGCGCGGGCTCGGGAGTCGGGGCCGTCGGCGCCTCGACGGCGACCGGGTGGTTCACGGCGCGGAGGTGACGGACGGGGGCGGCGGTGGTGGGACGGTCGAGGAGAGCGGTGGTCGACATGACGATGGTCCTTGCGGGAGGAACCCGGGTGGCGGAGCCGGGTTGAATGATGTGCTGCGGCCCTGGTCGTCGGTGGCGAGAAAGGCCGTAGGCCGGTGGAGGCCTGTGCCCGACGTTGGGCGGTGTGCGAAGCGGGTCCGGGTGCGCGTGATCGACGCACAGACGGGTGCTTCGGGGGACTCCGTACGATCCGTGTTCAGAAGCGGAGGGGGAGTCCGACGGGGGTCACCGTGCTAGTGGCACATTCGACAACACATGGCAACGCGACCGGCCATCATCATGCCGGCAGTCCTGTTCGCCTCCCGGGCGGACAGATACAGCGCGTTGTCAGTCATGAGCCCGATTATTACCGACTTTGTCCAAAAACGTCAAATCGCACGGGTTCTGAGCCCAGATCGTTTCCGAATGTGACAGATTGCTCAGTCCCACGTGACATGAGACCGAGTCCCGGCTGGGCGATCACTGCGACATGCCTCCGGACTCGTCCCGGCGCGTCGCCGCGGGCGTAGCCTGTGGGCGTGACCGAGCTCCGCTTCACCAAAGAGACCGACGCCTCGCGGTACACCCTCCACCGCGGCGACGACCTGGTGAGCGTGCTGGACTACCGCGACGACGGTCGCACCGTCGTCATGACGCGCGCCTATACGATCCCGACGTTCCGCGGGCACGGATATGCCGGCGAGCTCGTCGAGCGCGCGGTCGACGAGCTCGAGGAGCGCGGCGATCGCAAGGTCATCCCGGTGTGCTGGTACGTCGCGGACTGGTTCGATGCGAATCCCTCGCGCCGCGGCATCCTGAATCCCCGTCCATAAGAGGGGGCACGCGCGTCGACACCGGCGGCTGCCCTTGTCAACCCCATGTCGCCGTGCGCCCCGCCGGCGGAGGCTGGGGGAGGACGAGAGGAGCACGCCATGGATCGCGATCGAGCACGCCACGACCTCCCGGACGGTGTCGTGAACGCCGACCCGCCCGGCGGCTGGGAGCAGGTGGACGACACCGCGGCGCGTGAGCGCACGGCCGCGGTGAGCGAGGCCGACCTGCTCACCGACGCCGCGCTGCAGCCGGACGACCCCGTCGAGGGGGAGGCGGCCCGGCAGGGCGCGGACCCCGACATGGTGACCGACAGCGACAGAGGGGAACAGCCCTGATGAGCACGACAGGCAACGAGTACGAGCAGCCGGGGGTCAACTACCCCGACCGCGAGAACGCCGCAGGTGCGGAGGGTACGCCGGCGCCGGGCGAGCCGGTGCGGGACGACGCCCCCGCCGCGCCTCCCACGCTGGGCGAGCCGGCACCGGATGCGAAGGATGCCGCTTCCGCGACGGGCGATCCGGGTCAGGCCGACGCCGAGCCCGCGGCACCCGCGTCGCCCCCGCCGACCCACGAGGCGGTCGGCATCGGGGTCGTGGAAGACGGCACCGATCACCACGGCCAGGACGGCGCCCGCGACACCCAGACCGCGGGCGAGGCGCAGCGCACCCCGGGAGCTCTCGGGACCGAACAGGAGCAGCGCTTGCCGGCGATGGCGCAGAACAACGCCTCCGACATCGACAAGGTGGCGGGCATCGTCGCGCAGACGCGGCAGGACGTCGGCACCGAGCCCTTGGAGAGCATCGCGCACGTGCTGCGCCAGCGGCTCACGCAGTCCGGCATCGAGCTGCCGGAGAACGACGTCGAAGAGCTTGCGCGGCAGGTGTCCGTCGGCGACACCGACGACCCCGCGCACCCGCGGCGCGAGACCGCGGGCTGACACCGCGATTCCGCCACCGATGTGCACGCGCCCGGCCCTAGGCTGGGCGCGTGCACATGGAGGAGGTGTTCACCGCCGTCGCCGTCGGATTCGAGGCGATCGGCGCCGCCGCCATGATCGTCGGCTTCGTGATCGCGCTCGTCCTCGGCGGCCGCTCGCTCGCCCGGCGTGAAGGCGGGCAGCAGGCGTTCACCACTCTGCGTACGACGCTCGGGGGCGCGATCCTCCTGGGGCTCGAGGTGCTCGTCGCCGCGGATCTCATCCGCACGATCACCTCGAAGCCGTCGCTCGAGGACGCGGCCATCCTGGGGCTCATCGTCCTCATCCGGACCATCCTGTCGATCTCGATCCAGATCGAGATCGAGGGCACGCTCCCGTGGCGTCGCGCACTCGTGCGCAGCGGTGGTCAGGTGATCGGCGACGCGGTGGCGAAGGATCGCGCGGCACAGCGGGCCGCCGACGCGGCCCCCTGACCTCGACCGCAGCTAGGCGACGGCGCAGACCGCAGGATCGTGCTCCGCGACGCGCAGCCCGATCGGCCGGGCCCACGCGACGCGCTGCGGGCGGGTGACCCCGCGAGACGGGCGACGCGAGGCGACAGCGGTCTTCCGCTCGCGGATGGAGGCGAGGATCGCGTGCTCGCGATCTCGCGACCAGGTGTCGTGGCGGTACTGCTGTTCGGCGGCGTATACAGCGAACATGGTTTCCTCCGTTGGTTCCGACAGTGTGAAACCTACGCGGGGGTTCCGACATTGCCGGGTGCGACGGGGATGGCAGGATTCCGCCGCGACGCGGCAGTCGTGAGCGCCTGCTACGCCGATCGGGCGAACTCGCGGATCAGACGCGCGGCGGGCGCAGCATCCCGGATCATCGTCTCGTGACCGTGATCGGGCACCTCGGCCAGCCGCCCGTCGGGCAGGGCGTCCGCGACGTCGCGGCACCAGGCGTGCGGCGCCACGAGGTCGTCCTCTCCCCGCACCACCAGCGCGGGCGCGTGCACGACGGGCAGCACGTCTTCGGGGCGGTGGCGGAGCATCGCCCGGAACTTCGCGCGCAGCCGCGGCCCGGCGCGGACGTACTCGCGCGCCCCGAGGGCGATCACCTTCGGGCTCTCGACGGCGATGTCGCGCAGCAGCCGCCAGAGCTGGCGCGGCGCCGTCCGGGCGGACGGATCCACCGTGGGGCCGATCAGCACGATGCGATCGACCACGGCGGGATGGCGCACCGCGACCTCGAGTGCGACCTGCGCGCCCATCGAGTGGCCGATCACCACCCCGGGCGTGCGTACGCGCGCCCGGAGGTAGGCGGCGACCAGGTCGGCCGTGCGCTCGATCGTCAGCACGCGCCGGGGCTCGGGCGCCTCGCCGTAGCCGGGCAGATCGAACGCGACGACCTCGCCGTCGCCGAGGTGACGCTCGAGGTCGGCGAAGACGCTGCGGCCCATGCCGATGCCGTGGATGAGCACGTACACGCGATCGCCGTGCCCCCGTCGCTCGGCGACCAGCGTCGCGCCGGCGTGCGCGAACCTCTCGACGTCCGCCATGGATCAGGCGGCGCCCGGCTGGTCGCGAAGTCCCACGCGGTCGGGGATGTCGAACTGCACGCGCGGCAGCCAGGTCGCGGGCTCCGGCCACGCGCGGGAGCTCGGGAGCGTACGCAGCCTCGCGCGCAAGGCGGTGCCGGATGCCTCGACCGGGAGCACGCGCGACGGCGCATGGTGGGCGAGCGCCCCGAGCCACCAGTGCCGCCACGTGCCTTCGATCGCCTCGGGACCCGCGACGACGTAGTAGTCGGGCATCACGGCCTCGCCGGACGCGAACAGGGACAGCAGCGCACCGACCTCGGCTTCGAGCGAGCCGAGCGTGGCGCGCTCCTCGTACAGCTCGACCCAGGCCGACGCCACGTGCTCGAGCGGGTCGGCGTCGTGGACGACGTAGGGCATCGACACCGAGGCGACGAGGTGCGCCGCGACGGCCGGGTCCGCCTCGCGCAGCGACAGCGCGACGAGCGCGGGAACGTCGGCGAGGCCGGTCAGGAGCTCGTCGCTGTCGGCTCCGACGAGCGCCACCACGGTCGATCGCGGAGCGGTGTCTGCGTTGTGCGCCATGTTCCACGATACGTCCGGCGGCAGGCCGTGGGGAGGGCGCACCGCCGGTGGCCTGCCGGATCGGGCGCGCACTCCGCTCACTCCACGGTGAGCACCACGGTCGCCAGGTCGGCGCCGAACGTGAACCGCGCGTCGACGGTGCCGCCGCGGAGCACGCCGGGCAGCCACCGCGAGGCGTCGTCCCACATGTGCGCGAAGGGGAGGGTGTCGAGCGGGTACCACCGCGGCGTCATCCCGTCTCTCTGGACCGGCTCGCCCTGCCACCGCCGGCACACGAACACCGTCGTCCGCTGCGACCACGCCCGCCGGGTGGGGAAGTGGTACTCGACCGTTCCGGCGGGATGGAGATCGGATGCCTCGACCCGCACGCCGACCGCTCTGCGGGCCTCGCGCACGGCGGCCTCGTCGGCGCCCTCGCCCTGGTCGACCCAGCCGCTGATCCCGATGACCTTGCCCTGGCCGAGACCGGTCAGCTTGCGTCCCAGCAGCACCTCGGCGCCCTGCGGCCCGCGGCGCAGCAGGAACACCACGCAGACCTCGGGCAAGGACATGCGTCGAGGGTACGCGCCGCTTGCGCGGTGAACGCGCTCACACCCCGGTGGTTCGCGGGGTCCGCGGCCTGCCTCGCGGGCGATGTCGGGGGCCGAACGTACCGTGTTGAGCATGCGGATCCTGCACACCTCGGACTGGCACATCGGGCGGTCGTTCCACGGCCACTCCACGCTCGATGCGCTCCGCGGCGTGCTCGAGGCTCTCGTCGCGCAGGTGCACGAGCACGACGTCGACCTCGTGATCGTGGCGGGCGACGTGTTCGACTCGGCGACCCCCGCCGCGGGCGCCTACACGCTCCTGACCGACGCGCTGCGGGGTCTCGCCGACGCCGGCGCGACGGTGGTCGTGACGAGCGGCAACCACGACTCCGCGGCCCGGCTCGGCTTCCAGGCCGGCCTCCTCCGCGACGGCGTGCACGTCATCACCGATCCCGTGACGATCGGCACCCCGGTCACCGTCCACGACGAGCACGGTCCCGTGCACGTCTACGGCATCCCGTATCTCGAGCCGGTGCTCCTGCGCGGCGCCTGGCCCGGCGTGCGCACGCAGGCCGATGTGCTCGCACACGCCATGGAGCTGGTGCGGGCGGATGCCGCGACCCGGGCCGGTCGCACGATCGCGGTCGCGCACTGCTTCGCGGCGGGGGTCGAGCCGACGCCGCACCTCGAGCGCGACATCCAGCAGGGCGGTCTCGACATCGTGCCGCTGTCGACCTTCGACGGCGTGGACTACATGGCGCTCGGGCACATCCACGGGCGTCAGCAGCTCTCGCCGGGCGTGCGCTACGCCGGCGCGCCCCTGCACTACAGCTTCGACGAGGGCCACAAGCCGCGCGGGTCGTGGCTCGTCGAGCTCGGTGCCGACGGCCTCGGGCCCGACCCGCTCGACCGCGTCGAGTGGCTGCCGCTGCCGGTGCCGCGCACGCTCACCACCCTCACGGCGACCCTCGACGAGCTGCTCGCCGACGAGCGCTACGCCGCGCACACCGATGACTGGGTGCGCGCCGAGTACACGGATCCGCTGCCGCAGCGCGACCCGATGCGGCGCCTCCTCGCACGGTTCCCGTTCTGCGCCGAGGTGCGCCACGCACCGGCTGCCACGCGCACCGACGACGCCCGCACGTACGCCGAGCGGGTGCGCGCCGCGCGCAACGACGCCGAGCTCGTCGACGCCTTCCTCGCGCACGTGCGCGAGGGCGAGGGCGCGTCCGCCCGCGAGGCCGAGCTCGTCGGCGAGCTGCTCGACGAGCGCGCACGGGTGGAGGCGACCGCGTGAGGCTGCACCGCCTCGAGCTCACGGGGTTCGGGCCGTTCCGCGAGAAGCAGAGCGTCGACTTCGAGGCGTTCGAGCACGACGGCATCTTCCTCATCGCCGGCCGCACCGGCGCGGGCAAGTCGAGCATCCTCGACGGCGTGTGCTTCGCCCTGTACGGCAGCGTGCCCCGCTACGAGACCGGCGACAAGCGCCTGCGCAGCGACCACTGCGAGCCCGAGGACGCGACCGAGGTGCGTCTCGAGTTCACGGTCGGCGACCGCCGCTGGCGCGTCACCCGGGCGCCCGAGTACCAGCGGCCCGCGCGCCGCGGCGGCGGGCTCACCGCCGAGCCCACGCGCGCCGAGCTCGAAGAGCTCGTCGACGGCGCCTGGATCGGGCGGGCCGGCAAGCCCCGCGACGTCGGGCTGTTCCTCGACGAGGTGCTCGGGCTCAACGCGCAGCAGTTCCAGCAGGTGATCCTGCTCGCGCAGAACCGGTTCTCGAGGTTCCTCCTCGCCTCCGGCACGGAGCGGCAGTCCCTGCTGCGCGCCCTGTTCGGCACGCGCCGCTACGAGGAGTACGCCCGCGAGCTGGGCGAGCGCAGCAAGGCGGCGCAGCACGAGCTCGACGCACTCGGCGAGCGGGCACGCACCCTGCTCGATCAGGCCGAGCGCCTGATCGCCGCGCACGAGCTGGTGCCCGCCGACGGTGCCGACGTCGCGGCGACGACGCCGCCGCTCGACCTCGCCGCCCGGCGCGCGGCGGTCGATCTGGGCCAGCAGCGCGCGTCGTACCGCCTCGACACGCTCACGCGCGAGCGGGCCGACGCCGATGACGCCCGCACGATCGCGGAGGCGGCGCACGCCGAGCGGGTGGCGCTGGCGAAGGCGCAGGCCGAGCTCGGCCGTGCGCGCGACCGGCTCGCCTCGCTCGAGGAGGCCGCTCCGCAGATCTCGGTCGATCGGCGCCGCCTCGATCGCGCGCGGACGGCCGAGGTGCTCCGGGCCCCCCTCGAGGCGGCGCAACGCGCCGACCGTGTCGCCGCGGCCGCCGCGAACCTGACCGTCTCGGCCGATACGGCCTGGGCCCGGGCGATCGCGGGCACAGACCACGCGGACACCGACGATCTCGCCGCGCTGGTCGAGCGCCTGACCGGCGAGCTCGCGGTGTGGACCGCCGCGCTCGTGCACGAAGCCACCCTCGTCGACGGCGGCGCGCGGATGACGGATGCCGCGGCCGAGGTGGTCAGGCTCGAGACCGACATCGTCGCCCTCGACGCCCAGCGAGCACAGGTGCCGGCCGAGCTCGAGCGGATCGACGCCGAACTCGAGACGGAGCGCGAGGCGGCGTCCCGCCGCGAACCGGCGCAGGTCCGTCACGACGAACTCACTGCGCGCGTCGCCGCCGCAGTCGAGGCCGAAGGGCTCGCCGACGCGCAGCGCGCGGCCGAGCTCGTCCACCGCGACGCGGCTGCCGCGGCAGCGGCCGCGGCCGCCCGCGTCGCCGAACTGCTGCAGCTCCGGCTCGACGGGTACGCGGGCGAACTCGCGACGACGCTGGTCGACGGCGAGCCCTGCGCCGTGTGCGGCGCGACAGCGCACCCGTCGCCCGCAGCGCTCGCCGACGAGCCGGTGACCGACGAGATCCTCGAGGCGGCGGAGACCCAGCGGGACGCGGCCGCCCGCCACGAGCGCGCCGCAGCGGACGCGGCGAAGGGCGCGCGCGAACGCCATGCGGCGGCCGCCGCCCGCGCGGGAGGCGAAGGCACGGAACCGCTGCGCGAGCAGCTCGCCGCGGCCGCCGTCGACCTCGCTGCCGCCGAGCGGGCTGTGGGACGCCGCGATGCCCTCGCCGCACAGCGAACCGAGCTCGCCGCGCTCGACCTCGAAGCGGAGACCTCTCGGGCGACCCTCGCCGACCAGCTGGCCGACGCGCGCACGCGGATCGCCGCGCTGCAGGAGCGCGTGGCCGCGGCCCGCGAGGCGGTGGAGGCGGCCCGCGGAGACCACGCCAGCGTCGGCGACCGCGTCGCGCACGCCACCTCGATCCGCGATGCGGCCCGCGCGGCCGCCGATGCGCGCGCCGATGCCGAGCGCGCGTCGACGCTGGCCGCACAGGCGCGGGCCGACGTCGACGACAGGGTCGCAGCATCCGTGTTCGCCGATACTGCCGAGGTGAGCGCCGCGCTCGCCTCGCCCGGTGAGATCGAGGCGCTCGCCGAGCGGGTCTCGGCGCACGACACACAGCTCGGCGCCGCACGGGCGCGCATGCTCGAGCTCGAGCTCGAACTCGCGGGCGCCCCCACCGAGCCCGTCGACACGCACGCGTCGCAGCAGGCGCTCGCCGCCGCCGACACGGCGCGCACGGCGGCGCTCCGTGCCGAGAGCGACGCGAGCACCCTCGTGGCAGGCCTCCGCGACCTTGCGCTGCAGATCGACCAGGCGTACGCCGGGGTCGCCGCGCGTGCCGCCGATGCGGCGGCCATCGCCCGGCTCGCCGACACCGTCGCGGGCCGCGCCCCGAACACGATGAAGATGGACCTCGAGACCTTCGTGCTCGCCGCCGAGCTCGAAGAGATCGTGGCCGCAGCGAACCTGCGGCTGAGCGACATGTCGTCCGGGCGCTACCGTCTGCAGCACACCGACGCGCGCGCCGCGCGCGGCGCCGCCTCGGGGCTCGGCCTCGAGATCATGGACGCCTTCACGGGTCAGTCCCGCCCCGCACAGTCGCTGTCGGGCGGCGAGACCTTCCTCGCGTCGCTCGCCCTCGCGCTCGGGCTCGCCGAGGTCGTCACCGCCCGCGCGGGCGGGGTGCGGCTCGACACCCTGTTCGTCGACGAGGGCTTCGGCTCGCTCGACGAGGAGACGCTCGACCTCGCGATGCGCACCCTCGACGAGCTGCGGCAGGGCGGACGCACCGTGGGCGTCATCAGCCACGTCGCCGCGATGAAGGAGCAGCTGCCGGCGCAGCTGGCCGTCGAGGCGACGCCGGCGGGGCCGAGCGTGATCCGGCAGGACGCCGTCGCCCGCGTCTGACCCCGGTACTGCCCCACTGTCGTCGACGCGATGCGCGGGTGTATCGTTCGCGCAGATCGCTCCCTGGGGAATTCGCGATCCCGCCCGACCGCCGGCGCCTGTCCGGCCGCGGCCGTTCGCCGCGCCCTCCTGTTACGACGACGTACGGAGTCGACATGCGTTCCACCACCCGGGCGCGCCGCGCCCTCGCCGCGATCGCGGCATCCGCTCTCCTGCTCACCGGCACGCTCAGTGCCGCGTCCGCCGCGCAGGCCGCACCGCCCGCGTCGGCCGTCACCCGCATGGCGGCCCTGGGAGACTCCATCACCCAGGCCGCGATGACGTGCTCGAGTCTGACGTCGTGTCCGACGAACAGCTGGTCGACCGGCTCGACGGTCTCGGTCAACTCGCATCTGCTGAGGCTGCGGGCCGCCGGGGCGACGGGCCTCGTCAACACCAGCGTCTTCAACGACGCGAAGTCCGGCGCCGGGTCGTCGGCGCTTCCCGCGCAGGCGCAGACAGCCGCCGGTCAGGGGGCGCAGTACGTCACGATCGAGATCGGCGCGATCGACGCGTGCACCCGGACGGTCGCGCAGATGACGCCGACCGCCCAGTTCACGACGAATGTGAGGACGGCGCTCGCCACCCTCGCCGCGAGTTCGGGGTCACCCGAGATCTTCGTCGCGAGCATCCCGAGCCTGCAGCGCCTCTACGACATCAACAAGTCGAGCCTGTCGGCGCGTCTCGCCTGGTCGCTGCTCGGCACCTGCCAGTCGATGCTCGCCAATCCGAGCAGCGGGGCGGCCGCCGACGTGGCGCGGCGGACGATGGTGCAGCAGCGCGTGAACGAGTTCAACCAGGCGCTGTTCGATGCCTGCACGGCGACGCCCAAGTGCCGGTTCGACGGATTCGCGGTCGCGAACTATGCGTTCGCGAAGTCCGACATCTCGACGCGCGACTACTTCCACCCCTCGCTGTCTGGGCAGGCGACGCTGGCCAACCTCACGTGGCAGCGGACGCAGTGGGTCTCATGAGCCGGGGGTGAGTCGGGCTCAGACGCCGTAGTCGGCACGGATGCGGTCGCGCAGCTGGTGACTGCAGGCCGTCACCGCGGTGCGCCAGTCGGTGATGGCGCCGTCCTGGGCACGGTCCGAGACGGCCTTCAGCACGCGGATCGGCACACCGAAGCGCTGCGCGACCCAGATGTAGGCGTAGGTCTCCATGTCGACGAGCCCGGCCCCGAGCGGGCGGATGACCTCCACCGCCTCGGAGTCGTCGACGAAGTGGTCGCCGGTCGCGATGGTCACGCCGTCGGCGTCGAGCTCGACGCGCGCCGGCAGTGACACGTGCTGGCCCACGATGCCGTCGATGTCGGTCACGTCGTGCTGCACCGCTGCCGAGATCTCGTAGACGGATGCCTCGAGCCGGGCATCGATCGCCCCCGCGGTGCCGACCACCACGATCTCGTCGTAGGCGGTCGCGTCGAGTGCGCGGGTGAGCGCGTAGGTGGCCTGCAGCTTGCCCGGACCGGTGACGAGCCGGTCGAATCCGTCGAGGTCGTCGGGGAACGCGACGAGCTCGGAGGCGAGGGCGGCGACGAGGAGTCTCACCCCTCCATCATGTCCCGCCCCGCGCTGTTTCCGCCCGGCACGCCGGGGAACGGGTTTAGCCTGGGCAGGATGACCGAGCCACAGCCGATGCCGCAGACCTCCTCGAGCACGGCGCGCGCCGTGCCGGCCACGACCGCGGTCATCCCGCTCTCGCACGGTGCCCGGTGGCGCGCCTTCTGGGTCTGCGTCGCGGTCGCGGCGATCACGATCCTCGACATGACGAAGGTCAATGTCGCACTCCCGTCGATCGGCGAGGTGCTCGGCGCGAGCTCGACCCAGCTGCAGCTGATCGTGTCGGGCTTCGTGCTGACATTCGGACTCGTGCTGGTGCCGATGGGGCGTCTCGGCGACCAGCGCTCGCGCCGCCTGCTCTTCATCGTGGGGCTGTCGCTGTACACCGTCACGAGCGTGCTCTGCGCGCTCGCGCCGACCGCTGAGATCCTGCTGGTCGGACGGCTGCTGCAGGGCGTGGCGGCCGGCATCCAGATGCCCCAGGTGCTGGGCATGGCGCAGGAGCTGTTCCAGGGCAAGGAGCGTGCCCGCGCGTTCGGCCTCTTCGGCGCGACGATCGGCATCGCGACGGCCTTCGGCCCGACCCTGGGCGGCCTGCTCATCGCTCTCGGCGGACCGACCGACGGCTGGCGGCTCATCTTCTGGATGAACGTGCCGCTGTGCCTCGCCGCGATCGGGCTCGCGCTGTGGCTGCTGCCCGACACCCGCACCCGGTCGCAGCGCAAGGTGCAGCTCGACCCCGTCGGGGTGCTGCTGTTCGGCGCGAGCGTCATCTCGCTCATGTGGCCGTTCCTCTTCACGACGGGTGCGCCCACCGACAACCCGGCGCGCTGGTGGCTGCTCGTCGCGTTCGCGCTGTTCGCGTCCGCGTTCATCGCGTGGGAGCGCCGGTACGCGGCGCGCGGCCGCAACCCGCTCATTCCGCTCGGGCTCTTCCGCATCACGTCGTACCGCAACGGCACGCTCCTGCAGACCGCGTACTTCACCGCAGCGCCGGCTCTGTTCCTCCTGACGACGCTGTTCCTCCAACTCGGCCTCGGCCTCGCGCCGGTGTACGCCGGCATGGTGTCGATCGGCTTCGCGCTCGCCTCGGCCATCACCTCGTGGATCGGCGGCAACCTCGTCAGCACCCACGGCCGCGTGGTCGTGGTGTGGGGCCTCGCCGGCATGCTGCTGTGCGTCGGCGGGCTGGTGCTCACGGCGCTCTACACCGATCCCGTGTGGACGCCGTACATCGCCGCCGCCGTCATGACCCTCGGCGGCGCCGGTGGTGGACTCGTCATCGCGCCGAACCAGGCGCTGACGCTCGGCGACATCCCGGTCAAGCAGGGCGGCCTCGCCGGTTCGGTCGGCCAGCTCGGCCAGCGCATCGGCGCCGCGGTCGGCACGGCTGTCGCCCTGTCGCTGTTCTACGCGGCGATCTACCGCGAGTCCGGCACGCACGACGACCTCGTCGTGTACCACGACGCGTACGCGTTCGGGATGCTGTCGGTCGCGGTGTTCCTCGCGCTCGCGTTCCTCGTGGCCATCGTCGACCTGACCGCGCGCCGCACCGCGCGCGAGCGCCGCAAGGCGGCCGTCAGCGGCGCAGAGACGCCGGTCCCATGACCTCGCGCGGGCGGTCGCGCACCCACCGCGCGTGCGTCTCGCGGAACTCCGCGCGCGTTGTGAAGCGGTAGCGGTACGACACCGCCCGCACCCAGCGCGGCCTCTCGCCCGCGAACGGGTCGTGCGCGAGCAGGCGCAGGGTCGCGGCATCCGCTTCCAGAAGCCGCACCAGGAATGCGGTGAACCAGTCGTCCAGCGAGCGCCCGAGCGGCAGGAACCACATCAGCCAGTCCAGGCGCAGGTGATACGGCGCGAACTGCCGCGGGAGGCGGTGCACGTCGCCGGGCTTGCCCTTGAACGAGTACTCGTGCCACGTGGCGGCGTCGGGGTCGTCGTCCATCGTGCCTTCGACGACGATCTCGATGCGCTCCTTCGTGACCGTGCCGAACGCGCCGTACGCGTTGGCGAGCTGCCATCGGTTGAACGAGGCGTTCATGAGCTGCCGCTGGGCGAAGAGGTTCTGCAGCGGCCGCCAGCTGAGCACGAGGTACAGCACGCCGACCGCGCACGTGATGACGAGCCAGTACAGCGGGATCCCGTCGATCACGCCGGGTGGAACGGATGCTGCGGCCCGGTGCTCTGCGCCGAACCCCGGCACCCCGATCGCCGAGAAGGCGAGCACGATGGTCATCCAGTTGAGCCACGCGAAGTTGCCCGTGAGGACGAGCCACGCCTGTGTCGCGATCACGATCGTGGCGGCGACCGCCCCGACGATCGCGGGCACCGGTCCCGGCAGGAACAGCCCGACGATCGGCGCGAACAGGAACCACGGTACGACGAGCTGCGCGAAATGGTTGCCGAGCACCTCGCCCTTGTGGAACCAGCGGGGGAGGAGGTGCGCCTGCCGGCTGAGCGGCCCCGGCATCGGCTGCGTCTCGTGGTGGTAGGTGAGCGCGGTGAGGTCGCGCCACTCGCGACCGCCGCGGATCTTGATCATGCCCGCGCCGAACTCGAGCCGGAACACCAGCCACCAGAACAGCACGATCACGACGACCGGCGGCGGCTGGTCGTCCGAACCCAGGAACGCGGCGAGGAAGCCGGCCTCGAGCAGCAGCATCTCCCAGCCGAAGCCGTAGAAGGTCTGCCCGATCGACGTGATCGACATGTAGCCGAGCCACAGGGCGAGGAAGCACAGCATCGGCACCCACGGCGGACCGAGCTGCGGGATGCCGGAGACCAGCGCCGCGGCGATCACGATGCCGGACCCGCACAGGGCGACGAGGCGCCGGTCGGTGTACCGGGTATAGCGGAACAGGGTGGGGCGCAGCATCCGTGCCCCTCGTTTCGAGGTGCGCACCCACTCGAGGAGCTCCGGCGCGGGAAGGAGGCCGTGCTCGCCGAGGAGCGGACGGAATTGGTTCAGCGACGAGACGAACGCGACGACGAACAGCGCCGCGACGCCCCGCTGCAGCACCTGACGAGCGAACTCGAAGTCGACCGCGGCGAAGCCCTCCATGGGGTCACGCTCCGAAGAGGTCTCCGAGCTCGTGGCGCCGGCCACCGTCGTGCAGCGCCTGCCGTGCGGCGTACCAGCCGGGCATGCCCGTGACGCCGGGGCCCGGTGGCGTCGACGCCGACGCGAGGTAGACGCCGCGCAGCGGGGTGCGCCACGGCGTCGGGGAGACGACGGGTCGCCGCAACGCCTGCGCGAAGGTGAAGGCGCCACCGAGGATGTCGCCGCCGATGTCGGCCGGGTTGTAGGCCGCGCGCTGGGCGGCGGTCATCGCGTGGCTCGCCATGATGCGATGCCGGAAGCCCGGCGCGAAGCGCTCGACCTGCCGCACTACGGCCTCCGTCGGGTCGAACGTCGAGCCCGCGGGCACGTGGATGTACGCCCACAGCACCTGCTTGCCGGCGGGGGCGCGCGTGCCGTCGAGCACGCTCGGCTGCACGGCGAGCACGTACGGGCGCTCGGTCACGCGGCCCTGCGCGACCGCGTTCTCGCTGGCCTCGATCTCCTCCCGCGTGCCGCCGAGGTGCACGGTGGGGGCGAGGGCGACGTCGGGGTGCGCCCACGGGACCGGTCCGTCGAGGGCGAAGTCGACCTTCGCGGCGGCGGGGCCGTAGCGGTAGCGACGGACCGCCCGGGCGTAGCGGGCGGGGAGACCGGGGTGCGTGAGGAGGAGGCGCGGTGTGGTGTCGAGCAGCAGGAGGTCCCCGGCATCCGGATCGCCCCATTCGAGCCCCTCGAGCGTGTCGATCCGCCTGCCCGTCTCGACGACGCCGCCGTGGGCATGGAGGTCGGCGGCGAGCGCATCGGCGATGCTCTGCGCGCCGCCGCGGGGGAAGGCCCAGCCGTCGGCGGAGTGGGCGTGCGCCGCGAGGAACAGCCCCGAGGCGGCGGCGCCGAGCGACGGCAACGAGGTGTTCGCGTGCGCGAACACGCCGGCGAGCAGTGCGTTGGCCTCCTCGGTGCGGAACGTGCCGCGGCCCAGCGGCGTGCCGAGCTGCAGCGCGCGCAGCCCGAACCGGACGGTGGTGATGGGATGCTTCGGCCACCGCAGCAGCTGCGCTCCGGTGAAGTCGACCACGCCGCCGAGGTGGCGGCTGAGCGGGCGCAGCACGCCGCGCCACGCGCGCCCGTCGGGGCCGAGCGCGTCGGCCGTGCGTTCGATGTCGCGCCACGCGATCGCGGCACGGCCGTCGTCGAGCGGCTGCGCGTAGGACGCGAGCGGGTGGATCCAGCCGACGCGGTCGTGGATGCCGAAGGCGCGGAAGAACGGCGACGACAGGGCGGCGGGCTGCACCGCCGAGCAGACATCGTGCCGGAAGCCCGGGAGGGTGAGCGGCGACGTGCGGACTCCGCCGCCGATGGTCGAGGCGGCTTCGAGCACCCGCACCTCGTACCCTGCGCGGGCGAGCGCGACCGCCGCCGACAGCCCGTTGGGTCCGCTGCCGATCACCGTCGCGCGCCTCGCCATGGGGTCCATCCTTGCATCGCCCCGGCGGCCCGGGAGGGGGTTGACGGACCCTGGCGTGGCGGACTTCCTCACCGCCCGTCGCCGCGACAGGATGGAGGTGCGGACGGGCCGCGGAGAATGAGGTGGATCATGCAATCGGTGCTTCTCGAGACTCCGGCGGGGATCACGGCGCGACTCGGCTGGGACCCCAAGCTCTCGGACCACGACCGCAAGCGCGTGCTCGCGAAGGAGATCGTCGCCACGAAGCTCGGCGTCGATCCGAAGGACGTGCGCGTCGAGCGTGAGGCCCCTCGGACGTTCGGCTTCCACACCCAGCTGATCGCGGAGGTCGGCGGCGCCGAGCTGCCGCTGAAGATCCGCAACACGACGTTCCGTGCGGCCACCGTCGTCGCCGTGTGCGACCCCGACGTGTCGCTCGGCATCGACCTGCGCGACGCGCACCCCGACGACGCCGAGCTGCACCTCATGAAGCGGCACTCGCACCTGTTCGACGAGAACGACCTCGGCAAGCTCATCGCCCACTGGACCCGCGTGCAGGCCGTGCGCGACGCCGACGGCCGCGGCGCCCGCGTCGCCGCCGATCACGTGCGCCTCGACAGCCCGCTGACCAAGGGCTGGATCCCCGACCGTAAGGTCTTCTACCAGCTCGCGGATCTCTCCCGCGACAGCTGGATCATCACGCTGGCGTACGCGCAGGCGCCGGCCTGACGGAACGTCCCCTCAGTCCTTCACGAGATCGGGGAGGGCGGCCTTCAGTTCGGCGAGCCACACCCGCGCGTTGCCGTCGGACGGTGCGCGCCAGTCACCGCGCGGTGACAGCGAGCCGGCGGGCGAGACCTTCGGGCCGTTGGGGATCGCGGAGCGCTTGAACTGGGCGAACGCGAAGTAGCGCTTCAAGAACACCTGCAGCCACTTCGCGACCGTCGGGAGGTCGTAGGCGTAGCGGTCCTCCTCGGGGAAGCCGGGAGGCCACGCGCCGGCCGCCGTGTCGCCCCACGCGTGCGCCGCGAGGTACGCGATCTTCGACGGGCGGAAGCCGTACCGGAGGATGTGGAACAGCGCGAAGTCGTGCAGCGCGTAAGGGCCGATGCGGTCCTCGGTGGACTGCATCTTGCCGTCCTGGCCCATGGGCACGAGCTCGGGCGAGATCTCGGTGTCGAGCACCGACTGCAGCACCTCGGCCTCACGCTCGTCGACGCCCTCGCGATGCGAGATCACCCACCGGATCACGTGCTGGATGAGGGTCTTCGGCACGCCGGCGTTGACGGCGTAGTGGCTCATGTGGTCGCCGACCCCGTACGTCGCCCAGCCGAGCGCGAGCTCCGACAGGTCCGAGGTACCGATGACCATGCCGCCGTGGTGGTTGGCCAGGCGGAAGAGGTAGTCGGTGCGCAGGCCCGCCTGCACGTTCTCGAAGGTGATGTCGTGCACGGGCTCGCCGTCGGCGAACGGGTGGCCGAGGCGCTCGAGCATCTCGATCGCGAGCGGCCGGATGTCGATCGTCTCGATCGAGGCGCCGACCGATTCGGCCAGGGCGATCGCGTTCGACTTGGTGTGCTCGCTCGTGGCGAAGCCGGGCATCGTGTACGCGAGGATGTCGCTGCGCGGGCGGCCCATGAGGTCCATCGCCCGTGCGACGACGAGCAGCGCGTGGGTCGAGTCGAGGCCCCCGCTCACACCGATCACGGGCTTCGGCCCGCCGATCGCGCGCATGCGCTGCACGAGCCCCGACACCTGGATGTTGAACGCCTCGTAGCAGTCCTGCGCGAGGCGGGCGGGGTCGTCGGGCACGAACGGGAACCGGTCGAGCGTGCGGCGCAGCCCCACATCGGCCCGCGGCGGGTCGAGCCGGAAGTGCACGGTGCGGAACGAGGCATCCGCTCCCGTCGCCCTTCGGTTGTCGTCGAAGGTGCCCTGGCGCAGGCGGTCCTGGCGGAGGCGGTCGAGGTCGACGTCGGCGATCGAGCGACGCGGACCGTCGGGGAAGCGCTCGGTCTCGGCGAGCAGGTTGCCGCCCTCGTAGATCATGGTCTGGCCGTCCCACGAGAGGTCGTTCGTGGATTCGCCCGCTCCCGCCGCGGCGTAGGCATAGGCGGCGAGGCAGCGCAGCGACTGGGACTGCACGAGGTCTTTGCGGTCCTCGGCGCGCGCGATCGTGATGGGGCTGCCGCTGAGGTTGAGCAGCACGGTCGCGCCGGCGAGGGCCGCCCGCGACGAGGGCGGGATCGGCACCCAGACGTCCTCGCACACCTCGGCGTGCACGACGAGACCCGGGATGTCGAGCGCCTCGAACAGCAGGTCGGGCCCGAAGGGCGCCTCGAGTTCGCCGACGCGGATGTCCTGCGCGGACTGGTCGTCGCCCGGCGCGTACCAGCGGCGCTCGTAGAACTCGCGATAGGTCGGCAGGTACGACTTCGGCGCGACGCCGAGCAGCTCGCCGCGGTGGATCACGACCGCGCAGTTATAGAGGCGGTTGCGGTGGCGCAGCGGCGCGCCGACGACGAGCACCGGGAGGAGATCGACGGATGCCTCGACCAGCTGCTCGATCGCGGCCACGACGGCGTCGAGCACCGGGTCCTGCATGACGAGGTCGTCGATCGCATAGCCGGTGAGGCACAGCTCCGGGAAGACCGCGACGGCGACCGCGTCGGCGTCGCACACGCGTGCCGCCTCGAGCACGGCGGCGGCGTTGGCAGCGGGGTCGGCGATCTCGACCGGGATCGTGCACGCCGCGACCCGGGCGAACCCGTGCCGGTACGCGCTGTCGAAGGGCAGGCTCATGGGGTCAAGTCTGGCAGGTGGCCGCGCGGGGCGGAGGTGTCGGTGGCCGCGGCTATCGTCATGGGGAGGAAGGCGGGGCATGCGATACATCGAGGACGAAGGCCGGATCGTCTGGAGCGCGAGCGATCTCAAGACCGCGGCGGAGTGCGAGTTCGCGTGGCTGCGCGGAATCGATGCGCGGCTGGGGCGCGTGATCGCCGTTGAAGACCCCGAAGACCTCACCCTCGAGCGCGCCGGGCGTCTCGGCACGGTGCACGAGCTCCGCGTGCTGGCCGGCTACATCGAGCGGTTCGGCGACCGGGTCGTCGAGATCCCCGAGACGCGATCGTCGGATGCTGCGGCCCTCGCCGATGCGGTCGCCCAGACGAACGCGGCGCTCGCGTCGGACGCCGAGGTCGTGTATCAGGCGGCGTTCTCGACGGACTCGTTCGTCGGGTTCGCGGACTTCCTCGTGCGGGACGAAGCCGGACGCTGGCTCGTGCAGGACACGAAGCTCGCCCGTCATGCCCGCGTCACCGCGCTCATGCAGCTCGCGGCATATGTCGACCAGCTCGATCGTCTGGGGGTTCCGCGCTCGGATCGTGTTCAGCTGCTGCTCGGCGACGGCAGCGTCAGCGAGCACGAGGTCGACGACCTGCTTCCGGTCTTCTCGCTGCGTCGCGAGCGGCTCGCCGCGCTCATCGCCGATCGCCGCCTCGACCTCGGCGCGGCCGGAGACCCGATCGCCTGGGGTGACCCGCGCGGCGAGCTCGGCGTCGTGGCGTGCGGGCGCTGCGCGACGTGCGACGCCGAGGTCGTGGCATCCCGTGATCTGCTCCTCGTCGCGGGAATGCGGCCGGTGCAGCGCGAGCGGCTGCGTGCCGCGGGCATCGAGACGATCGAGCAGCTCGCTGCGGCCCCGAACGGGCCGGTGGGCATGAACCCCGAGGTCTTCGCGTCGCTGCGCACGCAGGCGCGTCTGCAGCTCGAGAGCCCGGCGGGCACGCCGCCGCTGATCGCGCCGAAGCCCGTGCCGGTGCCGCATGAGGTCGTGGGCGCCGGTGGCGCGGTCGCCGCGGTGCTCGAGGCGCCTGCCGTCGCGCCGGCGCCGCCCATCCCCGTGTTCGAGGTCGTCGCGCCCAAGGCGCTCGGCGCGCTGCCCCGGCCCGATCACGGCGACCTGTTCTTCGACTTCGAGGGCGACCCGCTGCACACCGAGCCGCCAGCACCCGGCGAGCCGACGCAGTGGGGGATCGACTACCTCTTCGGCTGGGTCGACACGCGCGAGCAGTACACGGCGCTGTGGGCGCACTCGTTCGCCGACGAGAAACGGGCGCTCGAGGCCTTCCTCGACATCGTGAACCTGCGTCGCCAGCAGTTCCCCGGCATGCACATCTACCACTACGCGCCGTACGAGCCGACGCACCTGCTCGCCATGGCCGCTCGTCACGGCGTGCGCGAGGCAGACGTCGATCGCCTCCTGCGCGACGGTGTGTTCGTCGACCTGTACCCGATCGTGCGCCGCGCCCTGCGGGTCGGCTCCCGCTCGTACTCGATCAAGAAGCTCGAGCCGCTCTACATGGGTGACGAGGTGCGCACGAGCGACGTGCAGAAGGGCGACGACTCGATCGTCCGCTACGTCGAGGCGCGGGCGCTGCAGGCCGACGGGGCGGTGGTCGAGGCATCCGTCGTCCTCGACGACCTCGCCGACTACAACCGGTACGACTGCGTCTCGACCCTGCGGCTGCGCGACTGGCTCGTCGACCGTGCGCGCGAGGCGCAGCTCGTGCCCTCGCCGAATCCCGAGCCCGACGAGCGGGCGTACGAGCCGTCGGTGCGCGCGACTGTCCTCGACGCGCTGGCGCTCGACCACCCCGACGACTCTGTCGAGGCGCGCTCGCTGCGCCTCGGCGCGGCCGCGATCGACTACTACCCACGCGAGGCGAAGTCGTTCTGGGCCACGCACTTCCTGCGCCTGCGCGAACCCGTGTCGCTGTGGGACGAGACGCGCGACGTGGTCGCGATCGACCCTGCGCGCAGCGTCGTGCGCGAGGACTGGCACTTCCTCGAGAGCGGCAAGGGCGGCGAGCGGCGCATCGTCGAGCTGCGCGGGGATCTCGCTCCCGGCACGCGGATCAGCGAGGGATCGAACCCGTTCGCGCTGTACGAGCTGCCGGCGCCGTTCCCGTTCGAGGCGTCGCCGCGCTGGATCCATGCGTACCGCTCGGTCACCGTCGTCGAGGTGCTCGACGACGGTGCCGTGATCGAAGAGACGGCGGTCGACGGCGTCACGTGGAGCGAGCTGCCACTCGCGCTCACTCCGCAGGCGCCGCCCGCCGCAGGCAACCAGCAGAAGGCGATCGACGCGTGGGCCGACACCGTGATCGCGGCCGCGCCGGAGCTTCCGGCCGACCCGGCCACCGACATCCTGTGCCGCCGCGCGCCCCGCACCCTCACCGGGCCGCTGCCTGCCGCGGGCAACGACAACGTCGACGCGATCGCGCGGGCTGTGCGCGACCTCGACCGCAGCTACCTCGCCGTGCAGGGTCCTCCCGGCACCGGCAAGACCTACGTCGGCTCGCACGTGATCGCCCGGCTCGTGCGCGACCACGGGTACAACGTCGGCGTCGTCGCGCAGGGGCATGCGACCGTCGAGCACCTGCTCGACCGCGTGATCGCGGCGGGAGTGCCGGCGGTCCAGGTGGGCAAGGCCCCGAAGGACGCCGCGGCCGACCACTCGTTCACCGTGCTGCCCAAGAACGGCGTGGCCGCGTTCACGGCCGAGCACGAGGCATCCGGTTATGTGATCGGCGGCACGGCCTGGGACTTCAGTCATGAGGGCCGCGTGCCGCGCGGCAGCCTCGACCTCCTCGTCGTCGACGAGGCGGGCCAGTTCTCGCTCGCCTCGACGATCGCGGTCTCGCTCGCCGCACCCCGGCTGCTGCTGCTCGGCGATCCGCAGCAGCTGCCGCAGGTGAGCCAGGGAACGCACCCCGCCCCCGTCGACACGTCGGCACTCGGCTGGGTCATGGACGGCGCCGACGTCATCCCGCACGAGTACGGCTACTTCCTCGCCGAGACGCGGCGCATGCGGCCGGAGGTCGCTGCACCCGTGTCGACCCTGTCGTACCGCGGCGAGCTCGAGGCCCACTCCTCGACGGCGCTGCGCCGCATCGAGGGCGTCCCCGCCGGTCTCGTGCCGATCGCGCTGCGCCACCACGGCAACGCCACGCAGTCCCTCGAGGAGGCGGCCGAGGTCGCGCGCCTCGTCGGCGACCTCATCGGACGCGAGTGGACCGACGTCACGACGGACGACATCGACGGCTCCTCGACTTCGCTCGCGCCCCGCCCGCTCGAGCAGCGCGACCTCATCGTTGTGACGCCGTACAACGCGCAGCAGGTCGCCGTTGAGGCGGCGCTCGCGGCGGCGGGGTTCCCCGATGTGCCGGTCGGCACGGTCGACAAATTCCAGGGCAAGGAGGCCGCCGTCGCGATCGTGTCGCTCGCCGCGTCGAGCGGGCGCGACGCGCCGCGCGGACTCGAGTTCCTGCTGCTGCGCAACCGGCTCAACGTCGCGATATCCCGCGCTATGCACACGGCGTACGTCGTGTACTCGCCGGGCCTGCTCGACGACCTGCCGTACACACCCGAGGGCGTGGCGCGACTGAGCGGTTTCGCGCGACTCGTCGGTCGCGGCTGAGGCCCGCGTAGACTCGCGCACACAGTCGAACACGTCGCACACCACAGCCCCCGAGCGTCTCGCACCGGTCAGGGACAAGACACCCGCCCGAACAGGAGCCCGCATGGCAGACGACGCCTCGCAGCAGTTCGAGATCGACCTTCCGCCCGAGCTCATCGGCGGCAATTACGCCGATTTCGCCAACGTGTGGCACACGCCGACGGTGTTCGTGATGGACTTCCTCACCCTCGCGCAGCCGCCGCGCGAACAGGTCGACGCCGAGACCGGGCAGCGTCAGACGGTCGTCCCGGCCCGGGTCGTGAGCCGCATCCGCATTCCCCCGGACCAGGTGTTCGAACTCGCGAAGGCGCTGACCCAGCAGCTGGAGTTCTGGGAGCGCGAGACGGGCCGTCGCAACCCGCAGGAGCCCCCGCTCGGCGACTGAGGCGCGGCACTCGCTAGACGGCCACCACGGGCAAAGTCAACCCCTTTGGGCGAAAAATTCTCGCCACGTAATCTTGCCAGGCGTCGTAAAAAGCGCAGAGGCGCGGTATCCGTTCGGCGAGGGGCGGATGCCGCGCCGCAGTATGTGCGGGTATCACGTCCGCCGCTTCCTCCTCTGACACACGGAGGGGGACGACATGACCACGATCGACCCGCTGTCCGCGACGATCGCGAGCACGCCGGATCGCGAAGAGCAGAAGACTCCGGATGCTGCGCCCCGGCGCCGCGGGATCGTCTTCTGGATCGTCCGGTACCTGCCTGCCGAGATCGCCGGAACCGCCGCGCTGGTGGTCGGCGGCCTCAGTGCGACCCTGTGGACCGACGCCGCGCCGCTCATCGCCGTTGCGGCACTCGTCGGCGAGATCATCGGCTTCTACGCCGTGCTCGCGGTCACGATCTACATCGAGCAGGCAGCCGCCTCCGGGACCCGGCGCCGCGCGGTCGGACGCACGGCGGTGCTGCTGGTCGCGGAGTTCGGCGCTGCCGAGCTGCTCGACACGTTCCTGGTGCGCCCTGCGGCGCTCATGCTCGGCGTCTGGCTGATCCCCGACCCGGTGTGGGGCATGCTCGCCGGCAAGGTCGTCGCCGACGTCGTGTTCTACGCGGTCGCCGCCGGCGCGTTCACGGTCACCGCCCGGACCGGTCTGCGCGACGCGCGCCGCCCGGCGCGCCCGCAGGAGACGGCATCATGAACCTCGCAACCCTGCGACGTGAACCCCGCACGACCCGGGCGCTGGAGAGCAGGCGGCGGGCCGAGGCATCCGCTCTCTTGTCGTCCGTGGCGGCCCGCGCGGCTCTCGCGCTGCACGGCACGCCGCTGCTGCTTCTGGACCCGGAACGTGTGAGCCGCCAGTACCGGCACCTGCGTCACGCGCTGCCCTTCGTGGGGTTCCACTACGCGGTCAAGGCGCTCGCCCATGATGCGGTGCTCGACGTGCTCGACGACGCGGGCTCAGGGTTCGACGTCGCGACCGGCGAGGAGCTCGCGATGCTGACGCGGCGCGGGGTCGCCGCATCCCGGATCATCCACACCCATCCGATCAAGAAGCCGGCCGAGATCGCCGAGGCGCTGGCTGCGGGGGTGCGCACCTTCGTCGTCGACAACGAGGTCGAGATCGACAAGTTCCGCGGGGCGCCCGCCGACACCCGCTTACTGGTGCGGCTCGCGTACCGCAGCGCGCACGCGAAGAGCGACCTGTCGAGCAAGTTCGGCGTCGGCCCGTTCGAGGCCGCTCACCTCGTCGAGCAGGCGCTCGCCGCCGGCATCACGGTGGCCGGCTTCAGCTATCACGTGGGCAGTCAGCTCGACGATCCCGCGCGGTTCGCGGCCGCGGCCGGCGACACGCTCGAGCTCATGGGCATCCTCGAGCGTCGCCTCAACGTGCAGTTCGACACGCTCGACATCGGGGGAGGCTTCCCGGCGTCGTACGACTCCGAATCGGCGGCCATCGAAGACGTCGCCCGGGTGCTGCGCCCCGTGCTCGAGCCCCACGCGCGGCGGCTCGACATCATCGCCGAGCCCGGCCGCGTGATGGTCGCCGACGCGATGACGCTGGTCACGAGCGTGATGGGCATCGCCGAGCGCGGCGACGGCCGCTGGTACTACCTCGACGACGGCCTCTACGGCTCGTACTCGAACGTGCTCACCGAGGATGTGCACCCGCTCGTGTTCGCCGAGCGCGACCTGCGGAGGACGACGGATGCCTCGACCTACCGGTGGGCGACCCTCGCGGGTCCGACCTGCGATTCGTCGGACGTGATCGCGCGCGAGGTGCTGCTGCCCGAACTGCAGGTCGGCGACCTGCTCGTGAGCCCGACGATGGGCGCGTACACGACGGTCACCGCGACGCGGTTCAACGGACGCCCGTTCACGCCGATCGCTGTCCTCGGACGCCGTGCGACGACGGCCGAGGTCGGGTCTCAGACCGTGCCGTACAGCCTGTCGCCGGCGTCGCCGAGACCCGGCACGATGTAGCCGAGCTCGTTGAGACGCTCGTCGAGCGCGCCCAGCACGAGAGTGACGTCGCGGCCGGCGACCTGCTTCTCGATCGCGGCGACACCCTCGGGTGCGCCGAGGATGCAGATCGCGGTGACGTCCTGCGCGCCCCGGTTGAAGAGGAACTCGATCGCTGCGCCCAGCGAGCCGCCGGTGGCGAGCATCGGGTCGAGCACGAAGCACTGGCGGTCGCTGAGGTCGTCGGGGAGGCGCTCGGCGTAGGTCGACGGCTCGAGCGTCTCGTGGTCGCGCACCATGCCGAGGAAGCCGACCTCGGCGGTCGGGATGAGCTTGACCATGCCCTCGAGCATGCCGAGACCGGCACGGAGGATCGGCACGACGAGCGGACGCGGCTCGTCGATGCGGACGCCGGTCGTCGTCGTGACGGGGGTCTGGATCTCGATGGGCGCCACGCGGACGTTGCGGGTCGCCTCGTAGGCGAGCAGCGTCACGAGTTCCTCGGTGAGCTGGCGGAACACCGGCGACGGGGTGCGCTGGTCGCGCAGCACCGTGAGCTTGTGGGTGATGAGCGGGTGGTCGGCGACGTGCAGGCGCATAAAGACAGGTTAGTGCGTCGCGGTGCCGGAGCCCGGGGCGAGTTCTGCGCGGACGGCTACGCTCGTGCTGTGCTTCCCGCTCCCGCCGAC
Organism: Microbacterium sp. NPDC056044; assembly: GCF_042267145.1. Taxonomy (NCBI): domain Bacteria; kingdom Bacillati; phylum Actinomycetota; class Actinomycetes; order Micrococcales; family Microbacteriaceae; genus Microbacterium; species Microbacterium sp. NPDC056044. The sequence continues at coordinate 447,632 of NZ_JBHJWZ010000003.1, read as the reverse complement.
CTCGCCGCCATGGACCGCGCCCTCGCGCTCGCCGCGGCCGCGGGCGAGGCGGGCGACGTCCCGGTCGGAGCAGTGGTGACGGATGCTGCGGGCACGGTCATCGGCGAGGGCCGCAACCTGCGCGAGGTCGAACACGATCCGACCGCGCACGCCGAGGTGGTCGCGTTGCGTGCGGCCGCCGCCGCCCGGGGCGGATGGAACCTCGAAGGCTGCACGCTGGTCGTGACGCTCGAGCCGTGTGTGATGTGCGCGGGCGCCGTGCTGCAGTCGCGGATCTCGCGGCTCGTGTTCGGTGCGTGGGACGAGAAGGCCGGCGCCGCGGGGTCGGTGTACGACGTCGTGCGCGACCGTCGCCTGCCCTATCGGGCCGAGGTCGTCGCGGGCGTGCGCGAGGCCGAGGCATCCGCTCTCCTCAGAAGCTTCTTCGACGCGCGGCGTTGAGCCTTCTGTTGTACTCAGAAGGGTGCGTCGGCCCCCGCGGGGAAGACGGGGCCGCGAACGCGTGACGGTGACACCGTGAACGTGGGGACCTTGCGTTCGGGTCTGACGACGTAGCGTCGTCCGGTCGGTGAGGTCCACGCGACGGCGCCGCCGGAGCCGTCGATCTGCTCGACCTGCCAGTCGGTGTTGTCTTTGACGATGTGGTGCCCCTTGCAGAAGGGCAGCGCGTTGTCGAGGCAGGTCTCGCCGCCGTCGGCCCAGCGGATCTGATGATCGATCTCACACCGTGACGCCGGCATGGAGCAGCCGGGGCCCATACATCGGTCTGCTCGCCATCTGACCAGCCGCTGCAGAGCGGCGGGTGCCGGGTAGCTGTCGCGTCCGACGGAGAGCACCATGCCGGTCTCGGGGTGGGTGAGCACCCGCATCCACCGGGCGTCGCCGCCGCACAGCTCGCGCGCCTTCGACAGCGGGATGGGGCCGATGCCCTCGACCACGGGCGGGTCGCCGGCGTTCGCGTACTCGTCGTCGAGGAGCGCGAGCGCGGGGACGGTCACGACGGCCTGCGCCCGGATGCCCGACGCCGCCGCGGGGAGGTGGTCGGTGGTGCCGTCGATGAGCAGGTCGGCCGCGATGTCGGCGCGCAGCTGGTCGAGGGTGCGCGTCTCGCCGGGTGCATTCCGCATCGCCTTCGCCATCTGCGTGAGCCGGCCGTGGATGGCGTGGATCTCGACCACGGGCCCGTGGATCCACAGCGCGGCCATGGCGTCCTCGCCGGATTCGACGGTGACGCGTCGTGCTCGGAGTGCTCGCCGGTGCCGTTCTTCCAAGGTCGTGGCGCGGGCCGTCTCGATCATGTGACGCAGCGCCCGCCGGAAGGTGCCCACCGGCTCGGACTCGGCCAATGGCACGGCGCGCTCCAGAAGGTCCGCGCGAAGCTCGGCCGGCGCTTCGTCGAGCAGGTCGGCGATGATCTCGGCGTGCTTCTCGGTGATGCGGCCCGCGCCCAGCGCATCGAGTGCCGGCGCATAGCGCTCGACCATCGCCTCGGCCTGTGCGATCAGACGCCCGGCGGTGTACTCGGTCACCCGCATCGCCGCGGCGAGTTCGAGCCGGATCGACCGCTCGACGATGTCGCGCACTCCGTCGCCGCGGCCCGTGGTCTCGTGCAGCAGTTCGCGGCGCATCGCGTCGATCCGGATCAGCCGTTGGGCCGCGAACACCGACATCATCGTCGCCGTCTCGAGCACCAGATCCACCACGTCGGGCACCGGCGGCAGGAACTCGTCGGTGGCGGGATGAGCCCATGAATCAGCCTCGCTCTCGTGCGAAGGAGGCATCTCGGTCATGGCAAAAGTATAGTACAAATCTTCGAATCTGGCAATGATTTCGACCAGGTGAGTACGGTCGTGCTAGGGGGACAACCTCCTCCGATCCGGGGGACAGCACCCTGCTGGGCGGTGTGCGCGCGGGCCTAGCGTGTCGCTCGTGACCCGCCTCATCGAACCCGTCCGGACCGCTCCCGCCGTCGCACGGCCGGGCGGCATCCGCTCCCGCATCGGCTGGACGTTCGTCCTGCTGACGGCGCTCGCGATCGTCGCGTACTCGGCTGTGCCGTACTTCACCGCCTCCCTCGCCGAGCTCGCCGGGCAGGACGTCGGGCTCGCGCCGACCTACGCCGCGGTCCACCCGTTCGTGCAGGGCGCGCTGTACGTCCACATCGTCGGCGGTGCCACCGCGCTGATCGCCGGACCGCTCCAGTTCTGGCGCGGGCTGCGCACCCGTGCGCCGCGCGTGCACCGCTGGATCGGGCGTGTGTACCTGCTCGCGGTGGCGATCGGCGCCGTCGGCGGCCTGATCATCGCGCCGTCGAGTCCCGCCGGGTACGTCGGCTTCTTCGGCTTCGGTGCGCTCGCCGTGCTGTGGCTCGTCACGGGCTGGCGGGCGTACCGCGCGATCCGTCGTCACGATGTGCCGAGTCACCAGGCGTGGATGATCCGCAACTACGCGCTGACCTACTCCGGCGTGATGCTGCGCATCTGGCTGCCGCTGCTGCTCATGGCGCCGCTGGTGCTCGGGCAGCCGTGGGAGTTCGACTCCGCCTTCGCGAACGCGTACGCCGCCGTGCCGTTCCTGTGCTGGCTCCCGAACCTCGTGTTCGCCGAGTGGCTCATCCGCCGGCGGGGACTGCCGTCCTACCGGCTGCCAGTGTGAGGACTCCGCATCGGACGCCTACCGATGCGGATCCAGGACTGCGAAGCTGAGCACAGCAGGGGAACGGGTCACGCGGCCCGCCCCTCGGAGGCGTGCGATGTCGATCGACCAGTCCCGGCGCACCATGGACCGCTACTTCGCTCTGATGGGCAGCGGCGAAGACTTCGCCGTCTGCTATCGGCCCGACGCGACGTGGAGCGTCGTCGACACGGGCGAAGTCATCGCCGGCGCCGCCGCAGTCGGGGCCTACGTGGTCGCACTTCACGCGTCGAGCCTCATCACCGCGCCGGATCACACCGCTCCGCGCCTCGCAACCTCCTCGCCGCTGCCGGCGCCTCGACGCAGGCTGGCCGTATGAGCCATCACCCCGACGACATCAAGCAGCCCCTCGACCACCTGCCTCCGCTCGAGGAGCGCGACAAGGCGGTCGAGATCGACGAGCCGCACTATCCCACCTCCGGTGAGCCGGCAGACGCCTCCGCTGTCAGCCCCGAAACCGCTGCCGAAGCGGATCGCCCCGGCCGGCACGGACTCGACAAGCCGCCGCGCAGCGGCGCCTGAGAAGCGGCCCCGAGCGCTCAGCTCGAGCGGCGGCGTGTCACCGCCCACACGATGAGCCCCGCGGCGCCGCCGACCGCGATGCCGCCGATGATCCCCAAGGTCCACCCCTGGTTCACGGCCCTGTCCTCGATCGCCCACTCGCTGATCAGATCCCTCGCGAGGTCGGCGGAGCCGATCGATGCCGCGGTGAACCCCGATTCGTAGGTCGAGAAGCTCTGCGTGGCGCCCGTGCCGGCGTCGACCCACCGGAACTCGGAGCTGTTGTCGTCGGCGTAGGCCTGCAGCACGATCGTGTCGTCGTCACGCCAGCCCAGGGCCGCCGCATATTCGACGCCCGTGAGCGCGAGTTTCGTCGTCGTGCCGGCCGACACGTCGGAGACCAGCAGCGTCGCGGCGCTGGTCAGCGTCCTACCCGTGGGCTTCTCCACCCACACCGGGTCGTGGGCGAGCGTCATGAGGCGCGTGCCGCCCGGGGACCACGCGTCGTCGCCGAACGCCTGCCCCCTCAGTTCCGCGGGGAGTTCACGGATGCTGCGCCCCGAGGCATCCATCATCACGGCGCCCTGCGATGTCTGCGCGGCGATGCGAGATCCATCGGGAGACAGTGCCGCCGACGTCACTCCCTGCACCGAGTACTCGAGCAGGTCGCCGGTCGACAGCTCGAGCATCGCGAGCGTGCCGCTGAACGGAGGGTCGGTGTAGCTGCTCATCTCGCTGTCGGCGAGGAGGACGAGGACGTGATCGCCGTCGGAGGCGATGCTCAACGGCACCACACTGCGCCCGGCTCCGATCGGCACCTCGCGGTCGGTGCCGTCGACCAGGGAGCGGACGAGGACGTCGCCGTGGCCGTTCGCACCCGCGATGACCGCGAACGTGCCGTCGGCCGACAGCACCATGGCGGCCGGGTCGCCCTGATCGGTCGGCGTCGAACGCTGCTCTGCGGCCCCGATGCGGCGGTACGTGCTGCCGTCCACGCCGAGAGCGACCGCCTGCGGGGAGTCCATGAACTCGACCCCGATGCCGTTCTGGTAGATCATCGTCGCCGGCGTGCCGAGGTCGCCGTGCGCGACGAACCACGAGTAGGTCGCGACCTCCGTGGGAAACGCGGGCGAGCTCGACGGCGGCGGCACGGTCCACGAGACGATCGCCGCGGGCGCGGACACGGCGACGAACCCGACCGCACCCGCGATCAGCGCGGGCAAGAGCGGCTTGCGCATCGCACCTCCTGCCTGCACGCTAGCGGCGATGAGCCGCCGGCGGAACGACCGGGAAGTGAACAGCGAATCTCGATGTCGTCACGTGGTGGACCCGGGAGCGGAATGGCGGTCGACACCGCCGAGGGCGCACCGCTAAGGTTCCCGTGTGGATGAGGTGACGCCGCGTGACCGGCTGACGACAGCAGGAGCCGTCGCCCTCGCATCGGCAGCGGGCGGCCTGCTCTCGCTGTGGCTCCACCACGCCCTCTGGGTGCAGAACGCCGGGACGCCGGCCGCGCTGGACGCGAACGAGGGCGCCGCCGTGTTCGCATGGCTCGTCGGTTGGCTGCTGGTCATGTGCGCCGCCGGTGCGGCCGTCGTGCTGCTCGGTGTCGTGGTCCGGCGGATCAGCGCCCGCGCGCTGCCCCTCATCGACATCGTCGCACTCGGAGCCACCGCGGTCCTCATCGCAGGGGCGGTCTCCCTGGCCCCGCTCTGGGCCACGGCCTCGGGCTGAGCCGTCAGCGCGGCAGGTGGGGGAGCACCTCGCCCAGGTACTCGACGTGCGAGACGTCCCGCAGATCCATGAGCTGGAAATAGACGCGCTGCGCGCCGATCGCGACCAGCCGCTCGACCTTCGCGACGATGTCGTCGCGGCTGCCGACGATGTTCACGTCGCCGCGCAGTTCGTCGACGGTGCGGCCGAGGTTCTCGGCGCGCCGGTCGAGTTCGGAGACGGATGCCCCGGCCAGCGTGGGCAACGCCACAGACAGCTTCAGCGAGTCGGGGTCGCGACCCACCCGCTCGCACGCCGCCCGCACGCCGGCGAACTTCTCCGCCGACTCCGCCTCGGACCGGAACCCGATGTTGAACTCGGTCGCGAACCGCGCGGCGAGCTCCGGCGTGCGCTTCGGCCCGCCGCCGCCCACGATGACGGGAACCCGGGCCTGCACCGGCTTCGGCAGGGCCGGGGCATCCGTCAGCCGGTGATGCTTGCCCGCGAAGCTGTAGGTCTCGTTGACCGGCGTCGACCACAGCCCGGTCACGATCGCGAGCTGCTCCTCGAGGAGGTCGAACCGCTTCGCGGGGAACGGGATGCCGTAGGCCTCGTGTTCGCGCCCGAACCACCCGGTGCCGAGGCCGAGCTCGGCACGGCCGCCCGACATCGCGTCGACCTGTGCGACCTGGATCGCGAGCAGACCCGGAACCCGGTACGTCACCGACGACACCAGCGTGCCGAGGCGGATGCGCGAGGTCTCGCGCGCGAGCCCCGCGAGGGTGGTCCACGCGTCGGTGGGACCGGGCAGGCCGTCGCCGTCGCCCATGTGCAGGTAGTGGTCGGAGCGGAAGAATCCGTCGAAACCGAGCCGCTCGGCCGCCTGCGCGAACGCGAGCTGGTCGTCGTAGCTCGCGCCCTGCTGAGGCTCGGTGAAGATGCAGTACTCGATGGGCACGGCGTGCTCAGTCCGTCGACTTGATGACGAACTCGGACGTGGGTGGGGTGTGATCGTCGCCCGGCCGGTAGATGTCGGGCTCGAAGTAGATGATGCGTGCCGCCGGCACCGCCGCGCGCACGCGCGCCTCGATGCGGTCGATGTCGGAGGCGACGTGCGCGAGCGGGGCGTCCGACGCGAAGCCGAGCTTGGCCGCGACCAGCAGCTCGTCGGGGCCGAGGTAGAGCGTCTTGATGTGGATGAGCTTCTCGACCTCCGGTCCGTCGTTGATGGCGTCGACGATGCGGTCGTAGTCGGCATCCGTCGCACCCTCGCCCACGAGGAGGCTCTTCGTCTCGATGCCGAGCGTGATGGCCACGAGGATCAGCAGCGTGCCGATCATGAGCGTGCCGATCGCATCGAAGACGGGGTTGTGCGTGATCGCGGTCATGCCGACGCCGAACAGTGCGAACGCCAGTCCGGTCAGCGCGGCGACGTCCTCGAGCAGCACGACAGGAAGCTCGGGCGCCTTCGAGTGCCGCACGAACGACACCCACGACTGGCCCTTCGCACGCACATGGTTGCTCTCCTTGATCGCCGTGCGCAGCGAGAACGACTCGAGCACGATCGCGACCACGAGCACCGCGATCGGGATCCAGACGTTCTCGAGCTCGTGCGGGTGCGTGAGCTTGTCGATGCCCTCGTAGATCGAGAACAGGCCACCGACCGAGAACAGGATGATCGACACGACGAACGCGTACACGTACCGCTCGCGCCCGTGGCCGAAAGGATGCTCGCGGTCTGCGGCCTTCTTGGCCTTGCGGCCTCCGAGCATCAGCAGCAGCTGATTGCCCGAGTCGGCGACCGAGTGGATCGCCTCGGCGAGCATCGACGCGGAACCCGACAGGAACCACGCGATGAACTTCGCCAGCGCGATGCCCATGTTCGCCAGGAACGCCGCGAGGATCGCCTTGCCGCCGCCGGAAGCACTCATGCGGATGATCTTACGGATGCTGCGACCCGCCGCCCGCACCCCTTGCGAGAAGCCGCGCGGGGTGTCAGTCGGACGAGCGCAGGATGATCGCCTCGGTCGGGGGAGCGGGGTTGTGCGGCTGCCCGACGTACCCGATGACGCGGAGCAGTGCATGGCGGAACTCGGCCGGGCGCTCGAGGTGCGGCGTGTGACCGGTGTCGGGAAGGTCGATTTCGGTCACCTCGCCGCCGGCCTCCCGGTACCGCGCGAGCACGTCGCGCATCTGCGACACCATCTCCTGCGGCGGCGCGACGTCCTCGCCCGGCCACCCGGGGATGATGCCGAGCTTGCCGAGGTTGTTGTAGTCGTAGAACGAGGCGTCCGAGACGATCGGGTCGAGCGCCCCGTGGATCCACAGGATCGGGGGCTTCGGGGCGAGCTCGGCGATGCCCGACACATCGTAGTTGCCGGGGGCCAGGGTGTTCAGCACGCCGATCGTGCCGGCGGCGAACCCCGGCCAGTTATCGCTCGCCACGGAGTCGCCGGGGTAGTTGCCAGTCGCGGTCGAGGTCGTGAGCATCGACTCGACCCAGACGTCCTCGTGGTCCGTCACGTAGCCCGGGGCGACGTAGTGCGCGCGGAAGACGTTGCGCGGCGAGTTCGGCGCATCGGTCGACGTGTCGTGATCGATGAGTCGCTGCACGAAGTCGGGATTGCCGGCGCCTCCGCCGACGCCGGCGTCGTCGTCGGTGAGGCGCGTGCCGTCGCGACGAGTGCCGCCGAACCCGTAGGGCGAGACCGGCGCCTCGAGCGTGAGGCTGAGCACCGGGTGGTCGAGTGCGTACTGCATGACGACGCCCGCGCCGAGCGACCAGCCGACCAGGTGGGCCGTCGGGATGCCGAGCGCCTCGAGCGTGGCGTGCACGTCGTCGCTGAAGTCCCGCACGCCACGCGTCGCGTCGACGGGGGCGTGCTCCGTGCCGCCGTACCCACGCAGGTCGATCGCGATCACGCGCAGATCCTGGGGGAGATCCTCCATCAGCTCCTGCCAGAAGAGCGCGGACGAGCCGTTCCCGTGGATGAGCACCACCGTGCGGTCGGGCGGAGTACCCGGATCGTCGGCGGTGCGCTCCAGCACGTTCACGGTCAGGCCGGGCGTTTCGACGCTGCGTGCGGCGATGCCGTCGAAGAGGGTCATTCCGGGTGCCTCCCACGTCCTGCGGAGACTCCTGCGCCCCCGCCCACTCACGAGAATAGACCGGCCGCGGATCTACTTCTCGGTGGATGGCGGGGTCTGGCCGGTGTAGAACGCGTAGGTGTTGTCGGCGGCTCGCGCGGCGGCCGAGGGGTCGGCGCCGTCGGCGACGTGCGCGGCGCCCCACGCGTCGGCGGCACCGCGGTAGAAGGCGCGGCCCTCGTCCGTGAACGCCCACGCCTCTGCGTCCTCGGGCTTCGGTCCGCCGCCGCCGGTGAGGTGCAGGCCGAGTCCGAGCAGGCCGCCGTCCCAGCCGACGCCGGTGGCGCCGGGGCCGTAGAGATCCCAGAACTCGGCCGGCACGTCGTCGGTGCGGGCGATGTGCTCGAGCTCGAACCGGGTCGCGTCGTCACCCTCGGCGGTGAGGCGCACCGTGATCCATGTCACTCCGCCGCCGTACTCCCACGTCGCCTTGTAGTGCGCGGCGCCGTTCGCCGGGGGCGCGCACTCCTGGATCTCGCCGCCCGCGTTGCCCTCGATCTGGTAGCGACCGCCGACCATGAGGTCGCCCGAGATCGGCTGGAACCACCGTGCGATGCGGTCCGCACTGGTGACGGCATCCCACACGTCGTCGATCGGCGACGGATACGTCTGCGCCAGCGTCTGCACGCGCGACGGGTAGCCGTCGACCTCCTCGCTCTCGATCTCGCGGGTCACTGCGGCCAGCTGGCCCTGTACGTCGACCATGTCATTCCTCCTGGGGTTCGGTCGTGCCGGATTCTTCGTCGGAGTCGGGGTTCGCCGCATCCGTCTCCCGCTCCGCCGCGAGGCGACGGGCGCGGCGCCCGCGGGCGAGCTCGGTGCCGAGCGCGTCGAGGTGCGGTTGCCAGAACCGCCGGAACGGGTCGAACCAGGCCGCGGCGTTCTCGAGTGGTTCGGGAGCGATGGCGTAGAGGCGTCGGGCGCCGTCGGGGCGCACCGTCGCGAAGCCGGACTCTCGCAGCACCCGCAGGTGCTGCGACACCGCCGGCTGCGAGATGCCGAACTCGCGCTGCACGTCCTCGCCGATCTCGCCGGCGCTGCGCTCGCCCTCCGCCAGGAGTTCGAGGATGCGCCGACGCACCGGATCGCCGAGGATGTCGAGCGCGTGCATGGACATAGTATTGCGCTGTCACTTATATAAGTCAACGCCGATATCGGTGTCGTAGGATCGACGCCATGGCTGCAGACACCCCCGCCCTTCCGCCCATCGCGATCCTCGGCGCCGGCTCGATGGGCGGCGCGATCGCGCGAGGCCTCTCGCGCTCCGGGCTCGCGACCGGGGGAGTGACGACGACGAACCGCTCCGCCGCGAAGGCCGCCGAGCTCGACGGCCTCGAGGAGGTCACGAGCGTCGCGCTCGAGACGTCCCCTTCGGGGAACACGGATGCTGCGGCCGCCGCCCGCGTCGTTCTCGTGGGGGTGAAGCCCGCCATGGTCCCGGATCTGCTGCGCGAGATCTCCCCGGCGCTGGAGCCCGGCACCATCGTCGTGAGCCTCGCCGCGGGCGTCACGATCGCGACGTTCGAGGAGATCTTGGGCGACGGCGTCGCGGTGCTGCGGTCGATGCCGAACACCCCGGCACTCGTCGGAAAGGGCGTCACCGGCCTCGCCACCGGCACGCACGCCGACGCCGCCGCGACCGCCACCGTGCGCCGCCTGTTCGAGACCGTCGGAACCGTCGTCGAGGTGCCCGAGTCGCAGATCGACGCCCTGTCGACGATCTCGGGGTCGGGTCCCGCCTACTTCTTCCTGCTCGTGGAGGAGTTCACGAAGGCCGCCGTGGGCAAGGGGTTCGATCAGGCACAGGCGCGGGTCATGGCCGAGCAGACCTTCATCGGCGCCGCGGCGCTGCTCGAGGCATCCGGTGACGACCCGGCGGAGCTGCGCCGGCGCGTGACCAGCCCGAAGGGCACGACCGAGCGGGCCGTCGCCGTGCTGCAGGACGCCCGGCTCGACGACGTGTTCGCCGAGGCGACGGACGCCGCCCTCGCCCGTGCGAAGGAGCTCGCCGCCGGCGCGTGAGGCCGCTCAGCGCTCGAGGGACGCGAAGCGCTCGATGTCGGAGTTCGTGCCCGACACGATGATGAGGTCGTGGTTCGTGACGACGGTGTTCGCCTCCGCGTAGCGGAAGGGCTTGCCCGGGCTCTTCACGCCCACGACCGTCACGTTGTACTTCGTGCGCACGCCCGACTCGTTGAGGCCGACGCCGCGGATGAACTTCGGCGGGTACAGCTTCGCGAGCGCGAAGTCGTCGTCGAACCGGATGAAGTCGAGCATGCGGCCGCTCACGAGGTGGGCGACGCGCTCGCCGGCTTCGCGCTCAGGGTAGATGACGTGGTTGGCGCCGACGCGGGCGAGGATCTTGCCGTGCGACTGCGACACCGCCTTCGCCCAGATCTGCGGCACCTTGAGATCGACGAGGTTGGCCGTGATGAGGACGGATGCCTCGATCGACGAGCCGACCGCGACCACGGCGACCGAGAAGTCCTGGGCGCCGATCTGCTTCAGCGCGTCGATGTTGCGGGCGTCGGCCTGCACCGTGTGGGTGACGCGCTCCGACCACTTCTGCACGAGATCGAGGTTGTCGTCGATGGCGAGCACCTCGCGGTCGAGCCGGTCGAGCTCACCCGCGCACGCGGCGCCGAAGCGCCCGAGTCCGATCACGAGAACGGGCGCATCGCCCCTCATCCGCTCAACCAACGATCGGCCTTTCCACGGGCAGCGAGTACAGCTGCGATCGGGATGACGCGGCCACCGCCGCGGCGAGTGTCACTGTACCAACGCGACCCATGACGATCGTGATGGCCAGGACGTAGACGGCGGGATCGGGCAGCTCCGCCGTGAGGCCGGTCGACAGGCCCACCGTCGCGAAGCCCGAGATGACGTCGAAGAGCACGTCGCCGAGGTCGGCCTTCGTGATCTGCGTGATGATGATCGTCGACAGCGCGACGATCGTCGATCCCCATGCCACGACCGACAGTGCGACGCGCAGCACGTCGCTCGGGATGCGGCGGCCGAACACCTGGTTCGAGGCGCGGCCCTTCGCCTCGGAGATCACCGCGAGGGCGATCACGGCGAGGGTGGTCACTTTGATGCCGCCGGCGGTCGACGCCGACCCGCCGCCGACGAACATGAGCATGCACGCCACGAGGAGACTCGACTGGTTGAGCTCGCCGATGTCGAGGATCGAGAACCCGCCCGATCTCGTCATCGCCGACAGGAAGAACGCCTGGAACGTCGTATCCCAGGCGTCCTTGGTGCCGAGCGTGAGCAGGTTGTCGTACTCGAGCACGAGGAACACGACGCCGCCGGCGAAGAACAGCGTCACCGTGGTGATGAGGGTGAGCTTCGCGTGCAGCGACCACCGCCGCACCCGCCACCGCTGGCGCAGCAGCGTGTAGATCACGGGGAACCCGATCGAGCCGAGGAAGACGCCGGCCATCAGGACGGTGAGGAAGAAGTAGTCGTGGCGGAACGGCGCGAGCCCCTCGGCGTTGGGCGTGAAGCCCGTGTTCGTGAACGACATCGCGGCGTAGAAGGGCGCCTCCCACAGCGCGACGTCCCACGGCACCCCCGCGACGATCAGCCCGGGGTAGAGCAGGATCGCGAGGATCGTCTCGATCACGAGCGTCGAGAGCGCGACGGTGGCGAGCAGACTGCCGATCTGGCCCAGCTGCACCGTCTGGCCCTCGTTGACAGGCCCGCCGTGGGTGCGCAGCGGATTCGAGTCGCTCGCCGCGATCAGCTTGGCCCTGAGGCCCAGGCGGCGTGAGATCACGAGTCCGAGGATGGAGGCGAGCGTCAGCACGCCGAGGGCGCCGATCTGCACGCCGATGAACACCAGCACGTGACCGAACGGCGACCAGTGCGTCGCCATGTCGACCGTCGCGAGTCCCGTGACGCAGATGGTCGACACCGCCGTGAAGAACGCGTCGGCGAAGGGGGTCACCTGTCCGTTCGCCGCGGCGATCGGGAGGGAGAACAGTCCCGTGAACACGAGGATCAACGACAGGAAGATGATGATCGCGAACCGGGCGGGGGAGCGCTGCGTCAGCTCGCGGAAAAACTCCATGAACCCGTGGCCCAGCGCGCGCAGCGGACTCATGCCGGTGACGGGGGCGACGCGCCTGCCATCCGTCATACGGGGTTCCTCCTGATGCGAAACCGTGCTCCTGCGGCGGCCCGGCGGTCTCGCTCATGGTACTCCGCAGGGCTCCCGACTAATCTGAGCACATGGCGGACATCTTCGACGTGATCGCAGACGGAACGCGTCGCGACATCCTGCGACTGCTGCTCGATCGATCATCCGCCGGAGAGCGCGGCACCAGCGTGTCGCACATCGTGACCGAGCTCGGCGCCAGTCAGCCGACCGTGTCGAAGCACCTCAAGGTGCTGCGCGACGCGCACCTCGTCTCGGTGCGCGAAGAGGGTCAGCACCGCTACTACAGCCTGTCGGCCGCACCGCTCGACGAGGTCGACGACTGGCTGGTGCCCTTCCTCGACGACGGCATGGACGCCGACGACTCGAGCGGAGCCGGCCTGACCGACTCCGCGGCACACGCGGCCGAGGTCGTCGGCCGCGCCGCCGCTTCCGCGAAGCACGCGCTCGAGAACGCCTTCAAGCGGCTCCCCGGGCGCTGAGGCGTCCGTCTATCGGCGTCCCGCCTTGCGGCGGAAGAGCCACCCGCCCCACGCGAACGACACCGCGAGGATCGCGAGGCACCAGCCGATGGCCCACCACCCCGAGTCGCCCATCGGTGTGCCCATGAGGAGGCTCCGCAGCGTCTCGATGATCGGTGTCACCGGCTGGTTCTCGGCCACCCACTGCAGCCACTCGGGCATCGTGGTCACGGGTACGAACGCGCTCGACAGGTACGGCAGGAACAGGATGATGAAGCCGTAGCCGTTCGCGGCTTCGGGGCTGCCCGCGGCGAGCCCGATCGCGGCGAACAGGTACGTGATCGTGAGGATGTAGAGCGCGATGATGCCGATGGCGCCGAGCCATCCCCACACGTCGGCCGTCGGGCGGAAGCCAAGCAGCAGCGCGACGCCGATCACCACCGCGGTGGCCAGCAGGTTGCGCAGCAGGCTCGCGACCACGTGGCCGGTGAGCACCGCGCTGGCGCGCAGCGGCATCGTGCGGAAGCGGTCGATGATGCCGGCCTTCATGTCGTTCGCGACGTACACGGCGGTCGAGGCGGCGCCGAACCCTGCGCACAGCAGGATGATGCCCGGCACCACGTAGTCGACGTAGCCCCCTGACGGGTCGATGGCGCCGCCGAAGACGTACGTGAACATCACCATGAGCAGCACCGGCAGCAGGACCGCCATGAGCAGCGACTCGCCGTCGCGGAGCGAATGCAGCAGGCTCCGGCCGACGAAGACGCTCTCGGCGGTGAGGCCGGAGACGCGTGGGCGCAGGGCGGGGGCGATGGCGGTCATGCGAGCTCCTTGGCGGTGTCGGCCGGCGCTTCGGCCGGGACGGCGCGGCGCTCGCCGCGGCCGTCGGGTGAGGTGAGGGCGAGGAAGACGTCGTCGAGGCTCGGCCGGCGCAGGGTCACGATGCCCTCGGCGCCGGACTCGTCGAGCACGTCGAGCGCGCGCCGCAGCCCCGACACCGAGCCGTCCGTCGGCACCTTGCGGAGCAGCTCGCCGTGCGCATCGTGCAGCTCGACGGCATCGCCGCCGACGCGGGCCTTGAGCTCTGCCGCCGTGCCGACGGCGACGATGCGGCCGGCGTCGAGCACGGCGATCCGGTCGGCGAGGTGGTCGGCCTCCTCGAGGTACTGCGTCGTGAGGAAGACGGTCGTGCCGGCGTCGGCGAGCGAGCGGATGACCTCCCACAGCTCGCGGCGGCTGCGGGTGTCGAGGCCGGTCGTCGGCTCGTCGAGGAAGAGGATCTCGGGCGCGACGACGAAGCTCAGGGCGAGGTCGAGGCGCCGGCGCATGCCACCCGAGTAGGTGCCGACGCGGCGGGTCGCAGCATCCGTCAATCCGAAGCGGGCCAGCAGCTCGCCGGCGCGCACACGGGCGGTCCGCCGCGACAGCCCGGAGAGGCGGCCGAGCATGACGAGGTTCTCGGTGCCGGTGAGGGCGTCGTCGACAGCGGCGGACTGGCCGGTGAGGCTGATGCGGCGCTTGACCTGCTCGGGATCGCGGGCGACGTCGATGCCGGCGACCGTCGCGGTGCCGGTGTCGGGGCGGACGAGGGTCGTGAGCACGTTGATCGTCGTGGTCTTGCCGGCGCCGTTCGGGCCGAGCAGCGCGAAGATCTCGCCGCGCGCGACCGCGAGGTCGAGCCCGTCGAGGACCTGCTGGCGGCCGAAGGCCTTGCGAAGGCCGGAGGCGACGATGACCGGGGCGGTGCGGTCGGGCATGGGGCTTCCTTCCGTGGTTCCGTGTAGGGGAGAAACTGTTTACGCCAGTAACTGTTTATGACGCTAACACACTGTTTACGAGATAAACAGTCCTAGACTGGCGCCATGACCGATGCAGTCGAGCCCGAGCTCCCGCGCGGCATCGCCCTCGCGTGGGGCGTGGCGGCCAACCCGCAGCGTGGCCCCAAGCGGGAGATGAGCGTCGAGCGGATCGTCGAAGCGGCGGTGGAGATCGCGGATGCCGAGGGCCTGGGCGCCGTGTCGATGGCGGCGGTCGCGGCACGCCTCGGCTTCACGCCGATGTCGCTCTACCGCTACGTCAATGCGAAGGAGGACCTCATCCTGCTGATGCAGGAGGAGGCGACCGGCGCCCCCTCCGAAGCGACGCGGACCGCGGGCGGCTGGCGCGAGCGGCTGGAGGCCCTCTACCGCGAGCAGCTGCAGAACTATCTCGCGCACCCGTGGGTGCTCGACATCCCGATCTCGGGGGTGCCCGCGACGCCGAACAGCGCGGCCTGGATGGACGCCGGACTCAGCGCGCTCGCCGACACCGGCCTGAACTACTCCGAGCGCCTCGCCGTCATGCTGCTCGTGACCGGCACCGCCCACTGGGCCGGCACGATCCTGGCCGGGTACGCGCGGGTCGAGCGCGAGCGGGGTCTCGACGGCGAGGCGATCAGCCGCAGCGAGGACGCGATGTTCCGCACCCTCATCACGGCCGACGCGTACCCCGACCTCCGCGCGGCGATCGAGTCCGGCGTGTTCCTGGACGAATCGGACCCGTTCTCGTTCGCGCTCGCCCGCGGCCTCGAGGGGGTCAGCGACTACATCGCCGCGACGGCGGACGGACGCCGCGACCAGCCGGGCAGCTGGGTGGTGCCCGACGACGCCGACATCGCCGACGACAAGAAGTTCCGCGAGGCGCGCAAGGTGGTGCGCGACGCCGAGAAGGCCCTGCGCGACGCGCACAAGCTCGAGAGGCAGGCCGCCCGCGAGGCGCGGGATCGGCGAGCGCGGCAGCGACCCGAGGGCTGATCGCCCCATACGCATCACATGTCACAGTGGTTCACAGCAGCCTCTGTGTTTACACGCGGGTCACGCGCGTTCTAGAGTGACTGCATCGCCCCTTGGGGAAGGGGGATCACACTACTTCTGGGGAAGGGGATCGACATGGCTGAACTCCCGGACGTGCGTTTCCTCACGGTGGCCGAGGTCGCCGAGTTGATGCGTGTCTCGAAGATGACGGTCTACCGTCTCGTCCACTCGGGCGAACTGCCCGCCGTGCGGTTCGGACGCAGCTACCGGGTGCCCGAATCCGCGGTCACCGAGGCCCTGCAACGGCCGATCGCCGACGTCGGCTAGACTGTTCCGAGGCATTTTTCCTTTTGCCCCGTTCCCGGGCGCGGCCAGGCCGCGTCCAGACCCCGATCTAGTGAGGTTTTCCGTGGGTTCTGTCATCAAGAAGCGCCGCAAGCGCATGGCGAAGAAGAAGCACCGCAAGCTGCTTCGCAAGACCCGCCACCAGCGCCGCAACAAGAAGTAAGCGGCATCCGCACCAAGCGCCTGTCTTCGGACGGGCGCTTCGTGTATGCCGCGCCCGCAGAGCCCGCGACCCGGGAGGCCGTCATGAAGTCCATCACCGTCCAGCAGCTGCGCGACCGCGTCGAGACCCCGCTCATCGACGTGCGCGAGGTCGACGAGTACACGGCGGGCCACGTGCCCGGCGCGATCAACATCCCGATGTCGGTTATCGGCGGCCGGCTCGACGAGCTGCCCGACGGCGCGTTCGACGTCATCTGCGCCATCGGAGGCCGCTCCGGCCGCGTCGTCGAGGCGCTCGAGGCGCGCGGCTACGACGCGACGAACGTCGACGGCGGCACCAACGAGTGGATCGCCTCCGGCTACCCGGTCGAGGCGTGACGGCGCGGGCCGTGACCACCGTCACCCTGATCGGCAAGCCCGACTGCCACCTCTGCGACGTCGCCCGCGAGGTCGTCGAGACCGTCGTGGCCGAGCTGCCCGAGGACGCGGTCGACGTCGAGGAGCTCTCGATCGCGGACGACCCCGCCCTCTACGCCCAGTGGTGGGAGAAGATCCCCGTGGTGCTCATCGACGGCGAGCTGCACGGGCACTGGCGCGTGTCGCCCGACCGCCTGCGGGCGGCGCTGGCCGGCTGAGCCCGCGTCCCCGATCAGTCGCGGGGGCGCACCGTCACGGGCTCGGGCACCAGGGCGATGCGCACGCGCTCGGCGTACTCGACACGGTCGGTCGCCGCGTGCTGCACGCGCACGAGGGAGTCATCGGCGGTGCGCACCAGGGTGCGGCGGAAGCTGCCGAGGAACGTGCTCTCCTGCACGATCGCGTCCATGCCGGGCGCGTCGCCGTCGGCGAGGCGCAGGTTCTCGGGGCGCAGGAACACGTCGACCGGCCCCGGGGCGCTCGGCGCCTGGAGCGGCAGCCGCACGCCCCACACCGTCACGGTGCCGCCCTCGACGACGCCGGGCACGACGCTCGAGACGCCGATGAACGCCGCGACGCCGGCGGTCGCCGGGTTGAGGTAGAGCTCCTCCGGCGTGCCGATCTGCTCGATGCGGCCCGCGTTCATGACGGCGATGCGGTCGGACACCGCGAGCGCCTCCTCCTGGTCGTGCGTCACGAACACCGTCGTGATGCCCAGGCGCAGCTGGATGCGGCGGATCTCGTCGCGCAGCTGCACGCGCACCTTGGCGTCGAGCGCCGACAGCGGCTCGTCGAGCAGCAGCACGCGCGGCTCCGTCACGAGGGCGCGGGCGAGCGCCACGCGCTGCTGCTGGCCGCCCGAGAGCTGGTGCGGGAAGCGGTCGGCGAGGTGCCCGAGCCCGACGAGCTCGAGCGCATCGGCGGCGCGGGTCGCAGCATCCCTCTTCCCGATGCCGCGTCGGCGCAGCCCGAACGCCGTGTTGTCGGCGACGCGCAGGTGCGGGAAGAGCGAGTACGACTGGAAGACCATGCCGATGTCGCGCCTGTTCGTCGGGATGCCCGAGACGTCCGCGCCGCCGAGGCGCACCTCGCCCGCCGTCGCCTTCTCGAGGCCGGCGAGCACGCGGAGGGCGGTCGTCTTGCCGCAGCCGGAGGGGCCGAGCAGCGAGACGAACTCGCCGGGTTCGATGTCGAGGTCGACGCCGTGCAGCACGCGGGTGGCGCCGTACTCCTTGACGACGCCGCGGAACTCGACGCGCGTGCCCTCGCCGGCGTCGGCGAGCAGCAGGTTGTCGGAGGTCGCGGGGAGGGTGCGGGGCGGGGTGTCGGCGGAGGTCATTCGGGAGCCTTTCCGGAGCCGGCGCGGCCGGCGCGGCCGATGATGAGCAGCAGCACGAACGCGAACGCGAGCGCGAGCAGGGTGAAGATGGCCGCGGCGTACGAGTCCTGGCGGTTGATCACCACGAGTCCGGTCTGCAGCACCTGGCGGTTGAGCAGCGACGCGATCGTGAACTCGCCGAGGACGACGGCGACGGAGATGAGGGATGCTGCGAGCAGCCCCTGTCGCAGGTTCGGGGCGATCACGCGCACCAGCACGGTGACCCAGCCGGCGCCGAGCGTGCGCGCGGCCTCGGACAGCGTCTTGACGTCGATCGCGTCGATGGACGCCTGGATGGAGCGGTACGTGAACGGCAGCACGAGGATGCCGTACGCGAAGGCGAGCGTCCACGCACCGGTGCCGAGCGTGCGCCCGATCTGCAGATAGATGGGCGCGAGGCCCACCACGAGCACGATCGCGGGGATCGTGATCGGCAGGAGCGCGAGGAACTCGAACCCGCGTCGCAGCTTCGGGAACTTGAGCGCCACCAGCACCATCGTCGGGGTGAAGAGGAACAGCACGATGAGCACCGTCACGCCGGCGAGGATGAGCGAGTTGGCGAGCCCGGTCCAGATCGGGCGGTAGCGCGCCGCGTTCGCCGGATCGAACAGCGCGAACCAGCGGTCGAGCGAGTACGAGCCGTCCGGCGACGACAGCGTGAAGAGGAACGTCGCGAGGAACGGGATGACGAAGACGAGCCCGACGACGGCGCCGATGATCCAGCGGACGGCGGGGGAGGGGGCGAGCCGGTTCATGCCTGCCACCTCGCGGCGCGTCGCTGGATGAGTGCGTAGACCCACATGACGACGGCGACGACGACGATCATGCCGAGGGCGAGCGCGCCCGCGAGGTTCTCGCGGCCGAGCAGCGTCTCGCTCGTGAGTGCGGTGCGGATCTGGAGCGGCACGATCTGCGAGCCCTGACTCGCGAGGGCCGCGGCGGTCGCGTACGAGGAGAAGGCGTTCGCGAACAGCAGCAGCAGGCTCGCGAGGAACGAGGGCGCGAGCACCGGGAAGCCGACGTGGCGCCAGAAGCCGGAGCGCGTGCCGCCGAGCGTCAGGTGCGCCTCGAACCACTGCGGGCGCAGCGCCGCGAGCGCCGGCATGAACGTGATGATCATGAGGGGGACCTGGAAGACGAGATAGGCGGGGATGAGGCCCGGCAGGGCGTAGATCCACGCGCCGCCGGCGAAGATGTCGATGCCGAGCGCGTCGCGGAGGAACTTCGTGACGACGCCCTGCGTGCCGATCGCCGCGATCATCGTGAAGGCGAGCATGACGCCGCCGAACTGGGCGAGGACGCCGGATGCGGCATCCACGGTGGTCCGTATGAATCCTGTGTCGGGGAGCCCGAGCATCGCGTAGCAGACCAGTGCGCCGATGATCGCGCCGACGACCGCGGTGAGCAGCGACACCCACGTCGAGTTCCAGAACGTCGCCAGGATGACGGGGTCGCCGAGCGCGGCGAGGTTGTCGAACGTGAACGCTCCGTCGCCGTCGAAGAGGCCCGACGCCACCGCGATGACCGTCGGCAGGGCGAGGAACAGCAGCACGTATGCCGCGAACGGGGTGAGCCCGAGCCACGACCAGTCGGGCGCGGGGCGGCCCCGCCGCGCCGGAGCTGATGGCTCCGACGCGGCGGGGTTTGTCACGCGGTCCTGGTCGGGACCGGTGAGGATGTGTGCGGTCGTCACTGGACCGCTGCGGCCCACTTCTCGCCCAGGAGCGTGCCGGCGTCCGCCGACTGCTCCTCCGTCGGGACGACCGTCTCCTCAGGAGCGGTCGGCAGGGCGTCGGCGAGTTCCTGGTCGATCGTGCCGGCCTCGATCATGGCCTCCATGCGCACCGGGCGGGCGCCGCCCTTCAGCCAGAGGTTCTGCACCTCGTCGCTGTAGAGGAACTCCTGCCACAGACGCGCAGCGGCCGGGTTCGGGGCGTCCCGGTTGATGGCCTGGTTGTAGTAGCCGGCGTAGCCGACGCCCGGGAATACGACGGTCTCCCACGTCGGGGTGTCGGCCTGGTGCGCCGCGTTGAGGTAGTCCCAGTCGAAGACGACGGGGGTCTCGCCGCTGGCGACCGTGGCGCTCGTGACGTCGAGCTTCAGCATGTTGCCGGCCGCGTTGAGCTCGGAGAACCAATCGATGCCCGGCTGGAAGTCGTCGAGCGTGCCGTCCGACTGCACCGTCGCGAGACCGACGGCCGCGAAGGCGGCGCCGGCCTGCGTCGGGTCGCCGTTGATCGCCACCGCACCCTTGTAGGCCTCGCCGAGCAGGTCGTCGAGCGACTCGGGAGCGTCGAAGCGCGCCGAGTCGTAGCCGACCGACATGTACCCGCCGTAGTCGCCGACGAACAGACCCGTCGACTCCTTGAGGGCGTCGGGGATGTCGTCCCAGGTCTCGACCTGGTACGGCGCGAACCAGTCGGTGTTCTGCAGCGCCACCGTGAGTCCGAGGTCGAACACGTCGGGTGCGGTGTCGAGCCCCTCGTTCGTCGCGGCGGCCTGGATCTCCTCGGCCGACGACACGTCGGGCGACTGCTCGTTGATCGTGATCTCGGGGTAGCGCTCGGCGAAGAGGTCGAGGATCTCGCCGTAGTTCGCCCAGTCGCGCGGCAGCGCGATGACGTTCAGCTGGCCTTCGGCCTTGGCGGCCTCCTCCAGGTCGGCGAACGTGCCGAAGTCGGCGAGGCTCGTGGCCGTCGCCGCGTCGGACGCCGCGCCGTCGGTGCCCTCCGCCGACGGTGTGCCGGCGCTCGAGCAGCCGGCGAGGGTGAGAGCGGCGACCGTGGCCGCGGCGGCGCCGAGCAGCAGCCGGCGCGAAGTGATGTGGGACATGTTCGTTCCTCTCGGGTGTCTCCCGAGCACGCCGAAGAGGGCTCGGGATTCGGGGATGAGAGGAAGCTATGCCCGGTTGATGACACGGTGACGCGTCGGCGATGAACGTTCGGTGAGCGTCCGGTGGACGATGCGTCCCAGGGCGCTGGTGCCGAGGCCCCGGCGGGCGAACCCGGCCGGGGCCTCGGCGCCGTGGCCTACCTACCGCAGGGCGACCGAGACGACCTCGCCGCCGCCGGGCAGCACGGCGCCGGTGCTCACGTACGCCGTCGTGCCGGAGATCGCCACGCCGTAGGGGGCGAACAGACCCGACAGCACCGCCGGATGCTGAGCGGCTCCGGGCACCACCTTGCGCAGCGAGCCGATCGGCGGGCTGTCGTCGAGGAAGCCGGCGTCCTTGATCTGCACCGCGTACAGCGTCTGGTGCTGCCACGCGAGGCTGGTCACGTTGCTCAGCCCTGTGGCGTAGACGGTCGGCTGCTGGCCGGGCACGATGCGCCAGATGCTCGACTTGCCCGCCGGGAACGGGAAGCCCAGGAGCTGCGACACGTAGTACGCGCCGTCGGGACCCACGACGACGTTGGTCGGAACCGCCTCGGCGGGAATCGGATCGCCGCCCCACGGCGGAACGCCGAATGTGGGAGGCAGGACGGCCACCGTGGCGTCGGCGAGGTTGCCGCCGAGGGTCACGATCGCGTTCGCACCGGCGTCGGCGATGGTCCAGCGCTTGCTGTTGACGTCGACGAACCCGCTCGGATTCGAGTCGACCTGCGCGCCGTCCGGGTTCACCGCGTCCTCGTACCCCGTCACGTCGACGGCGACGGTGAGCGGCTGGCCGATGCGGCCCGTCACGACGGTGCCCAGTGCGGCGCCGCCCGCCCCGAGCAGTGCCCGGCTCTCGCCGTTTCCGCCGAGTCCCACGAGGACGGCGATGTTGCCACCCCGCACGCTCACGGCCGAGGGTCCGGTGGCGCCGGAGCCGTCAGCACCGGCGAGGGACGGAAGCCCTGTGACGATCCGGGTCTGCGTTCCGCGGCTGATCTGCGTCACCGCGCCCGTGGCTCCCAGGCACACGCTCGCCTCGGGATCCTCCGGATTGGGCAGGCAGGGGCCGGCGCCGCCCGTTCCGGCTTCGGCGACGTACACCGTGCCGCCCGCGCCGATGGACACCTGGCGCGGGTTGTCGAGGCCGGTGGCGACGACCGACGACACGGGCGGTGGCGGATCGGCGGCGACCGCCGGCGCGCCGGCTGAGACGACGGCGATCGTTGCCGCCGCCGCGGTGATGAGGGCCGCCAGGGCCCGTGACCGACTTCTCCGATGACTCATTTGGGACCCCCCGGGGTCGCTTGAAAGAAGATGTGTCCCCGCCCCCGCGACACAGCATCGCGGGAACGGGGACACATCCGCAGCGGGGTTTGCCCCTAACGAGTCCGGGTGTTGCTAGGGGGCCAGCCGTGTCGGGCCGCGGAACAGGTACGTGACCTCGCGGATCGAGTCCTGGCCGAGCAGCAGCATCAGCACGCGCGCGAGACCCATGCCGAAGCCGCCGTGAGGCGGGGCGCCGTAGCGGAAGAAATCGAAGTAGAAGTCGAGGTGCTCGGCCCCGAGCCCCTTCTCCTTCGCCTGCTCGATGAGCACGTCGACGCGGTGCTCGCGCTGCGCGCCCGTCGTGATCTCGACGCCCTTGAACAGGAGGTCGTAGGACTTGGTGAGCCCGGTCTCCTCGTCGCGCATGTGGTAGAACGCGCGGATCTCGGGGTGGTAGTCCGTGATGAAGACGAACTGATGGCCGTAGGTCTCTTCGACGTAGGCCGAGATCTGGCGCTCGCCCTCGGGGTCGAGGTCGCCGTCGGTGCGAGGGATCTCGTATCCGCGGCTCTTGACGATCTCGCGGGCCTCGGCCAGCGGAATGCGCGGGAACGGGATCGCGGGCACCTGCACCTCGAGGCCGAACAGCTCCTCGATCTCTGCGCCGTACTTGTCCTTGACGGCCTGGAACGCGGTCTGCAGGAGTTCCTCCTGCATGGCGGCGACGTCCTCGTGGGAGTCGATCCAGCTGATCTCGGCGTCGACCGAGGTGAACTCGGTCGCATGGCGCGACGTGAACGAGGGGTCGGCGCGGAAGGCGGGAGCGATCTCGAAGATCTTGCCGAAGCCGGCGACCTGCGCCATCTGCTTGAAGAACTGCGGCGACTGCGCGAGGTACGCGGTCTTGTCCTCGAAGTAGGGCACCTCGAAGAGCTCGGCGTTGGACTCGGACGCCGAGGCCATGAGCTTGGGGGAGTGCACCTCGATGTAGTCGCGCTCGATCCAGTACGAGCGGAGGGCGTGCTCGAGGGTGGTCTGCACGCGGAAGATGAGGTTGTTGCGACGCTGGCGCAGGTCGAGGAAGCGCCAGTCCATGCGCTTGTCGAGACCCGAGTCGGCCGCGATCGGCGTTTCGGGCAGCGCCGCGGCCGCGATGTCGAGCGCACCGATCTTGATCTCGACGCCGCCGAGCTTCACGCGCTCGTCGTGCTTGAGCTCGCCCGTCACGGTCAGGAACGTGCCCGTGGCGAGGTTCGAGATGAGGTCGGTGAGGGCCAGGGCCGCAGCATCCTGTTCCGTGCCGTCCTCTGCCGGACGGGTCGCCGGATTCACCAGCTGCACGGCGCCGGACTCATCGCGGAGGATGACGAACTGCACCTTCTTCTGATCGCGGACGGTCTCGACCCACCCGGAGACGGACACCGGGCCGTCGGGGAGACCCTGAAGCTGCTTGACGAGGACGCGTTCACTCACGAGCGACAAGTCTACGTGGACGCGCCGTCGCCGCCTTCTCGCCGAAGTCCGCGCTCGCCGCTACCATGCGGGCATGACCACGCCGGAACCCCAGCTGTCCGCGCCGGGGTGGGCCGCATCGGCCCCGCCATCCGCCAAGCCGCCGGTGAAGGTCCTCGACCTCGTGATCACGATCGTGCTGCTCGTCGCCGACGCCGTGCTGGCGACGCTGGCGTCGTTCATGGGCATCTTCCTCGTGATGGCGTCCGACTCGTGCGGGGTGCGCGACTGCAACGTCGACCTCATCACCCTCGGGTGGCTGATGGGCATGATCCTGCCGTGGGTGATGCTCGTCGCGACGGTCGTCGTGGCGATCGTGCTGATGGTCAAGCGACGGCTCGCGTTCTGGGTGCCGCTCGCGGGCGCCGCCCTCATCGTGCTGTCGCTCGTCGCCGCGTTCCTGGTGGCCTCGGCTGCGGTTCCCGGCTCCACGCTCTGATCCCTGCCCCTTCGGGGGCACCCGTATCGACTTCCGGGGGTTCGCACCCGGGTTTCGTTCATCCTCGCCCCGTAGCGTGGACGGCGTCGCACCGAAGGGTCGCGGCCGCCGCCACGAAACTGCCACCGACGGACGGGATCCGACGAATGACGACTGCGACGACGACCGACGGCTCCTGGCTCACCGCCCTCGCGGACTGGACCGTCTCGCTGATGGACGTGATCGGGCCCGTGGGAGCGGGCATCGCGATCGCCCTCGAGAACCTGTTCCCGCCGCTGCCGAGCGAGGTCATCCTGCCGATGGCGGGCCTCGCGGCGAGCCGCGGATCGTTCTCGCTGGCGGAGGCGCTCATCTGGACCACCGTCGGATCGGTCGTCGGCGCCCTCCTCCTGTACGGGCTGGGCGCATGGCTCGGCGTCGCGCGCCTGCGCGCCATCGCGACCAAGGTGCCGCTGCTGCACCCCGAAGACATCGACCGCACTGTCGCGTGGTTCGGGCGTCACGGCGGCAAGGCCGTGTTCTTCGGGCGCATGATCCCGATCTTCCGCAGCCTCATCTCGATCCCCGCGGGCATCACGCGCATGCCGGTGTGGCGGTTCACGCTGCTGTCGGCGGCGGGCAGCCTCATCTGGAACTCGATCTTCGTGTTCTCGGGCTTCTTCCTCGGCGAGTCGTGGCACATCGTCGAGCGGTACGCCGACATCCTCCAGTACGTCGTCATCGCGGCCGTCGTGATCGGCGTGGCGTGGTTCCTCTACGTGCGGGTCCGGGCACTGCTGGAATCCCGCGGCGCCTCCCGCGGCCCCGAGCCCGGACTCGACTGAGGCGGCGGGGCCCGCAAAGCTGGGAGAACGCTCAGCCGGTCCACAGAACACCCCCACGTAGACTGGCCCGGTGCCCGCTGCTCGCCTTCATC
Source organism: Microbacterium sp. NPDC056044 (assembly GCF_042267145.1). NCBI lineage: Bacteria > Bacillati > Actinomycetota > Actinomycetes > Micrococcales > Microbacteriaceae > Microbacterium > Microbacterium sp. NPDC056044. The sequence goes on along the minus strand of NZ_JBHJWZ010000003.1, from coordinate 422,853 downwards.
TCGTGCGCCACGGGGAGGTCCACAACCCCGCCCGCGTGCTCTACGGGCGACTCCCTGGCTACCGGCTGAGCGCCGACGGCCGCCACATGGCCCGCCAGGCCGCCGAGTACATCAAGTCGCTCGAGCGCCCCGTGTCGGCGCTCGTGTGCTCGCCGCTCCAGCGCACGCAGGAGTCCGCCGAGCCGTTCACCGAGATCTTCGGCCTCACCCCCGTCGTCGACGAGCGGGTCATCGAGCCGACCAACGTCTTCGAGGGCAAGCGCATGGCGCGGGCCCTGGTCAATCCGTGGAACTGGCGGCACCTGCGCAAGCCGGCGCTGCCGAGTTGGGGCGAACCGTATGCGGACGTCGTGGGCCGCATGAACTCGGCGATGACGCACGCGTGGGATGCTGCGGACTCGGGCGACGTCGTCATCGTGTCGCACCAGCTCCCGATCTGGATCACCCACCTCGCGGTCGCCGGGCTCCCGCTCCGGCACGACCCCCGTGCGCGACGATGCGCACTGTCGAGCGTGACGAGCTTCGAGATGGTCGACGGCAAATGGACCGAGACCGCCTACGCCGAACCGGCGTCGACGGCCGGCGCAGTGGATGTGGGGGCGGTATGACGCAGCGGTTCCAGAAGGTGCGGGCCGCAGCATCCGCTCTCCTCGTCCTCGGGCTGATCGCGGGCCTCGCCGCCTGCACGAGCGACCCGCTCGCCGAGCAGTACCGCTCGGGCGACAACAAGGGCTTCGTCGCGGCCGACGGGTTCCGCGTGGTCGAGACCCCCGCCGCGGAGCGCACCGATCCGGTGGAGTTCGAGGGCGTGCTCGACACGGGCGGCACCACCTCCAGCGCCGACTACGCGGGCCAGGTGCTCGTCGTGAACTTCTGGTACGCCGGCTGCGCGCCGTGCCGCGTCGAGGCTCCGGAGCTGGCCGCGGTCGACGCGGAGTTCCAGGACAAGGGCGTCTCGTTCCTCGGCGTGAACCTCTACGACGGCGCCGCTGCATCGCAGGCGTTCGCCGAGAAGTACGGCGTGAAGTACCCGAGCGCGCTCACGACCGAAGACGGCTCGATCAAGCTCGCGTTCGCGGGCGAGACCCCGCTGAACGCGGTGCCGGTCACCCTCGTCCTCGACAAGCAGGGCCGCGTCGCCGCGCGCCTGGTCGGCCAGATCGAAGAGGCGTCGATCCTCGAGACGATCGTGCGCGACGCCCTGGAGGAGTCGTGAACCTCGGCGCCCTCGTCGCCGACGGGTCGCTTCTGATCGCCATCCCCATCGCCCTGCTGGCCGGCGCGATCTCGTTCCTGTCGCCGTGCGTGCTGCCGCTCGTTCCGGGGTACCTCGGGTTCATCGGCGGCGCGGTGAGCGCCCGTCCCGCCCCGGTCCCCGTCGGCACCGGCTCCCGCTCGTCGAGCGAGCGAGGAACGCGCGAGACCAGACGCCCCGAGCCGGCGACGGACTCCGCACCTCCCGCCCGCGGCCGCCTCGTGCTCGGCGTGCTCCTCTTCATCGCCGGATTCACCGTGGTGTTCGTCAGCATGGCGATGCTCGGCGGCACCCTCGGCCGGTTCCTCCTCGAGTACCAGGACCTCATCACGCGCATCCTCGGCGTCGTCATCATCGCGATGGGCTTCGTCTTCATCGGGTGGTTCGGCCTCGCGCAGCGCATCTCGCGCCCGCAGGTCCGCGGCAACCTCGGGCTCATCGGCGCGCCGCTGCTCGGCATCGCGCTCGGCATCGGCTGGGCGCCGTGCATCGGACCGACGCTCGCGGTGATCCTCACGATGGCGTTCGACTCGGGCTCGGCCGCGCGCGCAGCGCTCCTGGGCGTAGCGTACTCGCTGGGTCTCGGCATCCCGTTCCTCCTCCTCACGCTGGGATTCGGGTGGGCGACCCGCTCGGTGTCGTTCGTGCGGCGCCACATCCGCGTCGTCAACCTCATCGGCGGCGCCGTGCTCATCGTGCTCGGACTCCTCATGGTCACCGGCGTCTGGACCGCCGTCATGGCCCAGCTCCAGGGGGTGTTCGCCAGTGTCCCGGCCCCGCTCTGACGCTCCGGAAGGTTCAGTGACCGACGACGTGACCGATCCGCTCCGGCCCTCCGACCACGCCGACTCCGCAGCATCCGACATCACACAGCCCGCCCTGGGCGTCGTCGGGTGGCTGCGCTGGGGCTGGCGCCAGCTGACCTCGATGCGCACCGCGCTCGTGCTGCTGCTGCTGCTCGCGATCGCCGCGGTGCCCGGCTCGCTCGTGCCGCAGCGCAGTGCCGACCCCAACGGAGTGCGCCAGTACTTCGTCGACAACGCCGACCTCGCGCCGGTGCTCGACAACCTGAGCCTGTTCGACGTCTACACGTCGCCGTGGTTCTCGGCGATCTACATCCTGCTGTTCGTCTCGCTCGTCGGCTGCGTGATCCCGCGCACCAAGCACCACTACAAGGCGATGCGCGCGCAGCCGCCGCGCACCCCCGCACGCCTCGGCCGCCTGGATGCCCACCGCACCGAGATCCTGGAATTCCAGGACGACACGGATGCTGCGGCCGCCGCGGCGACCGCGATCGAGGCCGCCCAGCAGCAGCTGAAGAAGGCGGGCTATCGCGTCGCGCGCTACGACGGCGCGAAGGCGCTCTCGGTGTCGGCGGAGCGCGGATACCTGCGCGAGACGGGCAACCTGGTGTTCCACGCGGCGCTGGTCGGCGTGCTGCTCGCGGTCGGCATCGGCGGCGGGTTCACCTACACCGGCCAGACGGTCATCATCGAAGGCCGCACCTGGGTCAACACGATGCTCGACTACACCTCCTTCAACCCGGGCCGGTTCGTCGACGAGGACGCCCTGGAGCCCTACGCGCTCACGCTCGACGAGTTCTCGGTGTCGTACGTCACTCCCGGGCAGCAGGGCGCGGGGCAGGCGGGCGACTTCGTCGCGCACCTGACGACGCAGTTCCCGAACGCCGATGCCGCAGACGGCGAGGTGCGCGTGAACCATCCGCTCGCGATCGCCGGCGACAAGGTGTACCTGATGGGCAACGGCTACGCGCCGACCATCACGATCCGCAACGACAAGGGCGACGTCGTGTTCTCGGAGTCGGTGCCGTTCCTGCCGCAGGACAACAACATGACCTCGCAGGGCGTCGTGAAGGTGCCGGACGGCCTGCGCGAGCAGGTGGGCCTCGTGGGCTTCTTCTATCCCACCGCTCAGCCCCTCGACAACGGCGCGCTCGCCTCGGTCTACGGCGACCTCGAGTACCCGATGCTCACGTTCTGGGTCTACGCCGGCGACCTCGGCATCGACGGCGGCGTGCCGAAGTCGGTGTACACGCTCGACCCGAGCGAGATGACCCAGCTCGCCGGCGGCGACTCGGGCACCGAGTCGCTCGAGCTGAAGCCGGGCGACACCGTGGACCTTCCCGACGGCCTCGGCACGATCACGTTCGAGAACGAGGCGCCGGACGCCGCCGGATTCCAGGACTCGGTCAAGCGGTACGTGTCGCTCTCGATCCACCGCGACGCCGCCGCGACCTGGGTGCTGGTGTTCGCGGTGCTCGCGACCGCCGGCCTGCTCGCCGCGCTCTTCGTGCCGCGACGCCGCATGTGGGTCAAGGCGACGCGTCAAGGCCACACCGTGCACCTCGAGTACGCGGGTCTCGCCCGCGGCGAAGACCCGGCGCTGGACAGCGCCGTGGAGCAGTTCGCCCACCGCCACCTCGCGTCGCTCGCGGAGCCCGCCGGCGACGGTGAGCGCCCCACGAAGCCCGAATCCACCCCCGACGTAGACTGAGAGCCATGCCCGACGCCTCCCCCCTCACCCTCGACGACGTCTCGGTGCTGCTGGTCTGGACGGCCATCGCGATCTACGCACTGGCGTTCATCGCGTACGCGGTGGACCTCGCCCGTCGCGGCGCCGTCGCCGTCGACGCCAAGGACGCCGCCGCCAAGACCGCACGCGAACGCGAACTCGTGGCCGCGGGTGGCGCCGGCGGGGGCTCCCGCACCGGCATCGTCGAGCAGATGCGGGCACAGGAGACCGCCTCGGAGCATGCGCTCAACGCCCCTGTCGGCAAGCGCGCGCGACTCGTGTGGGCGCGCATCGGCACCTCGCTGACCGTGCTCGGCTTCCTGTTCCACCTCGGCGGCGACGTCACCCGCGGCATCGCCGCGGGGCGCGTGCCGTGGTCGAACATGTACGAGTTCGCCCTCACCGGCACGCTCCTCATCGTCGCGGTGTACCTCGGCGTGCTCTTCCGCTACGACCTGCGCTTCCTCGGCACGTTCATCACGGGGCTCGTGGTGGTGCTGCTCGGCGGCACGGCGATCTGGTTCTACACCGACATCGTGCCCCTCATGGACCCGCTGAAGTCGGTGTGGCTCGTCATCCACGTCTTCGTCGCGTCCCTCGCGACGGCGCTGTTCGCCCTCGCGTTCGGGCTCTCGGTGCTGCAGCTCATGCAGGCCCGGCGTGAGACGAAGATCGCGGCTCTCGCGAAGGTCGAGGCCGCAGCATCCGGAACCGCCAAGACCGGGCCGGGCTTCCTCAAGACCCTGCCGAGCGCCGAGGCGCTCGAGTCGCTGGCCTACCGGTTCGCGATCCTCGGGTTCATCTTCTGGACCTTCACGCTGATCGCCGGATCCATCTGGGCGAACGACGCGTGGGGCCGCTACTGGGGCTTCGACACGAAGGAAGTCTGGACCTTCGTGATCTGGGTGCTCTACGCCGGCTACATCCACGCCCGCGCGACGCGCGGCTGGCGCGGCTCGCGCTCGGCATGGCTGTCGATCATCGGCTTCACCGCAGTGATCTTCAACTTCACGATCGTGAACATGTTCTTCAAGGGCCTCCACGCCTACTCCGGCCTGAGCTGAGCTGACCCCAGGTTCAGCCCGCCGGGGCGAGCACCACGACCGGGGTCTCGCGGCTGCGCAGCGCCGCGTAGGCGTCCAGGTCCGCGTCGCCCTCGAGGGTGCGCCACACCGCCCACAGCCGTTCGCGCTCCGCGCCCGTCGCCTCGTGGGCGAGCACGTCGCGCGAGCCGTCGGGAAGATCGACGGATGCCGCGGGCCGGGCCTTGAGGTTGAGCCACCACGCCGGCGGCGGGTCGCCCCAGCCGTTCATCGCGAGGGTGACGAGATCCTGGCCGTCCTCGAAGTACCCGAGGATCGCGACGCGCGGCTCGCCCGACCGGCGGCCGACGGTGTGCAGGCGCATCATCCCGTAGACCGTGGGGGATGGATGCCGCAGCCCCACGCGTCCGCCGGTCACGCGATAGAGCGCGCGGTGGACGACCCACGCGGTGCGGATGAACCAGCGCGGCGGGATCCGCGCGGTGTCTCGGGGTGGCTCGGTCGGACGCGGGGTGGGCTCGGGGCCGTTCATGGCTCCGATCCTGGCGCGCCGCCGTCGGGCCGGCAATCGGCCGATCGGCCAGGATCGTCCGCCGATCGGCCGAGTCCCTGACGGGTTTGGGGCGCATTTCCTCCGTTGGGGCGGAGGATGTGCGCCCCAACGGAGAGAACGCGCCCCGAACCCGGGAGATCAGGCGGTGGCGGGAGCCGCCTTGAGCAGCGCGCGCGCCGAGGTGCTGCGCCGGCGCGCGACCGCGAGGATCGTCGCGGCGAGGCTGAGCACCGTCCACACGACGAGCCCGACGAGTGCCGCGCCGAGACCCGACGCGGAGGTGAGCGCGGCGAGCATGCCAGTGTAGGCGGGGCCTGTCGGCAGGAGGGCGGCGATGCCCGCGAGGACCGCGGGCGCCGTCGAGACGACGCCGGTCGCGACGGCGAACACCCCGATGAGCGCGGCGAGCCAGCGCCCGGCGCCGCCGAACACGGCGATGAGCGCCTGGTTCACCGCGGCGAACGCGATGCCCGCGACGACGCACACCAGGGCGAACACCCACCAGTCCGCCCACGAATACGACGCGGCGAGCTGCACGACGCCGGCGACGAGCAGGCCCTGCACCACGCCGAGTGCCGCGGCCGGTGCGAACGAGCGCAGGGCCAGCAGCGCCGACGGCTTGCGCGACGTGAGCGCGCGGCGCGACACGGCCTGCAGCGCGACGAACGTGCCGAGCCCGCCGAACCACAGTGCGAGGGTCGCGAGCAGCGGGATCGCCGACGCGCCGAACAACGACGAGCCGACGCCCTCGGCCTCGACGGGGTTCGCCACCACGGTGGCGAGGTCGGTCGCCTGCTGGTCGGTGTACGACGGGAGGGACTCGGATGCTGTGGTCAGCCCCGAGGCGAGCTCGGCGGTGCCGTCCGCGAGCTGCGTGACGCCGTCGGCGAGGGTCGTGGCCCCGTCGGCCGCCTGGGTCGCGCCGCCCGCGAGCTGCGTCGCTCCGTCCGACAGGCCGCTCGCGCCGCTCTGGATTCCCGTGACGCCGGTGGCCAGCTGACCCGCGCCCGCCGCCGACTGGTCGATGCCGCCGGCGAGCTGCGTCAGGCCGCCCGCGAGCGTGCCGACGCCGGTGCCGACGGTGCGGAACTGCTTCGCGAACTCGGCGGTGACGCCCGTGTTCACCTGGGCGATCCCGTCCGCCGTCAGCTGCGTCAGCGTCACCGCACCGGGGTTGTCGGGCGTGCCGGTCCCGTTGAGGATCGCCGAGGTCTTGCCCGCCGAGGCCACCGCGGCGCCCAGCTGGGCGCAGAAGTCGCCGGGCTGCGCACAGGACGCGGCGAGCTTCTGGAGAGCCTCGAAGTTCGACTGCGCCTCCGCCGCCGCGAGTCCGGTCGTGGTGGACGCGCCGTTCGCCGCCTGCGTCAGCCCGTCGGGTACGACGCCGGTCTGCTCGAGTGCCGCAGCGCCGGCATTCACGCCGTCCGCGATCTGCTGCGCGCCGGCGGCCGCTTCGCGTGTCTTATCCGCGATGGTGGTCAGTCCCGACTGCAGCGACGTCGCGCCGCCTGCGATCTGGCCGGCGCCGTTCGCGAGCTGCGAGGCGCCGCTCGCGAGCTGCTCGTTGCCGTCTGCGAGCTGGGTGATGCCGCCGGGCAGCTGCGCCGCCCCGTCTGCGGCCTGGGTCGCGCCGTCGGCGAGCTGCTGCGCCCCGTCGGCCGCGGTGCCGAGCTGGTCGCCCAGGGTCGTGAAGCCGAGGAACACGTTCTCGAGGTACACCGTCGACAGCTGCGTGCCCATCGTCGATGCCGCAGCGTTCGCCACCTGCGCCGTGATGGCGTCGTCGACGATCAGGCTGTCAGGCGAGGTCGTGACCTCGATGGTCGCCTGCTCGGGCGTCTCTCCCGGGCGCGTCGACAGGGCGGCGGCGGTGAAGTTCTCGGGGATCGTGATGACCGCGTCGTACGTGCCGTCCTCGAGGCCCGCGGCCGCGTCGTCGGCGTTCGACAGTGTCCAGGTGAGGTTGCTGTCGAGGTCGTCGGAGCCTTCGACGAGTCCGGCGGTGAGCTGGCGGCCGAGGGGCACCAGCTGCCCGTCGACCGTGACCGGTTCGTCTTCGTTCACGACGGCGGCGGTCAGGTTGTCGAGCCGCTCGACCGGGTTGTAGAGCGCCGCCACCAGGATGCCGCCGATCACGACGGGCAGCAGCAGCACGCCGATGAGCGTCAGCCACGTGACGGGCCGGGTCGAACGGGCCCGCTCGACGGCCGTGGTGATCCAGTTCGGGGTCATGCGTTCACCTCTGCGGTGGGGGTGGTCTGGGCGGCGGAGCGCAGCGTGATCGAGGTCACGTCGGGGCGGTGCGCGTCCGCAAGGAGGGCGAGCGCGGCGCTCTCGGTGCGGCCGGTCACGACGAGCGTCAGGCGCTCGTCGCCCGCGGCCAGCGCGGCGGCCGCGTCGCGCAGCAGCGCGGCGGCCTGGTCGCGCTCGGCGTGGTCGAGCGCGTCGACGCCCTCGATCACGACGAGGCCCGCCTTCCCCGCGAGAGCGCGGCGCAGCGCCGGCACCCGCTCGCCGGCGTCGGCGTCGGCGTCGGCGAGGAGCGCCAGGCCGACGTGTGCGCGCACCCACGCCCCGCGCTCGGGGAGGAGGTGCCCCGCGACACGCAGGCGTCCGTCGGTCGGCGCGAGCCGCGCCGCGATCGTGAGGGCCAGCGCCCGCGCGGCGCGGGGGTCGCCGGTCGCGATCAGCGTGCCGCCGGGTTCGACGCGGAACGCCGCATCCTCGAACAGCACGACCTCACCGGCAGGTCCGCCCGCATCCGCGCGCACGGCGACGCCGTCGCCGACGACCACGGCCGTCGTGTCGGGCTCGGGCCAGTGGGCGAGCGACAGCTCGCGCTCGACGGCCTCACCTTCGATGTCGAAGTGGGGGAGTACCCGCTCCAGCCAGCGCGGCATCCACCACGCCCGGTCGCCGAGCAGCGTCATGACGGCCGGCACGAGGGTCATGCGCACGAGGAACGCGTCGACCGCGATGCCGACGGCGAGTCCGAGCGCGATCGGCTTGATCGACGAGTCGCCTTCGGGCACGAAGGCCGCGAACACCGCGAACATGATGACCGCCGCCGCGGTGACCACGCGGGCCGAGGCGGTGAAGCCCGAGCGCACCGCGCCCACGGCGATGTCGCGGCCGCTGCGCGTCGCGTGCGTGCCGGCGGCCCGCTTGGCGTGCACGTAGTCCTCGCGCATGCGGCTGACGAGGAAGACCTCGTAGTCCATCGCGAGGCCGAAGAGCACGCCCATCAGGATGATCGGCATGAAGCTGATCACCGGACCGGTGCGGTCCACGTGCAGGAGGTCCGCGCCCCAGCCCCACTCGAACACCGCGGCGACGAGGCCGAACGCGGCCATCACCGACAGCAGGTAGCCGAGGGCGGCCTTGATCGGCACCCAGATCGAGCGGAACACGATCATGAGGAGCACGAGCGACAGTCCGACCACGAACACGCCGAAGGGCAGCAGCGCTGCGCCCAGGCGGTCCGAGATGTCGATGCCGACGGCGGTGAACCCCGTCACCTTCAGGTCGACGCCGTATTCGTCCTCGAGCTCCGGGGCGAGCGCGCGCAGGTCGCGCACGAGCTGGGCGGTCGCCGGGTCGTCGGGCGCGGTCTCGGGCACGATCTGGATGAGCCCGGTGTCGGCCGTCTCGTTCGGGGTCGCGAGCGCGACCTCCTTCACGCCCGGCACCTTCTCGATCTCGGCCTTGAGGTCGGCCATGAGCCCGAGCGGATCCGTCGACGTCACGATCGTGCCCGTCATGATGAGCGGGCCGTTCGACCCCGGCCCGAAGTGTTCGGCGGTGAGGTCGTACGCCTGGCGCGCCTGGCTCGACTCCGGCTGCCCGCCGGCGTTGGGCAGGGCCAGCGCGAGACTCGCCGCCGGGATCGCCATGACGCCGAGCGTGAGGACGACGGCGATGGTGGTGACGATCGGGTGCTTCGTCACCAGCCTGACCCAGGCGTTCATCTTCGCCGGCGCTGCGGTTTCGTGGGCCGGCTCGGTGGCGGGGATCGTTTCGGGTGCGTCCGTCGAGGCGACGACCTCGTCCTCGTCCTCGCCGTCGCGGGCGCGGCGGCGGGTGGCGAGGGCGATCCCTCGACGCTTCTTGCCGTGGCCCCAGCCGGCGACGCGGTGCTTGGCGAAGCCGAGGAGCGCGGGCGTCAGCGTGACGGCGACGACCACGGCGATCGCGACGGCGACCGACGCCGCGATGCCCATGGTGGTGAGGAACGGGATGCCGGCGAAGCCGAGGCCGATGAGGGCGATGAGCACCGTGATGCCGGCGAACACGACGGCGGAGCCCGCGGTGCCCGTCGCGCGGGCTGCGGACTCTTCAGGTTCGACGCCGGCCCGCACCTGGTCCTGATGTCGGGCGGCGATGAAGAGCGCGTAGTCGATGCCGACCGCGAGCCCCAGCATGAGGGCGAGCATCGGCGTCGTCGACGACACCGACACGAACACGGTCGCCACGAAGATGAGCGCGATCGACAGCCCCACGCCGATCAGCGCCGACACGAGGGGGAACCACGCGACGGCGAACGAGCGGAACGTGACGATGAGCACGAACAGGGCGATGAGCACGCCGACCGCTTCGATGGGAGACAGAGCGGGCACCGACGTCGAGAACAGGTCGCCGCCCATGGCGACCTGGGAGCCGGACGGGAGGGTCTCGCGCAGATCGTGAGCGACGTCCTCGAGGCCCTGCTTCGTCTCGTCCGATACGTCGGTCGCCTGCCCGTCGAACTGCAGGCGGATGATCGCGGCCGACTCATCGTCCGACACCATCCCCGTCACCATCTCGTTGAACGGGTCGGTCACGGCGATGACGCCGTCGAGGTCTTCCAGGTGCGACACGGTGTCGCCGATCGCACTCTCATACGGCTCGCTCGTGACGGTGTCGCCGTCGGCGGCGACGATCACGAGCTGCGCGCTCGTGCCGCTCGCCTGCGGGAAGCTGCGGTCCAGCAGCTCGATGCCCTCCTGCGCCTCGGTGCCGGGGATCGAGAACGAGTTGTCGGTGCCGCCCAGATGCGGCGCCGCGAAGCCGAGGGCCACCCCCAGCAGCAGCAGCCACGACACCAGCACCCGCCAGGGGTGACGGTACGTCCAACGGCCGAGCGCATACAGAAGAGTCGACAACAGCGCCTCCGGTTACGGGTGAGGTGGGGAACTGTCGATACAACGCTGTATCGGATACATGAGTGTATCGTAAGGCGGGCGTGCGGCCCGAAGCTGAGTAGTGCGTGTGAGACTGGAGGAGAGGGAGGACCGATGACCGACACCCCCGTGGCCGAGGCGCCCGGAACCTCGCGTCGTCGCGAGGCGACCCGGCAGAAGCTGCTGGATGCTGCCGCTCTGGTCTTCGCGGAAGTCGGCCTGGACGCAGCATCCGTCGAAGCGATCTGCGAACGCGCAGGATTCACGCGCGGCGCCTTCTATTCGAACTTCGAGACCAAGGACGAGCTCATGCTCGCCCTCACCGAACAGGTCGCGGGCGAGAAGATCGACGACGTCGCCGCGCGGGTCGCGCAGCTGCAGGAGCGCGGCGAGGACCTCGACCCCGGCGCCCTGGTGCGACAGCTGCTCGACGTCGCGTTCGACAAGAAGCACGGCGTCCTGCTGACCAGCGAGATCCGCACGCGCGCCATGCGCGACCAGCGGCTCGCGCAGACCTACATCGCGTGGCAGCTGGGCATGGTCGAGCGCGTCGGCTCGTTCATCGAGGAGCTCGCCGACACCTATCGCTTCCGTCTGCGCGTGCCCGCGCAGGAGTTCGCCGGCCTCATCCTGCAGACCTGGGAAGACACGTCGGCCTTCGCGATCATGTCGGGCCTGAGCGTGGCCGACATGCGCGAGCTCGTGAACGAGCGCACCGCCCGCCTCGCCACGGCGCTGGTCGACCCCCTCTGATCACCGGGAGTGAACCGCCGTTCACTTCTGCGCTAGAGTGCGCTCATGACGACGGGCGATGACGCCGAGGCCGTCGTGACGGCGACGAGGGCCGAGCTGCGCCGGCGCACCGATGCGACCGAGAACGACGCGCTGCGCCAGGCGGCCAACTGGTTCATCCTCGCCGCCGGCACGGCGAACGTCATCATGCAGCTGTCGCGCCCCGCGGTCGCGTACGGGGTGATGGAGAGCAAGGTCGAAGAGGCGCGCCTGTTCAGCAACCCGAAGCGGCGCGCGCGCACGACGACCGCGTACATCGCGGTGGCGATGCTCGGCGGTGCTGACGAGAGGGCGGCGATGCGACGCGCGACGAACGCGTCGCACGCCCGGGTGCGCTCCGAGCCCGGACACCCCGTCGGCTACAACGCCTTCGACCCGGCGCTGCAGAAGTGGGTGGCGGCGTGCCTGTATCGCGGCGCGGAGCACGCCTACGAGCGCGTGCACGGCGCGCTCGCCGGAGACTTCGCCGAGCGCTTCTACCAGCAGGGGAGCGTGTTCGGCACGACGCTGCAGCTGCCGCCCGACGCGTGGCCACCGTTACGCGAGGCGTTCGACGACTACTGGCGGCAGAGCCTCGCCGAGCTCACGATCGACGACGTCACGCGCGACTACCTGATGCGGATCGTGCGGCTCGAGTACCTCGGGCGGCGCGTGCCCGCACGCGTGCTGCGTCTGCGTCAGCGACTGGTCGCGGGCTATCTCGGCCCCGAGTTCCGCGCGCTCATGCGCCTGCCGTGGACGGCCGCCGACGCGCGGGCGTTCGCCGGCTTCGACCGGCGGCTCGCGCGCTTCATGCGCCTCACGCCGGTCGCGGTCCGTGAGGCGCCGCTGCGCCGGAGCCTCCGCGACGTCCGCCGTCGCCTCCGGCGGCGCCGCCCGCTGTTCTGACGGGCCGCCGCTTCAGCCCGCGGTGCGCAGCACCTCGTAGCAGCGCGCGAGCCGCTCGAGCCACCACTCGCGGCGGTCGACGGATGCCGCGTGCGCGGCGAGCAGGTCCGGGTCGGGGATGACGCGGCCCACCGCCAGGGCGCCGCCGCGCGGAGCGAGCGGCGGGTCGACGACGTCGGCGGTGAACAGCGACGCGGTGCCGAGGCCGCAGTCGTAGTCGAGTTCGGGCAGGGCGGCCGCCAGCGCGACACCCATCGACAGGCCCACCGACGTGTCGAGGGCGCTCGACACGACCGCCGGAAGCCCGGCCTCTTCCACGATCTCGAGCGCCCGGCGCACGCCGCCGAGCGGCTGCGCCTTGATCACGAGCAGGTCGGCCGCCCCGGCCCGTGCGACCGCGAGCGGATCGGCGGCCTTGCGCACGCTCTCGTCGGCCGCGATCGGAATGCCCATGTACTTCACGCGACGCCGCAGCTCCGCGAGCTCCTCGACGCTCGCGCACGGCTGCTCGACGTACTCGAGGTCGAACTCTGCGAGCGCGTGCACCGCGTGCTCGGCCTCGTCGACGTTCCACGCGCCGTTGGCGTCGACGCGGATGCGCCCCTCGGGCCCCATCGCCTCGCGCACCGCGCGCACGCGTGCGACGTCGTCGGCGAGCACCTGACCGGGCTCGGCCACCTTGACCTTCGCCGTCCGGCAGCCGTCGAACCGTGCGAGAACGGACGGAACGGATGCTGCCGCCACCGCCGGCACGGTGGCGTTCACGCCGATGAGCTCGCGGCGCGCGGTGGGGCGCAGCATCCATGCATCCTCGATGGCGGCAGCCAGCCACGTCGCGGCCTCGGCGTCGTCGTATTCGGCGAAGGGGGAGAACTCGGACCAGCCCTCGGGGCCCTCGAAGAGCAGCGCCTCGCGTGAATCGATGCCGCGGAAGCGCGTCACGAGGGGCAGCGCGACCACGTGGGCCGTGCCGAGGAGGTCGTCGAGCGGCGGGAGCGGGGCAGGCGTTGTCACGTCCTCAGTCTGCCCGCGGCCGCTCAGAACCCGCCGGCGTGGAAGCGCGCGTCGCGTGGCTCGTAGTGGCCGATCACGCGGGCGTCGCGGTAGGAAGAGGATTGCGCGTTGCGGTACTCCTCGTGGGTCACGGGCTTTCCGAAGAGCGCCCACTTCAGACGGGTCCAGCGGCTCGGCTTCTCGGACATCGGGACTCCCGTCTCGTGGTTGCCTCAGCATCCCAGTTCCGGCGAGAACTATAAAGTGTCATTGACGATAGTGTGTGACGCACAGTATGGTGTGAGGCATGAGCGAATCCGAGATCCTCGAGACGCACCTGCAGGAGCTGAGGCGCGGCACGGTCGTGCTCGCGTGCCTGCGGCTGCTCGAGACGCCGGGGTACGGGTACGGGTTGCTCGAGCAACTGGGGGAGCGCGGCTTCCCGACCGACGCGAACACGCTGTACCCGCTGCTGCGACGTCTCGAGAAGCAGGGGTACCTCACGAGCGAGTGGAACACCGACGAGTCCCGTCCGCGCAAGTTCTACCGCACCAGCGACGCCGGCCTCCGCCTGGCCGGCGCCCTCACCGACGATTTCCGCGCGATCGCCACGGCGATCGACGCCCTCCCCGAGGAGAAGTGACATGACCACCACCGCGACCCTCACGGACCGCTACGTCGACGCCGCCATGCGGACCGTCCCCGAAGCGCAGCGCGCCGACCTCGCCGCCGAGCTGCGCGCGTCGATCGACGACCAGATCGAGGCCCGCGTCGAGCAGGGCGAACCGCGGGACGGCGCCGAACGGGCCGTGCTCACCGAGCTCGGCGACCCCGACAAGCTCGCCGCGCAGTACACCGACCGGCCGCTGTGGCTGATCGGGCCGCGCTACTACCTCACGTGGTGGCGCCTGCTGAAGTTGTTGTGGGCCATCGTGCCGGCGTGCGCGGCGTTCGGGGTCGCGCTCGGCCAGACGATCGCGGGGGAGCCGTTCGGCACCATCGTCGGCACCGTCGCCGCCGTCACGATGAGCGTCATCGTGCACATCGGGTTCTGGACGACGCTGGTGTTCTTCATCGTCGAGCGCGCTGAACGCGGCACCGACTCGGGGTTCGTGAGCGCGTGGACGCTCGACCAGCTGCCCGAGGCACGGGAGCGCCGTGCCAGCCTCAGCGACCTCATCTGGACTCTCGTGTTCCTCGCTGTCGCCGCGGGCGCGATCCTGTGGGACCACTTCGTCGGCGTCGTCTACTTCTCGACCGGCGGATGGGTCTCGTTCCTCAACCCGGGCCTGTGGCCGTGGTGGATCGGGGCGCTCTTCGTGGTGATGGCGGTCGAGGCGCTGCTCGCGATCTCGGTCTATGCGAAGGGCCGGTGGGACGTCGGTTCGGCGACGGTCAACCTCGTGCTCAACATCGTGGTCGCGGGCGGCGCGCTGTGGCTGCTCGTGAACCAGCAGCTCCTCAACCCCGAGTTCTTCACCACGGTGATCCCCGCCGACTCGGCCGAGACGGTCGCGAGCGTCGTGCCCACGGTGTTCGGCTTCGTCGTCGTCGGGATCGCCGCGTGGGACTCCGTGGACGGGTACCTCAAGGCCCACCGCCAGCGCTGACGCCCACCCGTCCGGCCGGCCGTACGCTTTCCCCATGCCCCTCCTCGATACTCCGGTGCGCCTCGGCGTGCAGCTGCAGCCCCAGCACGCCCCCTACTCCGCCTTCCGCGACGCGGTGCTCCGCCTCGAGGAGATGGGCGTCGACATCGTCTTCAACTGGGACCACTTCTTCCCGCTCACGGGCGATCCCGAGGGCCTGCACTTCGAGTCGTGGACGATGCTCGCCGCGTGGGCCGAGCAGACCGAGCGCGTCGAGTTCGGTGCCCTCGTCAACTGCAACAGCTACCGCAACCCCGACCTGCAGGCCGACATGGCCCGCACGGTCGACCACATCTCGGCGAAGGACGGCGTCGGCCGCTTCATCTTCGCCACCGGGTCGGGCTGGTTCGCCCGCGACTACGAGGAGTACGGCTACGAGTTCGGCACCGCGGGCTCGCGCCTGAACGACCTCGCCGCAGGGCTCGAGCGCATCGAGGCGCGCTGGGCGAAGCTCAACCCGGCGCCGACCCGCGACATCCCGGTCATGATCGGCGGCGCGGGCGAGCAGAAGACCCTGCGCCTCGTCGCCCGCCACGCCGACATCTGGCACAGCTACGTGAGCGCGAAAGACCTGCCCCACAAGCTCGACGTCATCGAGCGCTGGTCCGAGAAGGAGCAGCGCGACACCTCGAGCCTCGTCATCTCGAACGAGCTGCACCAGCGCGACGAGGCCCACGCCGACGGCCACTACGACGCCGGCGTGCGCCTGTTCACCATCGGCTTCCAAGGCCCCGACTGGGACTACGACCTCATCCGCTCGTGGCTCGCCTGGCGCGACGCCAAGAACGCCTGACTCCGTCACGGAAGGGCGCGCCCAACACCCGGCGACTAAAATCGCGGCGTGACTGCCGCACCGCCCGCACCCCGGTTCGCCCTCGACATCGACGGGGTGCCGCGGCCCGAGCGCTCGCAGCAGCTGCTCGACGGCGTGCGCGAGCGCGTCGTGATCGCCGACGGCGCGATGGGCACGATGCTGCAGCGCTACGACCTGTCGATCGACGGAGACTTCCAGGGCCTCGAGGGCTGCAACGAGATCCTCAACGTGTCGCGTCCGGACGTCGTCGGCGAGATCCACGACGCGTACCTCGCGGTCGGCGTCGACGCGGTCGAGACGAACACCTTCGGCGCGAACTGGTCCAACCTCGACGACTACGGCATCGTCGACCGCATCGCCGAGCTCGCTGAGAAGGGCGCCCGCATCGCGCGCGATCGCGTCGAGGCCGCCGAGGCCGCCGACGGCCGGGTGCGCTGGGTGCTCGGCTCGATGGGGCCCGGCACGAAGCTCCCGAGCCTCGGCCACACGACCTACGACAACCTCAAGCAGACGTTCGCGCTGCAGGCCGAGGGACTCATCGACGGCGGCGCCGACGCGTTCCTCGTCGAGACCAGCCAGGACCTCCTCCAGACCAAGGCCGCCATCAACGGCTGCCGCCAGGCGATCGTGAGCCGAGGCATCCGTCTCCCGATCTTCGTCGAGGTGACGGTCGAGACGACCGGCACCATGCTGATGGGCTCCGAGATCGGCGCGGCGCTGACGGCCATCGAGCCGCTCGGCGTCGACGCCATCGGCCTCAACTGCGCCACCGGCCCGACCGAGATGAGCGAGCACCTGCGGCACCTGTCGAAGCACGCGACGGTGCCGATCGCGTGCATGCCGAACGCCGGCCTTCCCGTACTGGGCGCGAACGGCGCGCACTATCCGCTGACGCCCGTCGAGCTCGCGACCGCGCA
The DNA here is from genome assembly GCF_042267145.1 of Microbacterium sp. NPDC056044. NCBI lineage: Bacteria > Bacillati > Actinomycetota > Actinomycetes > Micrococcales > Microbacteriaceae > Microbacterium > Microbacterium sp. NPDC056044. The sequence goes on along the minus strand of NZ_JBHJWZ010000003.1, from coordinate 406,258 downwards.
CGAGCAGTTCGTGCGCGAGTTCGGGCTGGGACTGGTGGGTGGATGCTGCGGCACCACGCCCGAGCACATGGCAGCGGTCGTCGAGCGGCTGCGGCAGGTCGGCGGGTCGGGGGTGCGTCGCCCGGAGCTCGACCCCGGCGTCGCGTCGCTGTACCAGCACGTATCGTTCCAGCAGGATGCCTCGTACCTCGCGATCGGCGAGCGCACGAACGCGAACGGCTCGAAGGCGTTCCGGGAGGCGATGCTCGAGGAGCGCTGGGACGACTGCGTCGAGATCGCCCGCGACCAGATCCGGGTGGGCGCGCACCTGCTCGACGTCTGCATCGACTACGTAGGGCGCGACGGCGTCGCCGACATCCGCGAGGTCGTCTCGCGCTTCGCGTCGGCCTCGACTCTGCCGCTCGTCGTCGACTCGACCGAGCCCGCGGTGATCGCCGCCGGGCTCGAGCTCATCGGCGGCCGGCCCGTCGTGAACTCCGTGAACTACGAGGACGGCGACGGCCCGACTTCGCGCTTCGGCCGCATCATGCCGCTCGTCAAGGAGCACGGCACCGCGGTCGTCGCGCTGACGATCGATGAGCACGGCCAGGCCCGCACGGCCGAGGGCAAGGTGCAGATCGCGTCGCGCCTCGTCGACGAGCTCGTCGGCGAGTGGGGGATGCGGGTCAACGACATCATCGTCGACTGCCTCACGTTCCCGATCGCGACGGGCCAGGAGGAGACCCGCCGCGACGCCATCGAGACGATCGAGGCGATCCGGCAGATCACCGCGAAGTACCCCGGCATCAACACGACCCTCGGCGTCTCGAACGTCTCATTCGGCCTCAACCCGGCCGCCCGCAGCGTGCTGAACTCCGCCTTCATGCACGAAGCGGTCGAGGCTGGTCTCACCTCGGGGATCATCGACGCCGCGAAGATCGTGCCGCTCGCCTCGATCTCGGAGGAGCAGCGTAAGGTCGCGCTCGACCTGGTGTGGGACCGCCGCGAATACGACGCCGACGGCAACGTCACGTACGACCCGCTGGCCCGGATGCTCGACCTCTTCGTGGGCGTCGACACCGCGGCCCTGCGCAACCAGCGCGCGGCCGAGCTCGCCGCGCTGCCGGTGGGGGAGCGCCTCGAGCGCCGCATCATCGACGGCGAGGGCAAGGGCCTCGAGGCCGACCTCGACCTCGCCCGCGAGGGCGGCCTGACGCCGCTTGCGATCATCAATGACCACCTGCTGGAGGGCATGAAGATCGTCGGCGAGCGGTTCGGCGCCGGCGAGATGCAGCTGCCGTTCGTGCTGCAGTCGGCAGAGGTCATGAAGAACGCGGTCGCGCTCCTCGAACCGCACATGGAGAAGTCGGATGCCTCGGGCAAGGGCCGCATCATCCTCGCGACGGTCCGCGGCGATGTGCACGACATCGGCAAGAACCTGGTCGACATCATCCTGACCAACAACGGGTATGACGTCATCAACCTCGGCATCAAGCAGCCGATCGCCGACATCATCGCGGCCGCCGAGGAGCACGACGCCGACGTGATCGGCATGTCGGGCCTGCTGGTCAAGTCGACGGTCGTGATGAAGGAGAACCTCGAGGAACTCACCTCTCGGGGGCTCGGCAAGAAGTGGCCCGTGATCCTCGGCGGCGCCGCGCTCACCCGCGCCTACGTCGAGGACGACCTCGCCTCGCTCTTCGACGGCGAGGTGCGCTACGCCCGCGATGCGTTCGAGGGGCTCGCGCTCATGGAGCCGCTGGTCAAGATCGCACGCGGTGCCGACCCCGCGTCGGTCGGGCTGCCGGAGCTGAAGAAGCGGCGGCACGCCGCAGGCTCCAAGCTCACCCTCACGGAGCCCGAGGCGATGCCGGCACGCTCGGACGTAGCATCCGACAATCCCGTCCCCGCCCCGCCGTTCTGGGGCACCCGTATCGTCCGCGGGCTCGCGCTGCACGACTACGCCGCGTTCCTCGACGAGCGCGCGACCTTCATGGGCCAGTGGGGCCTGAAGCCCGGCCGCGGCGAGGACGGCCTGAGCTACGAGCAGCTCGTCGAGACCGAGGGCCGGCCGCGGCTGCGGTACTGGCTGGACCGCATCCTCGGCGAGGGCATGCTCGACGCCTCGGTCGCGTACGGGTTCTTCCCCGTTGTCTCCGAGGGCAATGACGTCGTCGTGCTGCACCACGGCGACGACCCGTCGGGCGTGCTGGGTGCTGCAGGGCTCCTGGCACCCGACGGCGGCTCGGGCGGCACGCTCGGCAGCGACCGCCTGCGCTTCCACTTCCCGCGCCAGCGCCGCGACCGCCACCTGTGCCTCGCCGACTTCGTGCGTTCGCGCGAGTCGGGGCAGGTCGACGTGCTGCCGGTGCAGCTCGTGACCGCCGGCGCGAACATCGACTCCGTGACCGCGAAGCTCTTCGCCGAAGACAGGTACCGCGACTACTACGAGCTCAACGGGCTCGTGATGCAGCTGACCGAGGCGCTCGCCGAGTACTGGCACGCGCGCATCCGGTCGGAGCTCGGCTTCGCGGCCGAGGACCCGACCGACACCGCCGGACTCTTCAAGCTCGAGTACCGCGGCGCCCGCTTCTCCCTCGGCTACCCCGCGTGCCCCGACATGGAGGATCGCCGCAAGGTCGTCGAGCTCCTCCGCCCCGAGCGCATGGGCGTCGAGCTGAGCGAGGAGCTGCAGCTCCACCCCGAGCAGTCGACCGACGCCTTCGTCTTCCACCACCCCGAGGCGAAGTACTTCTCCGTCTGACCGTCGCACGGCCGGGGTCGTCGATCACACCCCCACAGTGCCGAAACACGGGTCGGTAACGGCGACACGCCGTGGCGGCGTCGATCCGTCCGGCGTGTCGCGTCACGCGCCCGTGTTTCGGCAGAGAGCGGTGGTGGGGGAGGACGACGGGGGGACGGATGCTGCGGGCCGCAGCATCCGGTCAGTCCGTGGTGATCTCGTACCTGACGTTCGGGGGTGGCGGGGTGTCAGCCCAGGCGGCGGGATCGGCGGTGAAGAAGGTGACGAGGCCGATGGCTGCCGCGACGAGCGGAAGGAGCCACATCGCGGTGGCCGCGCGGCGCAGCACCCGGCTGACGACAGTCGTCTCGGTGGCACGCGAAGCGCGGCCCAGCGAGATCACGAAGATGACGGCCATGGCCAGCCACACGAGCGGCGACGGGTCGAGAGTCGCGGTGTAGCAGGTCGTCGCGCCGTCGGCGGGCGTGAGGCAGCCGCCCCGGACTCCGCGGGCGAACAGTCCGTAGAGGATCGCCCAGAAGAGTCCGCGCTTCGCGAGCGACAGGATCTCGGGCATGTAGGCGCCGGCGAGCGGCGTCGGCGTCGGCGTCGCGGTGGTGGTCACGTGGGCTCCTCCCGGCACGTGAGCTTCACGATAGGGCAGCGGCGCGCTCGCGTGGGGCAGGGACGGGCTGGGCCCGCGAGGCCAGCGGCTTGGTACGACGGAGGGCCGCGAGGATCGGGCGACCGACCACGACCAGCCCGATCACGGTGGTGATCGCGCGGAGAGTGTCCCAGCTGAGCGTCGAGGTCACGAGCGAGTACAGCAGGAAGCTCGAGAGGTTCACTTCCAGTGGCGCGCCCCCGTTGTACGAGATGCCGGTGCCGTACCCGACGGCGAACGGCCAGAACCACAGGTTCATCAGCAGGCCGAACGCATACGAGGCGACGACCCCGTAGACGCAGAGCATCGCGATCTCGCCGGTGCGAGGCATCCGTCTCGGGAGCAGTCCCGCGACCGCGCCGACCCACGCGCACGCGAACATCTGGAACGGCGTCCATGGGCCGAACGTGCCGGTGATGAGCGTCGAGAGGGCGATCGTCGCCATGCCGAGGAGCATGCCGAACCGCGCGCCGTACGCACGACCCGCGAGGATCAGCAGGATGAACACCGCCTCCACCCCGCCGACGCCGGTGCCCGCGATGCGCACGGCGGCGCCGATCGCGGCGAGCGTGCCGAGGAGCGCGAGCATGTGCGCCGACCGCACGCTGCCGTCGAGCGTCGCGACGACGACGAGGGCCGCGAGCGGAATGAGCGCGAGCGCCGCGATCGGCACGGCCGCGTAGGCCTGCGCGGGCACCGCCGTCGCGACGAGCGGCCAGCAGAACGCCCCGAGCGCGACGAGGTTCGCGGCGGCCAGCGCCGCGAGCGGCAGGCGACTGCCGGGGCGACGCCGGCTTCCCGTGTGGCGGTGCGGTGCGCCGTTTGCAGGAATGTTGGGCGGCGTGCCGACGCCGGGTGCGGAATTCCGGGCGGCGATCCGGCTGGCCGGGGAGTCGTCCTGCAAACGGCCGGCGGGCGACGCGGTGGGGACGGCGGGAGGGGCGGGGAGGGATGCTGCGGCCAGCACGCCTGCTCGCATGCTCAGGGCGCGGTCGGCCCGGGTGGCGAAGGCAGGTTCGTGCGTCGCGACGAGCACCGCGGTGCCGGAGGCGGCGAGCGAGGCCAGCGCCGTCCACACCAGCTCGCGCGCGGCGGGGTCGAGGCCGCGCGTGGGCTCGTCGACCATCAGCACACGCGGCGCACCGGCGAGCTGGATCGCCAGAGCCAGGCACCGCCGCTCGCCCGCCGACAGGTCGCGTGGGTGGCGCGCCAGCCGCGCGGCGAAGGCCGGGCCGTCGGGGTCGAGGCCGAGGAACCCGGCGAACCGCTCCGCCGTGGCCGCCGCGGGCCCGGCGGCGGCGCCGAACTGAGGGGCTCGGCCGACGCGAGGAGCGTCTCGCCCGGGAGCGTCCTCGGGTCGGCCGATCTCCTCGGATCGGTCGCGCCGCGCGCGCGAACCGAGCACCCGTGCGGCCCGGCGGTCGGCCCGGCGGCATTCCGCAGCGACGGTGTCCGACACGAAGAGGTCGTCCGAGGCATCCGGAACCAGCGCCACACGCCCGGCCGCCTCGATCTCCGCGCCCCGCGCCGGCAGCGCGAGCGCGGCCAGCAGGCTCGACTTGCCGGCGCCGTTGGGTCCGACGAGGGCGACGATCTCGCCGGCACGCAGCTCGACGTCCGCCCCCGCCACGGCCACGGTGTCGCGGTGCCGCACCGTGATGTCGCGGGCGTGCAGCACCACGGCCCCGACGTCCGCGGGTTCGGGGCGCATCCCGTGCGCTCGGGGCGCGTGTCGTGCGCCCCGAAGGTCCGTGGTGCGCCCCAAACCCGTCGGCCCCACCACCGCCACCGCGTCGTCCTCGATCCGCAGCACCTCGTCGGCGATCCCGGCCAGCGCCTCGACGCGGTGCTCGGCCACGACGACGCACATGCCCGCCTCGTGCGCGAGCGCGTCGAGCAGCCCGGCGATGCGCACGCGCGCGTCGGCGTCGAGATCGGCGAGCGGCTCATCGACCAGCAGCAGGATCGGGCGCTCGACGATCGCCGCGGCGATCGCGACGAGCGTCGCCTCGCCCGCCGAGAGCCCCCTCGTGGGCCGGTCGAGCAGTGCGCTCACGCCGACCCGGTCGGCCACTTCAGCCACTCGCGCCGACACCAGAACCGCGGCAACGCCCCGCAGCTCGAGCGAGAGCCCGATCTCGTCGCGCACGCGCTCGGCGGCGAACGCGTCACGCGGATGCTGCAGCACGACGCCCACCCGCTGCGCGAGGTCGCGCGGGGCCACGGGGGCCCGGTCATGCCCGACGACCCGCAGCGATCCGGCGACCCAGCCGCCGTCGGTGTGGGTGTGCAGCCCCGAGATCGACCGCAGCAGCGTGGACTTGCCGGACCCGGTGGGTCCGGCGACGAGCGTGAGCGTGCCGGCGCCCAGCGCGAACGAAGGCGGAAGACGGATGCCGCGACCCGGCCCGTCCCCGAACCCGATGACCGCATCCTCCGCCGCCACCGGCACCAGGCAGTCGCCGTCGAGCCCGCGCCCGGCGAAGCCGCGGAGTTCGAGCGCCGCGGCCACGGCCCCGGCGCGCTCGAGCGTGCGCTCCAGCAGGGGCAGCAGCATCCGTGCCCCGCCGCGCTCGCCGCGAAGGCGTTGCGCGAACCGCACCGCGCGGGCGCCGTCGGCCAGTGACGGGAGGGTCGCCGCCGCGATCGCGAGCGCGCGCGCCACCCCGCGCAGGGGCCCGCGGCGCGAGGCCCGCGCGAACACGCGGTGCAGGTCGACGAGGGCGTTCACCACGCCGAAAGCGAGGATCGCCAGCGCGATCGGGAGGGCGCTGGCCGCGGCATCCCACAGTCCGTCCACCGTGACGGGGCCCAGCAGCACCACATGCGCGAACGGCGACGGCAGTCGCACCGCCGGAAGATCCAGCAGGACGAAGCCGTCGCCGCCCGCGCCGTGGAACAGGATGCGGTAGACGACCCGGGCCACCACGAACCCTGCGGCGAGGATCGCCGCGGCTCGCAGGGGACCGGGTCGGAACGTCATGTCAGGTCGTCGGCTGTGCCGGCTCCCCGTTCAGCTGGAAGAGCAGCTCGAGCGACTGGCCGGGCTCGAGTTCGAGGGTCGACAGGCCCTCTTCGGCGTAGCCCCACTCGCCGCCCGCGGGCTTGACCCACAGCGACCAGTAGGCGTTGGCGGCGGGCATCGACTCGCAGGTCTCGAAGTAGTCGGACCCGTCCGCGGCGGGGATCGCGAGGTCTTCGGCCGGCACGCCGTTGACCCGGCACACGACCTGGTCGCCGTATTCGTCGGTGCCCTCCGTCGAGACGTTCACGAGCGTGAGCGCGTCGGCGGCGGCGAGCGTCTCGTCGGTGTCGATGCACCAGGCCTTGCTGTCGCCGTCCTGGAGGGCGGAGGCGTCGACGGCGACGGTGATCCCGGCGTCGTCCGCGCAGGCCTCGTCGCCGACCTGGACGGTCTGCGTGCCGGAGGCGGAGGGTGCCGCCTCGGGTGCGTCGGACGAGCAGGCGGCAAGGGCGAACAGCAGGGCGGCGGATGCCGCGGCAGCGGCGAAGGCGCGAGAAGTCGAGGTCACCGATCAAGGCTAGGCCCCTGCCCGGGGTGTCCGGTTGCACATGACGCCCGCGCGCGGGCGGCCGTAGGCTGGCTCGGTGAGCGTTTCGGAACTGTTCGACGAAGACGAGTGGGCGCAAGCCCCCGGCCAGCCGGAGGGCGGCTACACCGACATCACCGCCCACGTCTCGAAAGATGGCCGCATCGCGCGGATCGCGTTCGACCGGCCGGAGGTGCGCAACGCCTTCCGCCCGCACACGGTCGACGAGCTCTACCGCGCCCTCGACATCGCCCGGCAGGACCCGCGCGTCGGCGTCGTGCTGCTCACGGGCAACGGCCCGAGCGCCAAGGACGGCGGCTGGGCGTTCTGCTCGGGCGGCGACCAGCGCATCCGGGGGCGCGACGGCTACAAGTACTCCGAGGACGAGGCCGCCGTGCCGGCCGACGCCCAGGCCCGCGCCGGGCGCCTGCACATCCTCGAGGTGCAGCGACTCATCCGGTTCATGCCCAAGGTCGTGATCGCCGTCATCCCCGGCTGGGCCGCCGGCGGCGGGCACTCGCTGCACGTCGTGTGCGACCTCTCGATCGCGTCGGCCGAGCACGGCCGGTTCAAGCAGACCGACGCCGACGTGGGCTCGTTCGACGCAGGCTACGGCTCGGCGTACTTCGCCCGGCAGATCGGGCAGAAGTTCGCGCGCGAGGTCTTCTTCCTCGCCGAGGAGTACTCCGCCCAGCGCGCCTACGAGATGGGCGCCGTCAACCGCGTCGTGCCGCACGCCGACCTCGAGCGCGAGGCCGTGGCGATGGCCCGGACGATCCTCACCAAGTCGCCCACCGCGATCCGCATGCTGAAGTTCGCCTTCAACGCGGTCGACGACGGCATGGTCGGCCAGCAGGTGTTCGCGGGAGAGGCCACCCGCCTCGCCTACGCCACCGACGAGGCCGTCGAGGGTCGCGACTCGTTCCTCGAGAAGCGCGACCCCGACTGGTCGCCCTACCCCTGGCACTTCTGAACCGGCGCGCGCGATGAAGCTCGTCCCCGTCGTCGGCGAAGACCCCCGAGACATCCTCCGGGCGCTCCGCGGCGCGCTGCACGGCGCCGGACCCGCACTCGGGCTCGGCCTCGTCAGCGGACTTCCCGGCGAGGTGCGCGCCGGCACCGCGGTCGTCGTGACGACCTCGGGGTCCACCGGAGTCCCGAAGAGCGTCGTGCTCAGCCGCGACGCCCTCACCGCGAGCGCGCTGTCGACAGCCGATCGCATCGGCGACGGCGCCTGGCTGCTGGCGCTGCCGGCGAGCTACGTCGCGGGCCTGCAGGTGCTGGTGCGCTCGCTCGTGGCCGACCGCGAGCCCGCGATCCTGTCGGGCGCCTTCACCCCGCAGGCCTTCGCCGCCGCCGCCCTCACGATGGTGTCGACCGAGCACGGCGAGCGGGTCCCGACCTATACGTCGCTCGTGCCCGCGCAGCTGTCGAAGCTCCTCGACGCCGCCGACCACGACCCGTCGGTGCTCGCGGCACTCCGCTCGTTCGAGACGATCCTCATCGGCGGTCAGGCCCTTCCCGCCGCGACGCTCGAACGCGCCGAGTCCGCCGGCGCGCGCATCGTGCGCACCTACGGCTCCACCGAGACCAGCGGCGGGTGCGTGTACGACGGCGTGCCGCTGGGCACCGTGCGACTGCGCATCGAGCGCGGCGAGGTCCAGGTCTCGGGCCCCACCCTGGCCGACGGCTACCTCGGCGATGACGAGCGGACGGATGCTGCGTTCCTCCGCGACCGCGACGGCACCCGCTGGTACCGCACCGGCGACGCGGGGCTCCTCGAAGACGGGGTGCTGCGCGTGCGCGGTCGCATCGACAACGTCATCGTGTCGGGAGGCATCAACGTCTCGCTCGACCGCGTGGAGCGGATCGTGCGCGGGATCCCCGGACTCGCGCTCGCCGTCGTCGTCGGGGTTCCCGACGAGCGCTGGGGCGAGGCATCCGTCGTGGTCGCCTCCCGGGGCGAGGCGCTGCGCCGGAGTGAGGCGGTCCAGCTCGAGGAGGCGCGCGCCGCCGTGCAGGCCGAGATCGGTGCCCACGCGCGCCCCGCCCGGCTCGTGCTGGTCGACGAGCTCGCGACGCTCCCGTCCGGCAAGCCCGACCGCGAGGCGATCCGCCGCGCCGTGATGTCGCTGCACTGACGCGGCCTCAGCCCCGCGGGTACGGGCCGGTGTCGACGACGCAGAAGCGGTTGCCCTCGGTGTCTTCGAGCACGATCCAGTCCGCGTCGTCGGGGTAGTCGTGCCACTCCACTTCGCGGGCGCCGAGCTCGAGCAGACGCGTCACCTCGGACGCCTGGTCCTCGGCGTACAGATCGAGGTGGATGCGCGGCGGATAGTGCTGCGGGTAGCCGGTGACCGACAGCGCGAGGCTCGCGCCCGGTGCCGACCAGTCCGCCTTGCCCGGCGGATCGAGGATCACCCAGTCGTCGGAGGGCTCGCGGCGGTTGACATAGCCGAGGGCTGCGCGCCAGAAGTCGCCGGCGCGGGCGATGTCCTCCACGGTGAGGACGGTGGATCCGATGCTCAGCATGGTCTTCATCCTCCGCCCGGGCGCCGACGCCCGGCAGGGGGTTGACGGATGCGAGCGCGCATCGGCGCGGCCTCTAAGATGTGCATTCGTGGCAGGAACCCCGAGCAAGAAGCGCACCACCAGCAGCAAGAAGAAGCAGCCCTCGCGCGGAAACCCGCAGAAGGCGCACGTCTCGCGCGACCCCGCCCACGTCGAGAAGGCCACCGCGCGCGACTGGATCGGCGCCGCGCGCCTGCGCACCCTGCCGCTCGCGATCACGCCGATCCTCGTCGGCACCGGCGCCGCGATCCTCGTCGTGGACGTCTTCCACTGGGTGATCGCGCTGTGCTGCCTCATCGTGTCGGTGGCCCTGCAGATCGGCGTCAACTACGCCAACGACTACAGCGACGGCATCCGTGGCACCGACGACCACCGCGTCGGACCCGCACGCCTCACCGCCAGCCGCAAGGTGAAGCCGCGCAGCGTGCTGATCGTCGCGCTGGCGTTCTTCGCGATCGCCGCGATCGCCGGCCTCGCCATCACGATCCGCACGCAGCAGTGGTGGCTCATCGCCGTCGGCGCCGTGTGCATCGTCGCCGCCTGGTTCTACACGGGCGGCAAGCGCCCGTACGGCTACTACGGCCTGGGCGAGCTCTTCGTCTTCGTCTTCTTCGGCCTCGTCGCGACGCTCGGCACGACGTGGGTGCAGGCACTCGCCCTCCCGCAGGAGGCCTGGTTCGGCGCCGTCGGCGTCGGCCTCATCGCGTGCGCGGTGCTGCTCGCCAACAACCTGCGCGACATCGACCAGGACCGCAAGGCGGGCAAGCGCACGCTCACCGTGCTCATCGGCCGCACGGCCACGCGGTGGTTGTTCACGGTGTTCCTGCTGATCGCGTTCGCCATCGCCGCGTTCCTCGCCTGGGTCGGCTACCCGATCGCGTGGCTCACGCTGCTCGCGCTCCTGGCCGGCGCACCGGCGACGCTCATCGTGTGGACCTACCGCGACCCGCGCGAACTCGTCGTCGCACTGGGACTCACGTCGCTCACGTCCGTCGCGTACGGCGCGTTCCTGATGTGGGCCTTCATCGGCTGACGGATGCTGCGCCCCGGCGTGCTGCGCCGGGTCGCGGGATCGTCAGGCCCGGGGCTCCGGCGCGTCGCCGTCGGGCGTCGCGGGAGCCGCGGCGTCGGCCGCAGCATCCTCCGCCGCTTCATCGCTCGCGGCGGCGCGCGCCTGGGCGCGGCGCTCGGCGAGGCCCGAGGTGACGTCGTCGAGCGGCTTGCGGAGGAACAGGACCGAGAGGCTGAGCCCGATGAGGGCGGCGAAGATGGCGGCGAGCCAGTAGTACTCGCGCATGATCGGGAACAGCATCAGGATGCCGAACGGCACGAGGAACGCCAGCAGCCGCAGCACCGAGTAGACGATGGCAGAGCGCGCTTTCACCCGTCCATCCTACGTTCCGTCGCGAGTGCGGCTTCGGCGACGGTTGCGTCACGGAGCGCCCGCGGACGCCCACTGGTGGCCCCGCCCGCCTAGGATGGGAAGATGCCTCGGGTGCTGCTGATTCTGGCCCTGGTGGCGACCGCGTTCTGGGTCTTCACCATCGTCGATTGCGCGGTCCAGCCCCCGACCCGTCACCGCGGGGTGAGCAAGCCGGTCTGGATCCTGATCGTCGTCCTGCTGCCCGTCCTCGGCGGCCTCCTCTGGCTCATCGTGGGCCGCGGGCGCGCATCGTCCGTCGCCACCCGCCGGGCCCCCGACGACGACCCCGAGTTCCTCGGCCGCATCGGCACGATCAGCGACCAGGACGAGCGCATCCGCCGCCTCGAAGAGGAGCTCGCGCAGCTCGACGCCGAGGGCGAAGACCCCCGCTACCTCCCGCCGGTCGAGCCCGCGGCATCCGACGACTCCACCGCACCCGGCAGCACGGCTGCCGCGGGCGGCACCGCTGCGCCGGGCACCCCGCCGCAGCCGAAGCCGCCGATCCGCCCCGCGGACGGCGACGACGACGCCCGCGGTCAGCGCGGGGCCCTCGGCTGACGTGAGGGACGAAGGCTGCGCCGAGGGCGCGCTCGACTCCGCGCCCGCGACCGACGCCGCCGCGGCGCTGCTGTGCCGGCTCGTCGAGCTGGGCGTGCGTCACGTCGTGCTGAGCCCGGGATCGCGCTCGCAGGCGCTGGCGCTGGTCGCCGCCGAGCTCGAGCGCCGCGGCGCGCTCCGCCTGCACGTGCGCATCGACGAGCGCGTCGCCGGCTTCACGGCCCTCGGCATCGGACGTGAGACACGGATGCCGGCGGCCGTGGTCTGCACGTCGGGCACCGCGGTCGCGAACCTGCTGCCCGCCGCGCTCGAGGCCCACCACGCCGGCGTTCCGCTGCTGCTGCTCACCGCCGACCGCCCGCCGGAGCTGCGCGGCGTCGGCGCGAACCAGACGACGCGCCAGCCCGGGATGTTCGCGCCCACGATCCGGCTCGAGGCCGACGTGCCGGTGCCCGAGGCGCTCGACCCCGACGGCACGCACGAGCAGAGCGCGATGCTCCGCCTCCTCGCCGAGGACGCGGTCGCCGCCGCGCTGGGTGCGGGTACGCGGTCGCCGGGCCCGGTGCACCTGAACCTGCCGTACCGCGAGCCGCTGTCGGGCGCCTTGCCCGCGTGGATGGGCGTGCCCGCCGCCGAGCTCGAGACCGCCGTCGTCGACGACCCCGACGGGCCGCCGGTGGCGGTCGACGCCGAGGACGAGGCATCCGGTGCGCTGTATCAGGGCGGTGGCGGCATCGGCGAGGCCGACCTGCCGACCGAGCCCGAGGACGCGCCGCTCGTGCTCGAGCGCGGTCCCCGCACGATCGTGCTCGCGGGTGCCGACGCCGGGCCCGACGCGGAGGAGCTCGCCCACGTGGGCGTGTGGCCGCTCGTCGCCGAGATCGTGAGCGGCGCACGCTACGGGCGCCACCTCGTGCACGGCTACCGCGAACTGCTGCGCGACCCGCAGCTCGGCGGTCGCATCGAGCGCGTCGTCGTGCTCGGCCACCCGACCCTGAGCCGCGAGGCGGCTGCCCTGCTCGCCGACCCCGACGTCGAGGTCATCGCCGTCCGCGGACCCGGCGAGCCGCTCAACCTCAACGGCGCGACGATCGCCGCCGACCGCATCGCCGTCGCCACCGGCGACCCCGACCGCGAATGGCTCGGGGAGTGGCTGCAGGCTTCGCGCGCAGCATCCGTCGATCTCACGCCTCCCGCTCCCGATGCCGACGGCCTCTCGTCGGCGGTGCCGGGGGAGCGGCTCGGCGCGATCGCGGCGGAGCTGGGCGTGATCCGCGCACCCGTCGACCGCGCGGCGCTCGTCGACGCGGTGTGGCGCGCGACGTGGCCCCACGACCGCCTCGTGTTCGGGTCGTCGCGGCTCGTGCGCGTCGCCGACCAGGTGCTGCCGGGCAAGAAGGTGCCGGTGCACGCCAACCGAGGCCTCGCCGGCATCGACGGCACGATCGCGACGGCGACAGGCGTCGCCCTGGCGAGCCAGTCCGGCGGCAGGGCGGGGGTCACACGCGTGATCCTCGGCGACCTCGCGCTGCTGCACGACGCCGGCGCGATGCTGTTGCCGCCCCAGGAGGACGAGCCGCGCATCCAGCTGATCGTCGGCAACGACGGCGGCGGCACGATCTTCGACGGCCTCGAGGTGGCCGCCGTCGCGGGCGCCGACGTCATGGACCGCGTGCTGCTGACCCCGCACACCGTCCGCCTCGAGCAGCTCGCGCTCGCGTACGGCTGGGAGTACCGCCGCGTCACGACGCGCGCGGCCCTCGACCAGGCGCTGACGTCGCCGATCGGCGGCCGGCAGCTCATCGAGGTTCCGCTCGAGCGCTGAGCCCGCGGCATCCGCCATGATGGCTCCATGATCGCCTCGAGTCAGAAGCACTGGAGCGGCGACGTCGCCGATCTCCTCCGGGTCCGCGAGCGCTTCGTCCTCGCCGATGTCGACACCCGCTCGACGCCCGGCTACGAGAAGGACAAGGCGCATGCCGCCGACGACCTCACCGCCGGCGCCGACCAGCTCGACGAGTACCAGGAGCGGCTCTACGCCCGCAGCCGGGTCGATGCCACGAACGCCTCCGTGCTGCTGGTGCTGCAGGCGATGGACTCCGCCGGCAAGGGCGGCATCATCCGCCACGTCGTGGGATCGGTCGACCCGCAGGGCGTCGTGCTCGCCGCGTTCAAGAAGCCCACGGACGAGGAGCTGCGGCACGACTTCCTCTGGCGCATCAAGCAGCGGATCCCCGGCTCGGGCATGATCGGCGTCTTCGACCGCTCGCACTACGAGGACGTGCTCATCGGCCGTGTCCGGCGACTCGCCCCCGAGCAGGAGATCGAGCGGCGCTACGCCGCGATCAACGACTTCGAGCGTCAGCTGACCGAGTCCGGCACGAGAGTCGTCAAGGTGATGCTGCACATCTCGCCGGACGAGCAGAAGAAGCGCCTGATGCGGCGCCTCAACCGTCTCGACAAGCACTGGAAGTACAACCCCACCGACGTCGACGAGCGCGAGCTGTGGCCGCAGTACATGGCGGCGTACCAGACGGTGTTCGACCGCACGTCGACGGATCACGCGCCCTGGTTCGTCGTGCCCGCCGACCACAAGTGGTACGCGCGTCTCGCCGTGCAGAACCTGCTGCTCGAGGCGCTCGAAGACATCAACCCGCAGTGGCCCAAGGCGACGTTCGACGTCGAGGCCGAGAAGCGGCGCCTCGCGGCCACCTGACGCGCGGCTCCCGCGGCGGCGGTGATCACGCAAAGTAGTTCATGCTTGCGAGTACTTGACGTGATACAGTACTCGACATGACAAAGGACGACGCGTTCGCGGCCGACCTCCTGCGTGGCCACACCGACACGATCGTGCTCGGCGTCCTGCGGCGCGGCGATGCGTACGGCTTCGAGATCTACAAGGCGATCCGCGATGCGACCGGCGGCGATCACGAGATCAAAGAGGCGACGCTGTACGCGACGTACCGCCGCCTCGAGAAGGACGGGCTCGTCGAGTCGTACTGGGGCGACGAGTCCCAGGGCGGTCGCCGCAAGTACTACCGCATCACCGACGCCGGCCGCGCGGTCTTCCGCAGCAACGTCGCGGCCTGGACCGCGACCCGGCGCATCATCGACTCACTGCTCGACGTGAAGGAGAGCCAGCAATGAACACCGACATCCATCGCCTTCTCGACGAGGCGTTCCAGGGCATCGAGATGACGCCCGACGCGCAGGACCTGAAGGAAGAGGTGCGCGCCAACCTCGTCGCCCGCACGGACGAGCTCGAGGCCGCCGGCGTCGCGCCGACGCAAGCCGCGCAGCGCGCGATCGCCGAGCTCGGCGACGTGCGCATCCTTTTGGACGAGACGACGGATGCTGCGCCCCGGCCGACTGCGAACGGCTACGCCGCGCTGCAGCAGCGTCATCGCGTGCGCCCGAAGCCGGGCTTCGTCGTGCGGGTCGTGGTGTGGTCGATCGCGGCCGCGGTGGGCATCACGCTGGGGATCCTGAGCGCCGCGGGCGTGCTCCCCATCGGACTCGGCGGGCAGATCGCGTTCTTCAGCCTCGCGGCGACCGCGCTCGGCCTCGTGGTGGGCGACTCCCTCTCGCAGGAGACGACGACCAACCACCCGATGCCGCAGGCGCGGGCAGCCCTCTACGCTCTCGCCACCTTCCTCGGTGTGTTCGGGCTCGGATTCGGCGGGCTCGTGGCCTTCGGCTCGCTGCCGGTATGGGGGATCGTCTTCGCCGCACTCGGGATCATCGCCTCGATCATCCTGTTCGCATTCCTCGGCGCGAGCCAGACCAACCGCCACAAGGCGTGGACGCGGCAGGCCCACACGAGCGAGCCGCCGAACCGGTTCGAGCGCGAGCCCGAGACCGCCGCCCGCTTCGGCATCTACAGCGCCGTCATCTGGCTGGTGACGTTCGCCGTCATCGCGGTTCTCGTCTTCACCGTCGGCTGGTGGTGGGCGCCGATCGCCTTCGTCGGCGGGTTCGCCGTCATGATGCTCGTCCTCGCGCGCATGCTCTTCGGCTCCGACAAGAAGTCCTGAACCCCGGGCGGCGCCGCGCGCCGCCCGCCCCTCAACAACCACCCATTCGCAGGAAGGGATGCTTCGCCATGCCTGAAATCCGCCACACCGGCGATCGCGCGATCGTCGCCACCGACCTCGTCAAGGTCTATCCGGGTCGCGGACGGAAGCCCGGGGTCCGAGCCCTCGACGGCCTCGGATTCTCGGTCCCCGCCGGCCGCGTGTTCGGCCTCCTCGGCCCGAACGGCGCCGGCAAGTCCACGACCACCAAGATCCTCACGACGCTGTCGCGCCCGACGAGCGGCACCGCCGTCGTCGCGGGACGCGACGTCGCCGCCGACCCCGCGTCGGTGCGCGCCGTCATCGGCTACGTGTCGCAGGGCGCGAGCACCGATCCGCTCCTCACCGCCCGCGAGAACCTCGAGATCGCCGCACGGCTGCGGGGCGTCGCACCGGGCGAGGCCCGCGCCCGCGCGGCGCGCCTGCTCGACGAATTCGGGCTGGCCGAGGCATCCCGTCGTCCTGTCGGGAGCTTCTCGGGCGGTATGCGCCGGCGTCTGGATGTCGCCGCGGCGCTCGTGCACCGCCCGCGCGTGCTCTTCCTCGACGAGCCGACCACCGGGCTCGACCCCGAGGCGCGCGCCACGATGTGGGCCGAGATCCGCCGCCTCTCGGGCGAGGAGGCGCTCACCGTCGTGCTGACGACGCACTACATGGAGGAGGCCGACCGTCTCGCCGACGAGCTGCTGCTGGTCAACCGCGGCCGCGCTGTCGTGCAGGGCACGCCCGACGAGCTCAAGGCGGCACTGCACGGCGACTCGCTGCGGGTGTCGCTCGTCGAGCCCGACGCGGTCGCCGTGCGTGCGGCGATCGGGCGCGTGCCGGGCCTGCGCGACGTCGTGATCGAGGCGAGCGGCGTCGACGGCGTCCTCGCGGCGCGCACCGACGACGCCTCGGCGGCGGTCGGCGCGGTGATCGGAGCGTTGGATGCTGCGGGCATCCGTTTCGGCCAGGTCTCGGCCTCCCACCCCACCCTCGACGACGTGTACCTGCATTTCGTCGGCCACACCTTCGGCGACGCCGCACCGGACGCCGCCCGCACGGAAGGAGTCGCGGCATGACCGCACTCACCCTCACCGGCTCGGCGCCCCGCGCGGGCTGGTTCACCCAGGCAGGTCAAGTGCTGCGTCGCTGGCTGATCTCGACGCTCCGTCAGGTGTGGGGTCCGGTGATGTCGCTGATCCAGCCGGTCATCTGGATCGTGCTTTTCGGACAGGTCTTCCAGTCGCTCGGCGCGCTGCCGCAGTTCGGCGGCGCGGGGTACATCGACTACCTCGTGCCCGGCATCCTCATGATGACCGTGCTCTACTCCGGTGCCTGGGCCGGGACGGGCTACATCGACGACATCAACTCGGGCGTCATGGACCAGTACCTGACCTCGCCGGTGTCGCGGTCGGCGATCATCACGGGGCAGCTGGCGCAGCAGCTGATCATCAACCTCGCGCAGTCGCTCGTGGTGCTCGGGATCGGTTGGCTCGCGGGTGCGCGCTACACCGGCGGCGTCGGCGGCATGCTCGTCGCCCTCGGCATCGCGACGGTGCTCGCGACGATCTTCTGCTGCGCGTCGACGGCGGTCGCGCTCATGTCACGGAGTCAGATCGCGCTCATCAGCCTGTCGCAGCTCATCGTGCTGCCGTTGACGTTCCTGTCGACCACGATGATGCCGGCGGACCTCATGCCCGAGTGGGTGCAGGACGTCTCGCGCTGGAACCCGATGACGTGGGCGGTCGAGCTCGGCCGCGGCGGCCTGACCGGCGAGTACCCCGCGAACGGGTGGTGGCAGCTCGGCGGCCTCGCGCTGCTGGCGGTGCTGGCGTTCGCGTGGGCCGTGCGCTCGATCCGGGCCTACCAGCGCTCGGTGTGACGCCTCCGGCGGGCGGCACCCGCCGCTCACGCCAAGGCGTCGACGATCGGGCGGAACTTCACCCGCGTCTCGAGCAGCTCCTTGTCGGGGTTGCTCTGGGCGACGATCCCCGCACCCGCATGGGCGACGACGGGGATCGTCGCGCTGTACTCGGCGAAGTTGCGGGGCGGCTCCACGCCGATCTGCGCGCAGCGCAGGGCGATGGCCCACTCGCCGTTGCCGTCGCCGTCGATCCAGCCCACCGGGCCCGCATAGCGGCCGCGGTCGAACGGCTCGAGCCGGCGGATCAGATCGAGCGCGGCATCCGTCGGGGTGCCCGCTACCGCCGCAGTGGGGTGCAGCGCCGCGACCAGGTCGAGCGCCGACGCGTGGTCGGCGAGGTCGCCCGCGATGTCGGTCGCGAGGTGCCACAGGTTCGGGAGCTTCAGCGTGAACGGCTCGGGGTCGGCGCGCAGGTGGCGCACGTGCGGGCCCAGCGTCGCGAGCACGCTCTGCACGGCGTAGCGGTGCTCGTCGAGGTCCTTCGTGCTGTGCGCGAGGGCGGTGGATGCCTCGGTGTCGTCGTGTGCGTCGGCTCCGCGCGGGATCGTCCCGGCGAGCACCCGCGCGGTCACCACACCACGCGACGCGGTGACGAGGGTCTCGGGGCTCGCGCCGATGAGGCCGTCGACGGCGAAGGTCCAGGTGTCGGGGTAGTCGTCGGCGAGGGCGCGCACGAGCCGGCGGAGGTCGGCGCCGGCGGGGATCGTGCCGACGAGGTCGCGCGCGAGCACGACCTTCTCGAGCTCGCCGCGCACGATCGCGTCGACGGCCTCGCGCACCGCGGCCTGGTAGCCGGCGGGGTTGAGCGTGCCGGGGCCGAGCGTCGCCGACCAGTAGGCGCCGTACGGCCGCGGCTCGACCGCGGGGTCGGGGCGCGAGACGTACGTCTGGCGGATGCGCGTGACCCACGAGCGGCCGCGGTGACGCCCGATCACCGTCTGCGGAATGGTGAGGAGGCTCGTCGCCGTCGATCGCTCGTCGAACGCGAGCGTGCCGAACGCCACGAGCCCGGTGCCGGGAAGACCCACCGGGTCGTCGACCTCGGCGGTGGCCGCGAGGTGCCGCCAGTGGTCGGCCGGCGACGGCAGGGTCGCCGGATCGATGCCGGTCACTTGCTGAGGATTGCGCACGTAGCCGCCGACCGAGCCGATGCCCACGATGCCGTCGCCGCGGCGGAGCCAGGCGAGCGGCTCGTCGGGGGAGGCGTAGGCGAGGAGGTCGTCGACGTGCTCGATCTCGCGGGTCTCGACCACCAGCTCAGGCGGGCGGTGCGAATCGGTCACGACTCCAGCCTAGACTCGCCCGTCCCGCGCGGACGCCGGTCGCGGGCGTCCTCCCACGTCCAGGCGGCGCCTGCTGTGACAGCCCTACACTGGGGCGGATGCCCACCCCGATGCCCCGAACCGGCCCCGTGGAATCCGCCCGCCCCGAGCCCGGAACCCCGCTCCAGTTCCGCTGGCGCAAGTGGGACGGCGGCCCGCATTGGGTCAACGACTGCGTCTACCTCGGCAGGGACCGCTGGGGCGACTGGGTCGGCCAGCCGCAGGGCTGGCGCAACTCGCGACCCGGCCGCGAGTTCCCGGCCGAGACGCCGGCGGTCATGCTCGTGCCGAGAGACGACTTCGTGCTGACGGTCAACGCGGCGCCGCATCGCGTGCGTATCTACATCGACATCGCGTGGGACGTCCACTGGGACGATGCCGGCCCCCGCGGCATCGACATGGACCTCGACGTCGTGAAGGCCACCGACGGACGCGGGCTGTTCATCGACGACCGCGACGAATGGGACGAGCACCGCGTCGCCTACGGCTACCCGCCCGAGATCGTCGAGCGCCTCGAGGCGCTCGCGCTCGACCTCGAGCGGCGCGTCGGCGCCGGCGAGGCGCCGTTCGACGACGCGACCGCCGACGCGTGGCTCGCTCGTCTCGCCGCCTTCGGCGCACCCGGAACCGCGGCCTAGACTCGAAGCCGTGGCATCCCACCCCTCCGATCACGAGCCGAACCGCGCCGACCTCCACAAGGACCCGTCGCGCGTGAGCGGCATGTTCGACCAGGTCGCGGCCGGTTACGACCGCACCAACACCGTGCTGAGCATGGGCAATGACCGGTTCTGGCGCGCGGCGACGACGCGCGCGGTGAACCCGCGGCCCGGCCAGCGCATCCTCGACCTCGCCGCCGGCACGGGCGCCTCGAGCGTCGCGCTCGCGGGCCGGGGCGCCACGGTCGTCGCCGCCGATTTCTCTCCGGGCATGATCGCCGAGGGCGAGCGCCGGCACCGCAGCATCCCGAATCTGTCGTTCGTGCAGGCCGACGCGACCGACCTGCCCTTCGGCGACGACGAGTTCGACGCCGTCACGATGTCGTTCGGGCTGCGCAACGTGAACGAGCCGAAGAAGGCGCTCGGCGAGCTGCTGCGCGTCACCAAGCCCGGCGGACGCCTCGTGGTGTGCGAGTTCTCGCAGCCGCCGTCGAAGGCGTTCAACGGCCTGTATCGCTTCTACAACGACCGCATCCTGCCCGTCGTCGCGAAGACCGTCAGCTCGAACGCCGAGGCGTACGACTACCTCAACGAGTCGATCCGGGACTGGCCGGACCAGCGGACGCTGTCGGCCTGGATCCGGCAGGCCGGCTGGACCGACGTCGCCCACCGCAACCTGTCGATGGGCATCGTGGCGCTGCACCGCGCGACGAAACCCCACCCCCAGCCGCGTCGACATGGGGCGGACCGCGACGAAACGAGCCCCCGGTAGGCTGGACGGGTGACACCGACAGCGCCGGGCTCGCATATCGCGGGCAAGCTGGGCCTGACCGACCGCATCTTCGCGGGCGCGCGTTCGCGCGGCCTGCTCAAGACCGTCGAAGCGGGGCTCAAGCGCGTCGACAGCGCCCTCGAGCGCGAGCTGCGCGTGGCCGACACGCTGGCCAACGTGACGAGCCGCTACCTCTACGACGCCGGCGGCAAGCGCATCCGCCCGATGCTGGCGCTGCTGACCGCCCAGCTCGGCGACGGCGCGACGCCCGAGGTGATCGACGCCGCGACAGCCCTCGAGATGACGCATCTCGGATCTCTCTACCACGACGATGTGATGGATGCTGCCGACAAGCGCCGCGGTGTGCCCAGCGCCCATGCGGTGTGGGGCAACAGCATCGCCATCCTCACCGGCGACCTGCTGTTCTCGCGGGCGAGCCAGATCATGGCGCGACACGGCGACGAGGCGATCCAGCTGCAGGCCGACACCTTCGAGCGTCTCGTGCTCGGGCAGATGCACGAGACCGTCGGCCCGTCGGACGACGACGACCGCGTCGCCTTCTACCTGCAGGTGCTCTCCGACAAGACCGGCTCGCTCATCGCGGCCGCCGCGCAGTCGGGCATCGTCTTCTCGAACGGCCCCAAGGAGTTCGAGCAGCCCATGGTGACGTTCGGCGAGAAGGCCGGCGTCGCGTTCCAGCTGCTGGACGATGTCATCGATCTGTCGGCCGACCCCGACGAGACCGGCAAAGTGCCCGGCACCGACCTGCGTGCCGGCGTGCCGACGATGCCGTACCTCGTGCTCGGACAGCGGACGGATGCCGCGTCCCTCGAGCTGCGCGAACGCATCGACGACGGCGTCGCCCGCATCGCCGACGGCGCCGACCCCGCGATCCTCGACGAGCCGCTCGCGCAGCTGCGCGATCACGAGGCCACGCAGGCGACCCTCGACCTCGCCAACGCCTGGTCGACCGAGGCGATCGAGGCGCTCGCGCCGCTGCCGGACGGCGCGGTGCGAGAGGCCCTCACCCGCTTCGCGCAGGCCGTCGCCGACCGCTCCAGCTAGACCTCCCCGGTTCTCGAAAGGACCTCTATGACCAAGCTCCGGCTGGCGATCGTCGGCGCAGGACCGGCAGGCATCTACGCCGCCGACATACTGCTGAAGGCCGAGCGCAAGTTCGACGTGTCGATCGACCTGTTCGAGCAGCTGCCGGCGCCCTACGGGCTGGTCCGCTACGGCGTCGCGCCCGATCACCCGCGCATCAAGGGCATCATCACGGCCCTCCGCGAGGTGCTCGACCGCGGCGACATCCGCATCTTCGGCAACGTGCGCTTCGGCGAGGACATCACCCTCGATGACCTCAAGCGCCACTACCACGCCGTCATCTTCGCGACCGGCGCGATCCGCGACACCGACCTCGACATCCCCGGCATCGACGCCGTCGGTTCGTACGGCGCGGCCGACTTCGTGAGCTGGTTCGACGGGCACCCCGATGTCCCGCGCGAATGGCCGCTGGACGCCGCCTCCGTCGGGGTCCTCGGCAACGGCAACGTCGCGCTCGACGTCGCCCGGATGCTCGCCAAGCACGCGGAGGACCTGCTGCCGACCGAGATCCCCGACAACGTGCACCAGGGGCTCGCCGCCTCGGCCGTGACCGACGTGCACGTGTTCGGCCGCCGCGGGCCCGCGAACGTCAAGTTCACGCCGCTCGAGCTCCGTGAACTCGGCGAGCTGCGCGACGTCGACATGGTCGTCTACGACGAGGATTTCGACTACGACGACGCCGCCCGCGCCGCGATCGCGAGCAACAAGCAGGTCATGGTGATCGACCGCGTCCTCCAGTCCTGGCGCAAGCGCGACTCGGTCAACAACGCCGGCGGCACGGCGTCGCGGCGACTGCACCTGCACTTCTACGCCAAGCCGATCGAAGTGAAGAGGGATGCTGCGGGCCGCGCGTCCGCCCTCGTCTACGAGCGCACCCGTCCCGACGGGGAGGGCGGCGTCGTCGGCACCGGTGAGCTGCGCGAGATTCCGCTCCAGGCGCTCTACCGCGCGGTCGGATACTTCGGATCGCCGCTGCCGGGTGTGCCGTTCGACAAGCGTCACGGCGTCATCCCGAACCGCGAGGGCCAGGTCCTCAGCAAGGATTCGAACGAGCGCGTCAACGGCGTGTACGCGACCGGCTGGATCAAGCGCGGGCCGGTCGGCCTCATCGGTCACACCAAGTCCGACGCGATGGAGACGGTGCGTCACATCATCAACGACCAGGGCACGTGGTGGCAGCCGGCCGACCCGTCGGAGGCGGCGATCCCCGCCCTGCTCGCCGAGCGGGGCGTCGCGTGGACCGATCTCGACGGCTGGCACCGCCTCGACGAGCACGAGATGGCCCTCGGCGCACCCCACGAGCGGGCGCGCATCAAGGTCGTGCCCCGCGACGAGATGGTCGCGATCTCCCGGGGCGAGTGACCGCTCGCCCCTAGGCTGAGGGGCATGGCCGGGCCATCCCTCACGTGGGTCCCCGACATCCTCGGGAAGCCGTTCGAGCAGCTGACGCTGCCGCTCGGCGTGGATGGCGAGCACGGGCCACTGGTCGCGACGCTGGTGCGCAGCATCCCGCATCCGCTCCTGACGCTGTTCGCTCCGCTGCGTGATGTCGACGTTCTCTATGTGCACGGGTGGTCGGACTACTTCTTCCAGCGCGACCTCGCGCGCTTCTGGACGGCGCGGGGCGCGCGGTTCTACGCCCTCGACCTGCGGCGGTACGGGCGGAGCCTCCGCGAGGGGCAGACGCCGGGATACGTCGACTCGCTCGAGGACTACGACGTCGACATCGCGGCGGCGCTCGCCGCGATGGGACACGTCACGGAGCCGGCCGGACAAGCCTCGCCGGCCGAACCGGACATGCGCCGCGGACGCAAGCTCGTGCTCGTGGGTCACTCGACGGGCGGGCTCACGCTGACGCTCTGGGCGGCTCGCCACCCCGGCCGTGCGCACGCGATCGTCCTCAACAGCCCGTGGCTCGAGCTGCAGCTGGGCACGCTCGGGCGCCAGGCGCTCGCGCCGCTCGTGGACATGCGGGCGCGATTGGATCCCCGCGGCACGCAGCCCGCCGTCGATTTCGGGTACTACACGCGTGCGCAGGACGAGATCGGCACGCTGCCGCACGACGAGCGCCGCGCGGTGTGGCGGCCGGACCGCGGCTTTCCCACCGCTCCGGGGTGGCTCTCGGCCGTGATGGAGGGGCATCGGCGCATCGCGGCCGGCGTCGACGTCGGATGCCCCGCGCTGGTGCTGCTGTCGGCGGGATCGACGACGCCGCTGTCGTGGCGGGAGTCGATGACGGCGACGGACTCCGTGCTCGTGGTGGACGACATCGCCCGCGCGTCGACCCGGATCGGCGCCCTCGTGACGATCGCGCGTGTCGACGGCGCCATACACGATGTCTTCCTCTCGCGCCCCGCGCCACGCGCGATCGCGTACGATGCTCTGGACCGCTGGACTCGCGCGTACGTCGTACCGGACGGAATTGTCCCCCGAAGAGGGGACAGCGCTCTTGTAGACAGTCGGGTTAAGCTGTAGGGGAGATGTCCCCAGCATCTCAGGGAAGGCCCTCCCCAAGAATCCTTCCCAATCCGTCGTCACGCGCCGCTAACCGGGGGGTTGGTTGTGCGAGAGCAGACGACGACAGGCCCCGGGTGTCCCCAGCACCCGGGGCCTTTATCGTTGCCGAGCGTGCCCGGTCACTCCGCGCGGCGCGCGAGCACGCGCATGAGGAGCACGTAGACGGTGAGCGACAGCACGTACCCGAAGAGGTACACGACGAGCTCCTGAGCGACGAAGCGGCTGTAGTCGAGCACGCCATCGACGACCGCCGGAGAGCTCTGACTCATCAGGAATGTCGCCGTCTGGCCCGCGGCGAAGATCGCGAGCAGCGCCAGGACGGCGAGCAGCGCCAGCCAGATGCGGCTTCGCCACACGCGTCCTGTCGCGGCCATGGCGGTCGACGACGTCCAATCCGGCACCTCGGGATCGAGCCATCCGTTCACCCGGGGGATCAGGATGATGGCCGCGAGGAACGCGGCGTTGAGGACCGCGGTGCCGACGCCGACGGCCGAGCGGCCGTCGACATCGCTGCGGACGAGCGAGGGGACGAGAAGGACGACGAGCACAGGCAGCGTCGCGACGACGGCCGAGAGGACGGCCCGGAGGAAGCGCATGGCCCGAGTGTAGGGTCAGTGTGCACAGCGACTGAGGAGCAGCGACGATGCCCACCATCCCCACGGCCGCCGACGCCTTGACGATCCTCCGCCGACGCACGAGCGAGAAGTGGGGCGTGTACCCCGACGATGTGCTGCCGATGTTCGTCGCCGAGATGGATTTCCCGCTCGCGCCGGCGATCAAGAAGGCGCTCCACGAGGCCATCGACCTCGGCGACACCGGGTACGTGAATCCTCGCGACACGGGCGCTCGTGAGGCGTTCCGCGACTACGCCGGGGCTTCGTGGGGATGGGAACCGGATCCGGAGCGGATGGGCATCACAACCGACGTGAGCGTCGTGATCGTCGAGTCGCTGCGCCGGCTGATCCAGCCCGGCGACGGGGTCGTGATCACGCCCCCGATCTACCCGCCGTTCTACGACCTCGTGCCCGAGGGCGGGGGAGTGGTCGTCGAGGTTCCGCTCGCCGACGACGGGAACGCATATGCGCTCGATCTCGAGGGCATCGACCGGGCGCTCGCCGGCGGTGCGAAAGGCGTGCTGCTGTGCAGTCCGCACAACCCCGTCGGGCTCGTGCACGAACGCGCGACGCTCGAGGAGCTCGCCCGCATCGTCGCCCGCCACGACGGCTTCGTGATCTCGGACGAGATCCACGCGCCCCTCACTCATCACGGCGTCGAGTTCACGCCGTATCTCGCCGTCTCCGACCAGGCGCGGTCGCACGGCATCGCCGCCGAGTCGGGAAGCAAGGCGTTCAACCTCGCCGGCCTGAAGACGGCGCTGTTCGTGGCCGAGTCGGACCGCATGACCGACCTCATCCGCTCGCTGCCCGAAGAGGTCACCTTCCGGGCGGGCCAGTTCGGGCTGATCGCCACGCGAGAGGGGTTCGCCCGCAGCCGCGACTGGCTCGACGGCACGATCGCCGCCGTGCAGGGCAACGCCGACCATCTCCAGGCCGAGCTCGACGAGCACCTGCCCGCCGTGCGACTTCGCCGTCCGTCGGCGAGCTACCTCGCCTGGCTCGACATGTCGGCCCTGGGCTGGGGAGACGACCCCGCAGCGACCGCCGAACAGCGCGCGCGTGTCGCCCTGTCGAGCGGACCGAGGTTCGGCCCGCAGGGCGCGGGGTTCGCGCGGATGAACCTCGCGTGCTCACCCGACACGATCACCGAGGCCGTGCGGCGGCTCGCCGCAGCGGCCGGCTGAGCCGAGCCTCTGCAGAAGGGCGCCGCGTCAGCGGTAGTTGACGAACTGGAGATCCACGTCGAGGTCGGCCGCCTTCAGCAGGCGCTGCACCTCCTGCAGGTCGTCGCGCGACTTCGACTGCACGCGCAGCTCGTCGCCCTGGATCTGCGACTTCACCGACTTGGGGCCCTCGTCGCGGATGATCTTCGAGATCTTCTTCGCGTTCTCGGACGAGATGCCGTCCTTGATCGTCGAGACGATCCGGTACTCCTTGCCGCTGGCGAAGGGCTCGCCCGAGTCGAGGCTCTTCAGCGAGATGCCGCGCTTGATGAGCTTGGACTGGAAGACGTCGAGCACGGCCTTCGCGCGCTCCTCGGTGCTGGCCTTGATGAGCACGGACTCGCCGCTCCACTCGACCGAGGCGCCGGTGCCCTTGAAGTCGTAGCGCTGCTCGATCTCTTTACGGGCCTGGTTGAGGGCGTTCTCCGCCTCCTGGTGGTCGACCTTGCTGACGATGTCGAACGAAGAATCTGCCATGGCGGGCAGTCTATCGGCGGGTGCTGTGGAGCGTGGGAGGACGGATGACGCTGCAAGCGGTTCCACCGGCGCCGCGACGTGCAAGCGGTTCCATGTGAGCGGGGAAAGTCACGGCGAGGTATCGATCCGAACCCGGTGTTGCCATATGCCGTCTGCTGAGTTACAAATGTAAGCGCTTGCATTCGCGAGCGAGAGTCGAACCCGCACCGTCGCGACCGGCAGTGCGGCCGGACTCACTCAGCACTCCAGAGAGGCACTGCACCGATGAAGGTGAACAAGAAGAGCTGGCTCGCGCTCGGCGGTCTCGCCGTCGCGTCGATCGTCCTCGCGGGCTGCGCGGGCAGCGGTGACGACACCGGTTCGACCGACGAGGGCGACGCCACGTCGACGCTGACCGTCTGGGTCGACTCCGAGCGCGTGGACGCGCTGAAGGGCGCGGCTGACGCGTACAGCGAGAAGACCGGCGTCAAGGTCGACCTGGTGGGCAAGGACACCGGCAAGATCAAGGACGACTTCATCCAGCAGGCCCCGACGGGCAAGGGCCCCGACGTGGTCATGGGCGCCCACGACTGGCTCGGCGAGCTGTCGACCAACGGCGTCGTGGCTCCGATCGAGCTCGGCGACACCGCCGGCGACTACCTCCCCGTCGCGCTGCAGGCCTCGACCTACGAGGGCACGACCTACATGCTCCCGTACGCGGTCGAGAACATCGCCATCCTCCGCAACGCCGACATCATCCCTGAGGCGGCCACCAGCTTCGACGACATGATCGCGAAGGGCCAGGCCGCCGGCCTCGCCACCCCGTTCGTCGTCCAGCAGGGCGTCGAGGGCGACCCGTACCACCTCTACCCGTTCCAGACCGCGTTCGGCGCTCCCGTGTTCGGCACCGACGCCGAGGGCAACTACGACCCGACCGACCTGCAGATCGGCAACGAGGGCGGCTTCCAGTTCGCCAACTGGCTCGGTGCGCAGGGCGCCGCGGGCAACTTCAACACCGACGTCGACGGCGACATCGCCAAGACGAAGTTCCTCGAGGGCGAGGCGGCCTTCTGGCTGACCGGCCCGTGGAACGTCGGCGCCGCGACCGACGCCGGCATCAACGTCGCGATCGACCCGATCGCGAGCCCGACCGACGCGCCCGCGCAGCCGTTCGCCGGCGTCAAGGGCTTCTTCGTGAGCTCCGAGTCCGACAACAAGGTCGCCGCGAACGACTTCCTCGTCAACTACATCGGCACCGAGGACGTCCAGCTCGAGCTCTTCAAGGCCGGCAACGTGCTGCCCGCCCTCACCGCTGCTGCCGACACGGCCGCCGCCGACCCGATCATCGCCGGTTTCCAGACCGTCGGTGCCGACGCCGTCCCGATGCCCGCCATCCCCGCAATGGGTGCCGTGTGGCAGTACTGGGGCATCGCCGAGGCCGCCATCATCAACGGTGAGGACCCCACGGCGACGTGGCAGAAGCTCACCGACGACGTGACCGCCGCCATCAAGTAACACCCTGCGGTCCGACGACCGCGACAGGCGACCGGGACGGATGCCGAGGCATCCGTCCCGGTCCCGATGATGAGGATGATCGATGACCGATACTCTCTCGACCGCGACTGACGAGAAGGCCCCGCCGCAGACGCCGAGGCAGCGCAGCGCCGCCCGCACGGCCGATGCCGCCGGCGGCCGCCTGCGCTGGATCGTGCTCAAGATCGTGCTGCTGGCGATCGTCGACGCCGTCGCGCTCTACGCCGTCTTCGTGCTCTTCCTCCACAACGAGTGGCTCGTCCTCGCGCTGGTGACCGGCGTCACGATCCTCGTCAACTGGATCTACTTCTCCCGCAAGCAGATCCCCGGGAAGTACCTGACGCCCGGCATCATCCTGCTCGTCGTCTTCCAGATCTTCACCCTCAGCTACACCGCCTACATCGGCCTCACCAACTACGGCACCGGCCACAACGGCTCGAAGGACCAGGCGATCTCGTCCCTCATGCGGTCCTCGCTCGTCCGCGTCGACGACTCGCCGACGTTCGACGTGACCGTCGTGGAACGCGTCGGCGAGCTCGGCCTGCTGGTGACCGACCCCACCGACGGCGAAGCGTCGCTCGGCACCAACCAGAAGCCGCTCGAATCGGTCGACGCCACGATGGAGGGCGGCAAGGCCGTCGCCGTCGACGGCTGGACCACGCTCACCTTCGCCGACGTGCTGGCCCGCAGCAACGAGGTCGAAGAGCTCGCGGTGCCCTACACCGACGACCCCAACGACGGCGCCATCCGCACGCAGGACGGCCAGAAGGGGTACCTCTACACCTCCACCCTCGTGTACGACGAAGCCGCCGACACGATGACCGACACCGCCACCGGCACGGTCTACACCGACAACGGCGAGGGCGCCTTCACCTCGGAGTCCGGCGAGCAGCTGCTGCCGGGTTGGCAGGTCTTCGTCGGCTTCGACAACTTCGTGCGCGCCCTGACCGACACGGCGATCCGCGGACCGCTGCTGGCGGTGACCGCGTGGACGTTCGTCTTCGCCATCGTCTCGGTGGCCACGACGTTCTTCCTCGGCCTGCTGCTCGCGATGCTCTTCCAGAACAAGCGCATGCGGTTCAAGAACGGGTACCGGATCATGCTGATCCTGCCGTACGCGTTCCCGGCGTTCCTGTCGGCCCTCATCTGGGCGGGCATGATGAACAAGAGCTTCGGCTTCATCAACCAGGTGCTCCTGAACGGCGCCGAGATCGGGTGGCTGACCGACCCCTGGATCGCGAAGTTCTCCGTGCTCCTCGTGAACCTCTGGCTCGGCTTCCCCTACATGTTCCTCGTGTGCATGGGAGCCCTGCAGGGCATCCCCGAAGAGGTCAACGAGGCCGGCGTCATGGACGGCGCGAGCCCGTGGCAGATCTTCCGCCGCATCAAGCTGCCGCTCCTGCTCGTGACGGTGGCGCCGCTGTTGATCGCCTCGTTCGCGTTCAACTTCAACAACTTCAACCTGATCTACATGCTCACCGGCGGCGGGCCGCGGTTCTCGGACACCGCGATACCCGCGGGGCACACCGACCTCTTGATCTCGATGGTCTACAAGGTCGCCTTCACGGGGCAGAACCGCGACTACGGCCTCGCGTCGGCCTTCACGATCCTGATCTTCATCGTGGTCGCCGTCATCGCGGTGATCAGTTTCCGCAAGACCAAGGCCCTCGAGGAGCTGAACTGACATGTCGGATTCCCAGGACCGCCTCGCCCACCCCGACAAGACCGTGACCCGGAACGCGAGCCTCGCCGTCGCCGGCGGCAGTGCCGCCGAGCAGTTCGAGACCGCCGCACCCGGCATGGCGCCGTCGCCGCGCGCCGAGCGGCCGGCGCGCCGTCGCCCGTTCGGCCGCTGGTTCGCCGACACCGGCTGGCGTCACGTCGTCGCGATCGTCGTGTCGGCGTTCGCGATCTTCCCGCTGCTGTACGTGCTGTCGGCGTCGCTCAACCCGAGCGGCACCCTCACCGGCACCAACCGGCTTTTCTCCGAGATCGGCCTGGACAGCTACATCCGCATCCTGACCGACCCGCAGATCCCGTATCCGCAGTGGTTCCTCAACACCATGATCGTGGCCGTGATCACCGGATTCACGATGGTGTTCATCGGCGCCCTCGCCGCGTACGCCTTCTCGCGCATGCGCTTCATGGGCCGCCGCGTGGGCCTCATCACGATCGTGGTCGTGCAGATGTTCCCGCAGATGCTCGCGGTCGTGGCGATCTTCCTCATGTTCAGCGCCATCAGCGACTGGTTCCCGGCGATCGGCCTCAACACGCTGAGCGGCCTGATCCTCATCTACCTCGGCGGCGCGCTGGGCGTGAACACCTACCTGATGTACGGCTTCTTCAACACGATCCCGAAGGAGCTCGACGAGGCGGCGAAGATCGACGGCGCGGGTCACGCCCGCATCTTCTTCACGATCATCCTCCGCCTGGTCGCTCCGATCCTCGCGGTCGTCGGCCTGCTGTCGTTCATCGGCATCGTGAACGAGTACATGATCGCGAGCGTCCTGCTCATCGATCCCGACAAGCAGACGCTCGTCGTCGGTCTCACGAAGCTCGTGTCGAACCCGCGCTACGCGGACTGGTCGGGCTTCGCCGCGGGCGCGGTCATGGCCGCGATCCCCGTCGTGATCGTGTTCCTGCTGCTGCAGAAGTACATCGTCGGCGGCCTGACCGCGGGCGCCACGAAGGGCTGATCGACTCACGCCCATCGCAGAGGGGATGCCGCGGCATCCCCTCTGCGATGATCGAGGCGAGCACCGCCACCGCCCGCCTGACGAAAGGCCGAGCCATGACGACCCTCCTGCCTCACCACGACGGCTCGCCGCTGTACGTCTCGAGCCACGCGCCGCAGCTCGGCGACACGGTCACCGTGCGGCTGCGTGTGCCGGCCGGCTACGGGCCGCTGGCCGCGGTCCGCACGCGCTCGAATCCCGATCACGAGCCGGAATGGACGGATGCTGCGCCCCTGGGCACAGCGGACGGCTGGGACTGGTGGGAGGCCCCGGTCTCGGTCCGCAACCCGCGGCACGGCTACCGCTGGGTGCTCGTGCACGAGGACGGGCGCGTCGAGTGGCTGAACCAGACCGGCCTGCACACGATCGAGACGCTCGACGCCGAGGACTTCGCCCTCGTCGCCTACCCGGCGCCGCCCGCGTGGCTCACCGACTCGGTGATGTACCAGGTGTTCCCCGACCGCTTCGCGCGGTCGACGCAGGCCGATGCGCACCCGACGCCGGACTGGGCGATCCCGGCGGCCTGGGACGACCCGGTCGATCCTGTCGTGCCGGCGCGCTCGCAGCAGTTCTACGGCGGCGACCTCGACGGCGTCATCGAGAAGCTCGACCACCTCGTCGCACTCGGCGTCAACCTGCTCTACCTGACGCCGATCTTCCCGGCCGCGTCCAACCACCGCTACGACGCGTCGAGCTTCGACCGCGTCGACCCGCTGCTCGGCGGCGATGAGGCGTACATCCGGCTGATCGAAGCGGCGCATGGCCGCGGCATCCGTGTCATCGGAGATCTCACGAGCAACCACTCGGGCGATCGGCACGAGTGGTTCCAGGCGGCGCTCGGACACCCCGGTGCGCCGGAGGAGGAGTTCTACTACTTCACGGATGCCGCGAACACGCGGTACGAGTCGTGGCTCGGGGTGCCGTCGCTGCCCAAGTTCAACTGGGCGTCGCAAGAACTGCGGTCCCGGTTCGTCGAGGGGCCGGACTCGGTCGTCGCGAAATGGCTGAAGCCGCCGTACTCGGCCGACGGCTGGCGCATCGACGTCGCGAACATGACCGGGCGCCTCGGCGCCGTCGACCTCAACGCCGAGGTTCGCCAGCTGCTGCGCCGCACGATGATCGAGATCAACCCCGACACGATCCTGCTGGGGGAGTCGACCAACGACGCCGCGAGCGACCTGCAGGGCGACGGCTGGCACGGTGCGATGACGTACCCGTCCTTCACGCGTCCGGTGTGGGGGTGGCTGTCCGAGCCGACGCACGCGCCCTACCTCACCTACGACGGTCGAGAGGCGACCGAGCCGTGGTTCTTCACCCAGCCGATCGGCGGCATCCCGCGCTACACGGCGCGCCAGTTCGTCGACGCCGTGGTGCGCTTCACCGCCGGCATCCCCTGGCGCGTGCGCCTCGGCAACATGCAGCCGCTCGACACGCACGACACCGGGCGGTTCGCCACCAACGCGGCGCCGGGGACGGTGCCGGTCGCTGCGGGCCTCATGATGACGCTGCCGGGTCTTCCCGTGATCTTCGCGGGCGACGAGTTCGGTCTCGTCGGCGTGGACGGCGAGGCGAGCCGGACCCCGATCCCGTGGGGCACGGAGGGCGAGCCCGTGGTCGCCGACCGCCTCGCGCTCTATCGCGAGCTCGTCGCGCTGCGTCACGCGCACCCGGTGCTGTCGACCGGGGGCCTGCGCTGGGTGCACGTCGACGACGAGTCGGTCGTCTTCGTGCGCGAGGCGGTGGACGAGACGCTGCTCGTGCTGGCGGCGAAGGGCGACGCGGATGCCGAGATCCCGGCGGGCGCCGCGCCGGGTGCCGCAGAGGCCGAGGCCCTCTTCGGCGAGGCGACGCTCGCGGTCGCCGACGACGGTTCGGTGCTGCTGTCGGCCGACGGCCCCGCGTTCGCCGTGTGGCGGCTCGCGGGCGTCGAGGTGCCCGCACCTGAGCAGGTCGAGTCCACCTGACGTCGGCGTGGGCTGTGGACAACCCGTGACACGCAGTCGCATCGTTTGGCACACTGAGTCCCATGTCAGCGATGACCACCATCGGCCTGCCCGTGGCCCTCGGAATCATCATGTTCGGGCTCGGCCTGAGCCTCACCCTCGGCGACTTCGCCCGCGTCCTCAAGCAGCCGAAGGCGGTGATCGTCGCGCTGCTGTGCCAGCTCGTGCTGCTGCCGCTCATCTGCTTCGGCCTCGTGCTCGCGTTCCAGCTGCCGCCGATCCTCGCGGTCGGCATGATGATGCTCGCGGCGTCGCCGGGCGGCACCACCGCCAATCTCTACAGCCACCTGTTCCGGGGCGATGTGGCCCTGAACATCTCGCTCACGGCGGTGAACTCGGTGATCGCCGTGTTCACGCTGCCGATCATCACGAACCTCGCGATCCTCTACTTCAACCCGTTCGACGACCAGCTCGGACTCCAGTGGGCGAAGACGCTCGAGGTGTTCGCGATCGTGCTGCTGCCCGTCGCGCTCGGCATGATCGTGCGGCGCTTCTGGCCGCGCTTCGCGAAGGCGATGGACAAGCCGGTGCGCATCGCGTCGGTCATCATCCTCGTCGTCGTGATCGCCGGAGCCGTCGCGCAGAACTGGGCGCTGCTGGTCGAGAACTTCGGCCGACTCTCGCTCATCACGATCGCGTTCTGCCTCATCAGCCTCACGGTCGGCTACTTCGCGCCGCGGCTGGTCAGGGTGGGCAAGCGCCAGTCGATCGCGTCGTCGTTCGAGATCGGCATCCACAACGCGACGCTCGCGATCGTCATCGCGCAGACGGTGCTCGGCTCGGTCGAGCTGTCGCTGCCGGCAGCCGTCTACGGCGTGCTGATGTTCTTCATCGCGTTCGGCTTCGGCTTCCTGATCCGAGACCGTTCGGGCGCCGCCGACGCGTCCCAGCCCGACCCGGTCGACGACACCGCCGCCCCCGCCGCCCGCTGACGCGGGCGGGCGTGGGGTGGCGGCATCCGTCGTCCTTCGTAGACTGGGCGGGCGAGGAGGTGCCATGCGCCCACTGACCGAAGACGAGTTGCGTTCCGCGTTCGTGAACGCCTCCGCCGACGAGCTGCGGCTCGTCACCCTGCCCCACGACTTCGTCCTCACCGACTGGGATCACCTCGACTTCCTGGCGTGGCGCGACCCGCGCACGCGCGGCCGGGGCTATCTGGTCGCCGAGATCGACGGCGAACCCGCCGCCATCGTGCTGCGCGGCGCGGAGGGCTCGTCCCACGCGCGCGCGGCGCTGTGCAACCTGTGCCACACGATGCAGCCTGCCGACCAGGTCACCATGTACACGGCGCGCAAGGCCGGTGAGGCCGGTGTTCACGGCGACAGCGTGGGCACGTACATCTGCGCCGACCTGTCGTGCCACGAGAACGTGCGCCTCGCGCCGCCGCTGGCGCCGAACGAGGTGCGCGCGAGCGTCGACATGAAGATCGACGGCACGCGCCGGCGCACCGAGGCGTTCGTCGGCCGCGTGCTCGAGACCGCGGGGGTGCCCAGGTGACCGTCGTCGTCGTGGGCGATGCGCTCATCGACGAGCTGCGCGACGACCACGGCGTGCGCGAGTTCGTCGGGGGAGCCGCGCTCAACGTCGCGGTCGGCCTCGCCCGGCTCGGCGTGCCCGCGACCCTCGTCGCGATGCTGGGCGACGACGAGCCGGCCTCGCGCGTGCGGCGCTACCTCGCCGACTTCGGCGTCGAGCTGATCGCGACGCCGTCGCTGCTCGGCACGGCACGCGCCGTGAGCACGCGGTCCGGTGCGGGGGAGCCCGTGTACGAGTTCAACGAGGCGTCGCAGCGCCGTCGGATCCGGTTCGGCGAGGTCGAGCGCCAGGCTTTCGCCGATGCCGACCTCGTGGTCGTGAGCTGCTTCGCCTTCGACGACGCCGAGCAGGCCGTGGAGCTGGCCGACGCGATCGCGGGGGCCGAGGCATCCGTCGCGGTCGATCCCAACCCCCGTACGGGCATGATGCACGACAAGGACGCGTTCGTGCGCGGCTTCGAGGCCCTCGCGGCCGGTGCGGCTCTCGTCAAGGTCGGGGAGGACGACGCCGCGCTGCTCTACGACGAGAGACTCGACGCGCTGCGCGCCCGCCTGATCGACCTCGGTGCCCGCGCCGTGCTGGCGACGGAGGGCGCCGCCGGCGCCACGATCGAGGCCGGCGGCATCGTCGTGACGCGGCCGATCTCGAACCTGCCGGGCCGCATCGTCGACACGATGGGCGCGGGCGACGCCGCCTTCGCCGCCACGGTCGCGGCGCTGGTGGCGGGCGCGCCCGACACCAGCGAGGGCTGGGACGCCGTGCTGGTCTCGGCGATGGATGCCGCTGCCGCGACGTGCAGTTTCGAGGGGGCGCTGCTGCGCACCCCGAGCGCCCTCGAGACCGTCGATCTGGACCACATCGGCACCTGAGCCGCGTCGATTTCTACCCTCGCGGATCTACGCGTACTATGGTGAATCGCGCCTCCGGTCGTCTGGAAAAGTCGGACGGGTGCGCACCTGGCGAGTTACCCAAGCGGCCAAAGGGATCTGATTGTAACTCAGCTGTCATCGACTTCGGGGGTTCGAATCCCTCACTCGCCACCATTTCGAAAGCGCCCCGCACCGCGGGGCGCTGCGTGGTTCCGGCGCCTCCGCGATCGGCTCCCACGCGCCGCCGGTCCGCGTGTCAGGATGGGCGGTGCAGGCACTCCGCCCGCGTCACGAGAGGAACGCCATGACTGCGCCCGACCCGTATGCGACGCCCGCTCCGAGAGCGGAAGCGGGGCGGACGGATGCCTCGTCCTCGCCCTTGCTCCGGGCCGCGATCTGGGTGGCGATCGGCGCCCTCATCGCCGCCGCGCTGGTCTGCGTGGTCTGGGTGCTCATCGGCGGGCAGAACGGACTCATCGGACGGGCGTTCCTGACGATCCTGCTGCTGGCCGCGTTCGCCGGCGTCGCCCTGCTCGACGCCCACCTCGCGCCGCGGCGCCCGGCGTGGTTCGCGCTCGCGAGCATGGCCTCGTGGATCATCGCGCTCCTGCTGGGAGCGATCATGATCTGGATGCCGGAGCGGTATCACTGGATCGGATTCACGAAGTTCATCGACTTCCTGCTGATCGTGCTCATCCTGCAACTGGTGCTGCTGCACGTGCGCCTGTACATCAAGGCCTTCCAGCGTCACGACACGGCCTTCACCCGCACCGTGGTCGTCATCACGATCGCCCTCGTGGTGGGGCTCGCGGCGCTCCTGATCATTCCGCTGGCGTTCGGCGAGTGGCTGTACTTCGCCGACATCTACTGGCGCATCGTGGTCGCCGTCGCGATCCTGGCGGCCGTCGGCACGGCGCTCGTGCCGCTCGTGAACGTGTTGTTCGCGCCCAAGAAGCCCCGCGCCCACGCCGCGTATCCCGTGCTCGCGGCGCCCACGGCCGTTGCTCCCGCCGCCGGTCCGGCCGCACACGAGCTGCTGCCCTGGCCGACGTACGTCGACGCGGTGACGCCGCTGCCGATGCTGCCCGACGGCTCGCCGGACTGGAACGCGTACTACACCGGCTACCCGTCGCCCGGCGCGCACGTCTTCGCGCGGCTCGAGCCGGCGACTCCCGCGGAGCTGAGCGCACCCGCACCCGCCGAGCCGGCTCCGCCGCAGCCGCCGACGAACCAGCCTGGGTACGAGGGCTACCCGCCGCCCCCGCCGCTGCCACCGCGCCCCTGACCGCGAGCCGGGCCGGACCGCGTCATCCAGGCAGATGCCGGGTCAGCGCGCGAGCAGCTCGAGCGCGGCCATCGCGGCGCTGTGTCCGCCGAGGCCGCTGACCGCGCCGCCGCGGCGCGCGCCCGACCCGCACAGCAGCACGTTCGGGTGCGCGGTCGCCACACCCCACCGCTGTGCGGGCGTGTCGAGCGGCTCGTCTTCGCCGGCCCACGGCCACGAGAGCGGTCCGTGGAAGATGTCGCCGCCGGCCATTCCCAGCGAGGCCTCGAGATCCGCCGTGGTCCGCGCCTCGACGCACGGCGTGCCGTCCGGAGCCTCGTAGACGCAGTCGGCGAGGGGCTCGGCCAGCACCGTGTCGAGCGAACGCTGGGCGGCGTCGAGCAGCGCTGAGCGCGCAGCATCCGTGTCCCGTCCCTCGATCAGGCGATGCGGCACCTGCAGGCCGAACAGGGTCAGGGTCTGCGCACCCGAGGCGCGTAGCTCGGCGCCGAGGATCGTCGGGTCGGTGAGGGAGTGGCAGTAGATCTCGGCGGGGAGGGGATCAGGGATGCTGCCACCCGCCGCCGCCCGGTACGCGTCGTCGAGCTGGGTCATGGTCTCGTTGACGTGGAAGGTTCCGGCGAACGCGGCCTCGGGTGCGACGCGGTCGTCGCGCAGGCGGGGGAGCCGGCGCAGGAGCATGTTGACCTTGAGCTGGGCGCCTTCGGGCGCGGCTGTGTCGTCGCCGGGCGTGGCTGCGCCGCCGGCGGCGAGGAGGCGCGCGAGCACCGCGGGGCCGACGCCGCTCAGCACCAGCCGCGCGTGCGGGGCGGCGCCGCCCGCGACGGCGACCTCGCCGTCCGGCGTCACCGCGGTCACCTCGGCGCCGGTGCGCAGCTCGGCGCCCGCCTCGCGCGCAGCGCGCGACAGCTCCGCCGTCACGTGGCCCATGCCGCCGACGGGCACGTCCCAGTGCCCGGTGCCGCCGCCGATCACGTG
The DNA here is from genome assembly GCF_042267145.1 of Microbacterium sp. NPDC056044. NCBI lineage: Bacteria > Bacillati > Actinomycetota > Actinomycetes > Micrococcales > Microbacteriaceae > Microbacterium > Microbacterium sp. NPDC056044. The sequence goes on along the minus strand of NZ_JBHJWZ010000003.1, from coordinate 369,184 downwards.
ATACAGGAAGCAGCGGTTCTGACGCAGGCCCGCGTCGTCGGCCGAGGCGAACGTGCCGATGAGGCCGTCGGTGAGGGCGATGCCCCGGGCGATGTCGGTGTCGAGCGACGACCGGAGCACCTCTCCGAGTGGCCGTTCGAAGAGGTCCGACCAGAGGCGGTCGTCGCCGAGGTCCGACCGTACCTCCTGTTCGCGGCGGAGCGGCTGCGTCGTCGACGGGAAGAGGAGACGGGCGACGGGGGCGATCCGGTCGGCGAAGTCGGCGAACCGCGCCGCCTCGCCCGGGCCTCCTGTCACGCGGGTGAACGATTCGGCGGTGGCCGCCGCATCCGCCGTATCGATCAGGATGCCGCGCGACGGCGCCGCGGGATCAGGCGTATAGGAGGAGTATCGGCGCCGGAGCAGACGGATGCTGAGGCCCAGGTCGTCGATGATGCGCTGCGGCAGCAGGCTGACGAGGTAGGAGTAGCGCGAGAGCCGGGCATCGACACCGGCCCACGGGCGCTCCGACACCGCCGCGCCGCCGACGTGGTCGAGCCGCTCCAGCACGACCACCGAGTGCCCGGCCCGGGCCAGGTACGCGGCCGCGACGAGGGCGTTGTGACCGCCGCCGACGATCGCGACGTCGTAGCGGGAGGGGCGGGCGGCAGCGACCATGGGTCCACGCTACCCAGGACGGTTGCGCCGGTCCCGTGCGGCTTCGTTACCGTGGAGGCATGAGCCTCGAGCACGACCTCGAATCCCTTGCCATCGACATCGCCCGCGAAGCCGGGGAGCTCGCGCGGACGCGCCGCGATGCCGGCGTCGCGATCGCCGCGACCAAGACGGCCCTCGCCGACATCGTGACGGAGGCCGACCGCGAGGTCGAGGCGCTGATCCGCGCGCGGCTGACCGCGGCCCGGCCCGACGACGGGTTCCTCGGAGAGGAGACCGGCGGCGACCGCGGCGCGAGCGGCGTGACGTGGGTGGTCGATCCGATCGACGGCACCGTCAACTACGCCTACGGGATCCCGTCGTACGCCGTCAGCATCGCCGCGGTGCGGGGTGAGCCGACGCCCGGCGAATGGGAGGCGCTGGCCGGCGTCGTGTACACCCCGGTGCTCGGCGAGATGTTCCACGCCGCCCGCGGCGAGGGCGCGTGGCTCGGTGTGAACCGGCTCGCGGTCAACCCCGAGGTCGGGGGAGCGGGTGCGCTGCTGGCGACGGGGTTCGGCTACGACCCGGCGACGCGGCCCGGCGACATCGAGCTCATCGGCCGGGTCATGCCCGCGGTGCCCGCGCGCGACCTGCGTCGCGGCGGTTCGGCGGCGAGCGACCTCGCGTACGTCGCCGCGGGCCGCCTCGACGGGTACTTCGAGCGCGGGCTCGCGCCGTGGGACCTCGCGGCAGGGTCGCTGCTCGTCACCGAGGCGGGTGGCCGCTTCGGCCGCGCCCAGCCCGACGGCGGGTGGCGCGAGCCCCTCGTCGTCGCGGCGACTCCGGCCATCTTCGACCGTCTCGCCGAGGCAGCCGGACTCGGGTCATGAGAGCGTTCTCATTCAATCCTCATGAAACGCGCGTCATGAAATCCGAGCCGTACATGGCATTCCCAGGGCGCCCGGGGTAGGGTTTACCCGATCGTTACCTTCGCCGCCCGAACCGGCGGAGGTACTCTTTGCCCGAAGACCGCCTTGTCGCGAACCCCCCCCGTCGCGGCACGACCCGAGAGCCCGCTTCCGCTTTGCCTTTCGACGCCCCCCAGGCCGGATCTGCGCCCACACGGCGATCCAGTCGACCCTCCGCAGCGCCTGCTCTGGCGACGCCGGAGACTCCCGGGGCAGGCCGTGCGACCGCGCGGCGTCAGGCGGCGAGCACCGCTCCCGAGCGTCCCGCGGTGGTGTGGGGTCGTCCCGTGGACGCGAAGGCGACGGATGCTGCGGCCACCCGCGTGGCGAAGCCCGAGGCCACGTCGTACCTGACGTCCGCCCCTGAGGCCGCCGCGCCCGCCGCCCCGGCGCCGTCGTCGGTGGAGCTCCCGGTCGCATCCGAGCCCGTCGTCGAGCCCCGCGTCTCGCGCACCCGTGCTCGTTCGTCCGCCGCTGTCTCGGCCCCTGCCGCGCCCGTCGTCGAGCACGTGAGCCGTCGCGCGCGCCGCGCGCAGACAGGCGCACAGCCCGTCGCGGTCGTCCCGCCGATCGCCCCTGTCGCTCCCGCCGAGCCCGAGCGTCCCGCTGCCGCCTTCGAGGCCGAGCTGCCGACCCGCGAAGAGCCGGCGCCGCTGCTCGACGCCGTGCTCGCTCCGGCCGAGCCGTTCGAGCTTCTCGAGCCTGTCGCAGTGGCCGAGGCGCCCGCCTCCACCACAGCCGTCCCCGCCCCAGCCTCGGAGGAGACGCCCGCTGAGGCCGCCTCCACGTGGACGGCCGACACCTTCGCAGAGCACCGTGCGGCCGAGGCCCCCGCGCCCGTCGCGTCGACGGTGCCCGAGGTCGAGGTCGCCGAGCCGCAGACGACCGCAGAGCCCCGGGTCTCGCGCGCGCGCACCGAGCGCCCCCGCACCGAGCGGATCGAGCCCTTGACCGGCCCGATTCCTCAGCCCGCAGCATCCGGAGTCGACGAGTTCGAAGCCGCATCGCGCCTCTTCTCCTTCACCGGCGAGACCCCCGTCCAGCAGCCCGCGGCCGAGGCGCAGGCCGAAGCCGGGACTGCGGCCGCCCCGCACACGGCGCCGCGCCGCGCGCAGGCCCGTCGCGGCAGCGCCTTCAAGCGCGTCGCCACCGCGTCGTTCTCGATCGGCGTCTTCGGCATCGTCGGTCTCATGGCCGTCGGCATGACGACGCCGGCCGAAGCGGTCGCGGCCGTGAACGGAACGGATGCCTCGCTCTCGGTGCTCGCCGCGGCCGATGACTCCGTGCCCGTCATCGACGAGGCGGAGATCCAGGCCTACGTCGCTCCCGGCGACGCGCAGAGCGACATGCTGCAGCGCACCGAGAACTACTCGACGACGACGACGGCTCAGCTCGCGTCCGAGGCCGGCATCAGCAACTTCTCGAACCTGTTCCACAACAACCCGAACTCGAACATCCAGTGGCCCTTCGCGGTCGGTGTGACGATGTCGTACGGGTTCGGCATGCGCTCCGGCCGCATGCACGAGGGCATCGACTTCACGCCCGGCAACGGCGCGCCGGTGCAGGCGATCGCCGACGGCACCGTCCGCATCGCCTCGGAGGCCGGCGGCGCCTACGGCGTGCACGTCACCATCGACCACATCGTCGACGGGCAGCTGGTCTCGAGCCACTACGCGCACATGCAGTACGGATCGCTGCAGGTCAGCCCCGGCCAGCACGTGACGGTCGGCACGGTCATCGGCCGCACCGGCAACACCGGACGCTCGTACGGCGCTCACACGCACTTCGAGATCCTCAAGAACGGCACCACCGCCATCGACCCGTGGCCGTGGCTGCAGGAGTACACCGACGGGACCCACACGGTGGGTTGAGCCGGTTCGGAAGGATGCCGCGGCTCTGGTATCCTCTTCTAGTTGCCTGCTTGCGGGCAGCACGCCCCGATAGCTCAGTGGCAGAGCACTTCCATGGTAAGGAAGGGGTCGTCAGTTCAATCCTGACTCGGGGCTCGCAGCATCCACATCGTGACCGTCGGATGCGTATGGCGGGGTAGCTCAGTTGGTGAGAGCGCACGACTCATAATCGTGAGGTCGCGGGTTCAAGCCCCGCTCCCGCTACAGATCAGAACCCCCGGAATTCCGGGGGTTTTCTGGTTTGCACGCTCGGCGCGCCACAGTGATTCGGCGCTAGCCACAAATTTCCCCTAAGTTCTCGGCCCAGCTGTTCGTGACCTCCTCGTGGAGGGGACCGAGGTCGGCCGTCGGCCACACCTTTCCTGTGAGGTGAGCGGCAGCATCGCGGACGGTCACCAGGCGACGATGAGGCAGATCCACGTTTCGCACGCGTATCGCCGCGAGCTCATCCCACCGGACACCGGTGTGCGCGAGCATGGCCAATAGGTCACCCAACTCGGCGGATGCGTCAACGAGAACTGCGATCGGCGGCATCCCGTCCTCGTCTCGAGCGGAGCGCTTCCGCAACGGAAAGGCGAAGTGATCAATACGGTGCTAGTCCTCCACAACCTCGTCCTACCCGGTCACGCGTGCGCAAGCTGATGATCGGGGGAGGCATGCAACGGGTGCCAGAGCAAAGGAGAATGACGATGACGTCAGGCGCAAACACTGTGGGGCCGGTCGAAGGCAACGGCATCAGCCGCCGCGGGTTCATGATCGGCGCGGCCGCCTCCGGAGCTGTGCTCGCAGGGATGGCTACCCCGGCCGCGCACGCGGCTCGCGGCGGCGACCGACACGATTCTCCGCGCTCGTTCCGCAATGCCCTGTCTATCAGCCCGTTCACTGCGGCATTGCTCGCAGCAGGGGTGGCTTACACGGACGGCGTTCGCACCGTCGATAGTCTGGAAGGTGTTCAGCGCCTGTTCATGAGGCATGGGGCTAACGAGGTGTTCGCGCGAATCGCTACCCGACGCGATGCGCTGCAGGCTCCAGATGCGGAGCACGGGTTCAAGATGGGCCTGGAGAAGGCGCGTCTCGCGCGAAAGCTGGATCTGCCCTTCAATCCCGAACTCGGGCTATGGAACGTGTACGGCGATATCTCGCATCAGCCCGGCCCGGACTTCGCGGGCTACCCCCAGATCCGGCTGCCAGGACCATGGGAGTCGCTGACCCTCGCGGAGATGACGAGGGCTATGCGTGAGTACGGCTCACGCGTCGCCGAGCAGGTGCTGCGCACCGGTGCGAAGGTGAACATCTGGGATCTCGGCAACGAGGTCGAGTTCGGCGTCGCCGGCGTGGCGGTGCGGAGCTTCACCTCCGAGACGTCGTACTGGAGTTACGCCGCACCGGATGCGGTCGACCCGGAGATCGGCAGGATGGATGCGTTCCAGCTGTTCGGCAGGCCCGATCGCGTCGAGTGGCTGCGCGCGCACCTCTGGCCGTACGTCGCGGCGATCTTCACCGCCGTCGCAGAAGGAGTGCGCAAGGTTGACCGCGGAGCAAAGTTCAGCACACACACGAGCACCGTCGCCCTCCAGGTGCCCGGACTGTTCGATGCCTTCTACCGGGCGATGGCCGACTTCGGCTTCGATGTGGCAGAGCTCGGCGTCTCGTTCTATCCGACCGCAGCCACGAGCGGGAATGCACTGACCGAGTTCCAGGCGACCGCGACGGCCGCGAGCGCCAAGTACGGCAAGAAGGTCTTCATCGCCGAGGTGGGATATCCGTCGGGGACCATGGGGCCGCCCTTCGCCTGGAACAACCCGGTGCCCGGCTACCCTGCGGATTCCGACGGCGAGTTCCGCTTCTACCGCGATCTCACGGCGTGGGGCGCCGGCAGCGGAGTCCTCGCCGGTATCCGGCCATGGGCGCCGGACTACACAGCCGGCGGCTGGCAGCCGATGAGCCTCTTCGCCCCTCAGGGGGCAGTCGCGGTCGCCGAACCCGCGATCGGGGCGATTCGTGAGGGCCTCGTCATCGCCGGCGCCGCTTGACGTCTGCCGCGGTGACCCTGATGGCTAGCGCGTGCTAGCGTATTCGCGTGCGCAATGAAGCCATGCCGGTAGGCCCCCGCATCGCGGATAGGGACCCGCTCGTCGAGGATGTCGGGGGAATGGTCCACCTTCGCACCGGGCTCCCGGTATATGCGGGTGTCCATCACCATGAGGAGTGGTATCCGACGCACGCACACTCCTTCCTCGAAATCTTGCTCGTTCTCGGTGGGAGCGGACTGCACGAGTGTTTCGTCGGCCGCACGCTCTTGCGGCGGGGAGACGCGCTGATCATTCCTCCCGGTATCGCCCACTCGTACGCGCAGTGCCGAGGCCTCACGGTGCTCAACTGCGGTATCAGCAGGTCGCTGCTGCACGATGAGTTGGCGTGGGTGAGCCGCGACCCCGCGATGGGCGCGCTGGTGAATCAGGATCGCGAACAGGTGGGCGTGTCGACGCTGCGGCTGGATACGCGATCACTGAACGACTGTGCCGCGCCACTGCACCATATTGCCGGTCTTCCCTATTCCGACCACGCCAGCAAGGCTGACGCCATTGCACAGCTCCTCATCTTCTTCGCTGCCTTGGCCCGCGCGGTGGGTGCCGGCTCACGCGAACCTGCGCCATCTCCACCCCTGCTGGTGGCGGAGGCCGCGCGGCTGCTGCGGTCGGATCTTGGGCGCGAGTGGAACCTGGGCGATCTCTCAGGCGCCCTATTCGTCACCCCCGAGCATTTGGTCAGGCGGTTCCGTGCGGCGATGGGGCAGCCGCCGCTCGCTTACCTTTCGCGTCTGCGTGCTGAGGCTGCCGCGCGGCTGTTGATTGCTTCTGACCTGCCCGTGGGAGTAATCGGAGCGCAAGTGGGTTGGGCGGACGCGAGTCACTTCTCCCGGCGCTTCCGGGCGGAGTTCGGCATCGCGCCCAGGGCCTATCGCCAGGTGCATCATGCGGGAGGGGCGTTGCAGCTCGCCCCTGCCCGGAGCTGACACTGGCGCCGATCCTGAACGGCGGCTCCGGCGCGTGGCGAACGCCCGGATGACGGAGGCTCTCGGCGGTTTGACACGCCGACGTCACCACTTGGGTGTTGCGGACCTCCGCCCGCGACCAGCCGCCTGATCAACGGCATCTCGAGCGTCGCCGACACTGGGTGGGCGTGACAGAGTGGAGATCATGAGCGGTGATGTGGCGAAGCGAGTGACGGCGGCTGATGTCGCGCGGTCCTTGGGCTTGTCGCGGGCAACCGTGGGGTTCGCGCTGAACAACACTCCGGGGCAGTCGATCTCGGCGGCGACGACGAACCGTGTGCTGGCGGAAGCGAAGCGTCTCGGGTACCGGCCACATACGGCGGCGCGTGCTCTGGCGAGCGGCCGGAGCCGGATCGTATTGCTGGTGCTGCCGGAATGGCCGCTGGACCACAGCATGCGTGTGCATCTCGACGAGGCGTCGCTGATGCTGGACCGGGCTGGCTATTCGCTGGTTACCATGACCCCGCATCCCGATGGTCATGCCGCCCCACTGTGGGAGACGCTTGCACCGGACGTCGTCTTTGCCTTCTCGGCGCTGCCGGACGAGCAGTTCGACGCGATCGTCGCGACCGGCGCGAAGACGCTGGTGCCGGGCCGTGGCGCCGCGGGGGAGATCGAGCGCGGGCTGAGTTTCGCCGATGGGCCAAGGCTGCAGGTGCAGCGGCTCGTAGAGCGTGGCTGTCGCCGGATCGTGTTCGCGGGCACCAGTGACTCACGGCTCGCAGGTCTGGTCGCCCAGCGTCTTGCTCTCACCGAGGCGACGATGCTGGATCTCACCGGCGGGCAGCTGGAAGGTCGCGCCGACTTGAACGCGGTTAACGCGACAACGGTGCTCGCAGGCTGGCTCGCAGACGGTGTCGACGGGATCGTAGCGTACAACGATGACATCGCCGCGCTCGTGATCAGCACCGCTGTCCGCAGCGGTGTGCGGGTGCCGGAGGACATCGCGCTCATCGGTCACGATGACACCCCGCTTGCATCGCTCACCGTCCCCTCGCTGACGACTATCCGAGTGGACGTCGCAGGTCTCGGAAGATTTCTTGCGGAGCTAGCGCTCAGTGAGGTCAATGGCACCGCACGACCCGGCGCTACAGTGGACGTTCGCGCCGTGCTGGTGCCGCGCGAAAGCGCCTGACCATCCCGTGCCGTCGTCCCGTCTGGACGACCTCAACTCTCAATCGGGGCCATCTGATCCGTTCGACCGTTGATGTTGTGTCGCTGCGGACCTGCGCTCCACGGGCGCAAGAAGAACAGCCATCGACCGGGTGCGCGGCCGGTGCCGGAGTACCCGAAAGCGTAACGAGGAACGACCCGATGCGCCAGTCGGGCAACGGGCGGCGCCGCGATATTCGGATTCGGCTTTGCGCAGTGTTCCTTCCTTGTCTACGCTGGTAGCGCGCGCTAGTTCGGTGTGCTTATGACAGCGGAGTCGCTTATGTCTATCGATGATGACCACACCACTGTGATGTCCGGCCCGGCAGGCCCCCCCGGCGCGGTGAAGAAGGTGGGCGTCGGGTTCAAGATCGCGTTCGGCCTGGTGAACTTCGGTCTGTACTTGACCGTGATGATGCCGGCGTTGTTCAGCCTGCCGTACAAGGTGCAGCAGGTCGCTCCGGACAACAAGGCTCTTGTGTTGGGCATCGTGGCCGCGGCGGGGGCGGTGGTCTCCTTGGTCGCCGGTCCGATGGCCGGGGTCCTCAGCGACCGCACCCGGACCCGGTGGGGCCGCCGCCGCCCGTGGTTGCTGGGTGGGATCCTGGTGGGGCTGATCGGGGCTGTGTTGGTGGCACTTGCCCCGTCGGTCCCCATGCTGCTGCTCGGGTGGGTGATTGTCTGCGTCGGCGGCGCTGGCCCTGCCGCGGCGATCACACCGGTGGTGGCGGAGCAGGTGCCGGAGGCGCAGCGCGGCTCGATGGGCGCGATCGTCGGGGTCGCCACCCAATTGGCGGGAGTGCTCGGCTACACCATCGGGGGGCTGCTCACCGGGAACATCGTGCTGTTGTTCGTCGTGCCGGTCGTTGCGTTCCTTGTCCTCGCGGTGGTGTACATGTTGGTGGTTCCGGATCCGATCGTGCCGTTGCCGCAGACGACGATTCGCCAGACGTTCCGGCTGATGGTGTTCAGCCCCCGAAAGCACCGCGACTTCTCCCTGGTGTGGCTCGGGAAATTCTTGATGCAGATGGCGTTGGCATTCCTGACGACCTATCAGTTGTACTTCCTGGCCGACCGGCTCGGGTTCACCGCAGCGGAGGCCGGGCAGAAGCTCACGCTGGTGGGTGGGATCGGGATCCTGGTCACGATGACGTTCGCGATCGTGTCGGGCATCCTGTCGGACAAGGTGAAGCGTCGCAAGGTGTTCATCATGACGTCATCCGCATTGTCGGCGACGGGACTGGCATTGATGGGGTTCACGGACGGGTTCGGGCTGTTCTTTGCGGCGGTGATGTGCATCCTGGGTGCGGCGGGCATGTTCGGTGCGGTGGATGTCGCGATGGCCAGTGACCTCGTTCCCGACCGGGAGCAGGCGGGCAGGTGGATGACGATCTACAACCTCGCCGCCAGTCTCCCCGGTGCCGTGGCGCCGCTGCTGGGATCCGTGCTGCTGCTGATCGGTTCCCCGTCGGGAACGAACTACGCCGCCCTTTTCCTTACCGGTGCGGGCATCGCCCTGGGCACCGGGGTGGTCACGGCCTTCGTTCGAGGAGTGCGCTGATGTCCGATAGTGCCCTTGCCGCCGCGGTCGACGCCGACGTTCTGCTCGCGGAGCTGACGCTTGAGGAGAAAGCGCTCCTTCTGGAGGGCGTCGACTCGTGGAGCAGCAACGGGATTGAGCGGCTCGGTATCCCGCGACTGTATCTCACGGATGGGCCGCACGGGGTGCGTAAGGTGCGTGGGGGGGAGGGGGCGTTCGGTGTCGCCGACAACATCCCGTCCACTGCATTCCCGCCAGCGGTCACGGTGGCGAGCACGTGGAATCCAGAGCTCGCCCGACGGATGGGGGAAGCGATCGGGCACGAGGCCGCCGATCTCGATGTCGACGTGCTGCTCGCTCCCGGGGTGAACATCAAGCGCAACCCGCTGTGTGGCCGCAATTTCGAATACTTCTCCGAGGACCCGCTTGTGTCCGGGGCGTTCGGTGCGGCGTTCGTGGAGGGTGTGCAGTCGAACGGGATCGCGACGGCGGTTAAGCACTTCGCGGCGAACTCGAACGAGGACTTCCGGTTCGTCGGCGACAGCATTGTCGATGAGCGCGCGTTGCGGGAGATCTACCTCCGGCAGTTTGAACGCATCGTCCGGGACGCGAAGCCGGCGACCGTGATGTGCGCGTACAACGCCATCAACGGGACCTTCAGTTCCGACAACCGGGACCTTCTCACTGGCCTCCTGAGGGAGGAGTGGGGGTTCGACGGGGTCGTGATGACCGACTGGGGTGCTACGCACGACCGTGTGTCGGCGCTGGCGGCCGGATGCGAGCTGGACATGCCCGGCGACACCCCGCACAATCGGGCGGCGATCATCGCCGCCGTCCGCGATGGACGGCTCCCGGTGGAGACGCTTGACGAGGCGGTGCGCCGCATCCTCAGCCTCGTCCGGCAGACGCAGGACGCGACGCGACCCTCTGCGCCGCACGACCCCGCCGCCCACGCGGCCCTCGCGCGCGAGATCGCGACCGATGGTGCGGTGCTGCTGACCAACGACGGCACCCTGCCTTTGAACCCGGCCCGCGAGGTCGTCGTGGTGGGGGAGATGTTCGATCGGATGCGGTTCCAGGGCGCCGGGTCGTCCCTGATCAACCCGACCGCGATCGTCACCCCGCGCGAGGCGTTCGACGCGCGCGGCGTCCGGTACCGGTACGCCCGCGGCTACCGCGCCATGTCCACCGAACGCGACCTCAAGCTGGAGGCAGAAGCTCTCGCCGGGGTGAACGCGCGCGATACCGTGTTGTTCTTCGGCGGGCTCAGCGATTTGGAGGAGAGCGAGGGCTTCGACCGGCAGACGATGGCCCTCGGCGACAGCCAGACCGCCCTGCTCGAGCAGTTGGCGGACACCGGGGCGCGCGTCGTGTTCGTGCTGTTCGCCGGAGCTCCGGTGGAGTTGCCGTTCGCGGATCGGCTCGCGGCGATCCTCGATCTGCACCTGCCTGGCATGCAGGGCGGTGAAGCGTCCGCGCAGCTGCTGTTCGGCGAAGCAAACCCCTCTGGGAAGTTGACAGAGAGCTGGCCGCTGGTTTCGGCCGATGCGAGCTCCGCCGCCGACTACAACAGGGCGACAAGCGCCGAGTACTACGAGTCGATCTACGTCGGATACCGGTATTACGACGCGGCCCGAACCGCATTGAGGTTCCCGTTCGGACATGGGCGTTCCTACACCCAATTCACCTACTCCGACCTGGAGGCGAAGGTGAAGGACGGGGCGGTCACCGTCCGCGCCGTTGTGGAGAACACCGGCGATCGCGATGGCGCGGAGGTCGTGCAGCTGTATGTGCGCAACAACCGCGGTGAGGTGTTCAAGGCGGACAAGGAGCTGCGCGGGTTCGCCCGCGTCCATGTTCCCGCAGGCGCTGCGGTGCCGGTGGAGATCTCGTTCCCGCTCAGCGACCTCGCCTACTGGGATGTCGCCGAGCACGGGTGGGTGCTGGAGAACGGTGACTACGAGATCGTCCTGGCCGCCTCCGCCCACGACCCCCGCCTGCACACCCCACTGGTCGTGACCAGCGGGCGGGACTCCCACTCCCCATACCCGGCCGCGGTTGACCGCGATTACGCCACCCCGCCGGCCCGGGTTCCGGCCTCATTCCCCGCCCTGCTTGGACGCGACGTCCCGCCCTCGGCGACGCCGCGCCGGCTGACGATGGAGACCCGGCTCACCGACGCCAGGCGCACGCTGATCGGCGCGATCATGCTCCGCATGGTGTCGGCCACCGTGCGGAAGGACTACCAGCGCGCCCTCGCCCTCCCCGACGGGTTGGAACGGGACGCCCAGGTCAAGAACGCGCACTTCGTTCTGCGAATGATGCCGTTCCAGTCGCTGCGGAGCATGGCGATGTCCTCCGGCGGCGCGCTCCCGTATAACGTCGCGCGGGGGATTGCGGAGTTCGCCGCCTGGCATCCGATCCGCGCCCTGAAGACGATCCTCCGGAAAGGACCGGCATGAGAATCTCCCGCCTGACCATCGACTCGCTCACCTCCGGGTGCGTGACCGACGAGCCCCCCCGCTTCGCCTTCGCCCTCGAATCCGACCTCCCCGGTGAGGCCCTCGACACGGCGACGATCACCGTCGGAGACTGGACGGTGCAAACGAACGAGCAGACCGGAACGGTCTACGCGGGCCCCCTGACTCCGCGCACCGACTATGCGGTCGAGGTTGCAGCGACCGGTACCAGCGGAACAGTCGCGCAGGCGCAGGCGAGCTTCCGTACCGGACGCCTCGGCCTTCCCTGGGCCGGAAAGTGGATCACCGACGGCGCGTACGAGACGCCGGAGAAGCAGTCACCGGTGCCGATGGTGTTCCGCCGCGGCATCGCGGTGCGCCCTGGCCTGGTGCGCGCATGGGCGGAGATCACCGCTCTCGGCGTTTATGAACTCACCCTCAACGGCGCCAAGGTCGGCGAGGACTATTTCGCCCCCGGGTTCACCTCCTACGCCCATCAGATCCAATACCAGACGTACGAGCTTGACCCCATGGTGGGGGAGAACCTCGTGGAGGTCACGGTCGCCGGAGGATGGGCGGTGGGCTCGTTCACCCACAAACGCAAGAGCAAGATTTACGCGGACCGCCAGGCGCTGCTCGCCGAGATCCACCTCGCCTATGACGACGGCACTGTCCAGGTCATCCCCACCGGCATCGACTGGGTGGTCAGCACCGACGGTCCTTACCGGATGGCGGAGTGGTACGACGGGGAGACCTACGATGCCACCGTCACCGACGCGCAGCGCATCTGGCGGGCCGCCACTGTCACCCGCCCCCAGGGCGAACCGCGGCTGCTGGCACAGTACGGTGCACCGGTGCGCGTCCAACGCGTGTTCACCCCGGTCGAGCAGACCACTGCCCCCAGCGGGGAGACGGTCTACGACTTCGGGCAGAACTTCGCCGGCGTGATCCGCGCCAGCGTGCGCGGCAGCGCCGGGCAGACGATCACGTTCCGCCACGCGGAAGTCCTCGTCGACGGGGAGTTGTTCGTGAAGTCGCTGCGAACCGCGAAAGCGACCGCCACCTACACCTGCACCGACGGGGATCAAGAATACTCGCCCCGGCTCACCTACATGGGGTTCCGGTATGTTGGCGTCACAGGCATCGACCCGGCCGACCTCGAGCTCGAGGCACTGGTCCTGCACTCCGACATCCCGCGGACCGGCACCTTCTCGACCTCGAACGAGCTGATCAACAAGCTGCAGTCCGCGATCGAATGGGGCGGCCGGTCGAACTTCGTCGATATCCCCACCGACTGCCCGCAGCGCGACGAACGCGAGGGCTGGACGGGCGACTATGCCGTCTTCGCCTCGACGGCTTCGTACAACTTCGACATGAGCCGCTTCCTCGGCAAGTGGCTGCGGGACATCGACGCCGAACAGGGCCGCGGCGGCGGCATCCCCATGGTCGTGCCGCGCGCCGGCAACCCGTTTCCGGTCGTTGCGACCGCAACCTGGGGCGACGTGTGCGTGATCGCGCCGTGGGCGGAATACCTCGCCCGCGGCGACCTGGGGATGCTGCGTAGCCAGTACCCGGTGATGAAGCGCTTCCTGCACGCGGCGAAGTGGTGGTCGGGCTTGTTCTCGGTGCGCCGGTCCCGGCGGCGAATCTGGCGGTTCCTCTTCCACTTCGGCGACTGGACCGCGCCGGACGGTGATGTGAAGGAATGGATCCGCCGTGGTCGGTGGGTCGCCACCGCGTACTTCGCGAACTCGTGCGGCATTGTCGCCCGCATCGCCGACCTCCTCGGCGAGACCGTGGACGCGCAGAAGTACCGTGCTCTGCAGGCCGAGATCGTCAACGCGTACCGCGAGGTCTTCACCGATGGTGCAGGAACACTCAAGAAGGAGTTCCAGACCGGGTACGTCCTGCCGCTGGCGTTCGGCATGACACAGGGGGAGGAGACCAACACGATGGCCTCGAACCTGGTCCGCCTGATCGCTCACGCGGACGGGCACCTCTCCACCGGCTTCCCCGGCACCCCGCAACTGCTGTTTGCGCTGTCCGACAACGGACGTGTGCAAGACGCGTTCGACCTGCTGCTGCAGACGTCGTGCCCATCCTGGCTGTACATGGTCCAGTCGGGCGGCACGACCATCTGGGAACGCTGGGACGCGCTGCGCCCCGACGGCACCGTGAACACTGCCGACCTGAACGGCGGCTCCGACGAAGAGTCCACCGGTGGGATGGTGTCATTCAACCACTACGCCGCCGGTGCGGTCGGGGACTGGCTCTACCGCCGTATCGCGGGTATCGAACCGCTCGAGGGCGGTTACAAGTCCTTCACCGTCGCGCCCCTCCTCGGCGGCGGGCTCACTCACGCCGACGCCACGATCGAAACCCCCTACGGACGGGCCGCATCACACTGGCGCATCGACGACGACCAGCTCTTCCGCCTGCGTGTGGAGGTCCCCGTGTCCACCACGTGCCTCGTCGTGCTCCCCGACGGCACGCGGACGAGGGTGACCAGTGGCGCGCACGAGTTCACCTGCTCTGCCGCGGTGGTGACAGGCGTGGCTGCCTGAGAAGGACCGTCTGCCGGTGCAAGTGACCAGCTCGCGAACGACGTCGCGTGGACCGAGCTGGTCACTTGTTGCCCGAGACGACGGAGCTCGTGCGCGGTTGTCATGATTGTCCAGCGAGCTCGGCTACAACGTCGTCATCGCCAACCACGCCGGATCTGTCGACCGTCAAGCCCGCCCCTGGACCTGTTCGCCGCGCAACGCGTCAGCGGGATCCTGCTCTTTCGTAGAGCGTTCGACGAAGCTCGGCCTTCTCCGCAACGGGGGCGTAGGCCTGCGACAGATCAGAACCACCCTGATTACGCGGGTGTTGGCGCCTGATCGCCATGAGGTTACTGCTCGGGGGCGGGGACCACCAGGTCATGCCCCTCGGGGAACACCATGCCGGTGTTCGTTGCGGGGTTGTAGTCGTGTGTGGCGGGGTCGTAGTACTCGACGCCATCCGGCAGAACGCCGCCCGGCTCGCCGAAGGTCGCAACGTAGTCGTTCCCGCAGCCCTCGGTGCCGGAGCACCGGAACCCCTCCGGGTAGATGAGCCAGGTCGTCCCGCGCGCCCAGGCGGGCAGCTCAGTCAGTGGCTCGTCCTCGCCCGGGGTGGCCCCGGCAGGCGGGGTAGCCGAGGCGGCGGGTTCGACCGCTGCCGGCTCGGGCGTGGCACCGCCGAGGGATGCGCAGGCGGAAGCTGCGAGCGCGACGACCCCTGCAACGGCGAGTGCGGAGACCCGGATGGTGATCTTGGCTGCGAGGCTCATAGAGGACAGCCTGGCAGGTGCGCGTGCGCGGTCCGACATTCACCGCAGACGTCGTCGCTGGGTCTCGCTGCGATCCCCATGCGGCAGGATGGCGTCGTGCGCTCCTCCGCTCCGCTCCGGCCGGCGATCCTCGTCGGGGTCGCAGCATCCGTCGTCCTCGCCCTCACCGCGTGCGCGAGCGGTGCGAACGATGCGGGTGCCGAAGGGCCCGCGGACTCCGCGCAGATCGCCGAGAGTGCGCGCTCCCTCGGCATCGCACCCGAGCTCGTCTACACGACCGACGTCGACGGGTACGAGCTTGCGGTGCAGTCGGTCGGGCCGAACGGCGCCGACGGTCTGCAGGGGACCTGGCTCGACACCGCGTCGGGCAGGATGCTCACGATCCGCACCGACCGCGGAGAGCTCACGGCGCAGACATGTGCGGCGATCCCGCTCGAGGGGGCGTTCGACGCGGCGGTGACCTGCGAGGAGGACGAGGACGGGCTGTGGCACCGGTCGGCGAGCGACGTGCACGAGTACGTCGCGACGCGTGACGGGGTGCTCATCCGCGTCAGCGGCAGCGGTGCTCCGCCCGGGGATCTGCGCGCCGCGGCCGAGGCCGCGCACGTGCCGTCGGCCGCCGAGCTCGCGCTGCTCTTCGCGGACGCGCCCGAGGTGCCGACGGGGCCGCCGGTCGAACGCGGCGACATCCCCGAGAACGGCGACGGCGCGCCGATCGACCCGTCGGGGCCGGGAGGCTGACCCTGCGGCGGCGACACCGTCGCCCGCCGGCCGGTCGTGGTTCACGTCATCTGCATGGTGCGGTGACGCCCGCTGCCGTGTGAACTGTGGGGAGATCATTCTGCAGCTCGTTCGCGAAGGTGGGAGACCGGCGTTGGATGGACCTGAGCTTCTCCGGCGGTTCTGCATCGGCGACCCGGCCCTTGCCGAGGATTCCGGCGAGCTGTGGTCGCGATGCCTCGACCATCGCACGCGTGACCTCGTCCGGATCGGCGCGCTGATCGCGATGTCGGCACCGGACGTGTCGTTGCACACCGCCATCGACGATGCGCTCTCCGCAGGTGTTGCGGCCGAGGAGATCATCGCCGTGATGGACGGACTGGTCACCGTCGTCGGTCTGCCCCGGGCGGTCGCCGCGGCTCCGCGCATCGCCTCCGCGCTCGGCTACACCGAGGACCTGCAGGACGACGAGCGCTGAATCGGTGCAACGACCTCGGTCCTAGCCGCCGAGAAGACCGATCGCGACGGCGCGCTCGACAGCGCCACCCCGGGTGGTCACGCCCAGTTTGCGGTAGATCGAGCTGAGCTGGGAGCTCACGGTGTTGCGCGAGACGAACAAGCGCTGACCGATCTCGGCGATCGTCAGGTGCGTCTGCAGGTACGGCAGCAGACGCAGCTCGGCGGGCGTGAGGGGGACTGTTCCCTCGGCGTGGGGTTCGACCGCGAGACCGGCGCGGAACTCCTCGATCTGCGTCGAGACGACGCCCACATCGGGCCTCTTGCGCAGCAGATGGTCGCACTCCACCAGAAGGTGGAACGCCGCTGATCGGTCCCCGAGCGCGACGTGAGCCTTCGCCAGCTGCAGGCGCACGCGCAGCGAGAGGAAGGGGAGCAGATGGGTGCACCCCACACGCGCGCGCATGCCGCGCGCGAGGAGCCGTTCGCCGCGCTCGCGGTCGCCGTCGTGCACGGCGACGCGCGCCGCGACCGCCAGCGCGAAGGCCGTGGTCGGGTAGCCCTCGAGATGGTTGGCATCGATCGCCTCAACGCCTCGCTGCGCGTGGAGGGCTGCGGCCTTCCACTGGCCGCGGTCGATCGCGATCAGCGCGAGCTCGGGCTCGCTGAGGATGACGGTGTCGGGCGCGTTGATGGCCGTCGCGACCTCGATCGCCTCGGCGAACGCCGAACCCGCGGTGTCGGTGTCCGCGCTCAGGATCGCTGCGGACCCCCAGAGATGGAGGGCCTGGGCTCGCCAGAGGCTGGTCGCGGGCTCGTGCTCGATCGCGTATGCGGCGTCGGCGGCGAGCTGCTCGTGACCATCGCGGCACATGGCGGCGCGCACCATCGAGCGCGCCGACTCGAACTGCACCCGATCGTCGTCGGGGAAGACGCTCGCGTCGATCTCGTCGAGCAGCGTCGACCACTTCTCGCCCTCCGCCACCTCGCCCAGGAGCACCGCCGTCCAGGTCCGCAGGACGACGAGGGCGGGATTGGCCAGGAGCACGGCGGGGCCGAGCTCTTCGAACCAGCGCCGCACGGTGGTGATCTGGCCCCGTTCGTACATGCCGAGCGCGATCTCCTCGACCAATGCCGCAGCGTGCGCGGGTTCGTCCGCCCGCAGCAGGTGCTCGACGGCTCTCGCCGGGGCTCCCTGTGCTTCGTGCCACTGGGCGGCGCGCAGATGAAGCGCGCCGGCGGCGGCGGCGCCCTCGGAACGCTCGAGTTCGTCGAGGAGGTACTCGCGGAACAACGCGTGGAAGCGGAACCAGCCCCGTTTGCGATCCATGGGCACCAGGAACAGGTTCGCCGACTCGATCTCGCGGAGGCGGCGTCGTGCGTCGCCGATCTGAAGCAGCGCGTTGCAGGCCTCCGGCGAGATCTGGTCGAGCACCGCAATGCGGCGCAGGAAGCACTGCGTCGTCTCGGGAAGACGCTCGATGCACTCGCGGTAGAGGTAGCCCGCGACATATCGTTCTTCGCCGGTGACGCTCGTGGCATCGCCGCCTGCGCGCTCGACCAGCGCGCACAGGTACAGCCCCGCCGGCCACCCTTCGCACTTCGCGACGATGCCCTCGAGATCAGCCTCAGGGACGTCGGGCACGCCTGCCTCGTCGAACACCGTCCGGGCGTCGGTGGCATCAAGACTGAGATCGTCGGCAGAGATCTCCCACACGACGCCCCGAGCGCGCAGCCGAGCGAGCAGAGGGGGATCCTGCCGGCCCGCGATCACGACCTGCGACCCTGCGGGCACCCGCGCGAGCAGCACCTCCAGTGCGTCCTGGCACGCGGTCGAACCGACCAGGTGCAGATCATCGATGAAGAGCACGAAATCCTCGGGCGTCGAGGCGAGCGCGGCGGCGAGCAACGGCGCTGAGCGGCCCAGCGCTCCCGCACCGACGCCTCGCATGTCGTCGACCATCGCCTCGGCGACGGGAGAGAAGCTCGAGCACGCCGATGCCACGACGGGCAGCAGCGCGGCGGGATCATCGTCGGTGCGGTCTGCGGACACCCATGCCACCGTGCGTGATTCGGTGGCGGCCCATTCGGCGAGCAGCGTGGACTTGCCGTACCCCGCGGGGGCGGCAATCGAGACGACGCGGGCGCCACTGGTGCGGGCACGATCGATCTGACGACGCCTGCTGACAGCATTGGTCCGCCAGGGCGGAACCTGGGTCTTGCTCTCGAGCAGCACTTCCTGCAGATCGCGTCCCCCCAGGAGCGAATCTCGGAGCATGTCCGGCACGGTCCGCATCCTATTGCGGGAGTTCGCTGCACCACAAACGCACCCGCTGCACCGGTAACGAAGACACCGGCGGGATGGCGGGATGCCGGAACGCTGCGACCGCGCAGGTGTCGGAGCCCCGTCGTACAGTGCGCTCATGCCGGAGCGCGTGGAACTGTGGTGGGCGAGGCGCCAGTTCTCGAAGGGCGTCGACGTGCCCTATCCGGTGGGCACCTACCGGTCGGAATGGGCGGCGTATCCGGCGCTGATCCGGCAGTACCACCCCGATCTCAATGCCGGCATCACGCTGACGCAGGTGCCGCCGGCCGCCGACGTCCTCCTGCTCTGGCAGTGCGAGGCCGGGCACACGTTCGTCGCCACCCCGTCCGAGCAGCGTGAGCGCCCCGGCCGTGAGCGGCGCCGATCCGCCTGGTGCCCCGAGTGCGCGGCGGCGGCGAAGCCGCCGCGCATCTCGATCCGCGCACCCGGCGCCGAGCCTGCGCCGCGCCGGAGGCCGCCGCGCTCGCTCTGCACGAAGACTCCGGATCTGCCTGTGGGGGAGCCGTTCGTGAGCGCGTGCGCGCCGAAGCCAGCGTCGGCTGTCGAGGCGCGGATGCGGGCCGACGTCTTCGCGAAGCTGGCGGTCACGCCGGGCTTCACCGCGATCCGCACCGCGCGGCCCTTCTTCGACCATCTCGAGGTCTGGCCCGACATCCTTCTGGCGGAGCTGCGGATCGCCCTCGAGTACGACAGCGTCGGCAAGCACGGGCTCGAGCACGTGGGCAAACGCGAGGAGGTCGACCGGCGCAAAGACCGGGCCGTGCGTGCGGCGGGGTGGGAGGTCGTCCGGGTGCGCATCGGCAAGCTCGAGCCGCTCGGCCCGCACGACCTCGTGATGTCGTCATGGACCACGCGCAGCAGCGAGCGTCTCATCGACGCGCTGCGCGGCATCCGTGGTCCTCTGCTCGTCGACGCCTATCTGAGGTGACGCCGCGCGCGTACGGCACCGTGTCGGAGGTCCTGGTTACGGTGGTGGGGACATGAAGACGAAGAGAATCGCCCGCACCGCGTCGCGACTGCCGCGCCGAGGGCACGCCCTGGTCACCGTGTCGGTGGTCGACGAGAACGGATTCACGTCCCAGTACGAGACCGTCGAGGTGCCCGTCGGCGCCCTCCGCGACGGCGTCGCTGCGATCCATCTCGCGGCGGTGGATGCTGACGCTGAGGCCGACAGCCGCAGCGCGTAGCACGAACGCATCCCCTGTTGCGCGGGTGCGTTTCGCGTCCTACTATCGAACATAGATTCGATGAAGGAGGGGCATCATGCGGATGGTGGCACGTGAGGATGTTCAGGTCTGGTGTGAACGAGGGAGGCCGGTGCGGCTGGTCGTCGACCACGAGCGGTGGCGCATCATCGACACCCCGACGCGCAGCGACGGCGGGCGGCTGTTCCAGAGCTGGCGATTCACCGCGCGCAGCGATGTCGACCACCGCACGCGTGTCATGGACGTCGAAGAGGTCGACGGTCACTGGATGCTCGTCGCCTCGTGGGAGTGAGCAGGGCCCCCCGATCGGGCGGTCCTCCGTCTGAAAGCTGGAAGATCGCCCGAACTTCACGGAGAGAGCCGCGTCAAGCCCCTTGAAACCTGAATCGTGCGTCAGGTAACGTCCCGCAGAGCGGTTCCCCACGGACCGCTTCCGCGCTCTACAAGGAGGTACCAGCGCATGGCTTCACCCCAGACACCCCCGGCCTCGATGAAGCAGTCGAGCCTGCGGCGCGTCGTCACAGCCTCGATGGCGGGCACCGTCGTCGAGTGGTACGAGTTCTTCCTCTACGCCACCGCCGCGACGCTCGTCTTCAACAAGATCATGTTCCCGCCGTCGGACGACCCGTACGCCCCCATCATCGCGGCGTTCGTGACCTACGCGGTCGGCTTCATCGCCCGTCCGCTCGGCGGCATCGTGTTCGGCCACTTCGGCGACAAGTACGGGCGCAAGAAGCTGCTCCAGTTCGCGATCATCCTCGTCGGCGTGGCGACGTTCCTCATGGGATGCCTCCCCACATTCGACATGATCGGCTACTGGGCGCCCGCGCTCCTGGTGGCGCTGCGCTTCGCGCAGGGCTTCGCCGTCGGCGGCGAGTGGGGCGGGGCGGTCCTGCTCGTCGCCGAGCACTCGCCGAACCGGACACGGGGCTTCTGGGCGTCGTGGCCGCAGGCGGCCGTGCCGATCGGCAACCTCGTGGCGACGGTCGTCCTGCTCGTGCTCAGCCGCACGCTCACCGAGGAGCAGTTCCTCTCGTGGGGCTGGCGCATCGGGTTCTGGCTGTCGGTCGTCATCGTCGCCATCGGGTACTACGTGCGCACGCGCGTGACCGATGCGCCGATCTTCCTCGAGGTCCAGAAGGAGGTCGAGCAGTCCAAGGCGCTGCGCTTCGGCGTGCTCGAGGTGATCAAGCGCTACCCGCGCGGCGTGCTCACGGCGATGGGTCTGCGCTTCGCGGAGAACATCATGTACTACCTCGTCGTGACCTTCTCGATCACCTACCTGGCGGTGGCGCTGAAGGTCGACACGGCCGAGATCCTCGGTCTCCTGGTGATCGCGCACATCGTGCACATGATCGTCATCCCGCTCATCGGCGGACTGACCGACAAGATCGGCCGCAAGCCGGTGTACCTCATCGGCACGCTCGGCGCGGCAGGGTGGGGCTTCGTCGCCTTCCCGATGTTCGACACGCGCAATCCCGCGATCATCGTGGCCGCGATCTGCCTCGGTCTGTTCATCCACGCGTTCATGTACGCGCCGCAGCCGGCGATCATGTCCGAGATGTTCCCGACGCGCATGCGCTATTCGGGCGTCTCGCTGGGCTACCAGGTGACCTCGATCGTCGCCGGCTCGCTCGCCCCGATCATCGCGACGGCGCTGCTGGCCAGCACCGGCTCGTACATCCCGGTCGCCGTCTACCTCGCTATCGCCGCGGCCATCACGCTCGTCGCCGTCATCTCGATGCGTGAGACCAAGGGATCGTCGCTGCACGAACTCGACCGTCTCGACGAGGAGAAGCTCGCCGCCGAGAAGGAGTCCGTCGGCGCCTGAGCCTCACCCCCGACCGCCCCGCCACCCCACGTGGCGGCGCGGTCGGGGCGTCCGGCCGTCGGCGCGGCGAGCTACGCGCCCTGCGGGCTGCGGCGCATGCCCGGCACGGGCTGCGGGCGCAGCACCATCGCCGTCGTGATCCCGAGCAGCACGATGCCGATCGACTCGACGATCACCGTCTCGGGAACGAGGGTGAAGTCCCACGTCTCGTGGATGCCGAAGAGCCCGACGGTGAGCGCGAGCAGGAGCGCGCCGAGCGTCGCGATGAGGAACAGGAGGCTGAGTACGGTCACGAGCTGCAGGAGCCGACCGCGGAGGAGCAGCATCCCGGCTGCCAGGACGAGGCCGGCCACGGCGTTCAGGATGAACATCACCCCCAGGATGCCGCCGACGCCGTTCAGCGCGAGGTAGAGATGGATGCCGCCCGTGGCGAGGAGGGCGATCGCGCTGAGGATGCGCATGGTCCAGAGCGCCCGCCCGGTGGATTCGGTCATGGTCCTACCTGCTCTCTTCCGGAGGTGAGATGGTCGACGCCTTCTCGAGGGAAACGAGCGGGGTGGCGGCGAGGTTCACTCGCACGAGCCAGGTGACGTCGCGCGCGAACGACTCGAGCACGAGGGCGAGCGCCGCCGCGGCGACGAGAACGTTCCCGGCCGGGGGCAGCAGCTGGGACGCCACCACGGCCAGGGCGACACCGCACGCGGCGGTCACGACCTTGCGCCAGTAACGAGGCGGCAGCGTCTGCCTCATCCACGGCAGCATCCATCCCGCGACGACGAAGGCGTAGCGCAGCAGGCCGATCGTGAGCACCCACCAGCCGACGAAGCGCACGTCGCACACGCACAGCACCAGCAGCAGGAACGCGTCGACCTCCATGTCGAAGCGCGCGCCCAGCTCGCTCTCGCTGTGGGTGCGGCGGGCGACATAGCCGTCGACGCCGTCCAGCGCGAGTGCGACCGCGGCGAGCGTGACCAGGAGCGCCGTCGGCACCGTGTGCGCGAACGAGGCCGCCACCAGCGCGGTCACGAGCCCCACGAGCATCGACCGCGTCGCGGTGACGGCGTTGGCGGGCCCGAACCGCTCGACCCGGCCACGGGCGATCGCCCGCAGCAGGAGCGCCGTCGACACGACGAGGTATCCGACGCCGGCCGTCCAAGCCGCCGCCGTCAGCGGCGTCGCCGTCCCGATCGCGACCAACCCGGCGACTCCGCCCGCGACCCACCACCAGGGCACCCACTGAACTTTTCCCATGCGCGCTCCGTGTACTCGTCATGGCGGTCACGGGGAACACGACGCAGGGACCCGTTGAGGTTCACCACGAGATTCCGGATGCTGCGACCGCATGGTGGACGGTCGGCCCCGGGCAGGGCGAGTTCCGCAGTGAGCCGCTCCCCGGGATCTCGGACGGTGAGGCGTCGGTGCGGACGCTCTTCACCGGCGTGAGCCGCGGCACCGAGTCGCTGGTCGCCCGAGGCGAGGTGCCGGTGTCGGAGCACGAGCGGATGCGCGCCCCGTTCCAGGCGGGCGAGTTCCCCTTCCCCGTGAAGTACGGGTACCTCAACGTCGGAACGGTCGAGCACGGGCCCGCGGCGCTCCACGGCCGCACCGTGTTCTCGTTGTTCCCGCACCAGTCGCGCTTCGTCGTGCCCGCCGACGCCCTCCACCCCGTGCCGGAGGCGGTCCCGCCGCGCCGCGCGGCGCTCGCCGGAGCGGTCGAGACGGCGGTCAACGTGCTCTGGGATGCCGCCCCACTGGTCGGCGATCGGATCGTCGTCGTCGGCGCGGGCATGATCGGCGCCGCGATCGCGCGGGTGGCGCGCAGCATCCCGGGTTCCGAAGTCACCCTCGTCGACGTCGACCCGGCGCGTGCGACGACGGCCGAGGCGCTCGGGGTCGGCTTCGTGCTCGCGTCCGAGGAGCTTCCCGGGGCGGATGTCGTGATCGAGGCGAGCGGCGCCGGCGCCGGACTCCAGCTGGCGCTCGGCATCGCACCCACCGACGGCGAGGTGATCGTCGCCAGCTGGTACGGCAGCCGCGCGGTCTCGCTCGAGCTCGGTGCCGACTTCCACTCCCGCCGCATCGCCATCCGGCCGAGTCAGGTCGGCGCCATCGCGGTCCGCCGCAGAGCTTCGCGCACGATGCGCAACCGTCTTGCGATCGCGCTGCGTCTGCTCGAGGATCCGGCGTACGACGCGCTTCTGGGCGGCACCACCTCCTGGCGCCGGCTGCCCGAGGTCACCGCCGCGCTCGCCGACGGCACTGCCGGAGAACTGTGCCACACGATCGATTGGACTGCCGAATGAGCTTCAGCGTCACCGTCCGCGACCACCTCATGATCGCGCACAGCCTGCGCGGCGACGTCTTCGGGCCCGCGCAGCAGCTGCACGGCGCGACGTTCCTCGTCGACGCGACGTTCCGCGCCGACGAGCTCGACGAGCACGGCGTCGTCGTCGACATCGGCCGTGCGAGCGACGTGCTCCGCGAGATCGTCGCCGGGCTCACCTACCGCAACCTCGATGACCACCCCGACCTGCAGGGTGTGAACACCACGACCGAGCGGCTGTGCCAGATCATCGGCGACGGCCTCGCGGCGCGCGCCCGCGAAGGAGACATGGGCGACGCTCACCTGACCGGGATCGTCGTGACGCTGCACGAGTCGCACGTGGCGTGGGCCTCGTACGAGGTGGCGTGGTGACGGATGTCCCGTCCCTCCGCTTCGTCGTCCCCGCCGGGGTCGACGACCCTCGGCGCGTGAGCGGCGGCAACGTCTACGACCGGCACCTCCGCGACGGGCTGCGCGGCCTCGGCTGGGACGTGGACGTTCGCGAGGCGGCGGACGCGGGGGACGCGGCATCCGTCCTCCATGACGCGCCCGACGCATCGCGGGTGCTGGTCGACGGACTGGTGGCCGGGTGGGCGCCGGCCGCGGTGGAGGCGGCCGCGGCGCGGCTGCGCCTCACGGTGCTGGCGCACATGGTGACGGCGGTCTTTCCGGATGCGACGGATGCGGCGATCGACGCCGAGCGCCGCGCCCTCGCGTCGGCGCACGACGTGATCGTGCCGAGCGCGTGGACCGCGGCCGAGCTCGCCCGGCGGGAGCTCGCCGACCCCGGTCGCACGGTCGTCGCGGTTCCCGGGGTCCTCCCGGCGGGGCCGCAGCAGCCCGCCGACGACGGAGAACTGCTGTGCGTGGGCGTCATCGCGCCGCACAAGGGACAGGACACGCTGCTCGCCGCGCTCGCCCTGTTGCGCAAGGGCGACTGGCACTGCACGTTCGCCGGGTCGGTCGAGGCGTTCCCCGGGTTCTCGGCCGAGATCGCGCGGCAGGCGGCGGCGTTCGACGGCAGGGTGCAGCTGCCGGGGGTGCTCGACGAACCCGCACTCGCCGAGGCGTACCGCCGCTGCGGGCTGCTGATCGCGCCGTCGCGCGTCGAGGCCTCGGGCATGGCGATCGCCGACGCGCGGGCGCGGGGGATCCCGGTGCTGGGCGCCGAGACCGGGGGGATCCCCGACGCGCTCGCCGGGGGCGGGGGACTGCTCGTGCCCGCCGGCGACGAGGCTGCGCTCGCCGAGGCCCTGGACGCCTGGCTGACCGACCCCGCGCTGCGGGCGCGCCTGCGCCGCGAGGCGCTCGCGGCGCGGGCGGCGCTGCCGACATGGCGCGACACCGTCGCGCGGGTGGCCGACGCCCTGGAGGCGGCATGACCGCGATCTCGACGGCGACCGCCGGGTGGCTCGCGCTGCGGGCACCCGCCGACGACGACGCCCGCTCGGTCGACCTCGCCCGCGAACTGGCGCGCCTGATCACGCCGACGTCCCAGTCGGCGCCCCTCGTGCTGCACGACCTCGGCGCCGGCACCGGATCGATGACGCGCTGGCTGGCTCCACGCCTGCCGGGGCCGCAGCGGTGGGTGCTGCGCGACGGCGACGCCGACATCGTCGCGCACCTGGACCTCCGCACCGTCGTCGACGGGGCCGGCCGGCCCATCGCGGCGGACGTCGTGGTGGAGCATCTCGCCTCCCTGCCGATCGATGCCTTCCAGGGGGCGGCGGCGGTGACGGCCTCCGCTCTGCTCGACGTGCTGACCGAGGCCGAGGCCGCCCACGTCGTCGCCGCCTGCGTCGCCGCGGGCACGCCGGCGCTGTTCAGCCTCTCGGTCATGGGCTCCGTCCGGCTGCGTCCCGTGGAGCCGGCCGACGGCGTCGAGCGTGCCCTCGAGTCCGCCTTCAACGACCATCAGCGGCGCGATGCGTCAGGACGACGGATGCTGGGACCCGGCGCGGTCGCCCTGGTCGCGGCCCGATTCGCCGCCGCCGGCTGGAACGTCCGCACGGCGGCGACGCCGTGGCGCCTCGCGGGTCGCGACACGGTGCTCGTCGACGAGTGGCTGGACGGCTGGATCAGCGCCGCGCTCGAGCAGCGTCCCGACCTCGTGCCGGCCGCTGCCGAGTACCGCGAGCGCCGGCTGGCGCAGGCCGCGGAGGGGCGACTGCACGTCACCGTCTCTCACGAGGATCTGCTGGCATGGCCGCGCTGAGCAGGATCCCGCCGCGGGCGCGATCGGCGCTGCGGATCACGGCGGCGCTCGCCGTCGTCGCCGGGACGGTCGCCGTCGTGGGCGTCGGGCCGTTCCTCGAGGGGCTCGCCTCGATCTCGCCGGCCACCATCCTCGCCGCCGCGGCGCTGGCCGCCGTCGCCACGGCGGCCGCCGCGTGGCGCTGGCGCACCGTCTCGACCGGGTTCGGGCTGCCGTTGCCGTGGAGCGAGGCGTTCACCGCGTACTACCGCTCGCAGTTCCTCAACACCGTGCTGCCCGGCGGCGTCGTGGGCGACGTCCATCGCGCGTACGTCCACGGCCGGCACCACGAGCGCGTCGACCTCGCCGCCCGTGCGGTCGCGGCGGAACGCGTCGCCGGGCAGCTCGTCCAGGTCGTGCTGACGCTGGCCATCCTGCTGCCGCTGGGGCTGGCGTCGCCGCTCGCACCCCTGGCGTGGATCAGCGGGGCCGTTGCCGCGCTCGTGATCGTCGGCGTCGGGGTCGTCGCCGCCACCCGGCGCGGCCGCGCCCTTCTGCGACGGGAGTACCGGATGCTGCGCCCCGTCCTCACCCGTCCCGCCGCGCTCTGCGCGATCACGGTCGCGTCGGTCGTCGTGCTCGCGGCGCACGCCGCCACCTTCGTGGTCGCGGGCCTCGCGGCCGGGGTGCATGCCCGCGCGGACGAGCTCGCCGTCGTCGCGCTGATCGTGCTCGGGGCGACCGCCATCCCCGTCAACGTCGGCGGCTGGGGACCGCGCGAGGCCGTCGCCGCCTCGGCCTTCGCGCTCGCGGGACTCGGCGCCGGCGCGGGGGTCGCCGTCTCGACCGCGTTCGGCGTGCTCACGGTGGTCGCGGTCCTGCCGGGCGCGCTCGCGCTGCTCACCGGCCGCTTCCGATCGCTGCCCGCAGGAGGCATCATCGGGAAGAGGAGATCCGCATGAGCGAGCGACCGTACGTCACCCTCAGTTGCGCGATGTCGATCGACGGCTACCTCGACAGCCTCGAGCCCGCGCGGCTCGCGATGTCGAACGCCGCCGACCTCGACCGCGTCGACGACGTGCGCGCACTGCACGACGCGATCATGGTCGGGGCCTCCACGGTGCGCCGCGACAACCCGCGCCTGCTCGTGCGAGATGCGGCGCGCCGTGCGAAACGGCTCGCCTCGGGCCGCCAGGAGTCGCCGGCGAAGGTGACGGTGACCGCGAGCGGCGAGCTCTCACCGGACGCCGCGTTCTTCACGGCGGGGGAGGGCGCCCGCATCGTCTACTGTCCGCGTGAGCGCGCGGCGGACCTCGGTGCGCGGCTCGGCCGTCGCGCCGTCGTCGTCGGGCTGGGCGACGACTGCGTCACGATGGATGCCCTGCTCGACGACCTCGGCGCGCACCACGGGGTCCGCAGCCTCATGGTCGAGGGCGGCGGCACGGTGCTGACCCAGTTCCTCGGCGCCGACCTCGTCGACGAGCTCCACCTCGTCGTCGCACCGTTCTTCGTCGGTGAGACCGGCGCGCCGCGCGTCGTCGGACCCGGTTCCTTCCCGTGGACGGCCTCCCGCCGTGCGCACCTCGCCGACACCCGCCAGATCGGCGACGTCGTTCTCCTGCGCTACGCCCTGTCGGACCGCTTCGGCATGCTCGACGCCGAGCCGACGGGAGCCGCGCAGTCCATCGCCGAACGCCCGTGAGCACGATGCCCGCGCGCGTCGTCCCCCTCTGGCGCAGGCGGTTCGCGCTCGGCGGTGCGATCGCCGCCCTGGTCGTGCTTCCCCTCATTCCCGGTGCGCTGGCGACGGGCTCGGTCGCTGACCTCGTCCGCATCCCCGTCGAGTCGATCGTGGCGCTGCTGGTGCTCGCGCTGATTCCGTGGCGGATGCTGCGCTTCGCCGTGGCTACCGCGTTCGGGGTCTTCGTGTCGGTCGCCGTGCTGCTCGCGAGCATCGATCGCGGATACGAGGCGGCGCTCGGCACCCACTTCGTGCCGCTCGACTGGCTGCAGCTCGGCGACGCCTACGGGGTCGTCGCTTCGTCGATCGGACCGACGCTCGCCACCGCCCTCTTCGCTGCCGCTGTCGCGCTGATCGTCGCGGTCGGGGTCGTGGCAGGGTGGGCCGCGTTGTACGTCGACGCGACACTGCGGCGTCGCGGCGACCGCGGCCGCACCGCGCTCGCCGCCGTGACCGCGGCGTGGATCGTCATGGCGGCGGTGGCGCCGCCGCTGCGCATCGCGGATCCGGTCGCGGCCGCAGCATCCGCTTCCTCCGTCGGCTCGGCCGTGACGCGCACCGTGTCGGCGCTCGAGACGAGGGCGCGGGTCGCCCGCGAGGTCGCCGACGATCCGTTCGCCGACGTTCCTGCGGCGGACCTGCTGACCGTGCTGCAGGGCAAGGACGTGCTGTTCGTGTTCGTCGAGAGCTACGGGCGCGTGGCGCTCGAGGGCGACGGCATCGCGGACGGGGTGGACGAGGTGCTGCGCGGCGGCGATGAGTCGCTCGCGGCCGACGGCTACACGGCGCGGAGCGCGTGGATGACGTCGCCGACGTTCGGCGGGGTGAGCTGGCTCGCGCACGCCACGCTGCAGACCGGCGTCTGGGTCGACGCGCAGGGCGTGTACGACCTGGTGACGCAGACCGACCGGCTCACGCTGAGCGCGGCATTCGGCCGCGCGGGCTGGCGCACCGTCAGCGACGTGCCGTCGAACCGGCGTCCGTGGGAGGTCGGATCGACGTTCTACCGTTACGACACCCTGCTCGACGCGACCGGCGTCGGCTACCGGGGCCCCTCGTTCGGGTACGCGCGCATCCCCGACCAGTACACGCTCAAGCACTTCGCCGACCAGGTGCTCGCCACCTCGGACCGGCCGGTGATGGCCGAGATCGACCTGGTCTCGTCGCACACGCCGTGGGCACCGCTTCCCGAACTGGTGCCCTGGGCGGACGTCGGCGACGGCTCGATCTACGACGACCAGCCGGCGCAGGGTCAGCAGGCGAGCGAGGTCTGGAAGGACCCCGAGACGGTGCGGCGCTCCTACGGCAGATCCGTCGAGTACACACTCGGGTCGATGCTGTCGTTCCTCGAGAACGTCGACGATCCGAACCTCGTCGTGGTCATGCTCGGCGATCACCAGCCGGCGTCGATCGTGAGCGGCGAGCACGCCTCCCGCGATGTGCCGATCAGCGTCATCGCGAAGGATCCGGCGGTGCTCGACGCGATCGCCGACTGGAACTGGACGCCCGGGCTGCGTCCGTCGGAGGCATCGCCGGTGTGGCGCATGGACGCGTTCCGCGACCGCTTCTTCACCGCGTACGGCGCTGCCGGGTGACACCCCTGTCCGGGTGTCGCGCCCGCTGGCAGGATGACGGCATGACGTTCACTCTGCGTGTGCCCGAGCCGCGCGACGCGGCCGAGATCGCCGCGCTCCATGTGGCGACGTGGCGAGAGACCTACACGCACCTCCTGCCTGCCGGCTTCTTCGACGACGAGTTCGTGCAGGGGCGGCAGAGCTTGTGGGCCCGCATCCTCGGCAACCCCCGAGATGAATGGCGCGTCTGGATCGCAGAGAGCGAAGGGCGCATCATCGGCTTCGCCACCTCGGGCCCCGGCCTGGAGTTCGACGGAGCGCCGCCGCCCTGCGAGCGGCAGCTCTACATGCTCTACGTCGCGGCCGCCGATCACGGCGGTGGGGCAGGGCAGGCGCTGCTGGACGCGGTGCTCGACGACGGGCCCGCTGTGCTGTGGGTCGCGAAGGAGAATCCTCGGGCGATCGCCTTCTATCGACGCAACGGTTTCGACTTCGACGGCGCCGAGCAGACCGATCCGATGGTGCCGTCGATCATCGACGTGCGCATGCTGCGGTGACAGGCGGCCCGGGGAGAGTTCAGCCCGAGTAGTCCGAGTCGTCGGTCCACGCGGCGATGTCGACGCCGTGGTTGTCGGGCGAGGTGAGGGTCCACCACTCCGGCGCGTGGGAGTCGTCGGCCATGCGCCCGCCCGCCGCCAGCGCCGCCGCGACACGTGCCTCGACCTGGTCGCGCGGCACCGAGATGTCGATGTGCGTGCGGCCTCGGCCGGACTTGGGCGGCTCGAGCGGGTGGAACCACACGTGCGGGTTGCGGCGCAGCGGATCGATCGCGTCCTCGCCGCCGAGCGGGTCGTAGCCGAGCGCTGCGCTCCAGAACGGCCGCACATGGGCGTCGGGGCCCTGGGCGACGGCGATGCCGACGACGGTGAGCACGGACGGGTCGGGCTCGAGGCCGAGTGCGCGGGCCGCGCGTGAGACGGATGCCGCGAGCTCGGCATCCGTCCGGCTTAGCGCGCCGTCGCGGCGGCTGAAGGTCTTGACGAAGACGCCCTCCGGACGCAGATCGATGTCGGGGTGGTGGTCGAGGCCGTCGGCGATCGCGGCGACCTCGGCCACGAGTCGCGCGCCGTGCGCGAACGAGTCGGCGCGGAAGAAAGCGTGCGCGCCCCAGTACAGGATGCGCCAGTCCGCGACGCCGTCCGCTGCGTGGAACTCCTGTGCGCTGATGGTCTCGACCTCTGGGGCGATGGTGCCGTCGCCCAGCGGCGGCTGCGCGAGGATGACGCGGGCGAGGTGCTGCGGACGCGTCAGTTGCGGCCAGTGCCCCGTCGGCAGGTCGACGTAGGTCACGTCGCGCAGCCGCGCGAACTCCCGCACCGGCGGCGCACCGGCGTCGATCCAGCTCTGCAGGTCGGCGACCGTGTACTCGGTCGCGACCGCGGTGACGGGGATGTCGAGGCGACGGTCGTCGCTGAGGCGCTGGGTACCGGTGACCACGCCGGCGGGCGAGGGGACCGCGTACGCGCGGAACGCCGTCATGCCGCCCTCGCCGAGATCGCGGAGATCCGCCTCTTCGAACTCGCTCCACGGCGGCAGCGCAAGCTCGCCGCCCTCCGTCGCGAACCCGTCGAGCAGCGGGTCGCCGTCGGCGGTCGGGAAGCCGCCGATGAGGATCAGTCGCGCGACGCGGTCGGGCCGTGCGTCGGCCGCCGCGTACACGATGCCCGCGCCGGCGGAGTGCCCGACCAGCACGACCCTCTCGCCCGGTGCGTCGTCGATCGCGGCCACGACCGCGGCGACGTGATCGGCGAGTGTGACCGCCGATCGGTCGGCGTCGGCCGACTCCATGCCGGGCAGCGTGATCGGCACCGGCCGATGCCCCGCGTTCGCCAGGGCGGGCGCGACCTCGTACCACGCCCATCCGCCCATCCACAGGCCTGCGACCAGGATGATGTCCATTCGCGCTCCTCGAGACTCCAGCTGAAGTCAGTGTCGCGCGGCCCGCCGACATCCGCCACGCCTCGCGGCCGATCGGGAATAGACCGCTCATGAGACCGATTGCATCTGATACCCCCAGGGGGTATAAAGGAAGCACGTCGACGAGGAGAGCAGCGTGACCGATCCGCATCGCGACCATGGCCGCATGGCCGACGAACACACGGCCCATGACCACTCCGGCCACGTGCCGATGAGCGGCACCGCCACGACGGATGCCGCCGCGGTCCACGCGCACCCCACCGACCACTCCGCGCACCTGAGCCAGGAGGACCACGCCGGCCACGCCGGTCATGGAGGTCATGCGGGCCACGGCGCGGACCACGCCGCCCGCTTCCGCCGGCTGTTCTGGATCAACCTCGCCCTCGCGGTGCCGGTGGTCGCGTTCTCGGGCATGTTCGCGATGGTGCTCGGCTATCCGCTCCCCGACGGGCCGT
The DNA here is from genome assembly GCF_042267145.1 of Microbacterium sp. NPDC056044. Taxonomy (NCBI): domain Bacteria; kingdom Bacillati; phylum Actinomycetota; class Actinomycetes; order Micrococcales; family Microbacteriaceae; genus Microbacterium; species Microbacterium sp. NPDC056044. Next base: position 337,349 of record NZ_JBHJWZ010000003.1, on the reverse strand, counting down.
GGGTCGCGTGGATCTCGCCGCTCGTCGGCACCGTCATGTACTTCTGGGGCGGCTGGCCGTTCCTCTCCGGCGCCCTGTCGGAGCTGCGCGCCCGCAAGCCCGGCATGATGCTGCTCATCGGCCTCGCGATCACTGTCGCGTTCTTCGCGTCGTGGGGCGCGAGTCTGGGCCTGCTGCACCACGAACTCGAGTTCTGGTGGGAGCTGGCCCTCCTCATCGTGATCATGCTGCTCGGGCACTGGATCGAGATGCGCTCGCTCGCCCAGACGACGTCGGCGCTCGACTCCCTCGCGGCGCTCCTCCCCGACGAGGCCGAGCGCGTGGAGGGCGACCGCATCGTCACGGTGGCGCCGTCCGCGCTGCGCGTCGGCGACCTCGTGGTGGTGCGGCCCGGCGGCAGCGTTCCCGCCGACGGGCGGATCGTCGAGGGCGCCGCCGACCTCGACGAGTCGATGGTCACCGGCGAGTCGCGGCCCGTCGCCCGCGGCGTCGGCGACCACGTGACGGCCGGCACCGTCGCGACCGACTCGGGGCTGCGGGTCGAGGTCACGGCGACCGGCGACGACACCACCCTCGCCGGCATCCAGCGGCTCGTCGCCGAAGCCCAGAGCTCGACGTCGCGCGCGCAGCGGCTGGCCGACCGGGCTGCCGGCTGGCTGTTCTGGTTCGCGCTCGGCGCCGCGGCGCTCACCGCGATCGTGTGGACGGCGTTCGGCCTCCCCGACGAGGCGGTCGTGCGCACCATCACCGTGCTCGTGATCGCGTGCCCTCACGCGCTCGGCCTCGCGATCCCGCTCGTCGTGTCGATCGCGACCGAGCGCGCGGCGCGCGGCGGCGTGCTCATCAAGGACCGTCTGGCACTCGAGAGCATGCGCACGATCGGCGCGGTGCTGTTCGACAAGACGGGCACCCTCACCAAGGGCGAGCCCACGGTGGTCGACGTGACAGCCGTCGCCCCGCTCGATGCCGACGACGTCCTCGCGCTCGCCGCGGCGGCCGAAGCCGACAGCGAGCACCCGCTCGCGAAGGCGCTCGTGCGCGCCGCCCACGAGCGCGGCCTCGCGCTCGCCCTCGCGTCCGGCTTCCAGTCGGCGCCGGCGGTGGGCGTGACCGCGACCGTCGACGGCCACGTCGTCCGGGTCGGCGGCCCCCGCCTGCTCGACGAGGTCGGCGCGCGGCCTCTGGCGGCGACAGCGGCCTGGCACGATCGCGGCTCGATCGTGCTCCACGTCGTGCGCGACGGCGTCGTCGCCGGTGCCGTCGCGCTCGCCGACGAGATCCGCCCCGAGTCGCGCGAGGCGGTCGACGCGCTGCACGCCCTCGGCATCGAGGTCGTGATGATCACCGGCGACGCCGAACCGGTGGCCCGGTCGGTCGCCCGGGAACTCGGCATCCGCCGCGTCTTCGCGGGTGTGCGCCCCGAAGACAAGGAGCGCAAGGTCGCCGAGCTGCAGGGCGAAGGTCTCAAGGTCGCAATGGTGGGAGACGGCGTCAACGACGCACCCGCGCTCGCGCGGGCCGACGTCGGCATCGCGATCGGCGCCGGCACCGACGTCGCCATCGGGTCGGCGGGCGTGATCCTGGCGTCGAGCGATCCACGGTCGGTGCTGTCGGTCATCGAGCTGTCGCGCGCGAGCTACCGCAAGATGACGCAGAACCTCTGGTGGGCCGCCGGTTACAACCTGCTCTCGGTCCCGCTCGCGGCCGGAGTCCTCGCCCCGATCGGCTTCGTGCTGCCGATGTCGGTCGGCGCGATCCTGATGTCGCTGTCGACGGTGGTGGTGGCGCTGAACGCCCAGCTGCTGCGCCGTCTCGACCTGACCCCGGAGCGCAGCACCCGCGCCGTTCTCGACCGCTGATTGCGGGAACCGGATGCTGCGCCCCGGCGCCGGGGCGCAGCATCCGTCGTCCGTTCGTGGCGAAGTCGCGGGGATAGGGTTTGAGGATGACGACGACTCCTCCCGGCTGGTACGACGACGGTCACGGCTCGCTGCGCTGGTGGGACGGCACGCAGTGGACGGAGCACGTCGCAGAGCCCGATCCGGTGGACTCGGCGGCGCCGACCGAGGCCGAGATCGTCGCCGGCGCCGAGGCGTCGACGCAGCCCGAGCCGGAGGTCTTCGCGGCACTGTACGACGCCCCGGGGCAGCCCGGCTCCCCGGCGCAGCAGTACCCGGCGCAGGACGGGTCAGCGTCGGCCGAGGGATACCCGCAGGGTGCCTATCCCGGAATGCCCGCCGGTGTCGTCCCGGCCGGTGGCGGCTTCGCCGCGGCGACCGAGCCGCGCGAGAAGTCGAAGCTGTGGATCCTGTGGGTGGTGCTCGGCGTGGTGCTGCTGGGCATCGTGATCGCCGCGGCCGTCGTGATCCCGCTGCTGCTGCTGTCGGCATCGACCGCGAACTCGAGCGGCCAGTCCGACGACGAGCGGGCAGCGGTCGCCGCCGTCGCGCTGTACGACGACGCCTGGCAGGAGGGCGACTGCGACAAGCTCTCCACCGCGACGACGTCCGACTTCCGCGCGAGCGTCGGCCTGAACGACTGCGCCTCCTTCGAGTCGCAGTCCGTGGGCTTCGACGAGAACTTCGACGACTACAAGGTCACCGTGACCGACGTCGAGACGCTGGGCGACCAGATCGCGGTCACGACGAACGAGACGTACCTCGCGCTCGTCGACGAGGATGGCCTGCCCACCGACCCCGAGCCCGGCAACACGGTGTACCACTACACGCTCGTGCAGTCGGACGGCGAGTGGGCGATCGACGAGCTGTCGTACGAATGACCGCGCCCGACACGGTGCGCCCTCCCCACGACGCTCGGTTCTTCCTCACCTGCATCGGCATCGGCCTCGTCGCAGGCCTCTTGTCCGGCCTGTTCGGCGTGGGCGGCGGCACGGTGATCGTGCCCTTCCTCGTGCTCTTCCTGCGGTTCGATCAGCGCCTCGCGGCCGGGACGTCGCTCGCCGCGATCGTGCCCACCGCGACGGTCGGCGTCATCTCGTACGCCGTGCACGGCTCGGTCGCGTGGATCCCGGCGCTGCTGCTCGCCGCCGGTGCGGTCGTCGGCGCCCAGATCGGCACGTGGCTGCTGCCGCGGCTCTCGCTCACGGTGCTGCGGTGGTCGTTCGTCGGGTTCCTCGCCGCCGTGATCGTGAGCCTCTTCATCGTCGTGCCGTCGCGCGACGCCGAACTGTCGCTCACGGTGCTGAGCGGGATCCTGCTCGTGGTGCTGGGCGTGGCCACCGGCATCCTGTCGGGACTCATCGGCGTCGGCGGCGGCATCATCGTCGTGCCGGCACTCATGGTGCTGTTCGGCACGAGCGACCTCGTCGCCAAGGGCACATCGCTCCTCATGATGATCCCGACAGCGGTCTCGGGCACGTTCGGCAACATCCGCCGCCGCAACGTCGACCTGGTCGCCGCGGCGATCGTCGGCATCGCCGCGTGCACCACGACCGCCCTCGGCGCGTGGGCGGCGACGCTCATCGACCCGTTCGTCGGCAACATGCTGTTCGCCGCCTACCTCGCGATCATCGCGGTGCAGATGGGGCTGCGCGCGTGGCGCGGACGGCCTCGGCCGGCGACCGGACCAACCGGGCCGGGGGAGCCCGCTCGGTAGGATGGCCTGGTGCCAGTGAACCCCGAGCTCGTCGGCCGCGACTTTGCGCCGACCGCCCCCTACCTCGTGGGTCGCGAGAAGGTGCGCGAGTTCGCGCGCGCCGTCTTCGCCGACGACCCGCAGCACACCGACCTCACCGCCGCGCAGGCGCTCGGCTACGCCGACGTCGTCGCGCCGCCGACCTTCGCGATCGTCGTGACCGACGCGACGCTCCAGCAGCTGCTGGGCGAGCCCGACTCGGGCATCGTCCTCCAGAACGTGCTGCACGCCGAGCAGAAGTTCCGCTACTCGCGGCCGATCGTGGCGGGCGACGAGCTCACCGCGAAGCTCTCGGTCACCGGCATCCGTGCGATGGGGGCCGCAGCGATGGTCACGAGCGAGTCCGAGATCACGGATGCCGCGGGAGCCCACGTCGTGACCACGACGTCGGTCCTCCTCGTAGGGGAGGGTGACGCATGAGCGCGCTCGAGAACCTGACCGTGGGTGACCTCGTCGCCGAGCGCACGGTGCATCTCACCCGGGAGTCCCTGGTGCGCTATGCCGGGGCATCCGGAGATTTCAATCCCATCCACTACCGCGACGACGTGGCCGCCGCGGTGGGCCTGCCGGGCGTGCTCGCCCACGGCATGCTCACGATGGGCCTCGCCGTCGGCACGATCGAGTCGTGGGTCGGCGACACCGGCCGCATCCTCGAGTACGGCGTGCGCTTCACCAAGCCCGTGGTGGTCGACCCCGAGACCGGCGCCGACGTGACGGTCGTCGCGAAGGTCGGCGCGGTCGACGACGAGTCCGCCCGCATCGACCTCACCGTCTCGTTCGACGGCAACACCGTGCTGGTCAAGGCGCAGGCGCGCATCCGCACCGTCTGACATCCATGCCTGAGGTCACCCCCATCCCGCTCGCGCGGCTCACGACGCTGCGCACAGGCGGCACGCCGGAACGCATGATCGACGCCCGCACGACCGACGAGCTCGTCGACGCCCTCCGCGAGGTCTGGGCGTCCGGTGACGAGTGGCTCGTGCTCGGCGGCGGATCGAACCTGTTCATCGGCGACGAGCCCATCGAGGGCACCGTGGTGCGCGTGCTGACGGCGGGCATCGAACGGATGCCGTCGCCTCTGCCAGGGCGCGTGCGACTGAAGGTGCAGGCGGGCCATGGCTGGGACGATCTCGTCGCCTTCGCGGTCGCCGAGGGCCTCGGCGGCGTCGAGGCGATGTCGGGGATCCCCGGAACCGTCGGCGCCGCGCCGGTGCAGAACATCGGCGCGTACGGCCAGGAGATCGTGCAGACCCTCAGCGAGGTCGAGCTGCTCGACGAGTCGACGGCCGAGGTGTCGACCGTGCCCGCCGCCGAGCTCGGGCTCGGCTTTCGCACCTCGGTGCTCAAGCACCACTACGGCTCGGTGCCCGCGCGCCGCGCGGTGATCCTCTCCGTGACGCTCGACCTGCCCGAGATCGGCCAGGCCGCGCGTCTCATCGCCGGCGACCAGCTCCGCACGGCGCTGCGGCTCGGTCCTGACGACGAGGTGACCCTCGCGTGGGTGCGCGAGAGGATCCTCGAGACCCGGGCCACCAAGGGCATGGTGCTCGACGCCGACGACCCCGACACGTACAGTGCCGGATCGTTCTTCCAGAACGCCGTGGTGTCGGCGTCCTTCGCCCGCACGCTCCCCGACGCGTGCCCGCGCTGGCCGGTGCATCCCGACCTCGACCCCGTGCTCGTCATCCCGCTGGCGAACTTCGACGGTTACGTGCCCGCGCCGACCACGGTCGAGTCCGACGTCAAGGTGAGCGCCGGCTGGCTCATCGAGCACGCCGGCGTGCGCAAGGGCTTCAAGCTGCCGCGCTCGCGGGCCGGCCTGTCGACGAAGCACGCGCTGGCCCTCACGAACCGCGGCCACGCGACCGCCGCCGAGCTCGCCGAGCTCGCCCGTTTCATCCAGGGCAGGGTTCAGTCCGAGTTCGGCCTGATCCTCCAGCCCGAGCCGGTGCTCCTGAACGTCGAGCTCTAGCTCTACCCGGCGGGCCCCGTCTCCTCCGTCGCCCCCGTCGACCCGCCGTCCACGTGCCGAAACACGGGTGCGTGACGCGACACGCCGCGTCGTCGCGCCCGACCACGGCGTGTCGTCGTCACGGACCCGTGTTTTCGCACGAGCACCGGTGACGGGCGGGCCTCGCGGGGGCTTCGACGGACATGACGGAACGTGGATGCCTCGGGGCGAGGCATCCACGTTCCGTGACGGTGTTGCGGGTTACGAGGCGAAGAGGCGCTGCATCCGCTGCACGCCCTCGAGGAGGGCGTCGTCGCCGAGGGCGTACGACAGGCGCAGGTAGCCGGACGGGCCGAAGGCCTCGCCCGGGACCACGGCGACCTCGGCCTTCTCGAGGATGAGGTCGGCGAGCTCGAGGGACGTCGTCGGCGTGACGCCCGCCCACTCACGGCCGAGGAGGCCGCGCACATCGGGGTACGCGTAGAACGCGCCGAGTGGCGTGGGCACCTCGACACCGTCGATCTTCGACAGCTCGGCGACGATGAGCTTGCGGCGGCGGTCGAAGGCCTGGCGCATCTGCTCGACCTCGTCCTGCGGGCCGCTGAGCGCCGCCAGCGCCGCGCGCTGCGCGATGTTGTTGACGTTCGAGCACAGGTGCGACTGCAGGTTGCCGGCGATCTTGATGGCGTCTTTCGGTCCGACCATCCAGCCCAGCCGCCAGCCGGTCATCGCGTAGGTCTTCGCGACGCCGTTCACGAGGATCGTCTGGTCCGCTGCCTCCGGCACCGCCTCCACGATCGACACGGCGCGCGTGCCTTCGTAGACGAGGTTCTGGTAGATCTCGTCCGAGATGATCCAGATGCCGTGCTCGACAGCCCAGCGGCCGATCGCCTCGGTCTCCTCGAGCGTGTACACCGAGCCGGTCGGGTTCGACGGCGAGACGAACACGAGCGCCGTCGTCTTGTCGGTGCGGGCGGCCTCGAGCTGCTCGACCGTCACCTTGTAGTCCTGGTCGGCGCCGGCGAAGACCTCGACCGGGACGCCGTCGGCCAGCGCGATCGCCTCGGGGTACGTGGTCCAGTACGGGGCGGGCAGCAGCACCTCGTCACCCGGGTTCACCACGGTCTGGAAGGCCTGGTACACGGCCTGCTTGCCGCCGTTGGTGACGATCACCTGCGAGGGGTCGACCTCGAGCCCCGAGTCGCGCAGCGTCTTCGCGGCGATCGCCTCGCGCAGCACCGGGAGGCCGGCGGCGGGGGTGTAGCGGAAGTTCGCGGGGTTGTGCAGCGCCTCGGCCGCGGCATCGACGATGAACTGCGGCGTCGCGAAATCGGGCTCGCCCGCCGCATAAGAGATGACGGGGCGGCCGGCGGCCTGCAGGGCCTTCGCCTTGGCGTCGACCTTCAGGGTCGCGGACTCGGCGATCGCGGACAGCTTGCGGGAGAGGGGAGCGCGTTCGGTCACGGTTCGAGCGTAGTCGGCGTGTCGCGACGTTTCAGCCGCCGGTCGCACCGCGCGTCATGCACGGGGAGGCGATGCGCGCCGGGCGCGACGGATCGTCCGGCCGGTAAGCGCTCTTCCCGATCCGGCCGCCGGAGGGATACCCTGTGCGTCGTGGACGCGTGGATCTGGGGAGCCGTCGTATTCGCCATCGTGCTGGTCATCGCCGGTGGCATCGCCTGGTGGCTCGCGCGCGGGTGCGCGCTGACGATGATCGGCGCCACGGGCGCCATCCTCGGGGGCCTGGTCGCCCTCATCAGCCTTGTGCTGCTGCTCGACCCCGACGCCGGGCTGCGCGTCTCGTTCATCGTCACGGTCGCCTCCGGCGTGTGGCTGCTCGCCTGGGCCCTTGCGGGCGGCATCCGCGGGCAGCGCCTGCTGCGTGGGGAGGAGCGGGCGGAAGCGGAGGCCGCCGTCCCCGTTCCCGTGACGGTCGCGCACGGTCACTGACCCCACAGCGCTCCGGGCCGCGTACGGAGCCCAGGTGGATCGCGGCATCCACCGAATGGGGGATGCCTTCTCCTGCGGATGACCGCTGGGCGCAGCATCCGTCCTCCGCGACGCTGGAAGCATGCAGACACAAGCGGTGCGGGTGCGGAACCTGCGCAAGACGTACGGCGATCGCGCGGTCGTCGACGGGGTGTCGTTCGAGATCGAGCGCGGCGAGACCTTCGCCCTCCTCGGGCCGAACGGCGCCGGCAAGTCGACGACGGTCGAGATCCTCGAGGGATACCGGCGGCGCACGGGCGGCGACGTCGAGGTGCTCGGCGTCGACCCCGCCACGGGCGGCCTCGACCTCAAGGCGCGACTCGGCATCGTGCTCCAGTCGACCGGCCAGTCGGGCATGGTCACCGTCCGCGAGCAGCTGCGGCAGTTCGCGGGCTTCTACCCCGACCCGCGCGACGTCGACGAGGTGATCGCCGCCGTCGGCCTCGAGTCGCAGGCGAAGACCCGCATCTCGAAGCTCTCGGGCGGGCAGCAGCGGCGCGTCGACGTGGCGCTCGGCATCATCGGCCGGCCCGAGCTGCTCTTCCTCGACGAGCCCACGACGGGCTTCGACCCGCACGCGCGCCGCGAGTTCTGGGAGCTCATCCGGCGCCTCCAGGCCGAGGGCACGACCATCGTGCTCACCACCCACTACCTCGACGAGGCCGCGCAGCTCGCCGACCGCGTCGCGGTGATCGCGGCCGGCCGCCTGCAGGCGATCGGGCCTGTCGCGGGGTTCGGCGGCGAGGCCGCGCGCGTTCCGATCGTGCGGTGGAGGGAGAACGGGATGCTGCGGCAGGAGCGCTCCGACGACCCCTTCGCGTTCGCGACCGCCCTGGCGGCACGGCTGGGCGAGGCGCCCGCCGAGCTCGAGATCGTGCGGCCGAGCCTCGAGGACGTCTACCTCGAGATGGTCGGCGAGACCACCGGGGGAGGGACCGGGAGCCCCGCGCCCGGCGCACCCGTCGAGAAGGGAGCGGTGCGATGAGCGCCACCGTCGAGAGGACGCCGGTCCGCAGCATCCGTCCCCGCCGTCGCAATCTCCTCGCCGTCGGCGTCTGGCGTGCGCGGTTCGAGCTGATGCAGTACTTCCGCTCCGGAGACACGCTGTTCTTCACCTTCCTGTTCCCGATCTTCATGCTGGGCCTGTTCAGCGTCGCCTTCGGGTCGGACGGGGACGTGCAGATCGCCCCGGGCGTGCCGCCGATCTCGATGGCCGAGCTGTACCTGCCCGGCATGATCGCGGCGGGTCTGCTGCTCTCGGGGTTCCAGAACCTCGCGATGGACATCGCGGTCGAGCGCTCCGACGGCATGCTCAAGCGCCTGGGCGGCACGCCGCTGTCGCCGGTGAGCTACTTCATCGGCAAGATCGGGCAGGTGCTGGTCACCGGCGTGCTCCAGTCCGCGTTGCTGCTGGTGTTCGCGTCGACGGTGCTCGGCGTCGAGCTTCCCACCGAGCCCGCGCGCTGGGCGACGTTCGCGTGGGTCTTCGTCCTCGGCCTCACGACGTCGGCCCTCCTCGGCGTCGCGCTGTCGTCGGTGCCGCGCACCGCGAAGAGCGCGACCGCCGTCGTCGTGCCGATCGCACTCGCGCTGCAGTTCATCTCGGGCGTCTACCTCACGTTCTCGCAGCTGCCCGACTGGCTGCAGAACGTCGCGGGGATCTTCCCGCTCAAGTGGATGGCTCAGGGCATGCGCGCGGTGTTCCTGCCCGACGCGTATGCCACGCTCGAACAGAACGGGGAATGGAATCTCGCCGGCGTCGCGATCGCCCTGGGCGTCTGGCTGGTGGTGGGGCTCGTGCTCTCGCGCCTCACCTTCCGGTGGATCCGGCGCGACGCGTAGCCTGCCGGTGGGCCGACGGGAAGAGGAACGATGCTGACGAAGCGGGGATGGGACGCGATCGTGTCGATCGTGTCGTCCGTCATCGCGCTCGCGCTCGTCTTCCTCTTCCCGCCCCCGAGCGCCGTGCGCCTGACGATCGCCCTCGCCGCGATCGTCCTCTTCGCGCTGGGCTACGCCCTGATCGGCCGCGCCGCCGTCGAGTCGCCGAGCGCGGCGTGGCGGTATCCCGCGTTCCTCTCGGTGGCGGCCGTCGCCACCGGGATCGGCGCCGGCGCCGCCCCGTTCATGGCGATGCTCCAGACGCTCGCCTACCCGCTGGTGTGGGTGATCGGCGACTCGCGCAAGCGCGGCGTCGGCGGCTCGGCGGTGATCGCGGGGAGCGTGTTCATCGGCGCGAGCTTCGGGTACGGCGCGAACGTCGACTCGTTGCTCGCCGGTGCGACGACGGCCGTGTTCTCGCTCTCGTTCGCGATCGCGATCGGCCTGTGGATCGCCCGCATCGCCGAATACGGCGAGGAGCGCGAGCGCCTCCTCGCCGAGCTCACCGCCGCGCAGAGCCAGGTCGAGGCGCTCAGCCGAGAGCGCGGCGCGTCGGCCGAGCGCGAGCGCCTGGCCCGCGACATCCACGACACCCTCGCCCAGACGCTCGCGGGCCTCGTCATCTTCGCGGAGCGCGCGGGCCGGCAGTCGAGAGAAGGACAGACGGATGCCGCGGCCACCACGATCGCGACAGTCGAGCAGGTCGCGCGCGACGCGCTGGCCGAAGCCCGCGCGCTCGTCGCCCGCACTGCGGCCGTTCCCCGCGAACCGGCGTTCGGCGCGGCGGTCGAGCGCCTCGTCGAGCGGTTCCGCGAGCACGGCGCCGCGCGGATCGCGCTCGACACCGCCGGCGTGCAGGGCGACCTCGACCGCGAGGCCCAGGTGGTGCTGCTGCGCTGCCTGCAGGAGGCGCTGTCGAACGTGACGAAGCACGCGGCCGCGGCGACGGTGGGCGTGCGCGTCGCCGTCACGGCCGACGGCGCCGCGGCGCTCGAGGTGCACGACGACGGGCGAGGGTTCGACACGGCGCGACCGACGAGCGGGTTCGGGCTCGAGGGCATGCGCGAGCGCGTGGCGCTCGCCGGCGGCTCGTTCGACGTCGCGTCGGCACCGGGTGCCGGTGCAACGGTGACGGTCAGCATTCCGGCGCCGCCGTCGGGTGCGCCGGGCGTCGCGGGCCCGTCCGCGCCCATCGTGACGACCGCGGCGGGCGATCTCGCCGTCGACCCGGTCCGCAAGGGAGAGCTCGCATGATCCGGCTGCTGATCGCCGACGACCACCCGGTGGTGCGGGCCGGCCTCGCCGGGCTGCTCTCGGACGAGCCCGGCTTCGAGGTCGTGGCCGAGGCATCCGACGGCGACGAAGCGGTGCGTCTCGCGGGCGCGACCCGTCCCGATGTCGTGCTGATGGACCTGCGCATGCCGCATGTCGACGGCGTCGCGGCGACGGCCCGGATCGCCGGGGGAGAGGCGGGGGACCCGGCGCCGCGCGTGCTGATCCTCACCACGTACGAGTCCGACGACCAGATCCTCGCCGCGATCGAGGCCGGCGCCACCGGGTATCTCCTGAAGGCCGCGCCGCAGGCCGAGATCGTCGCCGGCATCCGCTCGGTGGCTGCGGGGCAGTCGGCGCTGTCGCCGCAGGTCGCCGTGCGGCTCGTCGAGCGTATGCGGCGCCCCGAACCCGAGACGGTGCTCACCGCGAGGGAGCTCGATGTGCTGCGGCTCGTCGCGGCCGGCCACAGCAACAAGCAGATCGCTGCCGTGCTCGGGATCGGCGAATCGACGGTCAAGACGCATCTGCTCAAGGTGTTCGAGAAGCTCGGGGTCGCCGATCGCACCCGCGCCGTGACGCTGGCGATGGAGCGCGGGCTGCTGAGCTGACGGGACGACGGATGCCTCGACCCGGCGGTGTCGCCGGGTCGAGGCATCAATCCGGACTCAGCCGAACTGGTTCATCGTGTTGTGCTGGCCGCCGGCCTTGAGGGCGGCGTCGCCGGCGAAGTACTCCTTGTGGTTGTCGCCGATGTCGCTGCCTGCCATGTTCTGGTGCTTGACCGTCGCAATGCCCTCGCGGATCTCGCGACGCTGCACGCCCTTCACGTACGCGAGCATGCCCTCGTCGCCGAAGTAGCCCTTCGCGAGCGAGTCGGTCGACAGCGCGGCCGTGTGGTACGTCGGCAGCGTGATGAGGTGGTGGAAGATGCCCGCGCGCGCCGAGCCGTCGCGCTGGAACGTGCGGATCTTCTCGTCGGCGAGCCGCGCCAGCTCGGTGTCGTCGTATTCGACGCTCATCAGGTCGGCGCGGTCGTAGGCCGAGACGTCGGCACCCTGCTCCGCGAGCTGGTCGTAGGCCTGCTGACGGAAGTTGAGGGTCCAGTTGAACGACGGGCTGTTGTTGTAGACGAGCTTCGCGTTCGGGATCACCTCGCGGATCGCGTCGACCATGCCCGCGATCTGCTCGACGTGCGGCTTCTCGGTCTCGATCCACAGCAGGTCCGCGCCGTTCTGCAGCGACGTGATGCAGTCGAGCACCACGCGCTCCTCGCCGGTTCCGGGGCGGAACTGGTACAGGTTGCTCGCGAGACGCTTCGGGCGCAGCAGCTTGCCGTCGCGCTTGATGACGACGTCTCCGTTGCCCAGCTCTTCACCGGCGATCTCGTCGGCGTCGAGGAACGCGTTGTACTGGTCGCCGAGGTCGCCCGGCTGGTGCGAGACTGCCAGCTTCTGCGTGAGGCCGGCGCCGAGCGAGTCGGTGCGGGCCACGATGATGCCGTTGTCGATGCCCAGCTCGAGGAACGCGTAGCGCACCGCGGTGAGCTTCGCGATGAAGTCCTCGTGCGGGACGGTCACCTTGCCGTCCTGGTGGCCGCACTGCTTCTCGTCCGACACCTGGTTCTCGATCTGGATGGCGCAGGCGCCCGCCTCGATCATCTTCTTCGCCAGCAGGTACGTGGCCTCGGGGTTGCCGAAGCCGGCGTCGATGTCGGCGATGATCGGCACCACGTGGGTCTCGTGGTTGTCGATCTGCGACTGGATGAACTCGACCGCGGTCTCATCCCCCGCGGCGCGGGCGTTGTCGAGCTGCGTGAACAGCAGGTCGAGCTCGCGGGCGTCCGCCTGGCGGAGGAACGTGTACAGCTCCTCGATGAGGGCCGGCACCGAGGTCTTCTCGTGCATCGACTGGTCGGGGAGCGGCCCGAACTCCGAGCGGAGAGCTGCGACCATCCACCCCGAGAGGTAGAGGTAGCGCTTGTTCGTCGACTTCAGGTGCTTCTTGATCGAGATGAGCTTCTGCTGCCCGATGAAGCCGTGCCAGACGCCGAGCGACTGGGTGTACACCGACGAGTCGGCGTCGTAATCGGCCATGTCGCGCCGCATGATGTCGGCGGTGTACTGGGCGATCTCGAGTCCGGTGCGGAACCGGTTCTGCGCCCGCATGCGCGCGGCGGACTCGGGGTTGATGGCGTCCCAGCTCGAGCCGTGCTGCTCGGTGAGCGCGCGGATGGCTGCGATGTCGTCCTGGTAAGCAGTCATGTCTCTTCCTTGTTCGTCGTCGGGGATCAGTCGGTCTCGACCAGGTACTTCGTGTACGCCGGGAGGGTCAGGAACGCCGGGAACTCCTGGCCGAGCGCGACCTCGCGGAAGATCGCGGCCGCGTCGTCGAAGCGGTCGCCGTCGTGACGCTGCGCCTCGGCGAGCACCGTGACGATCAGGCCCTCGATGTAGTCGCGGGTGATCGGGGTGCCGTCTTCGGTCGTCTGGTCCTGGTGGATCCACTGCCACACCTGCGAGCGCGAGATCTCGGCGGTCGCGGCATCCTCCATGAGGTTGTCGATGGCGACGGCGCCGAGGCCCCGCAGCCACGCCTCGATGTAGCGGATCGCCACCGACACGTTGCCGTGCACGCCGGCCGTCGTGATCGGGCGTCCGATGTGGACGTCGATCAGGTCGGCGGCCGCCACTTCGACCTCGGGACGCTGCCGGTCGAGCTGGTTCGGCCGATCGCCCAGCACCGCGTCGAACTCGGCGCGCGCCACCGGGATCAGGTCGGGGTGCGCGACCCACGTGCCGTCGAAGCCGTCGCCGGCCTCGCGCTTCTTGTCGGCCGCGACCTTCTCGAACGCGCGTTCGGTGACCTCGGGGTCGCGGCGGTTCGGGATGAAGGCGCTCATGCCGCCGATCGCGAAGGCGCCGCGCTTGTGGCAGGTCTTCACGAGCAGCTCGGTGTACGCCCGCATGAAGGGGACCGTCATCGTGACCTCGCTGCGGTCGGGGAGCACGAAGCGCGCCCCGCGGCCGCGGTAGTTCTTGATGATCGAGAAGATGTAGTCCCAGCGGCCGGCGTTGAGGCCCGCGATGTGGTCGCGCAGCTCGAAGAGGATCTCCTCCATCTCGAACGCGGCAGGCAGCGTCTCGATCAGCACCGTCGCGCGGATCGTGCCGTGCGGGATGCCGACGTACTGCTCGCTGAACGTGAACACGTCGTCCCACAGCTTCGCCTCTTCGCTCGACTCGAGCTTGGCGATGTAGAAGTAGGGGCCGCGGCCGTTCGCGATCAGCTGCTCTGCGTTGTGGAAGAAGTACAGGCCGAAGTCCACGAGCGAGCCGGATGCTGCCATCGTGCGGCCGGTGCGGTCGGTGAAGCGGATGTGCTGCTCGGGCAGGTGCCACCCGCGCGGGCGCATCACGATGGTGGGCGTCTCAGTCGCGGTGACCTCGTAGCGCTTGCCCTCGGGGCTCGTGAACGAGAGCTCGCCGCGGATCGCGTCGCGCAGGCTCAGCTGGCCCTCGACGACGTTCTTCCACGTCGGGCTGGTGGCGTCCTCCTGGTCGGCGAGCCACACCTTGGCGCCGGAGTTGAGCGCGTTGATCGTCATCTTGGGGTCGGTCGGGCCCGTGATCTCCACGCGGCGGTCCTCGAGGCCGGGGCCGGCGCCGGCGACCTTCCACTCGGCGTCCTCACGGATGTGGCGGGTGTCGTCGCGGAACTGCGGGTCGTGCCCGTTGCCGATCTCGAAGCGGCGGCGCATGCGGTCGGCGAGCCGGTCGTGGCGGCGGGCCGCGAAGCGGTGGTGCAGCTCAGTGAGGAACGCGAGCGCCTCGGGCGTCAGGACCTCGTCGTAGCGGGGGCCGAGACGGCCGGCGATCTCGATCGAGGGCTCGTGGGTCTGGGTGGGGATGGGGCCGGTGCGCGTACGCATCGGGGTGGCGGTTGCAGGGGTCATGGTCCTGCCTTCCTGTGTGAAGCGAGGTGTGGAGTTCTGGAGCGGATGCTGCGGCCCGGCGGTGTCGGCCGGGTCGCGGCATCCGTGATCCGCGTTCTGGATCTGCGGGAGGTCGTGAGACCACTCTGCGGTGAAGTTCGGGGCTCCACCCGGTGAAATCGGGTGTGAAGTTTTCGAGTATTTCTGCTTTCGTGACAGAATCACCGCATGACGACGACGTTGACCGCCGATGTGACCGGTGAAGTCCTCGACGATGATGAGGTGGATCCCCTCACCATCGGCCGGCGCATCCGGCAGCTGCGCACCGACCGCGGCATGACGCTCGAAGAGCTCGCCGCCGCCGTCGACCGCGCGCCGAGCCAGCTGTCGATGATCGAGAACGGGCGCCGCGAGCCGAAGCTCACGCTGCTGCAGGCGATCGCGCGGGCACTGGGCTCGTCGATCGACGCGATCCTCGAGTCGGAGCCGCTCGACGAGCGCGCCACGCTCGAGATCTCGCTGGAGCGGGCGATGCGCGGCCAGACGTTCCAGGCGCTCGGGATCCCGCCGTTCCGCATCGGCAAGACGGTGCCGACCGAGGCGCTCAAGGCGATGCTGGCGCTGCAGGGCGAGATCGAGCGGCTGCGCGACGAGCGCGCCGCGACGCCCGAGGAGGCCCGCCGCGCGAACGTGGCGCTGCGCAAGCTCATGCGCACGCAGAACAACTACTTCGCCGAACTCGAGCTTGAGGCGCGCGGCATCCTCGATGCGGTGGACCACCCGGGCGGCCCGCTGACCCAGCGCACGGCGTCCGACATCGCCGCGCACCTCGGCTTCACGCTGCACTACGTCCCCGACCTGCCGCAGACGACGCGGTCGGTCGCCGACATCAAGAACGGCCGGCTGTACCTGTCGAGCCGCCTCACGACGAAGGGCGACCCGCGCACCGCGGTGCTGCAGGCGCTGTCGAGCCGCATCCTCGGCCACCGCGAGCCCACCTCGTACGCGGACTTCCTGCGTCAGCGCGTCGAGACGAACTACCTCACCGGCGCCCTGCTGATCCCCGAGGCGCACGCCGTGCCGTTCCTGCAGGAGGCCAAGACCGACCGCGCGCTCTCGATCGAGGATCTCCGCGACGCGTATTCGGTGTCGTACGAGACGGCCGCGCACCGCTTCACGAACCTCGCCACCATGCACCTGGGACTGCCGGTGCACTTCCTGAAGGTGCACGAGTCGGGCGTCATCACGAAGGTCTACGAGAACGACGACGTGAACTTCCCGACCGACCGCCTCGGCGCGATTGAGGGGCAGATGTGCTGCCGCAAGTGGACCTCACGCGTCGTCTTCGACGTCGACGACCACTTCAACCCGTACTACCAGTACACCGACACCGGCAACGGCACCTACTGGTGCACTGCCCGCGTCGAGCTCTCGAGCGAGGGCGCCCACTCGATCAGCGTGGGCGTGCGGTTCGACGACACGAAGTGGTTCCTGGGCCGTGACACCCCGAACCGCGGCGTCTCGAAGCACTCCGTCGAGGTGTGCTGCCGCCGCGCACCCGCCGAGCTCGAGGCGTCGTGGCGCGAGCAGTCGTGGCCGAACGTGCGCACGCCGCGCACGCTGCTGGCGACGCTGCCGACCGGCTCGTTCCCCGGCGTCGACACGACCGACGTGTACGAGTTCCTCGAGGCCCACGCCCCGCGCTGAGCGCTCAGTGGCGGCCCGCGACGACGTCTGCGACGTGCGCGGGCCACGCCGTGCGGGCGGAGGATCCGGATGCCTCGGCCCGGTCCGCCATCCGGTACGCGGTGTAGATCGCGTTCACGGCGGTCCAGCGCAGCGGCTCGATCTCCCAGCGCCGCGCGCGGTGGCCCACCCAGGGGAGCCGCGTGAGGTCGGTGTCGCGCTCGAGCACGAGGTCGGCGATCGTGCGGCCCGCCAGGTTCGTCGCGGTCACCCCCGTGCCGACGTAGCCGCCTGCCCAGCCGAGGCCGGTCGCCCGGTCGTGGACGACGGTCGCCGCCCAGTCGCGCGGCACGCCGAGCACGCCGGCCCAGGCGTGCGCGACCGGCACCTCCGCAGCACCCGGGAAGAACTCGCGCAGCAGCCGCGCGAGCGACGCGATCGTGCGCTGCTGCGTCGCGCCGTCGGTGTCGACGCGCGAGCCGTAGCGGTAGGGCACGCCGCGCCCGCCGAACGCGATGCGGTCGTCGGCGGTGCGCTGCGCGTACATGTACACGTGGGCGAAGTCGCCGAGCGTCTCGTACCCGTTCCACCCGACGGCGTCCCAGAACGAGGTCGGCAGGGGCTCGGTCACGATCATCGACGAGTTCATCGGCAGCCACGTGCGGTGCTCGCCGCGGAGGTCGGCGGTGAAACCCTCGGTGGCGCGCAGCACGTGGGTCGCGCGCACCGTTCCGCGGTCCGCCGTGGCCCGGCCGGGGGAGATCTCGCGGACGTGCGTCTCTTCGCAGATCCGCACGCCGAGCCGCTCGACCGCGTCCGCGAGCCCGCGCACGAGCTTCGCCGGGTGCACCCGGGCGCAGTGCGGATGCCACGCGGCGCCGAGGGTTCCGGCGATCTGGATACGGGATGCTGCGGCCGCAGCATCCATCCATTCCAGATCGGTGTGCGGCCAGGCCTGCTCTTCCGCGACGGACGCCCGCAGCCGCGCGAGCTGGGCCGGCGTGCGGGCGACGCCGTACTCGCCGCCCTTGGCGATGTCGGCGTCGATGCCCTCGCGCGCGGCGACGGCGATGACCTCGTCGACCGTCTCGTTGAGCGCCCGCTGCTGCGCGATCGCCGCATCGCGGCCGTGCGATTCGGCGTAGCGCTCGCGGCCGCCGGTGATGGTGTTCGTGAGCCACCCGCCGTTGCGCCCGGACGCCCCGAACCCGGCGAAGCGCTGCTCGAGCACGACGACCCTGAGGTCGGGCTGCGCGCGCTTCAGGTAGTAGGCGGTCCAGAGTCCGGTGTAGCCGCCGCCCACGATCGCCACATCCACGTCGAGGTCGCCGGCCAGCGGAGCGCGCGGGGCCGGCGTGCCGCCGAGGCTCCGCCACCACCACGACACGTCGCCGTTGGGCACAGCGGGCTCGGTCATGCGCCCATCCTGCCGGGTGCCGCGGCGCGCGCGGAGACACGGAGTGTTGCGAACACGCCGCCGAGTCGGACCGACCGTGCGCCGCATGCCTACGGGGTCGAGCTGTGTGAACCGGAAGTTCAACGGGGTTGTGAGAGTGTCCCGGCCCGCGGACGGCCGCACTGAGACCCCGTGCGATCACACCGACGGGTCGAGGGCGCGCAGCGCCGCCCACAGCTCGGCGCGGGTCGCGAACGACGCGAGGTCGCGACTCAGCACGCGCTCGATGAGGGCGAGCCGCGTGCGCACGGTGTGGCGGTGCACGCCGAGCGCCTGTGCCGTGGCCTCGTGCGAGCAGTCCTCGTCGAGCCACGTCTGCAGCGTCTCGACGAGGCGCGTGCCCTGCGCGGCGTCGTGGGCGGAGAGCGGTGCGAGCTCGGCGCGCGCCAGGGCGCGCGCGTCGTCGGTGAGCGCGGACAGCACCCCGGCACGCGAGACCTCGGCGAACTCCGTGACGGGACGGATGCCGCGATCCCGCGCGACGCGCGCCTGCCCGAGTGCGGCGGCGAAGCCGTCGTAGCCCGTCGGGTCCGACAGGCCCACGCGCACCTCGAACCTGCCCACGAGCTCGTCGATGCTGGAGCGATCGTCGTGAGGCACGACCAGCACGAGCCCGTCCTCGCCGCGACCGAAGAACAGCGCCCCGCGCCGCTCGTCGGCCCAGAGCTCGAGCAGCTCGGCGATGCCGTCGACGCGTGAGGCCGCAGCATCCGTCACCCCCACGACCACCGGGGCTGACGGCAGCGGTCCCCAGAGCTCCCGCGAGGTGCGACGCGCGAGGGCGGGGTCTCCGGTGAGGAGCGACTGCACCAGACCTGCGCGCAGCGCCGAGCGCGCGCGGCCGAGCCCCTGCTGCTGCTCGAGCGCGAGCCCCGCCATCGCGATGACGGCGGTGACGACCACACGGCCCTCCTGGTCGAGGTCTCCGGCGGCGATCGCGATGACGCCGCGCAGATGCCCGCCCCGGCCGAGTGTCTGCAGCGAGAAGGGGGTCTCGTCGATGTGCAGCGACGATCCCGCCCGCGCGCCGCGGTGGAGCACGCCCGTCACCTCGCGCTGGAGCGCCGCGGCCGTCTCGGCGTCGAGCCCGCCCACGGGGTGCTCGCGGGAGAGCTCGCCCGCCGCATCGAACATGCCGACCCACGTGTCGAGCTGCTTCGCGAGCTCGGCCACCGTCGCGCCGAGCCCGTCGGGCCGGAGCGCCGCCAGCGCGATCGCGCGCTGCGCGGCGAGCGCCCAGCTGCGCCGCGCGTAGGCCTCGGCGGCGATCGCCTCGGCGTTGGCCCGGGCCACGGCGATGAAGGGTGTGCGGTAGGGCACCTCGAACAGCGGCATCCGCTCGTCGCGGCAGGCGTCGACGAGGGCGGGCGGGATGCCGGCGCGCACGACCTCGGTGCCGAAGCCGAGACCGACGACGCCTCGGGTCGCGAGGCGGTGGACGTACGAGCGGTACACCGCCGCCGCGTCGGCGTCGTCGCCCTGCGGGAACTGGGTGCCGGTGGTGAGCAGCACGAGACCTTCGGAGAGGAACGGCGTCGGATCGGCGAGGTCCGAGCTGTGCACCCAGCGGATGCCGCGGTCCAGGGCCTGCGGATCGAGGTCGTCGCCGGCGAGCGACAGCTGCAGATCCCGCCGGGCGAGGAGGGCGCGAAGGGTGGGGGCGTCGGCGTCCATGATGCTCCGAGTGTACGGCCGGTACAGCAAGCCGCACAGAATGTACACCGGGGCGGGTGCGGGGTCTCGCGGCCACGACATACGCTCCCCAGCATGAGCAGCGCAGCCGACACCCAGAGCACGACTCTTCAGGCCGAGACGCCCCTCGGTGGGCCGACCCTTCCGCAGGAGCGCCGCCTGGTCACCAGCATCCCCGGTCCCCGCTCGCAGGAGCTCCTCGACCGCAAGGCCGAGGCGGTCGCCGCGGGCGTCGGCCACACCGCGCCCGTGCAGGCCGTTGCGGCCGGCGGCGGCGTGATCGTCGACGCCGACGGCAACTCGCTCATCGATCTCGGCTCGGGCATCGCCGTCACGACGATCGGCAACGCGCACCCCAAGGTGGTCGCGGCGGTCCAGGAGCAGGTCGCGCAGTTCACCCACACGTGCTTCATGATCGCGCCGTACGACTCGTACGTCTCGGTCGCCGAGGCCCTCAACCGCATCACGCCGGGCGACCACGCCAAGAAGAGCGCCCTGTTCAACTCGGGTGCCGAGGCGGTGGAGAACGCGGTCAAGATCGCCCGCAAGTACACCGGCAAGCAGGCGGTCGTCGCGTTCGACCACGGCTACCACGGCCGCACCAACCTCACGATGGCGCTCACCGCGAAGTCGATGCCCTACAAGAGCGGCTTCGGCCCGTTCGCGTCGGAGGTCTACCGCGCCCCGCTGTCGTACCCCTACCGCGACGGGCTCGACGGCGGCCTCGCGGCCAAGAAGGCCATCTCGATCATCGAGAAGCAGGTCGGCGCCGACAACCTCGCCGCGATCATCATCGAGCCCATCCAGGGCGAGGGCGGCTTCATCGTCCCCGCAGACGGCTTCCTTCCCGCTCTCGTCGAGTGGTGCCGCGCCAACGACGTGGTGTTCATCGCCGACGAGATCCAGACCGGCTTCGCTCGCACGGGGGAGATGTTCGCGAGCGATGTGTTCGGCATCGTGCCGGACCTGATCACGACCGCCAAGGGCATCGCGGGGGGCCTGCCCTTGGCGGCCGTGACGGGCCGGGCCGAGATCATGGACGCCTCGCACGCGGGCGGCCTCGGCGGCACCTACGGCGGCAACCCCATCGCCTGCGCCGCCGCGCTCGCCGCGATCGACGTGTTCGAGAACGACGGGATGCTCGAGCGCGCCCGCGAGATCGAGGCGATCCTGAAGAGCCGCCTGCAGGACCTGCAGGCCGCCGACCCCCGCGTCGGCGACGTGCGCGGCCACGGCGCCATGATCGCCGCCGAGTTCGTGGACCCCGCGACGGGCGAGCCGGACGCCGCGCTCACCGCCGCGGTCGCTAAGTCGTCCATCGCACAGGGCGTCATCGTGCTCACCTGCGGCACCTACGGCAACGTGATCCGTTTCCTGCCGCCGCTCTCGATCACCGACGACCTGCTCCACGAGGGCCTCGACGTCGTCGCGGCAGCTCTCGCTGCTTCGTGATGAATGGATGCTGCGACCCGCGCGAACACGCCGGGTCGCAGCATCCGTCCCCGCACTTCACCGCAGACCACCGCAACCTCGCCTGACGAAGGAGTCCGAATGACCGAGCTGACCCGTGACGTCGTGATCGTCGGCGCCGGCGCCGCCGGCACGACCGCCGCCAACGAACTGAAGAAGGCGGGCCTCTCGGTCGTCGTGCTCGAGGCGCGCGACCGCGTGGGCGGGCGCCTGTGGACCGACGTCGTCGACGGCGCGATGCTCGAGATCGGCGGCCAGTGGGTGTCGCCCGACCAGGACGCGCTCAAGGAGACCCTCGCCGAGCTGGGGCTCGAGACCTACAGCCGGTACCGCGAAGGCGAATCGGTCTACATCGGCAGGAACGGCGAGCTCACCCGCTTCACGGGCGAGATCTTCCCGGTCGCACCCGAGACCGAGAAGGAGATCGTGCGGCTCATAGAGGTGCTCGACGGGATGGTCGCCGAGATCGACCCCGACAAGCCGTGGGAGCACCCCGACGCCGAGGCGCTCGACCGCGTCTCGTTCGAGGCGTGGCTCGAGGAGATGACCTCCGACCAGGAGGCGCGCGACAACATCGCCCTCTTCATCGCCGGAGCGATGCTCACCAAGCCCGCATACGCCTTCTCGGCGCTGCAGGCCCTGCTCATGGCGGCCAGCGCCGGCAGCTTCTCGCACCTCGTCGACGCGGACTTCATCCTCGACGAGCGCGTGGTCGGCGGCCTCCAGCAGGTGCCGCTCCTCCTCGCCGAGCGGCTCGGCGAGGACGTCATCCTCGACCAGCCGGTGACCGAGGTGCACTGGGAGGGCGACGGCGTCCGTGTCGTCACCGACAACGGCCTCGAGGTGCGCGCGCGCTTCGTGATCCTCGCGCACGCGCCGATCCTCTACCCGTGGATCGAGTTCGCGCCGCCGCTGCCGCGACTCAAGCAGCAGATGCACCAGCACATCTCGATGGGCTTCGTCATCAAGGTGCACGCGGTGTACGACCGCCCGTTCTGGCGCGAGCAGGGCCTGTCGGGCACCGCGTTCAGCCCGTACGAGATCTCGCACGAGGCATACGACAACACCAACCACGGCGACGAGCGCGGCACCCTCGTGGGCTTCGTCTCGGACCGCAACGCCGACGACCTGTTCCGCGTGTCGGCCGAGGAGCGCAAGGAGCGCATCCTCGAGTCGCTCTCGCACTACTACGGCCCCGAGGCCAAGAACCCGCTCGTCTACTTCGAGAGCGACTGGGGCGCCGAGGAGTGGACCCGCGGCGCCTACGCCGCTAGCTTCGACCTCGGCGGCCTCGCCCGCTACGGCGCGGATCTTCGCACACCCGTCGGCCCGATCCACTTCGCGTGCAGCGACATGGCGGGCGCCGGCTACCAGCACGTCGACGGCGCGATCCGCATGGGACGCCTCGTCGCGGCCAACATCGTCGAAGCGGCGCGCCGATGAGCAGCCGCATCGTCGTCGGCTACACCGCGACCGATGCCGGCGCCGACGCCGTCGCGCTGGGCGCGCGCCTGGCCGCGGCCATGGACGCGCCGCTCGACCTCGTGCTGGTGCTCCCCGCCGAGGACCGCAGCGTCATCACCCCGCCCGACGCGAGCTACGACCGCTACCTCGTGACGCAGGCGGAGACGTGGCTCGCCGAGGCGGCGGCATCGATTCCGGATGCCGTGTCCCATGCGTCGCACGTGCGCTTCGGCGACTCCTTCGCCGAGGGCCTGATCGCCGCCGCACATGAGCTCGCGGCATCCCACATCGTCGTCGGCGCGGCCAACGGCGGACTCCGCGGCCGCCACCGCCTCGGCACCGTCGCGAACGAGCTGCTGCACTCCTCGGACGTGCCGGTCGTGCTGGCGCCCGAGGGATCGCGGCGACTGGGGGCGACCACCGTCACCCGCATCACCGCGGCCATCGGCACCCGCCCCGGCGCGAGCGCGCTGCTCGACGAGAGCGTGGCGCTCGCCACGGCGACCGGCGCCGAGCTGCGGCTGCTGTCGCTGGTCTCGGTCGACCTTCCGGCGAGTGTCGACACCGGTGTGATCCGCATCGCGGGCGCCGCCCACGCCGACGACGTGCTCGGCAAGGCGCTCGCGGCGCTCCCCGCAGGCGTCGAGGCCGACGTCGTCGTCGCCCGCGGCGACAGCATCGAGGACGCCGTCGCCCACCTCGCGTGGGAGCCGGGCGAACTCGCGGTCGTCGGCTCGAGTCGGCTGGCCCGGCGCCGGCGCCTGTTCCTCGGCTCGACGGCGGCGAAGATGCTGCACGAGCTTCCCGTTCCCATGGTCGTGGTGCCCCGCACGCGCGGCAAGAAAGGCGCACGATGATGAGCGCTTCCGAGAGTCGCGGCGCCGCGCCGCTGGCCCCGTCGTCCGGCGCGCACGCCGGTGAACTGTCGAAGAAGGGCCTGAGCGCCGGCGCGGTCGGCGTCCTCGGCGCCGTCGTCATCGGCGTCTCGACGATCGCCCCGGCCTACACGCTCACCGCGTCGCTCGGCCCGACAGTGTCGGTCGTCGGCACGCAGGTGCCGGCGATCATCCTGGTCGGCTTCATCCCCATGCTGCTGACGGCGTTCGGCTACCGCGAGCTCAATCGCGCGATGCCCGACTCGGGCACGTCGTTCACGTGGGGCGTGCGGGCCTTCGGCCCGTGGATCGGCTGGATGACCGGCTGGGGCCTCGTCGCCGCGACCGTCATCGTGCTGTCGAACCTCGCCGGCATCGCCGTCGAGTTCCTGTTCCTGTTGATCTCGCAGCTGACGGGCAACCCCGAGATCGCGGACCTCGCCTTCAACCCGTTCATCAACGTGGTGGTGTGCCTGCTGTTCATGCTGGGCGCGACGCTCATCTCGTACCGCGACATGCAGACCACGCAGAAGTTCCAGTACATCCTGGTGACCTTCCAGGTCGTCGTGCTGGTGCTCTTCGCGGTGGTCGCGATCGTCAAGGCCGTGTCGGGCGACGCGCCGGATCCCACCGCGTTCTCGTGGTCGTGGTTCAACCCGTTCGAGGTGCCCACGTTCAGCGCCTTCGCGGCCGGACTGTCGCTGTCGATCTTCATCTTCTGGGGCTGGGACGTCGTCCTCACGATGAACGAGGAGACCAAGAACCCCGCGAAGACGCCGGGCCGTGCGGCCATGCTGACGGTCGTGATCGTCGTCTCGCTGTACCTCCTGCTATCGATCGGCCTGATCATGTTCGCGGGCGTCGGCGACGGGCCCCTGGGGCTCGCGAACGAGGACATCTCGGCGAACGTCTTCTTCGCGCTGTCCGACCCGATCCTCGGGCCGCTCGCGTTCCTCGTGTCGCTCGCGGTGCTGTCGAGCTCGGCCGCGTCGCTGCAGTCGACCGCGGTCGGTCCCGCCCGCACGCTCCTCGCGATGGGGCACTACGGCGCCTTGCCGTCGAAGTTCGCCCGGGTCAGCCCGCGGTTCTTCACGCCCGGATACGCCACCATCGTCTCGGCGGTCGTCGCGTCGGTGTTCTACGCGGTCATGCGCGTGATCAGCGAGAACGTCCTCACCGACACGATCCTGTCGCTCGGCATGATGATCTGCTTTTACTACGGCCTCACCGCGTTCGCGTGCGTCTGGTACTTCCGCAAGCAGTGGTTCGACTCGGTGCGCAGCTTCTTCTTCACCTTCCTGTTCCCGCTCGTGGGCGGCGCGATCCTCGCGGTGCTGTTCGTCACGACGCTCATCGACTCGATGGACCCGGCCTACGGCAGCGGATCGAGCATCGGCGGTCTCGGCCTCGTGTTCGTGCTGGGCGTGGTCGTCATCCTCGCCGGCGTCGTCATCATGATCTGGCAGGCGATCAAGCGTCCGGCGTTCTTCCGCGGTGAGACACTCAGTATCGACGCTCCCGAAAGCCTTCGTCGCGGCCGCCGCCGGCAGGCAGACTGACCACAACCATCCGATCGGAGAGAACGCAATGACCGACTACGCCGTCGTCAACCCGGCCACGGGCGAGACCCTGGCCACGTATCCGACCATCACCGATGAGGCGCTCGAGGCCGCGATCGCGGGAGCGGATGCTGCGTACCGCGCGTGGCGCGACCAGCCCGTCGCCGAGCGTGCAGCGCGGATCCGCAAGGTCGCCGAGCTCCACCGCGAGCGTCGCGACGACCTCGCCGCGATCATCGTGCGGGAGATGGGCAAGCCGCTGGAGGCCGCGCTCGGCGAGGTCGACTTCGCCGCCGACATCACCGAGTACTACGCGGACCATGCCGAGAAGATCACCGGCGACCAGCCGATCGACATCGACGGCGACGGCACCGCGGTCATCCGCCGCTCGCCCCTGGGCGTGCTGCTCGGCATCATGCCGTGGAACTTCCCCTACTACCAGGTCGCCCGCTTCGCGGCGCCGAACGTCGTGGTGGGCAACACGATCCTGTTGAAGCACGCTCCGCAGTGCCCCGAGTCGGCGGCCGCCATCGCGGCGATCTACGCCGACGCCGGGCTCGAAGGCGTCTACACGAACATCTATGCGACGAACGACCAGGCGGCGACCGTCATCGCGGACCGCCGCGTGCAGGGCGTGTCGGTGACGGGCTCCGAGCGCGCGGGCGCCGCGGTCGCCGAGATCGCGGGCCGCAACCTCAAGAAGGTGGCGCTGGAACTCGGCGGGTCCGACCCGTTCATCCTGCTCTCGACCGACGACCTCGACGGGGCGGTGCAGGCCGCGGTCGACGCGCGCCTCGACAACAACGGGCAGTCGTGCAACGCAGCCAAGCGCTTCATCGTGGTCGACGGCCTGTACGACGCGTTCCTCGAGAAGTTCACGGCCGCGATGTCGGGGGCGAAGGTCGGCGACCCGTTCCAGGACGACACCGTGCTCGGCCCGCTGTCGTCGCTGACCGCGGCGGAGCGCCTGGCGGAGCAGGTCGACAAGGCCGTCGCGCAGGGCGCGACGCTCGTCGCCGGCGGAAAGCGCGACGGCGCCTTCTACCCGGGCACGGTGCTCGCCGACGTCACCAGCGACATGGACGCGTACCGCGAGGAGTTCTTCGGCCCCGTGGGCGTCGTCTACAAGGTCGCCGACGAGGACGCGGCTGTCGCGCTCGCGAACGACACCAGCTACGGCCTCGGATCGTACGTCTTCACGACCGACGAGGAGCAGGCCCAGCGCGTCGCCGACAAGATCGACGCGGGCATGGTCTACGTGAACGTCGTGCTCGCCGACGAGCCGGGCCTCCCCTTCGGCGGCGTGAAGCGCTCCGGCACCTCGCGCGAGATGGGCCTCCTGGCCGCCGACGAGTTCGTCAACAAGAAGCTCATCCGCATCGGCGCCTGACCTCGCGTCGTCGAGACAGGGGATTCTCGTCGAGCCCGGGCGCAGTGCCCTGGGTCTCGGCGGGAGTCCCCGGTCTCGCGAGCTCAGCCCTCGCCGAGCGCCTCACGGGCCTCGGCGAGGGCTTCGTCGGCCCACTCGACCTGCTGCGGCGTGCCCCAGCGGGCCGCGGCATCCCGCGCCGCCTCGAACTCCGTGATCGCGCCCTCGACGCGGCCGGCGTCGAAGAGCCGCCAGCCGGCGTTGTTGTGCAGCGAGACGTTCCAGCGGAGCGTGCGGGGATCCGTGGCGCCCTCGAGCGCGCCGAGGGCCGCGGAGGTCCACTCCTCGGCCTGGTCCGGCTCTGCGATGGCGAGCATGTGCAGCGCGTCGACCTGCAGGAATGTCAGTCCGGCTCCGGACGCCGCATCCACGGCAGCGAGGAAGTACGGGAGCGCCGCTTCGGGATCGCCCCCGGAGTTCCGCACGCGGCCGCGCTCCAGCGCGGCTCGCGCCGCGACGGCAGCATCCTCGATCGCGACCGCGTCGAGCATCGCGTCGGCCTCGTCGAACCGCTCCTGCAGGCCCAGAGCCCGCGCGACCTGCGTCTCGAGTTCGGCGCGGGTCGCAGCATCCGTCTCCGCCTCCGCCGCCGCGCGCAGGCGCGCCTCGGACGCGGCCGCATCGGAGAAGTCCCACAGGTCGTCGAGCCGGGTCTGCGCAAGGGCCATGCCGGAATGGTAAGCCGGGATCCGGGGGTGTCGCGCAAGCGGTGCGCGCGCGAGGATGGAGTCATGGCAGACACACCGGACCCCGTCGTCTCCCTCTCCGATGAAGAGTGCTGGGAGCGCCTGCGCGGGCAGGAGCTCGGGCGCCTCGTCACCCGTGTCGGCGACGTGCTCGACATCTTCCCCGTGAACTACGTCGTCGACGGCACGAGCGTGCTCTTCCGCACGGCGCAGGGGAGCAAGCTGTTCGAGCTGACGGTCAACGACGAGGTGCTCTTCGAGGTCGACGACCACACCGACACCGACGCCTGGAGCGTGATCCTGCGCGGTCGCGCGCACCCGCTGGACCGCTCGGCCGAGGTGGAGCGCGCCGACGGCCTGGGGCTCAAGCCCTGGATTCCCACGCTCAAGTACACCTACGTGCGCGTCGAGGCGACGTCGCTGTCGGGCCGTGCGTTCGAGCGTGCGCCCGAGCCCGACCGGTACGGCGTCCAGCAGTACTGATCCCATGGACGCGCGTGTGCGGGGCCGCCTCGGTTCGCGGGGCCCGCGGGCATGCCGTACACTGGATCGTGCAGTTGAAGTCTGCATTCTTTCGCTGTGCCCGGTCGTCGGGCACGGATCCTCAAGCCGCGGTGAGAGGGGAAGAGTGCGGGTTTCACGAGACCTCCGGGTCTCTAGGGCGGTAGCTCAATTGGCAGAGCAGCGGTCTCCAAAACCGCAGGTTGCAGGTTCGATTCCTGTCCGCCCTGCGCGCCAGCGCAACGCCGGTGATATGCCGGTGGTTGACAACACAGTGTGCCGACCCGTGTCGGCTCACGGAAGGTAATCAGGTGGCATCGATGGTTCAGGACGAGCCGAAGGGCGAAGTCGTCCCCGCTGAGGGAACGGCCGCGCCCCGCGAGAAGAAGCCCAACGTCTTCGCTCGTATCGCCCTGTTCGTCCGCCAGGTCTTCGCCGAGCTCCGCAAGGTCGTCACGCCGACGCGCCAGGAGCTGCTGAAGTACACGCTGGTGGTGCTCGGCTTCGTCGTCGTGATGATGGGGCTGGTCTACGGCCTGGACGTGCTGTTCGTGTGGATCACGTCGTACGTCTTCGGAGTGCCCGCCTGATCCCGCCGCCCCCGGCTCGCTCCAGGGGCATGACACGGGCGGACCTCAGGTCCGGCAGCGGACGGAACGGAAGAGAACTCACGTGACTGAAAGATATGTCGACGACGCCGATTGGGCGACGGCCGCGGAGCAGTCGTCGGAGGACGACGAAGCTCAGGAGGGCAACGTCCTCGCGGCGGAGGAGCGGTCCGTCGAGGCCGCCGAGCACCTCGCGATCCACATCGTCGACGACGCCGTGGAGGACGACGCCGACCTGGACGACATCGACATCGACGACCCGGAGGCGGACGCCATCGTGAACGACGCTCTCAACCTTGACGAGACGGCCGAGACCGAGGCTGCGGCCGAGGTCATCAACGACTCCATCGCGGAGGAGGTCGCCGAGCTCGAGGCCGAAGCCGCTGAAGAGGTGACCCCTTACGACGGTCCCGACGTGAACGGCGACGAGGACGAGCCCGCGCTGGACGAGGACTTCGTCGCTGAGGTGGATGCCGCAGCCGCCGTCGTCGACGACGTCGAGGCCTCCGTCTCGCCGGCCGACGCCGCCGAGGCGCCCGCGACCGACGAGGACGACGAGGACGAGGACCCCTACGAGGCGTTCCGCGCGGACCTGCGCACCCTCCCGGGCAAGTGGTACGTCATCCACTCCTACGCCGGCTTCGAGCGCAAGGTGAAGGCCAACATCGAGCAGCGCAAGTCGACGCTCGAGGTCGAGGAGGAGATCTACCAGATCGAGGTCCCGATGGAGGACGTCGTCGAGATCAAGAACGGCCAGCGCAAGATGGTCACGCGCGTCCGTATCCCCGGCTACGTGCTCGTGCGCATGGAGCTCAACGAGGACACCTGGTCGGTCGTGCGTCACACGCCCGGCGTGACCGGCTTCGTCGGCAACGCCCACAATCCGACGCCGCTGCGCTTCGAAGAGGCCTTCAACATGCTGAAGAGCCTCGTCGAGGTCAAGGAGGTCGCCGGCGCCAAGGGCGGTGCGGCCAAGAAGGGCGCCGCCGCTGCGGCCCGCGTCATCCCCGCCGAGGTCGACTTCGAGGTCGGCGAGACGATCACGATCAAGGAAGGCTCGTTCGCGGGCCTGCCCGGCACGATCAGCGAGATCAAGCCCGAGAGCGGCAAGCTCACGGTCCTCGTCTCGCTCTTCGAGCGCGAGACCCCGGTCGAGCTGTCGTTCGACCAGGTCACCAAGCTCTGATCCAGCAGCTGGTAGACTCTGCAGGTTTGCGCGCGCGACTTCGCGCGTGCGTTCGACACCGCGTTCCGGAACGGCCGGAATCGCGGGAGAACAGGATGCGCCAGCATCCGTTCGCTGAAAGGAAGAAGAATGGCACCGAAGAAGAAGGTGACCGGCCTGATCAAGCTTCAGATCAACGCCGGTGCAGCCAACCCGGCGCCGCCGATCGGCCCCGCGCTCGGTCAGCATGGCGTCAACATCATGGAGTTCTGCAAGGCGTACAACGCCGCGACCGAGTCGCAGCGCGGCAACGTCATCCCCGTGGAGATCACCGTCTACGAGGACCGCAGCTTCACGTTCATCCTGAAGACCCCGCCGGCCGCTGAGCTCATCAAGAAGGCTGCCGGTGTGCAGAAGGGCTCGAAGACGCCGCACACGGCCAAGGTGGGCAAGCTCACCAAGGACCAGGTGCGCCAGATCGCCGAGCAGAAGCAGCCCGACCTGAACGCGAACGACATCGAGGCCGCCTCGAAGATCATCGCCGGCACCGCCCGTTCCATGGGCATCACGGTCGAGGACTGAGGGGGATAGGAAACATGGCTACCAAGTCCAAGGCCTTCCAGGCCGCTGCCGCCAAGATCGAGGCGGACAAGTTCTACACCCCGACCGAGGCCGTCGCGCTCGCGAAGGAGACCGGTTCGGCGAAGTTCGACTCGACCGTGGAGGTCGCGCTCAAGCTCTCCGTCGACCCCCGCAAGGCCGACCAGATGGTGCGCGGCACCGTCATCCTCCCGCACGGCACCGGCAAGACCGCCCGCGTCATCGTGTTCGCGACGGGTCCGGCCGCTGAGGCCGCGATCGCCGCGGGTGCGGACGAGGTCGGCGGCGCCGAGCTCATCGAGAAGGTCGCCGGCGGCTGGACCGCGTTCGACGCGGCCGTCTCGACGCCCGAGCTCATGGGCCAGGTCGGTCGTCTCGGCAAGGTGCTCGGCCCCCGTGGCCTCATGCCCAACCCGAAGACCGGCACCGTGACCCCCAACCCGGCCAAGGCCGTCGAGGAGATCAAGGGCGGCAAGATCGAGTTCCGCGTCGACAAGCACGCCAACGTGCACTTCGTCGTCGGCAAGGCGTCGTTCTCGGCCGAGCAGCTCGACGAGAACCTGAAGGCCGCGCTCGAAGAGATCGTGCGTCTGAAGCCCTCGAGCTCGAAGGGCCGTTACATCCAGAAGGGCGCCGTGTCGACCACGTTCGGCCCCGGCATCCCGCTGGACGTCAACGCGATCGTCTGATCTCGCGCAGATTCGCACGAAGGCCCCACCCGTCTCGGGTGGGGCCTTCGTCGTTCCCAGCGACGCAGCATCCCGCTCGGCTGTCTTCGAATCAGGCGATGAGGCGGAATCAGGGCCGATCGACGAGCAAAGAGCCTGAATTCGCCTCATCGCCTGATTCGGAAACACGTGGGGGGGGAGCTGGGCGAGGCCGGAGTAGCGTCGGGGGCATGTCGAAGACGCTGCGGGACCTGTTCGGAATCGACGCGCCGATCGTGCTCGGCCCCTTCGGCGGGCTGTCGTCGATCGAGCTGACGGCCGCAGTGAGCGAACTCGGCGGGCTCGGGTCGTACGGCCTGTACGGCTACTCCGCCGACCGCATCAGCGACACGATCGCGGCGCTGCACTCCGCGACCAGACGCCCGTTCGCGGTCAACCTGTGGCTGCCCACCGGCGACGAGGTCACGCCCGGCGAGGTCGACCTGAAGCCCGCGATCGAGGCCGTCGCGCCCCTCTACGACGAGCTGGGCCTTGCGCACCCGACGCAGCCGATCGAGTTCCTGCCTGATCTCGACTCCCAGTTGACGGCGGTGATGGATGCTGCGCCCGCAGCGTTGAGCGTCGTGTTCGGCGTGCCGTCGGAACACGTGATCGCCGCGGCGCGGAGCCGGGGCATCCGGGTCATCGGCACCGCCACCACCGTCGCGGAGGCTGTCGCGCTGGAGGCGGCCGGGGTGGACGCCGTCGTCGCGACCGGCGCGGAGGCGGGCGGCCACCGGGTGTCCTTCCTGCGGCCCGCCGAGCAGTCGCTCGTCGGCACGTTCGCGCTCGTCTCGCAGGTCGTCGACGCCGTCGACGTCCCCGTGATCGCGGCGGGCGGGATCGCCGACCGCCGCGGCGTCGCGGCCGCCCTCGCGCTCGGCGCGTCGGGGGTGCAGGTCGGGTCGGCGTTCCTCCGCACCAGCCAGTCGGCGGCGACCGACGCGCACCGGCAGGCGATCGCGGACGCGTCCGACACCGCCACCGTGCTCACCCGCGCCATGAGCGGGCGGCTGGCACGCGGCATCCCGAATCGCGCCATGCGTGAGATCGAGACGACCGGGATCATCGCGCCGTTCCCCGCGCAGAACTGGCTCACCGGCCAGTTCCGCGCGGAGGCCGGACGTCGCGGCGACGGGGAGCTCGTGTCACTGTGGGCCGGTCAGGCCGCCGGGCTCGCCCCCAGCGACGACGCGGCGGAGGTGTTCGCCGAGCTCGCCGCCGGCTTCCCATCCTGACCTCGATCACGAGCGGGCGTCACTCGGTGGGACGCACCTCGAAGCCGCGTTCGCCGGTGGTGGCGGCATCCGTCACCGTCGCCTGCGCGACGCGGGAACCGGGTGGGCCCTGCGCCATCCACGCGAGCACCTCGTCGACCTGACCGGCGGTGCCCTCGACCTCGGCCTCGACCGAGCCGTCGCGGCGGTTGCGCACCCAGCCGGCCGCACCCGCCTCGCGCGCGACGATGAGCATCGTGTAGCGGTAGCCGACGCCCTGCACGTCGCCGCGGACCGTCACGTGCACGCGCCTCATGCCGCCCATCTTGCCGCGACGGGCGCTGGTCGGCCAGGATGCCGACATGGGAACCGTCGACGAGTACCTCGAGAGCCTCGACCCCGGCGACCGCGCGGTCGTGTCGCACGTCTTCGACGTCGTGCGCGAGACGCTGCCCGACGTCGAGCAGGGCAAGAGTTACGGCATGCCCGCGCTGCTCTACCGCGGCAAGGCGCTCATCGCCGTGATGCGCACCAAGAAGCACATCGGGGTGTACCCGTTCAGCGGCCGGGTGCCCGAGGTGGTGGCGGAGGGGCTGCCGGAGCCCGAGCAGCAGTCGCTCGAGTTCGACAAGGGGACGATCCGGTTCCAGCCCGAGCGACCCCTGCCGGACGACACGATCCGCGCCATCGTCGCGGCGCGGGTGGCCGAGATCGAGGATCCGTCACTGCGCAAGCGGTGAGGCGAGCGCGCCTGCCCGCTCAGTGGGGCAGGACGAGCGAGATGCCGAGGGCGATCATCACGACCGCGATCACCGCGTCGAGGATGCGCCAGGCGCGCGGCGTCGACAGCCAGCGGCCGAGCAGGCGCGCGCCGAAGGCGAGGCCGAAGAACCAGATGACGCTCGCGGCCATGGCGCCCGCCGCGAAGAGCCAGCGCTGGTCGCCGTGCGTGTTCGCGACCGTGCCGAGGAGGAACACGGTGTCGAGGTAGACGTGCGGGTTGAGCCACGTCAGCGCCAGGCACGTGACGAGCACGGGGATCAGGCGGGCGCGGGCGGACGGGGTGGGTGCGGTGCGGATGTCGCTCTGCACCGCGGAGGCGGAGGCGTCGGGTTCGAGGGCCTGTCCCGTGTGGGTGTGGGCGGGTGGGGCGGGGCGGCGCGCGGCGGCCGCGGCGGGCGAGCCCGGGTCTGCGGCGTCGTTCGTGCCGAGGGTCTCGCCCGACGGACGCCACGCGCGCCGCGCGGCCAGCACGCCATAGGCCACGAGGAACAGCGCACCCGCCCAGCGCACGACGTCGACGAGCCAGGGCACCGCCTGCAGCACGAGACCGATGCCCGAGACGCCGAGCGCGATGAGCACGGCGTCCGAGATCGCGCAGATCGCTGCCACCGCGAGGACGTGCTCCCGCCGCAGCCCCTGGCGCAGCACGAACAGGTTCTGCGCGCCGATGGCGATGATGAGCGAGAAACCGAGGCCGAGGCCGGCGAGGACGGGGGAGAGCACGGCTCGACGCTACGAGCCGCAGCATCCGTAGTCCAGCTCATGCATCTTCAGTACCATTAGCCAGACTGAAGATGCGCATCCCGTTCGAGCTGGCAGAGACCCTGGCCGTCGTCGTCGACGAGGGCACGCTCGACGCCGCCGCGCGGCGGCTGCACGTCACGCCGTCGGCGGTGAGCCAGCGCATCAAGGCGCTCGAGGAGCAGCTTGGGCGGCTCGTGCTGGTGCGTTCCAAGCCCGTGCGGCCGACGGAGGCAGGCATGTCGGTGATCCGGCTCGCGCGGCAGACGGCGCTGCTCGAGCACGACGCCCTCGCCGAGCTCGGCGCCGGCGATGACGAGGCGGCACTCACGGTCGTGCCGCTCGCGGTCAACGCCGACTCGCTGGCCACGTGGTTCCTGGAGCCTCTGGCGCGGCTCGGGGAGCAGCATCCCGTCGTCTTCGATCTTCACCGCGACGACCAGGACTTCACGGCGAGCCTGCTCGAATCGGGAACGGTGATGGGGGCCGTCACGTCGCGCGCCGCACCGGTGGCGGGCTGCCGCTCGGCGGCCCTCGGCGCGATGCGCTACGAGGCGGTGGCGACGCCCGGCTTCGTGGCCCGCTGGCTCGACGGGGACCGGGCGACCGCACTGGCCAACGCGCCGCTCGTGGACTTCGACCGGCGCGACGACCTGCAGAACGAGTGGCTCGCGCAGCAGGGCGTCGACCCCGCGCAGCCGCCCCGGCACTACGTTCCCGCGTCGAACGACTTCGCGTCGGCGGTGCGCCTCGGCCTCGGCTGGGCGATGCTGCCGCGCTTCCAGTCCCACGACGCCCTCGAGCGCGGCGAACTCGTGCTGCTGGGCGGTGAGCCGGTCGACGTCGGGCTGCACTGGCAGCAGTGGAATCTGCGCTCGCCGCTGCTCGACGCGATCGCCGACGCGATCGTCGCCGAGGGGCGCCGGGTGCTCGGGCCCTTGCGGTGAGGGGGTGGCGAGGGGTCAGCCGTCGCTGACGCGCAGCACGACCTTGCCGCGCGTATGCCCGGTCTCGATCGCGCGGTGCGCGGCGGGCGCCTCGGCGAGGTCGAACACCTGGTCGATGTAGACCTGCACGCTCCCGGAGTCGAGCAGGCGCCCGATCGTCGCGAGCGCCCCGCCGTCGGGGATCACCTTGTACGAGGTGGTGCGCACGCCCGCCTCGGCCGCCGCTTCGGCGTAGCCCGGCCAGGAGCCCGTCGGCACGAGCACGTACAGCCCGCCCGGCCGGAGCACCCGGAGCGAGCGCGTGCCGGTCTCGGCGTGGACGTTGCCGACGAGGTCTATGACGACGTCCACCTCGCCGACCACCTCCTCGAACCGCGTGGTCGTGTAGTCGATGACCACGGCGGCACCGAGTTCGCGCAGCCACGAGGCGTTGCGGCCGGAGGCCGTCGCGGTGACGTGCGCGCCGAAGTAGGCGGCGAACTGCACCGCGAAGTGACCGACACCGCCGCTGCCCGCGTGGATCAGCACGCGCTGACCCTCGTGCGCGTGCGCCGTCTCGACCACGAGCCCCCACGCGGTGAGCGCCGCGAGCGGCACGCCGGCGGCCTCGACGTGCGACAGCGACGCGGGCTTGCGGGCGACCGAGAGCGACGGCGCCACGACGTATTCGGCGTAGGAGCCGCCGGTGCGGGGGAACGACGCCATGCCGAACACCTCCGCGCCCGGCGCGAGCGGGTGCGCCTCGTAGGGACTCTTCACGACGATGCCGCTGAAGTCGTACCCCAGCGTCGCGGGGTACGAGGTGATCGCCCCGGAGACGCCCCGGCCGTCGCGGGTCTTGGCGTCGATCGGGTTGATCCCCGCGGCCACGACCCGCACCAGCACCTCGCTCAGCACGGGGGAGGGGACGGGAAGGGATGCTGCGTGCAGCGCATCCGCATCGCCCGGGGCGTCGACGACCATCGCCCGCATCTCGGCGGGCGGCGCCTCGACGGGGGCGAGCGGTGTGTCGGGTGCCGATCGCAGCGGTCGGATCCTCATCGTGCGCTCCCTCCGCGGGTGTGCCGCCGTCGGCACCAGAACTTGAACCCCCGTGCGTACAGTCAACCCTGCGTTCGTCTCACCCGTGTTACGCGGGTGCTACCGGTGTCGCAAAACGTCGGGTGCGGGTCACGGGGCAGGGGCGGCCCTGCCTGCGCGGCGCCGGTGATGCGAAAGACTGGAACCATGCCGATTCAGCACACCGTCGTCTTCCGCCTCGCCCACCCCGCCGGATCCCCGGAGGAGACGGCGTTCCTCGCCGATGCGCGTGCCGCGCTCACCTCGATCCCCGGCGTCGAGGACTTCCGCATCAACCGGCAGGTGAGCGCCAAGAGCGATCTCGCGCACCAGTTCTCGATGGTGTTCGCCGACGACGCGGCGTACCAGGCGTACAACGACCACCCGACCCATGTCGCGTTCGTCGCCGACCGCTGGGTTCCCGAGGTCGCGCAGTTCCAGGAGTACGACTTCGTCGCGGCCTGAGGTTCGCGGTCGGGCGGGCCGAGTCAGGACTCCGGGCGCTCGCCGATCGTGAGCGCGTGCAGCAGCCGCGTGAGGTTGAGGATGTCGTCGACGGGCCACTCCTCGAGCGCGTCGACGAGCAGACTCTCCTGCGGAGCGCGCGCCTCGGCGAGGCGCTCCAGGCCGAACGGCGTGGGGGAGAGCAGGCTCGACCGTCCGTCGTCCGGATCGGGCGTGCGCTGGATGAGGCCGAGCTGCTCGAGCTCGCGCACCGTGCGGCTGATCTGGCCCTTGTCGGACATGAGCGACTCGGCCAGGCCCGAGAGCGTGATGCCCTCGCGGCGCACGATGGTGGTGAACACCTTGTAGGCGCCCGGCAGCATGCCGGGGCTCACGCGGTTGGCGTTCTCGGTGATGATCCGCCGGAAGCGGTTGATCAGCTCCCCGAACTCCGCCTCGAGGGCGCGCACCGCCTCGGTGCGCGCCGCTCGAGTGTCGTCGGAGGTCATCATGTTCGACATTAGCGTCGGGTGACGGATGCCTCGTCCGCGGCGTCTGCGGCCGGGGCCGCAGCATCCGTGTCCGCATCCGTGCCGGCCGGTGCGAGCGTCTCCATGCCCTCGGCGACCGAGACGGTCGCGAGGTCGGCCTCGCTCGCCTGCACGCGCTCACTCGTGGTCATTCGGGTGAGCGGCTTGTTGGGCAGGAAGATGATCGCGATGAGGCTGACCACGGCCAGCGGCACGGCGATCAGGAACGAGTGGGCGATGGCCTGGGCGTAGATGTCCTCGACGATCACGCGGATCGACTCTGGCAGCGCCGAGACCTGCGGGATGGTGCCCGATGCGAGCTGCTGGCCGATGGCCGCGCCCTTCTCGCCGAGCGCCATGAGCGCGGCGCCGATGTCGTCCTTGCGGTCGGTGAACAGGTTCGTCGCCGAGGTCGCGAGCGCCGCGCCCATCACCGAGACGCCGATCGTGCCGCCCAGGCTGCGGAAGAACGTGACTCCCGAGCTCGCGACGCCGATCTCCGACGGCTTGGAGGTGTTCTGCACGATGAGCACGAGGTTCTGCATCGTCATGCCGACGCCCGCGCCGAGCAGGAACATGTACAGCGAGACCAGCACGAAGTTCGTGTCGTAGTGGATGGTCGACAGCAGGTACGAGCCGGCGATCAGGAGCACGCCGCCCACGATCAGGTACGGCTTCCAGTGCCCGGTGCGGGTCACGAGACCGCCGATCACGATCGAGGCGAGCAGGAGTCCGCCGATCATCGGGATCGTCATCAGACCCGCCTCGGTCGGGGTCGCGCCGCGCGCCAGCTGCATGTACTGGCTGAGGAACACCGAGGTGCCGAACATCGCGATGCCGATCGAGATCGACGCGATGACCGCGAGCGTGAAAGTGCGGTTGCGGAACATCGTGAGGGGGATGAGCGGCTCCTTCGAGCGCAGCTCGACGATCACGAAGAGCACGGCTGCCAGGAGCGCGCCGCCGACCATCAGGATGGTCTCGGTGCTCCACCAGTCGTAGTCCTTGCCCGCGTTGGTGACCCAGATGAGCAGCAGCGAGACGGCCGTCGACAGCAGCACGATGCCGAAGTAGTCGATGCGCGCCTTCTTCTTGGGGCGCGGCGGCAGGTGGAGCGTCCGCTGCATGATGATGAGGGCGGCGACGGCGAACGGCAGCGCGATGAAGAAGTTCCAGCGCCAGTCGATCGTGTCGGTGATGAAGCCGCCGAGGAGCGGGCCGCCGACGGTCGCGACCGCCATGACCGCGCCGAACAGGCCCATGTACCGGCCGCGCTCGCGCGGGCTGATGATGTCGGCCATGATGACCTGGCTGAGCGCCGCCAGACCGCCGGCGCCGATGCCCTGCACCGCGCGGAAGGCGATGAGCGTGCCGGGGTCCTGCGAGAAGCCGGCGGCCGCGGTGGCGAGCACGAAGATCACGATCGCGATCTGGATGAGCAGCTTGCGGTTGAAGAGGTCGGCGAGCTTGCCCCAGATCGGGGTCGAGATCGCGGTGGTCAGCAGGGTCGCGGTGACGACCCACGTGAACGCCGCCTGGTCGCCGCCCAGGTCGTGGACGATGACGGGGAGCGACGTCGACACGACGGTCGACGCGAGCATCGACACGAACATGCCGAGCAGCAGGCCGGTGAGCGCCTGCAGGATCTTGCGGTGCCGGCGCTTCTCGTCGGTGCTGATTCTGCTGCCAGCGGCTTGGGTGGCGACCGACCCGGTCGCGGGGGTGGACGTGGCCATAGGAGTCCTTAGAAACGAGGAGTGGTGGTTTCGCGGCGGCATCGGCGCGTAAGAAAGTTGACGCGAGTCAACAGTTGATTTGAGTCAACTATACGTCAATGGTTGACGTGCGTCAACTATCGGCCCGGTCTCCCCGTCTGGCGTTCACATCGGGTGCTCTCACCGAGATCACCCGGCGTGTGCGTTCGCAACGCATGCGCTCGGCGAGACCACGTGATGTGAACGAGTGATGGGGGACGGATGCTGCGACCCGCGGCATCCCTTCCTCCACATGTCGGTGGGGGGACGAGTAGCGCACAGGTTGCGGGGGCGGTCGAGCGTCCGGGGCGTCGCCCGGGCAGGCTGAGGCGTGTGCCGCACCACCTGACCTTCGAGCAGGCCATGGCCGCCGTGCGCACCCGCGACCAATTGCGCGCGCGCGGCATGACCGCGCGGGCGATCGGTGACGCGGTGGTGCGAGGGGAGTTGCGGCGGCTGCAGCGCAACCGATATGTCGGGGCGAAGCTCTGGGAGGATCTCTGGCCGGAGTCGCGTCACCTCCTCGAGGTGTGCGCCGCCGTCGCGGAGATGCGCGACGGCGGCGGCGTCGCCTCCCACGAGTCGGCCGGGGTTCTGGCGGAGTTGCCCCTGTATCGGCACACGCCGTCGGCAGTCCACCTCCTCAAGCCCGAAGCGCGACGGGGATCCGGCCGCGTGGGGCTGCAACACCATGCCGATCTGCTTCCCGGCGGCGACATCACGGTGGTCAACGGCATCCGATGCACAACGCTGGATCGCACCGTCTTCGACTTAGTGCGCACCCTCAGCATGGAGGCGGCGGTCGCCGTGGCCGATGCCGCGCTGCGGCGGGAGGCGATGCGCGGATCCGAGTACGACGAGCGCGCCGCGGAAGCGTGGCGCGAGCGGATGCTGCACAGATGCCAGGCCGCGCGCGGCTGCCGGGGCGTTCGACAGGCCGAAGCGGTGATCCGCTTCGCCGATGGCCGCTCGGAGTCTCCCGGGGAGGCCGTGAGCCGACTGCAGCTGAGTCGTCTCGGATTCCGTGAGCTACGGCTCCAGGTGCTGGTGCCCGGCCCGGACGGGCGGACCTTCCGCGTCGACATCGGCCTCGAGGAGGTGCGGAGCTTCTACGAGTTCGACGGCATGGGCAAATACGAAGAACTCGCGCTCGCGTCGGGAAAGACGGTCAAGCAGGTGCTTCTCGAAGAGAAGCGCCGCGAGGACTGGATCCGCGGAACGACCCAGCGTCGCTTCGTCCGCGCCGAGGCCTCGCACATCCTGACGCCGGATGCGCTCGGTCGTCGCCTCGCCGCGTTCGGGATCACCCCGCCGCGCCCGTGACCCCGATGTTCACATCGCGTGCTGTCACCGAGACCACCCGTCGTGTGCGTGCGTAACGCGTGCGCTCGGTGAGAGCACGTGATGTGAACGAGCGGTGGGGTGGATGCTGCCGCCCGGGGCGCGTCAGGTCGAGCGGGCGGCGCGCTCGGCGGAGCGGATCACTGCCTCGACGCCGAGCATGAAGAGCTCGCGGTCCTTCAGGTCCAGGAGCTGCGCGGACATCTGCGCGATGTGCGGGTGCTTGATCGGGTCGACGAGCAGCGGGCCCTCGAACCAGGGGCTGGAGTCCGCGGTCGCGGTGGTCGTGCGCTCGGCACGCGCGCGGGCGACGCCCGCGGCGATCGAGAGCACGTGGGTCGCCATCAGCGCGTAGTGCTGCACCAGGGCGTCGCCGGTGAGGCCGGCGCGCGCGAAGGCGTCGAGCATGAACTCGATGGCGTCGAGCTCTCCGGGTCCGTGCGTGGTGAGCACGATCGCCTCCTGCCCCACCGCGGGGTAGCGGGCGAACTCGGTCAGTGTCGCCGAGGCGAGCTGGCGGAGGCGCTCCTGCCACTCCTCGGGGTCGGCAGTGACGGCGGCGAGGCTCCGCAGGGTGAGCTCGTCGAGCAGCGCGCTCATCAGCTCTTCCTTGCCGCGGAAGTGGCGGTAGACGGCGGTCGGATCGGTGCCGAGCTTCGCGCCGAGGTCGCGGATCGAGAGAGAGGGGGAGCCGGTCGTCTCTGCGAGCTCGAGACCGGCCGCGATGATCGTGGCCCGGTCCAGGCGCTTCGCGCCCGGCTTCTCGGGCGTCGCCCCGGTGCGTGCCGCCATGATCCCTGCTTTCGCCGTCGCGTCCATCGTGCCACGCACCCCTTGTCTCGGCGTCGTGACGTCCCGAGCCTAGTCGGTGTGTCATCGCTTCTGTCAACACTGTTGACAGAAGCGATGACAGCGGTCTATCGTCAAGCGACCCGTTCGACGACGAAGGAGAGGTCCCGTGGCCGCTGCCGTTCCTGCAGATGCAGACACCCCGTACGCAGACACCGTGTTCATCCGAGGCGCGCTGTTCAGCTCCGACCTCGTTCGTGCGGGAAGCGCCGAGGCACTCAGCGACGTGGCCGTCGCCGTGCGGGACGGGCGCATCGCGGCGGTGTGCGCCGAGGACGAGGCATCCGTGTTCATCGGTCCCGACACCGAGGTCGTCGACCTCGCGGGGGCGCTGCTCGCTCCGGGGTTCCAGGACGCCCACGTGCACCCGATGTCGGGCGGCGTCGAGCTGCTGCAGTGCAACCTCACCGGCTCGGAGGACGCGGCCGACACGCTCGCCACGATCGCGCGCTACGCCGCCGAGAACCCCGACGTCGAGTGGATCGTGGGCGGCGGATGGTCGATGGACCACTTCGCGGGCGGGGCTCCGCTGCGCGGCGCGCTCGACGCGATCGTGCCCGACCGCCCGGTGCTGCTCGCGAGCCGCGACCACCACTCCGCGTGGGCGAACACCGCCGCGATGCGCGCGGCCGGCGTCGACGCGGCCACGGCCGACCCCGCCGACGGGCGCATCGAGCGCGAGACCGACGGGTTCCCGGCGGGCACCTTCCACGAGGGCGCAGCCGACCTGTTCGCAGAGGCGCGCCCGAAGGTCTCGGAAGACCTCGCCTACGCGGGGCTGCTGCGCGCGCAGGACGACCTCATCGCGCAGGGCATCACGGGCTGGCAGGACGCCCTCGTCGGAAACTTCCCCGGGATCCCCGGCGGGCTCGCCTCCTACCGCCGCGCCCTCGCCGAGGGAACGCTCAAGGCCCACGTCGTCGGGGCGCAGTGGTGGGAGCGCGGTGAGGGGATCGAACAGCTCGAAGGGATGATCCGCACGCGCGACGAGGTCGCCGCGCTCGGGCGCGAGGACCGCTTCTCGCTGGGCTCGATCAAGTTCATGGTCGACGGCGTCGCCGAGAACCACACGGCCGCCATGCTCGAGCCGTACCGCGACGGGCACGGCCACTCGACCGACAACCGCGGCCTGTCGTTCATCCCGTCCGAGCGCCTGCGCGAGTACGCCATCGCCGCCGATGCCGCGGGCTTCCAGCTGCACTTCCACGCTCTCGGCGACCGGGCCGTGCGCGAAGCGCTCGACGCGGTCGAGGCGGCGGCGGAGGTCAACGGCGCGACCGACGGGCGCCACCACCTCGCCCACATCCAGGTGGTCGACGCGGCCGACGTGCCGCGCTTCGCCGCGGCCGGCGCCGTGGCCAACATGCAGCCCCTGTGGGCGTGCCACGAGGACCAGATGGACGAGCTCACGCTGCCGTTCCTCGCCGAGTCCGCCGCATCGCGCCAGTACCCGTTCGGCGATCTGCAGCGGGCCGGGGTGCGCCTCGCGGGCGGCAGCGACTGGCCGGTCTCGAGCGCGGATCCGCTCGCGGGCGTCCACATCGCCGTCAACCGCGTCGCCCCGCTGTCCGACGACGAGCCGCTGGGTGGCCCCCACCAGCGCCTCGACCTCGCCACCGCGCTCGCCGCCTACACGTCGGGCACCGCGTACGTGAACCACCGCGACCACGACACCGGTTACGTCCGCGCCGGCTACCTCGCGAACCTCGTCGTCGTCGAGCCGAACCCGTTCACCGTCCCCGCCGAAGACCTCTACCTCTGCCACGTCGCCTCGACCTGGATCGACGGAGAGCGCGTCTTCTCGCGCGTCGACGCCGATGCGGACGCCGACGCCGACGCCGAGGCCGCAGCATCCGTCCCGTCCTGAGTTTCCTTCTCCGCCACCCGACACCGTCGTCAGACACCGAGGAGCACCATGATCCGCACCCGACGCACCGCCCGTCGCCTGCTCGCGTTCGCGGGCGTCGGCGTGGCCGGCGCGCTCGTCCTGTCCGCGTGCAGCGCCGACACGTCGAGCCCCGACGCCACCGCAGCCCCCGAGTGGGAGTACACCGCCCAGACGGCCGCGCCGTCGGGCGACATCGACTCGTACTCGTGGGTGAGCTACTCCGAGCCGTACTCGCTCGACTACGCGTACGCGTTCGACTACGCCGACAACCAGGTGCTCGCGAACGTCTGCGAGTCGCTGCTGCGGCTGAACCCCGATTTCACGCTGTCGCCGGGGCTCGCCGAGGCGTTCGAGCACCCGACACCCGAGACGTGGGTCTACACGATCCGCGACGGCGTCACCTTCCACGACGGCACGTCGCTGACGGCGGCCGACGCCGTGGCCTCGATGAGCCGGCACCTGGACCCCGAGGTGGGCTCGTCGTGGTACTCGGTGTACCAGAACGTCGCCGCGATCGAGCAGACCGGCGACCGGCAGGTCACGGTGACGATGAACGGCCCCGACTCGCAGTTCAACCTCGCGATGGGCGGGTCCGCCGGTGTCATCGAGTCCGCGGCGACACTGGCCGAGAAGGGCGCCGACTACGGCAACTCGACGGGGCTCGTCAACTGCACCGGCCCCTTCGCGCTCACCGAGTGGAAGTCGGGGGAGTCGGTCACGCTCACCCGCTACGACGGCTACTGGGACGACACGCTGCGCGCCAAGGCCGGCGAGGTCGACATCCTCTTCATGACCGACCCGAACGCGCGTGTCAACGCGCTGAAGTCCGGTGAGGTCGACGGCGGGTGGATGATCCCGGCCGACGCGATCGGGCAGCTGCAGGACTCCGGCGAGGGCGACATGTACTTCGGCCTCAACACCGCGGTCGGCAGCCTCATCGTGAACAACCTCGAAGGTCCGCTCGGCGATGAGCGCGTGCGCCGCGCGCTGCTCATGGCGATGGACCGGCAGGGGATCCTGGATGCTGCGGCCAAGGGCTACGGCGAGGTCACGAACGCGCTCACCACC
Source organism: Microbacterium sp. NPDC056044 (assembly GCF_042267145.1). Lineage (NCBI taxonomy): Bacteria > Bacillati > Actinomycetota > Actinomycetes > Micrococcales > Microbacteriaceae > Microbacterium > Microbacterium sp. NPDC056044. The sequence goes on along the minus strand of NZ_JBHJWZ010000003.1, from coordinate 294,149 downwards.
GAGTCGGTGTGGGTCGGCGCGAGCGACGCGGGTCTGAAGGAGGCGTTCGACGGGCTGGAGGAGTACCCGCACGACATCGAAGCGGCCAAGAAGCTCATCGACGAGGCGGGCGTCGCGGGTGAGGAGATCGTGATCGCCACCGCGCCGATCAGCAACGACTTCACCGTCATCTCGCAGGGCGCCGCCGCCGCCGCGCAGTCGATCGGCCTCACGGCGACCATCGAGACGGTGAGCCCGAGCGCGTACACCGCGCTGTTCTCCGACCCGAGCGCGCGCGAGGGCATCGACCTCTTCTACACCTCGTGGTACCTGTCGAGCCCGGACCCGCTCGAGATGTACAGCGTGCTGCGCACGGGAGAGTTCAGCAACTACGGCAACTGGAGCGACCCCGAGTTCGACGCCCTCGTGAACGAGGCGGTCACGATCGACGACCCGGCCGCGCGCAGCGAGGTCACGGCGCAGGCGCAGCGCATCGCGAACGAGCAGCTGCCGTGGCTGCCGCTGTTCCAGGGCCCGATGACGCTGTTCCTCGGCGACCGGGTGACCGGGGTCGCCCCGTCCGTGGCGTTCATGTACTACCCATGGGCGGCGACCATTGGCTCCCGTTGACGTGAGCGCGGGTCCGGCGGTCGCCGCCGGGCCCGGCCCGGCTCGGCGTCGATCCGGAGGGAACGGGGGAGCGATGATCACCGTCCGCCGGATCGCCGGCAAGCTCGGCGGCTTGCTGCTCACGCTGTTCCTGGCGTCCGTGCTGGTGTTCTTCTCGCGCTTCCTGGTGCCCGGCGACCCGGTGGCGTTCCTGCTGCGGGGGCGCAAGCCCAGCCCCGAGGCGGTGGCTCAGGTCACTGCGCAGTACGGCCTCGACCTGCCGCCGTGGCAGCAGTACCTGAACTGGGTGGCGGGACTCCTGCAGGGCGACCTCGGCCGCTCGCTGCAGTACCGGCAGGATGTCACCGTCGTGCTCGGCGAGCGGCTGCCCGTCACCCTCGGCCTCGTCGTGATGGCGGGCACGATGATCGCGGTCGTCGGCCTCATCGCCGGCGCGATCGCCGCGCTGTACCGCGGTCGTATCGCCGATCGCTCGATCCTCATCGGGCTCACCGTGCTCGGCGCCGTCCCGTCGTTCGTCGGATCGATCGTGCTCATCGCGGTGTTCGCGGTGCAGCTCGGCTGGTTCCCGTCGTTCGGGTCGGGCGAGGGCTTCTGGGACACGGTCTACCACCTGGTGCTGCCCTCGATCGCCCTCGCGATCGTCTTCGTCGTGCTGGTGGGCAAGGTGACGCGTTCGTCGATGATCGACCAGCTGGACCGTGAGCACGTCGAGGTCGCGATCAGCCGCGGCATCAAGCGCGGCACCGTGATCCGCCGTCACGTGTTCCGCAACGCCGTCGGGCCGATCCTGACGGTGAGCGGGATGCTGGTGGCCGGTCTCCTGGTCGCCAGTTCCATCGTCGAGGCGGCGTTCGGCCTCGCCGGCATGGGCTCGCTGCTCGTGCAGTCGGTCGACCGCCTCGACTTCCCGGTCGTGCAGGCGATCGTCCTCCTCGTCGTCACCGCGTTCGTGCTCGTGAACGCCGTGATCGACGTCCTCGAACCCTGGATCGATCCCCGATCCGCTGCCGGAGCCGGTGCCCGATGACGACCACACCCACACTCGCCGTCAAGGTGCTCCGTGCGCCGCGGCTGCCCCGCACCAGCCTGACCTTCGCGATCGCACTCGGCGTCCTCGCCGCGATGACGCTGGCCGCGATCTTCGCGCCGTTCCTCGCGCCGTACAACCCCGACGCCGTCGACTTCGCCGCGGTGAACGCGCCGCCGAGCGCCGCGCACTGGCTGGGAACCGACGGTCTCGGCCGCGACACTTTGAGCCGCCTCATCTACGGTGCGCGCACGGCCCTGCTCGGGCCGCTCCTCGTGGTGATCGCGTCGACGGTGCTCGGCATCCTCCTCGGTCTCGTCGCCGGCTGGCGCGGCGGCTGGGTCGACTCCGTGCTCGGTCGCCTGTTCGACGTGCTGTTCGCCTTCCCGTCCCTGCTCATCGCGATCATGGCGGTCGCGCTCTTCGGCAAGGGGCTGGTCGCTCCCGTCATCGCGATGAGCATCGCCTACGCCCCGTTCGTCGCGCGCCTGACCCGCTCGCTCATCGCGGCCGAGCGCACGAGGCCCTACGTCGCGGCGTATCGCGTGCAGGGCTTCGGCGGCGCGTGGATCGCGCTGCGGCGCGTGCTGCCGAACGTCACGCCCATCGTGGGGGCGCAGTCGACGCTCAACTTCGGGTACGTGCTCGCCGAGCTCGCTGCCCTGTCGTTCCTCGGCCTGGGCGTGCAGCCGCCCACCGCCGACTGGGGCGCCATGATCAACGAGGCGCAGGCCGGGCTCATCGGCGGGCACTTCCTTCCCGCGATCGTGCCGGCGGTCGCCGTCGTCGTGGTCGTCGTGGCCGTCAACATCATCGGGGAAGAGCTCTCCGACCGCATCGGTGGGGAGATCCCGGCATGACCGCAACCGAGACCGTCGTTGATCCGGCGGCCGCGCCGGACGCACCGAACCCGGCCCTGCTCGAGATCCGCGACCTCACCCTCGACCTGCCCGACGGCACCCGGTTGCTGCACGGCATCTCGTTGTCGGTCGCCGCCGGCGAGACCGTCGGCCTCGTCGGCGAGTCCGGGTCGGGCAAGTCGCTGACCGCCCGCACGGTGCTGGGGCTCGTTCCCGACCGTTCCACGATCACCGGCGAGGTCGTGCTCGACGGGGCCCGAGTGCTCACCGCCCCCGCGCCCGAACTCCGGCAGCTGCGCCGCCACGGCGCGGCGATGATCTTCCAGGATCCGCGTGCGGGCATCAATCCGATGCGCACCATCGGCGATCACCTCACGGAGGCGCTGCGGCTCGCAGAGGGATGGTCGACGGATGCTGCGCAAGCCCGCGCCGTCGACCTGCTCGAGGCGGTGCGCCTGCCGCGCCCCGCGGACCACCTTCGCCAGTACCCGCACGAGTTCTCGGGCGGCATGCTGCAGCGCGTCATGATCGCGGGAGCCCTGACGACGTCGCCGAAGCTCCTCGTGTGCGACGAGCCGACGACGGCGCTCGACGTCACGACGCAGGCCGAGATCATCGGCGTGCTCGCCGAGCAGCGCGCGAGCCGCGGCATGGGCATGCTCTTCATCACGCACGACCTCAACCTCGCCGCCTCGCTCTGCGACCGCGTCTATGTCATGAGCGGCGGCCGGATCGTCGAACAGGGCCGCGCACACGACGTGCTGCGCGACCCGCGCGACGAGTACACCCGGCGCCTCGTCGCCGCGACCCCCACCCTCACCGGCGCCGCCCCCGGTGCCACCGCGGGTCACAGAATCGGCGGTTCTGCAGAACACGCCGGGGCGCAGCATCCAACCGCCGGCGTGTCGTCGGAAATCTCCGATTCTGTGCGCGACGACACGGCAACGCATGCCGCGGCCGTGGCGACTGCCGCAGCGCCGATGCTCGAGGCCGCCGGGGTGTCGAAGACGTATGTGCGCCGGGGCAAAGAGGCGGTGCGCGCGGTGATCGACGCGTCGGTCGCGGTGCCGCGGGGCGGCGCGCTCGGTGTGGTGGGGGAGTCCGGGTCGGGCAAGTCGACGCTCGCGCGCATGATCGTGGGGCTCGAGGCCGCCGACGCGGGCGACATCCGCATCGACGGCCGCGAGCGCACGGCGGTGCCTCGCAACCGGCGCGAACGGCTCGCCCACGCGCGGAGTGTGCAGATGGTGTTCCAGGACCCGTACCTGTCGCTCGACCCGCGCATCACCGCCGGGCGGGCGATCGAGGACGCCCTGCGCCTGCACACCCGGCTGAGCGCGACCGAGGCGCGGTCGCGGGTGGTCGACCTGCTCGCCCAGGTCGGACTGGGGGAGAAGCACGCCGCCGCGCGGCCGCGGACCCTCTCCGGCGGTCAGCGGCAGCGCGTCGCGATCGCCCGTGCCCTCGCGATCGAGCCGGACGTCCTCGTGATGGACGAGGCGACGAGCGCGCTCGACGTCTCGGTGCAGGCGCAGGTGCTCGACCTGGTCGACCGCATCCGGCGGGAGCGCGGGCTCACCGTGCTCTTCATCAGCCACGACCTCGCTGTCGTCAGGCGCGTGTGCGACGAGACCGTCGTGATGCGCCGCGGCGAGATCGTCGAGCGCGGGCGCACGGTGGAGCTCCTCGCCTCCCCGCAGCACGAGTACACGCGGCTGCTCATCGACTCGGTGCCGAAACCCGGGTGGGACGCCGAGGCGGCCGGTGCCGAGATCGAGGCCGCGGGGATCGGCGACGACGAAGCGGACGGGGCACCGGCCGACGGCGACGCCGAGGCGGCGGCGGTGGAGGAGGCGAGGATCGAGGTGTCGGGCCAGGCGCGGTGACGGATTCCGCCGTGCGACGAGGCCCTGCGCAGCGGAGGATGGAGGCGTGTTCAGCGTCGAACTGATCCCGGATGCCGAGATCGACCGTGCCGTCCGGGAGGACTGGGACCGCCTGCTCGGGGCGGACCTGCCGAGCTCGGGGCGCAACCCGGCGCCGAGCAACCGCCCGCATGTCACGCTCGCGGTGCGAGAGCGGCTGGATCCTGCCGTGTTCGCCGGTCTCGCCGAGATGCTTCCCGTCGGGCTGGATCTCGGGGGAGTCCTGCTCCTCGGCCACCGGGATCGGTACGTGCTCGCGCGGCAGGTGATCGTGAGCTCCGCCCTGCTGGCCGTGCACCGCGCGGTCGCCGAGCTCGCCGGCAGGCCGGAGCCGCGCTACTCGAACACCGGCGTCGATCACTGGACGCCGCACATCACGCTGGCGCGAGGCCTCACCGCGGTGCGGCTGGCGACGGCGATGCGCACGATCAGAGCCCCGCACCTCAGCGGGCAGGCGACGGGCGCGCGGGTGTGGGATGCCGAGAACCGGCGTGTCACCACGATCCGGTGAATGCGGGCTTGCGGCGTGAGCGGTCAGTCGGCGAGAGCGAGTGCGCGGAACGGTTCGCGCGGCGCGGCCGGAGGACGAGGCATCCGTTCCGGCTCCTGGCGTGCCCGCATCGTCCGCAGGTAGAGCTCGTCGATGAGGGCGGTCGCGAGGCGCACGAGCTTCGCGATCTCGGCGTCGTCGCGCTCGACCCACGCGCAGCGGGGTTCGTCGCCGACGGGCACGAAGCCGTCGTGCTGCTCCCAGGCCACGAGGGTGCGCTCGGCGCCGAGCACGTGCTGCTGCCACCACACCTGGCGGAGGTAGCCGCGCGGGATGCTGCGCCACGCCTTGTTCGTCGTCTTGATCTCGGCGAGGGTGATGCGGCCCGCCGCGTCCACCGCGATGCCGTCCGGGGTCGCGAGGTGGCGCTTCTCGACGACCGCGTGGAAGAGGGCCGACGACGGCTGGATGCCGTGGGTCGCCGCGACCCACGCGGCGATCTCGGGCTCGCGGGCGCGTCCGTGCGCGGTGTACGCGTTGCCCGAGAAGCCCGAGCCGAGCAGCTTGGCGTCGGCCGCGCGGGCGATCGCCTTGTCGGAGGTCAGGGTCGCGACATCCGTCGCGGTGATGCCCCGCGAGCGGGCGCGCACCCAGGCCACCCGGTCGCGCGAGTCCGCCACGATGCGGGCGGCGACCTCCGGTGCCTGCGCCGCGAGCCCGGACGGGCGCGCGACGGAGTGCTCGGGAATCACCCTTCGAGGCTACGCCGCCGCTGAGACATCCGCCGCCTGCGACGCGCGTCGGTGGCACGCAAGGGGGGTTGCGGCGGGCGGGGACGGTGGCATCCTCGGGGGCATGGAGACCATCACGAGAGACGAGTTCCGCGGCATGCCCGGGGTCGAGGACTGGCACCCGCGCGTGACGGGGGCGTTCGCGCTGTTCCGCACGGGCACGTTCGCAGTCGGGGCGCAGCTGTTCGGGGCGATCGCCGAGCTGGCCGAGGCCGCCGACCACCATCCCGACGTGGACGTCCGCTACACCAGCGTGCGCGTGCGGCTCATGACGCACTCCGCGGGCGGACTGACACGCAAGGATGCGGCGCTCGCCGCGCAGATCTCGCAGGCCGCGCAGGAGCTCGACATCCCGGCCGAGACCGGGCGCATGCTCGACGTCATGCTCGCGCTCGCCACGCCCGACCCCGGTGCGGTCGTGCCGTTCTGGAAGGCGGCGACCGGCTTCTCGGAAGTGCGCGAGGGCGTGCTGTTCGACAAGGACGGCCGCGGCCCGCTCATCTGGTTCCAGCCGGTCGACAAGCCGCTGCGCGGCCGCTCGCATCTCGACGTCAACGGTCCGCGCGACGTCATCGAGAAGCGGCTCGACGCCGCGCTGGCCGCGGGCGGCGTCGTCGTCGACGACTCGCACGCGCCGGAGTGGTGGACGCTGGCCGACGCCGACGGCCACAAAGTCGACCTCTGCCCCTGGCGCTCCTGACCGCCGAGCGAGACGTCCTGGCCGTCGTCAGAACGCCGCGGCGCCCGCCTCCGCCACCGTCTGGTCCTGCTCGCCGGAGCCTCCGCTGACGCCGACCGCCCCGACCACCTTGCCGTCGCGGCTCAGCGGCACGCCGCCGGCGAAGATCGCGACACCGCGCCCGTGGGCGTTGGTCGTGTGGATGCCGAAGAACTGCTGCGTCGGCTGCGAGTTGTCGCCGAGGTCCTTCGTGGAGATGTCGAAGGCCTTCGACGTCCACGCCTTGCTGATCGAGATCTCGATGCTGCCGATCCAAGCACCGTCCTGGCGCACGTGGGCGACGAGGTTCCCGCCGGCGTCGACGACGGCGATGTTCATGGGCTGGCCGATCTCGTCGGCGCGCTTCTCAGCGGCTTCGATCACCCGGCGAGCGTCTGCGAGGGTCACGGACATGGGGAGTTCCTTTCTTAGCGGGACGGATGCCTCGGGGCCGAGGCATCCGTGTCGATCAAGCCGTCTTGATGTAGCCGTTGGGGTTGAGCACGTACTTCTTCGCCGCGCCCTGGTCGAAGTCCGCGTAGCCCTGCGGGGCGTCCTCGAGGCCGATCGGGGTGGCGCCGACCGCGTCGGCGATGTGCACCTTGTCGTGGAGGATCGCCATCATGAGCTGCCGGTTGTAGCGCATGACCGGGCACTGCCCGGTGGTGAACGACAGCGACTTGGCCCAGCCGAGGCCGAGCCGCAGCGACAGCGAGCCGACCTTCGCCGCCTCGTCGATGCCGCCGGGGTCGCCGGTGACATACAGCCCCGGGATGCCGAGGGCGCCGCCCGCCGCAGTCAGGTCCATCAGGGAGTTGAGCACGGTCGCGGGCGCCTCGTGCGAGGCATCCGTCCCGTGTCCTCTCGCCTCGAAGCCGACGGCGTCGACACCCGCATCGACCTCGGGTACCCCGAGGATCTGCTCGAGCTGGTCCTTCGGGTCGCCCTTCGACACGTCGACGGTCTCGCAGCCGAACGAGCGGGCGCGGGCGAGGCGGTCGGCGTTGAGGTCGCCGACGATGACGACCGCCGCGCCCAGCAGCTGCGCGCCGACGGCCGCGGCGAGCCCGACGGGGCCGGCGCCCGCGATGTAGACCGTCGACCCGGGTCGCACGCCCGCCGTGTAGGCGCCGTGGAAGCCGGTGGGGAAGATGTCGGACAGCATCGTGAGGTCGAGGATCTTCTCGAGCGCCTGGTCGCGATCGGGGAAGACGAGCAGGTTCCAGTCCGCGTAGGGGACGAGCACGTACTCGGCCTGGCCGCCGACCCAGCCGCCCATGTCGACGTAGCCGTAGGCGCTGCCGGGCCGGTCGGGGTTGACGTTGAGGCAGATGCCGGTCTTGCCCTCCTTGCAGTTGCGGCAGCGGCCGCACGCGATGTTGAAGGGGACCGAGACGATGTCGCCCACCTTGACGAACTCCACGTCGGGACCGACCTCGACCACCTCGCCGGTGATCTCGTGGCCGAGCACGAGGCCGGCTGGGGCGGTCGTGCGGCCGCGCACCATGTGCTGGTCCGAGCCGCAGATGTTCGTCGACACGGTCTTGAGGATCGCGCCGTGCGGCACCTTCCTGCCGACGTTCGCCGGATTGACGCCGGGCCCGTCCTTCAACTCGAACTCGGGGTAGTCGGTGTCGATGACCTCGACCTCGCCGGGGCCCTTGTAGGCCACCGCTCTGTTTGCAGACATCGTCGTCCTCTCCGTCGCTCGACAGACGCGGTCGTGCGACTCGGTCGTGCTGGGGCTCGCGTCCGAGCCTTCCCCTTCGCGCGGGCTCGCGCAATGGGGGCTCGATTTGGCGAAGCGTGCGGCATCACGTACCCTTGACGAAGCCGAAGACCGCTGGTCATCGACGTGCGTGAGAACGCGCGGAGATCGAAGCTCTGCAACGCAGGGGCCCGCGCAGGTGTCACGAACGATTCTCCTCAACAGGAATCCTGCTCCGTGCGCTTGCGCCGGAGCTTTTTTGTTGCCGCGACGAGGATGACCAGGAGCTTTCGGCCGGCGCCCCGCCACCGCGGAGCGTCTCATTCACACAAGGAGTGGCCATGGCGCAGAAGGAAGCATCGGTCGCCGAGCTCACGAAGCACTTCGAGGACTCGACCGCCGTTCTGCTGACCGAGTACCGCGGTCTGACGGTTGCCCAGCTCAAGGAGCTGCGCAACAGCATCCGTCAGGACGCGGAATACGCCGTGGTGAAGAACACGCTGACCAAGATCGCCGCGAACAACGCGGGGATCACGTCGCTGGACGACGACCTCAAGGGTCCGTCGGCCATCGCATTCGTGCACGGTGACCCGGTCTCCGTCGCGAAGGGTCTCCGTGCCTTCGCCAAGGCACACCCTCTTCTCGTGATCAAGGGCGGTTTCTTCGACGGAAACCCCCTGAGCGCTGACGAGGTCAACAAGCTCGCCGACCTCGAGAGCCGTGAAGTCCTGCTGGCGAAGCTCGCCGGCGCGATGAAGGCCTCGATGACCAAGGCGGCATACGTCTTCAATGCGCTTCCGTCGAAGGCCGTCCGCACGGTCGACGCGCTGCGCGAGAAGCAGGAGTCCGCGGCCTGATAACGGCCCCGGCATAGCAAACCACTATCAAGGAGAAACATCATGGCAAAGCTCAGCACTGAGGAGCTGCTCGACGCGTTCAAGGAGCTCACGCTCATCGAGCTCAGCGAGTTCGTCAAGGCGTTCGAGGAGACCTTCGACGTCACCGCCGCCGCCCCGGTCGCGGTTGCCGCTGCGGGTGCCCCCGCCGGTGCCGCTCCGGAAGAGGCCGAGGAGAAGGACTCGTTCGACGTCGTCCTCGAGGCCGCCGGCGACAAGAAGATCCAGGTCATCAAGGTCGTCCGCGAGCTCACCTCGCTCGGCCTGGGTGAGGCGAAGGCCGTCGTCGACGGTGCTCCGAAGGCCGTCCTCGAGGGCGCCAACAAGGAGACCGCCGACAAGGCGAAGGCCGCTCTCGAAGAGGCCGGCGCGACGGTTACCCTCAAGTAATCCCGCGCTGCTTCTGCAGCGATTCAGCGAAGGCCCCGGATGCTCGGCATCCGGGGCCTTCGTCGTGTCCGCGGGCTTCCGCGGGTCGTGAGGCAGGGCATTCCGTGAAATCCCTTTCTCGAGGGCTGGGCGCGATTCTGTGCTGATTTGGCGGAACCTCTTGCGCTATCGCCACCGTTCTGGCAAGAATGAGAAAGCGCATTCCAGAAAGCGCATTCTCACCCTCGAAGACGAGACCGGAGGATACGGTGACGACGACGCACCGACCCAGAACGCTGCCCCCGGGCCGCGCACGCGGGGAGTCCGCATGAGTGCGATCGGCGAGATCGGCAAGCTCAAGTCCGCGAAGGCCGACGGCAAGAAGCAGAACAAGGCCGCCTACCTCTTCCTCGCCCCCTGGTTCGTCGGGCTGATCCTGATCACGATGGGTCCGATGGTCGCCTCGTTCGGCCTCTCGTTCACGCGGTACAACCTTCTCAGCGCGCCGAAGTGGATCGGGTTCCAGAACTACGCCCGCATGTGGGAGGACGAGCGGCTGCACTCCGCACTCCAGGTCACCTTCACGTATGTGTTCGTGTCGCTGCCGCTGCAGCTCGCCGTCGCACTGTTCCTCGCGATCGTGCTCGACCGAGGCCTGCGAGGCCTGGCGTTCTACCGCTCGGCGTTCTACCTGCCGTCGCTCCTCGGCGCGAGCGTCGCGATCGCGATCCTGTGGCGCCAGATCTTCGGCGTCGACGGACTCGTCAACCAGGTGCTCGCGGTGTTCGGCATCCAGGGGCAGGGGTGGATCTCGAACCCCGACACCGCCCTCGGCACGCTCATGATCCTCAACGTCTGGACCTTCGGCTCGCCGATGGTGATCTTCCTCGCCGGTCTCCGGCAGATCCCGACGATGTACTACGAGGCGGCGGACGTCGACGGCGCCAGCCGCCGGCAGCAGCTGTTCCGCATCACGATCCCGCTGCTCACCCCGATCATCTTCTTCAACGCGGTGTTGCAGCTGATCGGCACGTTCCAGTCCTTCACCCAGGCGTACATCGTCTCGGGCGGCACCGGCGGCCCGGTGGACTCGACGCTCTTCTACACGCTGTACCTGTACCAGCAGGGCTTCACGAACTACAACATGGGCTACGCCTCGGCCATGGCGTGGCTGCTGCTGGTCATCATCGGCATTCTGACCGTCCTGATGTTCTGGACCTCGAGATTCTGGGTTTTCTACGATGACCAAGATTGACGACGCCGCCACGGCGGCCCCGCTCGCGACAGAGACGATCGTCACCGGTCGCCCGCCGCTCACCCGCCGGCGCAGCCCCTTCCGCAAGCCCATGGCGAGCGTCGTGCGCCACACGCTGCTCATCGCGCTCGCGCTCGCGATGCTCTACCCCGTGATCTGGATGGTCGTCAGCTCGCTGCGACCGAACGATGAGATCTTCCGCGATCCCAGCATCATCCCCGACAGCTTCGAGGTCTCGAACTACACCGACGGGTGGAACGCGCTCGCGTATCCGTTCAACGTCTACATGTGGAATTCGGCGCTGATCGTGATCGGCTGCATCGTCGGCAACCTGGTGTCGTGCTCGATGGCGGCCTACGCGTTCGCTCGGCTGTCGTTCAGCGGCAAGCGGTTCTGGTTCGCGGTGATGCTCCTGAGCATCATGCTCCCGATCCACGTCATCATCGTTCCGCAGTACGTGCTGTTCTCCCAGCTGGGCTGGGTCAACACGTTCCTGCCGCTCATCGTGCCGAAGCTGCTCGCGACCGACGCGTTCTTCATCTTCCTGATGGTGCAGTTCATCCGGGGCATCCCGAAGGAGCTCGACGAGGCCGCGCGGATCGACGGGGCGGGCCACCCGCGGATATTCGTGCAGATCATCCTGCCGCTCATGGTGCCCGCGCTCGCGACGACCGCGATCTTCACCTTCATCTGGACGTGGAATGACTTCTTCTCGCAGCTGATCTTCCTGACCAAGCCCGAGCTGTACACCGTGCCGCTCGCGCTGCGGTCGTTCGAGGACGCTCAGAGCTCCACCAACTACGCCCAGATGTTCGCGATGAGTGTCGTCTCGCTCATTCCGATCTTCCTGATCTTCCTGTTCGGCCAGAAGTTCCTCATCAAGGGGATCGCGACGACCGGGATCAAGTGACGCTCGCGTCACGCACCTCTTCGCGGGCCGCCGGGCCCACCCTCATCACACCGCACCAACACCACTCACCGACTTCGGTCGAAAGGATGCAAGACATGCGACGCACCACAACCGCACCGCGCTGGTTGCTGCTGACGTCCGTCGGCGCAGCGACGATGCTGGCGCTGACGGCGTGCGCGGGTTCGACGGAAAGCCCCGCCACCGGACCGACCCTGTCCGACGAGCCCGTGACGCTCAGCTTCACCTGGTGGGGCAATGATGTCCGCCACGGGATCACGGAGGAGCTCATCGCGGCCTTCGAAGCCGAGCACGAGAACATCACCATCGAGCCGCAGTACACCGACTGGGCGGGCTACTGGGACAAGCTGGCCACCACCGTGGCCGCGGGCGACGCCCCCGACATCATCCAGATGGACGAGAAGCAGCTCTCGACGTACGCCGCCAACGGCGTGCTGCTCGACCTCGGCACCCTCGGCGACCAGCTGCCGACGGGCGACTTCCCGGAGTCGGTACTCGGCACCGGCGCGCTCGACGGCACGCAGTACGGCATTCCGGTAGGCATCAACACCTACACCTACATGGCGAACGTCGATGTACTGGACAGCCTCGGCATCGAGCTGCCCGACGATGAGACGTGGTCGTGGGACGACCTCAACGAGGTCGCCGAGTCGGTGTCGGCCGCCGGCGGCGGCGCGGTCGTCGGCTCGCAGTCGTGGGGATTCGAGGACGGCGGCCTCAACAACTGGCTGCGCCAGCACGGCGAGTCGCTGTACGCCGAGGACGGCTCGCCCGAGGTCACCGCGAGCGAGAAGACGCTGGCCGCCTGGTGGCAGAACCTGCTCGACGTCACCGAGGCCGGCGGTACGCCCGTGCCGTCCGCGACGATCGAACGCGAGTCGGCCGGCCTCGCCGAGTCCTTCACCGCGACGAACCAATCGGCGTTCGGGCCGTGGTGGTCGAATCAGGTCGCCGCCCTGCGTGACGCGAGCGGCCAGAACCTGGTGCCGCTCATGGTGCCGACCCCCGACGAGGGCGAAGACGCGGCCGCGTACTACAAGCCGTCGATGTTCTGGTCGGCCTCGGCCAAGACCGAGCACCCCGCGGAGGTCGCGCTGTTCCTCGACTTCCTCGCCAACAGCGAGGAGGCGGCCGACCTGCTGCTCGCCGAGCGCGGTGTGCCGGCCAACGACAAGATCCGCGCGTACATCACGCCGAAGCTCGACGAGGTCAACCAGGAGGTCGTCGACTTCCTCGACAAGATCGCACCCCGCGTCGGCGACGCACCCCCGGCGACGCCGCCGGGCGGCGGCGCGATCGAGACGATCATCGACCAGCACACGCAGCGGGTGCTGTTCGGCGAGGTGACGCCCGAGGAAGCCGCCGCGAGCTTCATCGCGGAGCTGCAGCGGGCGCTCGACGACGCCGCGATCTAGCAGGCGATCGGGGTCGCGCCACCCGAGCGCGCGACCCTGCCGTCTCCAGGACTGTCCGGGGCCGGACCGAAGTGATGAGGGGTCCGGTCCCGGGCGGACGCGCCGCGGCGCGCCCGCCGGCCCTGGTCCGATCGGCAGCGCCGCCCGGAAGTCGTCCGGTCGAATGCGCCCCATCGCGCCCGTCGGCGCCCAAGATTGAGAGAGGAGGGGATTCCTTGAGCGAGGTAACGTCGCGCCCGATCACGATGGCGCAGGTCGCACAGTACGCCGGTGTGTCGCAGGCATCCGTGTCGCGCGTCCTCAACGGCGTCGCCACTGTCGACCCCGCCATCGTCGCGAAGGTCAATCGCGCGGTGGCAGCCCTGAACTACTCGCCGAGCGAGGCGGCACGCAGCCTCGTGCGGGGGAGCAGCCACACCATCGCGTTGCTCGTGCCCGATCTCGAGAACCCGATGTTCCAGGGAGTGCTGAAGGGACTCACCGTGGCCGCCGCCCGCGACGGCTACCGCGTGCTGGTCGCCGACAGCGCCGAGGCGGTGGGCGTCGAGGCCGACATCGCGAGCGAGGCGCGCAGCAAATGCGACGCGCTGGTACTGGTGTCGCCGCGTATGCCGGACGCCGAGCTGCGCGACCTCATCCAGCGGACGACGCCGGTCGTGGTGGTGAACCGCCGGGTCGACGACACCGCCGCGGCGCAGCTCTCGGTCGACTACACCACGGCCGTCAAGGAACTCGGGATGCACCTGCGAGGTTTCGGCCACCGCCGCATCGCGTACGTCGCGGGCCCCGCGCTCAGCTACGCGAACGAGCAGCGGGCGCTGGGGCTGGGGGAGCTCTCGCGTGAGCACCCCGACCTCGAGTTCCTCACCATTCCGGCCGGATCGAGCATGGAGGCGGGCTACGATGCAGCCGATGCCGTCCTCGAGACCGGGGCCACCGCCGCCATCGCCTTCAACGACCTCGTCGCGCTCGGACTCATGTCGCGTCTGCGCGAGGTGGGCGTCGAGGTGCCCGAACAACTCTCCATCGTCGGGATCGACGACATCCCGCAGTCTCGTTTCGCCGCCCCGCCGCTGACGACCATGTCGGTCCCGCGGATCGAGATCGGGCGGCAGGCGTGGAATCGCATGCGTCAAGCATTGGACGGCGAGAGCGCCGACCACCCTCTGTTCTACCGGCCCGTCCTCGTGGCGCGCCGAAGCTCCGGTCCGGCATCCCACGCCAGCGGCTGGGTGGGTCCCGCCCGTCCGGTCCTGCGGCTGGGATCCACCGTCGTCGCCCAGTACGAAGAGGGCGTCAACGTCGACTCGGTGCTGTCGCCGCGGCCGTACCTCGACGCCGTGATCTCGCGAACCGGAACCCCGCTCACCGTGACCGAGCCGACCGACCACCCTCACCATCTGGGTGTGAGCCTCGCAATCGCCGACGTCAACGGCACGTCCTATTGGGGCGGGCGCACCTACGTCCGCGGCGAGGGATCCGTGATGGTACCCAACCACGGCCGACAGCGCCGGGACCGCCTGCACATCGAGGGACACGCCCTCGACGAGCGCCTGAGCTGGGTCGACGAACACGGCACGACGCAGCTCGTCGAGGTGCGCGAACTGCGCTCCGCCGAGCTGGCGAACGGCTGGGCGCTGCGCTGGCGCAGTCACCTCAAGGCGACGCTCGATGCGATCACGTTCGGCTCTCCGGCGACGAACGGGCGCGACGGCGCCGGGTACGGCGGCATCTTCTGGCGGTTCGCCCCCGAGATCGCCCGGGTGTTCAGCCCCGCCGGCGACACCGAGCGCGACGTGCATGGGGCGGCGACGCCCTGGATCGCCTTCACTTTCCCCGAGCGCGGGACGACCGTCGTGCTGACGCAGGGTGAAGAGCGTTTGCCGTGGTTCGTGCGGTTCGCCGAGTACCTCGGCGCCGGGCCTTCCGTGGCGTGGGACGAACCGCGGACGATTCCCGAAGGCGGGGAGCTCGACCTCGAGCTCACGGCCTACGTGCTCGACGAGGAACTCGCCGACGCCATGGCCGTCGAGGCGGCCCTTCCCGCGCTGCGCGCCGAGGCGGGGCTGTGACCGTACGCCTCCGCGTGGGCGTGGCCGGAGTCCACGGCCACGGGCGCCGCCACGTAGACGCCGTGCACGCGGCACCCGACCTCGAACTCGTCGCCGTCGCCGACCCCCGGGGCGGCGGCGACGTTCCCTCCTCGGCGCGGGTGTTCGTCGATGCCGCCGCGATGATCGATGCCGAGCAGCTCGACATCGTCGTGCTCAGCACCCCGATCCCCACCCATGCCGGCCTTGCTCGCCTCGCGCTCGCGCGCGGCGCCCACGTGCTGCTCGAGAAGCCGCCGGTGGCGTCGGTCGCTGATCACCACGCTCTTGTCAGCGCGATGGATGCTGCGACCCGGGCCGTGCAGGTCGGCTTCCAGTCCCTCGGCAGCGCGGGGGTGGCGGCGACAGCGGATGCCGCGGCTTCCGGTGTCATCGGAGAGGTGCTGCACTTCGGAGCGGTCGGGCTGTGGTCGCGGTCGGAGGAGTACTGGCAGCGGGCGCCATGGGCCGGACACCGCGTCATCGACGGGCGACCCGTCGCCGACGGCGTCGCGACGAATCCGCTCGCGCACGCGATCGCCACCGCGTTCGCGATCGCCGGTGCCGCAGTCCCCGAGGATGTCGTCGGCATCGACGCCGACCTCCGCCGCGCGAACGATATCGAAACCGACGACACGTCGTCGCTCGTCGTCGAGCTGCGCGGGGGAGCGCGGATGGCCGCGGGGCTCGCGGTGACGGCTCCAGAGCGCCACGAGCCGTACGTGCTCGTGCGCGGCACGCGGGGCTTCCTCGTGTACGTCTACACCCTCGACACGCTCCACATCCATCGTGACGGCGCGGTGCTGCCACGCACCTACGCGTTCGACCGCACCGGACTCCTCGACGATCTCATCCGGCACATCCGCGACGGGGTCGACCTGCTCGCCCCGCTTGAACGCACCGGGGCCTTCACCCGCGTGCTCGAAGAGATCGTCACCGGTCCGCCGCCCACTCCGATCGATCCGGAACTGGTGCGGGTCGCATCATCCGTCGACGAGACGTTCCGCACGGTGATCGGTGTGGAGGAGGCGGTCGAGCGCGTGGCGTGGGAGGGGCGCACCTTCCGCGACCTCGGCGTGCTCTGACGCGGCACGCTTCAGGCGGTGCCCAGCGGGCCGACGCCGATGATCGCGGACGCATCGTCGTCGACCGGGGCGGTGGAGTTGCGGACCACCAGCGGCGACGACTCGTACAGCCGATGGGTGGGGGCGTCGGGGTCGTCGAGCTGCCACATGAGCAGCTGCACGGCGGCGCGCCCCTGCTGGTGAGGGCGCTGCTGCAGCGTCGTGAGCGAGAACATCTCGGCGTACGCGTGGTCGTCGATTCCCACGACGCTGAGCCGTTCGGGCACGCGGATGCCGAGGCGCCGCGCCGCGATGATCGCTCCGACGGCGACCTCGTCGCACACCCCGACGATCGCGGTCGGCCGCGTGCGTCGATCGCCGAGCAGTTCGACGGCGGCGCCGTAACCCCCGGGCATCGTCACCTCGGACTGGACATGACGAGTGGATGCCTCGAGCCCGGCCTCGCGCATCGCCGAGAGATACCCGTCCAGACGCCGGCCGTCGCCGAAGCTGGTGTGGCGTCCGTCGGGGTCGCCGCCGAGGAAGGCGATCTCGCGATGGCCGAGACCCAGGAGGTGATCGGTCGCGATGCGCGCGGCGGCCTCGTCGTCGATCGAGACGGCGTTGGTGCCGACGTCGTAGCCGCCGACGGCGACCACCGGCTTGCCGAACGCGACGAGCCGCTCGAGTTCGCGTGCGCTGGGCTCGATGCCGACCGCGATCAGGCCGTCGAACCTCTTGCGGGCGAGGAAATGCTCGAACATCTCACGGCGCGCAGCGGATTCGGGCGGCGCGCCGTAGAGCGCGAGGTCGTACCGGCGCTCGAGCAGCGCATCCTGGATGCCCTCGAGCACCTGCGCGAAGAACCACCGGTCGAGTGACGGCATCACGACGCCGACCGTCTGGGTGCGTCCCGTCACCAGGCTCACGGCGCTCGTCGTGGGCACATAGCCCAGGGCGGTCGCGGCATCCCTCACCCGCTGGCGGGTGCCCGCCGAGACGTAACCCGCACCGGTGAGCGCGCGCGAGGCCGTCGACTTCGAGACGCCTGCCGCCCGCGCAACGTCGGCGATGCCCGCCATCGGGTCCTCCTCGCGCTCCCGGGGACGCCGCCGTCGCCCGGGATCCTGGAACCGGTTCCAGGGACATTGTGCCGTGAACGTGCGCGAGGCGCCACCGTGATAGCAGGGTTTACCGAGTTGTGATCAGGGGTCATTGTGCGGGCCTTGCAGCATCCCCTAGTTTGAGCATGGAATCGGTTCCCGATCTCGTAAGAGCGGAGCCCGAGAGGCAGGCTCCGCCGACTCAAAGAGGAGGACGAATGAGTGTGCACAAGCGCGGTCGTCTGATCGCGATAGCAGCGGGAGCGGCGGTCGCAGCGCTCGCCCTCGCCGGCTGCACCGGCGACATCGAGGGGGGCGGCGGAGACGCCGACTGCTCCGACTACGAGGAGTACGGTACGTTCGACGGTGCCGAGGTCACCATCTCCGGGACGATCCTCGAGGTTGAGGCCGATGCGCTCGTGGAGTCCTGGGCGGACTTCGAGGAGTGCACCGGGATCGCCATCGACTACCAGGGCTCCGGTGAGTACGAGGCGCAGATCGCAGTGCTGGCCGAGGGCGGCAACGCCCCCGACATCGGCATCACGCCGCAGCCGGGCCTGGTGAAGCGTCTGGCTGACGGTGGCTGGCTGATCCCCGCTTCCGAGGCGGTCGAGGCGAACGTCGACAAGTGGTGGGACCCGATCTGGAAGACCTACGGCACGGTGGACGACGTGTTCTACGCCGCGCCGCTGATGGCGTCCATCAAGGGCTTCGTCTGGTACTCGCCGTCGGAGTTCGAGGAGAACGGCTGGGAGATCCCCACGACCATCGACGAACTCATGACGCTGTCGGAGCAGATCGCCGAAGACACCGGCCGTCAGCCGTGGTGCGCGGGCTTCGAGTCGGCCGAGGCCACGGGGTGGCCGGGTACCGACTGGATCGAGGACTACGTGCTGCGTCAGTCCGGCCCGGACGTCTACGACCAGTGGGTGTCGCACGACATCCCCTTCAACGACCCGCAGATCGTCGAGGCGTGGGACGGCGTGGGCGAGATCATCAAGAGCGACGACATGGTCAACGGTGGATTCGGAGACGTCTCGACGATCGTCGCGACCAACTTCCGCGACGCCGGCCTTCCGATCCTCGACGGCGAATGCTCGCTGCACCACCAGGCGACCTTCTATTCGTCGTTCTGGCCCGAGGGCACCGAGGTGGCACCGGACGGTGACATCTACGCCTTCCTCCTTCCGCCCGTCGACGCGGGCGCCGGTCAGGCGGTCACCGGTGGCGGCGAATTCCCCGTCGCGTTCCGCGACGCCGAAGAGGTCGAGGCGGTGCGCGCCTACCTCTCCAGCGACCTGTGGGCGAACAACCGCGTGAGCCTCGGCGGCGTCATCAGTGCGAACAAGGGTCTCGACCCGGACAACGCGGGCAGCCCGCTGCTGAAGCAGGGTGTGGAGATCCTCCAGGATCCCGACACCACGTTCCGGTTCGACGGCTCCGACCTGATGCCGGGCGCAGTCGGTGCCGACTCGTTCTGGAAGCAGATCGTGGCCTGGGTCACCGGCAACGCGACGACGCAGCAGGCGGTCGACGCGGTCGAGTCCAGCTGGCCCCAGTAGCGCGGATCCCGCATCCGTGAGGATCGGGGCGGGTCACGACCCGCCCCGATCCCCTCCTCGAAGACGAGAGGTGCACGCACATGACGACCGCCGATCTGATCGGAAAGATCCTTCAGGTGCTGATGGGGCTCGCTGTGTTCGCGGCGATCATCGGCATCCTGCTCTTCCTCATGAACCGCGCCCCGAAGAAGGGCCGGGACTACTGGCAGCTGACGTGGTTCCTGCTTCCGGCGGTCGCGCTGCTCGCGATCGGCCTGGTGTGGCCCGCGGTCCGCACGACCGGGCTCGCGTTCCTCGACAGCTCCGGCAACTTCAGCTGGACCAACTTCGCGTGGGTGTTCACCCAGCCGGCGGCGATCCGCACGCTCATCAACACCATCATCTGGGTGCTCCTCGTCCCCACGTTCTCGACGGGACTCGGGCTGCTCTACGCCGTCTGGATCGACAAGTCGCGCGGCGAGAAGTACTACAAGGCGCTCGTCTTCATGCCGATGGCGATCTCGTTCGTGGGCGCCGGCATCATCTGGCGCTTCGTGTACGAGTACAAGGCCGCAGGGCGCGAGCAGATCGGCCTGCTGAATGCGTTGGTGGTCGCCTTCGGCGGCGAGCCGGTGCAGTGGATGCAGACGGATCCCATCAACACCGTGCTGCTCATCGTCGTGATGATCTGGATCCAGACCGGATTCGCGATGGTCGTGCTGAGCGCCGCGATCAAGGGCATCCCGACCGAGCAGATCGAGGCGGCCCAGCTTGACGGCACCAACGCCTGGCAGCGGTTCAGCAACGTGACCGTCCCGGGCATCCGCGGTTCGCTGGTCGTGGTCGTCACGACGATCTCGATCGCGACGCTGAAGGTCTTCGACATCGTGCGCACGATGACCGGCGGAAACTTCAACACGAGCGTCGTCGCGAACGAGATGTACGTGCAGGCGTTCCGCGCCAGTGAGATCGGCAGAGGCTCGGCACTCGCCGTGATCCTGTTCCTCCTCGTCCTACCCATCGTCATCTACAACGTCAACGTGCTCCGCAAGCAGAGGGAGATCCGATGAGCAGTGTGGCTCCGGTCGACCTTCCCACCGAAGACGGGAAGGATGCCTACCAAGACGCCGCGGGAGCCGGCACCCAGGCCTCCCGCGTCAAGCGTCGCCTGACCTCACGAACGGCGACGATCGCCGCGCTGATCATCGCGGTCCTCTGGACGATCCCGACCTTCGGTCTGTTCATCTCGTCGTTCCGTCCCGCGGAGCTCATCGACACCACCGGCTGGTGGACGATCTTCCAGAACCCCGGGTTCACGCTCGACAACTACCGTGAAGTCCTGCTGTCGCCGTCGCGCTCCTCGCCGCAGCTCGGTGCGTACTTCGTCAACTCGCTCGCGATCGCGATCCCGGCCACGATCTTCCCGCTCGTGTTCGCGTCGATGGCGGCCTACGCCTTCGCGTGGATGAAGTTCCGGTTCTCGAACTGGCTGTTCATCCTGATCTTCGCGCTGCAGATCGTGCCGATCCAGATGGCGCTCGTGCCGCTGCTGCAGACGTTCTCGATCTGGCTGAAGCCCGGCATGGAGTGGCTGCACGACGTCGTGCCGATCATCCCCGCACAGAACTATCTGCCGCTGTGGATCGCGCACACCATCTTCGCGCTGCCGCTGACGATCTTCCTGCTGCACAACTTCATCTCGGAGATCCCGGGAGAAGTGATCGAGGCCGCTCGCGTCGACGGTGCGTCGCACAGCCAGATCTTCCTCCGTGTGGTGCTCCCGTTGGCGACTCCCGCCATCGCTTCCGTGGCGATCTTCCAGTTCCTCTGGGTCTGGAACGACCTGCTCGTCGCTCTGATCTTCTCGGGCGGCACACAGGACGTCGCGCCGCTCACGCAGCGGCTCGCAGAGATGATCGGCACCCGAGGGCAGGACTGGCAACGACTGACCGCCGGGGCGTTCGTGTCGCTCGTCGTGCCGCTGATCGTGTTCTTCTCGCTGCAGCGGTTCTTCGTCAGGGGACTGCTCGCGGGCAGCACGAAAGGCTGACAGGCAGAAGACGGATGTGGGGACCCGGCGCATGCGCCGGGTCCCCACATCCGTCAACCGGGTGAAGCGTCCGGGTCAGCCGGTGCAGCCGAGACGCGTCTGGATCGACTGCATCGCGTCGATCTCGGCGGTCTGGCCGTTCTTGATCGCGGTCGCGACCTCGAGGGCGCGCGGGTCGGTGCCGAGCTCGAGGAGAGCCTCGGCCATCGGGATCGCGCCCTCGTGGTGACGGATCATCAGCGTGAGGAACCGGCAGTCGGCCTCCTGGCCGGTCGCCGCCTTGAGCGCGGCGATCTCGGCCGCGGACGCCATGCCCATCGCCGCATGGGCCTCTTCGTCGGTCATCGGCTCGGCGGACGTCCCACCGTGCGCATGGCCCGCGTCCGAGGCATCCATCCACTGCATCATCGGGCCGCCGGACGGCGAGAGTCCCCACTTCACGAGCCAGTCGTACATCTCGCCGCGCTGGCCGGCCTGGCCGGTCGCGATGTCGTACGAGAGCACGCGCAGCTCGTCGTCATCGGTCTTGCGGTAGATGTTCATCGCCATCTCGATCGCCTGGGCGTGGTGCACCTGCATGTCGCGGGAGAACCCGGCCTCGGGCGAATTCGTGCCCGGCGCCGACGCGGTGGCCTGCGTGCCGAAGGTCGAGAAGCGCCCGACCGCGAACGCGAGACCCGCGATCAGGACGAGCGCGACCACGACGACGAACCACCGCCGGGGGTTCCCGGTCGTGGGCTCGTCCGACATGCCCCGGCCCTACTTCTTGCCGGGGGCTTCGAACGCGCCGGTGCAGGCCGCGTTCGGCTCGGGGGCGCTGGTGCTGTTCCAGTAGGCCTTGATGAACTCCTCGATGCGCTCGTCGTCGGCGGAGTCGAGCTTGAGCTGGGCGTTCCATGCGCTCAGCGCGATGGGGGTGTCCATGCCCTCATAGGGCGACAGCACCGTGTAGGTCGACGGCAGTGCGGCCTCGAGCTTCGCGACGTCGTCGTCCGAGACCTGCGCGGGATCGTACGTGACCCACACTGCGCCGTGCTCGAGCGAGTGCACCGCGTTCACGTTCGGCACCGGTTCGGTGTACACGCCGCAGTTCAGCCAGTACGCGTTGTGGTCGCCGCCGGCCGGGGGAGTCTGGGGGTATTCGACGTCGCCCTCGACGTGGTTCGCCGTGTTCTCGAACGTCTCGACGCCTTCGATGCTGCTGCCGTCGCTGTTTCCGCGGGCGTACGAGGGGGCGGGGGCGGGAGCGAAGACGATCGAGGCGACGATCGCGCCGACGACCAGCACCGCGGCGGTCGAGCCGACGATCCACCACACGAGCTTGCCGCGCTTGCGCTTGGCGAGCTGCCTCTGGTACTCGGCGAGCTTCTCCTGGCGCTTCTGCTCGCGCTGCTGCTTGACGGTGAGGTCGATCTTCGCCTGGGTGGCCGGATTGCCGCTCTTGCGCTTCTCGTCGGAGGTCGGGGTCATGCTCGTGATCTCTGCCAATCGATGGAACAGGGGTCTGGGCGCCCGGCTCGAGCCGTGTGAAGGCGGCTGGCGGGTTGCCCTCATCCTATGCGAGTGCATGAGTCCGACCCCTGAGAAGGAGCCGACAGCGGCACCGCCGACAGTGGCCCGCACCGCTGCGGGATACCGCTTGCGGGCGGGGTCGCGGCATCCGTTATCATGGGAACTCGAATCGATTCGACCTCGTGGTCGATCGTGCGGGCCCGGCGCGGATCTTGAGCGCCGGACGACCCGCGTCACCTCGGTCCGCTCCTCTCCTCGCGCGCCCAGTCCGGCATCGCCGGTGTCGACGCCGTTCCCTCTCGCACGCCGCCCCGTCGAACCCCGCCACGAAACGAAGTCCACTGTTGCTCGACACCGCCTCCATCCCCACTCAGAAGCCCGCAGCCCAGAAGCCTGACGCGCAGAAGCCCGACGCCGACGCCCAGGTGCCGGCTGCGCCCCAGCCGCACCCCTCGTCGACGGGCGCGATCCGCACGCTCGGGAGCAACCCGGCCACTGCGCCGATCGTGCTGCACCCGGGTGACTCGATCCCGCACCGCCGCCGGGTGCTGTACATCGTGCTGCTCGGCGCGCTCACGGCGCTGGGTCCGTTCACGATCGACCTCTACCTGCCGGCGTTCCCGGTGCTCGAGGCGGACTTCCAGACCACGGCAGCGATGATCCAGCTGACCCTCACGGGCACGATGATCGGCTTCGCGCTGGGCCAGCTCATCGTGGGGCCGCTGAGCGACAAGGTCGGCCGGCGCATCCCGCTGCTGTCGGTGACGGCGCTGCACGTCCTCGCGAGCGTCTGCGCGGCGCTCGCCCCCACCCTCGAGCTGCTCTCGGTCGCCCGCGTGCTGCAGGGTGCCGGCGCCGCGGCCGGCGGTGTCGTGGCGGCGGCGATCGTCCGCGACCTGTTCGGCGGGCGGCGCCTCGTCGTCATGCTGTCCCGTCTGGCGCTGGTCTCGGGCGTCGCGCCGGTGCTCGCGCCGCTCGTGGGCTCGGCACTCCTTGCCGTCATGCCCTGGCGCGGCATCTTCGTCGTGCTCGCCGTGTACGGCGCGGTCATGCTGATCGCGTCGATCGTGCTGCTTCCCGAGACGCTGCCGCCCGCGCGCCGCCACGAGAAGGGCGCGACCACTGTCTGGCAGCGCTATCGCAGCGTCTTCAGCGACCGCGTGTTCATCGGTGTGCTGATCATCGGCGGCATGACGTTCTCGGGCCTGTTCTCGTACCTGTCGAGCTCGTCGTTCCTGTTCCAGCTCAGCTACGGCCTCTCCCCGCAGGAGTACGGCCTCATGTTCGCCGTCAACTCGCTGGGCGTCGTCGTCGGCGTGCAGACGGCGTCGCGCCTCGCGTCGCGGTTCGGCCCGCAGTGGGTCATGGCGTGGTCGACCGCAGTGCTCGTGGTCGCAGCATCCGTCATCATCCTCACCGACCAGCTGGGCCTGGGCCTGTGGGGCACGATCGTGCCGCTGTTCTTCTTCATGACCGCGTGCGGGTTCACGTTCCCGTGCGTGCAGGTGCTCGCGCTCGACCGTCACGGCAAGGCCGCGGGCACCGCGCAGTCGATCATCGGTGCGACCAACTTCGGCGTCGCGGGTCTCATCTCGCCGCTCGTCGGCTGGATCGCGAAGGACGCCGGCATCACCGCCACCACGATGGCCTCGGTGATGGTGGGCTGCGCGGTCGTCGGCGTGCTGGCGCTGTGGCTGATCGTGCGCCCGCGCACGGTGGAGCGCCTCGCGCCCTGACCCGGGTCGGCCCGCGTCAGGCCTGCGGTCGCACCGGCTGCAGGCGGAAGAGGCGAACGGTGCGCCCGGACTCCCGCTCGTAGTTGCGGTAGCCGGGCCACTGGGACTCGATACGCGCCCACACCGCGTCGCGCTCGGACGGCGGCACCGGCGTCGCGCGCACGGGCATGCGGCGGCCGCGCACGGTGATCGCGGCGTCCGGGTGGGCGAGCAGGTTCGCCGTCCACGCGGGGTGATGCGTGCCGGCGAAGTTCGTGCCGGCGACGATGGCGCGGCCGTGGCCGTCGGGCGTGTACATGAGGGGGACGTCCCGCGGTGCGCCGGACTTCGCGCCGATCGTGTGCAGCACGAGCGACGGGACCAGCAGCGCGCTGAGCTGCACGCGTCCGTGCGACACCCGCGCGACGAACCGCTCGACCGGGGGCAGGAGCACCGGGCCGATCACCCGCCGGAACACCCGCGTCCGCGTGAGCGGCGCGACGAGCCTGCGCACCACGTCGACGACCGATGCCATGCTGTGCCTCCTCGCACTCGCGATGAGACCGCACGATAGCACCCGGTGCCATCCCGACTGCGCGCCCGCTCTCGTTCGCCGAGCCGACGCGCGTCGTCGCCGGGGCGGGTGCGGGCGGCCGATGGCGTCGGTTCGGGTGCCCGCGGTGGCGGGTTCGCTGTCGAGCCGACGCGGGTGGTCGCCGAGGTCCGGCATGCGGCGTGCCGGGCCGCAAGGGGGTGGCGTCACGGGGCCCGCCGGGCAGAATGGGGCGATGACGACAGTCCAGCGGCGCGTGGCGACGCCGGTGATCGCCTACCTGGCGGTCGGATCCGGGCTCGTGGTGCTGTCGTGCCTGCTCGGCTGGTGGATCTTCGCGCGCGGCGACGAGCCGTTCGCCGTCGACACGGCGTGGAACCTGTTCGTCGCCGAGCTCTGGCACCCCGCGCTGACCGGCTTCTCGCAGGTGATGAACTTCCTGGGCGGCGGCTGGTTCGGCGTGCTCGCGGTGCCGATCGGCTGCGCCATCGCGCTCATCGTGCTGCGACGGCCGTGGGCCGCCGCATACTTCCTCGCCGCCGAGGCCGTGTCGGCGGCGGGCGTGCAGGTGCTGAAGCACCTCTTCGGCCGCGTGCGCCCCGAAGACATCCTCATCGTCTCGGACTACGGTTCATACCCGTCGGGGCATGTGGCCAACGCGGCCACGATCGCGGTCGCCGCGGTGGTGATCTTCCCGCGCGTGTGGGTCGGGATCGTCGGCGCCGTATGGGTCGTGCTGATGGCGTTCAGCCGCACCTACCTGCACGCGCACTGGCTCAGCGACACCGTCGGCGGCGCTCTCCTCGGCGCCGGTGCGGCGTTGCTTGTGGCGGCGGCGTTCGCCGTTCCGATGGCGCGGGAGAGGATGGATGCCTCGGCCAAACGCCCGTGGCTAGGCTGAGCGCATGACCGCCTCCGCGCCCGATCCGTCTGCGTCCGATCCCACCGCGACCGATCCGGCCGTGGCCGCCGCCGAGGCGGAGCTCGCACGGCTCCGCGCCGAAGCCGAGGCCGCCGAGGCCCAGCTGAAGGCCGCGCAGGCCAAGGCGGCGCTCGCCGCTGCCGAGGCCGCCGCCGCGAAGGCCCGCGCCGCCGGCGCCGCCGCACCTGCACAACCCGCACAACCCGCATCCGTGCCCGCACCAGCCGAAGCCCCGGCCTCGACAGACGCGGGCCAGCCTTCGGGCTCGCCGGCCCAGGGGCCCGCGCGAGCGCCCGCCTCGGAGCCGACGACGCGGGCACAGACTCCCCAGCCGCCGATCTCGGAACCGCCACACGGCCCGCTCACCGCGCAAGAGGTCGAGAAGATCACCGCCGGGTACACGTTCGACGCCACGACGCCGACGCTCGATCTCGGCGCCCTTCTCAACGGGGACCCTGTTCCGTCGGCGCAGATCCGCATCCCGTTGCCGATGATGAACCGCCACGGGCTCGTCGCGGGTGCGACCGGCACGGGCAAGACGCGCACCCTGCAGGGGCTCGCCGAACAGCTCGCGGCGAAGGGCGTGCCCGTGTTCGCCGCCGACATCAAGGGCGACCTGTCGGGGGTCGCGACGCCGGGGGAGCCGAGCGAGAAGCTGCTCGCTCGCACCCGGGCGATCGGTCAGGACTGGAAGCCCGAGGCATCCGTCACCGAGTACTTCGCGCTCGGCGGCGTCGGCAAGGGCGTGCCGGTGCGGGCGACGGTGTCGGGTTTCGGCCCGCTGCTGCTGTCGAAGGTGCTGGGGCTCAACGACACGCAGGAGTCGAGCCTGGGCCTGGTGTTCCACTACGCGGACGCGAACGGCCTCGCGCTCGTCGACCTGTCGGACCTCCGCGCGGTGCTCACGCACCTCACGAGCGACGAGGGCAAGGCCGAGCTCAAGGAGCTCGGCGGGCTGTCGGCGGCGACGGCCGGCGTGATCCTGCGCGAGCTCATCACCTTCGCGGATGCCGGAGCCGACGTGTTCTTCGGCGAGCCCGAGTTCGACGTGGCCGATTTCCTCCGCACGGCACCCGACGGCCGCGGCGTCATCAGCCTGCTCGAGGTGCCCGGCGTCATCGACAAGCCGGCGCTGTTCTCGACGTTCCTCATGTACCTGCTGGCGGAGCTGTTCGAGATCCTCCCGGAGGTGGGGGATGCCGACAAGCCGAAGCTCGTCTTCTTCTTCGACGAGGCGCACCTGCTGTTCAAGGACGCGTCGAAGGACTTCCTCGCCGCGATCGTGCAGACGGTGCGGCTCATCCGGTCGAAGGGCGTCGGCGTGTTCTTCGTGACGCAGACCCCGAAGGACGTGCCCTCCGACGTGCTGGGCCAGCTCGGCTCGCGCGTGCAGCACGCGCTGCGCGCGTTCACCCCCGACGACGCCAAGGCGCTGCGCGCGACGGTCGGCACCTACCCGAAGTCGGGCTACGACCTCGAGCGCGTGCTGCAGGAGCTCGGCACGGGCGAGGCGATCGTCACGGTGATGAGCGAGAAGGGCGCCCCGACGCCGGTCGCGTGGACGCGGCTGCGCGCACCGCAGGGGCTCATGTCGCCGACGCCGGAGCCGGCGATCGTGGCGGCCGTGAACGCCTCGCCGCTGCGGGCCAAGTACGGCACGGCGATCGACCGCGAGTCGGCGCGCGAGGTGCTCGCGGCCAAGATGAAGGCCGCCGACGATGCGGCCGCCGCCGAGGACGCCGCCCTCGCGAAGGCGAAGGCCGATGCCGAGTACGCGAAGCAGAAGGCCGCGATCGACAAGCAGCAGGCCGCGGCCGACAAGGCCAGTGCCGCTGCCGACAAGAAGGCGCAGCAGGAGTACGAGCGGCTGCTCAAGAAGACGGCGGGCACGACCCGCACGTCGCGGTCGGCTCAGAAGTCGCCGATGGAGCAGATTCTCAACTCGAAGTCGACCCAGACGATACTGGGTGGGGTGATCCGCGGGATCTTCGGCACCGGCAAGCGCTGACGCATCCCGACCCCGGCGGGTCGCTCCCGATCCGGAAGGCCCCGCGTGCGCCGTAGAGCAGTCGTCGTCATCGCGCTGACGCTCGCCGTGCTGACGGCCGCGGCAGGCGTGTGGCTCGCCGTCTCGGCGTTCACTGCGGAGACGGATGCTGCGCCCTCGGCGTCCGCCCCGCCTTCGGCGTCGGCATCGCCGGCCTCGCCGGTGACCGCCGACGACTACTGCTACGTCGAGGCGATGATCTACTACCGGGTCAAGGAGCAGGAGCTCGCCGAGACCCTGCTGCGCAAGGACGGGATCGAGGCCGGTGCCCTGGGCTTCGCGACCGGCGTCGCCGCGCGCAACGAGGACGAGCTCGAGGACCTGCGGGCGTGGTACCTGTCGTGGGCTGACGCGCGCCCGGCCGAACCTCCCACCGAGGGGCCGTGCGGCGGTCACGGTTCCGACCACGCGCAGATGCCGGGCATGCCGTCGTGGAGCACGCTGCAGGGCTTCGTCGACGCACAGCACCCCGACGCCGAGCGCCGCTTCGCCGAGATCCTCCAGGCCCAGAACGCGGGCATGATCGCCCTCATCGGGGTGATCCTCGAGGGAGACCCGCATCCGGCGGTGGCCGAGTCCGCGCGCGACGTGCTGACGCAAGCCGAGGCCGACCAGGAGGCGCTGCAGGGGATCCTCGACGCCCTGCCCTGACCGCTCGGAGGTGGACGGCTGGGCGCGGGGCGGAGGCATCCGTTCCTCGCGGCATCGCGAGGCGGGCGAACGGATGGGACGGGGAGTCTATACGCGCGTGCGCCGGGTGGATACCATGTCGCCCATGCGTCGATTCCCTCGTGCGGCGGCTGGACTCGCCCTCTCTGTCGTTCTCGTGACCACGTCGGCCGTCGGTGCAGCGCAGGCGGCGCCGCCCACGCAGGCGGCGGCGGCGACGGCCACTCCGCAGCAGAGTCTGGTCACCAAGATCAAGACCATCGTCACGCCGTTCTACACCGACGCGCAGCTGTCGCAGATCCTGACCAGGCTGGCCGCGAACGTCTACGACGGCAAGCCCCTCGAAGCGACCTTCGACTCGCTGTTCCCCTCGTACGTCCTCACCCCGAACCAGACGCTCGCCGTCCTCACCCTGCGTGCCGGCGTGAGCCGGGATCTCGGATCGACGGCCGCCATCGACAAGAGCTACGCGGCCTCCATCCGCAGTGCCCAGGCGTCGTACAACCAGATGCTTCAGAAGGTCGCCACCATGAAGCGCAGCGGGCAGTCGAAGGCGAGATGCGCGGACGCGGTCTACGAGATCGCCTCGGCCACGCTCACCAGTGCCAAAGTCGAGCAGACGTTGAAAGACCTCAAGGCCGGCCTCACCGCGAAAGAGTGGCAGTCCCTCCGCACGCACGGCTCCGCCATGTTCCTGTGGAACCTGTACCGGCTGTAGTCCCAGCCGCGGCGGACACGGGCGGTCGCACCGGCCCCGAGGTGCCGCGCGAGGCATAGCCTGGAGACATGGCGACGAAGCCCCCGACAGCCGACATCGACGAGACCCGCGTGCGCTCGACGCGACCCAAGAAAGTCGCGGTGGGCGTGCCGGCGGTGCTGCACGCGCTCGAGATCGCGAACGAGCAGATGGGCGTCGCGCGCTCGGTGCAGACGCTCATGCGCGTCAACCAGAAGGACGGCTTCGACTGCCCCGGCTGCGCGTGGCCCGAGGAGGACAAGCGCCACATCGCGGAGTTCTGCGAGAACGGCGCGAAGGCCGTCGCCGAGGAGGCGACGCTGCGCCGCGTCGGGCCGGAGTTCTTCGCGGCGCACTCGCTCGACGAGCTCCGCGCGCACGACGACTGGTGGCTCGGTCAGCAGGGGCGGCTGACGCACCCCATGGTGCGGGACGAGGGTGCGACGCACTACCGTCCGATCTCGTGGGACGACGCGCTCGCCCTCGTCGCCGACGAGCTCCGCGCGCTGGACGACCCCGACGAGGCAGTCTTCTACACCTCCGGCCGGACCTCGAACGAGGCCGCCTTCCTGTACCAGCTACTCGTGCGCGGCATCGGCACGAACAACCTGCCGGACTGCTCGAACATGTGCCACGAGTCATCCGGATCCGCCCTCACCGAGACCATCGGCATCGGCAAGGGCACGGTGTCGATCGAGGACGTCCACGAGGCCGACCTGCTCATCGTCGCCGGCCAGAACCCCGGCACCAACCACCCGCGCATGCTGTCGGCTCTCGAGAAGGCCAAGCAGCGCGGCGCGACGATCATCGCGGTGAACCCGCTCCCCGAGGCGGGGCTCATGCGCTTCGAGAACCCGCAGACCGTGCGCGGCGTCGCCTTCGGCGGCACGAAGCTCGCCGACGAGTTCGTGCAGATCCGCCTCGGCGGCGATCAGGCGCTGTTCCAGGCGATCGGCAAGCACCTGCTCGAGGCCGAGGCGGCGGGCGAGGGCGTGCTCGACCACGACTTCATCGCGGCGCACACCAGCGGATTCGACGCGTACCGTCAGGCGATGACGGATGCTGCGTGGCGCGACCTCGTCGTCGCCACAGGCCTTCCCGAAAAGGCGCTGCGCCGCGTCGGCGAGGCCGTGCGCACGTCGAAGGCCACGATCGTCTGCTGGGCGATGGGGCTGACGCAGCACAAGCACTCGGTCGCCACGCTGCGCGACATCGTCAACGTGCTGCTGCTGCAGGGCAACATCGGGCGGCCGGGCGCCGGCGTCTGCCCGGTGCGCGGACACTCGAACGTGCAGGGCGATCGCACCGTGGGCATCTACGAGAAGCCGGCGACGGCGTTCCTCGACGCGCTCGACGCCGAGTTCGCGTTCGAGGCGCCGCGCGAGCACGGGTTCGACACGGTGCAGGCGATCCGCGCGATGCGCGACGGCCAGGTGCGCTTCTTCATGGGCATGGGCGGCAACTTCGTGTCGGCGACCCCCGACACCGCCGTGGTCGAAGCCGGGATGGAGCGCGTCGGGCTCACCGTGCAGGTGTCGACGAAGCTCAACCGATCGCACGTCGTCACCGGCCGCCGCGCGCTGATCCTGCCGACGCTCGGCCGCACCGACCGCGACCGCCGCGGCGGCCGCGAGCAGCGCGTCACCGTCGAGGACTCGATGGGCGCCGTCCACTCGTCTCGGGGCCGCCTCGCCCCGCCGTCGGAGGAGCTCCTCAGCGAGGTCGCGATCGTCGCGCGCCTGAGCGCGCTCGTGTTCCAAGGGGCGGCTGCGACCCCCGCGCTCGTGTCTTCGAATCAGGCGATGAGGCGAAATCAGGTGGATTCGGGGCTGAACGTGCCTGATGGTGCGTCATCGCCTGATTCGAGCACCGGCGCGGCGCGGGGGAGCACGGCGGTGAACGCGGACCACGGGCTTCCCGAGCACGGTGCCGCAGAGGCCGAGCCGGCGGATCCGGCCGGGCTGCAGCATCCGTCCAACGTCCCCCAGGCGGACTGGGCGGCGCTCGAGGCCGACTACGCGCTCATCCGCGCGCACATCGAGCGCGTGATCCCGGGGTTCGACGACTACGAGGAGCGCATCGACAAGGGGCGCACGCTGCACCTGCCGAACGGGCCTCGCGACGCGCGGCGCTTCGCCACCGCCGACGGCAAGGCGCGGTTCACGGTGAATCCGCTGGAGTACCCGGTGATCCCGCGGGGCCGGCTGCTGCTTCAGACCCTGCGCTCGCACGACCAGTACAACACCACGATCTACGGCAAGGACGACCGGTACCGGGGCATCCACGGCGGCCGGCGCGTGGTGCTCGTGAACGCGAAGGACATCGTGTCGCTCGGCTTCGCCGAGAACGACGTCGTCGACCTCGTGTCGGAGTGGACGCGCCCCGACGGCACGATCGAGGAGCGCCGCGCCGAGGAGTTCCGCATCGTCGCGTACCGCACCCCGCGGGGGAACGCCGCCGCCTACTACCCCGAGACGAACGTGCTCGTGCCGCTCGACTCGGTCGCCGACGTCTCGGGCACGCCCACGTCGAAGTCGGTGATCGTGCGGCTCGAGCGCCGCGCGTGAGGCGGGCGCGCGCCTAGGCTGGGGGGCATGACCCGAGCCGCCGTCGTCACCGTGTCGGACCGCTCGGCCGCGGGCTCGCGCGCGGACGAGAGCGGTCCGATCGCCGTCGCCGCCCTGCGCGACGCCGGCTTCGACTGCGCGGACGCGGTCGTCGTGCCGGATGGTGCCGACAGCGTCGAGCGCGCGCTCACCGCCGAGGTCGTCGCGGGCGTGAAGCTCATCGTCACGACGGGTGGCACGGGCGTCTCGCCGCGCGATCAGACCCCCGAGGGCACGGCGCGCGTCGTGACGCGCCAGATCCCCGGGCTGGCGGAGGAGCTGCGACGGCGCGGCGCGGCCGAGAAGCCCGCGGGCATGCTGACGCGCGGGCTCGCCGGCGTCGTCGACCCGCACGGCGTGCTCGTCGTGAATCTTCCCGGATCACCCGGGGGCGTGGCATCCGGCATGCCCGTGCTGCTGTCGGTCGCCGGCCACGTGCTCGACCAGCTCGGTGGGAGCGACCACTGATGACCGTGTCGACAGACGCCGTGCGCATCGCGGCGATCAGCGCCGAACCGCTCGACCTCGACGCGCACCTGCGCGCGGTCGACGACTCCCGCATGGGCGCGGTCAGCACGTTCGTGGGTCGCGTGCGCGATCATGATCCGGATGCTGCGACCGCCGTCGTCGGACTCGAATACTCCGCCCACCCCGATGCCGAGGCGACGCTCGCCCGGCTGGCGTCGGCGGCGGTCGGGGCGACCGGGGCGCTCGTCGCGGTCTCGCACCGGGTCGGCACACTGCAGGTCGGCGATGCTGCCGTCGTGATCGCGGTGACGTCCGCGCACCGGGCCGAGGCGTTCGAGGTCTGCCGCACGCTCATCGAGTCGATCAAGACCGACCTCCCGGTGTGGAAGCGCCAGCTCGAATCCGACGGCACCGCCACCTGGCTCGGCCTCGGCGGCTGAGCGCCCGGCGCTGCGCGCCCGGACACAACATCGGATCCGCACCTGAGGATGGCGGCGGCGACACGCCGTGGCGCGGCATCCATTCTCGGCGTGTCGCCTGCGCGGTCCGCACCTGCGGATCCGATTCTGTGTTCGGCGACCGCGGCGGGGCCGCGCAGCTGAGGGGAACCAGCCCCGGACCGGAGGAGATCGGCGGGAGTGAGGGCCTCACGTCATGAACGGCCCTCTGGGCTGCAGATCGCATCGGATCTGCAGCCGCGCTGCGCGCCCTGACACAACATCGGATCCGCACCTGCGGATGGCGGCGGTGACACGCCGTGGCGCGGCATCCATTCTCGGCGTGTCGCCTGCGCGGTCCGCACCTGCGGATCCGATTCTGTGTTCGGCGGAGGGGCCGCGCGGCGGATCAGCCCCCGGCGAAGGGCGGCAGCACGTCGACGAGCTCGTCGGCGCCGAGGGGCGTGTCGTCGGAGACGCGCGAGCCGCCGACGAGCACGGCGCAGCGGGGGAGGATGCCGCCGAGCCCGGGGTGGGCCGCCGACACCGCCGCGCGCAGCGCGCCGAGCGTGACCTCGGAGCGGCGTTCGGTGTCGAGGCCGGTGGCCTCCTGGGCGGCGGCGAAGTAGCGGACGACGGCCATTAGACCTCCCACTCGTTCGCCATCGCGGTGATCGCGGCGACGGCGGCGGCGGTGTCTTCGGGCGTGCCGCCCGCGCGGCCGGCGACGAGACCGGCGGCGAACGCGCTGAACGGCGCCGCGGGGCGGGCGACGCCGAGCGCCACGTCACGCGCGAGGTCGAGGATCAGCGACACCGGAAGGTCCTCGGGTGCGAGGCCGAACCGCTCGCGCAGGGCGTCGGCCCACGCGTCGAGGGCTTCGGGCGGAAGTGTGCGGGACTGCTCGCTCATGACGGCTCCTCCGGGACGTGCTCGGCCCGCCTGCGGGCCTCCTCCAGATCCTCCCACGTGTCGACGTCGCGGGTCAGGTCGTCGGGCGCCGCGACGACCGCGATCGCGAGATCGGCGAGCAGGGCACGCACGGACGCGTCGCGACCGGCATCGGGGAGGACGGATGCTGCGGCCCGCAGCGCGGCCGTGCGATACGCGCCGATCAGCCACTGCGGCCGGCTCGTCGGGTCGGCGAGGCAGATTCCGTCGGTGTCGGTGGGGAGGAGCAGGATGTCGTCCACCAGTCGCCGCACGGCGGCGCCGACGCCGGGGAGGTCGCATGCGAGCAGGAGCGTCCAGGTCGGGTCGTCCGCCTCCGGCCACGAGGCGAGGGCCGCGACCACCGCCGCCGCCGGACCGGCGAAGGGCGGGTCTTCGCGCACCCAGGTGACGGGCAGCGCTTCGTCGAGAACCGGTGCGACCACCGTGATCGGCCGGGCTGCCGCATCCGTCGCGGCCGACACCGCGGCGGCGAGCAGCGTGCGCCCGCCGACGTCGAACAGGGGCTTCGCGGCGCCGTCGACCCGGGAGGCGCGGCCGCCGGCGAGGAGGATCGCGCCGAGGGCGTGAGTCGAGGTCATGCCTCGCCCGGGCGGTGCCACTCGCCGCTCTTGCCGCCGGTCTTCGTCACGATGCGGACATTCTCGATCGAGGTGCCCTTGTCGAGGCCCTTCACCATGTCGACGACCGCGAGGGCCGCGACCGAGACGGCGGTGAGCGCTTCCATCTCGACGCCCGTGCGGTCGGCGGTGCGAACCGTCGCCTCGATGCGGACGCCGTCGTCGTCGATCGCGAGGTCGAGCGTGGCGCCGTGCACGCCGATGACGTGCGCGAGCGGCAGGAGTTCGGGCGTGCGCTTGGCGGCCTGGATCCCAGAGATGCGCGCGACGGCGAGGACGTCGCCCTTGGGCACAGAGCCGTCGCGGAGCGCCGCGACGACATCGGCGGCGCACCGCACGAACCCGCGCGCGGTGGCCGAGCGCACCGTCGGCTGCTTGAGGGTCACGTCGACCATGCGCGCGTGGCCCGCCTCGTCGAGGTGCGTGAACGTCGGCTGCTCGCTGCTCATGAGATCAGCATGACATCGACGAGGTCGCCGGCCTCGACGGCGTCGACGTCGGCCGGCACGACCGCGTAGGCCTCGGCGCGGCCGAGCCCGCCGGCGAGATGCGAGCCGCCGGAGGTCGCGGGGACGACGCGCCAGGAGCGCGGATCCGTGCGATCGATCGTGACGGGGAGGTACTGCCGACGCTCCGGCGGCGTGCGCCAGCCGGCGGCTGCGGGCAGTGTGAGGAACGGACGCTCGAGGACAGCGCGGCCCTGCAGGCGCAGCAGCGCGGGGCGCACGAAGACCTCGAACGACACCGCGGCGCTGACGGGGTTGCCGGGCAGGCCGAACAGCAGTGTCCCCGCGTCGAGAACGCCGAATCCCTGCGGCTTGCCCGGCTGCATCGCGATCTTCGAGAACGTCATCGTGCGCGCGAGCGTCGTCTTGACGACCTCGTAGGCGCCCGCGCTCACGCCGCCTGAGAACACGACGGCGTCGGCGCGATGCGGGGACCGCGGGTCCGTCACCTCGGCGAGCAGGGCGTCGAGGTCGCCGGGCTCGTCGGGAACGCTCGCGCGGCGCACGACGTCGGCGCCGGCATCCGCGGCGAGGGCCGCGAGCAGCACGCTGTTCGACTCCGGGATCTGACCGCGGCGCAGCGGCGCCCCGGGCTCGACCAGCTCACTACCGGTCGAGACGACAGCCACGCGCGGTCGCCGCGACACCACGACCTCGGCGACTCCGCAGGCCGCGACCGCCGCGACCTGCAACGCACCGAGCGCGACCCCGGCGGCGAGCACCTCGTCGCCGGCGTGCGCATCCTCACCGGCGCGGCGGATGTGTGCGCCGACCGCGCGCGGCACGCGCCGCACCGAGATCGCGCCGAGCGAGTCGGCGAGCCCGCCGGCGGTGTCTTCGAACGGCACGATGGCGTCCGCGTCCGACGGGACCGGCGACCCCGTCATGATGCGCGCGGCCTCTCCGGGCGCGAGCGCGGGGTCGGCGTCGGTGCCTGCCGGCAGGTCGGCGACGACCCGGAGCATCGCGGGGGCGTCGGGCGCAGCATCCCTCACATCCGCGAAGCGCACGGCGAAGCCGTCCATGGCGGAGTTGTCGAAGATGGGGATGTCGACGGCGGCCCGCACAGGCTCCGCGAGCGTGCGACCGTGCGCGTCGGCCAGCGGCACCCGCTCGCCGGGCAGCGGCCCAGCGGCGGCGAGCACGTCGGCGAGCTGGTCCTCGACGGTGCGAAGCCCGCTCACGCGTGGACCGCCGCGATGTCGCGGTTGTACGCGTCGATGCCTCCGGCGAGGACGGATGCCTCGATCCCGGCGCCGCGCAACGCCACCGCCGCGCGCTGCGCGCGCATACCCACCTGGCACACCACGACGACCGCCGCAGCCTCGGCCCGAGAGGGATCCGCGAGCACGTCGCCGAGGGGCAGCAGCACCGAACCCGGGATGACGCCCCGCTCGGTCTCGAAGGGCTCGCGCACGTCCAGCAGCACCGCGCCGGCGCGCTGCGCCGCAAGGGCCTCGGCGGGGGAGAGCTGGGGGATCGCGGGTGCCTGCGCGGCCACGGGTTCCGGCGCCGCCGGTGCGGTCGCAAGTGCCGGCGCCGCAGCATCCCGTCCCGCATCCGCGGCCGGCCGCAGCGGCACCTCGGTCGTCCGTCCGCGGAGGGCGTCGATCACGAGCACCCGGCCGAGGAGCGGCTCGCCCACGCCGGTGATCAGCTTCACGGCCTCGGTCGCGAGGATCGACCCGACCTGCAGGCATAGCGCGCCGAGCACGCCGACCTGCGCGCACGACGGCGCTTCGCGACCGGCGTCGGGCGGGTACAGGTCTGCGAGTCGCACCGGCGTCTCACCTGCGGGCGGCGCCGACCAGAAGACGGTGGCCTGCGCGTGGAACTCCTGCACGACACCCCACACCAGCGGAACACCGAGCTGTTCGCACGCCGCGGCGACGGCCTCGCGCGTCTCGAACGTGTCGGTGCCGTCGACCACGACGTCGGCGCCGGCGAGGAGCTCGGCGGCATTCGCCGGTGTGAGCAGCGCCGACACCGGCCGCACCACGGTGGTGGGCGACAGGTCGGCGGCGATGCGCACCGCCGAATCGACCTTCGCCGCGCCCACATCGCTCACCCGGTGCATGACCTGGCGCTGGAGATTGGATGCCTCGACCCTGTCGTCGTCGATCACGGTGAGGGTGCCGACACCCGCGGCCGCGAGCGCGAGCACGACCGGCGAGCCGAGACCACCGGCCCCGACCACCGCGACGTGCGCGGCGGCGAGCCGGCGCTGGGCGATCTCGCCGAAACCGGCCAGCACCCGGTGGCGGGCGGTGCGCGTGCGTTCGGCGTCGGTCAGTTCGGCGACCGGCTCCACGAGCGGGGGAAATGCCATGGCTTCAGGCTAGCCGCGCAGGTCGGCGCGGAGGCCGTTCACGCTGCGTGCGCACCGGCGCTGTCCGTACCCGTGCCCGCCCGCGAAGCGACCGGCGCGAGCGCAGGACTAGTCGGCGCCCGGGCCGCGGTACTTCTTCGGCAGCCCCGCGAGCACGAGCTCATAGGAGCGGTCGATCGCCTCGCGCAGCTCGTCATCGGGGATCGCGCCGCCGGTTCTGAGGGTGTTCCAGCCGGAGCGTCCGATGTACGCCGAGACGCGGGCGTCGTCCGGGTAGCGGGCGAGCCAGTCGTCCGCCTCGTCGCGGGTCGTCGCCGCTTTGACGCCGATCGAGCTGCCGTCGCCGAGGAAGACGAAGATCTTGCCGCGGTCGCCCGGCCCCACCTTGAAGACCACGTCGCCCTCCCAGGGCTCGTCCTCCCAGGCTCCCCACTTGGCGGCGCAGTACGCGTGGATGTCGTCCGGGCTCATGCCGCCCAGTATCCTCGCTCCGCGAACGGCGGGTCCGGTCAGACGCGAGCGGGGCCGGTGGACTCGCGGACCGTCAGGTGCGCCGACAGGTAGTCGACGCGCGGCTGGGGCTTCGAGGTCAGCTGGCTGATCAGCAGTTCGGTCGCCGCGCGGCCCGCGCGCTCGCCGGGGGAGGTGATCGTGGTCAGCGGCGGGTTGGCGGTGGCGGCGCCGAAGATGTCGTCGCAGCCGATCACGCTGATGTCTTCGGGCACCCGCACTCCGCGGTGGCGCAGACGCGCCATGGCGCCGATCGCGAGGGTGTCGTTGAAGAAGAGCGATGCGGTCGCGCCCGACAGCGCGACCGCATCGGCCGCGGCGGCGCCCGCCTCGAGCGACGGGTGGAACGCACCGAGCGGCACCAGCTCGGTGCCGTTGCGCTCGGCGGCGGGCAGCAGCGCCTCCAGGCGCGTGCGGTCGGTCCACGACGTCTCGGGACCGCGGACGTACGCGACGCGGCGGTGGCCGAGCGAGTGCAGATAGTCGAGTGCGTTGACGGATGCCGCGGGCGTGGCGATCACGATGCCCGAGATGCCGGGCACCTCGCGGTTGATGACGACGAGCGGCACGGCGTCCGCGATGGCCTTGAGCGCGTCGTCGTCGGTGCGCGGCGACGCGATGACCACGCCGTCCACGGTCCGCGACAGATCCCTGAGCCACTCCTGCTCGACGTGTGCGGATTCCTCGGTGCTGATGAGGAGGCTGAGGAACCCCGCGGCCTGGCACTGCGCCTGGCTCCCGCGGATCAGATCGAACACGAACGGGTTGCTGATGTTGGGCAGCACGAGGCCGATCGTGCCGCGCGCCCGCGATTGACCGGCCGACGGCAGCGTGGCGGACGCGTAGCCCATCTCGACGGCCTTCGCGCGGATCCGCTCGTACATCTCGGGGCTGACGCGGTTGGGATTGCTCAGCGCCCGGGAGACGGTCGAGGGGGCGACCCCGCAGGCGTGGGCGATGTCGGTCAGCGTCACACGCCGCCGGAAACGCCGGTCGGGAATGGCCATCCGCTCTCCTTCTCGCAAGAGTTCACGGCACAGTCTGTGCCAAAGTGCAGGGCTCTCGAACTGAGAATAGCGCCTCGAAACGTGGCATCAGCACATTTCTGTGCACGAGCTTGGCACAAACCAGCACAGTTCGTACCGCCATCGGTATCGTGATCCGGGAGCCGAGAGAGATGTCATCCGGAGGTGCTCGTGGGCAATGAAGTCGACCTGGTCGCCGATCTCGGCGAGGGTTTCGGAGACTGGCGGATGGGTGACGACGAGGCGCTCCTCGACGTCCTCACCTCTGCGAACATCGCGTGCGGATTCCACGCCGGCGATCCCCGGATCATGGATGCGACAGTCCGCGCATGCGTCGAGCGCGGTGTCGCTGTCGGTGCCCATCCGAGCTTCCCCGATCTCGTCGGCTTCGGACGCCGCGAGATGGCGCTGACCGCCCACGAGGTGCGCACCGACGTGGTCTACCAGCTCGGCGCGCTGCAGGCGGTCGCCGCGTATCACGGCACGCGCGTCGCGCACATCGCCCCGCACGGCAAGCTCGGCAATCTCGTCGCGGTCCGGCAGGACTACGCGGATGCGGTGGTGGATGCTGTCACCCACGTCGACCGCGACCTCATCGTCCTCGCGCAGGACGGCTGCCTGGCCCGCGCGGCCCGGGCCGCCGGCATCCGTGTCGGCATCGTGGGGATCGCCGACCGCGCCTACCAGGACGACGGCACGCTGGTGCCGCGCAGCGAGGAGGGCGCGGTGATCCACGACCCCGCCGAGATCCGCGACCGCACGGTCCGCATGGTCACGGAGGGCGTGATCCGGAGCCGCGGCGGCCGCGACATCCCCGTCGACTGCGACACGGTCCTCGTCCACGGCGACACCGCGGGCGCCGTGGCGCTGGCGCGGGAGATCCGTCAGGGGCTCGTGGCAGCCGGCGTGACGATCACCGGCCTCGAGCGTGTGCTGGAAGGCAAGAAGCGATGACGACCGAGCGGGCGACCATCTCGTCGAGCGGCGACTCGGCGCTCCGCGTGGTCTCGACGCTGGGCGATCGCGAGGCGAACTGGCGGCTCGCCCACCATCTCGCACGCCACCTCGACGCCGGGGAGATCCCGGGTGTGGTCGGTACCATCCCGACGTACGACGCCCTGCTGATCGAGCTCGACCCGGTCGGGGCCGCGCGCGACAAGCTCATCCCCTTCCTCGAGCACATCATCGATTCGCTCGACGTCGACGCGCCGCTCACCACGAACCCGCGGCACTTCGTCGTGCCGGTGCTGTACGACCTCGAGTTCGCCCCCGACCTCGCAGACGTCGCGGCGGCGCAGGGGCTCTCGGTCGAAGAGATCATCCGCATCCACTCCGAGCCGGAGTACACCGTGCGCTGCCTCGGGTCGCCCGGCGGCTCGCCGATGCTCGACGGCCCCGCCTTCCCGATGCCGGTCCCGCGACTGTCGAGCCCGCGGGCGTCGGTCCCGCAGGGCGTCGTCTCGGTCGCCGGCCGCCAGGCCACCATCACGCCGGCGGTCGCCCCCGGCGGCTGGGCGCTGATCGGACGCACCCCGCTCACGGTGCTGGACCTCACGACCGAACCGTTCGTCCCTTACGCGCCGGGCGACACGATCCGGTTCCGCCCGATCGACCGCGCCGAGTTCGACGCCCGGCTCGGAGAACGGATGGCTGCAGCATGACCGCCGGGCACCTCCTCATCCGCGAGCCGGGCATCTCGGTGCTGACCGACCTCGGCCGCACCTCCGGCCCGCGCTTCGGCGTCCCCGTCAACGGCGCGCTCGACCACTTCTCGGCGCGCGCGGCGAACATCCTGGTCGGCAACGCCGACGGCGCGCCCCTCATCGAGGTGACGGCGATCGCCTTCTCGTTCACCGCCGGCGTCGACGTGCTCGTGTCCGTCACCGGCGCGCCCGTCGACGTCGAGATCGACGGCGTCGAGCGCCCGCAGTGGCAGCCCGTCTCGGTCAGCGCCGGTCAGACGGTGTCGCTCCGGGCGATGACCGGGGGCCTGCGCAGCTATGTCGCGGTGCGGGGCTCGTTCGAGACGCCGTTGCTTCTCGGCAGCTGCGCGCCCGACACCGTCATCGGCTTCGGCAGCCCGCTCGGCGCCGGTGACACCGTGCCGGTGGCCCGCGCCACCGCGCCGGTCTCGAACCCCTTCTACGACGCCGCGCTCTACAACCTGGGCCTCACCACTCCGCCGTATCTGCGCGATGTCGCGCGCGTCGACGTCACCGACGGCCCCGACCTCGCCGACTTCGGCGCCACGGCCGCCCGGCTGTGGGACCGCCCGTTCACGGTGGGCGCGAAGAGCAACCACATCGGCCTGCGCCTGTCGGGCGCGCTGCCGGAGCGCCAGACGACGGGCGAGCTCACCTCGAGGGGCGTCCCCGTCGGCGCCGTCGAGGTCCCGCCCGGTGACGAGCTGCTGATCCTGCATCGCGGACGCGGCGTGACCGCCGGCTACCCGGTGCTCGCCGTCGTCACCGCGACGGGGCTCAACCGGCTCGCGCAGGTGCGCCCGGGCGACGCCGTGGCGTTCCGTCACGTGAGCATCGAGCGCGGCGTCGAGACCGCGCGCGCCGAGCACGACCACCTCGCCGACCTGCGTCGGCGCATCACCACCGTCTTCGAGTCCCTCGGGCTCGACACCGCAGACCACCATCGAAAAGGAGCAGCA
The DNA here is from genome assembly GCF_042267145.1 of Microbacterium sp. NPDC056044. Lineage (NCBI taxonomy): Bacteria > Bacillati > Actinomycetota > Actinomycetes > Micrococcales > Microbacteriaceae > Microbacterium > Microbacterium sp. NPDC056044. Next base: position 253,039 of record NZ_JBHJWZ010000003.1, on the reverse strand, counting down.
TGACTTACGCCGACTACAAGACCGCCGTCGTCACCGGCGCGACGAGCGGCATCGGTCGCGGCGCCGTGGATGCCTTCCTCGCACGCGGCCTCACCGTGCACGCCATCGCCCGCGACGCTGCGCGGCTCGGCGAGCTCGAGAAGCAGGGTGCCATCGTCCACCCCCTGAACCTGCGCGACACCGCCGCGCTCGAAGAGGCGCTTTCCGGCGTCGAGGCCGACATCGTCCTCAACAGCGCCGGAGTGAGCCGGATGGGCAACATCCTCGGCTCGTCCCGCGACGACGTGGACGACATGGTCGACGTCAACCTCACCGCCGTGCTGCACGTCGTGCGCTGCCTGCTTCCCGGCATGGTCGAGCGCGACCGCGGTCACATCCTCAACATCAGCTCGATCGCCGGTCACTACAACTTCTTCGGTCACACCGCGTACCACGCGACCAAGGCTGCGATCCACCAGCTGTCGCGTCAGCTGCGCAACGACACGATGGGCCGTCGCATCCGCGTGACCGAGCTGAGCCCCGGCCGCATCGAGACCGAGATCTTCTCCCGCAACCTCGGCGGCACGCCCGAGACCGACCAGGCGGCATGGGCGACCTACTACGAGGGGTACGAGTCGCTGACCGTCCAAGACATCGTGAACGCGATCGACTTCGCCGTCGACGCGCCCCAGCACGTCAACATCGGGCTCGTCGAGCTCATGCCCACATTCCAGGTACCCGGCGGACTGACCTTCGACCGCCGCGAAGACAGCTAAGGAACACCCCCATGGTGCACGTCACTACTCAGATCCCCCGCGCGACCGACGAGGACATCGCGCGTCTCGGCCAGTTCACCGCCGCGACCATCCACGAGGCCCAGGGCCGCCGCGGCGCGCTCAGCTCCACCATCAAGCCGATCGACCGCAACACGTCGTTCGTCGGCACGGCGTTCACGGTGGTCTGCGCCCCGCGCGACAACCTGATGCTGCAGATCGCGATCCACTTCGCGCAGCCCGGCGACGTCCTCCTCGTCTCGGCCGGCGGTTTCCCCGAGGCCGGCATGTTCGGCGACGTGCTCGGCAACGCCGCGCAGGCGAAGGGGATCGCCGCGGTGGTCACCGACTCGGGCGTCCGCGACACGCAGGAGCTCCGCGAGCTCGGCCTCCCCGTCTTCTCGGGGAGCGTCTCGATCAAGGGCACCGTCAAGGAGACCCTCGGCCACATCAACCAGCCGCTCGTGTTCGGCGATGAGGTGATCTACCCGGGCGATGTCGTCAAGGGTGACGCCGACGGCGTCGTCGTGGTGCGTCGCGAGGAGGTCGCCGAGGTCGCACGGCTGTCGGCCGCGCGCGACGCCAACGAGGCCGACCTGATCCGTCGCTACCGCGCGGGCGGCACGACGATCGAGCTCTGCAACCTCGAAGAGGTGCTCCGCATCAAGGGCCTCACCACCGACCTCGATGTGAGCGTGGCATGAGCGTCGCCGCCAGCACGTCGGCGTTCCGCCCCGCAGCCCGGCTGCAGCGGATCAAGCCGTCGCCCAGCACCCTGGCCGCGCAGCGCGTGCGCGAGCTGAAGGCCTCGGGGCGCAGCATCCTGGACCTGACGGTCGGCGAGCCGGACTTCGACACGCCCCAGCACGTCAAGGACGCCGCGGTGGCCGCGATCGCCGCCGGCGAGACGAAGTACACGCCGGTCAACGGCACCCCGGCGCTGCGCCAGGCGATCCGCGAGCACGCGCTGCGGACGCTGGGCGTGGAGTACCCGGACGCCGAGATCACGGTCGGCGGCGGCGGCAAGCAGGTCATCTTCCTCGCGCTCATGGCGAGCGTCGACGAGGGCGACGAGGTCATCGTGCCCGCGCCGTACTGGGTGTCGTACCCCGACATGGTGCGCGCCAACGGCGGAGTCCCGGTGATCGTCGAGACCACCGCCGACGCCGGCTACAAGATCACGCCCGACGCGCTCCGCGCGGCCATCACGCCGCGCACCCGCTGGCTGATCCTCAACACACCGGGCAACCCGACGGGCGTGGTGTACACCGAGGCGGAGCTCGCAGCGCTCGCCGAGGTCGTCGCCGAGAACCCGGGGCTGCTCGTCATGTCGGACGAGATCTACAGCGAGATCTCGTACACGTCCGCGCGCGCGGCCAGCCTCGTGCAGGTCGCCCCGCACCTGAAGAACCAGGTGCTCGTGGTCAACGGCGTGTCGAAGTCGTACGCGATGACGGGCTGGCGGCTCGGGTACGCCCTGGGCGACCCGGCGCTCGTCGCCGCGATCAACACGCTCCAGTCGCAGACGTCGTCGTGCCCGTCGTCGATCAGCCAGGCCGCCGCCGCGGCCGCGCTGTCGGGCCCGCAGGACTTCGTCGCCGAGACGGTCGCCGAGTACCGGCGCCGGCGCGATGTCGCCGTCGCGCGGCTCGCCGCGATCGACGGGCTGAGCCCCCTCACGCCCGACGGCGCGTTCTACGTGTACGTGGACTGCAGCGGCCTCATCGGCCGCCGCACCGCCGCGGGAGCCGTGCTCGCCGACGATCAGGACGTCACCCTCCACCTGCTGGAGGACGCCGGCGTCGCGGTGATCCAGGGATCGGCCTACGGCCAGTCGCCGTTCTTCCGCATCTCGATCGCCACCGACCTCGGCACGATCGAGGCGGCCGCCGACGCGATCGCCGACGCCGTCGCGCGGCTGGGAGAGGCCGACTGATGACACTGGCGGTGTCGCTCGACACCACGACGCCGCTCGACGACGCACGGCTCCAGCTGCGCGACGCCGTCGAGTCGCTCGGCCTCGGCGAGTCCGTGTACGAGCAGCTCGCCCATGCGCGCCGTGAGATGAGCGTCGGGGTGCCGCTGCGCCGCGACGACGGCAGCATCGAGCTGCTGCTCGGCTACCGCGTGCAGCACAACTCGTCGCGCGGGCCGACCAAGGGCGGCCTGCGCTACAGCGAGCACGTCGACCTCGACGAGGTGCGCGCGCTCGCGATGTGGATGACGTGGAAGTGCGCGCTGCTCGACCTGCCGTACGGCGGGGCGAAGGGCGGCGTCACGCTCGACCCGACGCGGTACTCCGTGGCGGAGCTCGAACGCGTCACCCGGCGCTACACGAGCGAGATCCTGCCCATCCTCGGGCCGGAGCGCGACATCCCCGCACCCGACATCGGCACCGACGAGCAGACCATGGCGTGGATGATGGACACGTACTCCGTGGCCAGCGGCTACACCGTGCGCGGCTCGGTCACCGGCAAGCCGGTGTCGCTCGGCGGTTCGCTGGGACGCGCCACCGCGACCTCGCGCGGCGTCGTGCACGTCGCGCTCGCCGCGCTCGCGAGCCGCGGGATCGACGCGACCCGTGCGACGGCAGTCGTGCAGGGATTCGGCAAGGTCGGCCGCCACGCCGCACTCTTCCTCCACCAGGCCGGCACGCGCGTGCTCGGCGTCAGCGACCGGTACGGCGCGATCCACTCGGCCACCGGGCTCGACATCGACGCCGTCGGCCGCTGGGTCGACCTGCACGGCTCGATCGTCGGCTACCCCGGCGCCGACGCGATCGATCCGGCAACCCTCCTCGAGCTCGAGGCCGACCTCCTCGTCCCCGCCGCCGTCGAAGGCGTGATCACCGCCGACAACGCTCCGCGCATCCGCGCGCGCGTCATCGTCGAGGGCGCGAACGGGCCGACCACCGGCGCGGCCGACGAGATCCTCGAGGCCGCCGACGTGCTGGTCGTTCCCGACATCCTCGCCAACGCGGGCGGCGTCGTCGTCTCGTACTTCGAGTGGGTGCAGTCCAACCAGAGCTACCGCTGGAACCTGGACCTCGTCGAGTCGCGCCTCGAGGAGCGCATGCGCGACGCCTGGGACACCGTCTCGGCGTTCGCCGCCGTCCATCACACCACCCTGCGCCGTGCGGCCACCCGCCTCGCCGTCCAGCGCGTGACCGAGGCTCATCAGAGCCGCGGCCTGTACCCCTAGAAAGCCCTGAAAGAGAACATGTCCGACCGCCTGCGCGTCGTCGTCGCCGCACCTTTCGATCCCGCACTCGCTCCCGTCATCACCGATGCCGAGCCGCGCATCGACCTCATCGTCGACCACGACCTCCTTCCGCCGATGCGGCACGCCGCCGACTTCTCCGGCGACCCGTCGTTCCGGCGCACCGCCGAGCAGCAGCGCGAGTTCGACGCGCTCGTCGACTCGGCCGACGTGCTGTACGGCATCCCCGATGTCGATTCCGCCGCGCTCGCCCGCACGGTGCGCGCCAACCCGGGCCTGCGCTGGGTGCAGACCATGGCCGCCGGCGGCGGCGCGCAGGTGCGCGCGGCCGAGCTGGAATCGCGGGAGCTGGAGCGCGTGACCTTCACCACGAGCGCCGGCGTGCACGGGCGCCCGCTCGCGGAGTTCGCGGTGTTCGGCGTGCTGGCCGGGGCCAAGGACCTTCCCCGGCTCGCCGCGCAGCAGCGCTGGCGCCGGTGGACCGGCCGGTGGGCCATGAAGCAGGTGTCCGACATGACGATCGTCGTGCTGGGCCTCGGCGGCATCGGGCGAGAGACCGCGCGCACGCTGAGCCTGCTCGGCGCGAACGTCATCGGGTTCAGCCGCTCGGGCGAAGGGGCACCCGAAGGCACCGTGGGGGAGCGCATCGACCGGCTCGCCGAGTACCTGCCGCAGGCCGACGCGATCGTCGTCACCCTGCCCGGCACGACCGCCACCGAGGGACTGGTCGGCGACGCGGTGTTCGACGCCGTGAAGCCCGGCGCCATCGTGGTCAACGTCGGCCGCGGCACCGTCATCGACGAGGACGCGCTGGTGCGCGCCCTGGCCGACGGCCGTGTGGGCTTCGCCGCCCTCGACGTCTTCGCCGTCGAGCCGCTCGCCGGCACCAGCCCGCTGTGGGACCACCCCAACGTGCTCGTGAGCCCGCACACCGCGGCACTCGACCCCCGCGAAGAGCGCCGCATCGCCGAGCTCTTCGCCGACAACGCCACGCGCCTCCTCGACGGCAGGCCGCTGCGCAACGTCGTCGACACCGTCGAGTTCTACTGAAAGGCCGCGCGATGACCACCTCTCTGTTCGACCTGCGGGGAAGAACCGCCCTCATCACGGGCTCCACCCGCGGCATCGGGTCCGCGCTCGCGGACGGCCTCGCCGCCGCCGGCGCCGACATCGTCGTCAACGGCACGACCGCCGAGGGCGTCGAGCGCGCCGTCGCGGCGCTGGCAGAGCGCCACCCCGAGCGGCGCTTCACGGGTCGCGCCTTCGACATCACCGACGAGGACGCCGTCGAGGAGGCCGTGGCCGGCATCGAGTCCGAGACCGGCGGCATCGACATCCTCGTCAACAACGCGGCGGTGCAGCACCGTCAGCCGATGACCGAGCTCGCCGCTGCCGACTGGCGGCGCGTGATCGAGCTGGACCTCACGGCGCCCTTCCTCGTCGGGCGGACCGTGGCGCGGGGGATGCTCGGGCGCGGCGCCGGCAAGATCATCAACATCTGCTCGATCCAGACCGATCTGGCGCGGCCCACCATCGCGCCGTACACCGCCGCGAAGGGCGGCCTGCGCAACCTCACCCGGGCGATGACCGCGGAGTGGGCGAGCGGGGGACTGCAGATCAACGGCATCGCGCCCGGGTACATCCGCACCGAGATGACGCAGGCGCTCATCGACGACGCGGCCTTCAACTCGTGGGTGGTCGGCCGCACGCCGTCGGGTCGCTGGGGCGAGGTCGACGACCTCGTCGGTCCCGCGGTGTGGCTCGCCTCCGACGCGTCCCGCTATGTCAACGGACAGGTCATCTTCATCGACGGAGGTATGAGCGTTGTCGTCTGAGCACCCGAACCCCGGCGCCCCGGCGCTCCGCACCCGCGCGCTCGTCGTGCACGCCGCGAACGACGTCCGCATCGACGAGGTCGCCGCACCCGATCCCGCTCCCGACGAGGCAGTGCTGCGCATCGCGTACGGCGGCATCTGCGGCTCCGATCTGCACTACTGGAAGCACGGCGCCGCCGGCCAGAGCATCCTGCGCGCCCCGATGGTCCTGGGCCACGAGGTCGTCGGCGTGGTCGAGACCCCCGCCGCCGACGGCACCGGCCCGGCGCAGGGCACCCCGGTCGCCGTGCATCCGGCCACGTACGGCGAGTCCCCGCAGCGCTTCCCCGAGGCGCGCCCGAACATCTCCGGCGGCGTCAGCTACCTCGGGTCCGCCGCGAGGTTCCCGCACAAGGACGGCGGCTTCGCCGACCGCATCGCCCTGCCGGTGTCGATGCTGCGTCCGCTCCCCGCATCGCTCCCGCTGCGGACGGCGGCGCTGATCGAGCCGGCGAGCGTCGCCTGGCACGCCGTGGGGCGCGCGGGCACCGTCGCGGGCAAACGCGTGCTCGTGGTGGGGTCCGGCCCCATCGGCGCGCTGATCGTCGCCGTCGCGGCGGCGCAGGGCGCGTCCGAGATCATCGCGGTCGACGTCCAGCCGTACGCCCTCCAGGTGGCCGAGCGGGTCGGCGCGACCCGCACCCTGCTGGCATCTCAGGCGGACGAGATCGCGGCGGCCGATGCCGACATCGTGTTCGAGTCGTCCGGCAACCCGCGCGGCGTCGCATCGGCGCTGTCGGCCGCCACGCGCGGCGGCCGTGTGGTGCTGGTCGGCCTGCTCCCCGACGGCGACGTCTCGGTCCCGCTCGCGACCGCCATCACGAGGGAGCTCGACGTGGTCGGCTCGTTCCGGTTCCACGACGAGATCGACAGCGTGATCGCTGCCCTTGCCGACGGGTCGCTCCAGATCGACGCCGTCGTCTCGCACGAGTACCCGCTCGACGAGGCCCTGGACGCGCTCGCCGTGGCCGCCGACAGCGGCTCGTCCAGCAAGGTGCTGCTGAGGTTCTGACATGGCTCCCTCCTACTGGGTGACCGCACCCCTCATCGTCGTCATGGGCGCCTCGGGGTCAGGCAAGTCGACGATCGGCGAGCTTCTCGCCGAGCGCCTCGGGGTGCCCTTCGCCGACGCCGACGACCTGCATCCGGCCGAGAACATCGCGAAGATGACCGCCGGCCTGCCGCTCTCAGGCGACGACCGGCGGCCGTGGCTGCAGGCCGTCGGGTCGACGCTGCGGCGCCACGAGGCGGGCGGCATGGTGATGGCCTGCTCGGCGCTGCGGGTCGTGTACCGCGACATCATCCGCTCCGTCGCGCCGTCCGCGTTCTTCGTGCACCTCGACGCTCCGGCCGCGGTGCTCTCGAAGCGGCTGGTCATGCGCCCCGACCACTTCATGCCGGTCGGGCTCCTCGACGACCAGCTGCGCACGCTCGAGCCGCTGCGCGTCACCGAGAGCGGCGTCACGGTGCGGGCCGATCAGCGGGTGGACAGGATCGTGACCGCGGCCGCGCGCGGGATCAAGGCGCGCAAGGAGTACGCGTGAGGTCCGCCGCGGGGACCGCGCGTCCCGGCACCGGGAGAGCGCGCCTCGCCGCAGGACCCGCATCGCGATGACCGTCGCCGGCGACACGGTGCACGGCTCCGCGGCGGGCTATCGGGACGGATGCCGCAGCCGCGCGTCCTGCCGCTTCCACGAGTCGCCGCAGTTCCTGACGTGCGCAGAGGCGGTGATCGCGCGCCGCGCCGATTTCGCCTTGAGCAGGCTGCCCGAGGACCAGCCGATTCCGCGGCACGCGCCGGCAGGCAAGCGCGCGAGCCCGCCGGCGGCGGCCGGCGAGGGGCGAGCCCTCGTCCACGGCACCACGTGGGGCTACCAGCGCGGGTGCCGTGAGAACCGTTCGTGCCCCCACTGGAGGCAGGGGAAGATCACGTGCGCCGAGGCGCGTCGCCGCTACCTCAGCACCTACACGGCCGAGCGCCAGGCCGGCCGCTGGCGGCCCATCGAGCACGGCACCTCGAACGGCTACCTGCTCGGATGCCGCGACCCGCGGCTCTGCCCCGGAGACCCCGTGGGCCAGACCTGCAGCGCCGCGCGCGCCGCCTACAAGCGCGGCATCGCGCGAGCCGCCGGCATCCCGCCGCGCTCCGAGACGATCGACGCCTCCGAGGCGGCCCGCCGCATCCGTACCTGGGTGGAGCAGGGCCTCTCGGTGCGGGCGATCGCCGAGCGCACGGGCGTCGGTCGCACCACGATCGCCGACCTCGCGAAACCGGCCGACTCCGCGCGGCGGCGCGTCTCCGTCACGACATTGCAGCGCATCCTCGCCGACTGATCCCGGCTTGGCCGAGCCGCGCATCGTGGCAACGGGCTTGGCACAGGAAGGTGCCTGGTGTGACGGCTGTGCCGCTAAATCACTGAGGTTCCACGGTTCGCTGGCACAGGCTTGGCACAATGCTTGTCTTCCCGCTCGACATCTCCATACCCTTCGACGACAAGCAAAACTTGCCCCCACCCCCACAGAAACGCTCACGGCACCCGACCGTGCCCCCCGACCCGCCAATGGAGGCGAGATGACCACCACCACCACCACTCCGAAGAAGACCCCAGTAAAGGCGGCGATCGCCTCCTGGGTCGGAACGACGCTGGAGTACTACGACTTCGCCGTCTACGGCACGGCGGCAGCGCTCGTGCTCAACGACCTCTTCTTCCCGCCCGAGCTGCCCGAGGGCATCCGCGTGCTCCTCAGCATGGCGACGCTCGCCGTCGGATACGTCGTGCGGCCGCTGGGCGCCTTCATCCTCGGCCCGCTGGGAGACCGCTTCGGCCGCAAGTTCGTGATGATGCTGACCCTCTTCGGCATCGGCGTGTGCACGTTCATCATCGGCTGCCTGCCGACGTACGAGCAGATCGGCGTCTTGGCGCCCATCCTTCTCGTGCTGATCCGGCTCATCCAGGGCCTGTCGGTCTCGGGTGAGCAGGCGAGTGCGATCTCGATGAGCCTCGAGCACGCCCACGATCACCGTCGGGCCTTCACTGCGAGCTTCGTGACGAGCGGATCGGCTTCGGGCGGACTGCTCGCGACCGCCGTCTTCATCCCGTTCGCGGCGCTGCCCGAAGAAGCCCTCCTGTCGTGGGGCTGGCGCGTGCCGTTCTGGCTCTCGGCCATCGTCGTCGTCGTCGCCTACCTGATCCGCCGAAACCTCGAGGAGCCGCCCGCGTTCATCGAGGCGCAGGCGCTCAAGGCAGAGCTCCCTCCGATGAAGCAGGTCCTGCGCTTCCACTGGCTCACGATCATCCGTGTCGCCGCCTGCGCCATCATCGCCGGCGTCAGCTACCTGTTCGCCACGTTCTCGGTCGCCTTCGCGACGACCGGCTACGGGCTGGACAAGGCCACGATGCTCTGGGTGCCTGTTCTCGCGAGCCTGCTCGCGCTGCTGTACACCCCGCTCGCCGGCTACGTCGCCGACATCATCGGACGCAAGACCGTCTTCATCGTCGGCGCCATCGGCGCCGGTGTGACGACCGTGCCCTACCTCTGGGCCATCACCCAGGGCAACTGGCCGCTGATCTTCGTCCTCGGCATCCTCTGCAACGGCTTCTTCTACTCGACGGCCAACGCCGCGTGGCCCGCGTTCTTCGCGGAGATGTTCCCGAACCGCGTGCGCGTCTCGGGCCTCGCTGTCGGCACGCAGATCGGCTTCGCGATCGCAGGTGCGATCGGGCCGGTCGCCTCGACCGCTCTGGCGGGCGAGGACCTGCAGAACTGGATCGGCCCGGCGCTGCTCGGCCTCGGGCTCATGTTCGTCGCCGTGATCTCCGCCCTGACGGCGCGCGAGACCCGTCGGTACACGCTCCACCAAGTCGACGAGGTTCAGCAGAGCCAGCGGGAGCGCGACGCCGTCACGGCCTCGATCCGCATTCCCTGACCCCTACGGGTGCACCAGCCCTGAGCCCGGGATCGCCGCATCGGCGACCCCGGGCTCTCGGCTTTCCCCCGCCGCTTGTTCGAATGCCGCGTCAGCGGCGGAAACAGGTGAATTCGCCCGCATCTACGGTGCTACCGTGATGCCGTGGCCAGTTACAAGATCTCCGAGGCGGCACGCCTGCTCGGTGTGAGCGACGACACCGTGCGCCGGTGGGTCGACGCCGGCACCCTGCCCATCACCGGAGCCTCACCGGCCGAGATCCCCGGAGACGCCCTCGCCGCGCACGCGGTCGAACTCGCCGCGACGCCGGACGACCCCGCCGACGTGCTCTCGAGCGCCCGCAACCGCTTCGTCGGGCTCGTCACCCGTGTGCAGGTCGACGGCGTCATGGCCCAGGTCGACATCCAGTCCGGCCCCCACCGCGTGGTCTCCCTCATGTCGTCCGAGGCGGTGCGCGAGCTCGGCCTCGAGCCCGGCTCGCTCGCCGTCGCCGTCGTCAAGGCGACGACAGTCATCGTCGAAACCCCGAAAGGCTGATATGGCCCGCTCCACGCTGCTGCGCACGTCCGTCGTCCTCGCGTCCCTCGCGCTGCTGCTCACCGGCTGCGCCACGGGCAGCGCCGATCAGGACCCGGGCGCGAGCGCCGCGCCGAGCGCGTCCGCCGAGCCGGAGCTCGCGGGCGACCTCACGATCTCCGCGGCGGCGTCGCTCAAGGCGGCGTTCGACGGGCTGGCGACGGAGTTCGAGGCGCAGCATCCGTCCGTCGATGTCCAGCCGATCACGTACGACGGCTCGTCGACGCTCGCGACCCAGATCATCGAGGGCGCACCCGTCGACGTGTTCGCGTCGGCCGACGAGAAGAACATGCAGAAGGTCGTCGACGAGGGGCTCGCGTCGGGCCCCGAGCTGTTCGCGACCAACACGCTCGTGCTCGTCGTGCCCGCCGGCAACCCCGGCGGCGTCGAGGGCCTCGACGACCTCGCGAACGCCGACCTCACCGTGGTGCTGTGCGCCGCCGAGGTGCCCTGCGGTGCGGCGTCGACGACGCTGCTGTCGAACGCGGGCGTCACGCCGAGCGTCGACAGCTATGAGCAGAACGTGACAGCGGTGCTCACGAAGGTGGCGGCCGGCGAGGCCGACGCGGGACTCGTGTACGTGACGGATGCTGCGACCACGGACGACGTCGACACGGTCGAGGTCGACGGGGCCGACGAGGTCGTCAACCGGTACCCGATCGTGGCGCTGTCCGCCGCGGCCGACCCCGAGATCGCCGAGGCGTTCGTCGCGTTCGTGCTCAGCGACCAGGGGCAGGAGGTGCTCGCGGCCCTCGGCTTCGGGGCGCCGTGACCACCGGCGCGACGTACGTCCCCGCGCGCTCGGAGCGCGCGGGGTTCGTACCGCGCGTGCTCGCCGTGCCGGCGGTCATCGGGCTCGCGCTTCTCGTGCTGCCGCTGGGCGCGCTCGTGCTGCGTGTCGAGTGGGGGACGCTCTGGAGCGACGTCACCTCGCCCGAGGCGCTGTCGGCCCTGGGGCTGTCGCTCACGACCGGCGCGGTGGCGACCGTCGTGTGCGTCGTGCTCGGGGTGCCGCTGGCGCTCCTCATCGCGCGGAGCACCGTCCGGACGGCCGCCGTGCTGCGCGCTCTGGTGACGGTGCCGCTCGTGCTGCCGCCGATGGTCGGCGGCGTCGCCATGCTGTTCCTGTTCGGCCGCACCAGCTGGCTCGGCGGGATCCTCGGGGAATGGGGCATCCGCATCCCGTTCACGACGGGTGCTGTCGTCATGGCGCAGACCTTCGTCGCGCTGCCGTTCCTCGTGCTCGCCCTCGAGGGCGCGCTGCGGTCGACCGGCGTCGGGTTCGAGCAGGCGGCCGCGGGGCTCGGCGCCGGGCGCTGGACGATCCTCGCCCGCGTGACCCTGCCGCTGGCCGCCCCCGGCCTCGTCGCCGGCATCGTCCTGTGCTTCGCGCGAGCCATCGGCGAGTTCGGCGCGACCGCGCTGTTCGCCGGCAACGCGCCGGGGGTCACGCAGACCATGCCCCTCGCGATCTACACCGCCTTCAACGGCGCCGGCGTCTCGCAGGGCACCGCCGTCGCGCTGTCGCTGCTGCTCCTCGTCACCGCGGTGGGCGTGCTGCTGCTCGTGCGCGCGTGGCGGGCGGAGGCTCCGCGATGAGCGCGGTCGCGTCCGAAGGGCGGACGGCTGCTGCGGCCCGCGCCGCAGCCGGGCTCGACGCCCGCGTCGTGGTGCGCCGGGGCGGGTTCGCCCTCGACGCGGTGCTGCAGGTGCCGGCCGGATCGGTCGTCGCACTGATGGGACCGAGCGGCGCCGGCAAGTCGACGCTGCTCGGAGTGCTCGCGGGGCTGACGGGGTTCGACGAGGGTCACGTGCGGCTGGGCGCGCGCACCCTCGACGCGTCGCCGTCGCGCCGCACGCCGCCCGCGTCGCGCGGGGTGGTGCTGCTCGGGCAGGATCCGCGCCTCTTCCCGCACCTCAGCGCGCTCGACAACGTCGCCTTCGGGCTGCGCGTGCACGGGGCGACGAAGACCGCCGCCGCGGAGGGTGCCGCGGACTGGCTCCGCCGCGTCGGCCTCGACGAGCTCGGCAGGCGCCGGCCCGCGCAGTTGTCGGGCGGCCAGCAGCAGCGCGTCGCGCTCGCGCGGGCGCTCGCGACGACGCCCGCCGCGATCCTCCTCGACGAGCCGCTCACCTCGCTCGACACCGAGACGGCCGCCGACGTGCGCGCGCTCCTGCACCAGCAGCTCGCGGCGACCGGTACGACCGCGGTCGTCGCGACCCACGACGCCGTCGACGCGGTCGCCCTCGCGAGCCGCCTCGTCGTTCTCGAAGAGGGGCTGGTCACGCAGTCCGGCCCGGTGCGCGAGGTGCTCGCGTCCCCGGCGACCCGGTTCGCCGCGGCGGTCGCGGGCCTCAACCGGGTCCCCGGGCGAGCGGATGCCTCGACCTGGCGTGCCGGGAGCCTCGAGCTCCCGGCGCCCGCGGAGGCGCAGCATCCGTCGCTTGCCGCCGTCTTCCGCCCGAGCGACGTGCGGGTCATCGATGGACCGCCGCGCCAGGCGGGCGAGTGGACGGCGCACATCGTGCGGCTCGAGCAGACGCCCGCGGGCGTGCGGGTGCGCACCGCCGAGCCCGATGTCGCGGTGGACGTCGCCGCCGACCGTGCCGCGGGCCTCGCGCCCGGTGCCCCGATCACGCTGCGCGTCGATCCCGCCGACGTCCGGTTCGTCGCCGAGCCCTGACGCGAGGTCTCCGAGCGCGGGTCGTAGACTCGGCCGGTGATGCGAATCCGACCCTTCCGTCGCGGCGACGAAGCCGCGCTCGCCGAGATCTGCCTCCAGACCGCGGACGCGGGCGCCGACGCCACCGGGCTGCTCGACGACGACGATCTCTGGGCCGAGATCTTCGTCCTGCCGTACGCGGCGCGCCACCCCGAGTTCGCCTTCGTCGTCGAGACCGACGACGGACGCGTCGTGGGCTACATCGTCGGTGCGCCGGACTCCGCCGCGTTCGAGGACTGGTTCCGCACCGAGTGGTGGCCGCGGTTCGCCGAACGCTGGCCGAGGCCCGAGGGCGACCCGCTGCCGGTGAGCGCGTCGCGGCAGGACGGCATCGTCCGCTACGCGTACGCGCGGCAGGGCGGCGCGCAGCCGTTCGGCGACGAGTATCCGGCGCACCTCCACATCGACCTGCTGCCCGAGACGCAGGGACAGGGACTCGGCCGCCGCCTCATCGAGACCTTGGAGGACGCCCTGCGCACCGCCGGCGTTCGGGGCCTGCACCTCGTCGCGTCCTCCGACAACACCGGCGCGATCGCGTTCTACCCGCGTGTCGGGTTCGAGCCGCTGCCGTCGCCGGAGGGCACCCAGGTCTTCGCGACGCGCCTCTGACCTACGCCTTCGAGCACCGGGCGTCAAGCCGTTGGGGCGTCCCGCGAGCTCCCGTAGTCTGCGGGCGTGGACGATGTCTCGGCGCCGACCGGCCGTGAGCCGGCACTGACCGCCCAGCCGCGAGCGGACGGCTCGGCCCCGCGCGCGCTCGTGCTCGGTGCCACCGGCTACATCGGCGGGCGCCTCGTGCCGCGACTGCTGAACGCCGGGTACCAGGTGCGCGTGCTCGCCCGCGACCCGGCGCGGGCGGCGGCGCTGCCGTGGGGCGATCGCGTCGAGGTCGTCGGCGGCGACGCCGCGGACGCGGCATCCGTCTCCGAGGCCGCGCGCGATGTCGACGTGCTCTACTACCTCGTCCACTCGATGTCGGCCGGTGCGGGGTTCGCCGACGCCGACCGCCGCGCCGCCGAGACCGTCGCGAAGGCCGCGGTCGAAGCATCCGTGGGCCGAATCGTGTATCTCGGCGGACTGCACCCCGACGAGTTGACCCTGTCGCCGCACCTGCGCTCGCGGGTCGAGGTTGGCGAGACGTTCCTCGAGAGCGGCGTGCCGACCATCGTGCTGCAGGCGGGCGTCGTGATCGGGTCGGGCTCGGCGTCGTTCGAGATGGTCCGTCACCTCACCGAGGTGCTGCCGTACATGCCGGCGCCGAAGTGGGTGCGCAACCGCATCCAGCCGATCGCCGTGCGCGACGTGCTGCACTACCTGCTGGGCGCCGCGCGGCTGCCGGCCGACGTGAACCGGGCTGTCGACATCGGCGGACCGGACGTGCTGCGGTACGGCCAGATGATGAACGGGTACGCGGTCGAGGCGGGCCTGCCGCAGCGCCCCATCGCCGCGCTGCCGGTGCTCACGCCACGACTCGCATCGCACTGGGTGAACCTCGTGACGCCGATTCCCCGGTCGATTGCGCGCCCGCTCGTCGAGTCGCTGCAGAACGAGTGCATCGTGAAGGACCACGCGGTCGACGCGCTCATCCCGCCGCCCGAAGGCGGCCTCACGCCGTACCGCACGGCCGTGCGGCTCGCGCTCGGCCGGGTCGAGGCCGACGCGATCGAGACGAGCTGGCAGGACGCCGAGGTGCTCGGCGCGCCGAGCGACCCGCTGCCCAACGACCCCGACTGGGCCGGCAGGGTCGCGTACACCGATGTGCGCACCGCCCACACGCCGGCGTCGCCCGCGGCGCTCTGGGGCGTGATCGTGGGCATCGGCGGCGAGAACGGCTGGTACTCCTCGCCGCTGCTGTGGGCTGTGCGCGGCTGGATGGACCGCCTCGTCGGCGGCATCGGCCTCGCCCGCGGCCGGCGCAGCAAGGAGCGGCTCGCGGTCGGCGACGCGCTCGACTTCTGGCGGGTCGAGGCTCTGGAACCGGGACGGATGCTGCGCCTCCGGGCCGAGATGAAGGTGCCGGGGCTCGCGTGGCTCGAGCTGAAGGCGTCGCCCGACGGCGACCGCGGCGGCTCACGCTACGACCAGCGCGCCGTGTACTTCCCGCGGGGACTCGCGGGCCGGCTCTACTGGCTCGCCGTGCTGCCGTTCCACGGGTTCATCTTCGCGGGCATGGCGCGGCGCATCACCGCGACCGCGGAGGCCGTCGTCGACGCCGGGGCGGAGGCGGCGGTCGCAGCGCCCGCGTCCAACTCGGGGCGTGAGGCACCCTGACCCGCGTCAGCCGGCGAGCAGCGGCCGCTGCGACACCAGGCGCTCGAGCACGGACCCCGGCGGCACCTCGTCGTACTTGTAGCTGAGCTTCTGCACGATCGACGCGCCCGCGACGAAGCGCACCGCGTCGGGCTCCCACGGCTGCATCATGCCGAGCTGGAGGAGGTGGCCGGCGGCGCCGGACAGCGTGGGCGCAGCATCCCACTGTCCGTGGAACTCGGGCACGAGATCCAGCAGCACCTCGAAGATGCGGTGGTAGAGGAAGTAGTCGGGGATGCCGCCGTCGGACTCCCACCACGCCTTGAGCGCGAGCTTCTGCAGCCGGATGAGCGGCGTGGCCGGAACGGCGGCGATGAACCAGTTGCCGATCTGGCGGCGGGTCCAGCGGGGGTACAGCGCGCCGGCCGTGAGGAGGGGAGCCACCGCGTCGGGCAGCGGCGCCGGTGCCCAGCAGGTCGCGTCGACCCAGATGCCGCCGAGCCGGTCGAGCACACTGATGCGCACGAAGTCGGAGAAGTGCGCGGGGTGGTCCTTCTCCAGAGCGGCGGCGACGGCATCCGGGATCTCCACCAGCTCCCGCGCCGAGGCGCCGTCGAGCACGGTCAGCGAGGTCGGCAGGTCGGCGTGCAGCCGCGTCATCTCGCCCACGCACGCCCTCACCAGGGGCGGCGCGGACGCGAGCGGCGTGTTCCAGAACGTGTAGAGCTTCAGCGCAGCCGGGTCGACGCGGGCGCCGTCGCGCTCGGCGAGCAGGCGGCCGTCGCGGCGGGTGCCGGGCTCTGCGGGCAGCCCCGCCGCCACCCGCAGCCCGGGCAGACGCGGTCGCAGGAAGTCGGTGAACGTGCGGTACGCCGCGATCGCGGCGACGGGGTCGACGGTGTCGCGGAACCGGTCGGCTCGCCGCAGCTGCGCCTCGAGTCCCTGCAGCGGGTTCGGGATGCCGTCGCTCACGCTGCGAGCCTATGCGGTCGGCGTGACGGGAGCCGCGACCAGACGCCCGTCCTCGATGCGCACGATGCGGTCGACGAGCCCGTCGGGCACGGCGACGTGCGAGATGAGCACCACGGCCTGGTCGTCGCGCACGGCGCCCAGCAGGTCGGCGAGGAGGCGATCGGATGCCGCGGGGTCGACGCCCGCCGTCGGCTCGTCGAGCACCAGCACCGGGAAGCCGCGCAGCAGCGCCCGCGCGAGCGCGATCCGCTGCGCCTGTCCTCCCGAGACCAGCGCGCCGCGCTCGCCGACGCGGGCGTCGAGCCCGCCGCGTCCGCGCAGCCAGTCGCCGAGGCCGACGCGGTCGAGCGCTGCCTCGAGCTCGGCATCCGTCGCGGTGTCGCGCGCGAAGATGAGGTTCTGCCGGATGTCTTCATCGAAGAGCATCGGATGCTGCTCGCACAGGCCGACCGTGAGCCGCACGTCGTCGGGGGAGAGGTCGTGCACCGAGCGGGGGCCGACGTCGTAGGCGCCCTCGGTCTCGAGGAACCGCACCAGCGCGTGGGCGAGGGTGCTCTTGCCCGCACCGCTCGAGCCGAGGACGAGCACGCGCTCGCCGGGGCGGATCGCGAGGTCGATGTCGCGGAGGGCGGGGTGCGCGGCGGCGGGCCAGCGCACGTTCGCCGCGCGCAGCCGGATGCCGTCGCCGAGCGCCGGGGCGTCACCGGTGGGTTCGACGGACTCGGGGGCGAGTTCGGCGGGCGTGGTGGCCGGCAGCGATTCCGCGATGCGCTCGGCCGACGCGCGCACCTGCCGCCATGCGGACGCCGCCATCGGCACGGACGCGAACACCTCGAACACCGCCATCGGGATGAGCACGATGATCGCGAGGGAGGGACCGGTCAGTGAGCCGGACGCCGCACCCGGCGCGGCGACGACGACCGCGGCGATGGACGCGGCGCCGGCGAGGAGCGAGACGAGCGCGGCGGTGCCGGCCTGCGCCCCCGAGCGGCGCACGATGGCGCGGCGGAGGTCGGCGTCGGCGCGGGCGATGCGCTCGCGGCTCTGCGCCTCCGCACCGAAGGCCGTGAGCACGTCGAGGCTGCCGATGTGGTCGAGCACGGCGTCGGCGAGGCGGGCGCGCAGCGGCGCGATGGCGCGCTCGGCGCGGGCCCCCGACATCCATCCCCACAGCGTCGCGATCGCGGCGGCGACCACGAGGCACGCGAGCAGGGTCAGCGCGGCCGGCCACCACACGAACGCGACGAGCATGACGGCGCCGAGGGCGACCAGCGCCGACGAGACCAGGGGCTGCACGACGCGCAGCGGCAGGTTCTGGAGGTCGTCGACGTCGTCGACCAGGGCGCCGAGCACCGAGCCGCGGCGCGTGCGGGCCAGGCCGTCGGGAGCGAGCGGCACGAGCCGGCGCACGAGGTCGGCGCGCGTCGAGGCGAGCTGGCGCAGGGCCGCGTCGTGCCCCGTGAGCCGCTCGAGGTAACGGAACGAGGCCCGTGACAGCGCGAAGAACCGCACGCCCACGACCGCGGCCGACAGGTACAGCACCGGCGGCTGCTCGCTCGCGCGCACGATGAGCCACGCGCTGACGGCGAGCAGCGCGACGGCCGAGGCCTCCGAGGCGAAGCCGGCCGCGAGAGCCCACCAGAACCGCCGGGCCGGCGGCATCGCCCCGCGCAGCACCGCCCCCGCCGAGGTCGCAGGCGCGGTCATGCGGGCACCTCGCTCGGCTCGAGGCGGACGAGGTGGTCGGCGATGGCGCGGGCGGATATGCGATGCGAGATCAGCAGCACCGTCGCGCCCTCGTCGGCGAGCAGGCGCACGCTGCGCCACAGCCGGCCCTCGGTCTCGGGGTCGAGCGCCGAACTGGGCTCGTCGAGCGCGATCACCGGGGCGTTCCCGCGCAGATGCCGGTAGAACGCGCGGGCGACCGCGACGCGCTGGGCCTGGCCGCCCGAGAGGCCGGCGCCCTGCACGCCGAGTTCCTGCGCCGGGTCGAGCGCACCGGCGCACGCGAGGTCGAGCGCGCGTCGCACCGTGTCGGCGTCGGGTGCGGGGTCGCCGAGCGCGACGTTGCCGGCGATGCTGCCGGTGAGGAGCCCGGGGCGCTGGCCTGCCCACGCGAGCCAGGACGACGGCGGGAGGGCGCGCAGGTCGGTGCCGGCCCACGACGCGTCCCCGTCGAACGCGGCCGCGCCCCGCAGCGCGGCGAACAGGCTCGACTTGCCGGCGCCGCTCGGCCCCTCGACGAGCGTGACGGTGCCCGGGGCCGCCGTGAGTGCGACGGGGGGCAGCATCCGTTCTCCGCGCCGCACGCGCACGCCGTCCAGAACGAGTCCGTCCTTCTGCTCGCCTGTCGCATCCTGCCGCCCGCCGCGACCATCCGTGACAGCGGAGCGGGAGAGGGTGAGGTCGACAGTGGTGCCGCGCGCGGCATCCAGCACGTCGAACACGTCGTCGGTCGCGGCGACGCCCTCGGACGCGGCGTGGAACTGCACGCCGACCTGACGCAGCGGCAGGTACGCCTCGGGCGCCAGCAGCAGCACGAACAGTCCGACCGCGAGGGTCAGCGATCCGTCGATGAGCCGGAACCCGATCGAGACCGCGACGATCGCGACCGCGATCGACGCGAGGAACTCGAGGGCGAAGCCCGACAGGAACGACACGCGGAGCACCCGCATCGTCTCGCGGCGGTACTCGCCGGTGACCCGTTCGATGGATGCTGCGGCCCGGTGCTGCCGCCCGAACACCTTGAGCGTCGACAGCCCCTGCACGGTGTCGGCGAACCGCGAGGCGAGGCGCTGGAGCGTCTGCCACTGCCGCTGCTGCACCGCGCGCGTGGCCAGGCCGATCAGCACCATGAAGATGGGGATGAGGGGGAGGGTGAGCAGCACCGTCAGCCCCGAGATCCAGTCCTGCCACCACATCACCGCGAGGATCAGCGGTGTCGCGATCACGGTCTGCACGAGCTGCGGCAGGTAGCGGCCGAAATACGCCTCGAGGGCGTCGAGGCCGCGGCCGGCGGTCACCGCGAGGGCGGCAGAGTTTCGTGCGCCGAGCCACTCCGGCCCGAGCACCCCGATCGCCGTGACGAGGGCGGTGCGCAGCTGCCCCTGCACGCGTGCGGCCGCGCGTGCGGCGACGGCTTCGCGCGCCCAGAGCAGCACCGCACGCAGCGCGACCACGATCGCGAGGGCGCCGAGCGTCGGCGCGAGGTCGGGCCACGGCATCCCGTCGATCGCTCCGGTGATCGCCCGCGTCAGCAGGAACGCGAACGCGATGATCACCGCGGTCTGCGCGGTCGCGATCGCGGCGATCGCGACGAAGAAGCCGCGAGAGGCGCTCGCGTACCTCAGCAGCCGCGGGTCGACGGGCTTGCCGTTCACGCGAGGCGGGGCATCCGTCTCACTCATCCTCTTCGAGCCTACCCATCCGTCGGTCTGTCGCCGGCCGCGCGGCGACCGCTACTGTGTGTCGCACCGCGCGAAGGGGCTGAGGCGCATGTGGAGCATCCCGATCATCGAGGGTCCGGTGCCGTGGATCGTCTACGGCCTCGCCGTGGCGCTCTTCCTGGTGCTGCTGATCCGCACCCCGACGAGGCGCTGGGTGCTCACCGCGCTGATCGCACTGGTCGCGGGCGGGCTGGTGGGCCTGGGCATCGGGGTCTTCGCCGACGTCACGAACCTGTTCGGCGACGCGGTCCCCGACCCCGTGGTGTCGTGGGCGACCGCCACCTTCGCGGCGATCGGCGTCGCGGTCGCGAACCTCTGGCGTTCGCCGGTGTGGCGCAAGATCGTGGCGCTCGTCGGCATCGTGGTCTTCGTGATCGCGGGCACGATCGGCGTCAACGCGGTCTACAACCTCAATCCGACGCTCGGCAGCCTGTTCGGCATCTCGGCCGACAACCCGATCGTCGTGCCGACGAACACCGCGACGGCCGATCCGGATGCCGGTCCGCTGTACGAGACGTTCACGCCGCCCGCCGACATGCCCGCGAAGGGCCAGCAGGGCACGCAGGTCATCCCGGCCACCGTGTCGGGCTTCACCGCGCGCCCCGCCGGCATCTACCTGCCGCCGGCCGCCCTCGTGAAGGACGCGCCCGCGCTGCCCCTCGTCATCCTGATGATGGGCCACCCCGGCAACCCCGACCCGAGCTACATCGCCGGCGTGCTCGACGACTTCGCGGCGAAGAACAAGGGACTCGCGCCGATCGTCGTCGTGCCCGACCAGCTCGGCCCTGACGGGAACGATCCCGCCTGCGCCGATTCGAAGGCGTACGGCAACGCCGAGACCTACGTCACCAAGGACGTCGTCGACTGGGCGAAGCAGAACCTCCACATCATCCAGGACCCGGAGTACTGGGTCATCGCCGGCTACTCCAACGGCGGCGGCTGCGCCGTGAAGTACCTCGCGAAGTACCCCGACCAGTGGAAGAACCTCATCGACATCTCGGGGGAGCCCTTCCCCGGATCCGAGGACCCCGACGGCGTCACCACGACGATCTACGGCGGCGACACCGCGGCCTTCGAGGCGGCCAAGCCGATCGACATCATGAAGGCGGCGCCCTCCGGCACCTACGACGGCATGACCGCGGTGTTCACCGCGGGCTCCGAGGATCCGACCTACATCCAGGCCGCGAAGGACGTCTCGTCCGAGGCGCAGGCCGTGGGCATGACGGTCACGTACTACGAGGTTCCCGGGGCCGGTCATGTCGGCGACGCGCTGACCGGCGGACTGCAGGAGGGGTTCACCGTGATGTATCCGGTTCTGGGGCTGTCGGCGAAATGACGATGGAGATCCCGGATGCTGCGGCCCGCAGCATCCGGGACCGCACAGGTCAGTGCGTGGGCGCCGCGGCCGCCTTCTCGATGCGGGAGCGGGTGACGCGCTTGCGGAAGATCCAGTACGTCCAGCCCTGGTACGCGAGCACCAGCGGGAGGAAGACGAGAGCCGCCCACGACATGATCGTCAGCGTGTAATCGGTGCTCGACGCGTTCTCGATCGTGAGCGATCCGGCCGGGTCGCCCGTCGACGGCATCACGTACGGGAACAGCGCGAACCACACCGCGAGCACCGCGGTGACGATCGTGAAGGCGCCGAAGCCGAACGCCCAGCCCTCGCGGCCGCGGGCATTCGAGATCCATGAGGCGATGAGGAGCACCGCCGCCACCGCGGAGAGGATCGCCGTGATCATCGCGAAGTCGCGGCCGTCGGAGAACGCCATGACGACGGTCCACGCGAGGAACGCGGCAGCCACCACGATCGTGAGGAGTCCGGCACGCCCGGCGAGCCTGCGGGCATCGGCCGCGACCTGGCCGTCGGTCTTCAGCGCGACGAAGTACACGCCGTGCGTGAAGAACAGCAGGAGCGTCGTCAGGCCGCCGAGCAGGCCGTACGGGTTGAGCAGCGTCAGCAGCGAGCCGGTGAACTCGTGGTCGGCGTCGAGCGGCACGCCCTGCACGATGTTCGCGACGGCGACGCCCCACAGGAAGGCGGGGACCGCCGAGCCGACGACGATCATCGTGTCGAAGCCCTTCTTCCAGCGCAGCGAATCGCGCTGGTGGCGGTACTCGAACGAGACGCCGCGCAGGATCAGCGCGAGCAGGATCAGCAGCAGTGCGAGGTAGAAGCCGCTGAAGAGCGTCGCGTACCACTCCGGGAACGCGGCGAACAGGCACGCGCCGGCGACGATGACCCAGGTCTCGTTGAGGTCCCACACGGGGCCGATGGTGTTGATGACCTGGCGGCGGCTGACGTCGTTCTTGCCGAGGAACGGCAGCGACATGCCGACGCCGAAGTCGAACCCGTCGAGCACGAAGTAGCCGACGAAGAGGAATCCGACGATCCAGAACCAGAGGTAGGCGAGATCCATGATGTGCTCCTGCAGCCCTTAGTAGACCGTCGTCGGGGTGTCTTCGACCGCCTGGGTGCGCGCATCCGGCGCCCCCGGCTCGGGGAGGGGTTCGGGACCCTTCTTGGTGGTCTTCAGGATGAGTCCGAACTCGACCACCGCCAGCGCCGCATAGATGAGTGTGAACGCGGTCAGCGAGATGAGCACGGTCCAGCCCGGCACCGAGGGTGAGACGCCGTCCTCGGTCAGCATGAGGCTGAACACGATCCAGGGCTGGCGGCCCATCTCGGTGAAGACCCAGCCCACGAGGATCGCGAGGAGGGAGGCCGGCCACGCCCAGATCGCCAGGCGCCAGGCCCACGCGGGCACGTCGCGCTTGGCCTTCTTGCGCGTGAGCCAGAGGCCGACGACCGCGACGAGCGCGGCGATGCCGCCGAGGCCGATCATCCAGCGGAACGCCCAGTACGTGACCCAGAGGATCGGCGCGAAGTTGCCGTCGACCTGGTCGGCGAACTGCGGGAACATCTCGGTCGTGTACTCGTGGTTCAGGTCGTTGATGCCCTCGACGCAGCCGGTGAACGAGTGCGTCGACAGGAGCGCCAGCAGATAGGGCACACGTATCGAGAACAGCTCGCTGGTCCCGTCGGGGGTGCCGAGCGTGAAGATCGAGAAGGAGGCGTCCGCGCCACAGGCGCTGTCGAACATCGCCTCGGCGGCCGCCATCTTCATCGGCTGGGTCGCCACCATGACGAGGCTGAGCTGGTCGCCCGAGATCGCGACACCGGCGAAGGCGGCGATGAGGCCCCACAGCCCGAACTTCAGCGACGAGCGCATCATGTCGATGTTCTGCTTGCGCAGCAGATGCCAGGCCGAGATCGAGACGATCACGCCCGCGGTCATCATGAAGGCGGCGAAGAGCGTGTGGGGAAGTGCGGCGAGTGCGACGGGGTTCGTGAGCACGGCCCAGAAGTCGGTCATCTCGGCGCGCGAGCCGTCCTCGGCCATCTTGAAGCCGACCGGGTTCTGCATGAACGCGTTGGCCGCGAGGATGAAGTACGCCGAGAACCACGCGCCGATCGTCGCGATCCAGATGCTCGCGAGGTGCAGGGCTCTGGGCAGCTTGTCCCAGCCGAAGATCCACAGGCCGATGAAGGTCGCCTCGAAGAAGAAGGCCATGAGGCCTTCGAAGGCGAGCGGGGCGCCGAAGACGTCGCCGACGAAGCGGGAGTACGACGACCAGTTCATGCCGAACTGGAACTCCTGCACGATGCCGGTGACGACACCCATCGCGAAATTGATCAAGAAGATCTTGCCGAAGAATCGGACCAAGTGGAGCCACTTCACGTTCCCGGTGCGGAACCAGGCGGTCTGGAAGATCGCGACGGTCAGCGCCATGCCCAGCGTGAGGGGCACGAAGAGGAAGTGGTACAGCGTCGTGAGGCCGAACTGCCAGCGCGCCAGCAGCAGAGGGTCCAGCAGATCCACGATGCGATTCTCCGATCGTTCCGGACTGGGTCTGATCACCGTAGCATGTGGTCAGACCACACGGGGAGACATGCCCCCAGCGGGCGCCCCGTGCACCCAGAGTCCCAGGATTCCGCGGCGGCGGCGAGCCCCGCCGCCGTGAATAATGCGGCCGCGGCGGCGCCCGTCGTCCCCGGCGCGACTACCCTCGGAAGCATGGCGAGCCGGGCACAGCGATCGGAGCCGGGAGCGTGAGCGCGATCCCGGTCACGATCGGGCGACGGATGCCTCTGCCCACGGCATCCGCGGATCTCGGCGCGTTCGAGGTCGAGGCGGCGAGGGCGTCGATCGGCGCCCCGCTCGTCGACACACACGGACGCGTGCACCGCGACCTGCGGATCTCGCTCACCGACCGGTGCTCGCTGCGGTGCACGTACTGCATGCCGGAGCAGGGCAACGAGTGGCTCGCGAAGACGAGCATCCTGACGCTGGACGAGATCGTCCGCATCGCGCGGGTGGCCGCCACGGACGGCATCACGACGTTCCGGCTCACCGGTGGTGAGCCGCTGCTGCGCACCGACATCGTCGAGGTCGTCCGCCGGCTCTCGGCGATCACGGGTCCGGACGGTCGTCCCGTTGAGATCGCGATGACCACCAACGGCATCCGGCTGCCCGAGCTGCTTCCAGCCTTGGTCGACGCGGGGCTCGACCGGCTCAACATCTCCATCGACACGCTGCGTCGCGACCGGTTCCACGCGCTGACCCGCCGCGACCGCCTCGACGATGTGCTCGACGGGATCGCGGCGGCCGCAGCATCCGCTCTCCGTCCTCTCAAGCTCAATGCGGTGGCGATGCGCGACGTCAACGACGACGAGCTCGTCGACCTGGTGGAGTTCGCGATCGCGCACGACGCGCAGATGCGCTTCATCGAGCAGATGCCGCTGGACGCCGGCCACACGTGGGACCGCTCGCGGATGGTGACGCAGGACGAGATCCTCGCCGCGCTGTCGGCGCACTGGACGCTCACCCCGGTGCCCGGCCGCGGCGGCGCCCCCGCGGCACGGTGGACCCTCGACGGCGGCCCGCACTCGGTGGGCGTGATCGCGTCGGTGACGGCGCCGTTCTGCGGCGACTGCGATCGGCTGCGGCTCACCGCCGACGGGCAGCTGCGCAACTGCCTGTTCTCGACCACCGAGTACGACCTGCTGCCGATCCTCCGCGCGGGCGGCGACGACGGAGAGATCGACGGGATGCTGCGCTCCTGCGTCCGCGGAAAGCTCCCGGGACACGCGATCAACGACCCGTCGTTCCTGCAGCCCGCGCGCGGCATGAACGCGATCGGCGGCTGACATGGGCCGCATCACCGCGCGCGCACCCGTCACCCGCATCGCCCTGAACGACGGCGACGTCGCGGTGCGCCGCCGCGCCGACACGCTCGTGGTGGAGGAGCCGCTCGAGATCCGCATCGCCGGCGACGCGCTCACCGTCACGATGCGCACGCCCGGCAACGACCTCGAGCTCGCGGCCGGCTTCCTGGTGTCGGAGGGCGTGATCTCGGCCGCCGGAGACCTCCGTTCGGCGATCCACTGCGGCGGGCCGGGCACGGGCTCGGTCGCGCCGACCCCCCTGCTGTCGATCGGCGTCGGCCCCGCGCCGGCGGCGTCTCCGGCGGTGCCGGCGTCTTCCGAGAACACGTACAACGTGCTCGATATCGCGCTCGCCCCCGAGCTCGCGCCGCTCGTGACCGACATCACCCGCAACTTCTACACAACGAGCTCGTGCGGTGTGTGCGGCACCGCGTCGATCGAGGCGATCGAGAAGCAGTCGCGCTACGACGTCGGGACGGATGCCGCGGCCGTCGGTGCGACGCTGCTCACGGGTCTTCCCGACGCGCTGCGCGCGGGGCAGACGGTGTTCGACAAGACCGGAGGCCTGCACGCCGCCGCGCTGTTCGACGCCGCATCCGGCGAGCTGCTCGTGCTGCGCGAGGACGTCGGCCGTCACAACGCCGTCGACAAGGTGATCGGCTGGGCGGTGCTGGAGGACCGGCTGCCGCTCAGCGGCACCGTGCTGCAGGTCTCGGGCCGCGCGAGCTTCGAGCTCGTGCAGAAGGCCGTGATGGCCGGCATCCCGATCCTGTCCGCCGTCTCGGCGCCGTCGTCGCTGGCCGTCGAGCTGGCCGCGGCCTCGGGGCTCACGCTCGTCGGATTCGTGCGCGGGTCGTCGATGAATGTGTACTCGCGCCCCGACCGGGTGCGGGTCGCGGCCGCGGTGCGCTGAGCTCTGCGGCGAGTCAGCCCCGGGTGGTGGCCAGCTGCACGACGCACTGCGTCGGGTCGCAGGACGGTGCGATCCCCTCCACGCGCAACGGCCCGCCGGCCTGCGCCAGCACGCTGTCCATGAGTCCGACGTGCACGTCGCACAGCACGCCGCGATGCTCGGCGGCGGGCACGTGCGGGCAGGGCGTCAGGTCGATCGTGAGGTCGCGCTCGTCGACGAGCGGGTCGAAGCCGGCGTCGCCGAGGTCCTCGACGAGTGCGTCGAGCTGGTGCAGCGCGTCGGCGCCGAGCTCGGCATCCGAGTCGGATCCGTACACGCGGCGCAGCAGATCACCGCGCCGCGCCGCCTCCTCCGCCCGGCGGACGGCGACGGGACTCGAGGCGTCCTCCGAGCCGGTCGCCGCGGAGTAGAGCACCCGCGGGCGCCCGCGCGTCGTGCGGCGCTCGGTCTCGGCGATCACGTAGCCCGCGTCGATGAGGCGCTGCACGTGCTCGCGCACGGTGTTGGCGTGGAGGCCCGTCGCTTCGACGAGCTCGGAGATCGCCCGCTGCGGGCGGTCCTGCAGGAGGTGCATGATCTCGACGCGGGAGTAGCTCGAGATCGCGCTGTACCCGGTGGTCATGGTCCCATTATCGCGGGACGCCATGACGACCGGACGCGCGGGGTCACCCGCGCCGGGTCAGAACAGCTGGCCGAAGATGAGGATGGCGATGAAGAAGACGGCGACGATGCCGACGATGATCGCGAGGGTGCGACCCGAGAGCTTGGCGACGCCCCAGCCCACCAGCACGGGGATGGCGAACAGGAACAGCGCCACGATCCACCAGAACGCCGAGTAGGCGCCGCTCGTGGCCTCCTCGAGGCGGCCGCCGAACAGCGACTGCGTCGCCGGGTGCGTCGCGAAGCGCACCGCGATCGAGATGGGGACCGCGACGAACACGAAGACCACGAGTCCGATGAGCCAGCCCCAGAGGGTCGAGCTTCCGCCGCCCGCGAGGACGCCGCCGTGGAGCTCGGGTTCGGGCTTCTGCTGCTGCTTGCCTGATGCCATGGGCATGACTCTAGTGGCGCGGCGTGGCGCGGCATCGCACGATTCGCACCATTTCGATCCGCACATGGCGCTGCCCGCCGGCGGGGACGGGCGGACAGCGTCGGGGCGCCAGGGAGAACCGCCACTGGGGGAGCGATCTCCGCGCTCACCATCCACGAGCGTCGTCCGTCAGGGGGTGGTCCTTCGGGCGCGGCGATCGCGGGGTCTGAGAAGAAGGTACGCCTGCACGCGGTCAGCGCAAGGGGGGATTGCCTGTACGTCTCCTGAGTGCTAGGCGCCCACGCCGAACGGCGCGGATCGCGTGCTCGTGGTGGGATGGGAGCGACATGAGCCAGCCGCCGCCTCTCCCCGCTTCCGCTTCCGCGTCCGCTGCCGCGATCGCCGCTGCCGTCCGGGCCCGGGAGGTGTCCGCGCAGGAGGTCGTCGACGAGCATCTCGCCCGCATCGCCCGGGTCGATCCGACGCTCAACGCGCTCACCGTCGTCTTCCCCGACCGCGCCAGGGCGGCCGCCGCCGAGGTGGATGCCGCGCTCGCCGCGGGGCGCGACCCCGGGCCCCTCGCGGGCGTGCCGATCTCGGTGAAGGAGAACATCGACCTCACCTGGTCGGCCACCACGAACGGCTGGCGCGGGCTCGCCGACGCGGTGCCCGCACGTGACGCCACGATCGTGCGGCGTCTGCGGCAGGCGGGTGCCGTGCCGGTCGCGCGCGGCAACATGCCCGACTTCGGCATGCGATGGGACACCGACAACGACGTGTTCGGCCGCACCCTCAACCCGTGGAACCGCGAGCGCAGTGCGGGCGGCTCCAGCGGCGGCGACGCGGTCGCGGTGGCGACAGGCATGAGCGCCATCGGCCTCGGCAACGACTTCGGCGGCTCGCTCCGCCTTCCCGCGTATGCGGCGGGCGTGGTCGGCCTCCGCCCGTCGCGGGGCCTTGTCCCGCGTGCGGCGGTGCAGGGGCAGCCGGTCGCGCTCACGCTCCAGCAGTTCTCCGTGAACGGGCCCATGGCGCGGCGCGTCGACGACGTCGCACTCGCCCTCCAGGTGATCCAGGGATGGGATGCTGACGACCCCGTGTCGCTCGCCGCGCCCGTGGTGCGCCTTGACGGGCTGCCGCGACGGATCGGGGTCGTGCGCGACCTCGCCGGCCTGGAGCTGGATCCGGAGGTGGCCGCCGGGATCGACCGGGCCGCAGCATCCGTCAGCCGTGCCGGGTGGGAGGTCGTCGACGTCGAGGTCCCGCTCATCGAGGAGGCGGCCGTGCTGTGGCGGCGGCTGTCGTGCACCGACATGCTGATCTCGCTCGACCCCGCGGCGCTGGGTCAGCCCCTCGGGCGGTCGGCCACGGCCTTCCTCCGCGACAGCACCGCGGCGGCGCGCCCGTACGAGACGGCGCGCGAGTACGCGGAGGCGTGGGCGCGCCGGGCCGCGCTCGCGGCCGAGTGGCGACGGCTGCTGGTGGAGGTGCCGGTGCTGCTCGGCCCGGTGTCGGTCGCGCGCATGCGGGAGATCGACTACGACCTCGGCGGGCAGGAGGCCGCGGACCGTGCGTGGCGCGACCTGTGGCTGACCGTCGTCGTGAACTTCCTCGGGCTGCCGGCGCTGGCGCTGCCCACCGGCCTCGGCGCCGACGGCATGCCCACCGGCGTGCAGCTCATCGGCCCCGCGTTCGGCGAGCAGCTGCTGTTCGACGCGGGGCGTGCGATCGAGGCGGCGGTTCCGGGGCTGGGGCCGATTCCATCGCTCGGCTGAGCGGGCTCGGTGGCGCGGACCCGTCGCTGCGCAGCCCCGCCTGCCTGAGCGGTACCGCGCTACGGGAGCGGGGTCTCCGGCGGCTGCGGGAACGACGGCTCCTCGGGGTGCGGCGCGAGCGGCTCTTCGGGCCACGGCGCCGACGGCTCCTCCGGCGGCGGCGGAATGCTGGGCCCGGGACCGGGGTCCGGGCTTCCAGGACCGGGTGAACCGGGTCCTCCCGGCATCTCGCCCGGCGGGTTCTGGTCCGGCAGCGGCTCGGGGACGGTGGGATCGGTCATGGCATCTCCTGGGGCGGATCGTGGGGTGCGCTGCGCACCCCTTCACGTGCTCTCAGCGTGCGGCAGGCAGCACGACCGCGGGGAGGGCCTTGACCGTGCCCGGCGAAGGCATTACGCCGGGCTCCGTAGGCTGGAGGCGTGGCATCCGTTCTCAACATCTCGGCGTACCTGTTCACGCGCATCGACGACACCGGGCAGCTGCGCCCGCTGCTGCGCGAGCGCGCGGTCGCTGCGGGACTGAAGGGCACGATCCTGCTCGCCGAAGAGGGGATCAACCTGTTCCTCGCGGGCGACGCCGACGCCGTGCGCGGCTTCATCGACGACCTGCGCAGCGACGAGCGCTTCGCCGCGCTCACCACCAAGGAGAGCTGGTCGGACGACCAGCCCTTCGGCAAGATGCTCGTCAAGGTCAAGCGCGAGATCATCCGCATGGACCACCCCACCATCCGCCCCGAAGGCAACCGCGCGCCCGCCGTCGCGCCCGCGACGCTGCGGCGCTGGCTCGACAACGGGCGCGATGACGACGGCCGCGAGGTCGTGCTGCTCGACACCCGCAACGCGTTCGAGGTCGACTACGGCGCGTTCGACGGCGCAGTGGATTGGCGCATCGAGCGTTTCACGCAGTTCCCGGATGCTGCGGCCGCCGCCGCGTCCGACCTCGAGGGCAAGACCGTGGTGAGCTATTGCACCGGCGGCATCCGCTGCGAGAAGGCCGCCATCTACCTGCGCGAGGCGGGCGTCGACGCCTACCAGCTGGACGGCGGCATCCTCGGCTACTTCGAGCACGTGGGCGGCGCCCACTGGAGCGGCGACTGCTTCGTGTTCGACGAGCGCGAGGCGCTCACACCGGGGCTCGCCCCGCGTACGGGGGTGCTCGCGTGAGTGCGCCGGAGCCGGCGTTCGACGCCCGCTCGGGCGGGCGGGTCGCCGTGTGGATCGCCCTCGCGGTCGACGTCGTGCTGGTGACCGCATTCGCTGCGATCGGCCGCGCCAGTCATGACTCCGACGTCTGGACCGGTCTCTGGCAGACGGCGTGGCCGTTCCTCGCCGCGCTCGGCATCGGCTGGCTCGTGACCCGTGCGTGGCGCGCGCCCGCGGCGCCGGTGCGCACCGGCCTGGGCGTCTGGGCGATCACCGTCGCCGGGGGGATGCTGCTGCGCTGGGTCTCGGGTCAGGGAACGGCGCTCGCGTTCATCATGGTGGCGTCGCTGACGCTGCTGCTCGCACTGGTGGGGTGGCGCCTCATCGTCGCGATCGTGCGACGCGTGCGCCGGCGCTGAGCGCGCTCAACCCGGCCCCTCACCGGTGCGCGAATGCCTCGAACGTCGCATCGGCGGGAAGCTCGGCGAACCACGCTTCGAACGGCACCGGTGTGCCGTCTCCCGGCACGGTCTCGAGGTAGGCGGTGCTGACCGCCACGATGCCGCCACCGGCGTCGCGCGCGATCACCGTGACGGCCACATTCCGCTGGTCGTCGGCGAACCGTCCGCGCACGCTTCCGGTCACCGTCCCGGGCGAGGTGTCGGTCGACGTGCCGGCGCCGCCATCGGGCGCACCGGTGACGGCCTCCACGGTGAACGAGCCCGTCTCAGTGGCGGGCGCGAGCGTCGCCGTCGACGCCTCAGGCACCCTCACGTCGATGCGGTCGATCACTCTGCCGCCCTCGACGGTGACGTAGCCGATGATCGCGGTCCTGCCGGAGAGGACTGTCGTGTAGGTCGTGCCCGAACCGAGGAGCGCCCCGTCGTCGGCGAACGCCTGGGCGTCGAGGAACGCGTCGAAGACGTAGTCGGCATTCGGGTTGTCGACGACGACGACATACCACCACATGTCGCCGTAATCCTGTCCGAAGGCGGTCTCGGCCACCGTGAGCTGCACGGGCGGCGCGAACTCCACGCCCGGGTCCGGCTGCCCATCGGTGCCCGGCGCCGTGATGCCCGGCGCGGTGTAGTCGTCGTACGAGCCGTCGCGCGTGCCCGGGTCGGCGTCGTCGCCCGAGGAGCCGCTCCACGATCCGAAGATCCAGGCGACCGCGACGACGACGGACAGGAGGCCGCCGAGGAGCGAGAGGATGAGCGCCCCGGCGCCAAAACCCTTCCCGCCTTGGTTCTTGCTGATGAGCGCGACGAGAGAGAGCACGAACGCGGCGAACAGGAGCAGCGGGGACAGCCATCCAGCGCCCGACGAGGCCAGGCCGGCGCCGACGAGGAGCACGATCACGCCGACGCCGGCGAGGACCAGCGCGGTGATGGCCACACCCTTGGGCCGGACCGCTCGGACGCCCGGCACGGGGTACGGCGCTGCCGGCGCAGCGGAGGCCGTGCCTCCCGTCGCGGGGTAGGGCGCAGTTCCGGGTGCACCCGATATCGGTGCGGCGGCGTCCCGCGCGTAGGGCGGAAGTGTCTGGCCGGCTCCGTGCGAGGCGGTGCCGGGCACCGCGTAGCCGCTCGGTGCCGCGTAGCGGCGCGGGGCGCCGTGCGCCACAGGCTCGGGCTCGACGTCGCCGGGCCCGGGCGCCGCGTAGGCGGGGACCGCGTAGCGCGGGGCGTCGAGGTCGGGCGCGCGGTAGGGCTGCGGCGCTGGTGCGGCACCCGGCGCGTCGTTCGCCGCCGGAGCGGCGGGGGCGGCGGGTGTTGCCGGGTCGGCGGGGGCGGCGGGTGTCGCTGGGTCGGCGGACGTCGCCGGGGCGGCGGGGTCGCTCGGAGTCAGGGGATCGGACATGAGGCTCCTGTTCTCGGTCTCCCGGGTGCCCAACCTAGCGAAGGGACGCACGCGAGTGCCGCCGGGCGCGCGTGCGGAGGCGCCGACACGAACGCAGCGCCTCCTGCGCAGCCCTCAACTGGGCGGCGCAGGAGGCGCTGTGCGCGACGTGGGGTCAGCTCAGGTCGTTGTCGGCGAGCCAGTCCTCGGCGATGTCTTCCGGCGACCGCTGGTCGACCGTCGACTCGACATTGAGGGCGACGAGGCCCTCGGGCGTGAGCGCGGCGCTCACGGCGTTGATGACGTCGGCGATCTCGTCGGCGATGTCGGCGTTCACCACGGGAACGACGTTCGACGCGAGGAAGAGACCCTTCGGATCGTCGAGCGTGACGAGGTCGTCGGTCTTGATGCGCGGGTCGGCGCTGTACACGTTTGCCACCTGGATGTTGCCGGCGACCAGCTCGTCGACGGTGGTGTCGGCGGTCGGACTGAAGGTGACGTTCACGCCGTAGAGGTCCTTGAGGCCCGTGGGCCCGTAAGGGCGCTCCTCGAGTTCGGGCGCGCCACCCAGCACGAGGCCGTCGATGCCGGCGAGGTCGGCGATCGAGGTGAGGTCGTTCTCCTCGGCGAACGCGGCGGTGACGTTGTACGAATCCTGATCGGTCGCCGGGGACTGGTCGAGGACGGTCAGGCCGTCGGGCAGCGCGTCCTTCAGCGCCGCGTACACGTCGTCGGACGTGGTGGCGGTGGTGTCCGGTTCGAAGAACTGCAGGAGATTGCCGGTGTACTCGGGGAACAGGTCGATCGATCCGTCCTCGAG
Source organism: Microbacterium sp. NPDC056044 (assembly GCF_042267145.1). Lineage (NCBI taxonomy): Bacteria > Bacillati > Actinomycetota > Actinomycetes > Micrococcales > Microbacteriaceae > Microbacterium > Microbacterium sp. NPDC056044. The sequence goes on along the minus strand of NZ_JBHJWZ010000003.1, from coordinate 220,550 downwards.
CGAGGGCATGTACGTGTCGCGCTGTCCGATGTTGAACTGGCGCTCCACCGTGAAGCCGGCGCCCTCGAGCGCCTGTGCGTAGATCTCGGCGATGATCTCGTTCGAGTAGTACGCCTGCGAGCCGATGACGATCGTGGACGACGACGCGGTGTCGCCGCCGTCCGCAGTGCTGCCGCTGTCGAGCGGGTTGCTCGAGGCGCAGCCCGCGAGGGCGAGGGCGGCGACGGCTGTTCCGGCAAGGGCCGCCAGCAGGCGGGTTCGTGCTGTGGACATTTCGTACCTCCGGTGTGGTGGTGAGGGATCAGGGGGAGACCTGCAGGGCGCGGACCGCGTCGGTGATGTCGACCCGTGCCGATCGGCGGCGGGGGCCGTCGATGCGCGGCACGGCGAAACGGGCGAGCAGGGCGAACACTCCGTCGAGCACGAGGGCGAGCGCGACGATGACGATGGACGCGCCGAGGATCTCCGAGAAGTCGCGCAGATTGAGGCCCTGGATCAGGTAGAAGCCCAGGCCGCCCAGACCCACGTATGCGGCGATGGTCACGGTGGCCACCACCTGGAGAGTCGCGGAGCGGAATCCGCCGATGAGGAGCGAAAGGCCGAGAGGCATCTCGATCCGGAACAGGATCTGCCACTCGGTCATTCCCATCGCGCGTCCCGCGTCGATCACCGCCCGGTCGATCGACTCGACTCCCGCGTACGCCCCGGCGAGGATCGACGGGATCGCCAGGACGACGAACACCGTCACGGCGGCCTCGGTCTTGAGGTTGACGCCGAAGAGCATGACCAGCAGCACGACGAGGCCGAGGGCGGGAAGCGCGCGGGCCGCCCCCGACAGGAACACGGCGATCTCGCGCCCCTTCCCGGTGTGCCCGATCAGCCAGCCGATCGGCACCGCGATCACCGCCGCGATCGCCACGGATCCGAACGTGAACGCGACGTGCTGCGCGATCGCCACCGGAAGCGGCAGCGTGCCGGTCAGCCGCGCGGGCGAGAAGATCCACGCGAACGCGTCGAACAGGTAGTTCATGCGGTCACCGCCCGTGATCGGGTGGTGCGGAGCGGAGCCGCCCGCCGGGTCCACGGCATCAGCGCCCGCCCCGCCAGCATCAGCAGCGCGTCGACGATCACGGCGATGAGCACGACGGCGACGACGCCCGCGAAGACCTCGGCGATGATGCGGCGCTGAGAGCCGTTCGTGAACAGATAGCCGAGGTTCTGCACGCCGATCAGCGCACCCACCGTGGCCAGCGAGATCGTCGACATGGCGGTCACCCGCAGGCCGGCGAGCACGACCGGGCCGGAGAGGGGGAAGTCGACCTTCCAGAATCGCCGCCACGGCCCGAACCCGACCGCGACGGCCGCCGAGCGCGTCGACGAGTCCACCGACGCGAGCCCGTCGGTGACGGATCTGGTCATGATCGCCACGGCGTAGATCGTCAGGGCGACGATGAGGTTGGTCTCGGAGAGCAGCGGCACGCCGAACAGGGAGATGAGCGGGAACAGGGCGAACGACGGGATCGTGAACAGCAGTCCGACGACCGTGAGCACCGTGCCGCGCAGCGGCGTGTACCGGAACGCGAGCCACCCGAGCGGCACCGACAGCACGAATCCCGCCGCGATGGCGATGGCGCTCTGGCGCAGGTGGTTCAGCGTCAGCGCCCAGATCAGGTCGAGGTTGTCGGCGACCCAGTTCACGGCGCCTGCTCCTCCACGAGCACCCCCTGGGTGCGGCCGGCAGCGTCGACGAGCACGGTGCCATGCGCGGTGGGCTTGGCGCGCAGCGCGCGCGAGCCGCGCTCGACGCCGATGAAGTCCGCGACGAAGTCGCTCGCCGGGTTCTCGATGATCTCGCTCGGGCTGCCGATCTGGGCGATGCGCGCGCCCTTCTCGAGGATCACCACCTGGTCGCCGAGCAGGAACGCCTCGTCGATGTCGTGGGTGACGAAGACGATCGTCTTGTCGAGCTCTTCCTGCAGCCGGAGCGTCTCGGTCTGCAGTTCCCGGCGCACGATGGGGTCGACCGCGCCGAACGGCTCGTCCATCAGCAGGATGTTGGGGTCGACCGCGAGAGCGCGCGCGACGCCCACGCGCTGCTGCTGGCCGCCCGACAGCTGGCTCGGGTAGCGCGTGGCGAACCCGCGCTCGAGGCCGACGACGTCCATGAGCTCGAGCGCGCGCTCGCGCGCCTTCGCCTTCGGAACGCCGTTCAGCACCGGGACCGTCGCGATGTTGTCGACGACGGAGAAGTGCGGGAGCAGGCCGGCGTTCTGCAGCACGTACCCGATGCCCCGGCGCAGGGTCACGGGGTCGCGTTCCGAGATCGGCTCGTCGTCGATCGTGATGACGCCGCCGGTCGGATCCACGAGACGGTTGATCATGCGCAGCAGCGTCGTCTTGCCGCTGCCGGAAGAGCCGACGAGCACCGTCGTCTTGCGCGCCGGGATGAGCACGCTGAAGTCCTCGACGGCGGCCGTGCCATCGGGATAACGCTTCGAGACCCCGCGGAATTCGATCGACATGCTGCCCTTTCGGCCGGGGTTCCCAGATAACCACAGGCCGCGGACATGGCGGCGGAGGCTGGACAGACGCCGTGACGTGCGCCATCCTTCCGTCTGCGCGTGCCGCGGGCAACCGCTTCGCCCGTGTCGGCTCACCCCGCTACGGTGGGGCGCATGACTGCGCGGGAGTACGACCTCATCGTGATCGGTGGCGGACCGGTCGGCGAGAACGTCGCCGACCGGGCCATGCAGGGCGGCCTGTCGGTCGTCGTGGTCGAGAGCGAGCTCGTCGGCGGCGAGTGCTCGTGCTGGGCGTGCATCCCGTCGAAGGCGATGCTGCGCGCGGGCGCCGCGGTGCAGGCTGCGCTCCGGGTGAAGGGCGCCGCGGAGGCCGTGACCGGCACCGTCGACGTCGCGAGGACGCTGGTGCGCCGCGACGAGCTCGTGCACAACTGGGACGACACGTCGCAGGTCGAGTGGCTGCAGGGCGCGGGCATCGACCTCGTCCGCGGTCACGGGCGGCTCACGGGCGAGCGCGAGGTCGCCGTCACAGGGTCCGACGGCGCCGAGACCCGTCTCGTCGCCCGCCACGCCGTCGTCGTGTCCACCGGTTCGGCAGCGCTCCTGCCCGACATCCCGGGACTGCGCGAGGTCGAGCCGTGGACGAGCCGGGAGGCGACGGGCGTGCACGACGTGCCGGCATCCCTCGCGATCCTCGGCGGCGGCACCGTCGGCAGCGAGATGGCGACGCTCTACACGTCGTTCGGGTGCGCCGTGACAGTGATCGCCCGCTCCGGGCTGCTGCGCGGCGTCGAGCCGTTCGCCGGCGAGGCCGTCGAGAAGGCGCTGAGGGATGCCGGGGCCACCGTCAAGACCGGCGTCGAGGTCGAACGGGTCTCGCGCGACGACGACGGCGACGTGGTGCTCACACTGACGGATGGCTCCGAGGTGCGGGCCGCCCAGGTGCTGGTCGCGACGGGCCGGGTGCCGCGCACCGAAGATCTGGGGCTCGAGACGGTCGGGCTCGAGCCCGGTTCCTGGCTCGACGTCGACGACACGCTGCGCGTACGCGGGGTGGACTGGCTGTACGCCGTCGGCGACGTCAACCACCGCGCGCTGCTCACCCACCAGGGCAAGTACCAGGGCCGCGCCGCGGGCGACGTCATCGCCGCACGCGCGAAGGCGGCCGAGGTCGACGACGCGCCGTGGGGCCGGCACGTCGCGACCGCCGACCACTCGGCGGTGCCGCAGGTGGTCTTCACGGATCCCGAGATCGCGGCGGTCGGTCACACCGAGAAGTCCGCGCGCGCGGCGGGTCTCAGCATCCGGGTCATCGATTACGACCTCTACTGGATCGCGGGCGCGAGCGAGGTTGCCGACGACTATCAGGGTCAGGCGCGGGCGATCGTCGACGAGGAGCGGCGCGTGCTAGTCGGCGCGACGTTCGTCGGACAGGACGTCGGCGAGATGCTGCACGCGGCCACGATCGCGATCGTCGGCGAGGTGCCGATCGAGCGGCTCTGGCATGCGGTGCCGTCGTATCCGACCATCAGCGAGGTGTGGCTGCGGTGGCTCGAGGAGTACGGCCGCTGACGCGCCCTACTGCGGCGCCGGGTAGGGACGCTCGGTGAGGAGCTTCGCCAGGTGCGCCGCGTTGCGGGCGAGCGTAGCGGTCGTCGTGGCGACCTTCTCGGGCGTCGACGGCAGATCCTTGTAGTCGGTCTTCTGCATCGCCTCGCCGTTCCAGTACACGCCGCCCTGCGACGGGATGCTGAAGCCGACGTCGCCGAGCGCCTGATACGCGTCGGCGGTGATGGCGTGGGCGCCGTCCTCGTTGCCGACGACGACGGTCACGGCGACCTTGCCGGCGAGGATCGCGCGGCCCTCGTCGTCGGTCTCGGCCAGTTCGGCATCGAGCCGTTCGAGCACGCGCTGCGCGACGCTCGACATGTGACCCATCCAGGTCGGCGTCGCGAAGACGAGGATGTCGCTCGACATCACCTTGTCGCGGATCCGCGGCCACTCGTCGCCGTCGCCCATGTCGGCCTCGACGCCGGGTCTCACATCGAAGTCGACGACGCGCACCTGCTCGCCGGTGACGTCGTGCTCTGCGAGCGCATCGAGCACCTGCTGCGCGAGCAGCTCGCTGCTCGAGGCGGCCGGGGACGGCTTGAGGGTGCAGTTGAGTGCCAGTGCGCGGAGCATGGGGATTCCTTTCGCTTCTCCGGGCACGCTACGGACGCGATCGATCGCGGGCGCGGGGGTTGACACGAGGTGCGGAGGATGCCCGGAGCGTCGCGAGGTACCCTGGCCCCGCACCGTCGCCCCCGAGGAGGTCCGTGATGCGACCCGAGCCGCTGCCCGTCGGCCCTGGCCAGGAATCGGTCTGGGACTACCCGCGCCCACCGCGTCTCGAGCGGGTCGCGCGCCGGGTGCGGATCCGGCTGGGCGGCGAGGTGATCGTCGACACCGACGACGTCGTCCGCGTGCTCGAGACGAGCCACCCGCCGGTCTACTACCTGCCCATCCCGGCATTCGCCGACGGAGCGCTCACGCCGGGCGAGGGGTCGTCGTTCTGCGAGTTCAAAGGCGGCGCCGCCTACTTCGATGTGAGCGGTGGCGAACAGGTGCGCCCGCGTGCGGCGTGGACGTACCCGCGTCCGGCCGCGGGGTTCGAACAGCTCGCCGGGCGGGTCGCGGTGTACCCGCGCGAGATGGACGGCTGCACGGTCGACGGCGTGGAGGTCGTGGCGCAGCCCGGGCGCTTCTACGGCGGCTGGATCACCCCCGACATCGTCGGCCCGTTCAAGGGGGAGTCGGGTTCACTCGGCTGGTGACGGCGACAGGATGCTGCAGCATCCCGTTTCCGGATTCGCACAGCGAACGCTCAGGCCCATCCCTTGTTCACCGATATATCGGTAGGTATCGTCAGGGTGTCGGCACACACTCGTTCGGGAGGTCGTCATGAGCGGTTCATTCCAGGGATTCGGTCCGCGTCCGTCGGGGCAGGGCTCGGGGCTTCCGAGCAGCTTCTGGGACGCGATGGACCAGTTGAAAGACACATTCGAGCGCAGCTTCTCGCCGCGCGTCGCCAAGGGCGATGTGCGAGCGGCGGTGCTCGCGATCCTCGCCGAGAAGCCCATGCACGGGTACCAGATCATCCAGGAGATCGAGGAGCGCAGCGACGGCGCGTGGAAGCCGAGCCCCGGCTCGGTGTACCCGACGCTCCAGCTGCTCGCCGACGAGGGTCTCGTCGCCGCCGAGGAGTCCAACGGCAAGAAGACGTACTCGCTCACCGAGGCGGGTCGCGCCGAGGCGGCGGCCGCCGAAGGGCAGTCGGCACCGTGGGAGGCGGCCGGGTCGCGTGACTCGGGTCGCGCCGCGCTGCCGAAGGCCGGGGCGAAGCTCGCCCAGGCGGCCGCGACGGTCGGCCGCAGCGGCACGCCCGAGCAGGTGGCCAAGGCCGTCGAAGTGCTCGACGACGCGCGGCGTAAGCTCTACTCGATCCTGGCTGAGGACTGACGGCCGGCGTGCCGGCAGACGGCGTCGGCCCGAGTCCGCGGGTTCGGCGGGGCGCACGATCCCGGGCGACCGGGATCGCCGGCACCCCTAACCGCTGAACAGCACCGTCCGAGGAGCTTCGATGGCCGACGTCGGGAACCCGCGCGCCCGCTACCGCCGGATCCTGCGCTTCGCCGGCCGCTACATCGTGCAGGCCTGGTGGTTCGAGCTGGTGCTGCCGCGGTTCGGCTTCGGCCGGCTCGCCGCACGCGGGCGCACCAAGCGCCTTCAGAACATCGCCCGCCGGTTCCACGTGCTCGCCGTGCAGTACGGCGGGCTCATGATCAAGGTCGGCCAGTTCCTCTCGTCGCGGCTCGACGTTCTCCCGCCCGAGATCACGAAAGAGCTCGAGGGCCTTCAGGACGAGGTCCCGCCCGTCGCCTTCCGCGCGATACGCGCGCTCGCCGAGGCCGAGCTGGGCGTCCCCCTCGGCCGCGCGTTCGAGTGGGTCGACGAGACACCCGTGGCCGCAGCATCCCTCGGTCAAGCGCACCGCGCACGGCTCACCGCGGCCGACGCGGCGCAGACCGGGTTCGCCGACGTCGTCGTCAAGGTGCAGCGGCCGGGGATCGAGGAGATCGTCGACGTCGACCTGGCGGCACTGCGCCGCGTGGCCGGCTGGCTCACTCGCGTGCGGATCGTGCGCGATCATGTCGACCTGCCCGCCCTGGTGGAGGAGTTCGCGCACACCAGCCGTCAGGAGATCGACTACCTGCACGAGGCGCAGAGCGCGGAGCGGTTCGCCGCGGACTTCGCCGGCGACCCTCGCGTGACGGTCCCCGAGACCGCGTGGGAGCGCACGACGCGGCGCGTGCTGACGCTCGCCGACGTCACCGCCATCAAGATCAACGACGTCGAGGGATTGCGGGCCGCGGGCATCGACCCCGCCGAGGTCGCCGTCGAGTTCGCGAATGTGATGTTCGACCAGCTGTTCCTGCGCGGCTTCTTCCACGCCGATCCTCATCCCGGCAACATCTTCGTGACCCCGGTCACGCGCGCCGCCGGCGACACCCGGCACCCGTGGACCCTCACTTTCATCGACTTCGGCATGATGGGCGAGGTCCCCGACAACCTGCGTCACAACCTGCAGCGGCTGATGATCGCCGTCGCATCGCGCAACAGCGCGCAGATGATCGAGAGCATCCGTGCCGTCGGCGTGCTCCTGCCGTCGGCCGACACCGTCGAGCTCGAGCGCGCGATGACCGCGCTGTTCGCGCGCTTCGGCGGCATGGGGTTCGCGGAGCTGCAAGAGGTCGACCCTCGCGAGTTCCGCCAGTTCGCCAAGGAGTTCGGCGACGTGATGCGGTCGCTGCCGTTCCAGCTGCCCGAGAACTTCCTGCTGATCATCCGCGCGGTCTCGCTCACGAGCGGCATGTGCAGCTCGCTCGACCCCTCGTTCAACGTGTGGGACGCCGTCGAGCCGTACGCCGCGCGCCTGCTGCGCGACGAGCGCGGCAACGCCGCGAAGGCGTTCGCGCAGGAGGCGGCCTCCACCGCCGGCGTCATGGCACGGCTGCCGCGCCGCCTCGACGACATGGTCACGCGCATCGAGGACGGACGCCTCGTCGCCGACGTGCCCAAGCTCGACCGGTGGCTGCGCCGTCTCGAGCGCCTGATCCGGCGGGTCGTGGCGGCCGTGCTGTTCGCAGGTCTGCTGATCAGCGGGTCGGTGCTGCGCGCCGAAGACCTGACGATCGGCACCGTGCTGATGATCGGCTCGCTCGTGCCGCTGCTGTACGCCCTGTTCGCGGGGTTCTCCGGCCGGCGCGGCCCGCACGACTGACGACGCGTCTTCCGTCGGGACGTCGGCGGACGGATGCTGCGTCCCGCGCCTCAGGAGCCGCCGAGGTCCGCGATCGCTGCCTCGACCTGCGCGAGGCGGTGCGCCGGCTCGCCGCTCACTTCGAGCACCCGGGCGCCGCCGACGAGGTCGGGGTCTTCCGTGAGCTCGAGCAGCGCGTCGTCCATGGCCTCGCGCAGCTCCGGGTCCTCGTCGTCCGGCGCGTGGATGTCCCGGCTGAGCGGGAGCACGACGAGCAGATCGACGTGCGCCATCGCCGCGACGGTCAGTTCGAGGGCACGGATGCTGCGGCCGCCGCGGGACGGCCGGCCCAGCGCGTCGAGAGCGGCGAGGTAGGCCAGGAAGTCGAGCGGCCCTCGCTCGGCGACGACGCGGGCGCCCCGCTCGACCTCGAGGAGCCGGCGGGCCGAGATCCCGAGCTGGGCGAGGAAGAGCCCGGCGTCGGGCTCGTCGCCCGCCCCGTCGATGAGCTCGTACGGGTCGGGCAGGACCTCGAACTCGGGGTGCATCGCCGAGAAATCGCCGATGAGGGTGCTCTTCCCGCTCGCGTGGGTGCCTGAGACGACGATCCGCATGATCGGAGCATAGGGGTGCTGCGCGTCCTGCCCGGCGGGCGGTCACCCGCTACGGTGGCACGCAGGAACTCGTCCTCGGGGGTGCGTGTGGTCTGGGCGGTGATCGTGCGGGTCGCGGACCTGCTGGTGCAGCTGGGGCTGATCTGGCTCGGCCTGCGCATGTTCGTCTCGGACGACGAATCCGTCACCTTCGACGCGCTCATCGCGTGGTGCACGCTCGGCGGCCTCTACTGGCTCGCGTCCGTGATCGCGGTCGGCACGAGCGTCAGGCGCTCGCGGACCGCCGCTCCGCGATGGATCGGACGCTTCGACGCGCACCCGGTGGTCGCGGCGATCAGCGTGACGGCGACCTTCCTCGCCAGCATCGTCGGTCTCATCGCGGCGACCGAGCTCCTCGCCCTCCGCAACGACCCCGACTGGGCGAGCTGGGTCGAGCCGGTGGGCGTGGTCGCGATGCTGCTGTCATGGGCGCTGTTCCACTGGGGCTTCTCGCGCATCTACGACCGCAGATACCGGACCTCCGACACGCCGCCGCTGATCTTCCCCGGCACGGAGAGCCCGAGGCTGGCTGACTTCGTGTACTTCTCGTTCACGAACGCGACCAACTTCTCGGTGTCGGACGTGCAGGTGGTGACGACGCGGATGCGGTGGACCGTCGTCTGGCACACGACCACGAGCTTCTTCCTCAATGCGCTCATCATCGTGCTGGCGTTCAGCACGATCATCAACGCGTGAGCACGGCTCTCTAGACTGCCAGCACGGGCGCCCGCGGGGTGCTCACCCACACACGAGCGGAGGAGCGGCGATGCAACTGGGAATGGTGGGTCTCGGCCGGATGGGCGGCAACATCGTGCGGCGCCTCATGCGCGACGGGCACGAGTGCGTCGTGTACGACGTGAGCCCGGACGCGGTGTCCGCGCTCGCGGGCGAGGGCGCCGTCGGGTCCGACGGCCTCGCCGATCTCGTGTCGAAGCTCGAGGCGCCGCGGGCGGTGTGGCTCATGATCCCCGCCGGGCTGACCGGCAAGGTCGTCGACGAGGTCGCCGCGCTGCTCGAGCCCGGCGACGTCATCATCGACGGCGGGAACTCGAACTACCGCGACGACGTGAGGCGCGCGGCCGCGCTGCAGGACAGCGGCATCCACTACGTCGATGTCGGCACGAGCGGCGGCGTCTTCGGCCTCGAGCGCGGGTACTGCCTGATGGTCGGCGGGCCGGACGAGGCGTTCGCGCTCATCGAGCCGATCCTGCGGACGATCGCCCCGGGCAGCGGCGAGGTCGGGCGCACGCCCGGACGCGACGGCGACTTCGCCCCGGAGGAGCTCGGGTACCTGCACTGCGGCCCGTCCGGTGCGGGCCACTTCGTGAAGATGGTGCACAACGGCATCGAGTACGGCGTGATGGCGGCACTCGCCGAGGGCCTCAACATCCTCGAGCACGCGGATGCCGGGGTCCAGGAGGCCGAGCACTCTGCCGAGGTCGCCCCGCTCGAGGAGCCCGAGTTCTACCAGTTCACGATCGACACCCCGAAGGTCGCGGAGCTGTGGCGTCGCGGGTCGGTGATCTCGTCATGGCTGCTCGACCTGACCGCGGCCGCACTCCAGGGCAATCCCACACTCGACGGGCTCGCGGGGCGCGTCTCGGACTCGGGCGAGGGGCGTTGGACGGTCAAGGCAGCGGTCGACACGGGCGTTCCGGCGCCGGTGCTCGCGGCATCCCTGTTCGAGCGGTTCGCGTCGCGCGGCGAGGACCACTTCGCCAACCAGGTGCTCTCGGCGATGCGGCTGCAGTTCGGCGGCCACCAGGAGCTTCCCGCCGGCGACGTGCTCGAGGCGGGCTCGCGCAAGTCGGAGTCGTCGAGCGGCGGTCAGTCCCAGACCGACGGCGCCTCGTGACCAAGGTCGACCTGAAGAAGTCGATCGCGGCCTACACGGCGCCGCGGGGGTCGTTCGAGATCGTCGACGTTCCGCCGATGCGCTACCTCATGGTCGACGGTCACGGCGACCCGAACACGTCGCAGGAGTACGGCGACGCCGTGGCCGCGGTGTTCGGGGTGGCGTACAAGCTCAAGTTCCTGAGCAAGGCCGAGCTCGGCCGCGACTACGTCGTCATGCCGCTGGAAGGGCTCTGGTGGGCGGACGACATGACGAGCTTCACGTCCCAGCGTGACAAGTCGCGCTGGAGCTGGACGATGATGAGCCTGGTCCCGGAGTGGCTCGACGGCGGGCACTTCGAGCGTGCGCGGGAGACCGCAGGCGTGAAGGGCGCGTCACCCGCGCTCGGCCGACTCCGCCTCGAGGAGCTGGCAGAGGGGCGATCCGTGCAGACGCTCCACGTCGGGTCGTACGATGACGAGGCGCCCGTGCTCGCTGAGATGCACGAGCAGTTCATCCCCGAGGCAGGCCTGCGGATGCGCGGGCGGCACCACGAGATCTACCTCGCCGACCCTCGCCGCACCGCCCCCGAGAAGCTCCGCACGATCCTGCGCCAGCCGGTCGAGCCCGCGGGCTGACGCTCACGTGGCCGGCGGCTTCTGCGCGTCCGGTGTGCTGCCCTGTGCCGTGTGGCCGTGCGCGGCGTCCGCCGTGCTGCCCGGACCGCGCGAGATGAGGTTCGTCGCCCAGCGCTCGTTGAACCCCGCCAGGAAGCCGACGGCGCCCCAGAAGAACCAGCTCGCGACGTGATCGTCGGGAACGGTGAAGATGCCCGACAGCAGGCCGCTCTTCAGGAAGAACACGACGGCCGCGGCGAAGAACCAGCCGAGGAAGATGCGGTAGATCGCCGCGCCCCGTGCGGCCGACTCGATGGTGAGGTTGTGCATGCGGTGCATGCGCAGCATGACGCTGACACACGCGCCCGCGGCGCCCGCGCCGACGGCCACCAGCACGTCGCGGAGAGCCTCGCTCTGGTCGACGGGCATCGGTCCGTGTCGCCACAGCGTGATGACGGCAGCACCGCCCGCGCCGATGACGACGAGCAGGAAGAAGGTCATCGTGACCCCGCCGAGCAGGCCTCGCGCGTAGCGGCGGCGGGCGATCTCGCCCTCCCGGCGCTCGAGGAAGTCCGTCGCGTAGCTGATGCGGCCGTCCAGGGCCGTCATCTCGGCGGCGTGAGGGCCGGGGGAGTCGAACCCGATCGCGGCGATCCGCACGGCTTCGTGGACGAGTTCGTCGAGCGTCGCGACGTCTTCGCCGCGCAGGACGAAACGGCCGCGCAGGATGATCTCGTCCAGCTTCCCGAACTCCTGCGGAGCGGTGGAGGCGACGAGCAAGGCCGCCTTCTGGAATTGCGCGTCGTCCACGTGGAGGAGCCCGATCGGCTTCTTCCGCGAGGTCGCTCGCTTGCGTGCCGCCGCGCGTCCGCGCGCCGCATCGCGCATCCGTGCGATCTCGACGGTGAGCCACGACCTGCGCTCGGGGGCCTTGATACCGACGGTCCCGGGCGTCGGCAGCGTCGCATCAGCCACGATCGCCCTCCCTTCGCCTCGCGGCGCGGGGTGCGCCGCATGCTGAGAGGAGGGGGCGCACGCCGGGGGTGATACCCCGGCGGACGAACGGATGCCGCGACCCGGCCGGGTCGCGGCATCCGTTTCTCGTCTGTCTTACGCCGTCGCGTCGGCGCGCTTGGGGAGCACCCAGCCCGCTCGCGGGAAGTGGCAGGTGTACCCGTTGGGATACGTGATCAGGTAGTCCTGGTGCTCGGGCTCGGCCTCCCAGAACGGGCCCTCGGGCTCGATCGTGGTGACGGCCTTGCCCGGCCAGAGGCCCGACGCATCGACGTCGGCGATGGTGTCGCGCGCGACCTGGGCCTGCTCGGGGGAGAGCGGGAAGATCGCGGAGCGGTAGCTCGAGCCGATGTCGTTGCCCTGGCGGTCCTTGGTGGACGGGTCGTGGATCTGGAAGAAGAACGCCAGGATGTCGCGGTACGTGGTCTCGGCGGGGTCGAAGACGATCTCGACCGCCTCGGCGTGACCGGGGTGCTTGCGGTACGTCGCGTGGGCGTTCTCGCCACCGGTGTAGCCGACACGGGTGTCGAGCACGCCGGGCTGGCGGCGGATGAGGTCCTCCATGCCCCAGAAACAGCCGCCGGCGAGGACTGCCGTCTCGGTGCCGGGGGTGCGGGTGATCTCGCCGGTGTCGAAGGGACCGCTGGTCATGATGCGTGCTCCTGGTTCTCGGTGGTGAAGAGGTGTCGGTAGGCTCCGTAGCCCTCGTCCTCGAGGGACGAAGCGGGCACGAAGCGCAGTGCGGCGGAGTTCATGCAGTATCTCAGGCCGCCGTCCTGCCGGGGGCCGTCGGGGAAGACGTGACCCAGGTGGCTGTCGGCGCCCGACGAGCGCACCTCGGTGCGCGGCAGCAGGAGCTTCCAGTCCTTCTTGGTCGACACGGCGTCGCTCTCGATGGGCTTGGTGAAGCTCGGCCATCCGGTTCCGCTGTCGTACTTGTCGGTCGACGAGAAGAGCGGCTGGCCCGAGACGACGTCGACGTAGATGCCCGGCTCGTGGTTGTTCCAGTACGCGTTGCGGAAGGCGGGCTCGGTGCCGTCCTCCTGGGTCACGCGGTACTGGTTGTCGGTGAGGCGGCTCAGCGCCTCGGGGGTCTTGCGGTACTCGTTGCTCACGATTCCTCCAGTTCGACGCGGCTGGCTGCGGCGTCATAGAGGAAGAACGGATGGCTCGCGGGTTTTGGTCCCGCGAACCTGGGAGCGAGCCGTGAGTTCTGAGGGTTCAGGCGGAGCCGAGCTCGCCACTGAGGCGGCCGTGGAAGCGGGCCGCCGCATCCGTCATCCCGTGCAGCTCCACCGTCGTGCCGCGGGCCTCGTACTTCGTGACGATGGCGTCGAGGGCGGCCACGGTCGAGGCGTCCCAGACGTGGGTGCGCGAGAGGTCGATCACGACGTGCGGCGGGTCGGCGGCGTACTCGAACTGCGTGGTGAGGTCGTTGCTCGAGGCGAAGAAGAGCTCGCCGTCCACGCGGTAGCGGGCGGTGTCGCCCTTGACCTCGCGCGTCACGGTGGTGAAGTGCGCGACGCGGCGCGCGAACAGCACCATCGCGGCGAGCACCCCGAGGATCACGCCGATGGCGAGGTTGTGGGTCCAGACCGTGGCGACGACCGTCACGAGCATCACGAGCGTCTCGCTGACCGGCATGCGCTTGAGCGTCGACGGACGGATGCTGTGCCAGTCGAACGTCATGAACGACACCACGATCATCACGGCGACGAGCGCCGCCATCGGGATGAGCCCCACGATGTCGCCCAGGGCGACGACCAGCACGAGCACCCACACTCCGGCGAGGAACGTCGAGATGCGGGTGCGGCCGCCCGACGTCTTCACGTTGATCATCGTCTGGCCGATCATGGCGCAGCCGCCGGTGCCGCCGAAGAAGGCCGAGGCGATGTTGGCGACGCCGAGTCCCCATGCCTCGCGGGTCTTGCGCGAGTGGGTGTCGGTGATGTCGTCGACGAGCTTCGCGGTCATCAGCGACTCGAGCAGGCCCACGAGCGCGGCGGCGAACGCGTACGGCATGACGATCTGGAGCGTCTCCCACGTGAGGGGCACGTTCGGGATGAGGAGCTCGGGAAGGCTGCGGGGGAGTTCGCCCTGGTCGGCGACGTTCGGCACCGCCGAGAGGCCGAATGTCACCACGACCACCGTCAGCACCACGATCGCGATGAGCGGTGCGGGGACGGCGCGCGTGATCCGCGGCCACACCAGCAGGATGCCGAGCCCGACGGCGACGAGCACGTACACCGCCCACGGCACGTCGACGAGCTGCGGCAGCTGCGACAGGAAGATGAGGATCGCGAGGGAGTTGACGAAGCCGACCATGACGCTGCGCGGGATGAACCGCAGGAGCCGGGCGACGCCGAGCACCGCCATCAGCACCTGCAGCACGCCCGCGAGGGCGATCGTGACGATGAGGTAGTCCGCCCCGTACTCGCGCGCGACGGGCGCGATGACGAGCGCCACCGCGCCCGCGGCGGCGGTGATCATCGCCGGACGCCCGCCGGTGAACGCGATGACGACCGCGAGCACGAACGACGAGAACAGTCCCACCCGCGGATCCACGCCCGCGACCACCGAGAACGCGATGGCCTCGGGGATCAGCGCGAGCGCCGTGACGAGCCCGGCGATCACCTCGCGCGTGAGGAGACGAGGTCGGCGCAGCGCCTGCAGCACGGTCGGCTCGATGCGGTAGCGATCAGCGGTTCCGGTGGCGGTCGACACGGGTGCTCCTCGTTTTTCGCGCGCGCCGGTGCGCCCGCAGGGGGAGGAAGGGGGATGGATGCCGCGACCCGCGCGGCGCTTCGACTCTACCCGCGTACCCGACCAGGCGGCCGATCTCAAGGGGCTCGCGGGGTTGTGCGGCCGCTCGTGAGTATGGCGGAGTGGCGCCGGAGCGCCGTCATACGGCCGCGGCAGCCGGCATCCGTCCCCGTCCCGAGGAGGCACGTTGAAGATCACCGACACGAGCGACCTGTGGTGGAAGAGCGCCATCATTTACTGCCTCGACGTCGAGACGTACATGGACTCCGACGGGGATGGTACGGGCGACATGCAGGGTCTCGCGCAGCGCATCGACTATCTCGCGCAGCTGGGCGTGACCTGCCTGTGGCTGATGCCGTTCTACCCGACGCCCGACCGCGACGACGGGTACGACATCACCGACTTCTACGGCGTCGATCCGCGGCTCGGCAACCACGGCGAGTTCGTGGAGGTGATCCGTACGGCGAACGACCGTGGCATGCGCGTGATCGTCGACCTGGTCGTGAACCACACGTCCGACCGGCATCCGTGGTTCCTCAAGGCGAAGCGGAGCATCCACTCGCCCTATCGCGACTACTACGTGTGGCGCGACGATCCGCCGCCGAAGGGACAGAAGAACACCGTGTTCCCGGGCGACGCGAAGGGGATCTGGACCGAGGACGAGGCGTCGGGGCAGTGGTACCAGCACAGCTTCTACGAGCACCAGCCCGACCTCAACATCGCGAACCCCGCGGTGCGGGAGGAACTCGCGAGGGTGATCGGCTACTGGCTGCAGCTCGGCGTCGCGGGCTTCCGCGTCGACGCGGTGCCGTTCTTCCTCGAGATGCCGCAGGGTGCGCAGATCTCCGATCCGCACGAGCTGCTGCGCGACTTCCGGCGTTTTCTGCAGCGCCGCTCGAGCGAGGCGATCCTGCTCGGCGAGGTGAACCTGCCGTACGACCAGCAGGTGCGGTACTTCGGCGGTTCGGACGTGAACGAGCTGTCGATGCAGTTCGACTTCATCGGCATGCAGGCGTTCTACCTGTCGCTCGCGCGCAGGAACCCCGCACCGCTCGTCGAGGCGGTCACGTCGCGCCCCATCCTGCCCGACGACGTGCAGTGGGCGAACTTCCTGCGCAACCACGACGAGCTGACGCTCGACAAGCTGTCGGACGCGGAGCGCGAGGAGGTGTTCGCCGCGTTCGCGCCCGACGAGAGCCAGCGCGTCTACGGCCGGGGCATCACGCGACGGCTGCCGCCGATGCTCGGCGACCCGCGGCGCATCCGCATGGCGTACAGCCTGCTGTTCACCCTGCCGGGCACCCCTGTGCTGTTCTATGGCGAGGAGATCGGGATGGGCGAGAACGCCGACATCCCGGGACGCAGCGCGGTGCGCACGCCCATGCAGTGGACGGGCGACCGCAGCGGAGGGTTCTCGTCGGCTCCGCCGTCCCGGTTGATCGCGCGCCCGCCGGGCGACGGCTACGCGCCCGAGCACGTCAACGCCGCCGCACAGATCACCGACCGCGGCTCGCTGCTGCACTTCTTCCGCGACCTCGCGTCGCGGTATCGCATCTCGCCCGAGCTCGGCTGGGGCACGTTCGAGGTGCTCGAGCAGCCCGTGGCGGCGATCCTCGTGCACTCGCTCCGCGCCGACGTCGGGCGGATGGTCGCGATCCACAACTTCGACGAGGTGCCGGCGACGACGCGGTTCGCGCTGCGGGACGAGCCTGAAGGCACGTGCCTGGTGGACCTGCTGGGCTCGGACCGCATCGAGCTCGACGAGAAGGGCCGCGTCGAGCTCGAGATCCCCGGTTACGGCTTCCGCTGGCTGCGGGTGGCGCGCCCCGGCGACGGACGCGTGTCGTAGTCGACGGCGCGTCCGCGGCCGCATCGTGGCGGGTGCGCGCCGAGGCGTCAAGGGGGTGTCCGCCGTTCACCCCGCCGACTTAGGGTCGGTCGAGTGGTGGATCGAGCCCGCGCCCAGCCCGACCCGTCGGGGTTCCGCGCCGACATCCAGGGACTGCGCGCGATCGCAGTCGGTGCGGTCGTGCTCTATCACGCGGGCCTGCCGTTCCTGCCCGGCGGCTACGTGGGCGTCGACGTCTTCTTCGTCATCTCGGGCTTCCTCATCACGTCGCACCTCCTGGGCCGCCTCGAGCGCCACGGCACGCTGAGATTCGGCGAGTTCTACGCCCGCCGTGCCCGCCGCATCCTGCCGGCCTCGTTCGTCGTGCTCGCGCTTTCGGTGGCCGCCGCGCTCATCTGGTACCCGCCGCTCCTGATGAAGGATCTCTGGGCGGCGGCGGTCGCCACGGCGCTGTACGTGCCGAACTACTTCTTCGCCTCCGCGAACTCGGACTACCTGGCTGAGTCGTCGAATCCGTCCCTGTTCCAGCACTACTGGTCGCTGGGGGTCGAGGAGCAGTTCTACCTCCTGTGGCCGGCGCTGCTCGCTCTCGTGTGGGTGCTGGTGCGCTCGCGCCGTGCGCTCATCGTGGTGCTCGTCGCCGTCATCGGGGCATCCTTCGCGCTGTGCGTGTGGCTCACGTTCGCCGCGCAGCCGTGGGCGTTCTTCTCCCTGCCGTCGCGCGCGTGGGAGCTCGGCGTGGGCGGTCTCGTGGCTGTGCTGCTGCAGCACAGACCCGGGATCGTGGGGGAGCGCTGGGCGGCGCCCGTCGGGTGGGCGGGAATCGCGGTGGTCGCAGCATCCGTCCTCTTCTTCTCGTCCGAGACGCTCTTCCCGGGGGCGGCGGCGGCGCTTCCGGTGCTCGGCACGGCTGCCGTGATCGCGGCGGGCGAGACGCGACGAGGGCCGACACGGATGCTGTCAGCCCGGGGCATGGTGTTCATCGGGACGATCTCGTACTCGCTGTATCTGGTGCACTGGCCCGCGCTGGTGCTGCCGGGGACGGCGCTCCCGGGGGAGCTGCCCCTGTGGACGACCCTCGCCATCGCGCTCGCGTGCGTGCCGGCGGCGTGGCTGCTGTACCGGTTCGTCGAGGATCCGGTGCGCCGCGCGCCCCTGCTCACGAAGCGGCGGGCGCGCGTCACGCTGGCGGGCGCGCTCGCCGGGTCGGTCGCGTGCCTCGGCCTCGCCAGCGCCGCGTACGCGGTGGCCGACACCCGGTCCCTGCACGCGGAGCGCGCGGCGTCGACCACCGTCATCGCCGATGCCCCGCGGGGCACCGAGTTCGTGCCCGACAACCTCGCGCCCGCCCTCGAGGACGCGCGCGACAGCCTTCCCGCGGTCTACGACGACGGCTGCATGCTGGGGATCGCGGCGACCGATCCCCAGGGCTGTCTGTACGGCGATCCCGCGGCTCCCCGCATCGTGCTCTTCGGCGATTCGCACGCGGCGCAGTGGTTCCCCGCGCTCGAGGGCTTCGCGACGGCCGCGGGGTACTCGGTCGAGGTGCACACGAAGAGCTCGTGCCCGGCGGCCGACATCGACTCGCTGCGCCGCGGCGCGCCGTACCCGCAGTGCGCCGAATGGCGTGATGCCGTCATCGACCGCATCAACGCCTCGCCGCCCGTGCTGGTGCTCATGGCGACCTTCACCGACCCGGAGCTCGCCGCCGGGGTCGACGACGACGCGAAGACGTGGGCGGCGGCATTCGGCCGCACGCTCGATGCGATCGACGCGCCCGTCGCGATGATGGCGGACACCCCCGACATGCGGGAGGATCCCGCACCATGCCTGTCGGCGCACCTCTCCGATGCCGTCGCCTGCGCGCAGCCGCGTTCGGTCGCGCTCGCGGGCCCCGCGCGCGAGGGCGAGGCGACGGCCGCGTCGAAGCGCCGCATCCCGCTCGTCGATCTCAACGAGTACCTGTGCGACGCGGACGCGTGCCCGCCGATCATCGGCAACACACTGGTGTACCGCGACTCGCACCACCTCACCGCCGCCATCAGCGCCGACATGGCCGACGTGCTCGGCCGGGCGCTGCAGCCGCTGCTGCCGCCGGCCTCCGGCGGGTGAGCGGGGCGTCGCCGAGTCGCCTCGCTGCGAGCCGCTCGTTGTGCGAGCCGCTCGTTGCGCGAGACCGGCGGCGACCGGGACGATGTAAGGCATGCGCGCGGTCGTCTACGAACGGTACGGATCGCCCGAGCGGCTGGAGCTGCGCGACGTGCCGCGTCCGGTGCCCCGGGCGGGCGAGGTGCTCGTCGAGGTCGTCGCCACGTCCGTCAACCTCTCGGACTGGGAGGGTCTCACCGGCAGCCCGGCCTACGCCCGGCTCGGCGGGCTGTGGCGGCCGCGTCGCACGATCCTCGGCTCCGACATCGCCGGTCGCGTCGTGGCAGTGGGCGACGGCGCGACCCGCTTCGCGATCGGCGACGAGGTGTTCGGCGACGTCATGCCCCGCTACGGCGGCTTCGCCGAGTTCGTCGCCGCCCCCGTGTCGGCCCTCGCCCCGAAGCCGGCGCAATTGTCGTTCGCCGAGGCATCCGCTCTTCCGCAAGCGGCGGCGATCGCGACGCACGCCGTCGCCCTGGCGGAGCCGGGAACGCGGATGCTGCTCAACGGCGCCGGCGGCGGCTCGGGGAGCCTCGCGATCCAGCTGGCGGTCGCGAAGGGCGTGCACGTGACGGCGGTCGACAATGCCGGCAAGCTCGACTTCCTCCGCGAGCTCGGCGCGGACGACGTGATCGACTACCGCCGCGACGACTTCACGCGACACGGTCCGTTCGACCTGATCGTGGACCTCGTCGCCCGGCGTTCGGTGTTCGCCTACGCACGCGCGCTCGCCGCGGGCGGCCGGTGCGTGATGGTCGGCGGCACGGGACGGGCGCTGATCCGGATGCTGACGGCCGGCGCACTGCTCGGAGCCGTCACCGGCAAGCGTCTCGGCGTGCTGTTCGTGCGGCAGGGGCCCTCGGCGTTCGTGCCGGTCGCGGACCGCTGCGCGGCGGGGGAGGTGCGGGTGCACATCGACCGCGTGTTCGGGCTCGACCAGGTGCCCGAGGCGCTGGCGTGGCATGGCGAGGGCCGCGCACTCGGCAAGGTCGTGGTGGCCGTCGGCGCGGAATGAGCGGCGATGAGACTGCGAGTATCAGCTCGGTGCATGCCCTGTCAACGGGCTGACGGATCCGCTGATCCCGGCCTAATCTGACAGAGCAACACACGCAGTTCAGCGCGTAGCGGTCGAGCTTCGGCGTTCGGGTCGCCGTACCGTCTCCCGCGACGCGTGATGGTCCCGGTGGGAGGGCAACCCACCGGGACCATCTTCATCGGAGTGGCCGGCCGATGCCGGGTGCCGAGGCATCCGTCCGGTATTAGCCTGTCGCCATGCACCGGATCTTCTCGACGAGCTTCGCCGCGGTCTACCCGCTCTACGTGACGAAGGTCGAGCGCAAGGGGCGCACCAGCGAGGAGCTCGACGAGATCATCGAGTGGCTCACCGGCTTCGACGACGCCGCGCTGAAGCAGCACCTCGACGAGCACACGACGTTCGAGGACTTCTTCGCCGACGCCGACCTCAACCCGAACGCCTCGCTCATCACGGGTGTCATCTGCGGCATGCGCGTGGAGCAGATCGAGGATCCGCTGATGCAGAAGATCCGCTACCTCGACAAGCTCGTCGATGAGCTCGCCCGCGGCAGGTCGATGGAGAAGATCCTCCGCACGGCCTGAGCACCTGCGCCCTGCTACCGTCGGAGCGAGTCCGACGGAGGGGAAGACGCGTGGAGCGCAGCAGCTGGGTCCTGGTGGACGGGGAGAACATCGACGCGACCCTCGGCGGGTCGATCCTGGGACGCCGTCCGCAGCCCGACGAGCGTCCGCGGTGGGACCGCCTCCTGACGTTCATCACCGAGCGGTGGGGCCGCCCCGCAAAGGGCCTCTTCTTCCTCAACGCCAGCGCGCACCTGCCGATGCCGTTCGTGCAGGCGCTCCTGGCGCTGGGCTATCAGCCCGTTCCCCTGTCGGGACCCGCCGACGAGAAGATCGTCGACATCGCGATCCAGCGCACCCTGCGCGCCCTCGCCGATCGCGACGACGACGTCGCCCTCGTCAGCCACGACCGGGACTTCGCCGACGACCTCGCCCGCCTCGCAGGCGACGGACGCCGCGTGGGAGTGGTCGCCTTCCACGAGTTCCGCAGCACCGAGTTCGCCGGCATCCCCGGTGTCGAGTTCTTCGACCTCGAGTACGACGTCGAGGCCTTCGACGCGCAGCTGCCTCGCGTGCGTGTCATCCCGATCGAGCAGTTCGACCCGACCGACTTCCTCCGCTGAAACGGCTCCGGCCGGTCGACCGCGATGGGTCGACCGGCCGGAGCCGAACAGAGCCGGCTCAGTACCAGCCGGTGGACTGCGAGTGGCTCCACGCGCCGCACGGGTTGCCGTAGCGGCCCGAGATGTAGCCGAGGCCCCAGGCGATCTGCGTCGCGGGGTTGGTCTGCCAGTCGGCACCGGCGCTGCCCATCTTGCTGCCGGGCAGGGCCTGCGGAATGCCGTAGGCACCGCTGCCGCGGTTGTACGCCTGGTAGTTCCAGCCCGACTCCTTGTTCCACAGCGACACGAGGCAGCCGAACTGGTCGTCGCCCCAGCCGTAGTTCCCGAGCATCGCGCGGGCGGTCGCCTGCGCGTCGGCCGGGCTGGTGCCGCCCACGGCACCGCCGGTGGCGTAGACGGGTGCGCTTGCGCCGGACGAACGCGGAGCCGACGACTTCTTCGCGGCGGCGGCAGCGGCCTCTTCGGCCGCCTTCGCGGCAGCGGCTGCCTCCGCCTCCTGGCGGGCCTTCTCTTCGGCCTCGCGCTGCGCCTTGAGGGCGATGGCGGCGTCGAGCTTGCCGCGCAGGCCGACAGCCTGCTCGCTGACCGACGCGGTGAGGGTGGTCACGGCATCCGTGTACGACGTCGTGTACTCGGCCGGCAGCGTCTGCGCGCGCTGCAGCTGGGCGACGGCGCCCTCGAGCTCGGTGGTGTCGACGGTCGTGTCGGGCGTGCCGACGTCGAGACCCGACGCGGCGATGTCGCTCGACACGGTCGACGCCGCAGTCACCGCGGCGGTCGCGTCGGCGACCGTCTTCTCGAGCGCGCTCGGGGTGGCCGCGGCCTCTGTGCCGGCGGACGCCGTCGAGTACGACGCGAGCGCGAAATTCGTCAGGGAACCGGATGCCTCGGCCTGCGATGCGGGAGTCGCCGAGCTGAACGCGGCGGTGGCCAGCACGCCCACGGCGAGCGTCGCGGCGACCAGCACAGGGCGGCGGCGGAGGCGGCGTTCGGCGCGGCGAAGCGTGCGGCGGGCGGGCGGAATCGACATGTGGGAGCGCATAAAAGACCGGGTTCCGTATCAGCGAAATGCGCCATCGGGCGGCGCGTCGTGACCGTTCGGGCGGGCACAAGTCCCCGAGTCTCCCGGGCCTTTCTGGACGCTTCCGGTGCGTTACCTGAACGTTACATGTGAGCGGAAACTTCGAAAAGGCCAGATCAAGGGCTCGGATCCGGCTCCCGGCGGGCGCCTGGGAAGGTCCTCCGAACTACGATCGAAGCACCCGTCGACCGTCATCCAGGAGGCCCCACCCGTGCCCTCGTCCACCACCCCCTCCCGCTCCGCATCCCTCGCGCACGCCGACGATCTCGCCGCGTTCGTGGCGGCGTCGCCGTCGAGCTTCCACGCCGCCGCCGAGGTCGCGAACCGTCTCGAGGGCGCCGGGTTCGTGCGCCTCGACGAAGCGGCGGGGTGGCCGGCGCCGGCCGGCGGCAAGTACGTGGTGGTGCGGGACGGCGCAGCGATCGCGTGGGTCGTGCCGCCGGCCGCGACGGCGTCGACGGGCGTGCGCATCTTCGGCGCGCACAGCGACTCTCCGGGGTTCAAGCTCAAGCCGAAGCCGACGACGGGCAAGCTCGGCTGGCTGCAGGCGGGTGTCGAGATCTACGGCGGCCCGCTGCTCAACTCGTGGCTCGACCGCGAGTTGAGACTCGCGGGTCGACTCGTGCTCGACGACGGCACGAGCGTGCTGGCGGCGACGGGTCCGCTGCTGCGGCTGCCGCAGCTCGCCATCCACCTCGACCGCGAGGTCAACGACCACCTCGCCCTCGACAAGCAGTCCCAGACGCAGCCGGTGTGGGGCCTCGGCGAGGCCGAGTCGGCCGACATCCTCGGCGAGCTCGCGCGCGAGGCGGGCATCGACGCGGCGCGCATCCGGGGCTACGACATCGTCACCGCCGATTCCGCGCGCGGGGCGACCTTCGGGCGCGACGACGTGTTCTTCGCCTCGGGCCGCCTCGACGACCTCGCGTCGGTGCACGCCGGTGTCGTCGCGCTCGAGCGTGCGGCCGACGGCCACGACGCCGATCACATCGCGATGCTCGCGGTCTTCGACCACGAGGAGGTCGGATCGGGTACCCGCTCGGGTGCGGCCGGCCCCTTCCTGTCGGACGTCCTCGAGCGGCTCTGGCTCTCGCTCGGCGCCGACCGCGAGCAGCAGCTGCGCGCGCTCGCGGCGTCGTGGTGTGTCTCGAGCGACGTGGGCCACTCGGTGCATCCCAACTACGCCGACAAGCACGACCCCGTCGTGCAGCCGGTGCTCGGCTCGGGCCCGATCCTCAAGATCAACGCCAACCAGCGGTACGCGACGGATGCCGCGGGTGCGGCCGCCTGGAACGGCTGGTGCGCCGAGGCCGGCGTCACGAGCCAGGAGTTCGTCTCGAACAACGCGGTGCCCTGCGGCTCGACGATCGGCCCGATCACGGCGACCCGGCTCGGCATCCGCACGGTCGACGTCGGCATCCCGATCCTCTCCATGCACTCGGCGCGCGAGCTCGCCGGCGTGAGCGACCTCTGGGACCTCGCCCGCGTCGCGGAGACCTACTTCCGCGGCTGAGTCGGGTGCGGGGTCAGGAGCCCGCGCCGTCGGCGAGCGCGAGGAACTGGTGCGTGAACGCGATCGCCGCGCCGCCCTCGCCGACGCCGGCGACCACGCGCTTCACGGAGCCCGATCGCACGTCGCCGATCGCGAAGACCCCCGGCACCGTCGTCTCGAGGGCGAACGGCCGCCGCGGCTCGGGCCACGAGCCCGACTCGGCGGCATCGGCACCGGTGAGCACGAATCCGCGCGCGTCGCGGGCGACCTCCGCAGGAAGCCAACCGGTCTCGGCGTCGGCGCCGATCATGACGAAGAGCACGTCGACGTCGCGGCGCTCCACCGCGCCCGTGCGCCGGTCGGCGATGTCGGCTGCGCTCAGCGAGTCGCCGCCGTGCACCGCGACGACCTCGCTGCGCGTCTCGACGCGGATGGCCGGGATCGCCGCGATCTGGTCGATGAGGTAGCGCGACATGCTCGCCTCGAGCGATTCGCCGCGCACGAGCATCGTCACCGATCGGGCGTGGCGGCTGAAGAACAGCGCCGCCTGCCCTGCCGAGTTGCCGGCGCCGATGATGCACACGTCGGCGCCCTGGGCGACCGCCGAGTCGCTGCGGGCGGCGCCGTAGTAGATCCCGCTGCCGAGGAACCGGTCGACCCCGTCGACCGGGAGGGTGCGCCAGACCACACCCGTCGCGAGGATGACCACCTCGGCGCGCACGACGTCGCCGCCGTCGAGCGTCAGCTCGCGCGTCGCCGGGTCGAGCGCCTCGACCGTGCGTGTCACGACGATCTCGGCGCCCAGGCGCTTGGCCTGTGTGAAGGCCCGTCTCGCCAGGTCGTCGCCCGAGATGCCGAAGGGGAAGCCGGTGTAGTTCTCGATCCTCGTGGAGGTGCCCGCCTGGCCGCCCGGCGCGAAGGTCTCGACGACCAGCGTCCCGAGCCCCTCTGCCGCCGCATTGACGGCGGCGGTGAGCCCGGCCGGTCCGGCGCCGAGGATCACGACGTCGTAGCGACCCGCGGCGGGCACCACGTCGAGCCCCACCGCCTCGGCGATCTGCCGCATCGTGGGGTTCTCGAACCGCGTCCCATCGGCCAGCTCCAGCACGGGGTGCTGCGCAGCGTCGGGCGCTGCATCCGTCTCCACCCGCTCGAAGTCGACCTGGTTGCGCGTGAGGAACCCGATCACGCGGTGCGCGCGGGCGCTGCGCCGCGGATGGATGAGCCGCACCTCGTACTCGTGCTGCTCGGCGGCCATCGTCTGCAGCGAGTCCAGATAGCGTCGCGCGAGCCCGGCGACCCGGTCGGGCACCGACGGCGCCGCGGCGGCGAGCGAGTAGTAGACGGCGGGTTCGAGCTTGAGCACGCGCGTCGGCTCGCCGGCACGGCCGCTCGCGGGGAACGGCGTGCTGAGCGTCATCGGCACCTCGCCGAAGAACTGGCCCGGCCGGCGGGTGCCGATGACGCGCTCCTCGCCGTTCACGACCTTGGTGATCTCGGCGAGCCCCTCCACGACGACGAACAGCGCCCGCGCGTCGCCTTCGTGCGCGAAGTACTCGCCGGGGACGAGGCGGATGTCCTCGACGGCGCCCGCCAGGTACGCGAGCGCCTCGTCGGGCACCGCGGAGAACACGTGCAGGGCGCGAAGGCCGTCGATGGTGATCATGCGGCTCCCCAGCAGCGCAGGCACACGGGACGCGGTGCGCCCGGCGGCGCGGAGCGCCACGGGCCGACCATAGCGTCACCGTGAAGCGGCGGTCAACCGTCGTTCTGCGCCGGCGGGGCCGCATGTCGGCGACGCGGCGTAGCCTGAACGGATGCCGCAGCCGACGACTCCGCAGACCGGCGAGGCGCGTCCGGGTCATGCCCTCGGTGCGCGTGCCCAGCTCGCCGCGCTCGCCGAGGCGTCCGGGACCGGAGCCGGCCCGCTGCTGGATCTGCCGTCACCGGCCGATCCGCGCGCGGCGGCGGTGCTCATGCTCTTCGGCGTGCTCGACACCCTGCCGAGCGACCACGACGCCCAGGCGCAGGCGGTCTCGCGCGACCTCGACGTGCTCCTGCTCGCCCGGGCGACGACCCTGCGCGCGCACCCCGGCCAGATCGCGTTCCCCGGTGGCCGCATCGATCCGGGCGACGACGGACCCGTGGCCGCGGCGCTGCGCGAGGCACGGGAAGAGACCGGGCTCGACCCTTCCGGTGTCGAGGTGCTGGGAGAGCTCCTGCGCATCCCCCTCGCCTTCTCGCGCCACGTCGTGACGCCGGTGCTGGGGTGGTGGCGGCAGCCGTCACCCGTCCGCGTGGTCGACGTGGCCGAGTCGGCCGAGGTCTTCCGCATGCCCGTCGCCGATCTGCTGAACCCCGCGAACCGCGGGGTCACGGTGATCCGCCGGGGTGGCGAGGAGTGGCGCGGCCCTGGATTCCTCGTGCGGCATGCGACCGGCGAGCATCTGGTGTGGGGCTTCACCGGCATGGTGCTCGACGCGCTCTTCGACCGGCTCGGCTGGGCAGAGCCGTGGGATGAAGAGCGCGAGATCCCGCTCGACGTGCCGGACTGACGACGGCGGCGCTCAGCGGTAGCGGTAGTGGTCCGCGCTGCTGTTCACCCATGTGACGAACCGGCGGGCCTCGGCATCGCGCGCGACGGAGAACGGCGCCACCCACACCTGCGACCCCGCGACGACCAGGTGCGGCGCGTCCCGGTTGATCGACCGGTTGATGTTGCGCGGCGTGATGGCGCCGGCGGGACCGAACATGCGCCGCTCCGTGGCCGCCTTGGTGAAGTCCGGCCGCCGCAGCAGCGCGTCGCCGGAGTCGGCGGATGCCGCCACTTCGCTCACCTGCTGGCTGAGGTCGCCGAAGTGGATCCACCGGCCGTCGATGACGATGCCGGCGAAGTCCTGCTCCTGGCCGCTGTACCGCACGTCGTGCGTCCAGCGCCGGCCGTCCCACCAGCGGGTGCGGCCACGCTGATCGTCGTACCAGCCGGCCTGCGCGGGGCCGGACCCGACGGGTCCGGCGTCCGTCCGGAGCTCGGTGTCGCGCTCGCGCAGATCGATGTACTGGTCGGTCCAGTGCGTGCCGTCCCACCAGCGCTGCTTGCCGGATCCGTCGTCGTACCACCCGGGTGCGGGCTGCGTCGCCATGATCCGAGGGTAGTTCGTGGTGGCCGGTGCCGAGCGAGTTGGGCTAGTCTCGACCCGTGCATTTCTACATCTTCCTCTGATCCGACGGCGCGGCCACGCCCGCACGTCGCTCGTCGAGTCATCCGAGCGACGCGTGCCCGCAGCATCCGGTCCCTTCGCGGACCTTCCGTCAGATCACTGCGCATGCGCGCCTCCGGCCGTCGCGTGCGCCGCAGAGGCCTCGGCCTCGGAAGTGGAACACCATGCCCTCCCTCACGCAGACCCCTGCGCGCGATCGCGCGCAGCTCACCGCCGCTCGCGTCTCGTTCTCGCGCGCGGGCCACCGGATCCTGAACGACGTCGACCTCGTGGTCACCGCCGGCTCCCGCATCGCGATCGTCGGCGAGAACGGCCGCGGCAAGTCGACCCTCCTTCACCTGCTGGCAGGCACCCTGCTGCCCGACGAGGGGGAGGTCGCCCGCGTGGGCACCCTCGCGCTCGCCGAGCAGGAGATGCCGGCGGAGGACCGGCGCACGGTCGGCGACGCCGTGGCCGAGGCCATCGCCGACGCCCGTGCCGCGCTCGAGGCGCTGGATGCAGCATCCATCGCCCTCGGCGCCGACGACCCGACGGGCGCCGCGGCCGATGCCTACGCCGAGGCGCTCGACCGCGCGGTCGCGCTCGACGCGTGGGACGCCGAGCGGCGCGTGGAGGTCGCGCTCGAGGCGCTCGGTGCCGAGACCGATCGCACGAGGCCGCTCGCCGAGCTCTCGGTGGGGCAGCGCTACCGCGTGCGTCTCGCGTGCCTGCTCGGCGCAGACGACGACTTCCTGCTGCTCGACGAGCCGACCAACCACCTCGACCGGCAGAGCCTCGACTTCCTCGCGGCGCAGCTGCGCGCCCGCGCCGGGGCCGTGGTCGTCGTCAGTCACGATCGTGCACTGCTCGCCGACGTCGCCGACACGTTCGTCGACCTCGACCCCACTCCCGACGACCGCCCGCGCGTGTACGGAGGCTTCGACGCCTATCGTGACGGGCGTGCGGCCGAGCGTGAGCGCTGGCAGCAGCTGTACGAGCGCGAGCAGGCCGAGCGGGCGCGCCTCAGCGACGACCTCAGCGCCGCCCAGAACCGGCTCGTCACCGGCTGGCGGCCCGAGAAGGGGTCGGCCAAGCACGGTCGCGCCACCCGTGCCGCCGGAATCACGCAGACGGTGCACCGGCGCCGCGAGGCGCTCGAGGCGCACGCGGTGACCGTGCCGCCCCCGCCGATGCGGTTCGCCTTCCCGGCGCTGCCGTCGCGCGGCGGCGCGCCGCTGCTGGTCGCCGACGACGTGTATGTGGACGGACGGATGCTGCAGCCTGTCTCGCTCGCACTCCACAGCGGTGCGCGGGTCGTGGTGACGGGCCCCAACGGCACGGGCAAGTCGACGCTGCTGGGCGTGCTCGCCGGCGCGACCCCGGCGCCGGATGCCCAGGCCGGCGAGGTGCGGCGGGGTGGCAGCATCCGTCTGTCGTTCCTCCGTCAGGAGTCGGCGCTCGATCCCGACCGGCGCGCGTCGGAGCTCTACGACGAATGGCTGGGCAAGGCCATCGCGTCGGGCGGGCTCGCGGCCACGGCGGCCGGCGGGCTCGGCGCGCTGGGGCTGCTCACGTCGCGCGAGACCGGCAAGCGCGTCGGCGAGCTGTCGATGGGCCAGGTCCGCCGGCTGGACCTCGCGCTCGCACTCGCGGTGCGTCCGCACGTGCTGCTGCTCGACGAGCCGACGAACCACCTGTCGTTCACCCTCGTCGACGAGCTCACCGCGGCGCTCGACGCGACCGCGGCCGCGGTGGTCGTGTCGACGCACGACCGGCAGCTGCTGCGCGACATCGGGGAGTGGGACCGCATCGACCTCGGCGTGCGCGTATGACGCGCGGCGGCCCTCGGCATCCGCAGCCACGGCAGACTGGTGCCATGCCTCACGTCGACGACATCGTGCCCGCTGACCGCCGCCACCTGCTCGACCTTCCGGTGTACGCGCACCTCGGGACCATCCGGCCCAACGACACCGTGCAGGTCAACCCGATGTGGTTCGAGTTCGACGGCGAGCACGTCCGGTTCACGCACACGAACTACCGGCAGAAGTACCGCAACCTGCAGCACAACCCGTCGATGTCGCTGTCGATCCTCGACCCCGACTCGCCGTTCCGGTACCTCGAGGTCGCGGGCACGCTCGTCGACGTCGTGCCCGACCCCGAGGGCGCGTTCTACGTGCGGCTGCAGAACCGCTACGGCAACCCGAGCTCCACGCCGCCGCGCGACAAGGAGGACCGCGTGATCCTCGTCATGTCGATCGACCGCGCGACCCGGCAGTAAGGCGCACACGGGAGGGGGTGGATGCTGCGGCCGCAGCATCCACCCCCTTCTCGGTCCGTGCGGTCAGGCGTTGACGCGCATCGTCTCCACGGCAGCGCGGAGGCCGTCGACGAGGGTCGTCGTGGGGCGGCCGATCAGGCGCGCGAGCGTCGGGTCGGCGTCGGAGAGCGCGCCGCGCGCGATGCCGGCGTCGAGTTCGGCGACGAACCAGACGGTGCCGGCGTCCAGGCCCGCCTCGGTGAGCGCGGCCTCGAGCTGCTCGCGCGAGAGCGGCGCATAGGCGACTTCGCGGCCGAGCACCTCGGCGGCGGCCGCGGCGATGTCGGCGTACGACACGGCGGTGTCGCCCGACAGCTCGTACGTGCGGCCGAGGTGGCCGTCCTCGGTGAGCACCACGGCGGCGGCCGCGGCGAAGTCGGCGCGGCTCGCCGGGGCGATGGTCGCGTCGCCGACGGAGGCGGCGATCACGCCGGTCTCGGCGGCGCGGAGCACGTCCGCGGCGTAGTTCTCGATGTACCAGTTGTTGCGCAGCAGCACGGCGGGGACGCCGCTCTCGGCGAGGTACTCCTCGGTCGCCTTGTGGTCGGGCGCGAGCACCAGGTCGACGGAATCGGCATGCGCGATGCTCGTGTACGCGAGCTTGGCGACCCCGGCGGCCTTCGCCGCGTCGATGACGTTCTTGTGGCCCTCGTAGCGCGTGCCGGGCTCGGAGCCCGAGATGAGCAGCACGCTGTCGACGCCCTCGAGCGCCGCGGCGACGGTCTCGGGAACCGTGTAATCCAGTGCGACGACACGGATGCCGCGCTCGGCGAGGTCGGCGACCTTCGACGTCGTGCGGGCGCCGGCGACGATGTCGCCTGCGGCGACGCCGCGGTCCAGGAGGGCCTCGACGGCGAGGCGGCCGAGCTGTCCGCCGGCGGCGGTCACGAGGATGGTCATGGGGGTCCTTTCGGTCGAAGGTGCGCGGGGCGCGTTCATCCGACGTCAACGCGGCCGCCGGTCTTGCGCATTCCGCCCGGAGGGTACCCACTTCGAGGTAAGGTACCCACGTGGTGGTGAGTTTTGCGGAAATCCGGGCAGATCTTCCCGGCGTCTTCGACGAGGCGTGCCCGACGCGGGTCGTCCTCGACCATGTGATGAGCAAGTGGGGCGTGCTGGTGCTGATGGCGCTCACCGAGGGCACGATCCGCTGGGGAGAGCTGCGCCGCACCGTCGAGGGCATCAGCGACAAGATGCTCGCCTCAACGCTGCGCACCCTCGAGAAGGATGGGTTCGTCGCCCGCACGTCCTACCCCGAGGTGCCGCCGCGCGTCGAGTACGCGCTGACTCCGCTCGGCGACGAGCTGATGGCGCACATGATGCCGCTGATGGCGTGGATCGGCGTCAACGCCGGCGACATCGTGGAGCGCTGAGGGGCCCCTGCCGCGACGCGCCTGCCAGGATGGCGGCATGGCGACCGTCCTCTTCTGCCCGGTGACGTTCAACCTCGCCGAGGTGACGCGCATGATCGAGGTGGCACGTGCCCTCGATCCGAGGCACCGGGTCGTGTTCCTGGGCTACGAGCCGGACTTCGCGCACCTCATCACCGACGCGGGCTTCGACTACCGCGCGGGCGAGCCGGTGATGAGCGTCGCCCAGCGCGAGCAGCTGATGAAGTTCGATCAGGGCAAGACCCTGCGCAGCCCGCTCACCGAAGCCTTGGTCGCGGGGCGGGTCGACGCCGAGCGCGCACTGATCCGGGAGACGGATGCCGCGGCCGTGGTGATCGGGTCGAACGTGACGTCGATGATCTCGGCGCGGGCCGAGAAGGTTCCGCTGTTCTACGCCGTGCCCTTCGCCCTCACGCGTCCCCAGGTCGAGCAGACCGCGCGGCTGGGGATGGTGCGGGGGACCGGCCGAACGGCCCACCTGCTCGACCGCGTGGCCACCAGCCTGCTGCGCCTCGCCTACAACCGGCTGCCGCTCGCGCCCCGCGCCTTCGGACGGGTCGCGAAGGCGAACGGGGTACCGCCGCTCACGACGGTGGTGTCGCTGCTCGAAGCCGACCACAACCTGCTCACCGTGATGCCGTGGGAGCTCGAGGGCTACACGCTTCCCGCCGCCTACCAGCGCGTCGGGCCGATCTTCGCGCACCTCGACACGCCGATGCCGCCGATCGTCGCGGAGCTCGCCGAGCGCTCCGAGCCGCTCGTCTACCTCGGACTGGGATCGTCGGCGAGCCGCGGGATGGTGCTCGCCGCGGCGTCGCAGCTCGGCACGCTCCCCGTGAACGTCGTCGCACCGGTCCAGCACTATCTGCGGGAGGGTGACGTGCTGCCGCCGAACGTGCACGTGACCGGGCTGCTGCCGGCGCACCTGCTCGGCGGGCTGGTCGACGCGGCGGTGCTCCACGGCGGCCAAGGCACGGTGCAGACGGCGTGCGCCGCCGGCATCCCGTTCGTCGGCATGGGGCTGCAGCCCGAGCAGGTCTGGAACGTCGATCAGTGCGTCCGGCAGGGCAACGCCCTGGCGCTGTCGCCGAAGCAGGCGGGCACGCCCGCGCTTGCTGACGCCGTGCGCCGACTGCTGGCCGACGACGGGATTCGCGCCGCGGCCGAGCGCGTGCGCGCCGAGTATGCGGACGAGGACGGGGCCGCAGCATCCGCTCGCGTCATCGAAAGGAGCATCGCGTGACCGCGCATCGGCTCACGCGGGATCAGGCCCGCCGCATCGTGGTGCGGGCGCAGCTGCTCGACGCCGACCGCCCCGGCGACGTCGTCGAGGTCGCCGAGCAGCTCGGCTACATCAAGATCGACCCGACGGCGACCATCGCGCCGTGCGAGCACACCGTGCTGTGGTCGCGGATCGGCTGGTCGTACGAGCCGGGCCAGCTGCGCAAGGTCGTCGAGGACGACCGGCTCCTCTTCGAGTTCGACGGCACCTTCCGGCCGATGAGCCTGCTGCCGCTGATGCTCCCGGCCATGCGGCGGTGGCCGCAGCGCGAGAGCAGCCGTCAGTGGCTCGAGGCGAACGCCGGCTTCCGCGCCGACGTGCTCGCACGGCTGCGCGCCGAAGGGCCGCTGCTCGCGAGCGAGATCCCCGACACCGCGCAGGTGAGCCGCGCCCCCGACGGCTGGTCGGGGTCGAACCAGGTGCCCCACATGCTGGACTTCCTGCTGCGCCAGGGTGAGGTCGCGGTCACCGGTCGCGAAGGCCGGCACCGACGGTGGGATCTCGCGGACCGCGTGTATCCGCAGGATCTGCCCGAGTACGACGACGACGAAGCCGCCGCGCTCCTCGCGGCACGGCGCCTGCAGTCCGCCGGCATCACGAAGCCGCACTGGTACTGGAGCGGTGTGGCGAAAGACACCGGCGAACCCGCGGTGGTCGAGGGCAGCACCACGAAGTACCGCGTCGACCCCGAGGCGCTCGCCGCCCTCGACGAGGAGGACTCGGGCGGTCGTGTCGCGTTCCTCAACCCGTACGACAGCCTGCTGTTCGACCGCAAGCGTCTCGAGGAGCTCTTCGAGTTCACCTACGTGCTCGAGCAGTTCAAGCCGAAGGCACAGCGTCGTTACGGCTACTTCGCGCATCCGATCCTGATGGGCGACAGGTTCGTGGGAATGCTCGACGCCGAGGTCGACCGCGATCACGAGGTGCTCAAGGTGAACGCCCTGCACGAGTTCCTGCCGTTCGAGCCCGAGGAATCCGAGATGGTGCGGGCCGAGATCGCGGAGCTCGCCGAGTGGCTCGGCGTATCGGTCACGGGACTGCCCTGACGGGGCGGATGCTGCCGCCCGGGGCGGTGGTCAGGGCACGCGGTTCGAGACCGTCAGCAGCACGACGGAGTCCTCGAGCGCGGCGAGGCTGTGGCGCTGCGGGGGGACCGTCAGATGGTCGCCGGATGCCCCGTCCCACGCGTCGTCGCCGGCGATGAGGCGCACCCGCCCCCGCAGCACCTGGAGCGTGGCCTCGTGCGGGCTCTCGTGCTCGGCGAGCTCGTGCCCGGCGCGCAGCGCGATGACGGTCTCGCGCAGCGCATGCTCGTGACCGCCGCGGATGGTGCGCGCGGCGCGCCCGCTCGACGCGTCGCGGGCCTTCGCCGTCAGGTCGTCGATCAGATCGGCCAGATCCGTGCTGTCCATCCGCGTCGCCTCCATCGCCTCGACAGGCCGGAGTCTACCCTCGCCGGTCGCCGCCGAGACAGGGTCCGTTTCGGCGACCGCGCTCAGCCGAGCGTCTCGGCCGAGCTTCCCTCGTCGGGCGGTTCGGGCACGACGTGAAGGCCGGCCGGGGAGTTCGCGGTGCGCATCAGCGCCTCGAGCCAGGTGCGGTTGGTCTTCGCCGGCCGTCCGCCGTAGAACGAGAACACGAGGCTGGCACCCGAGTGCACCCAGACGGTGGTGCGGCCACCGCCGGTGCTGATGTCGCCGGCCCACGTGAAGAAGAAGGGCTCGTTGCGGCGGAGCTTGGTGCCCATGGCGACCTGCAGGTGCGAGAGCACCCGGTCGTCGAACTCCGCCCGGATGCCTCCCTCGTAGATGAACTTGCCCACGTGCCTCCTTCATGAGCGCGATGCCCGTGAACAGACTCTCCGTCAGATCGAACCGCCGCCCCGTGTCGAGGATCGCCGCGCGAAAGCGCGGCACCCGAAACGAAGACCGCTCAGTGGCCGCGCATCGTCTCACGCGGCGATCGCCCGTAGGCCTCGCGGTAGTGACGCGCGAACCGCGACGGGCTGGCGAAGCCCCAGCGCTGGGCGATCTCCGAGACGGCGGCGCCGGTGGCCTCCTGCAGTTCGGCGTGCGCTCCGGCCAGCCGCTGCCGTCGCAGATACTCCATCGGGGTCTGATCCAGCGCCCGCCGGAACGCGTACTGCAGCCCGCGGGGTGAGATGCCGGCAGCGGTCGCGACGTCGTCGACGGTGATCGCCTGGTGCGCGTGCTGCTCTATGTACGCGATCGCGCGGCGCACGGTTCGGGGTGCGGCGGTGCGTTGTGCCGATCGTTCGAGCGCGGACACGAAAGCGGGGGAGAAGGCGGCGAGTGTGGTGTGCAGGGCGTGGCGCCGCAGCTCCGCCTCGATGATCGCGGAGTCGGGCCCGGGAGCGAAGAGGGTGCCGGCGACATGCTGGAAGACGCGCTCCCAGTGCGCTGCGAGGTCGCGACTCACCGGGGACGCCCCGACGGTCGACGACTGGAGGGCGAAGCGGTCGTCGCCGGCCATGCAGCGGGCCTGGTCCTGCGCCTCAGCGCGGTCGAACACGAACGCGCGCACGTCGGCCTGCTGCTGCCAGCGGGCTGTCGTCGGGCCATCGAGAGCTAGCCAGGGCAGGCCCGCGTTCAGATCGCCGCCGGGCGTGCCCACCCAGGCGCCGCGGGAGGCGACCCGGCAGGCCATCAGCTGGTCGTCCGGGTCGATGGCGGACTGCACGGATGCCGCCAGCCGGTAATTCACGACGGAGAGGCCCGGCATCGCCGCCGACGTCCACGAGAACCCGAACGTGCGCGGATCGACCTTCTGCAGCGCGGCCGACGGCACGAACTGTCGCCACGTCTCCTCGACGTCGCCGACATCGCGCGACGCAAGCGTCAGCAGCTCGCCCAAGGATCCCCCCCTGAATCAGCGTGCAGGCGAATGCCTGCTCCGCGCGCAGGGCGAGTACGCGGCAGTCTCGATACTCTATCCCGCCGTGCCGCCGACGACGGTCCGCGGTCAGTCACCGCCATCGGGTCGGCGGCGGATCGGGGCCTCGGTCAGGCGGCCGACTCGCGGAGTCCCGCCGAGATCAGGTCCGCGAGGGCGGTCAGGTCGGCGGGCTCGGCGGGATCCGCCTCCGCACCCTCTGCGCCGTCGTCGGCGAGCTCTGCGCCGGCGACGCCGAGGAGCGTCGGCGTGGTGATGATCGCGACCCACGCCGCGGCCGCAGTGCGCACGCGGCGCGCGGCGATCGGGTGGAGGATGCTTGCGCCGAGGACGCGCTCCACGACTGCCTGCAGCTGGCTGCGGTACTCGTGCAGCTTCTCGCGCACTTCCGGATGCGTGCGGTGCTCGCGCCACACGATGACGCGGCGCACGGCGGACTCCGCCTGGAGCTCGCGCAGCCGGCCGGTCACGTTCAGCAGCGTCTGCGCGGGATCACCTCGCGCGATCAGTCCCGAGGTGTCGATGGGATCCAGCTCGAGCCGTTCGCCGACGAGTGCGCGCAGCAGATCGGTCTTGGTGGGGAAGTAGTAGAACAGCAGGCCCTTGGGCACGCCCGCGAGGTCGGCGATCGCGGTCGTCGGTGTCGCGTCGAAGCCGCGCTCCGCGAAGAGGCGCTCGGCGGCGTCGAGGATGAGCGTGCGGCTCTCACGTTTGCGGCTCATGTCGGATCCTGTAGGAATGCGGCGGGGGCGTCGGTGTCATCCGGCGCCCCCGTCTCGGCTCGCACCTCAGTGCGGGATGGCCTGGTCGTGCATGTGCATGGCGGGTCTCACGGCGAGCGCGGCGACGATCACCGCGACCGCTCCGCCGATCCAGCTGACCCAGGCGGCGCCCGACTGCATGTCGGCGTAGCCGCCGAGCCACGGAGCGACGAAGAGCAGCGCGCCCAGCGCGAGCTGGACGTACTCCATCGCCACCATCCCCGGCATCGCGAGGTTCGCGACGCCCGCGGCGATCAGCAGGACGCCGACGATCAGCATCCACGGCATCGACGCGCCCATCTGAGGCAGCGCGAACGCGCAGACTGCCGCCACGAGGCCGACACCGACTGCGACCCAGTCCTCCCAGCGAGTCCACTTCTTCATTCGGATCTCCTCCTTCCGAGACCTGATTGGCTCCCGATCGGGGGTCGATTCGAACGCTACGCCGGACTGACCGGCCGGTCAAGAAGTTCAGACGCGCGTGGACTGCCAGCCCAGCTCGGGTGCGACGTACTTCGCGAACGACTCGACCACCCGCAGGTTGAACTCGACCCCGAGCTGGCTCGGGATCGTCAGCATCAGGGTGTCGGCCGAGGCGATGGCGGCGTCCTCCTTCAGCTGCTCGACGAGCTCGTCCGGCTCAGCCGCATACGTCTTGCCGAAGGTCGAGCGCATGCCGTCGATCACGCCGATCTGGTCGCCGTCCTGGCGGCCGCCGAAGTACATCCGCTCCTCTGCCGTCGTGATCGGGAAGATCGAGCGACTCACCGACACGCGCGGCTCGCCGGCGTGCCCCGCGTCGCGCCACGCGGCGCGGAACGCGTCGATCTGCTGCGCCTGCAGCAGGTCGAACGGGGTGCCGTCGGCCTCGGTCAACAGCGTCGACGACATCAGGTTCACCCCGGTGCGGCCGGCCCACTCGGCCGAGTCGCGGTTGCCCGCGCCCCACCACACGCGCGAGCGCAGGCCGGGGGAGTGCGGCTCGACGCGCTGGAGCCCCGAGCCTCCGCCGCCGAAGGGGGACGAGGCATCCGCTTCTGCCAGTCCCTCACCGTCGATCGCCCGCAGGAACAGATCGAAGTGCTCGCGTGCGATGTCGGCGCCGCGGGGGTCCTCGGAGCCCGTGTAGCCGAACGTCTCGTACCCGCGCACGACAGTCTCGGGTGAACCGCGGCTGACGCCGAGTGCGAGTCTGCCGCCCGAGATCAGATCGACGGATGCTGCCTCCTCGGCGAGATAGAGAGGGTTCTCGTAGCGCATGTCGATGACGCCGGTGCCGACCTCGATGTTCTTCGTGCGTGCCGCGATCGCCGCGAGCAGCGGCATGGGGGAGGACTGCTGCCGGGCGAAGTGATGGACGCGGAAGTACGCGCCGTTCACCCCCAGCTCGTCCATGCCCTGGGCGAGGTCGATCGCCTGCAGCATCGAGTCGGCCGCAGTGAGCTGCCGCCCGCCGCCGAGCGGGCCGTAGTGTCCGAAGGAGAGAGTTCCGAATCGCTGCATGACGTCTGCAACCGTACGCGCGCAGCATCCATTCCGGTGAATGCACTCTCGTCTAGCGAGCGCCGCGACGCATGGTGCGGCGTCATGTCGCGACATCCGGGAAGGCATCGGCGAGCTGCGTGGTTGCCTCGAAGCATGACCTTCATCGGAACCAGCTCCCTCGACGTCCTTCCCCTCTCGCTCGGCGGCAACGTGTTCGGCTGGACGGCCGACCGCGCGGCGTCGTTCGGGATCCTCGACGCGTTCCACGCCGGCGGCGGGAACTTCATCGACACCGCCGACTCGTACAGCGCGTGGGTCGACGGCAACTCCGGCGGCGAGAGCGAGACGATCATCGGCGAGTGGCTCGCGGCACGGAAGCCCGGGAACGTCGTCGTCGCGACGAAGGTGAGTCAGCACCCCGAATTCAAGGGCCTGTCGGCGAAGAACGTCCGGGCCGCCGCGGAAGCGTCGCTGAAGCGCCTGGGCGTCGACACGATCGACCTCTACTACGCACACTTCGACGACGAGACGGTGCCGCTGGAGGAGACCGTCGCAGCCTTCGGCGAGCTCGTCACCGACGGACTCGTGCGCTACACGGCGGTGTCGAACTACAGCGCCGACCGCATCCGCGAGTGGGTCGGTCTCGCCCAGGTTGCGGGCAGTGCGCTTCCGGTCGCGATCCAGCCGCACTACAACCTCGTGCACCGCAACGACATCGAGGAGCACATCATCCCGCTGGCGCAGGAGTTCGACCTGAGCCTGGTGCCCTACTTCTCACTCGCGAAGGGCTTCCTCACCGGCAAGTACCGGTCGACGGATGCTGCGGATCAGTCCTCCCCGCGGGCCGGCGCTGCGTCGCAGTACGCGACCGCGCAGGGGCTCGAGATCATCGACGCGCTCGAGGGGATCGGCCGTGCCCACGGCGTCTCGATCGCGGCGACGGCCCTGGCGTGGCTGCGCGCGCAGCCGACGGTGGCAGCGCCCATCGCGAGCGCGTCGCGCGTCGAGCAGGTCGCGGACCTGCTCGACGGCGCCCGCGTGGAGCTCACGGCCGACGAGGTCGAGACCCTCAGCCGCGTGTCGGAGTGGACGCCCGCCGCCGTCTGATCCCAGGTCGGGGCCCCGCGCCGGCTCAGGCCGGCTGCGGGGCCACCGTCTGCAGCACCTCGACGACGGGCGCGAGCTCGGGCTGCTCCGCCGCCTCGGCGAGCACTCGGACGAGCGTCTCGTCGTGGATGGGGTGGGCGCGGTCGTACAGTGCGCGCCCGGCCGGAGTGAGCTCGGTGTAGATGCCGCGCCGGTCGTCGGCGCACAGGATGCGCGTGATGAGAGCGCGGTCCTCGAGGCGGTTCACAAGGCGCGTGGTGGCGCTCGGGCTCAGCGCGGTCGCGCGCGCGAGCTGCTGCATGCGCATGTGCCAGCCGTCCTGACGGCTGAGGGCATCGAGCACGGTGTACTCGACCACCGAAAGCTCGACCGAAGCGGCGAGTGCGCGCTCGAGCTCGGCCTCGATGAGTCCGTGCAGGGCGGCGAGGGTGCGCCAGCCCTGTGCGCGCACCTCGACGGCGTCGTCTGCGATGCCCATGAGTCCTCCTGATCGATGCGACGGGTCGATGCGAACGCATAGTTGTTTGCGCGTGTATCTAGCGTGTGCAACTATTTATCTCGCTCACGCAATATCCCGCGCGTGCAACTAAACCCCAGCATACCGGGAGACCCCTCATGCCACTCGGACTCGTCGCGCTCGCCATGGGCGCCTTCGGCATCGGACTCACGGAGTTCGTCATCATGGGCCTGCTGCCCGAGGTCGCCCGCGACTTCGCCGTCAGCGAGGCGGCGGCGGGCTGGCTCATCTCCGGATACGCCCTCGGCGTCGTCGTTGGTGCTCTCGGGCTCACCGCCGCCACGACGCGTCTGCCGCGCAAGCCCGTGCTGCTCGGCCTCATCGTGCTCTTCATCGCGGGCAACGTGCTGACGGCCCTCGCGCCGGACTATGGCATCGCCATGGCGGGCCGCGTGCTCGCCGCGCTCGCGCACGGCGCGTTCTTCGGGATCGGCTCCGTCGTCGCGGCGAGCCTCGTCGCGCCCGAGAAGCGTGCCGGCGCCATCGCGATCATGTTCACCGGGCTCACCGCGGCCAATGTGCTCGGCGTCCCGTTCGGCACCTTCCTCGGCCAGCAGTTCGGGTGGCGATCGACGTTCTGGGTGATCGCCGGCATCGGCGTCATCGCGTTCGCCGGCATCGCCGCCCTCGTCCCCGCCCCCACCGGGGTGCAGGAGCGGATCAGCCTGCGCCGCGAGCTGCGTGCGTTCCGCTCGACCCAGGTGTGGCTGTCGCTCGCCGTCACCGTCCTGGCTTTCGGGGGCATGTTCGGCGCGTTCACCTACATCGCCTACACGCTCACCGAGGTGAGCGGCTTCTCGGCCGGGGCCGTGCCGTTGCTGCTCGTGCTGTTCGGCGCGGGCCTCGTCGGCGGCAACTGGCTGGGCGGTCGTCTCGCCGACCGCCGTCTGGACGCGACTCTGATCGCCTTCATCGCGGCGCTCGTCGTCGTGCTGGTCGCGTTCGCGCTGTTCGCCGGCTCGCAGCTCGCGACGATCGCCGGACTCGTGCTCATGGGTGCGTTCGGCTTCGGCACCGTGCCGGGACTGCAGAGTCGCATCATGGACTACGCCGACGGCGCCCCCACGCTCGCCTCGGGTGCCAACATCGGTGCGTTCAACGTCGGCAACGCGCTGGGCGCGTGGGCGGGCGGGGTCGGGATCAGCATGGGACTGGGCTACACCGCTCCCGTCTGGATCGGCGCGGTCATCTCGGGTGCCGGTCTCGTCGTGATGATCGTCGCGGCGCTCGCCGCCCATCGAGCCCGCAGCCGCGCCCTGCGGGCGACGCGCCCGGCGGTGCCCGCGACGACGAGCACGGTGCCCGTTCCCGTCGTCTGATCCCGCTGCGGCTGACACCGCGCGCACCCCCTGTCCTGGGTGCGCGCGCGGTGCCTACGATGGCCAGAAGAATCACGGCACGAATGGATGCCGCGACGTGAGGGGGTGCGCATGGTCCAGGTCCGCGTGGCCGGTGTGGCCCTCGATGCGTCGGGGCAGCACGTGCTGCTGCTGAAGCCGGTCGATCAGATCCCCGGCGACGGATTCGTGCTGCCGATCTGGATCGGTCAGCTCGAGGCGACGTCGATCTTGGTCGCCGTCGAGAACGCCGAGGTGCCGCGGCCGCTCGCGCACGACCTCATGGGGCTCATCCTCACCGCGCTCGACGCGGTCGCCGCGAAGGTCGAGGTCACCCGCATCGAAGACGGCACGTTCTACGCCGAGATCACGCTGTCGACGGCGCTCGGTGAGCGCATCGTCGACGCCCGCCCGTCCGATGCGGTCGCGCTCGCGTCGCGCGTCGGCGCGCCGATCTGGGTTGCCGACGCCGTGCTCGCCGAGGCGGGAGTGCCCGACGTGCTCACCGAGACCGATGCCGCGGAGCGCCTCGACGAGTTCAAGCGGTTCCTCGACGACGTCGAGCCGGAGGACTTCGAGGGCTGAGGCGGATTCGCGGCGCCGTGTATCTGGGGAGGCGGAGCCCGCTCTTTCGTGGGGTGGCCGCCGCGTGTGGCGCGGCCGCGGACGGAGTCGATCGTGACGTTCCGTCGCACTCGTTCACCGAAAGGCACCCCCCATGTCCCTCAATGACCTCGCCATCGACGAGCCCCACGCCGCCGTCGCCGCCGCGGCGGCCGAGCTGCGCGCAGCCCTGGGCGACCGCGCGCTGCTGCGCGGCGACGCCGGGTACGACCACGCCCGCACGCCCTGGAATCTCGCCGTGGCGCAGCATCCGTTCGCCGTCGTCCTCCCCGAGTCCGCGCAGGACGTCGTCGACGTCGTCCGCGCCGCCACGCTCTCGGGCCTGCGCATCGCACCGCAGTCGACGGGCCACGCTGCCGGCGCGCTCGCTGACACCGACCTCGCGCACACCGTGCTGGTCTCGCTGCGGGCGCTGCGCGGCGTCACCGTCGATCCTGAGGCGCGCACGGCGCGCGTTCTCGGCGGCTCGCTCTGGAACGACGTGCTCGAGGCAGCCGCCCCGCACGGACTGACGGCGCTGCACGGCAGCGCCGGCGACGTCTCGGTCGTCGGGTACTCGCTGAGCGGCGGGCTGTCGTTCTATGCGCGCCGGCACGGCCTGGCCGTGAACGCGGTGCGCGCCGTCGAGGTCGTGACGGCCGACGGCTCGCTGGTGCGGGCGACGGCCGACGAGCACCCCGACCTGTTCTGGGCGCTGCGCGGCGGCTCGGGCTCGTTCGGCGTCGTCGTCGCGATCGAGATCGACCTGCTCCCGCTCGCCGACGTCTTCGCGGGCATGCTGCTGTGGGACGCGTCACGCGCCGCCGACGTCGCGCACGCGTGGGCGCAGTGGACGCGGTCCGCGCCCGAGACGGCCACCACGACCCTGCGCATCCTCCACATCCCGCCGATGCCCGAGCTGCCGCCGTTCCTGTCGGGCCGGTCGGTGGTCGTGATCGACGGGGCGATCGAGGAGACGGATGCTGCGGCCTCCGCTCTGCTCGAACCGCTCCGTGCCCTGCAGCCCGAGGTCGACACGTTCGCCCGCATCCCCGCGCCCGCTCTCGTCGGCGTGCACATGGACCCGCCCGAGCCGTCGTCCGCCGTGACCTGGCACGCGGTGCTGGGGGAGCTGCCGGCACGTGCCGTGGATGCCTTCGTCGAGGCGGCGCAGACGCCCGGGCTCTTCGTGCAGGAGCTGCGTCACATCGGCGGCGCCGTGAACCGGCGGCCCGAGGGCGGCGGTGCGATCGCCGCGCTCGACGGCGAGTACCTCGCGCACTCGGTCGCGATGGTGCCGGGGCCCGAGGCCGCGGCCGCCGCGACGGCGGCGGTGCGCGCGGGC
The DNA here is from genome assembly GCF_042267145.1 of Microbacterium sp. NPDC056044. Taxonomy (NCBI): domain Bacteria; kingdom Bacillati; phylum Actinomycetota; class Actinomycetes; order Micrococcales; family Microbacteriaceae; genus Microbacterium; species Microbacterium sp. NPDC056044. Next base: position 178,798 of record NZ_JBHJWZ010000003.1, on the reverse strand, counting down.
GTCGCGGCCATGGTCGCCTGGCGGGTGGATGCGCTCGCGCTGACGTTCGTGGACGCGCCCGGCGCCGATCGGTCGGTGGCCTTCGGTGCGGCGTGGGTGCGGCTGCGTCAGCTCAAGCTCGACTACGACCCGGCGAACCTCTTCGCCGCTGCGCGGCCGGTCTGAGCCCGGGCGATCGGGTCCGGGCCGCGGGTCAGGTCGCGGCGGCCCGGACGGCGGCCGCGACCTCGGCCGGTGAGCCCTTCCACGGCGCACCGTGACCGGGAAGCACCCATGAGGCCTGCAGGGCGGCGAGGCGTTCGAGCGATGCCAGGGCCTCGGCGGGGTCGTCGGTGAACGGGGCGGGCTGCATGCCCGTGCGCCCGGTGAGCACGTGGCGCGTCGTGAGCGCGTCGCCCACGAACACCGCGTCGGCGACGGGGATGTGCACCGCGATGCTGCCCGGCGAGTGGCCGGGCATGCCCACGATCGCGGGTGAGCCCGGCAGATCCAGCACATCGCCGTCGTGCACCTCGACGACCTCCGACACGTAGGTCGTGGGCATCGCGCGCTTGCGCAGCGCGTAGGCGAAGAAGCCGAGCGTCGGCCCGAGCCTCATCGGCCCGGTCGACACCTTTGGCTTCTCGCCCGTGCGGGCCCGCTCGGCGTCGGCCTCGTGGACGTAGACGGGCACGCCGTGCTCGCGGCGCAGGCGCTCGGCGAAGCCGATGTGGTCGCTGTCGCCGTGGGTGAGCACGACACCTTTGACGTCGGCGGGGGAGAGGCCGAGTCCTTCGAGTTCGTGGACGAGGTCGTTCCAATGGCCGGGAAGCCCGGCGTCGACGACGGTGACCCCGTCGTCCGTCACGACGAGGTAGGCGGCGACGATGTCGTTGCCGATGCGGTGAAGGTGCGGTGCGAGCTTCATGGGGATCCTTCGCGGGAGCCGTCGGTGTCTCCGAACTTGGCATGGCTACGATACGTAGCTATGATGGCTACTGTCAATAGCCATCGAGGGGAGTTCTCCATGCCGACGCCGGAACGCACGTCGTATGCCGAGATCGTCGCAGCGGGACGAGACATCCTGGAGGAGTCCGGCCCCGTCGGCCTCACGATGCAGAGCGTCGCGCAGCGCGTGGGGGTGCGGGCGCCGTCGCTGTACAAGCGTGTGCGTGACCGCGACGCTTTGATCGAGGCCGTCGCCGCCGCGACCGTGGACGACCTGACCGGCCGGCTCGAGGCATCCGATCGCTCCCTGGAAAGCCTCGTTCGCGCCTACCGGGCGCTCGCGCACGAGCGCCCGGAGGGATTCCGGCTGATGTTCGCGGCCGCAGCCCCCCAGGAGCTGCTCGATCGGGCGGGACTCACGATCGTCGACAGCGCCGCGGCCGTCGCCGGCGAGGAGCATGCGCTCGACGCCGCTCGCCTCGTGACGGCGTGGGCGACGGGGTTCATCCACATGGAGCTCGCCGGCGCCTTCCGGCTCGGCGGCGACGTCGACGGCGCGTTCGAGTACGGACTCGCCGCGGTGCGCCGCGGTCTCGGAGCCTGACCCGGGCGCGTCGGACCGGGTGGCCGGGTACGCGGTGGATCGTGAGACTCGCTGCGCCGCGGGCGGCGTCGATAGACTTCGGTCTATGAAAGGCGCGGCCCAGCGCGGACTCAGCGTTCTCGCCGATCCGACCCGTGCCCGCATCCTTCGCCTGATCCGTGACGCGGACGGCGGGCACGCGCTGGTGGGAAAGCTCGCCGACGCGCTCGGCCTTCGGCAACCCACCGTCAGTCATCACATGAAGGCGCTGCTGTCGGAGGGCGTCGTCGTGCGGGAGCGCGACGGCCGCAGGGTCTGGTACTCGATCGCCCCGGACCAGATCGACCGCGTGAACGCCCTCATCGGTGACGCCGACGAGGCGCCCGGCGAACCCGACCTCGAGCGGATCGTCGACGATCTCGCCTTCCGATTCCGTGGAACGTTCAGCCCTGAGACGGTGCGGGAGAGCGTCCGCAGCAGTTATGACCTGCTCGCCGCCGGGTCGACGTCGCCCTTGCTCGCGTCGCGCACGGCGGCGTTCGCCGCGACGCGTCTCGAAGCGCTCCGTCGGGCTCGAGGGGATCTGCCGGCGCGCCCCGAAGTGCTCTTCGTGTGCGTGCAGAACTCGGGGCGCTCGCAGCTGGCATCGGGGATCCTCCGGCACCTCGCGGGCGAGCGTGTCGGGGTGCGCAGCGCCGGCTCGTCGCCCGGGCCGGAGGTGCGGTCGACGATCGTCCAGGCGCTCGATGAGATCGGTGTCTCGGTGGGCGGGGAGTTCCCGAAGCCGCTCACCGAGGACGTCGTCCGTGCGGCGGACGTGGTGGTGACGATGGGGTGCGGCGACTCCTGCCCGGTCCTCCCGGGGCGGCGTTATCTCGATTGGCCGCTCGAAGACCCGGTGGGCCGGCCGATGGATGCGGTGCGCAGCATCCGTGACGACATCGAGAGCCGCGTGCGTCAGCTGCTGGACGAGATCCTCACCCACTGATCACGGTGAGAGGCGCGCGGCGATCCGGTCGGCTCGTCGGGTGGGGGATGTGGTGACAGGACGCCATTTCACGTGCGCGTCCCACCAGTACGGTCCCTTGACATAGGGGACGCCGTCGAGCATGCGGATCTGCCAGCCGCCGGTGTCGATGGTGCGGTGGTGGAACCAGCACAGCAAGACGCCGTTGTCGGTGTGAGTCGGTCCGCCTCTGGAGTGTTCTTCGACGTGGTGGATCTCGCACCATTGCGGTCTGACGTGGCAGCCGGGGATGATGCATTCGCCGTCGCGGAGGGTGATGGCTTTGCGCTGGTGGTGGTTGAAGACCCGGTCGGAGGTCTCGATCGCGACGATCCGCCCGTTCTCGCTGAGCGCGACCCGGCACACCGCGCCACAGCACGCGATGTGGCGGGCCGCGGCCAGCGGGATCGGTTCGGGGTCACCGGGGAGGTAGGCGTGACCGCGGCCGCTGGTGAGGTCTTCTTCACGGACCTGCACCACCAGTGTCGGTGCCGCACCGCCCAGGGTCGGAAGGCCGCCGGAGGCGGCTGCCACGCCCAGGATCATCGCGAGCGCGTCGTGCTGCTACTGGGCAGGGGTGCGCTGATCGGCGGCCGCTTCGACCGGCTTCTCATCCGCGAACACCCGCCACGAGGTCTCGGCCCGGGTCTCGGCTTCGGTTTCGACGAAGCAGGGGCCGCCGGGCAAGGCCGCACCGTCGCCTTTGGGATTGAGGATGCTGTCGAAACCGAGCTGCAGCTGCGCGGCGACTTCGGGCAGCAGCTTGCCGCGCACCGGCACGAGGCCGTCCTCACCGCGCCGGCCGACCGTGAACGCGCGACGGCCCATCGCCTTCGCCTCGGTGGGCTCGATGCCGTCCTGGTCGAGGTACGCCGCCCACACCAGCGCGAGCGCGCGCAGCTCATCCGCCGACGCAGCGGGCGCAGCATCCGCCCCCGCTCCCCGTGCCGCCGCGGCGAGTTCTTCGTCGGCGGCGAGCATGCCGTCCCTGCCTGCCATGCTGCTGCGGAACGCCCCCACCACCGCGACCACCCCGTCGACGCCGACCGCCCCGGACGCCACCGCGTCCCGCAGCTGCGGGAACTCCGCGGGCAGAACTTCGCCGGTCGACAGCGACCGGCGTCGCCCCGTCGCCCGGGCGGCCTTCACGACCTCGGCCGCGGTGCGCCCCGACACCCGCGTCGCCCGCTCCACCAGCTCGGTGGTCCGGCGGCAGCCGTAGCGGGTGGTGATCCGGTCCGGGTGCGGCGCCGCGTCGTCGCGGTGCGCGATCTGCCCGACCGCTTCCATCATCACCGCCTCGGCGAGGCGGCGCACCCGCCCCGCGGATGCCAACGCCGCCAGCACTTCGCCATCGCTGGACCTGTGGAGACCACCCTCGGCGACCGCCGCCGCGACCACTTCTTCGAGCGCGTCGCCGAGCCCGGCGAGGGCATCGGCGAGGTTCGTCATGGGTCCATTCTGACGAGGGCCTCCGACATCGAAATCCCCAGATCCACGGCTGTTTCCCTCCTGTGGAAAGTCCGCCGCAAGCACACGAATCCCCGACCTGTGGAGGAGGCGCCAGCCGTGCATCCGGAGCTTTCTCCCCGGCGGAACCCGCTGCGGGCGGTGCCGTCAGCTCCTCGGAGTGCGGATGGTCGCCCCGGCGACCAGGAACACCACGGCGGCGACCGGTTGCGCGGCGGTCCAGACGGGCCCGTCGAACGCGAAGGGGAAGATGGGGTTCCAGAGGACGGCGATTGCGACGAACACCGGGATCCACCACCAGTGCCGTGCCTGGAACGCGAACCACGCGACGATCACCGCGAGGATCGCGACGACGAATCGGATGAGCAGGAACCAGTCGCCGCCGATCAGCAGAGGCGCCAGGAACAGGGCGATCGCCGCGATCAGGCTGGGGGCGAAGGCGTTGCGCTGGTAGCCCGAGACGGCTCGGTCCCTGTTCGTCATGCCCCGACTCTCTCACCGCCAGGGCCGCGGGGAAGAATCGGCGTCTCGCGCGGCGCCGCCGCCGTCGCCGGCGATGCGGCAGGCTGGCGTCATGGAGTCGCGCGCGCCGATCGCCTGGTCGTGGAGGAACCTCGCCCACGGCGCGATCCTGGCGGTGCCGGCGGCGCTGCTCTCGCTGTTCGATCCCGCCGTCGGCGTACCGCTCGCGGTCGGCGTGCTGCCCGCCGCGGCGCTCGGCCTGCGCGCGACCCGGCGCGAGCGCATCTTCGTGATCCTGGTCGGCGCGCTCGCCGGCCTCTCGATCTTCCTCGGCGCCCTCGTCGCGCCCCGCCCGGTGCTCGCGGTGTGCGCGGTCTTCGTCCTGTGCGTGATCGTTTCGCTCGGGACTGCCGACGGATCGCGCCGCCTCGCACCGCTCGCACTCATGCTCGGCCTGCCGCTCTACGGCGCCGGTCTCTCGGAATCGTCCTGGACGACAGGCATCGTCGCGGCGGCGCTCATCCTCGCCGGCTCTGCGTACGCCTGCGCCGTATCGCTGCTCTGGCCGCAGCATCCGTCTCCGCCCCGCGCTCCGCGGCCCACGCTGCCGCGGCGTGCCATGCTCGTGTACGGCATCCAGATCGGAGCGGCCGCCTCCCTCGCCGCTGCGGCCGGTTTCCTCCTCGGGGTCGACCACGCGGGCTGGGCCTGTACGGCGGCGCTCCTGGTGAGCCGCCCGGATAAGTCCCAGCTCGGCGCGCGAGCCTGGGGTCGCGCGCTGTCGGTCACGGGCGGCGCGATCGTCGCCTGCACGATCGCGGCGACCGCTCCGACGCCGGTCGCGATCGCCGGGCTCCTCGTGCTGACCCTCGCCGTGGCGACCGCGACCGCCGGCAGCCGGTGGTACATCTTCCCCTTCTTCTCCACGGTCGTCGTGCTGTCGCTCCTGCAGCTGGGAGAGACGGATGCTGCGGCCCACTGGTTCCTCGAACGGGTCGGGCTCACGCTGCTCGGCGTCGCCCTCGCGCTCGCCGCCGCGTGGGCGGTGCCGGCTCTCGCGCGGACCTCCCGCATCGGTCACCCTGCGCCGTGACCACGCGCCCCGCGGTCAGAAGCGCGCGCTTCTTCCTCGGCGTGGCCGGGGAGTTAGCTGGGAGCCGCCTTAAAGGATCTATGCATACCAGATAAGCGCGGTATAGCCTCTTCATAGAGGACGTTTCGCGCCTGTCGTGTCGAGGTCGAACCCGACGGCCGCGTTTCCCCGCCAGCGTGTGGGGCTGGCGAGCTGACGGCGTGACCATCGTTCTCTAGCCGGTGCGGGTTGGGGCGTACTCGTGACGTGGGGGACCCGGTCCACAGCACTGCGGCGGCTCGCTCCTGGACGTGGAGGTCCAGGGGCGGGTCGGCCAGTCCCGCAAGCGCCTCGGACGCCGCGTCCGGGTTCGCCGGCGGGGCCGGACTCGGCCGGTAGCACGAGCATCGAGCAGGCACAATCCCTGCGCGCGTCGCCGCGCCGGTCCGTACGGTCGGCATCATGGCCACCACAACGAAGAACTCCGCGACGAAGAACTCCACCAGTGCTGCCACCCGCAACAAGCGGCGTCCCGCGCGCGGCGCCCAGCTCACCGACGAGCAGAACGCCGAGAGCGGCTTCACCGCCTCGGCGACGCTCAGCGACAACCTGCAGAAGGTGCTGGTCGACCTCATCGAGCTCGCCTCGCAGGGCAAGCAGGCGCACTGGAACGTCGTCGGCAAGAACTTCCGGGATACCCATCGCCAACTGGACGAGATCATCGAGTCGGCGCGCGAGTTCAGCGACGCCGTCGCGGAGCGGATGCGGGCGCTGCACGCGCTTCCGGACGGCCGCAGCGACACGGTCGCCGAGACCACCAGCCTCCCCGAGTTCCCGCAGGGTGAGATCGCCACGACCGACGTGATCGACCTGATCACGGAGCGGCTCGAGAACACGGTCTCCACCTGCCGCGACGTCCACGACGCCGTCGACGAGGAGGATCCCACCAGCGCCGACCTCCTGCACGAGATCCTCGAGAAGCTGGAGCAGTACGCCTGGATGGTCAGCGCTGAGAATCGCGTTCCCCAGCGCGGCTGAGGGACACGTGCGAAACGGGGTGCAGCCGTCAGGCTGCACCCCGTTCCATTCAGTGCGGGAGGAGGGCGACCCGCCGGTCGCCGGTCCGGTCAGCGATAGAAGTCGCCGTAGTAGGTGTCGAGCCGGCCACGGTACGCGTCGTCCTGGCCCGTCGTGGACTGGTCCCACTCCGGGGAGTTCTTGATCTGGTCCTTCGTCAGATCGACGTAGACCTTCTCGTCTTCATCGTCGACGCGTTCGACGGTCCCCGCCGGAAGGATCACCTTCCGCCCGAAGATCCATGGTCCGGTGTCGACGACGAGCCGACTGCTGCCGGCATCATTGCTCGCCTCGTCGATCTTTCCGATGTCGCCATCCGTGGCGTGCACGTGGTAGCCCACCAGGTCGCGGGAACCTGCCCCGCGATCGACCGACTGACGGTAGTCCCAGGCGTCCCAACTCGCGGACATGAGTGCTCCTTGTCTTCATGCGAGGGATGGATGCGGAAGCCGACCCGGGTGGTCGCTCCGATGTCCACGCTAAGAAATGCGCGCGAGATCCGGCGACCCCCTGGCGCATCCGCCGCAAGTGGCGTAGGGGCCTCGGCGGCGCATCCACCACCTGGCCGATGTCGTCGGTCGGTGCGACGATTCCAGAACAAATGTTCGATGGGAGGCGGCATGCGGGGCGAGGCGACCGTACTGCACGCAGATCTCGACGCGTTCTACGCCTCGGTCGAGCAGCGCGATGCTCCGGCGCTGCGAGGCAGGCCCGTGATCGTCGGCGGCGGTGTGGTGCTGGCCGCGAGTTACGAGGCGAAGGCGCGGGGCGTTCGCACGGCGATGGGGGGTCGCCAGGCTCGCGACCTGTGCCCGGATGCCGTGGTCGTGCCGCCGCGCATGGAGACCTACTCCGCGGCCAGCAAGGCCGTCTTCGCGATCTTCCGCGACACGACGCCGCTCGTCGAGGGCCTCTCGATCGACGAGGCGTTCCTCGAGGTCGGCGGACTCCGGCGCGTCGCCGGCACGCCCGAGCAGATCGCCGTGCGGCTGCGCGAGCGGGTCCGTGCGGAGGTCGGTCTGCCGATCTCCGTCGGGATCGCCCGCACCAAGTTCCTCGCCAAGGTCGCCAGCGCCGTCAGCAAGCCCGACGGACTGCTCCTGGTCGAGCCGGAGCGGGAAGAGGAGTTCCTCCTCCCGCTGCCGGTGGAACGGCTGTGGGGCGTCGGCGCCGTGACCGCCGAGAAGCTGCACCGGCTCGGCATCCGCACGGTCGGCCAACTGGCCGAGCTCGAGGCCGCGACCGCCGAGAGACTGCTGGGCAAGGCGGCCGGGGCGCACCTGCACGCGCTCGCGCGGCTGCGGGATCCGCGCCCGGTCGACACGACGCGGCGCCGCGGGTCCATCGGCTCGCAGCGCGCCCTCGGCACCCGTCCGCGAACGGCTGAAGAGCTCGAGGTGATTCTCACTCAGATCGTCGATCGGCTCGCGCGCCGTCTGCGCGACGGCGACCGCGTCTGTCGCACGGTCGTCCTGCGTCTCCGCTTCGGCGATTACGCCAAGGCGACCCGATCACGCTCCTTCCGCTCGCCCACGGACCGCACCGCGCTGATCCTCGCCGTCGCGCAGGGGCTTCTGGCAGTCGCGCAGCCCGAGATCGCGGAACGCGGCATCACCCTCATCGGCGTCTCGCTGTCGCAGCTGGGCCGCGTCGACAGCGTCCCGCCCGAGCTTCCGATCGACTGGGACGACGGCGTGCGCCTCGACACCGTGCTCGACGCCGTGCGTGATCGCTTCGGCGCGGCATCCGTCTCACGGGCGGCCCACCTCGGCCGCGACCCGGGCTGGTCGACGCCGCTGCTGCCGGAGCACGAGTGATCGCGGTGCGGAACGCCGGCGACGCAGCGCCCGACGTTCCGTCACGCCACCTCGGAGGGGTCGCTCTCCCAGTGGCGATCGACGCGCGGCAAGGGGAGCGGTGCACGGGCCTGCCGCGCGAGTGGCACGAGGTCCTCTCGCAGGTAGCGGGAGTACCCGCCAGGGGCACGACCGATCGGGCGTCCGCTCGTGCGCACCCACGCAGCATCCGTCGCCACCAGATGGCCGCCCCGCGCGCGGATCTCGTCGACGAGCCACACGTCCTCGTGCACCGCCGCGTCGGTGAATCCGCCGGCGGCGAGAAGGGCGCTCGCACGGATGCCCAAGTTCGCGCCGTGTACATGCCCGTTCGCGACGCCCGGGGTGTGCGTGGCCCACCAAGCCGCGGTCTGCTCGGCGTCGAGGTCGCGGAAGTCCGGGCGCACCGTGCCGACGACGACGTCGGCTCCGCGCTCGGCGAGATCCAGCTGGTGGGTCAGCCAGTTCTTCGGCACCACGGAGTCGGCGTCGGTATGCGCGGTCCAGAGCTTCCGCGACGAGACCGCCGCGAATCGCTCGAGTGCGGCGCGCATGCCCGCTGCACGGGCGGAGCCCACGCTTTGCTCGATGACGGTCAAGACCTGCATGCCCGCCGCGGAGGCGATGGCCGCCGACGCGTCGGTGCAGGCATCGAGCACGACCCACACGCCGATGCGGGGCACCACCGAGCGCGCCTCATCCACCGCCGTCGCGATCGACTCGAGACAGGCGCCGAGCAGCTCCTCCTCGTCGTGGGCAGGAACGACCACGGCGAGAGCCTGCGTGTGCCGATTCATGCAGAACGCTCCCCGCCGGCCACCCGCTCGAACACCTCGAGCACGAAGTCCCGCTCGAGGTGGTGCAGCGTCTTCGTCCACGAGGGGTCATCGCTGAGGGCGGCGTGGACGTGGTCACCGGTGAGCGGCGCGTCCGACATCGGATGCCGCCAATGACACGCGACCAGAACACCCTCACGGGTGAGGGATGCTGCGATCCGCTCCTGCGCGGAGGCCAGATCCTCCGCCGACCAGTAGTAGCCCAGTTCCGAGAGCACCACGAGGTCGAACGACCCCTCGGGCCAGTCCGCGGGCAGCGTGCGGTGCTCGAAGAAGACGCCGTCCAGGCCCACGGCTCGTTCCCGCGAGCGGATAAGGGCGGCGGGCGAAGCGTCGACTCCCAGCACCGAGTCCGCACGGTGGGAGAGCTCCCGCGTCAGTACGCCGGTGGCACATCCCAGTTCGAGCACGCGGGTGAAGCGCTGCCGGGGGAGTGCGGCCAACAGCACCGAGCGCTTCCGCTCCTCGTACCAGCTCGTCTCGAACCCCCAGGGGTCGGCCTGGGCGCGGAAGTACCCGTCGAATCTCTCCGGGTCTGCGGAGCCGCCCGCCGGGGAGTTCTCGGTATCGATGAACAGTTCGTACCGGCGTGCGAAGTGGGCTTGCATGCCGTCGTGCAGGATCGCCTCCTCGCCGTCGGCGTCGGACTGCCGGGTGACCTGCGACACGTGCCGTGCGAGGGCCCCGGACTTGGCATCCGAGACGGCAGGTGTCAGCGGCAGCATCCGCCAGCGCGCAGGTTCGACGACCGCGTCGATGGCAGCGGGATCCCCCCAATGCCACAGCCAGATGGGGTAGCCGACGACGTGCACTCCCGGGCCGCGCAGCGTGAGGGCGACCTCGCCCGCGACCCGGTGATCGCGGTGCCCGTCGCCCCACCACGGGACCGCGAGCAGAACGCCGTGCGGCAGCGGGCCGAGTTCACGCAGGAGCGCGTCGCGCAGCGCCGTCGTCGACTCGCGAAGCCCGCCGTCCGGCAGGCCGAGGAACCGCAGACGTGCACCGGGTGCGAGATCACGCAGCGCGGCGACGACCTCGAGCCGCCGTCGCGTGCCGAGGTCACCGCCCACCGAGGAGGCGGGGTGCGACGCCTCGCCGTCCGTCGCGACGATCACCGACACGTCCGTCCCCGCGGCGGCCGCGGACGCGATGAGCCCGCCCGCGCCGAGGGTCTCGTCGTCGGGGTGCGCCGCCAGTACGACGAGTCGTGTCGCGGCCTCGCGCAGCGGCGTCGCCCGGGCCCACAGCCGGGCGGCCTCCCAATCGGCCTCGGCGGTGCCCGGATCCCGGTGATCGAACGCCACGCTCACGGCAGCAGCCTCCCACCGAGCCGAGCGAGATCGCGTTCGCCGTGGTGCTGCCGCACGTAGATCCGCAGGTCCGCCACGCGGCGGGCATGATCCTCGTCAGCGGTCAGTGGGCCAGGTCCGAGCGCACGGTCGGAGAGCGCGAGGACCCGCTCGACGGCGTCCGCGACGACCGCCCTCGCACGTGCGGCGAGAGTGCCCGCCTCCTCGGCGCCCCGACCCGAGTCGACCGCCTCGGCCGCCTCGGCCAGCACCGCGCGCGCACCCCAGAGCGCAGCATCCGTGCTCCCCGCCGCGAACCACGAGAGCTGGTCGGCTCCATCGCGGGCGGCGGCGGCGATCAACGCCTCATGCAGGGGGAGGGCGCCGCCCCACCAGGCCGCGGCGACGCCGATGCCGCCCCAGGCGAACCCGGCACGGGACAGGTACCACCCCGGCTCACCGATCGGCACCGCGCGAACCCCGTCGAAGTCGACGGGAGCGCTGACGACCTGGCTGAGTCCGCGCGAGACCCACGGCCCGGGACGGGCCGAGACCCCGGTGGCGCTGAGCGGCACCGCGAACAGCCCGCGCGCGTCAGGGGTCACCCATGCCGTCACGACCGCGTGGCTCAGCGACGCGGCGAGCGAGCACCACGGCTTGGTGCCGTTCAGCCGCCAGCCGTCTGCACCGTGCGGAGACGCCTCGAGGCGCATGCCCGGGCCTTCGGCGGCGAAGACTCCCCAGGACGCATCGCGGTCCGCGCCGATCTCGTCGAGCTCACGGTCCACATCGACGCCGTCGCCGCGTGCCTGATCCAGGATCGCGAGCGCGTCGAGATGAGGCTCCAGGATGCGCGCGGCGGCGACGTCCGCCCGAGCGGCGTCTGCCAGCAGCTCCCACAGCCGCGCGGTTTCGCCGCTCCCGGGCAGGGGCGCATCCCGTCCGACCCGGACGGCCCACGTGATGGTCGCGGCGACGTCGGTGCCCAGACCCTCGATCGCCGCCGCTGTCGCCGGGCACTCTGCCGACTCGTGCCACGGGCTCAGGACCGGCGCTGCGGGTGCCATGACGCCGACGCTACGGGCTGGTCGGCTCCCGCTCGCCGGGATTGCGCGGGCGGCGGGAGGCGTGGTAGCCGGATCTCTCTGCCGCGCCGGGACGCTCACAGCCAGTGGCGGCGCTTGAACAGTGCGTAGATCACGAGATCGACAAGGACGATGGTGACCCCGATGACGATCCAGCCGTATTGCCACTGCACGAGCGGCAGATTCTTGAAGTTCATCCCATAGAGCCCCGCGATGAGCGTCGGCAGCGCGAGGAGAGCAGCGAAGGCCGAGATCGTGCGCATGTCCTGGTTCTGGCGGGCAGCGGTGTTGTTCTCGTGGCTGGAGAGGATGGCGTCGAGGCCCTTGCTCTGGTTGTTGATGAGCGCTGCGGTGCCCGCCGCATCGTCGAGCAGGTCGTGCAGATACGGCAGGATCTGCTCGCTGCCGACGGTGAGGGTCTCCAGGTGCCGGGTGCTCTCGTGCAGCGCCGCGGCGATGCTCGAGACCGCACGGTCCACGCGACCGATGTTCTTGCGGACGCGGTAGATCCGATGGTGATCCTCACGCCCTCCTTCGCTGAAGATCTGCTCTTCGAGCTCCTCCAGCGCCTCCTCGATCTCGGCGGCTGCCTTCGCGTAGCCGTCGACGATCTGGGCGATGATCCGGTGCGCGGCGGGCAATGTGTCGGCACGCGAGCCGGCCGGCGCGTCCCGGAGCAGCGTCGGCAGATCGGGCAGTTCCGCTCCGTTGCCGCGCTGCACGGTGAGGAGCCAGCCTTCCCCGATGTAGAGGTAGGTCTCGCCCAGCACGAGTGAGGTGTCCGAGAGGCGCAGCACATTCCAGAGCATGACGAACAAGTGCTCGTCGAACTTCTGCACCTTCGGCTGCTGCCGGCGCGAGACGACGTCGGCGACGGCGGTGGGATGGATGCCGAGGACATCCCGCGCTCGGCGCACGGCGTCCTCATCGGGTTCGCGCAGATGCAGCCACACGAACTCGTCCTTGCGTCGCAGGTGGTCGATGAGATCGGGAACCTCCTCCAGCGTGACATCGGTCGGCTCGACCGCGTCGCCCACCACGAGAATGTCTGCGCTGCGTCGCGCGGCTTCCGGTTGCTCCGACGCCCCCTGGGGCGTCGCCTTCGGGTCGGCTGCTTCGGCCATGGGGGTTCCTCCTCGCCGCGAGAGTTCCTCGCGTGCCAGGGGAAGTCAGGCCCCTTGACAAGAGCGTCGTTCCCCGCCACGGCGAGGTGTCTGACAGGCGGCGGGGCCACACACCTGCGCGCGGGCGCGCGCTGCACCCCCGTCCGCCGCGCCGTCCAGCCGGGGCTACGCGTCGGCGGGGAGGAGCTCGCCGGCGTCGATGGACTTCGCGGGTGCCGCAGGTTCGGGAACGAGATAGAGCCCGGCCGGCGAGTTGGCCGTGACGACGAGGGCTTCCAGCCAGGCATGGTTGAGGTGCGGCGGCCGGGAACCGTAGTACTTGAAGACCAGGCTCGCCTCGGGATGGATCCACACCGAGGTCCGGCCGTTGCCGATGCTCGCGTCATCCTTCCAGGTGAAGTGGAACGCTTCCTTCCGCCGCAGCTTGGCGGTGATGACGAGTTGGAGATGCGCCAGCGCGCGGTCTTCGAAATCGACCTTGACGGTGTTCTCGTAGATCAGCTTCCCCATCGAAGACACCTCCACTCGATCGGGTCGACGTTCCCTGTTGCACACGGTACGCCGATATCCATTTGGGGCAAGAGAGACCCGAAGTGCGTCGACGGGCAGGCGGAACGGTGGGCACAGGCCGGCCTTCCATCTCCTGCTATCGGGTTGCTATCTAGTGGTTCACGGTCCGCAGAGCCCAATCCAGAAGTCCCTCAGGTACTCCTCAGAGCCTGCTATCCTGCGGTTATGGCGCGACCGTACGGAGACCCAGTCGAGATCCTCACTGCACCCATCCCGGCGCAGTCGCCGTTCATCCCGACCGACGCGAAGATCGTGGTCGGCGCGGTGGCACCGGCTTCTCCTGACCCGATCCCGATCGTCCTGCTCCCCGGCTTCGAGTACCGGATGATCGAGTGGCGTCACCCCACGACGCACGAGATCCACTGGCGGCTGGAACGCCGCAAGGCCGGTCGGCCCAGCGAGGACTAGGCCTGGGCCTCCACGCTCGCGTCGCGGCCCGCGGAGGGTCGCGCGATGACAGCGGCCAGCGCCATGACGCCGATCGCGATCCCGACGCCGATCAGCGTGAAGAGGATCCGTAGCCCTTCATCAGCCAGGTTCGTCGGGTCGGAGATGTCCAGCGCGATGAGGGCGGTCCCGGCGATCCCGGTGGTGTACAGCGCGTAGTTCGCTGTCCGGAATGCCCCACCCACCAGCGCGAGCAGCACCATCACGCCGGCGAGGACGTACGTCTGGTCGACGGTGAGCAGGAAGACGATGGCGATGACGGCGCCCAGCGCCGTGCCGACCACCCGCTGCGTCGCGGCCAGTCTTGACTGGCGTGCGTCGGGCTTCATGGCGACCTGGGCTGCCAGAGGCATCCAGTCGGCGTAGGGCAGCTGGAAGCCGAAGGCGATCGCGACCGCGCCGGACACCGCGAGGGTGCGGAGCACCGAGTAGGCGACGACCGGCTTGGTGAGCGCGCCGCCCTTCGTGTCGGTCGGGAGTTCCGCCACGAGCGGATCCCGCTCCGGTCGGCGGCGCATGACCGTGACGATCGAACTCAGCACGAACCAGGCGGCGGCACCGGCCAGCCAGGCGAGCGCCTGGAGCCACGGGTTGAGCGTGATCCCCGCCGCGCCGAATCCTGGTGGGAGCGAGATGGCGATCAGGAACCACGCCGTCAGGAGCGACCCGGTGACGAATCGACGCACGCCGAATCGGATCACCAGCCCCGTCGCGAGGGTGATCACCACGGTCGACAGGGTCACCAGCACCCAGCCGGCGCTTCCCACGGCGATGCCCCAGGCCGTCACCACGGCGCCGATCACACCGAAGACCGCCGCGTACGCCGCACGCGTCGCGAGCCGGCCGCCCGGGTCGCCCAACCCGACGAACAGCACGCCGAACGACACGCTCAGCCAGTAGACGTCCTGGCCGACCAGCGCGAGCAGAACGAGCGGGACGAAGATCGCGACCGCCACCGTCAGCCCCAGCGGCCAGTTCAGTTTCGACCTGTCGAAGCCGAACACCTCGCTGAGCTTCATGACGACCCCGTTCGGACTCTGAGCGCCCCACCCGCCGAGGCTCCGATGCCACCTGTCGCCGTGCGATCGACGTGGCTTCGAGCCGGTGATCGGCCCGGCGCATCGGCGCCGATCAGGCCTCAGTATAGGACCCCGGATTTCGCGTCCGACATGGCCGAAATCTGGTGATGACGGGGTTGCCGCGTGCGCGCAGGCTCGAAGTGCGAGCACCTCGCAGCGCGAACGTCAGGCGTCGACGACACCGTGCGCTGATGCAGAACTGTGGCGGAGGATGGGGGATTCGAACCCCCGAGGGCTTGCACCCAACACGCTTTCCAAGCGTGCGCCATAGGCCACTAGGCGAATCCTCCGGGTGGCCCCGGAGGGCCGCCGACCATCCTACCCTGCCCGGCTACCCTGCCCGAACCGGGGCGCTGCCGGCGTAGACGCTCCCCGGCCGGATCACGAGCGAACGCGGTGCGAGCAGCGCCAGGATCCGGCGAGAGGGCGGCACGGATGCCAGCAAGGACGTGCGGACGGATGCTGCGGCATCGGCCGCCGCGTCTCCCATCCAGTACGAGCGGGTCCCGGCGCGCGAGTAGCTGGCGCGCTCGATCGCGAGCAGGACCGTGTTCATCTCGGATGCGGCGACCCCGTGCTCTGCGACGAGCCTGCCGGCGAACGCGCGCGGCGTCTCGCTGGCAGGCACGGCGATGCCGACGTCGATCGCGGCCTCCTGGACGGACTGCCACGCCGCCGCCGCGTCGCCGCCGCGCGCGGCGGCGTCCTGCTGCCGTCGCCGCAGTTCGCGGATGAGGAACGGCAGCGCGAGCAGCACGGCCACCGCGGCCACCACGCCGAGTATCGGCAGCGGATCGAAGCTGTCCTGGGCGGACCCGCCGGAGGCGTTCTGCCGCTGCTCTTCGAGGTCGATCTGGGCCTGGTCGCCGCGCGCCGTCGGGGTGGGGGTCGACTGCGGGGTCGTGGCATCGGGGTCGGTGGTCTGACCTGGGAGCGTCAGCTCGGACGAGAACGTCGTCGGAACGCCGAGCCCGGAGGTGGGCTCGAACGGCACCCAGCCGATGCCGTCGAAGAACACCTCGGGCCACGCGTGCAGCTGCGAGCTCGACACGGAGAAGACCGGCTGGTCGTCGATCGTGTCGGTGGTGGGTGTGCCGGGCAGATACCCGACGACGATCCGCGACGGCATGTGCAGGGTGCGCGCCATGAGGGCGAACGCCGACGCGAAGTGAATGCAGTAGCCCTCGCGCACTTCGAGGAACCGGGCCACCGCTTCCGCGCCACTGCCGTCGAAGTCGTCCTCGACCGGCGACTCGAGCGAGTACCGGAACTCGGTCCCGCGGAACCAGCGCTGCAGCGCGGTCAGCCGGTCGTAGTCCGTCGTGGCGTCGGCGGTCACCTGGAGGGCGAGCTCGCCGATGATCGGCGGGGTGTCGTCGGGGAGCTGTGTCGTCTCGTCTCGCGCCTGCGATCCCACCGACACGGCCGCCCTGATCTGCTCCAGCGACGGCCGGGGGACGTTGTACGCGACCTCATACGACTGGCCCTGTGTCGAGCCGCCGGTCGTCGCGACCGTGTGGTTGTAGGGGACCGCGCCCCACATCCCTCCGCCGAGACCCGTGATCCCCACGGCCGGATACGGCACCGGGGCCCACTGCGAATCGAGGTTCACCACGTCGACCTTCGCCGTGTACTCGCCGAGGCGGATGTCGGCGGCGGAGTCCACGACGCCGAATGCGCGCTCGCTCTGGAGCGACACGGTCTGCGAACGGTCGGGCTCCCACGCGCCGCCGTCGAAGCGCGAGAGGGTCGTGGCCCGCAGGTAGGGCACGGACGGCGCGTTGGTGCGCACCCGCAGCACCTCCATCTCCTGCGGCCGGCGCAGGTCGTCGCCGAGCTGGAGCGTCGCATCGATCCCGGGTCCCGGGCCGAGTCCCGACCCCGCCCGTGCACCGGGCTGCGGCAGCACCGGCGTCGCGACGACCGCCACGACGATCGCGATCGCGCCGATGCCGAGTGCGGTCGCCGGCACTCCGGCGGTGCGCTCCGCCTCGCGCTCCAGCGGCTTCTCGCGCGATCTGGTCTCGGAGCGCAGCAGGAACAGGATCGTCACCGCGAGGAACACGAAGCCGATGACGTCGACCTCGCTCGGTGCCGCGATCGCCGGGATGAGCGAGACCGCGACGATGCCGACGGACGCGAGCAGCGGCATCCGTGCGGTCACGACGACGTGGTCGACGATGATCGTGAGCAGCCCCATCGACCCGACCACGACGAGCGCCAGCGACAGCGTCGGCTCGAGGGGCGCCGCGCCGACGGCGATCTCCTCCGCCGCGGCCTCGACGAGCAGCGGCACCGAGCGGAAGGTGTCGAGCGTGGGGATGATCCACAGCAGAGCGGTGTCCCGGAGGAAGACCAGGGTCATGAACACGACCCAGACGGCGACCTCGATGAGGGTGACGGCGACCGCCGGAAGCCGGTAGAGGCGCGCGGTGTAGCCGGCCGCGAGGATCATCGCCGACAGCGCGAGCGCGGCGAGGATCCACCACCCGGGCTCGATGACCCGGACGACCGGCAGCAGGGCCGCCAGCAGCGCCGCGAGGATCGCGAACGTCAGCAGCCGCTCACCGCCGCGGGCGCGCACCTGTCGGCCTGCCTCAGCCGAAGACATGGTGCACCCCCCGGCCGATCGCGTTCGCCCACGCGAGACCCAGGTCGCGATCGGGGCCGACGGCAGCCACGTGCCAGCCGTGATCGGCGGCGATGTCGAGCGCGTCGCCGACCGGGGCCGCCGACAGCAGGAGGGGAAGCGTGCTGTGGTGCGAGATCGGCCCGATCGCGACGGCATCGGCCGGGTCGAGCCGCCCGACGATGAGCACGATCGGCCCCGTCGATGCTCCCGCGAACAGGCGCGACAGTCGCGGGAGCGCGTCGTCGCGGTGCGCGGTGATCGTCGCGAACTGCACCAGCATCGCGTCGACCTCGGTCATGTCGCCGCCGTCGATGCGGTCGACGAGCACGGTGCCCTCGGAGTCGAGCACCTCGACGGCGTAGCCGTCGTGCACGAGCCGGGCGACCGCCGACACGCACGCCGAGATGCCTGCCTCGAAGCCGGGGTCGGCGCCGGGCGCGCGCAGCGCCTCGGGAGACCAGCGCAGCGCGGCGCGATCGATGACGACAGTGGCCTCGGGCGTGGACTCCTGCTCCTCCTGCCGCACCATGAGCTCGTCGCGATGAGCCGTCGCCCGCCAGTGGATGCGCCGCATCGAGTCGCCGGGGGCGTACGGCCGCGCGACGAGGTTGTCCGAGCCCTGGCCGAGCTGGTCGGTGGTGGTGTGCAGCATGCCGCCGGTGGCGCCCGCGTAGTCGACGAGCGGCGGCAGGTCGACGACCGCCGGCGCCACCGTGACGGGCGTGCGCTGGCTGAACACGACAGTGCGCCGCGCGAGCCCGAAGGGGTCGGACGAACGCACGGTGAGCGGCCCGAGCGAGTGGACCCCG
Source organism: Microbacterium sp. NPDC056044 (assembly GCF_042267145.1). Taxonomy (NCBI): domain Bacteria; kingdom Bacillati; phylum Actinomycetota; class Actinomycetes; order Micrococcales; family Microbacteriaceae; genus Microbacterium; species Microbacterium sp. NPDC056044. The sequence goes on along the minus strand of NZ_JBHJWZ010000003.1, from coordinate 160,495 downwards.
CGCCGGGCACCGGTCACGGTGTAGACGAGGTCGATGCTGCGGGCCCCGCCGCGCTCGCCGCCGCGCAATCCCGAACCGAGCGCGGGGAACGCGCCCTCGGCAGTGCCGCGGAGTCCCTTCGGCAGACCGTCACGCCAGGTGCCGGGCGCCGTCGGCAGAGCCGTCCGCACCTCGACGCGCACCGAGACGCGGACCTCGCGCCCGACCGAGACGACGTCCGGGACCAGCGCGCGGCTGACGGCGTCGGAGCGGCGCCCCACGTAGAGCGAGGCGATGCTCGCGACCGCGACCGCCAGCAGCAGGATGCCGAAGTAGACCAGCTCGGTGAGCCCCGCTTCGCCCGCGACGATGAAGCACGCGATGGCGAGGACGAGCGCTCCGGTGCCCCGGACGGTCAGCGGCCAGATGCGTCTCATGGTGCTGTCACTGACGTGCGGCGATCGGCACCCGCACGCTCGCGGCGATGCGCTCGAGGATCGTCGTGATCGCATCTGCGGCGCTCGACGCGCGGGCGCCGCCCGCGGCGCGGGTCGGGATGAGGCGGTGTGCGAACACCGGGGCGAGGAGGGCGGTGATGTCGTCGGGGATGACGAAGGCGCGGCCGTCGAGCGCGGCCCACACCTTGGCGGCGCGCACCAGCTGCAGCGTGGCGCGGGGGCTCGCGCCCAGGCGCAGGTCGCTGTGCGTGCGGGTGGCCTGCGCGAGCGCCACGGCGTAGTCCTCGATGGCGGGGGCGACGTGCACCGCACGAGCCCAGGCGACGAGTCCCGCGATCTCGTCCGCCGAGACGACCGGCGCGAGCTGGTCGAGCGGGTTCACGGTGTCGCGCTGGCGCAGCATGAGGGCTTCCGACCGCGCGTCGGGGTAGCCCATCGAGATCCGCATCATGAAGCGGTCGCGCTGCGCCTCGGGAAGCGCATAGGTGCCTTCCATCTCGAGCGGGTTCTGCGTCGCGACGACGAGGAACGGGTCGGGTACGAAGTGCGTGCGGCCGTCGACGGTGACCTGGCGCTCCTCCATCGCCTCGAGGAGGGCCGACTGCGTCTTGGGGGAGGAGCGGTTGATCTCGTCGGCGATGACGATGTTCGCGAAGATCGCGCCGGGCTTGAACTCGAACTCGCGCTCGACCGGGTTGAACACGCTCACGCCGGTCACGTCGCCGGGGAGCAGGTCGGGTGTGAACTGGATGCGGCGGACCGTCGCGTCCACGGAGGTGGCCAGGGCCCGAGCGAGCATCGTCTTGCCGACGCCGGGAACGTCCTCGATGAGGAGGTGCCCCTCCGCGAGGAGGCACACCAGCGCGCTGCGCACAGCCTCCGGCTTGCCGTCGATGACGCTGCCCACCGAGTCGAGGATCGCGTCCGTGACACGGGCGAACCCCTCGGCCGTGGAAGCCCCGAGCGCACCCGAGCCTTTCGATGCAGCATCCGTCATCGCGGTATCGACCATCGCGGGCTCCTGTTCCGCCCTCGGACGAGCGGGTCGCGGGTGGGTGCGGGCTCCCTCGCCCACGCGACCGATCCTAATCGCGGCGATATCGGATGGGTATCGGCCCTGCTGGGAGAACCCTGGACGACCGCCGCCGGCGCCGGCCGGTCGGGGCCGGGTCGCCGGACGGGTTAGACTGGACCCAGCTCTCCGCGAGGCGGCATCCAGGCCAACTCCCCCAGGACGGAAACGTAGCAAGGGTAACCAGGCTCTGCCGGGTTCGCGGAGAGTCTTAATCTTTCCGGGCGAAGGGGCCCTCCAGCACCGACCACTGCAACAGCATGATGGTCTTCGCATCCTGGATCCGCCCGTCGCGGATCATCCCGAGCGCCTCCTCGATGCCGAGGTCGAGCAGCTCGATGTGCTCGCCCTCCTCCGCCAGGCCGCCGCGGTCGCCGAGCCCGGCCGTGCCGTCGTAGGGCGCGGCGAAGAAGTGCAGCCGCTCAGTGACCGAGCCGGGGCTCATGTAGACGTCCCACACGTGCTCGAGCTCGCCGATGTCGACGCCGGTCTCTTCGACCGCCTCCCGTCGGATCGCCGTCGCGGGGTCGTCCTCGTCGAGCAGGCCGGCGGCCGTCTCGATCAGCATGCCGTCGGGGTGGTCGTTGACGTAGACGGGGTAGCGGAACTGCCGCGTCAGCAGCACCGTGCGCCGGGCGGGGTCGTAGAGCAGCACCGTCGCGCCGTTGCCGCGATCGTACGTCTCGCGCTGCTGCGTCTCCCAGGCGCCGGACGGCCCGCGGTACTCCAGCGTCGTGCGCCGCAGCACGTGCCAGGCCGACGCGAGCACCTCGACGTCCGTCACCCGCACGTCGGGATTGCGGTCCAGGTCCCGTCCCGTCTGGTCGAGGCGGACCCGGCCGCGGTGATCGGGGACGTCGATTCCAGGGCGGGGCTCGTGCATGCCGTCGAGGGTATCCGCGGACGCGCGACGTTCCCGCCTCCGACCGGCATACCGCTTTTGATCCGGTGGCACGCCTGGCCGCAGCATCCGTGCCGCCCATAGGCTGGACGCGTGGCGCAGAGCATCTACATCACGTCGGCAGAGGGTCATTCGGGGAAGTCCACGGTCGCGCTCGGAGTGCTCGACGCGCTGAGCCATGCGACCCCGCGCGTGGGGGTCTTCCGGGCGATCGCGCGGTCGACCGTCGAGCGCGACTACGTGCTCGAGATGCTGCTCGACCACGACGGCGTCGACCTGCCGTACGACGACTGCATCGGCGTCACGTACGACGACGTGAGGCACGATCCGGATGCTGCGCTCGCGACGATCGTCGAGCGCTACAAGGCCGTCGAGGCCCAGTGCGACGCCGTCGTCATCGTCGGCAGCGACTACACCGACGTCGGCAGCCCCGCCGAGCTCGCGTACAACGCCCGCATCGCCGCCAACCTCGGCGCCCCGGTGCTGCTGGTGCTGGGCGGCCGCTCGGCGCAGAACCAGACGCAGCCCGAGCAGCTCGGCTCGTCGCTCGCGCGCACCCCCGCCGAGATGGGCCAGATCGCCGATCTCGCGCTCGCCGAGCTCGGGCACAGCCGCGCGAAGCTGTTCGCCGTCGTCGCGAACCGCGCCGATCCGGTGCGGGGGGACGAGACCGTCGAGGCGATCCGCCGGTCGATCCACGCGCACCTGGGCGGCGCCCCGGCCGCGCCCGTGCCGGTCTGGGCGATCCCCGAGGACCGCTACCTCGTCGCGCCGTCGATCCGCGGCATCATGCGCTCCGTCGACGGCGAGATGATCGCCGGCGATCCCGACCGCCTGACCCGGGAGGCGCTGGCGGTGGTGGTGGCGGGCATGTCGATGGTGAACGTGCTGCCGCGACTGCTCGAGGGCGGGGTCGTCGTCATCCCGGCCGACCGCTCCGAGGTGCTCCTGGCCACGCTGCTCGCCAACGCGTCGGGCACGTTCCCCTCGATCTCGGGCATCGTGCTCAACGGCGGCTTCGAGATCCCGGAGCCGGTGACCCGCCTGCTCGACGGCCTCGGCTCGAGCGTGCCGATCATCACGACCGAGCTCGGCACGTACGAGACCGCCGTGCGCATCATGGGCACCCGCGGTCGCCTGGCGGCCGACTCGCAGCGCCGCTATGACACGGCGCTCGCGCTCTTCGAGCAGAGCGTCGACACCGACGAGCTGCTCGTCGCGTTCGGGCTCGCCCGTGCGACGGTCGTCACCCCGTTGATGTTCGAGTTCCAGCTCATCGAGCGGGCGCGCGCCGAGCGCAAGCGCATCGTGCTGCCCGAGGGTGACGACGACCGGGTGCTGCGCGCCGCGGCGACGGTGCTCAAGCGCGGCATCGCCGACCTCGTGATCCTGGGCGAGCCGTTCGAGGTGCGCGCACGCGCGATCGAACTGGGCATCGACATCCAGGGTGCCGAGGTGCTCTCGCCCCTGGACGCCGTCCACGTGCACAAGTTCGCGGAGGAGTACGCGCGCCTGCGCGCCCACAAGGGCGTCACTGTCGGGCAGGCCGCCGACACCGTCACCGATGTGTCGTACTTCGGCACGATGATGGTGCACCTGGGACTCGCCGACGGCATGGTGTCGGGCGCCGCTCACACCACGGCCCACACCATCCGCCCTGCGTTCGAGATCATCAAGACGAAGCCCGGCGTCTCGGTCGTCTCGAGCGTCTTCCTCATGGCGCTCGCCGACCGCGTGCTGGTCTACGGCGACTGCGCCGTGATCCCCGACCCCACGAGCGAGCAGCTCGCCGACATCGCGATCTCGTCGGCGGCGACGGCCGCGCAGTTCGGCATCGATCCGCGCGTGGCGATGCTGTCGTACTCGACGGGCGAGTCGGGATCGGGTGCCGACGTCGAGAAGGTGAGGGATGCTACCGCCCTCGTCCGCTCGCGCGCCCCCGAGCTGCTCGTGGAAGGGCCGATCCAGTACGACGCGGCGGCCGACGCCGCGGTGGCGGCGGCGAAGATGCCGGGGTCGGCGGTCGCGGGACGCGCGACGGTGTTCGTCTTCCCCGACCTCAACACCGGCAACAACACCTATAAAGCGGTGCAGCGGTCGGCGGGCGCCGTCGCCATCGGGCCGGTGCTGCAGGGCCTCAACAAGCCGATCAACGACCTGTCGCGCGGCGCGCTGGTCGACGACATCGTCAACACCATCGCGATCACCGCGATCCAGGCGCAGGGGGAGTGAGCGATGACCCCGGTGCTCGTGATCAACAGCGGCTCGTCGTCGTTCAAATACCAGCTCCTCGACATGGACTCCGAGCGCACGCTCGCCTCGGGCCTCGTCGAGCGCATCGGCGACGCGATCGGCGTCGCCCGCCACACCGTCTACGCGACGCCGACGGACGGCCCGTCGCCGGCGTTCCTCGATGCGACGCGCACCCGGGAGCTGCCGATCCCCGATCACACCGCGGGCTTCGCGGTGATGCTCGAGGCGTTCGCGTCGGACGGCTCGTCGCTCGCCGACACACCGCCCGTGGCCGTGGGGCACCGCGTCGTGCACGGCGGGGCGCGCTTCTTCGAGCCCACGCTCATCACGCCGCTGGTCGAGATCAACATCGACGAGCTCTCTGTGCTCGCGCCCCTCCACAATCCGGCGAACCTGGCCGGGATCGTCGCGGCCCGCTCGGCGTTCCCGGACGTGCCGCACGTCGCCGTGTTCGACACCGCCTTCCATCAGACGCTGGCGCCCGCGGCCTACACCTACGCGATCGACGCCGAGGTCGCAGCATCCCATCGCATCCGCCGCTACGGATTCCACGGCACGTCGCACAAGTTCGTCAGCGAAGCGGCGGCGGCGTTCGTCGGCCGTCCGCTCGCCGAGCTCAAGCAGATCGTGTTCCACCTCGGCAACGGGGCGTCGGTCACCGCGATCGACGGCGGACGCTCGATCGACACGTCGATGGGCTTCACGCCGCTCGAGGGGCTCGTGATGGGCACGCGCTCCGGCGACATCGACCCTGCCGTGCTCTTCCAGCTCGAACGGCGCGCGGGCATGTCGGTCGACGACCTCGACGACCTGCTCAACAAGCGCAGCGGCCTGCTCGGGCTCGCCGGCTCCAACGATCTGCGCGACATCCGCGCCGCCATCGAGCGGGGCGAGGAGCGCGCGATCCTGGCGTTCGAGGTGTACGTGCACCGGCTGCGCGCGTACGCCGGCGCGTACCTCGCGCAGCTCGGCGGCGCCGACGTCATCTCGTTCACGGCCGGCGTGGGGGAGAACGCCCCGCACGTCCGGGCCGAGGCGCTCGCCACGCTCGGCTTCGCCGGTGTCGAGATCGACCACGAGCGCAACGAGAGCCGCGAGCGCGGCATCCGGGTCATCTCGACGGACGCCTCCGCGGTGACGGTGCTCGTCGTGCCGACCGACGAGGAGCTCGAGATCGCCCGCCAGACCCTGAGCGTCGCCGCGTCTTGACCTTCCGGGGTGTCTTCCGCCCGCCCGACCGCATTACGCTTGCTGGACGGCCCGACGCCGTGCCGAGCATCCGTACCGCTCCCGTTCCCGGAGGTTCTGTGGCTGACGACGCCCTGCCCGATCTGACCGCCTACGACGCCGTGCTGTTCGATCTGGACGGCGTCCTGACGCCCACCGCCGAAGTGCACATGCACGCGTGGCAGACGATGTTCGAGGAGCTCTTCGCCGCGTGGGACATCACCCCGGCGTACACCGAGCGCGACTACTTCGACCACCTCGACGGCAAGAAGCGGTACGACGGCGTGGCGAGCCTGCTGCGCTCGCGCGATGTCGAGGTGCCGTGGGGCCAGCCGTCCGACCCGGTGACCGCCGACACGGTGTGCGGCATCGGCAACCGCAAGAACGCGGTCTTCGAGCGCGTGCTCCGCGCCGAGGGCATCGCGGCCTACCCCGGTTCGCTGCAGCTGCTCGACGTGCTCGCGGCGGCCGGAACCCCGGTCGCGGTGGTGTCGAGCTCCAAGAACGCGGAGGAGGTGCTGGCGGCAGCCGGCATCCGTGACCGCTTCACCGTCGTCATGGACGGCGTCATCGCCGAGCGCGATCACCTCGCCTCGAAGCCCGCACCCGATGTGTTCGTGGAGGCGGCACGGATGCTGGGGGTCGAACCCGCACGCAGCGCCGCCGTCGAAGACGCCATCAGCGGCGTGCGCTCCGCGGCCGCCGGCGGCTTCGGGCTCGTGGTGGGCGTCGACCGTGGTGTCGGCGTGCAGGACCTCGTCGATGCCGGCGCGCACGTCGTGGTGAAGGATCTGGAGGAGTTCGCACGATGATCGATCGCGACCGGTTCCCCGTCGACCCGTGGCGCCTCGTCGAGACGTCGTTCGATGTAGACGACGCGGGCGTCACCGAGACGCTGTTCGCCGTGGGCAACGGCTACCTGGGTCTGCGCGGCAACCAGCCCGAGGGCCGTCACGCGCACGAGCACGGCACGTTCATCAACGGCTTCCACGAGACGTTCCCGATCCGTCACGCCGAGCAGGCGTACGGGTTCGCCGAGGTCGGCCAGACGATCATCAACGCCCCCGACGCCAAGGTCATGCGCGTCTACGTCGACGACGAGCCGCTGTCGCTCGACGTCGCCGACGTGCGCGAGTACGAGCGGACGCTCGACATGCGCGACGGCGTGCAGCGTCGGCACATCCTGTGGGTGACGCCGTCGGGCAAGGAGGTGCGCATCGACTACGAGCGACTCGTGTCGTTCGAGGAGAAGCACCTCGCGCTCATGACGATCGACGTCACGGTGCTGAACGCCGACGCGCCCGTCACGATCAGCTGCCAGATCCTCAACCGGCAGGACGGCGAGGACGTCTACGGCGGCACGCCGCTGGCGCCGCGCCGGGCCGGGTTCGACCCGCGCAAGTCCGAGAAGCTCGAGGAGCGCGTCCTGCAGCCGCAGGAGTACTGGCAGGACAAGCTGCGCGCCGCGCTGTCGTACCGCGTGACCGACTCGGGCATGACCCTCGCCGTCGTCGCCGACCACCTCGTCGAGACCGAGAACGAGTACACGTCGCGCACGCTCATCGAGCCCGACATCGCGAAGAACGTGTTCCGCGTCAACGCGAAGGCCGGCGTCCCGATCCGCGTGACGAAGCTCGTGAGCTACCACACCTCCCGCGGTGTGCCCGCGCGCGAGCTCGTCGACCGCTGCCGCCGCTCCCTCGACCGCGCGCTCGGCGAGGGCGTCGAGACGATCCGGGTCCGTCAGCGCGCATGGCTCGACGCGTTCTGGGAGCGCTCGGACGTGCGCATCGGCGGCCACGACGACCTGCAGCAGGCGACCCGCTGGTGCCTGTTCCAGCTCGCGCAGGCGTCGGCGCGTGCCGACGGCCAGGGCGTGCCGGCGAAGGGCATGACGGGCTCGGGGTACTCCGGCCACTACTTCTGGGACACCGAGATCTACGTGCTCCCGTTCCTCGCGTACACGACGCCGCTGTGGGCCCGCAACGCCCTGCGCATGCGGTACCTCATGCTGCCCGCCGCCCGGCGCCGGGCGTTCCAGCTCAACGAGGCCGGGGCGCTGTTCCCGTGGCGCACCATCAACGGCGAAGAGGCATCCGCGTACTACGCCGCGGGGACCGCGCAGTACCACATCAACGCCGACGTCAGCTTCGCCCTGGCCAAGTACGTGCGGGCGACGGGTGACAACGAGTTCCTCTTCCGGGAGGGCGTCGACATCGCCGTCGAGACGGCGCGCCTGTGGGCCACGCTCGGCTTCTGGCGCTCGAGCGACGGCGTGCTCGACGGCGAGGGCGACACCTTCCACATCCACGGCGTGACAGGCCCCGACGAGTACACCACCGTCGTCAACGACAACCTGTTCACGAACGTCATGGCGCGGTTCAACCTCCGCTTCGCCGCCCGCACCATCCGCGAGATGGCCGAGGCCGACGGCGAGGTGTACCGCCAGATGGTGGACCGCCTCGCCCTCGAGCCGGGCGAGCCCGAGGCCTGGGAGCGGGCCGCCGAGGCCATGCACATCCCGTTCAGCCCGAGCCTCGGCATCCATCCCCAGGATCACGTGTTCCTCGAGCGCGAGATCTGGGATCTCGAGAACACCCCGCCCGACAAGCGGCCGCTGCTGCTGCACTTCCACCCGCTGGTGATCTACCGGTATCAGGTGCTGAAGCAGGCCGACGTCGTGCTCGCGCTGTTCCTGCAGGGCAACCACTTCTCCGACGAGGACAAGCTGGCCGACTTCGAGTACTACGACCCGCTGACCACGGGAGATTCGACGCTGTCGGCGGTCGTGCAGGCGATTCTCGCCGCCGAGGTCGGCTACCAGGACCTGGCGCTCGAGTACTTCCGGCAGTCGATCTTCGTCGACCTCGGCGACCTGCACCACAACGCCGCCGACGGAGTGCACGTGGCGTCGGCGGGCGGCGTGTGGACTGCCCTCGTCGCGGGCTTCGGCGGCATGCGCGACCACTTCGGCGAGCTGTCGTTCGACCCGCGTCTGCCGGCGGACTGGCCGTCGCTCGAGTTCGTGCTGCACTGGCACGGCACGCGCCTGGTCGTCACCGTCACCCGCGACGAGCTGCGCGTGCGCGCGACGGAGGGCGACCCCGTCGGCTTCAGCGTGCGCGGCGTCGGCTACGTCGTCGGCGCCGGCGAAGAGGTCGTGGCCCCGCTCGACGGGCAGGGCCCGGTCATCCCGGGGCGGCCGTCGCTGCGCGAGCTCGGCGATGCGCGCCGCGAGGACGGCTCGCTGCTGTCGGCGTCGGTCCCCACCGTCACGTCGTCGATCCCGATCATCGTCGGAGCCGCCGACGTCGAGCACGGCGCCGACGTATAGCCACCCGGGGCCAGGCCCGTCCGTGCGTGCTCGTTCTCGCCCGCCCGCCTGTCTCCGAATCAGGCGATGAGGCGAAGACAGGATGATCCGGACTCGATCCGGCCTGATTTCGCCTCATCGCCTGATTCCGGTGCGGGCAGCGAGCCCCGCCCCGCCCGCGCCGGCGGGCGCCGGGGGTCAGGCGCGGGCGAAGAACTCGCGCTCGTGCGCCATCGAGCGGGCGAACGCGTCGTCCATGCGGGCGCGCTCGAGCGGTCCTGCTTCGCGGGCCGCGGCATCCGCGATCTCCGTAGCCCGTGCGGTGGCGGCCGTGAACGCGGGGTCGCCGTACATCGCGAGCCAGTCGTCGTACGGGTGCGCGTCGTGGCGGCGGGCGGCGAGACGGATGCCGAGGTCGGTGTACAGCCAGAAGCACGGCAGCAGCGCGGCCACGAGCTCGCCGTACGAGCGGGCCGACGCGTGCAGGTGGTTCGTGTACGCGAGCGTCTGCGGCGCGGGGACGACAGTCGCGCGCCCGAGGTGCGCCTCGTGCAGCCGACGTTCCTCGACGATCGAGGACTCCGCGGCCTTCGCCCAGAACGCCTGCTCGTCCGGGGTGGGTGCGAGCGCGCTCGCCCTCGCCAGTACGCGCGAGTACTCGCCGAGGTAGACGGCGTCCTGCGCGAGGTAGCGCAGGAACGTCCCTGGTGGCAGCGTCCCGTCGCCCAGCCCGCGCACGAACGCGAGGTCGTCGACGTCCGCGCGCACCGCGGCCGCGGCATCCCACACCTGCGCCGACCATGCCGATACGGCGACGGATGCTGCGCCCCGGTGCTCGTGGAAATGGTCGATCGGGCCGTGGCCATGACCCACCTGGAGCGCGTCGGCGTGCGCGAGGGCGCCGGTGATCCAGGTCTTCGCCCGCTCGAGCGCGTGCGGCCACGACGCGCCTCCGGCTCGCAGCGTCGCCATCGCCGACGACAGCGAGCAGCCGGTGCCGTGGGTGTTGCGCGTCTCGACGCGGGCGCCGGCGATGTCGTGCACCGCGCCGTCGGGCGCGACGATCGCATCGGGGCAGTCCGCGCCCTCGAGATGCCCGCCCTTGAGCAGCACCGTGGTGCCGGTCGCGCGGGCCAGGGCCTGGGCGTCGTCGAGCGCCTGCGCCCACGTGGTCGCGCGCGCCCGCCCGGCGAGCACCGCGAGCTCGGCGAGGTTCGGCGTCACGAGGTCGGTCTCGGCCACGAGTCTGCGCAGCGCTTCCTCCGCCGCGGGGTCGAGCAGCCGGTCGCCGCTGGTCGCGACCATCACCGGGTCGAGCACGACGATCGGCGGGCGCACCCGGCCGAGCCACGCGCGCACCGTCTCGATGATCTCGGCGGACTGCAGCATGCCGATCTTCACGGCGTCGATGTCGACGTCGTCCGACACGGCATCGAGCTGTGCGGCCAGGATCGCCGTCGGCGGCACGTGCACCTCGCGCACGCCCCGGGTGTTCTGCGCCACGAGCGCGGTGACCACCGCCATGCCGTAGCCGCCGAGGGCGCCGATCGACTTGAGGTCGGCCTGCACCCCGGCGCCCCCGGTCGGGTCGGTGCCGGCGATGCTCAGCACGCGCGGGATCGTTCGCGCCCGCACCGCCCGCACCGCACGCGGTGCGGGCGCGGTCAGCGCGGTGTCGGTCATCACGCCACCCCCGCGAGCGGCGGCGCATCGGCCGCCGCCCGCAGTGCACGCGCCACGGCGGCCGGATCGGCCGCTCCGCAGATCGCCGAGACGACGGCGACACCGGCCGCGCCGGCGTCGCGCAGGGCCGCGACATCCGACTCGACCACTCCGCCGATCGCCACGCACGGAAGGTCCGTCCCCGCGACGAACGCGGCGAAACCGTCGATGCCGAGCGCCGGCGGGTGGTCGGGCTTGGTCGACGTCGGCCGGATCACCCCGACCCCGAGGTAGTCGATCGTGCCGTTCCGGGCGAGCCCGGCCGCGGTCCGGTGCTCCGCGGAGTTCGCGGTCCATCCGATCACGGCGTGCGCCCCGAGGAGGCGGCGCGCGGTCTCGGGCGGCAGGTCGCTCTGGCCGAGATGCACGCCGTCCACGCGGGCGCCGGCATCCCGTGCCGCCACGGCGACGTCGACGCGGTCGTTGATGAGGAGCAGGCACCGGCGGTCGATGACGTCCGACAGCGCCGTCGCCTGACGGATCAGCTCGCGGGCCGTGACCGACTTCGCCCGCAGCTGCACGACGTCGACTCCCGCGCCGGCGGCGGCGTCGACCACCGCGAGCAGCCGGTCGAACGGCAGCCGGTCGTCGGTGACGAGATGCAGCGCGAGGCGCGCTCCGCACCGGCTCATCGCCGTGCCAGGGCGGCGTCGACGCGAGCGTCGAGCTCGGCGGGGTCGTCGGCGACGGCGTCGAGCGCATCGAGGAAGGCGACCGCGAACGAGCCCGGTCCGTCGGCGCGCGCCGCGGCCCGCTCCGACGCGACGGCATAGAGGACGGATGCTGCCACCGCCGCTTCGAACGGAGCACACACGCCGACCAGCGCGGCCATCACCGCGCCCAGCGAGCAGCCGCCGCCGGTGACGCGGGTGAGGAGCGCGTCCCCGCCATGGACGCGCACCACCCGCTCGCCGTCGGTGATGAGATCGACCGGACCCGACGCGGCCACCACGCCGCCCGTGCGGAGCGCGAGCGACCGTGCGGCGTCGGCCGCGGCATCCGTTCCGTCCGTCGCGTCGACTCCGCGACCGCCGCCGCCCTCCCCGGCGACGGCCAGGATCTCGGAGGCGTTGCCGCGGACGATGGCGGGGCGGTGCTCGAGCAGCTCGGCCGCGAGGGCCGTGCGCACGGGCAGCACACCGACCGCGACGGGGTCGAGCACCCACGGGGTGCCGGCGCGCACCGCCTCGCGGGCGGCGTCGCGCTGCTCGGCGGCGGGCGTGCCGAGGTTCACGAGCACGCCGTCGGCGACGCCGGCGAAGAGGCCGGCCTCGCCCGGGATGTCGCACATCGCGGGGGCGGCGCCGACCGCCAGGAGGGCGTTCGCGGTGTAGTTCGTCACCACGGCGTTCGTGATGCACTGCACCAGGGGTGAGGCCTCGCGCAGCGCCGTCAGCGCGGCGGCGGGGGAGAGGGCGGACAGGTGTGCTTCGGTGCGCGCGTTCATCGCGACATCCCTTCGCTCGCATGATCGAGATCAGGTTCGACGGGTGTGTTCTCAGCCCGCCGTGCGGGCACCCCGTGTCACTGCCGAGGAATCTAGCAGGCGATCCCGACGTGCCGTCGCCGTGTGTCGCCGACGCCCGGCGGGGACGCCGAACCCCGAGGCCGCGATGTCGGCGCCACGCCGTAGGCTGGGGGAGTGACCACCGCCCTGTATCGCCGCTACCGGCCCGAGTCGTTCGGCGAGATGATCGGGCAGTCGCAGGTCACCGAGCCGCTCATGACCGCGCTGCGCGGCGACCGTGTCGGTCACGCGTACCTGTTCTCCGGCCCCCGCGGGTGCGGAAAGACCACGTCGGCCCGCATTCTCGCGCGGTGCCTCAACTGCGCGCAGGGCCCGACCGACACGCCGTGCGGCACATGCGACAGCTGCGTCGAACTCGGTCGCGGCGGCGGCGGTTCGCTCGATGTCGTCGAGATCGACGCGGCCAGCCACAACGGCGTCGACGACGCGCGTGATCTGCGCGAGCGGGCGGTGTTCGCGCCGGCGCGCGACCGCTTCAAGATCTTCATCCTCGACGAGGCGCACATGGTCACCCCGCAGGGCTTCAACGCCCTGCTCAAGCTCGTCGAAGAGCCGCCCGAGCACGTCAAGTTCATCTTCGCGACGACCGAGCCCGAGAAGGTCATCGGCACCATCCGCTCGCGCACGCACCACTACCCGTTCCGGCTCGTGCCCCCGGCGGCGATGCTCGAGTACGTCGAGCAGCTGTGCACGCAGGAGGGCGTCGACGTCGAGCGGGGCGTCCTGCCGCTCGTCGTGCGCGCCGGCGGCGGATCGCCGCGAGACACCCTGTCGCTGCTCGACCAGCTCATCGCCGGATCGGAGGACGCGAAGGTCACCTACGCCCGCGCCGTCGCACTGCTCGGCTACACGCACGCCGAGCTCCTCGACGAGGTGATCGACGCCTTCGGCGCGTCCGACGCGTCGGCGGCGTTCGCCGCCGTCGACCGCGTGGTGCAGACCGGGCAGGACCCGCGCCGCTTCGTCGACGACCTGCTCGAGCGCCTCCGCGATCTCATCGTCGTGTCGGCGACGGGTCAGGGAGCGGCGGCCGTGCTCCGCGGCGTCTCCGCCGAAGACCTCGCCCGCATGCAGCGTCAGGCCGACGCGTTCGGCACGGCTCGCCTGTCGGGCATCGCCGACCTCGTCATCGCGACCCTCGACGACATGACCGGCGCCACGTCGCCGCGCCTGCAGCTCGAGCTGATGGTCGCCCGCGTGCTGGCGCGCGGTGCCGCGGCCGCGCCCGCGATCGCGCCGGTCGGTGCTGCGCCGACCGCCGCGCCGCCGACCGCCGGTGCGCCGGCAGCGGTCGCGCCGGTTGCGCTGGCGCCTGCAGCGCCGCCGACTTCGGTGGCCGTATCGGCCCCGGCTGGGACGGCAGCGCCCGCGGCGGCACCGGCTCCTGCTGCGCAGGCCGCTGCCGCCGTGCCGCCCGTCGAGCCTGCGCCGGTGGCGGCGCCTCCGGTTCCCACCGGCCCCGTCACCCTCGACCGCCTGCAGCAGTCGTGGCCCCAGGTGCTCGCTCAGCTCGAGAACGTGAGCCGCTCGTCCTGGATGCTCGCCTCCGGCGCCCGCACGGTCGCCCTCGACGACGACGTGCTCACCCTCGCCTTCGCCAGCCAGAGCGATGTCGCGAAGTTCAAGCAGCTCGCCGCCGGCAAGGGCCCGAGCGAAGACCTGCGTCAGGCGATCCTGGCCGTGCTCGGCATCCGCGTGAAGTACATCGCCCGTCACGACCCTGCCGGTGGCGGGGGAGCGGGTGGCGCCGGCGGCCCGGGCGGTTCTGCGCCGGCAGGTCCCCCGCGCGACGCCCCGCGACAGGAGTCGGTCCCTCAGGCGCCGCGACCGACGGTCGACGTCCCGGCGAACGCGGCACCGACGAGCCCCGGCGCCGTGCCCTCGCCTGCTGCGACGCCCTCCGCTCCGCGCGCCTCTGCGCCCGAGACACCGCGTTCCTCCGCACCAGAGACACCGCGCGGGTCGTCGGCTCCCCGAGCTTCTGCACCTGCGCCCTCTCGGGCCGCGGCACCGGCGCCCGCCGCCGCAGCCCCCGTGACCGACTGGGCCGTCGCGCCCATCCCGTCCGACGACGATGCGCCACCGCCCGACCCAGGCCCGGCCGCATTCCCCGTCGAGACGCCCGCACAGTTCGCGGTCGACGACGAACCCGAAGAGGCCGAAGCCGCGACCGCGCGGGTCGCGACGCTGGCCCCGCCCCGCGAGGGGCAGGTGCTTCCGCGCACCGAGGTCGCCCCGCCGGCAGAGCGCGACGACGATGACGACGACACGGACGACACGGATGCTGCGGCCGACCTCCCCGTGCCGCCCACGGTCGCGCCGCCGCTGACCCCCGTGGTCACGACGCGCAACGGCGGCGTGCAGCGCTACGGCGAGGCGGTCGTGCGCCAGGTGCTCGGCGCCACGTTCGTGCGCGAAGAGCCGTACGAGCCCCCGACGAGGTTCAGCTAACCCATGTACGACGGCATCGTCCAAGACCTCATCGACGAGTTCGGCCGCCTTCCCGGGATCGGGCCCAAGTCGGCCCAGCGCATCGCGTTCCACATCCTGCAGACGCCGAACTTCGACGTGTCGCATCTCGCCGAGCTCCTCAGCGAGGTGCGCGAGCGGGTGCGCTTCTGCGAGGTGTGCGGCAACGTCTCCGAGCAGGATCGCTGCTCCATCTGCCGCGACCCGCGCCGCAACCAGACGCTCATCTGCGTCGTGGAGGACGCGAAGGACGTCGCGGCCATCGAGCGCACCCGCGAGTTCCGCGGGCTGTACCACGTGCTCGGCGGCGCCATCAGCCCGATCGCGGGCATCGGCCCCGACGACCTGCGCATCACGCAGCTCATGCAGCGGCTCGCCGACGGCACCGTGCAGGAGGTCATCCTCGCCACGAACCCCAACCTCGAGGGCGAAGCGACCGCGACCTATCTGAGCCGGCTGCTGCACACCCTCGAGATCACGGTCACGCGCCTCGCGTCCGGCCTCCCGGTCGGCGGCGACCTCGAGTACGCCGACGAGGTCACGCTCGGCCGCGCCTTCGAGGGCCGCCGCTCCGTCTGACCAGCTCGGAGGCCCGCGCGTCGCGCGGCCCCACCGTCGAGCCCGACTGACGCTCCCGCGCTGTCGCGGTTGTCGGAAGTCCGCCGTAGATTGGCGGTCGGCCGACTCGCGCATCGTGCGGTGAGCGCAGAACCTGGGGCGACGACGTCGCCGCCCCAGCTCGCGGCGGCCTCTTGCCCCACCTCAGACGGAGACGACGCGCATGAACTCCTCGCAGAGATTCGACACCCGTGCGTGGCTGCTGTTCGCCGCGATGGCGCTCCTCTGGGGCGTCCCGTACCTCTTCATCAGCATCGCCGTCGAGTCGTACTCGCCGGCCGCGGTGGTCGCCGGGCGCACACTTCTCGGCGCGCTCCTGCTGCTCCCGTTCGCGCTCCACCAGAAGGCGCTGCGGCCCGCGTTCGCGAAGATCGGCTGGGTACTCCTGTTCGGCGCCATCGAGATGGCGGGGCCGTTCCTGCTGCTCGGCCACGCCGAGCAGACGCTGCCCTCCGGTCTCACCGGGCTCCTCGTCGCGACCGTCCCGCTGTTCGCCGCGCTCATCGCGTTCGGCGGCGGCGACCGCTCGGTGCTCAGCCCGGCTCGGGCGATCGGGCTCTTCATCGGCTTCGCCGGTGTGTTCGTGATCGTCGCGGGGCCCGGGCTCGCCGTCGAGGGCGGCGGCGGGCTGCTGGCTGTCGGCGAGGTGCTGCTCGTCGCGCTCCTCTACGCGATCGCGCCGTTCGTCATCGCGACCAAGCTGCGCGACGTGCCGTCCCTCGGCTCCATCACGCTCGCCCTCTTCGCCGTCGGCATCTTCTACACGCCGATCGCGTTCCTGACGCAGCACCAGGTGCCGACGGTCGAGAGCACCGTGTCGCTGGTCGCGCTCGCGGTGCTCTGCACGGCCGTGGCGTTCATCGCGTTCTTCGCGCTCATCGCCCGCGTCGGCCCGGTCCGCGCGCCGTTGTTCACCTACGTCAATCCGGTGGTCGCGATCGTGCTGGGCACGATCATCCTGGGCGAGCCGCTGACCCCGGGTCTCTTGATCGGCTTCCCGCTGGTGATCCTCGGCTGCTGGCTCGCCGCCACAGGAGGCGCCCTCCGTGCCCGCAGGCGCGAGCCCGAGGTCGAGCTGCCGCCGATCTCGAACGGGTGAGCGTCAGCGCAGCACCTCCACCAGCACGATCCACGACACCAGCAGGGCGGCGACGATCGCCACGATCGAGCCGACGGCGAACCATGCGAGGCCCCCGGGCTGGCCTGCCGTCAGCAGCGCGCCGCCGACCAGGTAGGCGAGCGGCGCGACGAAGCCCACCGCCGATTTGAGCCAGCGCATCCGGTTGGCGGGGTGCCGGTTCTCGAAGATCCGGCGCGTGGCCTGCACCTGGAACACCGCGGCGCCGAGGGCGATGAGGATCATCGCGACGCCGTAGGGCACAGCGCCGACGCTGGGGATGAGTCCGATCGCCGAGCCGATGAGCGCCAGCACGAGCCCTGAGATGCCGGCCGCGAGGCGGGACGTGAGCGAGGCCTCCTTGATGATGTCGCCGATGTTGACACTGGCGGCGACGATGACGAGGCCCGCCAGGGCTGCCGTCGCCCCGACCATCGCGACGTTGAACTCCGACCACGCCTCGATCTGCTCCATGCTCGGATGCTAGTGGCGCCCCGCCGCCCGAGTCACCCGACACATGGCCGGTCGCGCATGAGCGCGTCCGTAAGATGGACCCTTGGGTGACAGGAGACCGCGGGACGCGGCATCCGTTCTCGCCCACCCTCAGACAAAACGCGTGGAGTTCGATGTGGCGCTGATCGTCCAGAAGTACGGCGGATCGTCGGTCGCTGATGCCGAGAGCATCAAGCGCGTCGCGAAGCGCATCGTCGACACGCGCCGCGCCGGCCATGACGTGGTCGTGGCCGTCAGCGCGATGGGCGACACCACCGACGAGCTGCTCGACCTCGCCGGCCAGGTCGCGCCCATCCCCGCGCCGCGCGAGCTCGACATGCTGCTGTCGAGCGGTGAGCGCATCTCGATGGCGCTGCTCGCGATGGCGATCCACTCGATGGGCTTCGAGGCCCGTTCGTTCACCGGCAGCCAGGCCGGCATGATCACGACCGCCGACCACGGCTCGGCGCGCATCGTCGACGTGACCCCGATCCGTCTGCGCGAGGCCCTCGACGAGGGTGCGATCGTCATCGTCGCCGGCTTCCAGGGGTTCAACCGCGACACCCGCGACATCACCACCCTCGGCCGCGGCGGCTCCGACACGACGGCCGTGGCCCTGGCTGCCGCGCTTCAGGCCGATGTCTGCGAGATCTACAGCGATGTCGAGGGCATCTTCACGGCCGACCCGCGCGTCGTGCCGAAGGCGCGCAAGCTCGGCGTCGTCTCGGCCGAAGAGATGCTCGAGCTCGCCGCCAACGGCGCGAAGGTGCTGTACATCCGCGCCGTCGAATACGCACGCCGTCACGGCGTGCTCATCCACGCCCGCTCCACGTTCAGCTCGGGCGTGGGGACCTACGTGCTCGGCCCCGGGATGAGCATCCCCGAGGGCGAAAAGGGAGAAGAGATGGAAGAGCCCATCGTCGCCGGCGTCGCCACCGACCTCGGCCAGGCCAAGATCACCGTGATCGGCGTTCCCGACGTGCCCGGCAAGGCCGCCGAGATCTTCAAGGTCGTCGCGAAGTCCGGCGCCAACGTCGACATGATCGTGCAGAACGTGTCGGCCGCGACGACCGGCCGCACCGACATCTCGTTCACGCTCCCCAAGACCGATGCGGCCACGGCGCTCAAGGCGCTCGCCGGCGACCAGTCCGAGATCGGGTTCCAGAACCTGGTGCACGACGACCAGATCGGCAAGCTCTCGGTCGTCGGCGCCGGCATGCGTACCCACTCGGGCGTCTCGGCCACCCTCTTCGAGGCGCTGAGCGTCGCGGGCATCAACATCGAGATGATCTCGACCTCCGAGATCCGCATCTCGGTCGTGGTGCGCGGCGACGACCTCGCCGAGGCCGCCCGCGTCGTCCACACCGCCTACGGACTGGACGGCGACATCGAGGCGACCGTCTACGCCGGCACCGGCCGCTGACGGACTTCTGACGGGACGGATGCTGCGGCCCGCAGCATCCGTCATCCTCATCCGTCGGGCACACCATCGTGCGTGTACCCGAATCAGGCGATGACGCGAACGCATGTCATTCGGCGTCCGATGCGGCCTGATCTCGCCTCATCGCCTGATTCGAATGCAGGTCGCGGGGGTTGCTGCCCTGCAGCAGACCGTCGACCAGCGCGCCCACGATGTCGTCGGTCGAGGTGTCGGGGTCGACCGACACCGTGAGCCGATCGAGGATCAGCCCCTCGATGGCGTAGTGGAACAGCGCGATCTCGAACGCGTCGCCGGGCAGGCCCGCGGTGCGGTTGAACGCGACGTCGGCGGCGAACCCGCTGCGCATCCACTCGCCGAGCGACCGCGCGATCTGCTCGTTGCGCGCCGCCTCGAGGCGCAGCGTGAACAGTGCGAGCGTCACGTCGCGCTCCGTGGTCAGCCGCCGCACGATGTCGCGCGTGTAGTCGGCGAACAGCGCACGGTCGGGGGTGCGCCCCTGCCACTGCGCGTGCAACGCCGGGTCGGGGGCGAGCCGTTCGCCGATCCGCTCCACGAGCGCCGCGACCAGCGCGTCGCGGCTGCGGAAGTAGTTCGACGCCGTCCCCGTCGGCGCGCCCGCGCGCGCGTCGACCGCGCGGTGGGTGAGGCCGCGCATGCCCTCGGCAGCCAGCACCGAGATGCCCGCGTCCGCGAGCTCGCGTCGCCGTTCGTCGTTTCTCGCCACGGGCTCACCCTAGCCAATCCACGACAGTTGTTGTAGTCTCGACAATCACTACAGATGTCGTGAAAGGATGCTGCGCCCATGCGTGACCTCGTCTACTACGCCGCCGTCAGCCTCGACGGGCGGATCGCCGCTCCCGACGGCGCGTTCGACGCCTTCCCGCTCGAAGGCGACCACTTCGACGTCATCAACTCCGAATGGGCCGACACCGTCCCCGGGGCGATGTACGACGCACTCGGGATGACCGCACCGCGGGGGCGGTTCTCGACCGTGCTGATGGGCTGGAACACGTTCGCGGCCGGTCTGGACTTCACCGACAGTCCCTATCCGCATCTCGAGCAGATCGTCTTCTCGCGCTCCCGGGGCGCGGGCGACGTCGGGGAAGGCGTGCGCCTCACCGCCGACGACCCGCGTGAGGTCGTTGCCGGCCTCAAGGCGCGGGCGGGCGCCGACGTCTGGCTGTGCGGCGGGGGAGTGCTCGCGGCCCAGCTGCGCGACGACATCGACCGGCTCGTGCTCAAGGTGAACCCGGTCGTCTTCGGCGACGGCCTGCCGCTGTTCGCCGGCGGGTACGCGCCGTCGTCGTTCCTCCTCGAGCGGTCCCGCAGCTTCGCCTCGGGCGTCGTCATGAACGAGTACCGGCGGGCGTAACGCCGGACCGCGGGCGCCGCGCGCCGGGTAGAATCGCCCAAACCCCGCGCGATCGACGGCGCCCGCGCGTCCGCTCCACGCTGCTCCACGCGCGCTCCCCGCTGAGGAACCATCATGACCCGCATCTCCGATTCAGGACTCTCCGTCGCCGTCGTCGGCGCCACCGGCCAGGTCGGGACCGTCATGCGCGAGATTCTGGCCGAGCGGAACTTCCCGATCCGCGAGCTGCGCCTCTTCGCGACCGCCCGCTCCGCCGGCAACGCCGTGGAGTTCGGCGGCGAGACGGTGATCATCGAAGACGTCGCCACCGCCGACCCGTCGGGCATCGACGTCGCCCTGTTCTCGGCCGGCGCCACCGGCAGCCGCGCGCACGCGCCCCGCTTCGCCGAGGCCGGCGCCGTCGTCATCGACAACTCGAGCGCGTGGCGCATGGACCCCGAGGTGCCGCTCGTCGTCAGCGAGGTCAACCCGCACGCGATCGCGAACCCGCCCAAGGGCATCATCGCGAACCCGAACTGCACCACGATGGCCGCGATGCCGGTGCTGAAGCCCCTCGACGCCGAGGCCGGCCTCGAGCGCCTCATCGTCTCGACGTACCAGGCGGTGTCGGGCTCGGGTCTCGCGGGCGCGCAGGAGCTGCTGGGCCAGGTCGAGGGCGTGCTCGCGCAGGGCAACACGCTCGACCTCGTGCACGACGGTTCGGCAGTCGATTTCCCGCAGCCCGAGAAGTACGTCGCCCCGATCGCGTTCGACGTGATCCCGCTCGCCGGCAACCTCGTCGACGACGGCCTCAACGAGACCGACGAAGAGAAGAAGCTCCGCAACGAGAGCCGCAAGATCCTCGAGCTCCCCGACCTCCGCGTCGCGGGCACGTGCGTGCGCGTCCCCGTCTTCACCGGCCACTCGCTGTCGATCCACGCCGAGTTCAAGGGCGACATCACCCCCGAGCGCGCCTACGAGATCCTCGCCTCGGCTCCCGGCGTCGTCGTCGAAGAGGTTCCGACCCCGCTGCAGGCAGCGGGCAACGACCCGAGCTACGTCGGCCGCATCCGCGCCGACCAGTCCGCGCCCGAGGGCAAGGGCCTCGTGCTCTTCATCTCGAACGACAACCTCCGCAAGGGTGCCGCGCTCAACGCCGTGCAGATCGCAGAGGTCGTCGCCGCGAACCTGGGCGTCACCGCCTGACGCTTCCCGCGCAACGCTTCAAGGGCGGACGGATGCTGCGGGCCGCAGCATCCGTCCGCTTTTCGGTTCGGCAAGAATCGCAGGACTTTCGGCGTGAGAACCCCGCCGGGGCCTGGGGTGCTTTCGGGCGGAACTAGAATCATCTGGTGACCGCAACGCCCGCTGAGACCCACACCGAACCCAACTCCCACGTCGAGACCGTCGACGTGCTGCTGATCGGCGGCGGGATCATGAGCGCGACGCTCGGGACGCTCCTGCAGGAGCTGCAGCCCGACCTCAAGATCGCCGTGTTCGAGCGGCTGAGCGACGTCGCGCTGGAGAGCTCGAACGCGTGGAACAACGCCGGCACCGGCCACGCCGCCCTGTGCGAGCTGAACTACATGCCCGAGGGCAAGGACGGCACGGTCGATCCCGCCAAGGCGATCTCGATCAACGAGCAGTTCCAGCAGAGCCGGCAGCTGTGGTCGTCGCTCGTCGAGGCCGGCGTGCTCGACGCTCCCTCGACGTTCATCAATTCGGCGCCGCACATGACCTTCGTGCAGGGCGAGAAGGATGTCGCTTACCTCAAGAAGCGCTACGAGGCGCTCAAGGACGAGCCCCTCTTCGCCGGCATCGAGTACAGCGAGGACTCCCGCGTCATCAACACGTGGGCGCCGCTGCTCATGCAGAAGCGCCGCAAGGGTGAGCCGTTCGCGGCGACGCGGGTGCCGGCCGGCACCGACGTCGACTTCGGCGCCCTGACCCGCCAGCTCGTCGACAAGCTCGCCGAGAACGGCGCCGACGTGCGCACCAACACCGAAGTCCGCACGCTCAAGCGCCTGTCCGACGGCACCTGGAGCGTGAAGTACCGCCGCACGATCGGCCGCACGCCCGGTGAGATCCGCGCGAAGTTCGTCTTCGTGGGCGCGGGCGGGTGGGCGCTCAAGCTGCTGCAGCGCTCGGGCATCCCCGAGATCTCGGGCTACGGCGTCTTCCCGATCGGCGGGCAGTTCCTCAAGACCTCGAACCCCGCCGTCGTGGCGCAGCACAAGGCCAAGGTGTACTCGCAGGCGTCCGTCGGCGCACCGCCCATGTCGGTGCCGCACCTCGACACGCGCGTCGTCGACGGCGAGGCGTCGCTGCTGTTCGGCCCGTTCGCGACGTTCAGCCCCAAGTTCCTCAAGACCGGCTCGTGGTTCGACATCGTCGGCCAGGTGCGCCCCGGCAACCTCGGCCCGATGCTCAAGGTCGCATGGGACAACCCCAGCCTCATCACCTACCTCGTCGGCGAGCTGCTGAAGAACCACAAGAAGAAGGTCGACAGCCTGCGCACCTTCATGCCCACCGCGAAGGACGAGGACTGGACCCTCATCCAGGCCGGCCAGCGCGCACAGGTCATGAAGAAGGACCCCGAGAAGGGCGGCGTCCTGCAGTTCGGCACCGAGGTCGTCACGGGCGGCGACGGCACGATCGCCGGTCTGCTCGGCGCGTCTCCGGGCGCCTCGACCGCGGTCTCGATCATGCTCGGCCTCTTGAAGACCTGCTTCCCCGACCGCATCGACGCGTGGGAGCCGCGCCTGCGCGAGCTCATCCCGAGCTACGGCGACACCCTCAACGCACGCCCCGAGGTCGCGCGCGAATCCCTCGGCGAGACCGCCGAGGCGCTGGCGCTCACCGCCTGATCCGGCGCGCGACCGGCCTCGCGCCGACGCGCCGCGGGAGCCGTCTCCGCGCCCCCTAGGGTAGGGGCATGCGAGCACGGCTGACGTGGCGAACCTGGGCGGTCGCGATCGCACTCGTGGTCGCCCTCGCGGCGGCCGGCGCCGTCGCCCTCGTCCGGAGCGGGCCGCCTTCGGCAGCCGCGGCGACACCGGGAATCGCCGCGCGCGGCGGCGGGGTGAACGCCGCCGCGGCGCTCGGCGTGACGACGTCGGTGGACGACTTCTCCTACGACTCCTTCGAGGCCGACTACTGGCTCGGGCGCGGAGCGGGTGGGCGCAGCGAGCTCTTCACGACGGAGACGCTCGTCGCGCGCTTCCCCGAGTTCGATCAGAACAAGGGCATCGTGCGATGGCTTCCGAAGGCCGACTCCGGCATCGCGCACGGCACCCGGGTGGTGAACGTCACCGGCGCCGGCGGCGCCCCGATCCCGTGGTGGACGGAAGAGGACGAGGACTTCGTCTACGTGCTCACCGGTGACGACAGCTACGTCCGCGGCGCGCAGACCTACGTCATCTCGTACACGATGAGCGACGTCGTCCTGAGATACGACGACACCGACGCCGACGAGTTCTCCTGGGACACGATCGGCACCGACCACGCGCAGCCGTTCGCCTCCGTGCGCGCGAACGTCCGCATCCTCGGCGACGCGTCGTCGGGACTGTTGACCGACCGGGCGTTCTGCTACACCGGTCCCGCCCGGTCCACCGAGCGCTGCGACATCCAGTCCTCCGACCCGGTCGCCCCGCCCGACGAGGTGCTCGCGTGGGCGCTCGGCCGGGGCATCGTCGGGGCCGGCGAGACGCAGGTGGCTCTCACCGCATTCGACACGGATCTCGGCGCCGACGAGAACGTCACTGTCGCGCTCGGCTTCGCGCAGGGCACGTTCGCCGCACCCACGCCACCTCCGCCGCCGCCCTACCCGTGGTGGGAGTGGATCCTGCCGGTGCTGGGCCTCCTCGCCGGGTTCGGCGGACTCGCGTTCGTGCTGGCGATGAAGGCGAGGTTGCGACGCAACCCCGACCGCTCACCGGTGATCGTCGAGTACACGCCGCCGGTCGACGAGTCGCCGACGCTCTCGGCGGGCGTGCTGGGGGTGCCCGCCAAGGCGCTGGCGGCGCACGTGGTCGACCTCGCCGTGCGCGACAAGGTCGAGATCACCGCGACGGGCGACCGGTCCGACGCCGACGACTTCCACGTCGCGCTGCGCGACGCCGAGGGCCTCGAGCACGACGATCGCCGTATCGTGACGACCCTTTTCGGGAAGGATGCTGCGCCCGGCGACCGCGTCGATCTCGGCGTCTTCGCGAAGAAGCCTCCGGTGCGCGCCGTGACCTACGTGCGCCGCATCGAGGACTCCACCGTGGACCGCGGCTACCGGAGCAGGACGCCCGGCTGGGTGGGAGGCATCCGTTCGCTCGCCCAGTTCGGCGGCCTGGCGGTCGCCATCCTGCTCACCTTCTTCCTCGACGCGGTGCCCTCCGTGCTCGCGGATCTCGGGGCGCTCGGCGGCTGGATCAACTTCCTCGCGATCGCGAGCGCGTTCGGCGCCTTCATCGTGCTGCCGTTCTTCAGCCTGCCGAAGACCACGCTGACCCTCGCCGGCGGGCGGCACCGCACGTACCTCGACGGCATCCGCGAGTACCTCTCGCTCGCCGAGGAGGACCGCCTGAAGGCCGCGCAGTCCCCGCAGACCGCCGACCTCGTCTCCGGCGGGCGACGCGCCTACGGCGATGCGCCGAACGCCGCGGGAGCCGACGTCGTGAACCTCTACGAGCGACTGCTGCCGTACGCCGTGCTGTTCGGGATGCAGCGCGAGTGGGTCGAGGTGATCCGCGCCGCGCAGCCGATCCCCGACGCCGGCCTCGCATCGACGCGCGTGGCGCTGTTCGATTCGGTGTCGTCGAACTCGCTCTCGGAGGCGTCCTCGTCGATCGGCCGCCTCGCCGCGACGCCCGTCTCGCGGGGGAGCTCGTCGAGTTCGTCGGGCTCGTCGTTCTCCAGCAGCTGGTCGTCGTCGGGCGGCTCGTCGGGCGGCGGATTCTCCGGCGGCGGAGGCGGCGGGGGAGGGTTCGGCGGACGCTGACGCACGGCAGGTGCCGGCCCCCTGGCTCCCGGGCGCGCGCCGGTGCGGTGACCGCCACCGACTACGCTCGATCCGTGGCCAAGCTCTACTTCCGCTACGGGGCGATGAACTCCGGCAAGTCGACGTCGCTCCTCCAGGCCGCGTACAACTACGAGGAGCGCGGACAGCACGTCCTCCTCGCCAAGCCCGCCATCGACACCAAGGGCGCCGGCCAGATCGCGAGCCGCCTCGGTGTGACGCGGGACGTCGACTTCCTGGTGCGCCCCGACGACGACATCCGTGCCCTGTTCGCCGAGCACCGGGCGCGGGTGCGCGCCGACGCCGCCGACACGCTCGTTCCCGAATCCGAGGAGCACGAGGTCGACGTCGCGTGCCTGCTGATCGACGAGGCGCAGTTCCTCACCCGCGAGCAGGTCGACGACCTGCTGCGCATCGTGGTGTTCGACGGGGTGCCGGTGCTCGCCTACGGTATCCGGACCGACTTCCAGACCCAGGCGTTCCCCGGCTCGGCGCGACTGCTCGAGCTCGCCCACAGTCTCGAGGAGCTCAAGACCATCTGCCGGTGCGGTCGCAAGGCGCTCTTCAACGCGCGTCTGGTCGGCGGCCGTTTCGTCTTCGACGGCGACCAGGTCGCGATCGACGAGCTCACCGCCGACCGCGTCACGTACGAGTCACTGTGCGCCGAGGACTACCTGCGCGCGTCGGGCGGCCGCCTGGAGTGACGGCCCCGTCCACGCGCCGGCGTGTGCTCAGGCCGTCTCGGGTGAGCGTCCCCGGCGGCGGGGGAGCGGGATCAGCATCGACGTCGTGCGCTGGTACTCCCGGTACGCCGGGTACTTGGCTGCCGAGATCGACTCGGTGAACACGGTCGAGCCGATGAACAGGATCGTCAGCAGCGCGGCGCCCGAGATCGTCCAGTTCAGCCAGGTGCCGCCGTCGGCGACGAGCGCGGTCGCGCCGAGCGCGTAGAACGCCCACCACTGCGCCTGCTCGAAGAAGAAGTTCGGGTGCCGGCTGTATGAGAAGAGTCCCGCGGTGACGAAGCCGGGCTCGAGCGTGCCGCCGGCCGCCTTCTTGGCCTGGTGGAACCGCCATTGCTGCTGATCCGCGACGGTCTCGCCCACCAGGAACGCGGCGAACAACACGGCGAACGCAGCATCCCATCCGGTGAACGGCACGGGATGCTGCCACGCGATGTAGGCCGGAAGCGAGATGAGGACGAGCAGGGCGCTCTGGAAGAGCACGATGAAGAAGATGTTGAACAGCTGGAACTGCCAGCGCGTCATGCGGCCGCGGAGGATCGCCCAGCGGTAGTCCTCCATGCCGGTGTAGCCGCCCTTGCGCGCGAAGTTGAAGGTCAGCCGCGCGCCCCAGGCCGTGACGAGCAGCGCCATCACGACGAGGCGCGTCGGCTCGACGCCCGCGATGAGCGCCGCGGCGGCGAAGATCCACACATAGACCACCGGCACGATCGACCACAGCCGGTCGATCCAGGAGGTCTCGTTCGTGACGAGCGAGGTGATCCAGCAGAACGCGGCGGCGACGCCCGCGACGATGAGGACGAGCAGGAGGGGGTCCATGGAAGGTCAGCGTAGTGCGCTCGGCGTCCGACGCAGGGGGTTATTCGGGTTGTCTGTGGTCCGACCACACGGTATCGTGGTCTGACCACACACCGTGCCCTTCAACGACGGAGGGCGCCGGATCCGACATCGACGAGGAGATCCGTGGCAGGCACCCCGACTCCGCCCACGCTCGCGCCCGCGCGCGCGTGGCGCGTCGTGCTCGAGAAGATCGAGACCGACCTCCTCGACGGCACGCTGAAGCCCGGCGACCGTCTCGCCCCGGAGCGCGAGCTCGCCGCCACCCTCGGCGTCGGCCGCTCCAGCGTTCGCGAGGCGCTGCGCGTGCTCGAGGTGATGGGGCTCATCCGCACCGGCACGGGGTCGGGCCCGACCTCCGGCGCGATCATCATCGCGACTCCCGAGGGCGGCATGTCAGCGCTGCTGCGGCTGCAGGTGGCCGCGCAGGGCTTCCCGTTCGACGACGTCGTCGCGACCCGCCTCGTGCTCGAGGCGGCCGTCGTCGACGCGCTCGCCGCCGACCAGGAGCGCTCGACCGCGGGCGCTCGCGCCGTGCTCGACGCGATGGACGCCGACGACCTCACGGCCCCCGAGTTCCTCGCCCTCGACGCCCAGCTCCACCTCGCCCTCGCCGAGGCGTCCGGCAACGTCGTCATCGCCGCGATGATGGCGGGCCTGCGCACGGCGATCGAGTCGTACGTGCAGGCGGGCGCGGCGGGGATCGCGGAGTGGGATGCTGCGGCCGACCGCCTGCGCCGCGAGCACCACGCGATCCTCGACGCCGTCGACGCGGGCGATCCCGCGCTCGCGCGCACCCTCGTCCACGACCACATCGTCGGCTACTACGCAGCGGCCGGTCTCGCCCGCGAGGCCGCTGCCCGCACCCAGATCTGACCCATCGGAGAGGTACTCATGGTCACCCGCCAGTTCCCCAACCCCAAAGAGCTGCTCGAGCTCATGCAGTTCAAGAAGCCCGAGCTCGACGGCAAGAAGCGCCGCCTCGAGTCCGCGCTCACGATCTACGACCTGCGCGACATCGCGAAGCGCCGCACGCCCAAGGCCGCCTTCGACTACACCGACGGCGCCGCCGAGGGCGAGCTGTCGCTGTCGCGCGCGCGTCAGGCGTTCGAAGACATCGAGTTCCACCCCGACGTGCTGCGCCCGGCCGAGAACGTCGACATGTCGACCGAGATCCTCGGCGGCCCGTCGGCGATGCCGTTCGGCATCGCGCCGACCGGCTTCACGCGTCTCATGCAGACCGAGGGCGAGATCGCCGGTGCGGGAGCCGCGGGTGCCGCCGGCATCCCGTTCACGCTGTCGACGCTCGGCACGACGTCGATCGAGGGCGTGAAGGCCGCCAACCCGAACGGCCGCAACTGGTTCCAGCTGTACGTCATGCGCGACCGCGAGATCTCGTACGGCCTCGCCCGCCGCGCCGCCGAGGCCGGCTTCGACACGCTGCAGTTCACCGTCGACACGCCGGTCGCCGGCGCGCGCCTGCGCGACAAGCGCAACGGCTTCTCGATCCCGCCCCAGCTGACGCTCGGCACCATCGTCAACGCGATCCCGCGCCCCTGGTGGTGGTACGACTTTCTCACCACGCCCAAGCTCGAGTTCGCGTCGCTCTCGACCACGGGCGGCACCGTGGGCGAACTGCTCAACTCGGCCATGGACCCGACCATCAGCTACGACGACCTCGCGATCATCCGCGAGATCTGGCCGGGCAAGATCGTGATCAAGGGCGTGCAGAACGTCGCCGACTCGAAGCGCCTCATCGACGCCGGTGTCGACGGCATCATCCTGTCGAACCACGGCGGCCGTCAGCTCGACCGCGCGCCGATCCCGTTCCGCCTCCTGCCCGAGGTCGTGCGCGAGGTCGGCAAGGACGCCACCGTCATGGTCGACACCGGCATCATGAACGGCGCCGACATCGTCGCCTCGATCGCACTCGGCGCCAAGTTCACGCTGATCGGCCGTGCGTACCTCTACGGCCTCATGGCGGGCGGACGCCGGGGCGTCGACCGCACCATCGCGATCCTCAGCAGCGAGATCGAGCGCACGATGAAGCTCCTCGGCGTCTCGTCGATCGCCGAGCTCGAGCCGCGCCACGTCACGCAGCTGCAGCGACTGGTTCCGGTCGCCGTGTCGGCCCCCGCGGCCGAGGCGGCCGTGGCCTCGGCTCCCCGCCCGCGCGCCGCTCGTGCCGCGACGGCATCGAGCGCTGCGAAGACGGATGCTGCGGCATCCCGTCCCGCGAAGGCCCCGGCCGCGAAGAGCACCGGTTCGCGCGCGAAGGCCTGATCACCCGACGCTGAAGCGGAGAGGGCGGGTTCCCGTGGGAACCCGCCCTCTCCGTGTGTCCGGCGGTGTCAGACGCGGACGGGAAGCGTGGGGATGAGCTGCTCGAGGTAGACGACGGTGTCTTCCCAGCCGTCGACCGCATGGCAGCGCACGCCCATCGCGAGGACGGGATAGTCGTTGCCGTCGGGATCGAGGCGGTCGCCGACGAACAACATGTCGTCGAGGGCGATGCCGGTCTGCTCGGCGAGCTGGCGCATGCCGTAGGCCTTATCGATGCCGCGCTCGGTGATGTCGACCGAGGTCGAGCCGCCGGAGCGCACCTCGAGGTCGGGCAGCAGCGCCGCGACGGCCGCGCGCAGGCCGTTCTTCTTCTCGCCGGTGGGATCCCATGCGGTCTTGGCGGGGACCGGAGCCTGCTGGCCGAGCGCCGAGAAGGTGATCTGCGAGCCGCGGTCCTCGAGGATGTCGCCCCACGTCTCGGACTCCCAGAGCCCGAGGCGGCGTGCTTCGCCCTCGACGGCCGCGAGGGCGCGGGACTTCTGGTCTTCGGTCAGGGAGCGCTTGTACACCGTGACGACCTCGTCCTCGGCGAGCCGGTAGTACTGCGTGCCGCAGGTCGGGAGCAGGTGCAGGCGGGCGAGAGCGTCGGCGGAGGCGTCCGGAAGGCGGTCGACGACCTGCGTCGTGAACTGCAGGAGCTGACCGCCGGAGATGATGGCGACCTCGACGCGTTCGGCGAGGGCGATCAGCAGCTCGCCGATCCGGGGGTCGATCTGGCTCTTGGAAGGCGCGAGCGTGTCGTCGAGATCGAACGCGACGAGAAGGGGCGGGGTGGTCTGGGCCATGTCGTCCGTCCTTTCATGCGAGAGGCTCCGCCTTCCGGCGGAGCCTCTCTGTGGTCGGGGTGACAGGATTTGAACCTGCGGCCTCTTCGTCCCGAACGAAGCGCGCTACCAAGCTGCGCCACACCCCGTTTTGCAACCCTCCGAGTCTAACCGATCGTCAGGGGTGCTGCTGACCACGGCCGTCTCGACGCGGTGATCGCGGCGCCGAGGCTGAGCAGCGCGATCGCGATGGCGGCGGGCGCGCGGAGGGCGGCAGCATCCGTCCCTGTCGCAGCAAGCTCCGCGGGGCGTGGCTCCGCCGGTGCCGGTGCCGGTGCCGCTGCCGGTGCCGGTGCCTGTGGCGCTTGGGCAGCGGGCGCGGGCGTGGGGGTCGGCGGGGGTGGTGGGGGCGGGGCGATCACCGCGACCTGGGAGGGCTCGCCGAACCGCTCGGTCCAGGCGAAGTCTGCGCCCGTGTGGGCGGCGACGGACGGCAGCTGGTCGGCGGCGCGCAGGCTCCAGACGGCCGTGTAGTAGCCCGGCGCTGTCATCTCCCACGGGGAGGCGACGGTGTACGGCGCAGTCGGACCCGTTGCGGGGTCGGTGGTGACCTCGAGGGTGCCGACGATGGCCTCCCTGCCGGGTGCGTCGGAACCCACGACAGGCTCGGTGTCGGTGCGGTACACGACGGCGGTCGCGGTCACCGGCAGGTACGAGCCGTCGTCGGCGCGCGGCCAGGAGGTGTCGCCCGCGGTGAAGGTGACGTCGTCGACGTACGGACCGCTGCGTGCGTCCCGGGCGGCGACCAGTGTCGAGATGGCCGGCGAGAACGGGGGGATGCGCGGGGCGGCGTCCGCACCCGACACGTCGAACTGCACGTGCCCTGCGGGCCCGGCGGTCTCCTGGCCGCCGGGAGTCGTGTGGTGGCGCACGGCGGCCGCCAGACCCGCGTCGAAGCGGCCGGTCCCGGTCACCGAATACGGGTGGCCCTCCGCGGGCGGCGAGGTTCGGATGGTGTAGGTCGAGCCGACGGCCGCATTCTTCAGCGTGGGTGAACCGGACTCCGCGAACACCGCGTTCGTGAGGGTGATCGTTCCGGTCGCCGCGGCGGTCGCGTCGACGCGGACGGTCCCGCTGCGGTGGTCCGCAGCATCCGTCTCGAACACCATCGTGCCGGTCGCGCTCGCGGTGCCCGGCGCGAGACGAGACGCCTCGTCGTAGTAGGCCACGGCCCGCTCCTGCACCGCGCGATCGTGCGAGGGAGAGAGTGCCGACATCGTCCAGTGGATCGCCCCGGCGAGCGAGTCGCCGCGGTACCCGAAGGCGTGCAGCGTCTCTTCGCGGTCGGCGATCGCCTTGACCGCCCACGCCACCGCGGCCGCCTGCACAGGATCCTCCGTCTGGCCGTACGTCGTCACGAGGTGGTTGATCCCGGCGAGCTGCTGGGGTGACAGGCCGGCGGCCGATCCGTGGACGCCGTGGTCGGTGGTCTGACCGGTCGGGGCGGGTGCGCCCGGGGTGATGCAGTACGTGTGCACACCGCCGACGAGCATCGAGCCGTGCCAGCCGTAGGTGGAGATCGGTGCCCACGTGCCGAACCCCGTGCCGCGTTCGGCGGCGTCGGCGCGGGATGACATGAATGGGTTGATCGCGATGCCGATCACGAAGACCGCCATGACGAGCAGGACCGCGGGCAGAGGCATCGCGCGCGGGCGGACGGAGTGCGGCACCGCAGCGGCGGAGAAGTCCGTGACGGGCGCGTTCACTCGGCATCCTCGATGACGGGGAGGAACGGGCCGTGGCGGCCGACGCCGTGGAGGCGGTGGCCGTCGACGCGGTCGGCGCCGCCCGTCGCGGACGCGAACGGCGCGGAGACAGCCGCGATCACGAGGGCGATCAGCAGCGCGAGCAGTCGCAGACGCACGGGCAGGCCCATCCCGTGGATCGCCGTCGTGGTGACGAGCGAGTTGCCGAGAATCTCGGGGTCGGGTCGGTGGGATCGTGGAGCAGCCATGCATCGAGGATCGATGCCGCGCGCCGGCGGTGGCGACGGTTCCGTGCGAACTGTGGACGATCGACCGCCGGGCGCGGTTGGGGAGGAGGCGTGCTCGGGCTGCCGCTACGCCCGCGGAACGAAGGTGATCAGCGACGCCTCGGGGCGGCACGCGAAGCGCACCGGAGCGTAGATCGAGTGGCCGAGGCCGGCGCTCACGTTGAGCGGCACCGAGCGGCCGTCGTGCGTCCAGGTGCTGAGGCCGCGCGCCTGACGCAGCGGGATGTCGCAGTTGGCTACGAGCGCGCCGAAGCCGGGCACACGGACCTGGCCGCCGTGCGTGTGGCCGCCGAAGATCGCGTCGGCACCCAGGTCGACGAAGTCGTCGAGCACGCGGCGGTAGGGAGCGTGCGTCACGCCGATCGAGAGGTCTGCGGACTCCCGGGCGCGGAGCGCGGCCAGCGGCTCGGGAAGCGTCTCGAGGCGATCCCAGTCACGATGGGCGTCGCTCACGCCGAAGGCGGCGATACGCAGGCCCGCAGCATCCAACGATCCGACCCTGTTGTTGAGATCGAGCCAGCCGAGTTCCCGGGCGAGGTAGTCGTCGAGCGCCTCGGTGTCGAGCGGCTCCTCGGGTTGGTCCACCTTCGATGGACCCATGAAGTAGAGGAAGGGGTTGCGAGGCGTAGGCGCTGCATGGTCGTTCGAACCGTGCACGAAGACGCCGGGCACGCCGCGAAGCGGATCGAGCGCCCGACGGAGTCCGCGCAGGCCCTCAGGGTGCCCCATGTTGTCGCCGGTGTTGACGACGAGGTCGGGTTGAAGCTCGGCGAGTGCCGCGATCCAGTCCTGCTTGCGGTGCTGCCACGGCGCCATGTGGGCGTCGGAGAGGTGCAGCACGCGGAGCGGCTTCGCGCCCTCGGGCAGAACGGGCACCTCATGGAAGCGGACCGTGAATAGGTAGCGCTCGATGCCGATGCCCCAGACCGCGGCACCCGCGCCGACCGCCCCCACCGTGCCGAGCACGGTGAGGGCGGCGCGAGTCGGGGAGGACGGCACTAGCCGTTGCCGCCGCCGCCGTTGTTGTTGCCGCCACCGCCGCCGCCGCCGTTGCCGGGGCCGCCACCACCACAGGCCGCTGCCGCATAGTCGACGGTGATCGAGGCGTTGCGGTTGACCACAGTGCCTGCGGCTGGGTTGGTCGCCGTGGTCTTGCCCTGCCCGGCTGCGGCATCGACCGTACAGGCGCCGTTGCCGACGTTGCCGAATCCAGCGCCGCGGAGCGCCTTCTTCGCGTCGTCGAGAGAGCGGCCCGACACATCGGGCACGGCGATGCCCTCGCCGTTGCTCGGGCTGATCGTGACGGTGGTGCCGCCCGCGACCTTGCCCGGTCCAGGGTTCTGTGCGCCGATCACGCCCGCCGGCTGGTCGGAGTCGATCGGTGCACCGACCTCGACGGTGAAGCCCGCCTCGGTCAGGATCGTCGTCGCCTCGTCGACCGTCTTGCCGACGACGTTCGGCAGATCGGTGAGCACCTGCTTCGTCAGCTCTCCGTCGGGCGCCGCGAACCGGTCGCCGCCGTAGGCGGCGTTCGCGGCCCCCTGCACGTCGCGGGCGATCCGGTACCGGATGTCGGCGAGTCGGAGTCCGTTCGCGGTGTACGTCTTGAAGATGTCGCCGCCGCCCTGCACGTTGCCGGCCCACGTCGCCGTCGCGACCTTGGTGCTCGCCTCGATGAGCCAGGACTGGAGCTCCTCGTGCGTACCGGTCTTGCCGATGAGCGGAACGTTGTCGCGCGGCTTGCCCTGGGCTCCGGTGCCGCCGTTCATGACACCCTGCAGGGCGTAGGCGGCCGTCGCGGCGACCTTGGGGTCGAGGACCGGGCTGCACGTGCGCTCGGGCTTGGGGAGGTCGTTGCCGTCCGAATCGGTGACGCGATCGATGACCTGCGGCTGGCAGTAGACGCCGTTGTTGGCGACGGTGGCGTAGGCCTCCGCCATCGCCAGCGGCGACACGGCCGCGGTGCCGATGACGGAGTTAAGGGTGTTCATGTCCACCGGCTTGTTCGCATAGGTGTCCATCACGCCCATCTTCGTCGCGACGTTCGCGATGTCGCAGTAGTCGAGCTTCTCGGCCATCGCCAGGTACCCGGTGTTCAGCGACGAGGCCGTGAACTGCATGGGCGTGCCCATGCGACCGCGGTCGCCGCCGAAGTTACCCGTGGGCTTGGTGGCGCCGGTCGCCGACGTCTGGCCGCAGTACGTCATCTTCTTGAAGACCCGAAGCGTGCCGTTGAGCGTCTCGTTGACGGACTTGCCCTTCTCGAGCCAGTCGAGAAGCGTGAAGAGCTTGAACGTCGACCCGGCGCTGAAGCCCTTGGAGTTGCCGAAGGTCTGGTCGCCCGCGTACACCTGCGCCGAGAAGTTCCAGTCTTCGGAGTTCGCGGCATCTTCGCTGAACTGGGTGTTCTGCGCCATTGAGAGGACGCGACCCGTGCCCGCCTCGATGCTCACGGTGGTCGACCCGAATCGTCCGGTGCTCGGAACGTTGGTTCCCTGCCGCATCTCGATGTACGACGGTGCGTAGGCCGCCATCGCCTGCTCGGCCACCACCTGCACGCGGGGGTCGAGCGTCGTGTAGACGTTGAGCCCACCGCGTCGCAGCGTCTCCTGACGGGCTTCCGGGGTCTCGCCGAAGGCCGGGTCGTTGCCGATCACGTACTTGACGTACTGGCAGAAGTACGCGGCGCCGCCCGCGTTGGCGCAGCCGGTCTTCGGCTCGACGACGTCGGGGGTGATGGGCCACACCGCAGCCTCGACATACTGCTCGCGCGTGATCTTGCCGTCGTCGAGCATGCGGCTCAGCACGTAGAGCTGTCGCACCTTCGTGGAGGTGTAGCCGTCCGCCGCTGCGAGCTTCTGCTCCTCGGTGATCTCGCCCGAAGCCACGAGGCTGTCGAGCGCACCGAGCTTGGCGCCCTCATCGATGACGCCGTCCGGCGCCTTGTTGAACGACGTGCCGTCGGAGCTGAAGATCGATCCGCCCGGCTTGTCGATGCGGTAGTTGTTCGGGTTCTGGACCATGCCCGCGAGCGTGGCGGCCTGCGCCACGGTCAGGTTCGCCGCCGTGGTGTTGAAGTAGCGCCGAGCCGCGGCCTCGATGCCGTAGGTGATGCCGCCGAAGTTGGCGATGTTCATGTACCCGAGCAGGATGTCGTTCTTCGAGTACTTCTGCTCGAGCGAGATGGCGTAGCGCATCTCCTGCAGCTTGCGGCTGTAGCCCTCGCTGCCCTCGGCGGTGGTCGCGTCGACCCAGCACTGGCGAAGCGCCTGCTCGGTGGTGAGCTTGACCTTGTCCTGGCCGGTCTCTTCGTCGAGGACGCGGTTGCCGTCCTTATCGGTCTCATAGACCGTCTCGGCGTTCTGCTCGCACTTCTGGATCAGCACGTTCTTCACGTACTGCTGGCTGACAGACGACCCACCCTGGGTCTCGCCGCCCCCCTGGGCGTTCGAGAGAAGGGCGCGCGCCGTGCCGATGAGATCGATTCCACCGTGCTGGTAGTAGCGCGGATCCTCACTCGAGAGGAGCGCGTCGTACATGACGGGGTTGACCTGGTCGAAGTTGACCGGGGTGCGGTCCTGTTCCAGGAACTGCGTCATCAGCACCGGCTCGCCGGTGGCGGGGTCGGTGTAGTAGAAGTTGCTCGGGAGCATGAGCTTGTCGATCTCGAGGACGCTCGGGAGATTATCGAACATCGTGATCGCGCGCTCGGCCGCGGTGCTCGTGAGTGCGACCGCGGGGGTGACGGTCGCCGCAATGAGGACACCGGCTGCGGCACTGAGGCCGACGAGCCCGGCGAGTCCGCCGAGCACACCGGTGGCCGTGCGTTTGGTATCAGGCATAGGCTTGATCGTAAGGGAGATACCTGGGCGATCCATCAAGGACGCTCAGCCCACCGGGGTGTTTCCCAGCCTTCACCAGCCGTCCATTCCGCACACTCGAGGAGTCGCGATGACGACGTGGGAGTACCTCACCACGCCCCTTCTGATCCACAACACCGCCGCGATCCTCAACAACTGGGGCAAGCAGGGCTGGGAGCTCGTGCAGGTCGTGCAGGGTCCCGAGGGCGGCCTGGTCGCCTACTTCAAGCGTCCATCGGGCGGCGGTCAGCAGAACGCGGGACTGGATGCTGCGGCCCAGGCCGCCAAGCAGTTCGAGGAGGCGTGAGCATGAGCGTGAGCGCCCGCCTCGCCGAGCTCGGCATCGACCTTCCTGACGTCGTGCCGCCCGTCGCCGCGTACGTCCCCGCGAAGGCGCACGGCGACCTCGTCTACACGGCCGGCCAGCTGCCGATGATCGCCGGTGCACTGCCGGCGACCGGCAAGGTCGGCGAGGGCGACGGCCTCGTGCCCGCAGCCGACGCGAAGGGGTACGCGCGACAGAGCGCCCTCAACGCGATCGCGGCCGCCGCGGCCGCCGTCGGCGGCGTGGACCGCCTCACCGGCGTGCTCAAGGTCACGGGCTTCGTCGCCTCCGTCCCGGAGTTCACCGGCCAGCCCGGCGTCATCAACGGCGCGAGCGAGCTGCTCGGCGAGGTCTTCGGCGACGCCGGCAAGCACGCCCGCTCGGCCGTCGGCGTGCCCGTGCTGCCGCTCGACGCCCCCGTCGAGGTAGAGGTCGTCTTCTCGTTCGCCTGATCGCGGACGCGAACCACGAACGAACGGAGAGCGGATGCTGCGGCCCTGGGCCGCAGCATCCGCTCTCTGTCGTTGACTACTTGACCTGCGCGGAGATCACCGACATGACGGCGGTGTCGGCGAGCGTGGTCGTGTCGCCGACCTCGCGGCCCTCGGCGACGTCGCGGAGGAGCCGGCGCATGATCTTGCCGGAGCGGGTCTTGGGCAGCTCGCCCACGATGTAGACGTCGCGGGGGCGGGCGATCGGGCCGATCTGCTCGCCGACCCACACGCGCAGGCTCTGCGCGAGGCCGTCGGGGGAGTGGGCGTCGAGGTACGACTGCTTGATGATGACGAACGCCACGACCGCCTGGCCGGTGGTCTCGTCGGAGGCGCCGACGACCGCCGCCTCGGCGACGGCCTCGTTGCCGACCAGCGCCGACTCGATCTCGGTCGTCGACAGGCGGTGCCCCGACACGTTCATGACGTCGTCGACGCGGCCGAGCAGCCACACGTCGCCGTCGTCGTCGAGGCGCGCACCGTCGCCGGCGAAGTAGTAGCCCTGCTTCTGGAACTTGTCCCAGTAGGTCTCGACGAACCGCTCCGGGTCGCCCCAGATGCCGCGGAGCATCGACGGCCACGGCTCGGTGACGACGAGGAGACCGCCGTTGCCGTTGCCGACGTGGGTGCCGTCCTCGTCGACGACGTCGATCGAGATGCCGGGGAGCGGCACCTGTGCCGAGCCGGGCTTGGTCTCGGTGACGCCGGGGAGGGCCGACACCATGATCGAGCCGGTCTCGGTCTGCCACCACGTGTCGACGATCGGCGCGGTCTTGCCGCCGATGATCTTGCGGTACCACATCCACGCCTCGGGGTTGATGGGCTCACCCACCGACCCGAGCAGGCGCAGCGACGACAGGTCGAACTGCTTCGGGATCGCGCGGCCGAGCTTCATGAACGAGCGGATCGCGGTGGGAGCCGTGTAGAGCACCGTGACGCCGTACTTCTGCACGATCTCCCACCAGCGACCCGGGTGCGGGGCGTCGGGCGTGCCCTCGTACAGCACCTGCGTCGCGCCGTTGGCGAGGGGGCCGTAGGTGACGTAGCTGTGGCCGGTGATCCACCCGATGTCGGCTGTGCACCAGTACACGTCGGTCTCGGGGTGCAGGTCGTGCACGACCTTGTTGGTGAACGCCGACTGCGTGAGGTACCCGCCCGAGGTGTGGAGGATGCCCTTGGGCTTGCCGGTGGTGCCCGACGTATAGAGGATGAACAGCGGGTTCTCGGCGGGGAAGGCCTGCGCCTCGTGCTCGGCGGACGCCGCGGGCACGACGTCGTGCCACCAGAGGTCGCGGCCGTCGGACCAGTCGACCTCGTTCTCGCCACGCTTGACGACGAGCACGTGCTCCACGGTCTCCTGCACGCCGGCGCCGCGGTCGGTGAGCGCGAGGTCGACGGCCGGCTTGAGGGGGGAGACCTTGCCCTTGCGGTAGCCGCCGTCGGCGGTGATGACGAGCTTGGCGCCGGCGTCGTCGATGCGGGCGCGCAGGCTGTCGGCCGAGAAGCCGCCGAACACGACCGAGTGGATGGCGCCGATGCGCGCGACTGCCAGCATCGAGGCGACCGCCTCGGGGATCATCGGCAGGTAGATCGCGACGCGGTCGCCCTGGCCGATGCCGAGGCGCTCGAGCACGTTGGCGAGGCGCTTGACCTCGTCGGTGAGCTCGGCGTACGTGACGCGGCGCTCGTCACCGGGCTCGCCCTCCCACAGCAGGGCGACGCGGTCGCCGTTACCGGCCTCGACGTGACGGTCGAGGCAGTTGTAGGCGACGTTGAGCTCGCCGTCGGCGAACCACTGCGCGAACGGCGGGTTCGACCAGTCGAGCACCTCGGTGAACGGCTT
Organism: Microbacterium sp. NPDC056044; assembly: GCF_042267145.1. Taxonomy (NCBI): domain Bacteria; kingdom Bacillati; phylum Actinomycetota; class Actinomycetes; order Micrococcales; family Microbacteriaceae; genus Microbacterium; species Microbacterium sp. NPDC056044. Next base: position 122,287 of record NZ_JBHJWZ010000003.1, on the reverse strand, counting down.
GTGCCAGTGCAGGTCGCGTGCCTGGTCGCCCCAGAAGCCGAGGCGGTCGGCCTTGGCCTGTTCGTACAGCTCGGCTGTCGCGATCGCGTTGTCGGCGAAATCGGCGGTGGGCGCGAAGCGCCGGTCCTCGTTCAGCAGGTGGTCGATCTGGCTGCTGGCGTGCGTGAGAGGGGTCTGTTCGCTCATGGGAGCGCGCTCCTTTGCGGGCTGGGTCGAGGCCGAGCGGTGTCGGCGAGTCTGCCAGGAAATGTACCCACCGCCGCCGGAACCGACTACCCCCGATAGTAGGGGGCTCCTCATACATCGATCCCTACCGATATATCAGTGAGAATCCTCTCCTTTTCGTTTTGTCAGGACCCTTACCTCGCCTATGCTGACCGATGGCCGAACATCGATTCTGGCATTGCGGCTCCCGACGTCACCCCCCGAATTCGGGGCCGCGCTTGGCGGCATCCCATTCCCCCCATGGGATGCCGCCTCTCCTTTTTGGGAGCGGTTCCGCGGCTCGCGTCGCCGTCTCCTCCCCAATGTGTGATGCGGGCCGACTCTCCACGGATCACCCCTTCTGCCCGTCACGGTGAGGCGCCGCTTCCCTAGCGTCGGAGCATGTCCGCACCTTTCGTCGTCCGTCCCCGCTCCGGGGCCTCCGGCGCAGCCGCATCTAAGCGACGAGGGGATGCCGCGGCCCGGCCCGTGATGTCAGCCCCGGCGGCGAACGCGGTCAGGTTGGCTGCGCCCGCCGCGGCGCCGGCGCTCGCGCAGGCATCGGCGCCGGCCTCGGCTCCGGTTCCCGCGCCGGTGCCGTCTCCGGGGTGGACGCACGCGCGGACTCCGGTGCCGCAACGGGCGCCGGCGGCGGATGTCGCACCTGGGGCGTGGGTGCCCCGCCGCGTCGGCGCCACCGAAGCTGCGCGTGCCGAGCCGGCGCCCATGCCGCGGCCCACGCGGGTGCCGGCGGATCGGCATCCGGTCCTTGCGCCGTTCGCGGCCTACCTCGACGATCCGGAGGTCACCGACCTGTTCGTCAACGGCGCAGCAGGCCTGTTCGTCGACCGCGGCGCCGGGGTGTCGCCGGCACGCGAGTGGCGCGCGACAGAAGAAGAGGTGCGGGATCTCGCCGTCGCGCTCATCGGGCTCGGCGGAAGGCACATCGACGACGCGTCGCCGTGCGTCGACGTGCGCCTCGACGACGGCATCCGGGTGCACGCCGTCCTTCCCCCGATCGCGCCGGAAGGCACCGTGCTGTCGATCCGCGTGCCGCGACTGGGTGCCGCCACGCTCGACGATCTGCAGCAGACGGGCATGTTCGACGATTCCGTGCGCGACCGGCTGAATCAGGCGATCGCCGGGCGCACGAACCTTCTCGTCTCGGGGGCCGCCGGTGCCGGCAAGACCACGCTGCTGGCGGCGCTCCTCGCCGAGGCGCCCGCGCACGAGCGGATCGTCACGATCGAGGACGTCGCCGAACTGCGCATCGCGCACCCGCACCACGTGCGCCTCGAGGCGCGGCAGCCCAACATCGAGGGCACCGGCGGCGTCGGGCTTGCGCGGCTGGTGCGTGAGGCGCTCCGGATGCGGCCCGACCGGCTCGTGGTCGGGGAGTGCCGCGGCGACGAAGTGCGGGAGCTGCTGTCGGCGCTGAACACCGGCCACGACGGCGGTGCCGGCACCGTGCATGCGAACGGACTCCATGACGTGCCGGCTCGGCTCGAAGCGCTCGGTGCGCCGGCAGGACTCGACGACCGCGCGCTCGCCCGGCAGGCGGCCAGCGCGATCGGGCTCGTCGTCCACGTCGAGAGGCTCGCGGACGGCTCGCGCCGCATCGCCGGCGCCGGGCGCCCCGTCGTGGACGCGGACGGGCGCCTTGCCATCGAGGAGGAGCGATGGGACTGAGCCTGACGCAGCCTTCGGGCGGGCGGCGCGCTCGCGGGCCGTCACTGCGCTCGCAGGCGGCACGAACCGCCCGGTTGGCGCCGCCACGGTCGTCACGTCGACACCGGGCATCGCGGCCGCCGTCGATGTCGGCGGCCGATGTCGCCGAGACGGTGCTGCGGCTGGCTGTGCTGCTGCAGGCGGGGATCGCGCCGGCTCGCGCGTGGGAGCATCTCGCCCGCGGCGGCGATCCGGCGGCGGGGCATGTCACGTCGGCGATCGCACGAGGGGTGCCGCTGCACGAGGCGATCACGACCGGCGGACCGGGCGCGTGGCGCGAGGTCGGCGTCGCGTGCCAGGTCGCGCTGGTCGTCGGCGCGCCGCTCGCCGACTGCCTGCGCGGACTCGCCGCAGCGCTGCGCGATGCGCAGGAAGCCGCGGACGACGTGCGGGTGGCGCTCGCCGAGCCCGCAGGAACGGCGCGGCTCATGAGCTGGCTCCCACTCGTCGCTGTGGGGCTCGGCGCTGCGCTCGGGTTCGACACGTTCGCAACTCTGTTCACGGACCCCCTCGGACTGGCCTGTCTCGGAGCCGGCGCGGTGCTCATGCTCGCCGCCCACCGTTGGACGAAGCGGCTCGTGCGCGCCGCCGCGGCATCGGACGACGCGCCCGGCCTCGACGCCGAGCTGATCGCGATCGCGCTCAGCGGCGGCGTCTCGATCGATCGTGCGCGGGCGGTCGTGCGGGACGCGCGCCGGCTGGGAGCGGCGGGGGAGAGCGCAGGCGACGACGGCGACGGCGACGGCGGCGGTGCGCTCGACCCGACGGTCGCACGGGGCGCCACGAAGACCGGCGCGGACGCCGGCTCAGCAGACGCCGGAGCCGCAGATGATGTGGATGCCGTGCTCGCGCTGTCGCGCACCGCGGGCGTGCCGGCCGTGGAGCTGCTGCGCGCAACGGCCGCTCATGCGCGGCACCGCGCGCGCGTCGACGCACGTCTGCGCGCGGCACGACTCTCGTCGCGGCTGCTCCTCCCGCTCGGAGTGTGCACGCTGCCCGCCTTCCTCCTTCTCGGCGTCGCGCCGATGCTGCTCGGCGTCATGTCGACGATGTCGGTGTCGCTGTGACGGGTCCACGCGCCACCCCGCGGCGCCACCTCTCCGCGCCCGGCACCGACCGCGCCGCCGATCGCCCCGACCGTGCCCGACACCACGAATCCACCGAACGGAGAACCCATGTCCCTGACCCGAACCGCCCGCGTCGTCCCGCTCCTCACCCGCCGCCGCGCGGAGCGCCTCTACGCGGCGCCCGGCGTCGACCACGCCGGGGCCGACGACACCGGCGCCGCGACGGCCGAGTACGCGATCGCGACGATGGCCGCGGTCGCCTTCGCCGGCTTGCTGGTCGTGATCATGCGCTCGGACGAGGTGCGCACCATCCTCACCGACCTCATCCGACGCGCGCTCACGGTGGCGTGATGCGCCCGCGGCTGGGCGACGACCGCGGTGCGGTCGTCGCCGAGTTCGCGGTCGCCCTCCCGGCCGTCGCCCTCGTCCTGCTGCTCGGCGTGGGCGCGCTGGCCGGAGCGTCGCGGCAGGTCCGGCTGCAGGATGCGGTGGCGGATGCTGCCCGCCTGAGTGCGCGTGGCGAGTCCGAGCAGCGGGTGCGCGCCGCCGTCGCGTCGACGGTGGCCGAGGCATCCGTCGACATCACGTCCCAAGGCGACCTCGTGTGTGTGGCGGCGTCCGCACCCGCGCTGTTCGGCGTGAGCATCACAGCGTCCGGCTGCGCGCTGGCGGGCGGGCTGTGACCGCCTCGGGCGACCTCGTCGTCGCGCGGACGAGGGGACCGGGCTGATGGCCGGGACGATGGCGGCGGTGGGTATCGTCGCCGCTGCGGCGGTGCTCGCCGCAGGTCTCGCCGGCGCCGGTGCTGCGGCGGTGGCGAGCCAACGATTGGCGTCGGCAGCGGACGCCGGCGCGCTGGCCGCTGCGGACGCGGCGTCCGGTGCGGTTGCCGGTGTCCCGTGCGAACGTGCGGCCGAGGTCACAAGCGCTTTCGGCGCTGTCGTCGAGGCGTGCGGCCTCGACGAACTGATCGCGACGGTCACCGTCTCGATACGCTTCGGCCCGGTCCTCGCACGGGCTTCCGCTCGGGCGGGACCGCCGCCCTGATCTCGTCTCACAGCGCCTGCACCGAGAAGTGGCGTGTATGGTTTGCGTCGAAGAAAGGACGCCCCCGTTGGCAGAAGGCAAGAAGCTCGTCATCGTCGAGTCACCGACGAAGATGAAGTCGATCCAGGGGTACCTCGGCGATGGCTACGAGGTGCTCAGCTCCGTCGGGCACATCCGCGATCTGGCGGACAAGCGCGACATCCCGGCCGATAAGAAGCAGGCCTATGGGAAGTACTCGATCGACATCGACAACGGCTTCGACCCGTATTACGTCGAGAGCGACCGCGGCAAGAAGACGGTCGCCGAGCTCAAGCGCGCGCTGAAGGGGGCGGACGAGCTCCTGCTCGCCACCGATGAAGACCGCGAGGGCGAAGCCATCGCGTGGCACCTTCTCGAAGCGCTGAAGCCCAAGGTTCCCGTCAAGCGCATGGTCTTCCACGAGATCACCAAGGACGCGATCCAGGCCGCTGTCGGCAACACCCGCGAGCTCGACCTCGCGCTCGTTGACGCGCAGGAGACCCGCCGCATCCTCGACCGTCTCTACGGCTGGGACGTCAGCCCCGTCCTCTGGTACAAGGTGCAGCAGGGCACGTCGGCCGGCCGCGTCCAGTCGGCAGCGACCCGCATGGTGGTCGACCGCGAGCGCGAGCGCATGGCGTTCGTGTCGGCGTCGTACTGGGACATCGAGGCGCTCGCCGCACCGAACCGCCCGCAGGGCATCGACGAGTCGTTCTCGACGCGCCTCGCCCGCGTCGACGGTGCAGTTCTCGCCCGCGGCACCGACTTCGACGATCGCGGTGAACTGAAGAAGGCCGTGCTCGTCCTCGACGAGTCGCAAGTGCGCGAACTCGCCGCCGCGATCGAGGCGGCGGCCGAGGCATCCGTCACCGCTCTCGAATCCAAGCCCGGCACCCGCAGCCCCAAGCCCCCGTTCACGACCTCGACCCTCCAGCAGGAGGCCGGTCGCAAGCTCTCGATGAGCGCCAAGCACGCCATGGGCGTCGCACAGCGTCTCTACGAGAAGGGGTACATCACTTATATGCGCACCGACTCGACGGCGCTGTCGACGCAGGCCGTGCAGGCCGCGCGCGAGCAGGCCGTCAAGATGTACGGCGACAAGTCGGTGCCGCCGAACCCCCGCAGCTACCGCAACAACAGCAAGAACGCGCAGGAGGCGCACGAGGCCATCCGCCCGTCGGGCGAGACCTTCCGCACGCCCTCCGAGGTGTCGGGTCAGCTCGACCGCGACGAACTGCGGCTGTACGACCTCATCTGGAAGCGCACGATGGCCAGCCAGATGTCGGACGCGAAGTACGAGACCACCACCGTGACCCTCGAGGTCTCGGCGGCCGGCCGCCGCGCCGAGTTCACGGCATCCGGAACCGTCTACACCTTCAAGGGCTTCCTCGAGGCGTACGAAGAAGGTCGCGACGAGAAGCGCAGCGACAGCGACAAGAGCGACGACCAGGCGCTTCCCGCGATGGCCGTCGGCGACGTGCTGCGCCTGCGCGACGTCGAGCCGAAGGGCCACGCGACGAGCCCCAAGCCGCGCTACACAGAGGCGAGCCTCGTCAAGGCGCTCGAGGAGAAGGGGATCGGCCGCCCCTCGACGTTCGCGAGCATCATCGACGTGATCCTCAACCGCGGGTACGTCACCAAGCGCGGCCAGGCGCTCATCCCGAGCTGGCTCGCGTTCAGCGTCGTGCGCCTGCTCGAGCAGCACTTCGCCGATCTCGTCGACTACGACTTCACGGCCGCGCTCGAGGACGACCTCGACGCGATCGCCCGCGGCGAGCAGAAGCGCCAGGACTGGCTGCAGGAGTTCTACTTCGGCTCCACCGACCACGTGGGCCTGCGCAACATCGTCGACAACCTCGGCGAGATCGACGCGCGCGCCCTCAACTCGACGCCCATCGGCGACGTCGCGACGCTGCGGTTCGGCAAGTACGGACCGTACCTCGAGGTGCCCGACAAGGAGAAGGCGGATGCCGAGCCCCGGCGCGTCAACATCCCCGAGGACCTCGCCCCCGACGAGCTGACCCCGGCGCGTGCGCAGGAGCTCATCGACGCTCCCGTCGCGGGCGACCGGGTACTGGGGGAGAACCCCGCCAACGGCAAGCTCGTCGTCGTGAAGGACGGCCGGTTCGGGCCCTACGTGCAGGAGAACGACCCGCCCGCCGAAGAGGCCGTGGACGAGGAGACCGGCGAGGTCGTCGCCGTCGAGCCGGAGCCCGCGCCGAAGAAGCGCGGCGCGAAGAAGGAAGCCGCGCCGAAGCCGCGCACGGCCTCCCTCTTCAAGTCGATGTCGGTCGACACCATCGACCTCGACACCGCGCTGAAGCTGCTCGACCTGCCGCGCACCGTCGGAATCGACCCCGAGACGGAAGCGCCGATCACGGCTCAGAACGGGCGCTACGGCCCGTACCTCAAGAAGGGCACCGACTCGCGCACGCTGCAGAGCGAGCAGCAGATCTTCGACATCACGCTCGAGGAGGCGCTCGCCGTCTACGCGCAGCCCAAGTACGGCGCCCGCGGGGCGTCGTCGGCCCTCAAGGAGTTCGAGGCCGACCCCACCAGCGGCAAGGCGATCAAGCTCAAGGACGGCCGCTTCGGCCCGTACGTCACCGACGGCGAGACGAACGCGACGATCCCGCGCGGCGAGGACGCGATGGAGGTCACGTTCGAGCGCGCGGTGCAGCTGCTCGCCGACAAGCGTGCGAAGGGCCCCGCCAAGAAACCCGCCCGGCGGACGACGACCACGCGCAAGCCCGCGGCGAAGAAGTGACGGCGGGCGACACCGCGCGCGGGCTGTTCGTCACGTTCGAGGGCGGTGACGGCGTCGGCAAGACGACGCAGTCGGCGCTGCTCGACGAGTGGCTGACCGACGCCGGGCGCACCGTGGTGCGCACGCGCGAGCCCGGCGGCACCGAGGTGGGCGTGCTCATCCGCGACATCGTGCTCCACCACCGGGGCGAGGTCGCGCCCCGTGCCGAGGCCCTGCTGTACGCCGCGGACCGCGCGCACCACATCGAGACGCTGGTCCGCCCCGCGCTCGCGCGCGGCGAGGTCGTGATCCAGGACCGCTACCTCGACTCCTCGGTCGCGTACCAGGGCGCCGGACGCGTGCTCGGCCGCGACGAGGTGCGCGAGCTGTCGCTCTGGGCGACCGGCGGGCTGCTCCCCGACGTCACGGTGCTCCTCGACCTCGACCCGGAGTCGGCCCGCGCGCGTCTCGACGCCGACGACAAGCCCTTCGACCGCCTCGAGGCCGAGAAGGAGCACTTCCACGCCCGTGTGCGGGAGGAGTTCCTCGCCCTCGCCGCCGCCGAGCCCGAGCGCTTCCTCGTGCTCGACGCATCGCTTCCCGCCGACGAGCTCGCCGCCGCGGTCCGGGCACACGTGGAGCCGCTCCTCGCTTGAGCCCGGCCCGGTGCGCGATGCGCCGCGCCCGATGCCCGTGCCTGTGCCCGGTGCCCCGTGCCCGGTGCCCCGTGCCCGGTACCGGCGCCCGTGCCCGATGCCCCGTGCCCGAATCAGGCGATGAGGCGAAATCAGGACGAAAAGCCAGCCGAGTGGCCTGAATTCGCCTCATCGCCTGATTCGAAGACAATGCGGAGGTGGTGGGCGGGGCGGCGTCGGTGCCCGCGGTTAGGCTGAGGGGATGCAGTCCGACCTCGACGCCCGCGTGGTCGACCAGGCGTTCCCCTGGGGCGACGTGTGGGGGCAGCCCGATGCCGTCGCGGCGCTCAGGGACGCAGCATCCGATCCCGCCTCGATGACCCACGCGTGGCTCATCACCGGGCCTCCCGGCTCGGGCCGGTCCACGCTCGCCCACGCCTTCGCGGCGGCGCTCATCGCCGAGCCGGGCGACGAGCGCACGATGCACCAGGTGCTTGCCGGCACCCACCCCGACCTCACCGCGCTGCGCACCGAGGGCGTCATCATCTCCATCAAAGACGCCCGCGCCCTCGTCGAGCGGTCGTACTTCGCGCCCTCGCTCGGGCGCTACCGCGTGATCGTCATGGAAGACGCCGACCGCATGGCCGAGCGCACCTCGAACGTGCTGTTGAAGGCGCTCGAAGAGCCGCCCGAGCGCACCGTCTGGGTGCTGTGCGCGCCGAGCGACGCCGACCTGCTGCCGACGATCCGCTCCCGCGTGCGCACGCTGCGCCTGCGCGAGCCCGACGTCGCCGACGTCGCCGATCTCATCGTCCGCCGCAGCGGCGTCGACCCCGTGATCGCCGAGCAGTCCGCGCGGCACGCTCAGCGTCACATCGGCATGGCCCAGAGATTGGCGACGGATGCTGCGGCCCGCGCCCGCCGCGATGCCACGCTGCGCGGCGTGCTCGCGGTGCGAGGCGTCGGCGACGCGGTCGAGGTGGCCGGCAAGATCGTGGCCGCCGCGACCGATGACGCGAAGGCGCTCACGGCGGAGCGCGACGAGGCGGAGCGCGCCGGGCTCCTCCGCACGCTCGGCATCGCCGAGGGCGGCGCGATCCCGCCCGCCGTGCGGTCGCAGTTGTCGGCCCTCGAAGACGAGCAGAAGCGCCGCGCCACACGCAGCCTGCGCGACGGCATCGATCGTGTGCTCACCGACCTCGAGTCGTTGTTCCGCGACGTGCTGCTGCTGCAGTTCGGGCGCGACACCGACCTCATCAACCGCGAGCTCGAACCAGACCTCCGCGCCCTCGCCACCGCGTGGACGCCCGAGCGCACGCTGACGGTCGTCGACCGCATCGGCGTCACGCGCGAGAACCTCGAACTGAACGCCGCGCCCGCACTGGCGCTCGAAAGCATGCTCGTCACCGTCGCGAGCGGAAGGATCCCGTGAACCCGACCCGTCCCCGCAGGCTTCGTCGCGCCGCTGCCGTCGTCGCCGGCCTGGTCGCAGCATCCGTCGTCCTGAGCGGCTGTCTGTCGGCGATGATCCCCGGCGCGTCGCCCCGCCCGACGTCGAGCAAGGCCGCCGACACCGCGGGCGTCGCCGAGGACCTGCTGCCGTACTACGAGCAGACGCTCGACTGGTCGAGCTGCGACGACACGTTCGAGTGCACGACGGTCACCGCGCCGCTGGACTGGGCCGACCCGACGAAGGGCGACATCGAGCTGTCGGTGATCCGCAGTCGCGCCGAGGGCACGACCGACCCCATCGGGTCGCTGCTGACCAACCCCGGCGGCCCCGGCGCGAGCGGGGTGGCGCTGATCCGCGACTCGGTGTCGTTCGCGGTGAGCGACCCGGTGCGCCGTGAGTTCGACGTCATCGGGTTCGACCCGCGCGGCGTCGGCGAGTCGACCGCCGTCACCTGCTACGACGCGGCCGACATGGACGCGTACCTCTTCGACGTCCCGAAGAACGCGCGAGGGACGGCTGCCTGGACCGCCGAGCTGCTCGACCGGCACACGGCGTTCGGCGAGGCGTGCGATGCGAACAGCGACGGCGTGCTGCCCTACATCACGACCGAGAACTCGGCCCGCGACATGGACCTCCTGCGCGCCGTCCTCGGCGACACGCAGCTGAACTACCTGGGCTACTCGTACGGCACCTTCCTCGGTGCGACGTACGCGAAGCTCTTCCCCGACAAGGTGGGCCGACTCGTCCTCGACGGCGCGATCGACCCGTCGATCTCGGGGCTGGACGTCGGCATCACGCAGGGCATCGGCTTCGAATCAGCGCTGCGCGCCTACATGGCGGACTGTCTGACCGACAAGGACTGCCCGTTCCGCGGCACCGTCGACGAGGCGATGGCCGACCTGGGCACGCTCCTCGCGAGCGTCGACCGCGACCCGATCCCGAACGCCGACGGCCGCATGCTCGGCTCCGACTCGCTGATGACCGCGATCGTCGCGGCGCTGTACTCGCAGGACAGCTGGCCGTACCTCACGATGGCGCTCGCCGACGCGCTGCAGGGCAAGGCCGAGGTGGCATTCCAGCTGGCGGATTTCTACTACGACCGCCAGGGCGGCGCGTACACCGGCAATCAGACCGAGGCGTTCCGCGCGTACAACTGCATGGACTACCCGGTCGACGCCACCGACCAGCAGCAGGCCGACGCGATGGCGCTGCTCGAGGCCGAGGCGCCCACCGTCGCCCCGTACTGGGCGGGCCCCGACCCGTGCGAGGTGTGGCCGTACCCGGCCACCGGCGTGCGGGAGCGCATCACCGCCGACGGCGCCGCGCCGATTGTCGTGGTCGGCACCACGAACGACCCGGCGACCCCGTACGAGTGGTCGGTGTCGCTGGCCGACCAGCTGTCGTCCGGCGTGCTCGTGACGCGCGTCGGCGAGGGGCACACGGGCTACAACAAGGGCAACGCCTGCGTCGACGCCGCGATCGAGACGTACCTGCTCGACGGCACGCCCCCGCAGGACGGCCTGCGCTGCGAGTGACCCGCCAGTCATGAGAAGAGCGCGGATGCCTCGACCAGAGGCATCCGCGCTCTCTTGATGTCCCTGCGCGGCTGGCGTCGCTCAGCGGCGCAGCACCCGCCGCGCCAGCGCGTTGCCGACGAACTGCACCACCTGCACGATCACGATGATGACGAGCACGGCCGCCCATGTGACCCACGGGTTGTACTGCTTGAAGCCGTAGACGATCGCGAACTCGCCGAGGCCGCCGGCCGCGACGGCGCCGGCGACCGCCGTCATGTCGACGAGCGCGACGACGATGAACGTGTAGCCGAGGATGAGCGGGCCCAGCGCCTCACGGGGGAGCAGCCGGAACAGGATGCGCGTGCGGCTCGCACCGGTCGCGCGGGCAGCCTCGATGACGCCGGGGCGCACGGTGAGGAGGTTCTGCTCGACGATGCGGCTGATCGCGAACAGCGACGCGAGCGTGATCGCGAAGATCGCGAACGGGACGCCGATGCCCGGCAGACCCAGGGCCCGCGCGAGGGGCTGCACCGACGCCAGCAGGATCACGAACGGGATCGGCCGGAAGAAGTTGACGATCACGTTGATGGTGCCGAACAGGAACCGGTTCGGGAACAGGCTTCCCGGCCGGGTCGCATAGAGCGCGAGCCCGACGAAGAGGCCCGCGAGACCGCCGAACACGAGGCTCAGCGAAGCGACGTAGAGCGTCTCGGCCGTCGCGGCCCAGAGCTCGGGAAGAAGATCGACGAGCCTATCCACGGGCGTCCTCCTCGATGAGCGGCGCGAACGCCGAGGCGGCGTCGATGGCCTGCTGCACAGCATCCGCCTCTCCGGCCAATGCCAGCGTGAGATGCCCGAAGACGCGCCCGCCGATGTCATTGATGCCGCCGTGCACGAGCTCGAAGCGCACGCCGTGCGACGACAGCGCCGCGAACACGTCGGCCTGCGTGACGTCGCCGTCGCGGATCGTGAACGTGACGATGCGTCCGGGGTGACGGCCTCGGAGGGTGCGCAGCTGGTCGCCGACCGGGACGTCCTCGATGATGCTCGCGACGAATCGCCGTGTGGCCGCGTGCTGCGGCGCCGACAGCACGTCGAACACGGCGCCGCTCTCGATGATGCGGCCGCTCTCCATCACCACGACGCTGTCGGCCAGGGTGCGGATGACGTCCATCTCGTGCGTGATCACCAGGATCGTGACGCCGAGCTCCTCATTGATGCGCTTCAGGAGCGCGAGCACCTCCTGCGTCGTGTCGGGGTCGAGCGCGCTCGTCGCTTCGTCGGCGAGCAGGATGCGCGGGCTCGTCGCGAGGGCGCGGGCGATGCCGACGCGCTGCTTCTGGCCGCCCGACAGCTGCTCGGGGTAGTTCTTCGCCTTGTCGGCCAGCCCGACGAAGCGCAGCAGCTCGTCGACGCGCGCGGCGATCTCGGCGCGCGGACGACGGGCCACCTCGAGTGGGTAGGCGACGTTCTTCGCCACCGTGCGGGAGTCGAAGAGGTTGAACTGCTGGAAGATCATGCCGATGTCGCCGCGCAGCTCGCGCAGCTCGCGCTCGCGCAGATGCGTGACATCGCGGCCGTCGATCTCGACGGTGCCGGCGGTCGGCGTCTCGAGCGCGTTCACCAGCCGCAGCACGGTGCTCTTGCCGGCACCGGAGTAGCCGATGATGCCGCACACCTCGCCGGCGGCGACGTCGAGCGACACGTCGTCGACGGCGACGACGGGCGCTCCGCCCTTCGAGGCGGGCGGGAAGGCCTTCGTGACGCCGGTGAGTCGGATGAGGGTCATGGGGTGCTCCTGGGCCGGAACGCGCGTGTGCGGCCCGCTGCGCGAAGAGCGCACTCGGGCCGCACAGGCGGTGCCGTGGTGTGGCGGGATTACGAGCCGGCGCGGATGTCGTCCTCGACGTCCTTGAGGGACGTCAGCAGGTCGTCGACGGGCGTCTTGACGAGCACGGCGGTACCGCCCGACACCTCGAGCACGCCGTCCTGCACGGCCTTGGTGTTCTGGTAGATCTCGACGAGCTTGAGGTACGTCGGGTTATCGACGTCCTCCGCCTTCGCAGCGAAGATGTTGATGTACGGGAAAGCCGACGGGTCGGTCGGGTCGTCCTGCGCGAGCAGCTCGTCCTCGGTGAGACCGGACTTGGTGACGAAGTCGTTGTTCACGATCGCGCCCGCGTAGTCGGGGAGCGACGACGCCGTGAAGTCGGCGGCGACGGGCTCGACGCGGACCTTCGACTCCGCCTCGATGACATCGGCGGGGGTGGAGAACGCCGAGCCTCCGTCCTCGAGCGCGATGAGACCGGCGGACTGCAGCACGAGCAGCGCGCGGGCGCCGTTCGACTCGTCGTTCGGGATCGCCACGGTCGAGCCGTCGGGGATGTCGTCGACGGAGTCGTACTGCGTCGAGTAGAGGCCCAGCGGGTAGATGGCGGTCGCGCCGACCGGCTCGAGGTCGTCGCCGCTCTGCACGTTGTAGGTCGCGAGGTAGATGATGTGCTGGAACTGGTTGAGGTCCAGCTCTCCGGCCGAGAGGGCCGGGTTCGGCTGCGAGTACTCGCTGAAGTCCACCAGCTCGACGTCGATGCCTTCCTCGGCGGCGGCCTCCTTGTAGGTCTCCCAGTAGGGGTCGCCGGCGCCGACGACGCCGATGCGGACGACCTCGTTCTCGTCGGAGCCGCCGGCGGCGGCATCCGTTCCGGTCCCGGCGCAGCCGGCGAGGAGGAGGGCGAGGGGAAGCGCGAGTGCTGCTGCGGCGGCGAGCTTCTTGGACGTGGACATGTGAGTGCTCCTGTGGATCGAGGCCCGTCTCGGGCTTGTGACCGCGCGCACGATCCACGGACCGCGCACGCTTCGTCGCGGACCGGGTTCGAACCTACGCGGGCTCTGCACGCCGACTCGAACCGGGGCGTAACACGTCGACACCGAGTGCGTCCGAGAGGGGATCGGGGGCGGAACGGATGCCTCGGCCGCCGTGGTTCGCGAGCACCCTCGTGACCCTGTAAGATCGTTGCTTGTGCGTCGCGCAAGCGAAGCCCGCCACCTTAGCTCAGTCGGCAGAGCGAATCACTCGTAATGATTAGGTCAAGGGTTCGATTCCCTTAGGTGGCTCCATGACTACTCCGGCGTCGTGCTCGGCCGCGCCGGCGCACCACAGCCTCGCGATCACGCGTGCGCACGCCGAGGGCGACGCCGCGAACCTGCATCTGTCGGGCGTGCAGAGCGCGCCGCAGCTGGTCGGCGAGCGACGGTTCGGCATGTGCGGCCGGCTCCGCCCGTTCGACGTGGCGGGCGCCGCGTCGCGCTGACGGGGCGGCGGGTGGGCGCCGCGTCGTGGCGGGGTGATCCGTTAGGCTGGGCCGACAACCCGAGGCGGCCGCGGAAGCGGCCGTTTTCCGTATGCGAAGGACGGTGATGCGTGTCTCAGGCGATCGACGCCCTCGCCGAGATCTTCTCGTGGATCGGGTTCGGCGTGGGGGCGCTCCTTGCGGGCGTCGCGCTGATCATGTACCTCCTCGACGGCACCTGGCTGCCCGTGCGTGCCGTCGTCGAACGGGGGCCGAACGGCCGGTTCGTGCGCTGGTTCGACGAGGACGGCGGTGTCGGGGAGGCGCAGCTCACTCCCGAGCAGGATCACCACATCGGCGATGCCGACATGGCGGACGTCTACGTGCGCCGCGGATCGCTTCACCGGATGCGGCTGACCCACGGCTCCCCGGCGGTGCGGGCGGTCACGCGGCTCGCGATCGGGATGCTGGCGCTCGGCGTCGTGGCGCTCGTCACCTCGCTCGTGATGCTGTTCCTGCGCGGCTGATCGACCGGCCCTTCGCCCAAGAACTCTCGCGCGTGGTCGAATCGGGGCAGATCGCTAGATAAGCTAGCGATATGACCTCGCCTCACCACGCGAACCGTCGCCCCTCGGGCTGGCTCCGGATCGGCATCCCCGCCCTCCTCGTGCTCCTCTGGCTGGCCGCCGGCACGATCGGCGGCCCCTACTTCGGCAAGGTCGACGAGGTGTCGAGCAACGACCGCTCCTCGTTCCTCCCCGAGAGCGCAGACGCAACGCAGGTCAACGAGCGGCTCGGGGACTTCCTCGGCGGCGAGAGCATCCCAGCCGTCGTCGTCGTGACAGGCGACGGCGAGCTCTCGCAGGACGACATCGCCGACGTGCAGGCGCTCGCCGACGACATCGCCGAGGTCGAGGGGGTGCAGGAGGACGTGTCGCCGCCCATCCCGTCGGACGACGGCGAGGCCGTGCAGATCTTCGTGCCAATCGACGCCTCGGGCGAGGTGGGGCCCACCGTCGAAGAGATCCGCACGCTCGTCGCCGACGATCTGCCCTCCGGTCTCGAGGGCTGGGTCACCGGCCCCGCCGGCTTCACCGCCGATCTCGTCGAGGGCTTCCTCGGGATCGACGGGCTCCTTCTCGGCGTCGCGCTGCTCGCGGTGTTCCTGATCCTCGTGATCGTCTACCGCTCGCCGCTCCTGCCCGTCCTCGTGCTGCTGACCTCGGTGTTCGCGCTCTGCGTGGCCCTGCTCACCGTGTGGTGGCTCGCCTTCGCCGGCATCGTCGTGCTCAACGGCCAGGTGCAGGGCATCCTGTTCATCCTCGTGATCGGCGCGGCGACCGATTACGCCCTCTTGTACGTCGCCCGGTTCCGCGAATCCATCGCGACGGGGGTGTCGAAATGGGATGCTGTGCTCTCGGCGTGGCGCGGAGCCTTCGAGCCCATCCTGGCCTCGGGCGGCACGGTGATCGCGGGCCTGCTGTGCCTGCTGCTCTCCGACCTCGCGACGAACCGCGCGCTCGGCCCGATCGCCTCCATCGGGATCGGGTTCTCGATGCTGTCGGCGCTGACGTTCCTGCCCGCTCTTCTCGCGCTGTGCGGACGCGCAGCGTTCTGGCCCTTCATCCCGAAGCAGCCGATCGCGATGATCCCCGACGACCTCACCCAGCCGGTCAAGGGCCTCTGGCCGCGACAGGCGCGCTTCGTCGCCCGCCACGCGCGCATCGTGTGGATCGCCTGCACGATCGTGCTGCTCGCCGGTGCCCTGGGCATCACTCAGCTGAAGGCCGACGGGGTGCCCACGAGCGACCTCGTGCTCGGCTCGTCCGAGGCCCGCGACGGGCAGGACGTGCTCGCCGAGCACTTCCCGGCCGGCTCCGGCTCGCCGGTCTATGTGATCGTGCCCGAGGAGGACCTGGCCGACACGGTCGGCGTGCTCGACGACTCCGACGGCATCGATTCGGTGTCGGTCGCCTCGGACGACTCGCCGACGGGGCAGGCGCAGGTCGCCGTCGAGAACGGGGAACCGGTCTTCACCGCGGTCGGGCCTCCGGGTACGCCTGCGCCCGAGCCGACCGTCTCGGACGGCGACGTGCTGGTGATCGGCACGTTGACGGATGCTGCGGACTCGGTGGCTGCGGAAGACACCGTGCGCGAGCTCCGCGTCGCACTCGACGACACGCTCGGCGCCGGCACCGCGATCGTGGGCGGCGAGACCGCCACCGACATCGACACCAACGACACGTCGACGCGGGACCGCACGGTCATCATTCCGGTGATCCTCGCCGTGATCCTCCTGATCCTGATGCTGCTGCTGCGCTCGATCCTGGCGCCGCTCCTCCTCATCGGCACGGTGATCCTGTCGTTCGCGACCGCCCTCGGCGTCAGCGCGCTCGTCTTCAACGAGGTGTTCGGCTTCCCGGGTGCCGACCCCGCGGTGCCGCTCTACGGCTTCGTGTTCCTCGTGGCGCTCGGCGTCGACTACAACATCTTCCTGATGTCGCGCGTGCGCGAGGAGTCGCTCGTCCACGGGACGAGACCGGGAATCCTCCGCGGCCTCGTCGCCACGGGTGGGGTGATCACATCGGCAGGACTCGTGCTCGCGGCGACCTTCGCGGCGCTCGGCGTCATCCCGATCCTGTTCCTGGTGCAGATCGCGTTCATCGTCGCCTTCGGTGTGCTGCTCGACACGTTCATCGTGCGGTCGCTCCTGGTGCCGGCGCTCTCGTACGACATCGGCAAGGCGATCTGGTGGCCCTCGAAGCTGTGGCGCAAGGATGTCGTCGCCGCGGGGGCGACGGATGGCAGCGAGGCGCTGCTGCCCGCCGAGACCGACCCCGAGCTCGTGGCCGGCGACGGGCACCCGCTCACCCGCGAGGAGTATCGGCGTACGCTCGAACCATGAGCAAGGCGCTGTTCATCGTCGACGTCCAGAACGACTTCACCGAAGGGGGAGCGCTCGCGGTCGAGGGAGGGGACGCGGTCGCCGAGCACATCTCGGAGTTCCTCGTCACCCATGCCGAGGAGTACGCCGTGATCGTGGCCTCGCGCGACTGGCACCACGCCGAGGGCGACAACGGCGGGCACTTCCACCCCGAGCCCGACTTCATCGACACCTGGCCGGTGCACTGCGTGAGCGGCACCGAGGGCGCCGAGTACGATCCCGGGCTCGACACCTCGGCGGTGACCCACCACGTCAAGAAGGGGCAGGGCAAGCCCGCCTACTCGCTGTTCGAGGGCACCACCGATGACGGCGTGACGGTGGCGCACCTGCTCGAAGAGAACGGGGTCGTCGACGTCGACATCGCCGGCCTCGCGACGGACTACTGCGTGCGCGCGTCGGCGCTCGACGCCATCGAGCACGGCCGGCACGTCCGCATCCTCACCGACCTCATCGCCGGGGTCGCGGCGGAGACGAGCGATGCGGCGCTCGCCGAGCTCGCGCACGCCGGCGCCGAGCTCACACCCTCGGGACCCGAGGGCGGTGACTGAGCCCGGGGCGCCGACCGCCGAGGGCGTCCGCGCGGCGCTCGAGGGCGCAGCATCCATCGACGAACGCGCCAAGATCGAACGGCGCATGACCGACGCGCGCACCGAGGTGATCGGCGTCCGCATGGGCACCGTGTTCGACATCGCGAAGGCGAACTCACGGATGCCGCTGGCCGAGGTCGATCGGCTGCTCGACTCCGACGCCTACGAGATGCGGATGGTCGCGGTATCGATCCTCGACTTCCAGGCGCGCACCAAGGGGGTCGACCGCGCGGCGCTGTACGAGCTGTGGATGCGGCGTCTCGATCGCATCGACACGTGGGACTACATCGACCGTTCTGCGCCGCGCGTCGTGGGGCTGTACCTGCTGGACCGCCGGCGCGACGTGCTGTTCGAGCTCGCGCGCTCCGACGACCGCTGGCATCGGCGCACGGCGATCACCGCCGCCTTCTCGATCATCCGCGGCCGGGACCTCGACGACCCGCTCGCGCTCTGCGAGATTTTGGCGGACGACCCCGAGCACCTGGTGCAGACCAACGTGGGCGTCGCCCTCCGCGAGATCGGCCGGGTCGACCCCGGCCGGCTGGAGGAGTTCCTCGCGCGGCGAGGCGACGACCTCAGCGCTCACGCGCGACGCACCGCCCGCACCGCGCTCGCCTGAGGCGGGCGACCCGCTACTCTCGGGCTCGTGACCGAGATCCGCCCCCTCGCCCCTGCCGACCGCGACGCCTGGCTGCCGCTCTGGCGCGGCTACATCGAGTTCTACGAGTCCCAGGTGTCGGACGAGCAGTCCGCGCTGACCTGGAACCGCCTGCTCGACCCGCAGTTCCCGATCCACGGCGCGGTCGCCGTCGACGACACGGGACGGGCCGTCGGCTTCGTCCACTGGCTCACGCACGCCGCGACCTGGTCGCCGGCGCCCTACGTCTACCTCGAGGATCTCTTCGTCGCCCCCGACACCCGGGGCACTGGGGCCGGACGCGCGCTCATCGCCCACGTGACCGAGTGGGCGCGCGCGCACGACGCCGCGAAGGTGTACTGGCTCACGCAGGAGACCAACACCACCGCGCGAACGCTCTACGACCGCGTCGCGACACACACCGGGTTCGTGCACTACGAGATCGGACTCGGCCGATGAGCGCGGCTGCTCCCGCCGAGCGCAGCATGGGAGACCTCGTCGCCACGCTGCTCCTGATCGGGTTCTCGGTCGGCGCCGCGGTGGTGCTCTTCTTCGTCTCGCTCGTATGGGCGATCGGCAACCACGACAACACGGTGGCGATCGTGCTGGGCGGCTATGTGCCCCTGGCCTTGGCGGTGATCGGTGCCGTCGCCGGCATCGTCGCGCTGTCGCGCAAGCGCCGGGCGTTCTGGTACCCGCTGATCGCCCTCGTGCTGAGTATCGTCGCGTGGTTCATCGCGGCATCGATCGCCCGCTGACCCGGCGACCCGACGGTCACACCGCCGCCTGGCGCCCCTTGCGTGCCAGGTAGATCACGAAGCCGAGGGCCAGGAGCGCGGTCAGGCACAGCAGACTGAGCCCGATCGTGTAGCTGTGGGCCTCGGCGTTGTAGGTCGCGCCCATCACCAGCGGCGGGAAGTAGCCGCCGAGCCCGCCCGCGGCGCCGACGATGCCGGTGACGGTGCCGACGCGTTCGGCGGGCGCCCGCTGCGCGACCCACGTGAAGACCGCACCCGTGCCGAGACCGAGGAAGAGGGCCATCAGCACGAACGACGCTCCGGCCAGGAGCTCGGGCGGCGGCTGCAGGGCGATGACGACGGCCATCACGGCGGCGCCGCCGAGCGAGATGCTGAGCACCGTCGCCGGGCCGATGCGGTCCGACAGCCAGCCGCCGACCGGCCGGGCGATCACCGCCGCGATCGCGAAACCCGCAGTGCGGGCGCCGGCATCGGCGAGGTCGTACCCGTAGACCTCCTTGAGGTAGGTCGGCAGGTAGGTCGAGAACGCGACGAAGCCGCCGAAGGTCACGGCGTAGAGGAACGCCATCTGCCACGTGACGGCGAGCTTCGACGCCGCCTTGAGCTTCGGCATGACCGGCGCCGTGTTCGGCTTCCACAGTGGGGAGTCCCGCATGAACAGCCACACGATGAGCGCGACGACGAGGAGCGCGACCGCGATGATGATGTGCGTCGCGACGTAGCCGAACCACGCCACCATGCGCGGAGTGAAGAACGACGACAGCGCGGTGCCGCCCATGCCGGCGCCGAACAGGCCCGTGGCGAAGCCGCGCTTGGCCGGCTCGTACCAGGCGTTGACGAACGGGATGCCGATCGCGAAGGTCGTGCCGGCGATGCCGAGCAGGAACCCGAACGCGATCATGAGCGGATACGACCCCCATACTCCGGCGAGGGCCACCAGCACCACGGGCACGGCGGAAGCCGCTGTCAGCACCGTGAACATCAGGCGGCCGCCGTAGCGGTCGGTGAACGCGCCGGTGAGGATGCGGCCGAGCGATCCGACGAGCACGGGCGTCGCGATGAGGAGCGAGGCCTCGGTCGAGGTCAGCCCCATCTCGGCGGTGTACTGCACCGCGAGCGGCGCGACGAGGTTCCACGCCCAGAACGTGATGGTGAAGGCCAGCAGTGCCAGCAGGAGGTTCTTCGTGCGCCCCGGCAGGGCCTGGGTGTTCGGCGCGGCGGTGGCCCCGGCTGGGCCCCCGCCCCCGGAGGCTCGCCGCGGCGCGCCAGCGCCGTGGGGAGGGGGAGTGGGGACCGTCGTCATCGTCGTGTGCCTCCCGTCTTGCCTGTGGTCGAAGCCTTGCGGTCGGGGGTGCGGTCAGTGGTGCCCACCGGCGCCCAGCCGCGGCGGATGCCGCGCGCCGTCGTCGGCCGCCCGTCGCGCGAGCGGTAGACGATGTACGGGCGGAACAGGTAGTGCACCGGCGCCGTGAACGCGTGGACGAGCCGCGTGAACGGCCAGATCATGAACAGCACCATGCCGATCACTGTGTGGATCTGGTAATCGAGCGACGCCTCGCTCATCGCGGCGATGTTCGGCTGGAAGACGAAAAGCGACCGGAACCATGGCGAGACCGTGTCGCGGTAGGTGAGCTCCTGGTGCGGCCCGATGACTCCCAGCACCGTGGTCGCGAGGCCCGCGACGATCGCGGCCACCAGCACGACGTACATGGTCTTGTCGTTCTTCGTCGTCGCCATGAACACCGGCCCGGTGGTGCGGCGGCGATAGATCAGGATGCCGACGCCGACGAGCGTCGCGATTCCCGCAACCGTGCCGAGGCCGAGGGCGGCGAGGTGGTACATCTCGTCCGAGATGCCGAAGAAGTCGGTCCACGCCTTGGGGATCACGAGGCCGATGACATGCCCGATGATCACGACGAGGATGCCGAAGTGGAAGAGCGGCGAGCCGATCCGCAGCAGCCGCGACTCGTACAGCTGCGACGAGCGGGTGGTCCACCCGAACTGGTCGTAGCGGTAGCGCCAGATCGTGCCGCCGACGAGCACCGCGACCATGACGTACGGGAGGATGCCCCACAGGAACAGGTCCATCAGCGCCTCCCGACCGGCTCGAGCGGCAGCAGCCGCGGGTCGTAGGCGTCGAGTCCGACCGATTCGCGGGGCGGCCCGGCCGCGGCCATCGCCATGGCCTGCTGCCGGTCGGCGGGGGAGCGCCCCGGGAGCGTGTCGCACACCGCGGCCACGACGCCGGCATACGGCGACCCGCGTTCGGCGAGGGCGAGTCGGATGAGCTCGAGGCTCGCGCGGTACTCCTGCAGCACCGCCGCACCCTCGCTCGGAGCATGCCGCGCGAACTCGAGGACCAGCGGCAGGAAGTCGGGCAGCTCGCCCGTGCCGTCGATCGCGAGACCCGCCTCGCGATACCGCCGCTTCAGGTCGGCGAGCACGGCGCCGCGCCGGCGCGTGTCGCCGTCGGTCCAGTAGCTGAGATACAGCGCGTGCCGCCGCGACATGTCGAAGGTGTCGACGTACACGGTCTGCACCTCGGACGCCGGTGTCTTCTCCCACCACTCGAGAAGAGGGGCGAAGGATGCTGCGGCCCGCGGCGCGGCTTCCGTCAAGGCCTGGCCGATCAGCGCCGAAGAGCCGAGTACGCCCTCATCGGGGTAGCTCAGGCACAGCGACGCCGCCTGGTACACCACCCGGACGTTCATGACGAGCCTCCGGCCGAGGCACCCGGAGTCGACTCCTTCGGGGGGAACAGGCCGGGCGGGGCACCGTTGCCGTCCCAGTTGAGGAGGTTGACGCGACCGCGCAGCGCCTCGCCGCTCGCGGCGGCGTCGGAGGTCTGGCGCTCCTTGAGGGCGTGGAAGGTCTCGACGGCGACCGGCACCGGCCGGCCGCTCGCCTCGCCGAACATGCCGGACTCGTTGCCGTACGGGCCGCCGTCGAAGTCGAGCGAGCAGCCGAGCTCCTCGAGCTCGTGCGCCCGCTCGTAGTGGGCGGTCGGAATGACGTAGCGGTCCTCGTACTTCGCGATCGCGAGGAGGCGATACATCGCGTAGATGGACTCGCCCGTCATGCCCACGGCCGCGGGGATCGACTCGTCGCGGTCCCGCTCGAGCGTGATGTCACGCAGGTACGAGCGCATCGCCGCGAGGCGCCACAGCACGCCCGTGATGATGTCGGTGTCGCCCGCGGTGAAGAGCTCGGCGAGGTACTCGACGGGGATCCGCAGCGCCTCGATCGCGCCGAAGAGGGTGCCCGCGGCCTCGGAGTCGTGACCCTGGTCCCGCAGCAGGTCGACGATCGGCGACAGGGGCGGGATGTACCAGACCATCGGCATCGTGCGGTACTCGGGGTGCAGCGGCAACGCCACCCGGTAGGTCTTCGCCAGGGCGTAGACCGGGGAGCGGCGCGCGGCATCCATCCAGTCATCGGGGATGTCGCCCTGCGCGCGGACCGCCGCGATCACCTCGGGGTCGTTCGGGTCGAGCATGAGGTCGAGCTGCGCCTCGTACAGGTCCTTCGGATCGGGCGTCGAGGCGGCCTCGGTGACGCGGTCGGCGTCGTACAGGAACAGGCCCAGGTAGCGCAGGCGCCCGACGCACGTCTCGGAGCACACCGTCGGAATGCCGACCTCGAGGCGCGGGTAGCACATGGTGCATTTCTCGGCCTTGCCGGTCTTGTGGTTGAAGTAGATCTTCTTGTACGGGCACCCGGTGATGCACTGGCGCCAGCCGCGGCAGCGGTCCTGGTCGACGAGCACGATGCCGTCCTCGGCGCGCTTGTAGATCGCGCCCGAGGGGCACGACGCCATGCACGACGGGTTGAGGCAGTGCTCGCAGATCCGCGGCAGGTAGAACATGAAGGTCTTCTCGAACTGCAGCTTGATGGTGTCTTCCGACTCGCGCCGCACGCGCTCGACGATGGGGTCGAGGTGGCCCATCTCCGACGCGCCGCCGAGGTCGTCGTCCCAGTTCGCCGACCACGTGATCTTCGTGTCTTCGCCGGTGATGAGCGACTTCGGCCGCGCGACGGGGAAGTCGTCGCCGAGCGGGGCGTCGATCAGCGTCTCGTAGTCGTAGGTCCAGGGCTCGTAGTAGTCCTCGAGCTTCGGCTGCACCGGCGACGAGAAGATCGTGAGCAGGCGCTTCAGTCGGCTGCCCGTGCGCAGCGACAGCCGGCCGCGCTTGTTGAGCGTCCAGCCGCCGTGCCACTGCTCCTGGTCCTCGTAGCGGCGCGGGTAGCCCTGGCCCGGCCGTGTCTCGACGTTGTTGAACCACACGTACTCGGTGCCGGCGCGGTTCGTCCACGCCTGCTTGCAGGTGACCGAGCAGGTGTGGCACCCGATGCACTTGTCGAGGTTCATGACCATGCCCATCTGGGCCATCACGCGCATCAGAACACCACCTCCTGCGAGCGGCGGCGTACCGTCGCCACCATGTCGCGCTGGTTGCCGGTCGGGCCGAGATAGTTGAACGCGTACGACAGCTGTGCGTACCCACCGATGAGGTGCGTGGGTTTGACGAGCAGCCTCGTGACGGAGTTGTGGATGCCGCCGCGCCGGCCGGTCGCCTCGGACTTGGGCACGTCGATCGTGCGCTCCTGCGCGTGGTGCACGTAGACGACGCCGGTCGGCATGCGGTGCGACACGATGGCCCGCGCCACCAGCACACCGTTCGAGTTGACGCACTCGACCCAGTCGTTGTCGGCGGCGCCGATGGCCGCGGCGTCCGCCGGGCTCATCCAGACGGTGGGGCCGCCGCGCGAGAGCGACAGCATGAAGAGGTTGTCCTGGTACTCCGAGTGGATCGACCACTTCGAGTGCGGCGTGAGGTACCGCACCACGACCTGCTGCTCGCCGTTCGGTCCGAGCCTGGGTTCGCCGAACAGCCGGTGCATGTCGAGCGGCGGGCGGTAGATCGGCAGCGCTTCGCCGAGGTCGCGCATCCACGCGTGGTCGAGGTAGAAGTGCATGCGGCCGGTGAGCGTGTGGAAGGGCTTCAGCCGCTCGATGTTGACCGTGAACGGCGCGTACCGGCGCCCGCCGGTCTCGGATCCCGACCACTCGGGTGACGTGATCACCGGCACGGGTGCCGCCTGCGTCATCGCGAATGTGATGCGCTTCTCTTCGGACCCCTCGGCGAGGTCGGCGAGCGGCTTGCCCACGCGCTTCTCGAGGGAGCGGAAGCCCTGCGACGCGAGCTCGCCGTTCGTCGTGCCCGAGAAGGCGAGGATCGCCTCGGCCATCTTGACGTCGGTGTCCATCGCGGGCCGCCCGTCGGCCGCGCCGCCGAGCATGACGCCGTTCTTCTGCGCGAGCCGTTCGGCCTCGTGCGCCACGTCGTACGTGACGTTCTTGATCGTGAACCCCAGCGTGTCGGCGAGCGGCCCCACTGCCGCGAGCTTGTCGGCGATCGCGGTGTAATCGCGCTCGACGACCGTGAACTGCGGCATCGTCCTGCCCGGGACGCCCGCCGTGTCGCCGCGCGCCCAGTCCCGCACCTCGCCGCCGGGCTGCGACGTCTCGCCGGGGGTGTCGTGCTGCATCGGCACCGAGACGAGGTCGCGCCGGGTGCCGAGGTGCGTGCGCGCCTGCGACGAGAACTCGACCGCGATCGCGTGGAACAGGTCGAAGTCGCTCTTCGCCTCCCACGGCGGGTCGATCGCCGGGGTGAACGCGTGCACGAACGGATGCATGTCGGTGGACGACAGATCGTGCTTCTCATACCAGGTCGCCGCGGGGAACACGACGTCCGACAGGAGCGTCGTCGAGGTCATGCGGAAGTCCGCCGACACGAGCAGGTCGAGCTTGCCCTCGGGGATCTCGTCGTGCCACTTCACGTCGTTCGGGCGCACGCTGGCCTCATCGGTCGCCATGACGTTGTTGTGCGTGCCGAGCAGGTACTTGAGGAAGTACTCGTTGCCCTTCGCGCTCGATCCCATGAGGTTCGAGCGCCACAGCGTGAGCAGGCGCGGCCAGTTCTCGGGGGCGTCGACGTCGGCGATCGCGGGCTGCAGGTCGCCGGACGCGAGCTTCGAGGCGACGAAGGATGCTGCGTCCGCCGCCTCCCCGTTCGCCACCGCTTCGTCGGCCCGGTCTGCCAGGTCGAGCGGGTTGACGTCGAACTGCGGGTAGAACGGCATCCAGCCGAGCCGCGCGGACTGGGCGATCGTGTCGGCCGTGTGCATGCCGGCGAGGTTGCCCTCGGCGAGCGGCGACGCCAGCGCGTCGGCCGAGTAGCCGTCGAAGCGCCACTGGTCGGTGTGCATGTACCAGTAGGCGGTGCCGATCATGGTGCGCGGCGGCCGCGACCAGTCGAGCGCGTTGGCGAGCGAGAGCCACCCGGTGATCGGACGGCACTTCTCCTGCCCGACGTAGTGCGCCCAGCCGCCGCCGTTGCGCCCCATCGAGCCGGTGAGGATCAGCAGCGCCAGGATCGCGCGGTAGGTCGCGTCGCCGTGGAACCACTGGCAGATGCCGGCGCCCATGATGATCATCGACCGGCCGTTCGACTCGACCGCGTTCGCGGCGAACTCGCGCGCGATGCGGGTGCAGGCCTGCGCCGGCACGCCGGTGATCTCCTCCTGCCACGCGGGTGTGTACGGCGACTCCGCGTCGTCGAGCCCGGTCGGCCACTCGCCCGGCAGCCCGTCCCGGGCGACGCCGTACTGGGCGAGCATCAGATCGAGGACGGTGGTGACCAGGATGCCGTTCACCCGCGTCGCGGGCACTCCTCGACGCAGGACGGCGCCCTCGCCGTCGGCCGCGTCGAAGCGGGGGAGGAGCACCTCGACCGCTTCCACTGCACCAGCCGCGGCGGGGAGATCGGCGATGGAGAGCGCCGGTTCCACGCCCTCGAGGTCGAGATTCCAGCGGCCCTCGCCCGACGCGGCATACCGGAACCCCATCGAGCCGTTGGGAACCCGCGGGGCGCCGGTCGCAGCATCCAGCACCACCGTCTTCCACTCGTCCTCGGGAGTGTCGCCGCCGAGGTCCTTCGAGGTGACGAACGTGCCCGGCACGAACGCGCCGTCGCGTTCGGTGAGGCGCACGAGGTGGGGAAGGTCGGTGTACTGGCGGGCGAAGTCGGCGAAGAACGGCACGCGGCGGTCGACGTAGTTCTCTTTGAGCACGACGTGACCCATGGCCATCGCGAGCGCCGCGTCGGTGCCTGCCTGGCAGGGCAGCCACTCGTCGGCGAACTTCGTGTTGTCGGCGTAGTCCGGGCTGACGGTGACGACCTTGGTGCCGCGGTACCGCACCTCCGCCATCCAGTGGGCGTCCGGCGTGCGGGTGACGGGGACGTTCGAGCCCCACATCATCAGGTAGGTGGCATCCCACCAGTCGCCCGACTCGGGGACGTCGGTCTGGTCGCCGAAGACCTGCGGGCTCGCGACCGGGAGGTCGGCATACCAGTCGTAGAACGACGTCATCACGCCGCCGACGAGCTGCGTGAAGCGCGTGCCGATGCAGTGCGACACCATCGACATCGCCGGGATCGGCGAGAAGCCCGCGACCCGATCGGGTCCGTACTCCTTGATCGTGTGCACGTACCCGGCCGCGACGAGTTCCACGGCCTCCCGCCAGCTCGCGCGCACGAGCCCGCCCTTGCCGCGCGCCCGCTGGTAGCGGCGGCGGGTCTCGGGGTTCTTCGTGATCTCGCCGAACGCCTCGACCGGGTCGTTGCCGCGCGCCTTGGCGGCGCGGTACTCCTCGAGCAGCACGCCGCGCACGTAGGGGTACCGCACGCGGGTGGGCGAGTAGGTGTACCACGAAAACGCAGCCCCGCGGGGGCAACCGCGGGGCTCGTATTCGGGACGGTCGGGGCCGACGCTCGGGTAGTCGGTCTCCTGGGCCTCCCACGTGATGATGCCGTCCTTGACGTACACCTTCCACGAACAGGAGCCCGTACAGTTCACGCCGTGCGTCGACCGGACGACCTTGTCGTGGCTCCACCGGTCGCGGTAGAACGCGTCGCCCTCGCGCCCGCCCTGGAGGAACGCCGCCCGGTGATCGGCGGTCTCGTCCCACCTCGTGAAGAACCGCCCTGCGCGCAGCAAGGCGTCGGAAGCCGGACCGTCCACACCGATCTGGGGCGTCATGTCTCGGACCCTAGCGAAAGGTCGCGACGGTGCGCCAGAGGTTCCACCGTGTCAAAACGGGTTGGCGTGACCTCGGCCGGCCGCAGTGGTGCCCCCACAGGGACTCGAACCCTGGACCCACGGATTAACCTGCTGCACTGGGCTTTCCCCAGCCACCGTCTCCGGCTTGCAGTCTGGACTATATCTTCACCTTCGGCCGGGCCGGTCAGGTGCGCCGCGTGTAGTCTCTGAGGTTCCCTTGCGGTTACCTGCTGATTACCCAATCCCTCGGATTGTCACTGCCGGTGTCGTCAGACACGTGGCGAGTACCTCGGGCTCTCAGGGCGTCCCAGCATATAGCGGCGGTCATCCGACGCATTTCTGCGCCGGCGCTCCATTTTGTTCTGTTGAAGTCCGTTGCTCTAACCAACTGAGCTATAGGGGCTCTCCCACCCTAGCAACGCAATGCGCGTGGGCACGTCAGCGGTTCCCGTTACCGTTGCCGCTGTTGCTGCCGGGGCCGTTCCCGTTGCCGTTGCCGTTGTTGTTCCCCGGGCCGCTGTTGTCGCTGCCTCCTCCGTCGTCGACCGCGGGTGCCTGCGGAGCGGGCGCCTGCGGAGCGGGCGGCGGTTCCTCGGTGGGGGTGGGGGTGGGGGTCTGCTGCTGCTCCTGGATCACCGGCGTCGTCGGTGCCGGCTCCGCACTCCCGCTCGGCAGGCTCGAGAGCCAGAGGGCGCCGAGGAGCGCACCGGCCAGCAAGAGCGCCGCGACCACGCCGCCCACGACGTACCCGCGGCGCCGGGCGCGATGCGGCGTCGCGGCCGACGAGGCCGGGGGCGCAGCATCCGTCCGCTTCGCTGCCATGGCGGTCTCGGCGGCCAGCGCCGCCGTCGGCGAGAATGCGACAGTCTTCGGGTCCGGCGGGCGCGGCGGCACCACGTCGGCCGTCGCCGGCTCGGTGGCGATCGCCGCGATGGGGGCCGTCGCCGGGTCGGCGTTCTCGCGGGCGAGCGTGTTCTCCATCGCCGCAAGACGCGACGCCGTCGCGACGACCTCCAGCGCGGTGGGCCGGTCGTCGGGCCGGATCGCCGTCATGCCGCGCAGCAGCCCCTGCCACGCCGGATGCAGCGAGTCCGGGATCTTCGGCGCCGACGACAGCCGAGCCATCACGGTGCCGATGCCCTCGGTGCCGGCGAACGGACGCTCGCCGGTGAGCGCCTCGGTCAGCAGCAGGCCGAACGCGTAGATGTCGGCGGCCGGGGCCGGCACCACGCCCCTGGCCTGCTCCGGAGCGACGTACGCCATCGTGCCGACGATGACACCCGGCGTCGTCACACGGGTCGAGTCCATGAGATAGGCGATGCCGAAGTCCGCCAGCTTCGCCCGCCATTCCCATCCGGGCCGCGGGGAGGCCCACAGCAGCACGTTCGACGGCTTGATGTCGCGGTGCACGACCCCGTGGTCGTGGGCGACGTGCAGGCCCTCGGCGATGTCGATCGCGACCGACGCGACCACTCGCGGGTCCACCGGTCCGCGCGCGATCAGGTCGCGCAGGGTGATGCCGTCGACGAGCTCCATCACCAGGTAGCTGGTCTCGTCGGTGCCGACGCGCGCATCGAACACCGTCACGAGCGAATGGTGGCTGAGCGACGCGAGCAGTGTCGTCTCCGACAGCGCGCGTTCGACGGAGCCGATGCCGTCGGTCGGCTCACGGAACACCTTCACGGCGACCGGGCGCTGCAGGTGCGTGTCGTCGGCGCGGTACACCCGTGCCATGCCGCCCTCGCCGATGCGCTCCCGCAGCAGGTAGCGCCCGTCCAGGAGTTCGCCGGTGGCGAGCTCCCCGGACGCGAGCAGGTCTGTCACAAGTCCTCCCGACCGATGCCCGCACCCCTCCGGCGCCGCATCGGGCCTCTTCCACCGTAGGGAGTGGGTTGCTCGTGTGCCGAGGGGTTGACGAGCCATCGCCGACATGCAACGACGCGACGAGGCCGCCGGCGCACCTCGCTGGCGCCGGCGGCCTCGCCGCCCCCGCATGGCCGGCGTGACGCCGGCATCGGGTCACTGAGCCGGAGGCATCAGGACCGCGTCGATGAGGTACACCGTGGCGTTGGCGGTCTGCACGCCGCCGCAGATCACGTTGGCGTCGTTCACCATCCACATGTCGCCCTCGCCGGTGACCTCGAGATCTGCACCCTGCACGGTGGTGTGGGTGCCCGCGATGTCGGCCGGCTCGATCCGTCCGGGCACCACGTGGTACGTCAGGATCGACGTCAGCGTCGCGCTGTCGGTCTTCAGCGACTCGATGGTGGCGGGGTCGATCATCGCGAACGCGTCGTCCACCGGCGCGAACACGGTGAACTCGTCGCTGTTCAGGGTGTCGACGAGGTTCACGTCGGGGTTCAGCTGGCCGCTGACTGCGGCGGTGAGCGTCGTGAGCATCGGATTGTTGGATGCTGCGACAGCGACCGGATCGGCCGACATGCCCTCGATCGAGCCCGCGCCGTCCGGCACAGCCTCGGCGTACGCGGCGCAGCCGGGCCCGACGAGGTCGGCGGCGGGGTCGGTGGCCATCGGCTCTTCGCTGGCCTCCATGGAGGGCGTCGAAGGTTCGGTCGTGGGTTCTGCGGTCGATCCGCCCATCGAACAGGCGGACAGCGCGAAGGTCGCGGCCACCGCCAGGGCGAGCCCCGCCGACATCCGCTTCCGAGTGATGCGAGACATGTCTTCCTCCTCTGATGCGGTCGTCGGACCGCGGTGTTCGTTCCCCCGGTGCCGGGGTGCGTGCCGCGGGAGCGGCTACACGGACTGTTCGGAGGGCTCGCGACATCGGATTGCAGATCGGACGGAATGGATGTTGCGCCCCCGCGTCCGCAGCATCCGTCCGCGGTGTGCGCAATCCGAACCCGCAACCGGCGCGAACTACTCGTGACACACGAGGGGGACGCATGGAGCTCGTCATCATCGGTCTGCTGGGCGGACTCATCACGGGGATCTCGCCGTGCATCCTGCCGGTGCTGCCGGTCATCTTCCTCACCGGAGGCGCACAGTCGGCGCGCCGGGAGGGCGACGCGGTGCCGGCCTCGCGGTGGCGGCCGTATCTGGTGATCGCGGGGCTGATCACGAGCTTCACCCTGGTCACGCTGCTCGGCTCCCTGCTGCTGGGCGCCCTGGGCCTGCCCCAGGACGTGCTCCGGTGGGCGGGCATCGCCGTGCTGGTGCTCATCGGCATCGGCCTTCTCGTGCCGCGCTTCGAACGGGTGCTCGAGAGGCCGTTCCAGAAGCTCGCCCGGCGCACGGAGGTGCAGAACCGGGGAAGCGGCTACGGCGTGGGGCTCGCCCTCGGCACCGTGTTCGTGCCGTGCGCCGGACCGGTGCTCGCCGCGATCATCGTCGCGGGCTCGACCGGTCGCATCGACGTCGGCACCGTCGTGCTCACCGTCTCGTTCGCGATCGGCGTCGCGGTCCCGCTGCTGTTCTTCGCGCTCGCCGGGCGGGGGCTGATCGAACGCATCCGGGCGTTCCGCACCCACGAGCGCGGCCTGCGCATCGCCGCCGGTATTGCGATGCTCGCGCTCGCCGTCGGCCTCGTGTTCAACGTGCCGCAGCTGCTGCAGCGCCTCGTTCCCGACTACACCGCCGGCATCCAGCGCGACCTCACCGACAATCCCGATGCCCGCCGGGCCCTCGACCTCGGCGGCCTCGTCACCGATGAGAACCGCGACCTCGACAAGTGCACGAACGGCGCGCCCGAGCTGGAGTCCTGCGGCACGGCCCCGAGCCTCCGCGGCATCGAGGCCTGGCTCAACACCCCGGGCGGCGCGGCCGTCGACCTGCAAGACCTCAAGGGCGAGGTCGTGCTCATCGACTTCTGGGCGTACTCCTGCATCAACTGCCAGCGCAGCATCCCGCACGTGGTGGCATGGGACGCCGCCTACCGCGACGCGGGACTCCGGGTGATCGGCATCCACTCGCCCGAGTACGCCTTCGAGAAGGACGCGGGCAACGTGGCGGCGGGTGCGCGCGACTTCGGGATCACCTATCCCGTCGCCCTCGACAACTCCCTGTCCACCTGGACGAACTACCGCAACCGCTACTGGCCGGCGCACTACCTGATCGACGCCGACGGCACCGTGCGCCACATCGCGTTCGGTGAGGGCAACTACGCCGCGACCGAGAAGCTCATCCGCGAACTCCTGGAAGACGCCCACCCGGGAGTCGTATTGCCCGCTCCGACCGACGTCGCCGACGACACCCCCGACGCGAGCCGCACGCGGGAGACGTTCCTGGGGTCTGCGAAGGACGTGAACTACGGCGGCGACGGCTCCTATCGCGCGGGCGACGGGGACTATGCGCTGCCCGCGGCGCAGCCGGATGACTCGTTCGCTCTCGACGGCGCCTGGCGCATCGAGACGCAGTACGCCACGCCCTCGGGCGACGGCGGCGGAGGCATCCGTCTGCGATTCCATGCCGACGAGGTGCGCATGGTGCTCGCGGGCGAAGGCGAGGTGCGCGTGCGCCTGGAGGGCGGCGGCGAAGAGATCGTGGCTGTCTCCGGCACGCCCCGCTCCTACGCCGTCGCCGAGAACACGGGGGACGGACGCACCCACGTTCTCGACGCCGAGGTGTCGCCGGGCGTGGAAGTGTACTCGTTCACCTTCGGGTGAGGCCACGGCGGGTCGGAGGGAGGTGCGTAAGGCATGCTGGTGGACATGGTGATCGACGGAATCGACGTGCCCGAGGACGGCACCGACCCCGTCGACCACATCGGGGAGCTGCTGCAGCGTGTCGCCGCGGGCGACCAGGCCGCGTTCGCGCGCGTCTACGACATGCTCTCGCCTCGCGTGTTCGGTCTGATCCTGCGCGTGCTCGTCGACCGCGCGCAGAGCGAGGAGGTGCTGCAGGAGGTCTTCCTCGAGGTGTGGCAATCCGCTTCGCGGTTCGCTCCGAACAGAGGTCAGGGACGATCGTGGGTGCTGACGATCGCGCACCGCCGGGCGGTCGATCGCGTGAGGTCGTCGCAGGCGTCGAGCGATCGCGACGTGCGCGCGGGCCTGCGGAACCTCGACGTCGCCCACGACGGGGTCGCCGAACAGGTCGAGCTGCGCATCGAGGGTGAGAAGGTGACGGTCGCGCTGTCGGGGCTTCCCGATGCGCAGCGGGAGGCGCTCACCCTCGCGTATTACGGGGGTTACAGTCAGAGCGAGATCGCGGCCCTGGTGGGGGCGCCGCTGGGGACGATCAAGACGAGGATGCGGGACGGCCTGTCCCGCCTGAGAGCCGAGATGGGGGTGACCGCGTGATGGACGAGCAGGAATTCGCCGAGCTCGCCGCCGGCGCTGCGCTGAACGCGCTGTCGCCCGCCGACCGCGCGGCCTTCGACGCGGCGCGCCGCGCGCACCCCGAATGGGAGCACTGGATCGAGACGGATGCCGCCACCGCCGCGGTGCTCGCCGACACCGTCTCCGATGCCGTGCCTCCGCTGACGCTGCGCTCGACACTGCTCTCGCGGATCGCGACGACGCCGCAGCTGCCGGCGATGGACGCGGCGGTGGCCGCGACCGCAGATCCCGTCGACCGCTGGACGCCGGCCCCGGCGACCGCTCCCGAGCAGCCCGATGAAGGGCCGGCTGCCCCGCCGCCTCCGCCGACAGCGGTGATCCAGGCGGTGTCGCGACGCCGGTGGACCCGCGGCATCCTGGCGCTCGCCGCCTCGATGGTGCTGCTCGTCGCCCTCGGGCTCGGCGCCGTGCAGCTCAACGAGTACATGACCCGTCCGGCGGAGATCGTGGCGCTGCAGCAGATCGAGGGCGCGCCCGACGCGCAGTCGTCGACGGCCGAGCTGACCGACGGCGGCACGGCGACGGCGCACTGGTCGGAGTCCGTCGGCAAGGTCGTGCTGGTCTCGCAGGGACTGCCCCAGATAGCCGACGACGAGAGCTTCGAGCTCTGGTTCGTGCGCGACGGCGCGGCGGTGCCCGCCGGGGTGTTCGAGTCCGCCGACGGCACGACGACGGCGCTGCTCGACGGCTCGATGGAGCCGGGTGACGTCATCGCGGTCACGGTCGAACCCCAGGGCGGCTCGCCGACGGGGGAGCCGTCTTCCGACCCGATCGTCACGATCCCGACAGCCTGACACCGGGGTGCGGCGCGCTGAGCCGCGCGGGCGCGGCGCGACGTCGTCGATCCGGGTAGCGTGAGGCCGTGGCATCCGCCCCCCAGACGACCCAGACCCTCGCACACCTGCGCCGCGCGCGCGACCTCATGGACCGCGACTACGCGCAGCCGCTCGACGTGCCCACGATGGCGACCAAGGCGCTCATGTCGCCGGCGCACTTCTCGCGCGAGTTCAAGGCCGCGTACGGCGAGACGCCCTATGCGTACCTGATGACCCGGCGCATCGAGCGCGCCATGGCGCTGCTGCGGGAGGGCATGTCGGTGACGGATGCCTGCACCGCCGTCGGCGCGACCTCGCTGGGCTCGTTCAGCTCGACGTTCACCGAGATCGTCGGCGAGACGCCGAGCTCGTACCGTTCGCGCCCGCACGACGCCGCCGAGGCGATGCCGCTGTGCGTCGCGAAGATCCTCACGCGCCCCACGCGCTACGCCTGATCCGCAACCGAGCAGGATCGGAGAAGCGCGCGCCGCCGCGGCGCAATAGCGTGGCAGCCATGACGAACATCGCCCTGGCGTACAGCCCCATCACCGTCGACGACGTCGACGCCGCCATCCCCTTCTACCGCGACGGACTCGGCCTCGAGGTCGTCAACGACGTCGCCTACGACGGCCACCGCTGGGTGAGCTTCGGCTTCCCCGGTCAGCCCGGCCTCTCGCTCGTCGTGTCGGACCCGACCGCCGGCCGCTCGCCCGAGGACGGCGATTCGCTGCAGCGTCTCGTGGTGAAGGGATCGGGCCCTGGCCCGTACGTCTTCACCACCACCGACCTCGACGCCACCTTCGAGAAGCTGCGCGAGTTCGGCGCCGAGGTGCTGCAGGAGCCTAAGGAGCAGGGCTGGGGTCCGCGCGACGCGGCGTTCCGCGACCCGGCGGGCAACCACATCCGCATCAACCAGGTCTGAGGCGGAGCGCGGTCATGTGCCTGCCGTGGGCCGCGGCCCTGCAGCGCGAGCTCGAACAGGAGCTCGCCCGCGAGCCCGTGCTCGTGGCGGCGAGTAGCCTGGACGGAATGAGCGACTCGTCCAGGGAGTTCCACAAGCCCGTGCGCCGGCCGGCCGAGATGTTCGACCGGCTGTTCGCCGCCGAGGACCCGGCCGAGGTGTCCCGCGTCGCGCACACGACCGCGCACGCCCTGCTCGCCCGCGTGCGGGCCGACCCCGACGGCACCGTCGTCGACCGGCTCGTCGCCTTCACCGACGAGCACGGCATCGACGACCTCGCCGAGCTGTGGTCGCGCTCTCCCGCGAAGACCCTTCCGGGCGCGCTGTGGCGGCTGTACCTGGTGCAGCTCATGATCCACGACGACCCGCGCACGGCCGCGCTCCTGTACGAGCGCGGCCGTGCCCAGCTCGCCTCCGCCGACGACGTGGTGGCGGGCGCTCCCTCACCGGCGGGACCGGACGAGCTCGTCGCGCTGGTGGACACCATCCTGCGCGGCCTCTTCGAGGGCGACTTCGCCGTCGCGCTCGACCGCGCGGCCGCGTTCTGCCGCGTGCAGGCGTCCGGCGCCACCCACATCGCCGACGACTACGAGGCGACCGAGCCTGAGCGTGCGTCGTCGTTCACCACTCGCGCCCTGCGCCTCTCGGACTATGCCGCCGACCTCGCGGCCTGCGCGTCCCTGTGGCGCCGCGACGCCCTGACCTGACCGTCGACCACCTCCCGAGTCCCACCCGCGGGCGTGCCCCGTGTACGCCGTCGTTCGGCTCCCGCGCCGCCGTTCCAGACACAGAATCGGATCCGCAGGTGCGGATGGTCGGCGCAACACGCCGGGTCGAGGCATCCATCATCGGCGTGTCGCCCGGTGTCTCCGCACCTGCGGATCCGATTCTGTGTTCGGTCGAGCGGGGGATCCTCCCCAGGGGAGGCGGGAGGCGAACGCTCCACAGATCACCCCGCCGAGCAGACGAGTGGATGCTGCGCCCACCAGCATGGGCGCATGTGCAGTGTCGATCAGCCCGCAGTGGCGACGTACCGCGAACTGAGCGCCGCCGGCATGACGCGAGCGCGGCTACGCGAAGAGGTGGCCGACGGTGGACGCCGTGCACTGCGTCGCGGCGTGTACGCCATGGACGGCGCGTGCGCTGACGTCACGGTCGCAGCCGCGCACGGGGGATCGATCGCCTGCCTGACCGCGGCGCGTCACGCCGGGCTGTGGGTGCTGGAGACCGACACGACTCCGCACGTGTGGCTGCGTGCGCACGGGCGGTCCTACGTGCACGACGGCTGCCGCTGCGTCACCCACTGGGACGAGGGCACGACGAAGGATGCGTTCGGGCTGCCCACCGTTCCGAGGATTCTGCGGCAGATCCTGATCTGCCGGGGCATCGAGGAGTTCTTCGTGGTGCTGGAGTCCGCCCGGCGACAGCACCTGCTGACGGCGTCGGGTCTGAAGTGGCTCCGCGAGCGCGTCGGTCCCGAGGCGCGCGTCGCCATCAACTATTCGCGCGATGACGCCGACAGCGGGCTCGAGTCGCTGCTGCGCTGGCGGCTTCGGAGTCGAAGGCTGCCCGTGCGCACGCAGATGAATGTGGTCTCGGTCGGGCGCGTGGACTTCCTCATCGGCGACCGCCTCATCGTCGAGGTCGACGGCGCGCCGAACCACGACGGGGAATCCCACCGCCACAAAGACCTCGTGCGCGACGCGCATGCCGCGTCCTGGGGGTACGTCACTCTCCGCTTCGACTACGCGATGGTCGTGCATGACTGGCCCACCGTGGAGCTGGCCATCCTCGGCTTCATCGATCGCGGCCTGCACCTGGTGTGACGGCGGCGGTGCGCCGTGCTCGCCGACACAGAATCGGATCCGCAGGTGCGGATGGCCTGCGCAACACGCCGGGTCGAGGCATCCATCATCGGCGTGTCGCCCGGCGGCTCCGCACCTGCGGATCCGATGTTGTGTCGGGGAGTGGATGCTACGCCCCTCGGCGGTGCGGGAGCCTCGGGTCGCGCAGCGGCAGGGCTGCAACGCGACAGGCTGCGGCGGCGCTGCAACGACGGAAGCACAGTGGCCCGGGCGGCCGGCGCGGCCCGGGCATGAAAGTGCCGGGCCGCAGAACGCCTCTCGGCGCGGTGCCGCTCGAAGCGGCAAATTTTGGAGCCCGGGGTTACTGCGGCCCGGCCGATCCAGTGTAACCGAGTCCACGGGCGCGGCATTCCCGAGCGCCTAAGCTCGGGGACATGGCCCTGCGTTTCGCGCTCGTGATCGAGCCCGCGGCATCCGATGATCCTCGTCCGATCTTCTCCGACTCGTTCCGCGTGATCGATCCCTCCGCGCCGGCGCTCAGCGTCGGCGAGCTGAGCACGCAGCGCGGGGACGGCATCTTCGAGTCGATCGGCGTCGTCGACGGCCACGCGCAGGAGACCGAGGCCCACCTCGAGCGTCTCGCGCACTCCGCGCAGATCTGCGACCTGCCCGCCCCGAACCTCGAGCAGTGGCGGCAGGCCGTCGCCATCGCCGCGCAGCACGCACCCGAGACGGGGGAGGGCGTCATCAAGCTCATCCTCAGCCGCGGCGTGGAGCACGGACCCGCGCCCACCGCGTGGGTGACGGCCACGGCCGCTGCCGACAACTCGGTCGCGCGCGAGCAGGGCATCCGCGTCGTGACGCTCGATCGGGGCTACGGCATCGACACTCCCGCGCAGGCGCCGTGGCTGCTCCTCGGGGCGAAGACCCTGTCGTACGCGGTGAACATGGCCGCGATCCGTGAGGCGAAGCGGCGCGGCGCCGACGACGCGATCTTCGTCACCTCCGACGGCTTCGTGCTCGAAGCGCCGACCGCGTCGCTCATCCTCCGCATCGGCGGGCGCTTCGTCACCCCCGCGCCGAACGGCGGCATCCTCCACGGCACGACGCAGCTGAGCCTGTTCGCCCACCTCGAAGAGCACGGGCAGGAGACGGGCTACGAGGTGCTTCCGACCAGCGCTTTGGAGCGAGCGGATGCCGCGTGGCTGGTGTCGAGCGTGCGGCTCGCGGCTCCGATCACGGCCATCGACGGCGTCGAGGTGCCGCTCGACGCCGAGCTCACCGCATCCTTCAACCGGTATCTGCTGAGTCCGCGCGACTGAGGCCCGAGCTCAGCGCGTCACGCCCGACATGTCGCGGCGGGCGCGGGCGATCATGGCGCGCGCGAGAAGCGCCAGGCCGGCGCGCACCGGCAGAGACGCCAGACGGCCGCCGGCGCCCTTGAAGCGCATGGCCGCCACCACGCGTACGAGCGAGTTCTGCTCGTCGATCCCCACGCCGACGCGCACGTCGAGGCGCCGCGCGTCCACGGCGACCAGGGCCTCGTCGCCTTCGACCCGGGTGACCGCGAGCCTGTCGCAGCGAGCGGGTCGACGGCGGAGCGCCGCGAGGCCCGCCAGGGCGAGCGCGATCCCACGGGGGAGTGCGGAGGTCGACAGCAGGTTGCGCGCCCACGCCGACGGATCGGCCGACGCGTGCGCGGGCAGCACGTCGATCCACACCTGGGTGTAGTCGGGGTCTGCGATGTCGACCAGGGCGAGCGACCAGAAGGCGGGTTCTCTCATGGGAAGCTCCTCGCGACCATACGCCGACGTATGGTCCTGAGGAGAAACTATACGGTACCGTACGGACATGGCAAGGTTCACCCGTGCGGACTGGGTCGACGCCGCCTACCGGCGGTTCAGCGACGAGGGGATCGGCGCGGTCGCCGTCGAACCGACCGCTCGCGAGCTCGGCACCACGAAGGGATCGTTCTACTGGCACTTCGCCGACCGCCGGGCACTCGTCGACGCCGTGCTCGAGACATGGCGGGACCGCGAGACCGAGGCCCTCATCGCCCAGGTCGAGGCGATCGCCGACCCCGAGGCGCGTCTGTCGGCACTCCTCGAGATCATCGCGCACCGCACCGGGGAGCGCTCGGGGGAGCGCACGCTCTACGCCGATGCCGCCGCCGCGGACGTGCGCGAGATCGTCGAGGCCGTGACCGAGCGACGCGTGTCGTACCTGAGCGGCCTGCTCGAGGCATCCGGTGTTCCGGAGCGCGAGGCGCGCCGCCGCGCGGTGATTGTCGTATCGGCCGTCATCGGTTACCAGCAGCTCGTCTCGAGCGGATGGGATGCTGCGGCCGACCCGCGTCCGCTGGTCGAGACGCTCTTCGCACTGGCGACAGCGCCGGTATGACGACGAAGCCCCTCGCCGTGCGGCGAGGGGCTTCGTGGAGTCGGGCGGGCTTACCCGAAGCGGCCCGAGACGTAGTCCTCGGTCGCCTGGACGGACGGCGTCGTGAAGATCGTCTTGGTCTCGTTGTACTCGATGAGCTTGCCGGGCTTGCCCGTGCCCGCGATGTTGAAGAACGCGGTCTTGTCGCTGACGCGCGAGGCCTGCTGCATGTTGTGCGTGACGATGACGACCGTGTAGTCGTTCTTCAGCTCGCCGATCAGCTCCTCGATCGCGTAGGTCGAGATCGGGTCGAGGGCCGAGCAGGGCTCGTCCATGAGGATGACCTCGGGCGAGACGGCGATCGCGCGCGCGATGCACAGACGCTGCTGCTGACCGCCCGAGAGGCCCGAGCCGGGCTTGTCGAGACGGTCCTTGACCTCGTTCCAGAGGTTGGCGCCCTGGAGCGACTTCTCGACGAGCGCGTCGGAGTCCGACTTCGACATCTTCTTGTTGTTGAGCTTCACGCCCGCCAGCACGTTCTCCTTGATCGACATCGTCGGGAACGGGTTGGGGCGCTGGAAGACCATGCCGACCTGACGGCGCACGAGGACCGGGTCGACGTTGGCGCCGTAGAGGTTGTCGCCGTCCAGCAGCACCTCCCCCTCGACGCGGGCGCCGGGGATCACTTCGTGCATGCGGTTGAGGGTGCGCAGGAAGGTCGACTTGCCGCAGCCCGAGGGGCCGATGAAGGCGGTGACGCTGCGCGGCTCGATGTCGAGCGAGACGCCCTCGACGGCCAGGAAGTCGCCGTAGTAGACGTTGAGGTCGTTGACTTCGATGCTCTTGGACATGGTTCCTGTCAGTTCTTTCGGGTGAGGACGCTCAGCGGCCGAGCTTCGGCGAGA
The DNA here is from genome assembly GCF_042267145.1 of Microbacterium sp. NPDC056044. NCBI lineage: Bacteria > Bacillati > Actinomycetota > Actinomycetes > Micrococcales > Microbacteriaceae > Microbacterium > Microbacterium sp. NPDC056044. The sequence goes on along the minus strand of NZ_JBHJWZ010000003.1, from coordinate 83,364 downwards.
AGACCTTCGCGACGATGCGCGCGATGAGGTTGAGGAGCATCACGAGGACGATGAGGATGAACGCCGCAGCCCAGGCGCGGTCGATGTAGGCCTGCGCGGGGATGCCCTGGTTCATGTACTGCGAGTAAGCGAACACCGGGAGCGTCATCATGCGGCCCTCGAAGAGGTTGTAGTTCATCGAGGTCGCCACACCCGCGGTCAGCAGCAGCGGCGCGGTCTCGCCGATGACGCGCGAGATCGAGAGCATGACGCCCGTCGTGATGCCGGCGATCGAGGTGGGCAGGACGACCTTCGAGATCGTGCGCCACTTCGGCACGCCGAGCGCGTACGACGCCTCGCGCAGCTCGTTCGGCACGAGACGCAGCATCTCTTCGGTGGAGCGGACGACGACCGGGATCATGAGCACCGACAGGGCGATGGAGCCCATGATGCCCATGCGGATGCCGGGTCCGAAGATCAGCGCGAAGACCGCGTAGGCGAACAGGCCGGCGACGATCGACGGGATGCCCGTCATCACGTCGACGAGGAACGTGATGCCGCGGCTGAGGCGGCCGCCGCGACCGTACTCGACCAGGTAGATGGCGGTGAAGATGCCGATCGGGATCGAGATGACGGCCGCCGCGAGGGTGATGAGCACCGTGCCGACGATCGCGTGCAGGGCGCCGCCGCCCTCGCCGACGACGTTGCGCATCGACGAGGTGAAGAACTCGGCCGACAGCGCCGCGACGCCGTTGGTGACCACCGTGATGGCGACCGAGACGAGCGGGACCATCGCGATGAGGAACGCGATCGTCACGACACCCGTGACGAGGCGGTCGACGCCCTTGCGCCGGCCCTCGACGAGGGAGGAGGTGGTCGTGATCAGGATGAGGTACAGCAGTCCGGCCACGACGGCCCAGCCGCCGAGGTTGAAGCCGTCGCCGGAGCTCATCGCGAGGACGCCGAACAGCAGCGCGCTGATGGCGAGGCTGCCCACGAGGATGGCCCAGGGCGCCCACACGGGCAGGCGGCCGCTGGTGAGGCGGGGAGTCTCGCGCACGAAGGGCGAGGCCTGCGGAGGCTGAGGAGGAGCGGTCGTCACGGTCATGTCAGTTCGCTCCCGAGAATTCCTTGCGCCGGCTGACGATCCATCGGGCGATGGCGTTGACCGCGAAGGTGACGATGAAGAGGATGAGGCCCGTCGCGATGAGGACGTTGATGTTGAGGCCGTACGCCTCGGGGAAGGTGAGCGCGATGTTGGCGGGGATCGTGCCCGGGTTCTCCGAGGTGAAGAGCTGGAAGGTGACGACGTTGGCCACCGAGAGCACCATGGCGACGGCCATCGTCTCGCCGAGCGCGCGGCCGAGGCCGAGCATCGAGGCCGAGACGATGCCGCTGCGGCCGAACGGGAACACGGCCATGCGGACCATCTCCCAGCGCGTCGCGCCGAGGGCGAGCGCGGCCTCCTCGTGGAGGACCGGCGTCTGCAGGAAGATCTCGCGGCAGATGGCGGTGATGATCGGGACCACCATGACCGCGAGGACGATCGCGGCGGTGAAGATCGTGCGGCCGGTGCTCGAGACCGTGCCGCCGAAGAGCGGGATCCAGCCCATGTTCGCGTTGAGCCACGCGTAGACCGGCTGCACGGCGGGGGCGAGCACGAGGATGCCCCACAGGCCGAAGACGACGGAAGGCACCGCGGCCAGCAGATCGACGATGTAGCCGAGGCTCTGCGCGAGGCGGCGCGGTGCGTAGTGCGAGATGAAGAGGGCGACCGCCACCGCGAGCGGCACGGCCATCAGGAGCGCGAGGAACGACGCCCACACGGTGCCGAACGCGAGCGGCCAGACGTACTCCCAGAAGTTGCCCGAGAGGATGCTGGCGGTCTCGCCCGTGGCGGTGAGGCCGGGGATCGACTGGATGATGAGGAAGATCGCGACGGCGGCGAGGGTGACGAGGATCATCACGCCGGCGCCGAGCGCGGTTCCCGAGAACCAGCGGTCGCCTGGCCGCTGCTTGACCTTGCCCGTCGCGGGGGCGGTCGTCGTGGTCATGGTGTCCTTCTGGAGTCGGGTCTCAGGGTGATACCCGGCCCGGTCTCGCGACCGGGCCGGGCATCGGGGTCTTACTCGACGACGATCAGGTCGATCGCGGCGTTGACCTGCTCGCGCAGGGTGTCGGAGATCGGCGCGTTGCCGGCAGCGGCAGCGGCCGCGTCCTGGCCCTCGGCGCTGGCGACGTACTCGAGGTAGCCCTTGACGATCGGCGCGACGGCCGCGTCGGCGTACTCCTGGCACGCGATCATGTAGCTGACGAGGACGATCGGGTAGACACCCGCGGCGTCCGACGTGCGGTGCAGCTCGATCGCGAGGTCGCCCTCGCCACGGCCCTCTTCGAACGGCGACTCGTCGACGATCGCGGCAGCGGCCTCGGGCGAGTACTCGACGAACTCGTCGCCGACCTGGATGGCCGCGGTCGACAGGCCCTCTTCAGCGGCGCGCGACGCGTCGGCGTAGCCGATGGTGCCGTTGCCACCCGCGACGGCCGAGACGACACCCGAGGTGCCCTGCGCGGCCTCACCGGCGACGGGCGTCGACGGCCACACGCCGTCGGGCTCGTAGCTCCACACGTCACCGGCGGCCTGGAAGAGGTAGTCGGTGAAGTTCTCGGTGGTGCCCGAGTCGTCGGCGCGGTGCACCGGCGTCACGGCCAGGTCGGGGAGCGTCGCGTCGGGGTTGAGCGCGGCGATCGCCGGGTCGTTCCAGTTCGTGATGGTGCCGGCGAACAGGCCCGCGGCGGTCGCGGCGTCGAGGTTGAGCGAGTCCACGCCCTCGACGTTGAAGATGATCGCGATCGGCGAGATGTAGGTGGGGAGCTCGATGATGCCCGAGCCGTCGACGCACGCGTCGAACGGGCCGGCCTCGATCTCCTCGACCTTGAACGCGCGGTCGGAGCCCGCGAACGGGAACGCGCCGGCCTGGAACGACTCACGGCCGGCGCCGGAGCCCGACGGGTCGTAGTTGATGGTGACGTCGGGGTTCGCCGTCTGGAAGCCGGCGGTCCAGGCCTGAACGGCGACTTCCTGCGACGACGCGCCGCCGCCCGAGATCTCACCCGAGAGGTTCGACGGGGCGGTGGTCTCGTCGGTGCCGCCGGGGGTGCCCTCGTTCGAGGCGCAGCCGGCAAGAGCGAGGGCCGCGACCGCGGCAACAGCGCCCACCTGGGCGATGCGGGAGATCTTCACTGTGTGAATCCTTCACGTGTCAGGGAAACAGGCCGAAACGGCCTTCGGGTTCGAACCCGGTGCGGGGTTCGCTCTGAAACGTAGGCTCGGACTCTTAAGAGACTGGGCTCAGCGGGTGAACGGAAGGTGAACGGGATGCCGACATCCATGCACGGGCATTGACACGGAGGCCCGCTGTTCCCCGGAATTCCGCGTCACGCACTGCCGGCCGTTCACATGCGCCCGCTATTGTGCCTGGCATGAGCAAGACCAGCAAAGCAGAGCGGAAGGCCTTCGACGCGATCGATGACGCGGAGTCCGCGGCGAAGAAGGCCCGACGCGTCGCGAAGACCCTCCCCGGCAAGAGCGCGAAGAAGCTGCGCGAGGTCGCGGCCGAGGCCGTCGACGACGTCGACGTGTCGAAGAAGGCCGTCCGAAAGCACCCGCGCAAGGTCGCGAAGAAGGCGCAGCGCGCCGAGGAGCGCGTACGCAAGGCCACGCGCGCCGCAGTCGCGAAGGCCGAGAAGAAGGCGCGTCTGCGTGCAGAGGCCGAGCGCGCCGCCGCCGAGGCCGCGAAGGCTGCTGAAGACGCCAAGACCCGTGCCGCCGAGGCGAAGGCGCTGAAGAAGGCGGCCGCCAAGGCCGAGCGCGCCGCAGCGAAAGCCGAGCAGGAGGCCCTCGAGGCCGACCGCGTGCTCGAAGTCGAGCTCACCTCCACGGAGACGGTGACGGTCCCCACGGCCCCTCCACGCGCCGCTGGCGCGTCGCGCGGAGCCTCCGGCCGCGTGGGCCCAGCTGCGGCCCCCGCCGCGCGGGAACCCGAGGCCGCACAGCCCGTCGTCGAAGAAGCCGCCGCGGCCGAGGTCGCCGCCGTCGAAGAGGTCCCTGCCGCGCCGGCGCCGAAGCCCCGGACGCCGCGCACCCGCGCGCCCCGAGCCGCGAAGCCCGCGAGCAAGCCGGCCGCGTCAGCCGCAGCATCCACCCCGTCCGATCTCGACTCGCTCACCGTCGCGCAGCTGCGCGAGCGCGCACGCGGCGCGGGACGCACCGGCTACTCGCGGCTCACCAAGGCCGAGCTGATCACGCTGCTGTCCTGACGTGAGCTCGATCGATTCGCTCCCGGCCGTGCCGGCACCGCTGGATCGCATCGACGCGGCACCGGAGCCGCGCACGCTGCTGGACATTCTCCGTGCGACCGTCGCGCGCACGCCCGAGGCTTCGGCTCTCGACGACGGCTCGGGCGCGCTCAGCTACCGCGAGCTGATGGCCCGGGTCGGCCGCACTGCGGCGCTGCTGCACGAGGCGGGCGTCCGCCGCGGCGACCGGGTCGGGGTGCGGATGCCCTCGGGCTCGAAGGAGCTGTACATCTCGATCCTCGGGATCATCGCCGCCGGCGCGGCGTACGTCCCGGTCGATGCCGACGACTCCGACGAACGGGCGCGGCTCGTGTTCGGCGAGGCCCACGTCCACGGCGTGATCGGCGAGGGCGGCGCGTACATCCCCGCGGCGGCCGCGGACGGCCAGGAGCCCGCAGCGCTCTTCGGCGGCGCGGCGCCGCACCCGAGCACGCACGCGGTCGTCACGGTCCCGCCGCCGACGATCGAGGACGACGCCTGGATCATCTTCACGTCGGGCTCGACGGGCGTGCCGAAGGGCGTCGCGGTCTCGCACCGCTCTGCTGCCGCGTTCGTCGACGCCGAGGCGCGCCTCTTCCTGCAGGGCGCGCCGCTCGGCCCGGGCGACCGCGTGCTGGCGGGCCTCTCGGTCGCCTTCGACGCGTCGTGCGAGGAGATGTGGCTCGCGTGGCGTCATGGCGCATGCCTCGTGCCGGCGCCGCGCTCGCTCGTGCGATCGGGCGAGGACCTCGCGCCCTGGCTCATCCGCCAGGCGATCACCGTCGTCTCGACAGTGCCGACGCTCGCCGCGATGTGGCCCGCCGACGCGATCGAGAACGTGCGGCTGCTCATCTTCGGCGGAGAGGCCTGCCCGCCCGAGCTCGTCGCTCGCCTCGTGGCCGACGGCCGCGAGGTCTGGAACACGTACGGCCCGACCGAGGCCACCGTCGTCGCCTGTGCCGCGCTGCTGGACGGCGAAGGACCGGTGCGCATCGGCCTTCCGCTCGACGGGTGGGCGCTGGCCGTCGTCGACGGCGACGACCGGCAGGTCGAGCCGGGAGGGCTCGGCGAACTCATCATCGGCGGCGTGGGACTCGCGCGCTATCTCGACCCGGTCAAGGACCTCGAGAAGTACGCGCCGATGCCGACCCTCGGCTGGGAGCGCGCCTACCGCTCCGGCGACCTCGTGCGCTACGAGCCGGAGGGTCTCCTCTTCCAGGGCCGTGCCGACGACCAGGTCAAGGTCGGCGGGCGCCGCATCGAGCTCGGCGAGGTCGAGAACGCGCTCCAGGAGCTTCCCGGCGTGACCGCCGCGAGCGCCGCCGTGCGCACCAGCGATGCCGGCGTCCCCGTGCTCGTGGGGTACCTCGTCGTCGACGGCGAGCTCGACCGCGCGGCCGCCCGCGCGCACCTCGCCGAGCGTCTCGCCGCCGGCGTCATGCCCCTTCTCGCTGTCGTGCCCGACCTGCCGGTGCGCACCTCGGGCAAGGTCGACCGTGCAGCCCTGCCGTGGCCGCTGCCCGACCTCGACATCCCGCGGGCCGACCTCAGCCCCGACGAGGCGTGGCTCGCCGACCAGTGGCAGGCGGTGCTGGGCCTGCCCGTGCCCGACCGCAAGGCCGACTTCTTCGACCTCGGCGGCGGTTCGCTCGCCGCCGCGCAGCTGGTCTCCCGCATCCGCGCCCGCGTCCCCGACTTCTCGGTCGCCGACATCTACGACGTGCCGCGCCTCGGCGCGATGGCGAAGGCGCTGCAGCCGTTCCTCTCACGCGAGGAGGCAGGGGAGTTCCGCATGCCGGAGCCCACGCCCCGCACGACGCAGTGGGTGCAGTCGCTCCTCGGCGCTCCGCTGTTCATCCTCGCGGGCGTCCGGTGGCTGCTCTACCTCCTCACCGCCGGCGCGATCCTCCAGCTCTTCCCCGGGTTCGAGGCGCTGCCCTCGGCGCCGTGGTGGCTGCTCCTCATCGGCCTCGTGCTCTTCGCCACGCCGTTCGGCCGCATGGCGATCTCCGCGGCATCCGCTCGTCTGCTGCTTGCGGGGCTGCGTCCCGGCGACTACCCGCGCGGCGGGTCGGTGCACCTTCGCCTGTGGCTCGCCGAGCAGATCTCCGACCAGGTTGACGCCGTCGGCCTCGCCGGCGCGCCGTGGGTGTCGTACTACGCGCGTGCCCTCGGCGCCCGCATCGGCGCCGACGTCGACATGCACACCCTGCCGCCGATCACCGGCATGCTCAAGGTCGGTGATCGCGCCTCGATCGAGCCCGAGGTCGACCTCAGCGGCTACTGGATCGACGGCGACCTGGTGCGCATCGGAGAGGTGCGGATCGGCGCCGACGCCACCGTCGGCACGCGCAGCACGCTCGCGCCCGGCACCCGCATCGGCCAGCGCGCCGAGATCGCGCCGGGCTCTGCCGTCTTCGGCCGCGTGCGCGCGAACCAGTCGTGGGCGGGCTCGCCCGCCGTCCGGGTCGGCGGCACCTCCGAGGGATGGCCGGCCGAGCGCCCGCGCGCGGCGCGCCGGTGGCTGTGGGCGTACGCCGCCTCGGCCGTGGCACTGGGGCTCCTCCCCATCGTGAGCTTCGCGGCCGGCGGAGTGGTGCTCGCGATCGGCATGCGCGGCGCCCCCGACCTCGCGAGCGCCCTCGGCGCGGCGCTCGTCTGGCTGGTCCCGGCGGTGCTCGTGACCGGCGTCGTGTACGCGGGCGCGGTCGTGCTCGGCGTCCGCCTCGCGGCGATCCGGCTCCACGAGGGCACGCACGCCGTGCGCAGCCGCGTCGGGTGGCAGGCGTGGACCACCGAGCGCCTCCTCGACTCCGCCCGCACGATCCTCTTCCCGCTCTACTCGAGCCTGTTCACGCCGGTCTGGCTGCGCCTGCTCGGGGCGCGGGTCGGGCACGATGTCGAGGCATCCACGGTCCTCCTCATCCCCGCGATGACGCGCATCGAAGACGGCGCGTTCCTCGCCGACGACACGATGGTGGCGTCCTACGAGATGCGCGGCGGCTGGCTGCGGCTCGGCGAGGTGCGCATCGGCAAGCGCGCGTTCCTGGGCAATTCCGGCATGGCGTCGCCCGGTCACACAGTGCCCAAGGACGGCCTTGTCGCCGTGCTGTCGGCCGCGCCCGTCAAGGCGAAGGCGGGATCGTCGTGGCTCGGCTCGCCGGCCACGCGCCTGCGTCGCCAGCCGAACGAGAGCGACGCGAGCCGCACCTACAACCCGCCGACGTCGCTGCGCGTCGCGCGGTCGCTGTGGGAGATCTGCCGCTTCATCCCGGTCGTCGTCACGTGCGGGCTCGGCCTGCTCGTGCTCTTCGCGCTCGCCGCACTCGTCGACACCGTCGGCCCGTGGATCACGCTGCTGCTGTCGGGCATCGTGCTGCTGGCAGCGGGCGCGGTCGCGGCGGGCATCTCGACCGTGGCGAAGTGGCTGTTCGTCGGACCGATCCGCGCGGGGGAGCAGCCCCTGTGGTCGAGCTTCGTGTGGCGCACCGAGGTGTCGGACACCTTCACCGAGATGCTCGCGGCCCCGTGGTTCGCACGTGCGGCCGCCGGCACGCCGGCCCTCGCGGTGTGGCTGCGCAGCCTCGGCGCCCGCATCGGGCGGGGCGTCTGGTGCGAGAGCTACTGGCTCCCCGAGCCCGATCTCGTGACGCTGGGCGAGGCGTCCACCGTGAACCGGGGGTGCGTCGTGCAGACGCACCTGTTCCATGATCGAATCATGAGCATGGACACCGTCGAACTCGAACCCGGTGCGACGCTCGGACCGCACAGCGTGATCCTCCCGGCCGCGTCGATCGGCGCCCACGCGACCGTCGGGCCTGCCTCCCTCGTGATGCGCGGCGAGAGCGTGCCCGTCGGCTCCCGCTGGAGCGGCAACCCGATCGGACCGTGGCGCGCGGTCAAGGTGCGCGCGTACCAGTCGACGTCGTGATCGGGCCCGATCCGTACACGCCGCGCAGCGGCGACGCCTCGTTCGACGTCGTGTCGTACGACCTCGACCTGCGCTACCGCGTGCACACCAACCGGCTCGAGGGCACGGCTCTCGTGAACGCGGTAGCGACCCAGCGCACGCGCTCGGTGCGGCTCGACCTGATCGGCCTCCGCGCGTCGCGGGTGCGGGTCGACGGCGACGCGCGGACGAAGTTCGCACAGGATGCTGCGGGCCTGCGTGTCACGCCGCCGCAGGCGCTGGAGGCGGGCGAGGAGTTCTCGATCGAGGTGCGCTACGCGGGTGCGCCGCGGCCCCGGCGTTCGCGGTGGGGGACGATCGGGTGGGAGGAACTGGAGGACGGGGTGCTCGTGGCCTCGCAGCCCGTCGGCGCCCCGACGTGGTTCCCGTGCAACGACCGCCCCGACGACCGCGCGAAGTTCCGCATCGCGATCACCACCGACCCCGAGTACACGGTTGCGGCGACCGGCGTGCCGCAGCCCCCGGTGCGCGCCGGCGGGCTCACGCGCTGGGAGTTCGTGTCGGAGGTGCCGACGGCGACCTACCTCGCGGCCGTCCACATCGGCCCGTATCGCGAGAGCGCGCTCGGCCCGGCGCGGCTGATGGCCCCGGCCCCGCTCGTCACCGCCGCCCGGCGGTGGTTCGCCGACGTGCCGCGCATCCTCGGCTGCTTCGAGGAGGCGTTCGGGCCGTACCCGCAGGAGGGGTGCACCGTGGTCGTCACCGCCGACCCGCTCGAGATCCCCCTCGAGGCCCAGGGGCTCGTGGTGTTCGGCGCGAACCATTTCGATCCCGAGGCCGCGCGCCTCGTGCCGCACGAGATCGCCCACCAGTGGTTCGGCAACAGCGTCGGTGTCGAGCGGTGGCGCGACATCTGGCTGAACGAGGGCTTCGCGTGCTTCGCCGAGTGGGTGTGGTCCGAGGCATCGGGCGGCCCCGACATCGCGACGCTCGCCGACGAGCACCACGCGCGCCTGCAGGCGCTGCCGCAGGACCTCGTCATCTCGGATCCAGGCCCCGCGCTCATGTTCGACGACCGCGTCTACAAGCGCGGTGCTCTGACGCTCGAGGCCTTGCGCCGCACCGTCGGCGCCGAGGTGTTCGCGGAGCTGCTGCACACGTGGGTGCGCGAGCACCGGCACGCGCTGGCCACGACCGACGCCTTCCGCGACTGCGTCACGCGGGTCGCGGGCGCGGCGGCGGCGGAGCTGCTCGGCGAGTGGCTCGATGCCCCAGCGCTCCCGCCGTTGCCCGAACGACTGCCGGCTCCCGCCACCCGGCGGTGGCTCAGGCTTCCGGGCTCCCGGGACTGAGCACCGCCACGCTCACCACGACCCCGGGTGGCCCGGCCGCATCCCACCCCGCGTAGACCTCGCCCCCGGGGACGACGGCGGTCCAGCCGCCCGCTGTCGGGGTCACGACGACCGTCGCGGGCTCGACGCGCAGGCCTCGGCCGTCGGCCTTGAGGGCCGCTTCGACCCGAACCCAGTCCCGGACGGTGGCCTCGCCGTCGCCGAGCACCCCGGCCATGCCGGCCGCCTCACGGCGCGCGTCGACCTCGGGCTCGGCGTCGACGCCCAGGGCCGCAGCATCCCGGATCTCCGCCACGGCCGCGATCGCGTACCCACCTGCGTAGGTGACGCTCGCGACGAACGGCGCACCCGAGACGGTCACGGGGCCGTGCGGCCCGCCGCAGCGGGGGCACCGGTTGTCGAGCTCGGCGTCGGCGGGCAGCAGGCGTGCCAGCAGAGCCCACGCGTGCGCGCGCCGGGGCGAACCGGGCGGCACCACGGCCCACGCGATGTCGACGGCAGGCCGCGCGGGCGCCATCACACCTTCGGCTCGTGCGTCTCGATCGTGACGATGCCCGAGCCCGGGTTCTCGACCGACAGATGCACCACCGAGAACGCGGCGGGCTCCAGGGCCGAGGCGCTGCCGAGGTACGAGCCGCGCAGCGTGCCCGTCGCGAGGGCGAGCTCGCTCAGGATGTCGGGCAGTACCGGGCCGTGGCTGCACAGCACCGCGGGCTTGCGCGAACGCACCCGCTCGCCGATCACCGTGCGTGCGTCGGACTGGCCGTCCTCCCACGCGTCCTGGCTGATCAGCTTGGTCGTGTCGATGTCACGGCCGACGGCCGCCGCCAGGGGCGCGACCGTCTTCATGCAGCGGGCGGCAGGGCTCGACACGATGCGCCGCACGCCGAACGCGAGGAGCGGGCCGACGATGGAGGCCGCCTGCTTGCGGCCGCGCGCGGCGAGGGGGCGCGCAGCATCCTTCCCCTCCCATTCCTCGCGGGCGACCGCCTTGGCGTGCCGCAGCGCGATGATCGGGAAGGTCCGCAGCACGCCCTCGTCGACGAGGCGGAGGAAGTTCTCCATGATCTCGGTGTCGACGGGGTAGCTCAGCCGCTTCAGCGCCTTCTTCGGCGACACCCATTCGATCGCCGCGATCTCTTTGTTCGGCACGAACGCCGACGCGCGGATCGCGGCATCCGTCGCCTCCGCCGCCCAGTAGTGCACGATCTTCGTGCGCTTGCTGGGCAGCCGGTAGCGCGACACCCCGACGGGAACACCGAGCGCGACACGGATGCCGGTCTCTTCGTGGATCTCGCGCACCGCGGTCTCGGCGAGCATCTCGCCGGGGTCGACCTTGCCCTTGGGGAGCGTGACGTCGCGGTACTTCGTGCGGTGGATCAGGAGCACGCGCAGCTTGTCGTCGACGACACGCCAGACGACGCCCCCGGCCGCGTAGACGGCCGTCTCGGTCATCGCACCGCCCGCGCCCGCCGACGGCGCTGCACATTGACCATGCTGCGGTCCTGCAGGTCGAGGAGCGGCTTGCCCTCGGCGTCGACGTTGTGACGCACCCACTCGCCGTCGGGGCCGAGGTGCCACGAGCTCGTCGAGTCGCTCATCGACAGCGTGAAGAGGTCGTTGAGCTCCTTCACGTGGGCCGGGGCGACCACGCGCACCAGCGCTTCGACGCGGCGGTCGAGGTTGCGGTGCATCATGTCGGCGCTTCCGATGTAGACGACCGGATCGCCGTCGTTGTGGAACGCGAAGATGCGCGAGTGCTCGAGGTAGCGGCCCAGGATCGAGCGCACCGTGATGTTCTCGCTCATGCCCTCGACGCCCGGCTTCAGCGAGCAGATGCCGCGGACGCAGACCTCGACCTTCACACCGGCCTGGCTCGCACGGTACAGCGAGTCGATGATCTGCTCGTCGACCATCGAGTTGACCTTGATGCGGATGCTGGCGGGCTTGCCGGCCAGCGCGTTGCGCCGCTCCTTGTCGATGAGCCGCAAGAGGCCCTTGCGCAGGTGCAGCGGCGCGACGAGCAGGCGCTTGAACTTCTTCTCGATCGCGTAACCGCTCAGCTCGTTGAACAGGCGGGTGAGATCGCGGCCGACCTGGTCGTCGGCGGTGAAGAGGCCGAAGTCCTCGTAGATGCGGCTCGTCTTGGGGTTGTAATTGCCCGTGCCGACGTGGCTGTAGCTGCGCAGCACGCCGTTCTCCTCGCGGATGACGAGCGCGAGCTTGCAGTGCGTCTTGAGGCCCACCAGGCCGTAGACGACGTGGACGCCGGCCTTCTCGAGCTTGCGCGCCCACACGATGTTGTTGGCCTCGTCGAAGCGCGCCTTGATCTCGACGAGCGCGAGCACCTGCTTGCCCGCCTCGGCGGCGTCGATCAGCGCTTCGACGATGGGGCTGTCGCCCGACGTGCGGTACAGCGTCTGCTTGATGGCGAGGACGTGCGGGTCCTTCGCGGCCTGCTCGAGGAACGCCTGCACGCTCGTCGCGAACGACTCGTAGGGGTGGTGCACGAGCACGTCGCCCTTGCGGATCGACGCGAAGATGTCGGGCCGCTCGTTGTTGTCGCCGGGCTGGAAGGCCAGCGCGGTGGTGGGCAGGTGCGCCTTGTAGTGCAGGTCGGGCCGGTCGATGCGCGACAGGTCGAACAGGCCCCGCAGGTCGAGCGGGCCGGGGAGGCGGTAGACCTCCTGCTGCGTGATGTCGAGCTCCTTGATGAGGAGGTCGAGCGTCACGTCGTCCATGTCGTCGGTGATCTCGAGGCGGATCGGCGGGCCGAAGCGGCGCCGCAGCAGCTCGGCCTCGAGCGCCTGGATGAGGTTCTCGGTCTCGTCCTCCTCGATCACGACGTCCTCGTTGCGGGTCAGGCGGAAGGCGTGGTGGTCGAGCACCTCCATCCCGGGGAAGAGGTCGTCGAGGTGGTTCGAGATGAGGTCCTCGAGCGGCAGGTAGCGCACGCCGCCGTCGACGGGCGGCAGCTCGACGAAGCGCGGGAGCATCGGCGGCACCTTGAGTCGCGCGAACTCCTGGCGTCCGGTGCGGGCGCTGCGGATGCGGATCGCGAGGTTGAGCGACAGGCCCGAGATGTACGGGAACGGGTGGGCCGGGTCCACCGCGAGCGGCATCAGGACCGGGAAGACCTGCGCCTGGAAGTAGTCGTAGAGCGCCTGCCGCTCGTCCTCGTCGAGCGAGTCGTACGACACGACGTGGATGCCGGCGTCGGCCATCGCGGGCTTCACGAGCGAGGTCCACGCCTCGGCGTGCCGCAGCTGCAGCCGGTGCGCCTCGGCCGAGATGTCGGCGAGCACGTCGGCGGGGGAGCGGCCCACGTTCGTCGGCAGGGCGAGACCCGTCACGATGCGGCGCTTCAGGCCCGCGACGCGCACCATGAAGAACTCGTCGAGGTTGCTCGCGAAGATCGCGAGGAAGTTCGCGCGTTCGAGGGTGGGAAGGTTGGGATCCTCGGCGAGCTCCAGCACGCGCTGATTGAAGGCGAGCCAGCTCAGCTCGCGATCCAGATAGCGGTGGTCGGGAAGCTGCGAGTCGAAGACCTCCGAAAGGTCGAAGTCGTCGTCGTCCGCGTCGCCCAGGCCGGCGTCGAGCACCTCGGGTTCGATCATCCCTTCATCATTGCAGGGTGACGTGACGAGAGTGTGAACGAAGTGTCGCGCACGTGAACGGACGGATGCTGCGCCCCGGCCGCCGCCGGCCGGTCAGGCGTCGGTGCGCTCGCGCGGCGCGGGCTCGGGCTCGTCCTCGTAGACGTTGAAGCGGTAGCCGACGTTGCGCACGGTGCCGATCAGCTGCTCCATGTCGCCGAGCTTGGCCCGCAGACGCCGCACGTGCACGTCGACCGTGCGGGTGCCGCCGAAGTAGTCGTAGCCCCACACCTCGCTCAGCAGCTGCTCGCGGGTGAACACGCGCGAGGGGTGCGTCGCGAAGAAGTGCAGGAGCTGGAACTCCTTGTAGGTGAGGTCGAGCGGCCGCCCGTGCACCTTGGCCGAGTACGACGACTCGTCGATCGTGATGCCCGAGGTCTGGATGCGGGTCGAGACCTGCTCGGCCGACTGGCGGCCGACGGCCAGGCGGATGCGGGCATCGACCTCGGCGGGGCCGGCGGTGAAGAGGATGACGTCGTCGATTCCCCAGTCCGGCGACACGGCGGTCAGGCCGCCCTCGGTCACGACGAGCAGCAGCGGGGCGTCGAGGCCCGTGGTGTTGAGGATCTTGCAGAGGCTCTTCGCCCCCACGAGGTCGACGCGGGCGTCGACGAAGATGATGTCGGCGCTCGGGGCGTTGACGAGCTGGGCGGGCTCGGCGGGAATCAGGCGCACGCGGTGGCTCAGCAGTTCGAGCGAGGGCAGCACGGGGCTGCCGCCGTGAGTGGAACTGAGAACCAGGAGCTGTGCCAATGGATCGCCTTCCCGGCGCAGGGGGGTGCGCCGCGAACCCCAGTGTAGGGCGTGGGGGAGAGGGCGCCCGCGCGCATGTCCTCCGTCGACACGCCTGCGCTCCGCATCGCCGCGGGTGCGTCGCACGGGCCGATGCGCGATGATGGGACGCGTGGCCGTGCCTGAACTCGCCCCTCGCCGCACCATCGGCGGCATCGTCGCCGTCTGGGTGCTCGCGGCGCTGATCGCGATCGCCATCGGCATCTTCGCGACGCCGGACTGGCGTGCGGCGTGGCTGGGCGTCGGATTGGGCGGATGCCTCATCACGGCCTTCGCGGTCCAGCTCTGGTCGGGGCGTTCCCAGGGGTTCACCGAGCGTGTGGCGGCGAGCGTGCTGGGCGCGGCGCTCGTGATGGGCGTCATCAGCCTGGGGTTCGGTCTGGCAGCCCTCGTTCCCGGCTAGACTCCCTCGTATGGATACCGTCGCGCTCGAACTCTTCTTCGTGGGCCTGCTCGGGCTGGCGTCTCTGGCGATCGTCTTCGTCTCGGGAGCCGTCGTCTGGAACCTGTACCGCGGCCAGCGCTGACGGACCCGGTCGTGCTCGACATCCCGACCGACCTTCCCGCGGAGCTCGTCCCGCTGTCGTGGCTCATCGGCGTGTGGGAGGGCACCGGCGTCATCGACTACGGCGACCACGCCTACACCGGCGAGTTCACGCACCGCGTGAGCTTCAGCCATGACGGCGGCGACTACCTGAACTACTCGGCCGACGCCTGGCTGCACGACCCGGAGGACCCCGAGAAGCGCACCCGCCTGGTGGCCGAGCTCGGCTACTGGCGCTTGGCACTCACCGCCACCGACGCCGACGCCGGCCCGGGCCTGCTGCCCGCGCTCGCCGCTCCCGTCGCCCGCACCGCCGACGACATCGAGCAGCTGCGCAACGCCGACGGCGGCTTCGACCTCGAGGCGGCCCTCGTGCACGCCGACGGCGTGAGCGAGCTGTATCTCGGCCAGATCAAGGGCCCCCGCATCGACATCGCGACCGATGCCGTGGTGCGTCCCGCCGGTGCGAAGTCGTATGCCGCCGCGACGCGCATGTACGGCCTCGTCGACGGCCACCTGCTGTGGGCGTGGGACATCGCAGCCCTCGGCTTCGAGCTCGGCGCGCACGCGTCGGCACGACTCGCGCGGGCCGAGTGATGGCCACTCCGTTCTCGGCCGTCCCGGGCGCCGTCGTCGACGACGCCGGCCTGCAGCACGTCGGCAATCCTCTCGTCGAGCAGCGCCGGCTCGCCGCCGGCGCGGCCCTCGCGCCGCGCGCGGACCGCGCCGTCATCGCCGTCCCCGGCGAGGACCGCCTGACCTGGCTCGACTCGCTGTCGTCGCAGGCGCTCGCACGCCTCGCGCCGGGCGTCGGCACCGAGATGCTCATCCTCGATCCGCAAGGACACGTCGAGCACGCGGCATCCGTCGTCGACGACGGCGAGACCACCTGGCTCATCGCCGACCGTGCCGATGTCGACGGCCTCTACGACTGGCTCCGCAAGATGCGGTTCCGCCTGCGCGTCGACCCGCGCATCGCCGACGACGAGCACGCCGTGATCGGCGGCACCGCCGCGGCGCTCGAGCGCATCTCGCCCGCGGCGCCCGCCGGCGCGCCCCTGGTGTGGCGCGACCCGTGGCCCTCGGTCACGCCCGGCGGTCACGCGTACGCGCCGGTCGACCCGCACCCCGGTGCCGACCGCGACTGGGCCGAGGCGATCGTCACCCGCGAAGAAGAGCAGCGGATCGCGGATGCCGCGGCCCGCGGCGAGCTGGAGCTCGCGGGCCTGACCGCGGTCGATGCGCTGCGTGTCGCCGCCTGGCGCCCGCGCTGGACGACGGACGTCGACGAGCGCGCGCTGCCGCACGAGCTGGACTGGCTGCGCACCGCCGTGCACCTCGACAAGGGCTGCTACCGCGGACAGGAGACCATCGCCAAGGTGCACAACCTCGGCCACCCGCCGCGCCGCGTCGTCGCGCTGCAGCTGGACGGCTCGGGCAGCGTGCTGCCCGCGCACGGTGCGGCGGTGCGCCTGGGCGACACCGAGGTCGGCATCGTGACGTCGGCGGCGCTGCACTACGAGGAGGGGCCGATCGCGCTGGCGGTCGTGCGCCGCACCACGCCGGTCGACGCGGCCCTCACGGTCGACACCGCGGACGGCCCTGTGGCCGCGGCGCAGGAGGTCGTCGTCCCGCCGGATGCCGGGGCCACGGCCAACGTGCCGCGCATCACCCGGCTGTCGCGCCGCGCGGCGGCCCAGTAAGGGAGCCGGCCGGTGAGCGGCGACGGCGAGACCGCCGCGATCACCCAGGTCGTGCCCACGGGCTGGCGTGCCCGGCTGGACCTGCGCCCGCAGCTCGCGCGCGTGCGCGGCTCGGCGATCGCGATCGTGCAGATCACGGTGGCGGCCACCGCCGCGTGGGCGTTCGCGCACTATGTGGTCGGGCATCCGGCACCGCTCCTCGCCGCCACCGTCACGATCTCGAGCCTCGGCCTCGTGCGCGACGCGCGCCCACGGCGCGTGCTCGAGACCGTCGTCGGGATGCTGGTCGGCATCGTCGTCGCCGAGGGCTTCGTGGTCGTCGTCGGACCGGGGTGGTGGCAGCTCGCCCTCGCCCTCGGTGTGACGCTGCTGGTCGCCCGGTTCCTCTCGCCGTACCCGCCGTTCGCGATCATGGCGGGCGTCCAGGCGTGCATCGTGATGTCGCTGCCCGCGACCGAGCCGTTCTCGCGGCTCATCGACGGTGCGGTGGGCGGTGTCGCGGCCCTCGCGGTGACGGCGCTCATCCCGCGCAATCCCCGCCGCGAGGAGGCACGCGACGGGCACGCCGTGTTCGCGGCGGCGGATGCTGCGGCGCGCACGATCGTGCAGGCGCTGCGCCGCGGGGACCCGATCCGTGCGACCCGCGGACTCGAGAAGGCGCGCGCCATCGCACCGCGCATCGACGAGTGGCGCGCCTCGCTGGACTCCGGCCTCGCCGTCGCCGGGTTCTCGCCGTGGCTGCGTCCGCAGCGCGCCGAGCTGCGCCGTCACCACGCGGTGCTGCAGGCGATGGACTTCGCGACCCGCAACCTCCGCGTGGTGGCCCGCCGCGCGGTGTACCTGTGCGACGACGGTGAGCGCCGCCCGGTGCCGGCCGAGGTGCTCGCCGAACTCATGCGCGCCGCCGCGCTCGTCGGCGAGAGCCTCGACGACATCGCGCTGCAGCCGGCCGCGCGCGAGGCGGTGCGCGCGGTGGCGGTGCGACTCGACCCCGCGCAGATCCTCCCGGGCGGCTCGCAGGGCGAGCAGAACCTCATCACGGCGATGCGGCCGTTCGCCGTCGACCTCCTCACCGCGACGGGCCTGTCGTCGGCCGACGCGCGCGCGATGCTGCCCCGCGTGTGACGGACGGCGTGGCGCCTCTCAGCTCGGGGCCACGGCATCCCACGGCACGGTGACCTCGCCCAGGCGCCACCGCGACCGTTCGAGGACCGGCCAGCCGGCGTCCGCCATCGCCGACAGCGCCGTCCGCCAGCGATGCACCGGGCCGAACGGCGATACGCTCGCGGCGCGCTCCCACTCCGTGTCGAGGGTCGCGAGGAACGCGTGCACGCGCTCCCCGGGGACGTTCCGATGGATGAGGGCCTTCGGGAGGCGCTCCGCGGCGATGGACGGATGCTGCAGCCCGGCCAGTCGCAGCGACACCGTGAGCGTGCGGGGCCGTGCGTCGGGGCCGATCGCCGCCCACGCCGCGATGCGGCCGATCTCGTCGCATGTGCCCTCGACGAGGAGCCCGTCGGGTGCGAGGCGCGCGCACATGGTCGCCCACGCGGCCGCGACCTCGGACTCGTCGTACTGCCGCAGCACGTTGAACGCCCGCACGACCGCGGGACGCCGCCCGCCGGGCGCGGGCACCTCGAAGCCGCCGCGGGCGAACGACACGCGCGCGTCGGAAGCGAACGATGTGCCGCCGGCGCGCACGAGCTCGAGCTGGGTGCGGGCTCGCGCCACACGCGCGGGGTCGATCTCGAGGCCGAGCACCTCGACGTCGGGCCGTGCGAGGACGAGACGCGAGTACAGCTCGAGCGCCGTCACGCCGCTGGCGCCGTAGCCCAGGTCGACCACGAGGGGGTCCGCCGCGCGGCGCAGCGCGGGGTGCCGCGCGATCCAGCGGTCCACGCGCCGGAGGCGATTGGTGCCGGTGGTGCCGCGCGTGATCTGCCCGACCGGTCCCCGCGCCATGCCTCCATGATGCCAGCCGGACCCGTCACAGCATCCGGGCGCGACACCCGGCGCGGATATCATGGGGCGCATGACCGCGCCCTACACGCTGATCCTCCTCCGACACGGCCAGAGCGAGTGGAACAAGACCAACCAGTTCACGGGCTGGGTCGACGTCCGCCTCACCGACCAGGGCAAGGCCGAAGCCCAGCGCGGCGGCGAGCTGCTCGCCGAGTCCGGCATCCTCCCGGACGTGCTGCACACCTCCGTGCTCAGCCGCGCCATCCAGACCGCCGACATCGCGCTGGACGCCGCCGACCGCCTCTGGATCCCCGTCAAGCGCTCGTGGCGCCTCAACGAGCGCCACTACGGCGCCCTGCAGGGCAAGGACAAGGCGCAGACGCTCGAGGAGTTCGGCAACGAGCAGTTCATGCTGTGGCGCCGCTCGTTCGACGTGCCGCCGCCGCCCCTGCCGGCCGACGACCGGTATAGCCAGGTCGGCGACCCGCGCTACGTCGGCATCGACGGCGAGGTGCCCGACACCGAGTCGCTCAAGATCGTCATCGACCGCATGCTGCCGTACTGGCACAGCGACATCGTGCCCGACCTGAAGGCCGGCAAGACGGTGCTCGTCACGGCGCACGGCAACTCGCTGCGCGGCCTCGTGAAGCACCTCGACGGCATCAGCGACGCCGACATCGCCGAGCTCAACATCCCCACGGGCATCCCGCTGGTGTACCGCCTCGACGAGAACCTCGAGCCCATCGCGCCCGGCGAGTACCTCGACCCCGAGGCCGCCGCAGCCGGTGCCGCCGCGGTCGCGAATCAGGGCAAGGCCTGACCCGCACGAACGACAGAAGAGCGGATGCCTCCCCACGAGGCATCCGCTCTTCCTTTTCTTCGTCTTCGCAGCGGCAGCTCCCCAGCTGCAGGCCGCGTGACGGGCTCAGAGAGACGGGGTGACGAGGTCGATCGCGTCGGTGCTCGACGTCCAGTCTCCGGTCGAGAGGTAGGCGACCTTCTTCGCCACCGAGACCGCGTGGTCGCCGAAGCGCTCGTGGTACCGACTCGCGAGGGTCGCGTCGACGGTGGCGGACGGGTCGCCCTGCCAGCTGTCGCTGAGCACCTTCTCGAAGACCGAG
The DNA here is from genome assembly GCF_042267145.1 of Microbacterium sp. NPDC056044. Classification (NCBI taxonomy): domain Bacteria; kingdom Bacillati; phylum Actinomycetota; class Actinomycetes; order Micrococcales; family Microbacteriaceae; genus Microbacterium; species Microbacterium sp. NPDC056044. The sequence continues at coordinate 64,007 of NZ_JBHJWZ010000003.1, read as the reverse complement.
ACGTGCAGCTCGTCGAGGTTGTCGTCGGCGTTGCGGATCTCGTCGATGAGGTCGCCGTCCTGCGTGCGCAGCAGCTCGGTGAGCTGGCGCGCGGCCTCGACGTCGAGCTCGCCCATCTTGAGGAACGTGGACTTGAGGCCCTTGGGGATCGCCCGCTCGGGGAAGCGCATGCGGGTGAGCTGGGCGATGTGCTCGGCGATGTCGCCCATGCGCTCGAGCGACGCGCTCATCCGGAGCGCGCTCACGACGATGCGCAGGTCACGGGCGACCGGCTGCTGACGGGCGAGGATCTCGATCGCGAGCTCGTCGAGCTCGACCGCTTTCTCATCGATGATCGCGTCGGCCTCGATGACCTCCTCCGCGAGGGCGACGTCGCTCGTGCCGAACGCGCGCGTCGCCTTGTCGATGGCGATCGTGACGAGCTCGGCGATCTCGACGAGACGCCCCTGCACGTCCTCGAGGGACTGGTGGAAGACTTCGCGCATTCCGAAGCACCTTTCATGGTCTGGGAGGGCTTGCGCCCGCGCCCGGCCGATTGTCGCCAGCGAAGGTTAACGGACGGTGCCCCCGTGGTGAACAGTACCCCGCACGGCCGCCCCTGGCGCCGTCGCGGTCCGTCAGGGCCTCCGGCGTGCCCCTACGCTTGAGGCATGGACACGACGCAGCTCGCGCTGCTCGCCCTCCTCGCGGGGATCATCATCGGCGGTTCGATCTCCGCCGTCGTCGTCGCGTCGATGCGGGCACGCGACCGCGCGCACGCCGAGACGTCGCTCGAGATCCCGGACGGGGTGCGCGGCGTACTGCACGGCATGGACGACCCGGCGGTCGTCGTCGACGCGTCGTTCACGGTGCTCGCGGCATCGTCGGCGGCCGTCGCCTTCGAGCTGCTCGAAGGCGGGACGCTCCCCACCGACGAGCTGCGCGCCCTCGCGCGTCGCGTGCGCACCGGCGACGCCGAGACCGCAGAGCCGAGCGCGACCGAGACGATGCGGCTGCGCCGCGGCGCCCCGCCGGCCGAGCCCCGGCTCGTGGCCGTGCGCGCGTCGCGCATCTCGCCGCGCCTCACCCTCCTCGTGCTGCGCGACATCTCGGAGCGCGAGCGCGTGGAAGAGATGCGCCGCGACTTCGTGGCCAACACGAGCCACGAGCTGAAGACGCCCGTCGGTGCGGTGAGCCTCTTGGCCGAGGCGATCGAGTCGGCGGCCGACGACCCGCCGCAGGTGCGCATCTTCGCGACGCGGCTGCAGGCCGAGGCCAACCGGCTCGCTCTCCTGACCTCGCGCATCATGAACCTGTCGCGGCTGCAGGCGGCCGACGAGCTGCGCCAGCAGGACGTCTCGATCGACGAGGTCGTCGCCTCGGCGCTCGACGCGCACGCCATCCAGGCCGACTCAGCCGGCGTCGAGGTGATGCGCGGCGGCGCGCGCGGCCTCTACGTGCACGGCGACGCGCAGGTGCTCAGCGAAGCCGTCGGCAACCTCATCGCGAACGCGATCGCCTACTCGCCGCGCGGCTCGAGCGTGGGCGTCGGCATCAAGGCGGTCGACCGCATCGTCGAGATCGCGGTGACCGACCGCGGCATCGGCATCGCCGAGGGCGAGCAGGACCGCGTGTTCGAGCGGTTCTACCGCTCGGACCCCGCGCGCGCCCGCCGCACCGGCGGCACCGGCCTCGGGCTGTCTATCGTCAAGCACGCGGTGCAGCGCCACGGCGGCGAGGTGCGCCTGTGGTCGCGCCCGGGTCGCGGCTCGACGTTCACGATCCGCCTGCCGCAGATCGACGCGCCCGCCCTCGAGCCGGCGCCCAAGCGCGGGCGCAAGAAGAAGAAGGCCGCCGCCACAGCGCCGGCCACAGCGCCCGCCGCGCCCGCCGGCACGGCGAAGGAGCCCGCCGCCCCGGCCGCGGCACCGGTCGCGGCCGACGCCGCTCCGGCCGCGAAGCGTGATGCCGCAGCATCCGCTCGCTCGGCCAAGGCCGCCGCAGCCAAGACTTCCGTCGGTCCCGCCGGCGGCACGAACCCCGCATCCGTCGCGAATGGAGACCCCGCATGACCCGCGTCCTGATCGTCGAGGACGAGCCAGACCTCGCCGACCCGCTCGCCTATCTCCTTCGCCGCGAGGGCTACGAGGTCGAGATCGCCGAAGACGGCCCCACCGCGCTGACGGCGTTCCGCGAGCGCGGCGCCGACATCGTGCTGCTCGACCTCATGCTGCCCGGCATGCCGGGCACCGAGGTGTGCCGCCAGATCCGCATCAACTCCGCCGTGCCGATCATCATGCTCACCGCGAAGGACTCCGAGGTCGACATCGTGGTGGGGCTCGAGCTCGGCGCCGACGACTACGTCACGAAGCCGTACTCGGCCCGCGAGCTGCTCGCGCGCATGCGCGCCGTCCTGCGGCGGTTCTCGCAGATCGACGCCGACCTCGAGGATCGCGTGCTCGAGGGCGGCCGCGTGGTGCTCGACATCGACCGCCACACGGTCGCGGTCGAGGGCGGCGAGATCAACATGCCGCTGAAGGAATTCGAGCTGCTCGAGGTGCTCATGCGCAACGCCGGCCGCGTGCTCACGCGCGGCCAACTCATCGACCGGGTGTGGGGGAGCGACTACTTCGGCGACACGAAGACGCTCGACGTCCACATCAAGCGCATCCGCTCCCGCATCGAGAAGAACCCGGGCTCACCCGAGATGCTGGTCACCGTGCGCGGGCTCGGCTACCGCTTCGAGGGCTGACGCACTCCAGGCACGAAAGAGGGCGCCCCGGTGAGGGGCGCCCTCTTCCGTGGCTCTGCGGCCGCGCTCAGGGAGCGAGCGGCGCGAGGTAGTCGAGCGTCCCGTCCAGCACGGGCACGGAGACGATCGCGCCCTCGGACTCGGCGGACTGGAAGAAAGTGGTGACGTCGGTGCCGGGGAGGGCGTCGAGGTCCTCGACGAGCAGCGGCTCGTCCTCGTCGGAGCCGAGGCTCACGGTCGTGTTGGCCGGCACGCGCACGGTGAGCGTGGGTCCGCCTTCGCCGAACTCGACGTTGAGGGTGTGCGAGTCCTCGGTCTGGTTGATCAGGGCGGCGACGAAATTGCCCTCGGAGCCGTCCTCGTTGGCGACGATCTGCGCGTTGCGCACCTCGATGGGGCCGGAGTCGTGGACGTTGGTGCCCTCGGCGGCCGAGTAGGGGATCGTCGTCGCCTGCGGCGAGATCATGCTGCACCCGGTCGTCGTGAGGACGAGTGCGCCCCCGATGGCCAGCGACGCGATGAGGCGGCGGTTCACGGATCCTCCATAAGACGGATGACGGTTCTCCAGCATTCTAGGGGCTCGCGATGGACCTCGCGGAGCACCGCCCCGGCCGGAGGGCGGAGAACCTTAGCGTATTTCGCCTGTGGTATCCTGGAGGTTGCCGAAAGGACATAACTCCATGCTTTTTGAGGTTGGCGAGACGGTCGTCTACCCCCACCACGGGGCGGCAACGATCATCGAGGTCAAAGACCGGATCATCAAGGGCGAGACGAAGAAGTACCTGAAGCTGAACGTCACGCAGGGTGATCTCATCATCGAAGTCCCCGCAGAGAACGTCGACCTGGTCGGCGTCCGAGACGTCATCGGCAAGGAGGGCCTCGACAAGGTCTTCGAGGTGCTGCGCGCTCCCTTCACCGAGGAGCCGACCAACTGGTCGCGCCGCTACAAGGCGAACCTCGAGAAGCTCGCCTCCGGCGACGTCATCAAGGTCAGCGAGGTCGTGCGCGACCTCTGGCGCCGCGATCAGGACCGCGGCCTGTCGGCCGGAGAGAAGCGGATGCTCGCCAAGGCGAAGCAGATCCTGATCTCCGAGCTCGCGCTGGCAGAGAAGACCGACGAAGAGAAGGCCAGCGTTCTTCTCGACGAGGTCCTCGCAAGCTGAGACTCCCAGAACGGCGCCCTACGGGGCGCCGTTCTGCTGTGCGCCCGGTTCCCCGTGGACCGGCCGCGCACGGCGCCGCCCGTCGATCGCGATAGCGTGAACGGGTGAGCATCACCCCCGTGCCGCGCGTCGGCGTGATCGTCGTGGCCGCCGGGTCAGGCACCCGTCTGGGGGCCGGAGCCCCGAAGGCGTTCGTCGGCATCGACGGGAGCAGCATCCTTCGTCACTGCCTCGAGGGCGTGTTCGCCGCGCCGCTCGCGCAGGTCGTGATCGTCGCCCCGGCGGGGCGCGAGGGCGACGCGCTGAGCGAGGCGCTCGCCACCGCGGGCGACCGGCGCGATCTGGTCTCGGTGGTCGTCGGCGGCGACACCCGCCAGGGCTCCGTGGCCGCGGGGCTCGCGGCCCTCTGGGCCGACGTCGAGGTCGTGCTCGTGCACGATGCGGCACGCGCCCTCACCCCGGCCGAGGTCTTCGAGCGGGTCATCGCGGCGATCGACGGCGGCGCGGCCGGCGCCATCCCCGTGCTGCCGGTGATCGACACGATCAAGCGGGTCGCCGGCGACGAGATCGTCGCCGCGGTCGACCGGGCGGAGCTCGCCGCCGCGCAGACTCCGCAGGGTTTCCGGCGAGACGTGCTCGACGCGGCATATGACGCCGCCGTCGCCGACTTCACCGATGACGCCGCCCTGGTCGCAGAAGCCGGGCATGCCGTGGCGGCCGTGCCGGGGCATCCGCTCGCCTTCAAGATCACCACCGCGGCGGACCTCGATCGCGCGCGCCACCTGATCGCCGAGCCCGCGCCGCGCGTGGCGGCACACCTCGACCACGCGCCGGCGCTCCCGCGCGTTGGTGTCGGCACGGACGTGCACGCGTTCGGCGGCGAGGGCACGCTGTGGCTCGCGGGACTCGAGTGGCCCGGCGAGGCGTCGCTGTCGGGGCACTCCGACGGCGATGCCGTGGCCCACGCGATCGTCGACGCGCTGCTCGCCGCCGCGGGACTGGGCGACATCGGCACGCACTTCGGCACGGATCACCCCGAGTACGCCGGGGCGCACGCCGACGCGTTCCTGACGCGCACGGTGGCGATCCTCGGCGAGGCGGGCTGGCGTGTCGGCAACGTCTCGGTGCAGGTGCAGGCGAACCGCCCGCGCTTCTCGGCGCGCCGCAGCGAGGCCGAGCGGGCGCTGTCGATCGCGCTCGGCGGCGCACCGGTGTCGGTCTCGGCGACGACCACCGACGGCCTCGGATTCACCGGGCAGGGTGAGGGCGTCTCGGCCTTCGCCGTCGCCCTCGTCGTTCCGGTCTGACCGATCCGCGCGGCGTGCGTCAGAGGGCGCGCGTCATGAAGACGGAGAACGGGTCGAGCGCGTAGCCCTCGAAGGGGCCGCACACGACGAAGCCCTCGCTCTCGTAGAGGCGCTGCGCGGGGACGAAGTCCTCGGTCGTGCCGGTCTCGAGCCACAGGCTCGTCATGCCGCGCCGCCGCGCGTCCTCGACGATGTGCCGCAGCAGCGCACGGCCCGCGCCGGTGCCGCGGAAACGGTCGTCCACCCGCATCGACTTGATCTCGCCGCGGTCGTCGTCGAGCGCCTTGAGAGCGCCCACGCCCGCGAGCTCGCCGTCGACCCACGCCGTCCAGACCGAGAGCGACGGATGCCGCAGCGCATCGATGTCGAGGGCGTGCACGCTCTCGGGGGGAGAGGTGTCGTGCATCCCCGCGAGGTGCAGGGCGATGAGGCGCCGGGTGGCGTCGCCGCTCAGGTCGTCGGTGCGGATCTCGATGGTGCGCTGCATGTCGCGGCCAGTGTGCCACGCGCCGGTTTCAGCGGTGTTTCCGACGCCTGACCGGTCTCACGCCTCGACGGCATACGGAGCGGGGTCGCGCGGCGCGCGAGATCCCCACGCGAGGAGGGCGAGTCCGGCGGCGAGCACGACGAGGCCCACGATCGCGAGGGCCGACAGCCGCTCGCCCAGCACGACGATGCCCAGCACGCTCGCCGTCAGGGGCTCGCCGAGCGTGAGCGTCGCGGCGGTCGCCGCGGTGAGGCCGCTGAGACCCCACGTGAACAGCACGTAGGCGATCGAGATGGTCGCAAGTCCCAGCCACAGCGCCATCACGACGCCCGACGTCGTGCCGAGCCACGCCAGGTCGACGAAGGGGACCGCGAACGCGCAGATCAGCGCCGAGCTCGCGCCCATCGCGCCGACGACGGTGAAAGGGTCCCACCCGTCGTCGAGCAGGCGCCGCTGGGCGTTGGCGATGACCGCGAACGAGGCGCCGGCGCCGACGGAGCCGAGAAGTCCCAGGGGATCCGTGCCGCCGCCCGCGCCGGCCTCGCCGCCGAAGCCGAGCAGCACCACGCCGATCGTCGCCAGCGCGGTCGCTCCGATCCACGTGGGTGTCGGCATCCGTCTGGTCAGCGCCCATTCCAGGAGGCCAGCGAGGATCGGGGCGGAGCCCAGGGCGACCACGGTGCCGACGGCGACGCCGTTGCGCTCGGTGCCCAGGAAGAACAGCGGCTGATAGAGGGCCAGGCAGGCGCCCGTCAGCACCATGAGCAGGACGGGGCGGACGCCCCAGCGCGGACGCGCCGTCCCCGCCGGGAGGCGCCGCGAGTGGCGGGCGGCGAGGGAGAACGCGATGATCGCGAGTCCGGTGCCGCCGATCACCATGCGCATGACCCCGATCGACAGCGGGGTGGTCCCTTCGGGCCCGAGCGCCTGCGAGGTGCCGGTCGTGCCGAACAGCAGCGCGGCGGCGAGGACGGCGAGCACATGCACCCCTCAGTTCTACCCGGTATCTCAGGGGGAGCCGTGGCACCCGCCGGTAGGCTGGTGCGGTGACGGTTCAGCTGTACGACACCAAGGCGCAGACCCTGCGCGACTTCGTGCCCCTCGACCCCGGAAACGTCACGATCTACGTCTGCGGCCCGACGGTGCAGTCCGGTCCTCACATCGGTCATCTGCGCGGCGCACTGAGCTTCGACATCCTCCGCAGATGGCTCACCCACCGGTACGGTCGCGTCACGTTCGTGCGCAACGTCACCGACATCGACGACAAGGTGCTGGCGAACGCGACCGACGGCGAGCCCTGGTGGGCGCTCGCGTACCGCATGGAGCTCGAGTTCACCCGCGCCTACACCGCGATCGGCATCCTCCCGCCGACGTACGAGCCGCGCGCGACGGCGTCGATCCCGCAGATGCAGGAGCTCATCGAGCGGCTCATCGCGGCGGGTCACGCCTACGCCGCGGCGGAGGGGACGGATGCCGCGGGCGACGTCTACTTCGACGTCCGGTCGTGGACGGACTACGGGTCGCTCACGAACCAGTCGATCGACGCGATGGAGCCGGCTGCCGACGCCGACCCGCGCGGCAAGCGCGATCCCCGCGACTTCGCCCTGTGGAAGGGCGCCAAGACCGACGAGCCGGCGTCGGCGACGTGGGCATCGCCCTGGGGAGACGGACGCCCGGGCTGGCACATCGAGTGCTCGGCGATGGCACGTCGCTACCTCGGCGCCGAGTTCGACATCCACGGCGGCGGGCTCGATCTGCGCTTCCCCCATCACGAGAACGAGCTTGCACAGTCGACGGCGGCCGGCGACGGCTTCGCGCGCTACTGGGTGCACAACGGCCTCGTGACCGTCGGCGCGCAGAAGATGTCGAAGTCGCTGTTCAACTTCGTCCTCGCCGAAGACCTGCTCCGCGAACGCGACCCCCTGGTGGTGCGCTACGCGCTCGCCGCCGCGCACTACCGGTCCAGCCTCGACATCACGCCGTCGACGTTCGACGAGGCCGAGGCGGCGCTCGAGCGCATCCGCACCTTCCTCGAGCGCGCGATCCGCACGCTCCGCGGGGCAGACGATGTGCGGGTGGATGCTGCGGTCCCGGCCGCGTTCGCTGCGGCGCTCGACGACGACCTCGGGGTGCCCCAGGCACTCGCCGTGCTGCACGAGACCGTGCGCGACGGCAACACCGCACTCGACGCCGGAGACCGCGACGCGGCGCTGCGCGCCTTCGCCGATGTCGCCGTGATGGCGGGCGTGCTCGGCATCGACCCGCTCGATCCGCAGTGGCGGTCGACGGACGCGTCGGCCGAGGCATCCGCTCTCGATGCTCTCGTGCAGACGATGATCGCGCAGCGCTCCGACGCGCGCGCGGCCAAGGACTGGACGGCCGCCGACCGCATCCGCGACGCGATCGCGGCGGCCGGCATCGCCCTCGAAGACGGTCCCGACGGGACGCACTGGAGTGTCGCCGACGCTCCACGCCCGGCGGACAGCAACGGACGGGCTGCGGCCCGCGTGAAGGAGAACTGATGGCTAAGCCAGGGCGCCCCGGCGCAAGCAAGGGCGGCAAGGGCCCCACCAAGGGCTCGGGCGGCAAGAACAAGCGCTCGCTCGAAGGCCGCGGGCCGACCCCCAAGGCCGAGGACCGCGCATGGCACCCGGCCGGCAAGCGCAAGGCCGCCGCGGAGCGGTACGCCGCCGCCGGCGGCACCGGCAAGCCCGGGCAGTCCGCGCCGCGGTCGTCGCGCCCCGCGAAGAAGGACGACGACACCGAGACGGTCACCGGCCGTAACTCCGTGCTCGAGGCGCTGCGGGCGAAGATCCCCGCCACCGCGTTCTACATCGCACAGCGCGTCGAGATGGACGACCGCGTCAAGGAGATGCTCGCGATCGCCACGCACCGCGACATCCCGGTGCTCGAGGTCACGCGCCCCGAGCTCGACCGCATGGCCGGCTTCGACGGCGTGCACCAGGGCGTGGCCCTGAAGGTGCCGCCGTACGAGTACGCCCACCCGCAGGACCTGCTCGAGAAGGTGATCGACGAGGGCCAGACGCCGCTGTTCGTCGCGCTCGACGGCATCACCGACCCGCGCAACCTCGGTGCGATCCTCCGCTCGACCGCGGCCTTCGGCGGGCAGGCGGTCATCGTGCCGCAGCGCCGCTCGGCGAGCGTCAACTCGGCCGCGTGGAAGACCAGCGCGGGCGCGGCGGCCCGCGTGCCGGTCGCCCTCGCCTCCAACCTCACGGCGATGCTCAAGGACTTCAAGAAGCAGGGCGTGTTTGTGCTCGGCCTCGACGGCGGCGGCGACGTGTCGCTCCCGGCGCTCGAGCTCGCCGATCGCCCTGTCGTGATCGTGGTCGGCTCCGAGGGCAAGGGCCTCTCGCGCCTCGTGACCGAGACGTGCGACCAGATCGTGTCGATCCCGATCTCGTCGGCGACCGAGTCGCTCAACGCCGGGATCGCGGCATCCGTCGCTCTGTACCAGGTTTCGACGCTGCGGGCGCTGGGCGCCGCGGAAGGGGCATGACATGGCACGCATCGCCGTCATCGGGGGCTCGGGATACGCCGGCCGTCACCTCGTCGCGGAGGCGGTGAGCCGGGGGCACAGCGTGCTCTCGATCGCCCGCCGCATCCCCGCGGAGCGCCACGAGGGTGCGCTCTACGTCGAGGGCTCGCTGACCGATGTGCCCGACCTGCTCGCGCAGATCGTGGGTGTCGACGTGGTCGTGTCGACGGTTCCCGCTCGTGGCGACATGCAGGGCCTGGTGCGTCCGAACATCGCCGCGCTCGCCGCGCTGCTGCCCGAGGGCGTGCGCCTCGGCGTCATCGGCGGCGCCGGCGGCAGCCTCGTCACCGAGGGGGGCGAGCGCATCGTCGACCTGCCCTCGTTCACCGAGGACTACAAGCCCGAGGCCCTCGAGGCCATCGGCGTGCTCGAGGACCTCAAGGAGGCGCCCGAGTCGCTCGACTGGTTCTACATCCACCCGGCCGGCGGTTTCGGCGCATACAACCCGGGGGAGCGCACCGGCGAGTACCGCACCGGCGGCGACGTGATCGTCACCGACGCCGAGGGCGAGTCGTACATCTCGGGCGAGGACCTCGCCGTCGCGATCGTCGACGAGATCGAGAACCCGCAGCACCCTCGCAAGCGGTTCACCGTCGGGTACTGACCCGACGGATCAGACCAGGTCGCGCCAGTCGATGTCGTCCTCGTCGTCGTCGACGACGGGGATCGACGACGTGATGATCGACAGCGACACGGTCTCGGTCGGCGGACCCATCAGGGTCGCCTCGTCGCGGCGGTGGCGCAGCACGTTGTCGATGTAGCTGGTGAGCGCCTCGGCGAGGGGCACCGACTTGCCCTTCGCCTGCGACAGGTACCAGCGGTGCTCGAGCAGCTGGTGGAACACCTCGGCGGGCTCGAGCTTCGAGCGCAGGTCCCACGGGATCGCCCGGACGACAGGCTCGAACACGCGCGTGAGCCACTCGTGGGCGACCATCTCCTCGTCGTCGCCGTGGCGCGAGACGCGCACGCGGAACTCGTCGAGGTCGTTGAGCAGGCGGCGTGCCTGGTTCTCTTCGACGTCGAGGCCGGTGAGGCGCAGCAGACGCCGCTGGTGGTGGCCGGCGTCGACGACCTTCGGCTGGATCGACACGCGGGTGCCGTCGGCCGTGGCCTGGATCGACATCTCGCCGATGTCGAAGCCGAGGTCGTTGAGCCGCTGCACGCGCTCGGTGAGCCGGTAGGCCTCGTCGGCGCGGAACGTCTCCTCGTCGGTGAGCGCCGCCCACAGCGAGTGGTACGCCGACACGATGCCGTCGGCGATCGCGATCGCGTCGACGCCGCCCTCGAGGCGGCCGCCGGCTTCGAGGTCCATGATCTCGCCCGCGATGTTGGTGCGGGCGACGTCCAGGTCGTGCGCGCGCTGGCCCGGCGTCAGGCCGCTCTCGTGCAGCTCGCCGGTCTCGGCGTCGACGAGGTAGGCAGCGAACGCGCCCGCGTCGCGGCGGAACAGTGTGTTCGACAGCGACACGTCGCCCCAGAAGAACCCGACGTTGTGCAGGCGCACGAGGAGCAGCGCCAGCGCGTCCACGAGGCGTGTGGCGGTGTCGGGGCGCAGAACCTGCGTGAACAGGGCGCGGTAGGGGAGCGAGAACTTCAGGTGCGCGGTCACGAGAGCCGCGGGGAGCGGCTCGCCCGCAGCATCCGTCCTCCCGGCGATCACCGCGACGCGCTCGACGCACGGCACGTCCAGGCGGGCGAGGTTGCCGAGCATGTCGTACTCGCGCTGCGCCATGGCCTGGGTGGTCTCCTTGATGGCGACCACGCGGCCCGAGAGGTTGGCGAACCGCACCAGGTGGCGCGAGATGCCCTTCGGCAGGAAGACGATGTGGCTCGACGGCCAGTCCCCGAGCGGCGTCGACCACGGCAGCGTCAGCAGCCCGGGGTCCACGCTCGAGGCGGTGATGCTCAGGGCGTCGGGCACGAAGCCTCCTGGAGAACGAGCGACGGCGCGGGGGGATCTGCTCCCACCCGCGCCGTCGCGAAACGAATCAGCGGTTACGCCGCAGCGATCGCCTTGTCGGTGAGGCGCTCGCCCGACTCGATGTCGAAGACGTGCACGTGACCGGGAACCGGAGCCAGCGTGACCTTGTCGCCGGCCATCGGGTGACGGCGGCCGTCGACGCGGGCGACGATGTCGGTGCGCTTGCCGGCGACATCGGCGTGGCCGTAGAGGTAGCCGTCGGCGCCGAGCTCCTCGACGAGGTCGACGGTGACCGTGAGGCCCTGGCCGTCCTCGGGAGCGACCTGGATGTCCTCAGGGCGGACGCCGATGGTGACCTCGGTGCCGTGGGCCTTGCCCAGCGTGTCGGCCTCGACGCCCACGACCTTGTCGCCGAACTGCACGCCGCCCTCGGCGATGTGCGCCGGGAACAGGTTCATGGCGGGCGAGCCGATGAAGCCGGCGACGAACACGTTGTTCGGCTTCTCGTACAGGTCGCGCGGGGTGCCGACCTGCTGCAGGAGGCCGTCCTTGAGGACCGCGATGCGGTCGCCCATGGTGAGGGCCTCGGTCTGGTCGTGCGTGACGTAGACCGTCGTGACGCCGAGGCGGCGCTGGAGCGACGCGATCTGCGTACGGGTCTGGACACGGAGCTTCGCGTCGAGGTTCGACAGCGGCTCGTCCATGAGGAACACCTGCGGCTGACGCACGATGGCGCGGCCCATGGCGACGCGCTGACGCTGACCACCCGAGAGGGCCTTCGGCTTGCGGGTCAGGTACTCCTCGAGGTCGAGCAGCTTGGCGGCCTCGAGCACGCGGGCGGCGCGCTCTTCCTTGCCGACGCCGGCGATCTTGAGCGCGAAGCCCATGTTCTCGGCCACCGTCATGTGCGGGTACAGCGCGTAGTTCTGGAAGACCATCGCGATGTCGCGGTCCTTCGGGGGGACGTCGGTGACGTCGCGGTCGCCGATCAGGATGCGGCCCGAGTTGACCTCTTCGAGGCCGGCCAGCATGCGCAGCGACGTGGACTTTCCGCAGCCCGACGGGCCGACGAGAACGAGGAACTCGCCATCGGCGACCTCGAGGTTGAGCTTGTCCACAGCGGGGCGCGTGCCCCCGGGGTACAGGCGGGTTGCGTTGTCGAACGTGACGGACGCCATGTTTTTTCTCCTTCACCGGCAGGTACGTGCCGGACGATCCGTAGTGATGGAATAGCGGGGGCTTGCCCGCACGCCCGCCATCGGGCGCACGAACAGTATGACACGGCGCGCGCGGAGCCTGCGTCTGGGCATTTCCCAGGGTGGCTGACTAGCATCGTGGACGGCCGCTTTCCCGTCTGGCCCCGCCGGAACACCGGCATTCTTTCCGCCCCGAGAGGTCCCATGTCGAGCGACGAGTCACAGAACGCCGCGCCGAGCGAGCGCCGCGACGCCGTGCGTGAGAAGGCGCAGCAGGTGAAGGCCCGCCAGTCCCGAGCGCGGCTGATCCGTCGCACGTCGCTCGTCGCCGTCGCTGTCGCGTTCGTGGCCGTCATCGCCGTCGTGGTGACCTGGACCGTCTCGTCGAGCGCCTCGAAGCCGACCATGGCCCCCGCCAAGGGCGTCGACGGCGGGTTCGTCGTCAGCGACGTCACCGGGGCCGGCGTCGCGACCGACTCCGGCGCCGGCGGCCTCATCGAAGGCGAGGCGTCGACGACCCCGGAGACCGAGCCGACGCCCGAGGCCACGCCCACGGAGGCGCCGTCCGTCGACATCCGCGTGTACGTCGACTACCTCTCGACCGGTTCGCGCGAGTTCCAGCTCGCGAACATGAAGCAGCTGTCGCAGTGGGTCGATGACGGCGCCGCGACGCTCACGTACTACCCGGTGGCCATGCTCACCGCGAAGTCGAACGGCACGAAGTACTCGCTGCGCGCCGCCGGCGCCGCCGCGTGCGTCGCCCAGCACTCGCCCGACTACTTCTTCGCGTTCAACGACGCGCTGCTGCGCCAGCAGCCCGAGGTCGACTCCGACGGCCTCAGCGACGAGAAGCTCGCGGACCTCGCCCAGGCCACGGGCCTCGACGGCCCGAAGGTCGTGCGCACGTGCATCGAGGACCAGGCGTACGCGTCGTGGGCCAAGTCGGCGACCGAGCAGGCGCTCAAGGAGCTTCCCGGCACCGACGGCGCGGCCCTCACCGGCACGCCGATGGTGCTGGTCAACGGCACGCAGTACGTCGGCAAGCTGGGCGACCCCAAGGAGTTCGCGCAGTTCGTGCTGACGGTCGCGAGCGACGCCTACTACAAGGCGACGCCGACCCCCACGCCGACTCCGACGGCCCCCTGACCGGGTCCTCGCGCGGGCGCCGCTAGACTGGACGCTCTGCCGACTTGGCGCAATTGGTAGCGCACCGTACTTGTAATACGGGGGTTGCAGGTTCAAGTCCTGTAGTCGGCACCAGTTTCCGGGGAATCGTCGCGGGCCCGCGCCCGGCGGCCCTCTCCAGCCCCACGCGCAGGAGAGGATGGATCGGGTGACCGAACGCCGCCTGCCCGTCTGGATCGGTCTCGGCGGCGCCGCCCTCATCGGCGTCCTCACCGCGGTGCAGGCGCGCATCAACGGCCAGCTCGGGGTGCGGATCGGCGACGGGTTCGCCGCCGCGGTGATCTCGTTCGGCTCGGGGCTGCTCGTGCTCGTCGTGCTGTCGGTCGCGCTCCCGCAGGGCCGGCGCGGCTTCGGCGCGCTGGTCACGGGGCTCAGGGCACGCAGCATCCCGATCTGGATGCTGTGCGGCGGGGTCGCCGGCGCCCTCTCGGTCGCCACGCAGTCGCTGGCGGTCGGCATCATCGGCGTCGCACTGTTCACGGTCGGCGTGGTGGCCGGCCAGACGGTGAGCGGCCTGCTACTGGACCGTGCCGGGGTCGGCCCCGCAGGCATCGTCGCGGTGACGCCTGCGCGCCTGGTCGGCGGAGCGCTCGCGGTGCTCGCCGCGGGGGTGTCGCTCGCCGGCGGCGTGCATGCCCCGCCGCTGCTGCTCGTGCTGCCGTTCCTCGTGGGCGCGGGCATCGCGTGGCAGTCCGCCGTCAACGGGCGCCTGCGCCAGCGCGTCGGCACGCCGCTCACCGCGACGCTCGTCAACTTCATCGGCGGCACGGCGGTGCTCGGCGCCGCCGAGCTCATCCACACCGCGGTCGCGGGTCCGCCGACGTCGTTCCCGACCGAGCCGTGGCTGTACGTCGGCGGCGTCATCGGCGTGACGTACATCTTCCTCGCGGCGGCGCTCGTGCCCTACACGGGCGTGCTGCTCCTCGGCCTCGGCACGGTCGTCGGCCAGGTCGTCACGTCGGTGCTGATCGATGCGATCTGGCCGACCGAGGCGGCGCCGACGCTCGGCGCCTCGCTGCTCATGTCGACGCTCGCGATCCTGTCGGTGGTCGTGGCGGCGGTGCCGTGGAGACGGATGCCGCGGCGCGGCCGCTGACGACCGATCGCGGTCGGCCGCACCCCATGCCGCAGCGCGGGGTGGCATGCTGAGACCGTGCCGAAGGGGGCGCCGTCGCACCTCCCGTCGCGCGCCGACGACGGCGCACGACCGCACCGTGGTGCGATCCGGGCGCTGACGCGGGACGACCTCGAGGGCCTCGACCGCCTGCTCGCGCCGACCGATCGCCTTCTCGCCGAGCAGTACCCGGGCGATGACGGCGCCCGGCAGCCCGTGCACACGGTCTACGTGCCGGCCGACCGGTACACCCCGGCGCTCCCGCGCGAGTGGGGCGCCGCGGCGCTCGACGCGGTCACGGCGCACGGCGGCATGACCGTCGTCATCAGGGAGCTGGCCGTGCCCGAGGAGTTCGCGGGCGACGTCGCGCGGCTGGTCACGGCGAAGCTCGAGACGGAGCCCATCGAGGACCTGCGCCTCGACCTCGAGGACGGCTACGGCGACCGCGGCGACCGGACCGAGGACGCGGATGTCCGCCGGGCGGCGGAGCAGCTGCTCGAGGCCGTCGCGGGCGGTGAGGCGCCGGCCTTCTTCGGCATCCGCATCAAGGGCCTCGAGCGTGCGACGCGGGAGCGCGGCATCCGTTCTCTCGATCTCTTCGTGGGAGCCCTGCTCGACGGCGGAGGCCTGCCGGACGGCCTCGTGCTCACCCTGCCGAAGGTGACCACGGTCGCGCAGGTCGAGGCGATGGCGCAGCTCTGCGATCGCCTCGAGCAGCACCACGGGCTGGCGGCGGGGCGGCTGCGGTTCGAGCTGCAGGTCGAGACGCCGCAGCTCGTGCTCGGCGCAGACGGCACGTCGCCGCTGCCCCGCGCCATCCACGCGGCGGGCGGGCGGGTGAGCGGGCTGCACTACGGCACGTACGACTACAGCGCCGCGCTCGGCATCGCGCCGGGGCACCAGGCGCTGGACCACCCGGCGGCCGACCACGCGAAGAGCGTCATGCAGGTCGCGGCGGCCGAGACGGGTGTGCGGCTGTCGGACGGGTCGACGAACATCCTCCCGGTCGGCGATGAGAACGCGGTGCGCGCGGCCTGGCGCCTCAGCGCTCTGCTCACCCGGCGATCCCTCGAGCGCGGCTTCTTCCAGGGCTGGGACCTGCACCCGGCGCAGCTCGTGCCGCGGTTCGTCGCGAACACCCTGTTCTACCGCGAGGGGTTCGCGCCCGCCGCCGCGCGCCTGCGCGCCTATGCCAACGGCGGCGACGGTGCTGCCGGCAGCGGTGGGGCGGTGCTCGACGAGCCGGCCACCGTCCGCGCCCTCGCCGGCTTCGTCGTGCGCGGCGTCGCCTGCGGAGCCGTCACCGAGACCGACCTGACCCTGGCCACCGGCCTCGATCTCGCGGCGCTGGCCGCACTCGCGCGGCCGGCGCACGCCACCACAGAGGAGCACGCATGACCTACGCCACCCCGCCGGGCGGCTTGCCGCCGCAGACCGCGCTGCTCACCGACCGGGCAGTCGTGCGGCAGGCGTACACGTTCCTCCCGAAGGGCGTGCTGCGCGACATCGTGACGAGTAACCTGCCCGGCTTCGCGCGCACGCGGTCGTGGATCCTCGCGCGCCCGATCGCGGGTTCGGCGACGACGTTCGCGCAGCTCATCGTCGAGATCGCGCCCGGCGGCGGCGCCGGGATGCCCGAGTACGAGCGCGGAGTCGAGGGCGTCGTGTTCGTCACGGCGGGCGCGCTCACCCTCACGCTCGCGGGGGAGCGGCACGTGCTCGAGCCGGGCGGATACGCGTTCGTCGCGCCGGGCGCGGAGTGGTCGCTGGCCAACGACGGTGAGGAGCCAACGAGCTTCCACTGGATCCGCAAGGCCTACGAACGGGTCGAAGGCGTCCCCGCGCCGGCCTCGTTCGTCACGCGCGACCAGGACGTCGAGCCCCGCGCCATGCCCGGCACCGACGGCGCGTGGGCGACGACGCGCTTCGTCGACCCCGACGACCTCTCGCACGACATGCACGTCAACATCGTCACGTTCCAGCCGGGCGGCTCGATCCCGTTCGCCGAGACCCACGTCATGGAGCACGGCCTCTACGTGCTGCAAGGCAAGGCCGTCTACCGGCTCAACGACGACTGGGTCGAGTGCGAGGCCGGCGACTACATGCTGCTCCGGGCCTTCTGCCCGCAGGCCTGCTACGCCGGCGGCCCCGAGCCGTTCCGGTACCTGCTGTACAAGGACGTGAACCGCCAGATCCGGCTCACCTGACGGGTGCGGGGGAGTCGCGAGAGGAGGGGATGGATGCTGCGCCACGACCTCGTCATCCGCGCCCGGCGCGTGCTCATCGAGGGTGGCTTCCGCCCGTGCGAGGTCGGCGTCACCGGTGGCGAGATTGCCGCGATCGAGCCGCTGGGCGCGGAACTCGAGGGTCGAGAGGTCGTCACGCTCGGCGACGACGAGACGCTGCTGCCCGGCCTCGTCGACACGCACGTGCACGTGGACGAACCCGGGCGCACCGAATGGGAGGGGTTCGCGTCGGCCACGAAGGCCGCGGCGGCGGGCGGTGTCACCACCATCATCGACATGCCGCTCAACAGCATCCCGCCGACGGTCTCGGTGGCGGCGCTGGAGATCAAGCGACGGGCCGCGCTGCACCAGGTGTTCGTCGACGTCGGGTTCTGGGGCGGGGCGATCCCCGGCAACACGAGCGACCTGCGGCCGCTGCACGAGGCCGGGGTGTTCGGGTTCAAGTGCTTCCTGCTGCCCTCGGGCGTGGACGAGTTCCCGCCGCTCGACGCCGGCGAACTGGAGCGCGACATGGCCGAGCTCGCCGGAATCGGCGGGCTGCTCCTCGTGCACGCGGAGGACGCCGCGACGATCGCGCACGCGCCGCCGGCGGGCGGCACCCGCTACAACCGGTTCCTCGCCTCGCGCCCGCACGCCGCCGAGGACATCGCGATCGCCGCGGTGATCGACCGTGCGCGGCGCACCGGCGCCCGCGCGCACATCCTGCACCTGTCGTCGGCCGCCGCGCTGCCCCTCATCGCGGCCGCCCGGCGCGACGGGGTGCGCCTCAGCGTCGAGACGTGCCCGCACTATCTGACGCTGAGCGCGGAGGACGTGCCCGACGGCGCGACGGCGTTCAAGTGCTGCCCGCCGATCCGCGAGGCGGCCAACCGCGATCGGCTCTGGGAGGGGCTTCTCGACGGCACGATCGACAGCATCGTCAGCGATCACTCGCCCGCGACCAGCGACCTGAAAGACCTCGACCACGGCGACTTCGCCGTCGCGTGGGGCGGCGTCGCGTCGCTGCAGCTGGGGCTGCCGGTGGTCTGGACCGAGGCGCGGCGGCGCGGCATCCCGCTCGAGAGGGTGGTGGAGTGGATGTCGGCGGCACCGGCCGCCGTCGCGGGTCTCGCCCGCAAGGGCAGGATCGCCGTCGGCGGCCACGCCGACCTGGCGGTGTTCGCCCCAGACGCCGGGTTCGTGGTCGACGTCGCACGCCTGCACCACAAGAACCCGCTCTCGCCGTACGACGGCCGGGCCCTCCGCGGCGTCGTGCGCGAGACCTTCGTGCGGGGCGAGCGCGTCGACTTCGCCGAGCCGCGGGGTCGCCTGCTGCGCCGCGGCGCAGCCTGACCCCCCCCGGCCGGGACTTGCCCCGGCCCGGCCGGGCGCCGAAGATCGAGGAGCCGGCACGCGCGTTCGGGGGACCCCAGCCGTGACCGGCGCCACCGAGCGACACGCCGTCGAAGGGACGCACGACATGGCAGACAGCACCCCGCCGAGCACCACGCAGCTGCAGGCCGGCGACGCCAACCCCGGCTTCGCGCTGCCCGACGCGACCGGCACGGTGGTGCGCCCAGAGGACTTCGCCGGCCGGCGCGTCATCGTGTACTTCTACCCCGCCGCGTTCACCCCCGGCTGCACCACCGAGGCCTGCGACTTCCGCGACAACCTCGCGTCGCTGCAGGCGGCCGGTGTCGCCGTCGTGGGCATCTCGCCGGACTCCGTCGAGCGGCTCGCCGAGTGGGCCGAGGCCGAGCAGCTGGAGTTCCCGCTCCTCTCCGACGAGGACCACGCCGTGGCCGAGGCATGGGGCGCGTGGGGCACCAAGGTCGTGAACGGCGAGGAGCGCGTCGGCCTCATCCGATCGACGTTCGTGCTGGATGCCGACGGCACCGTGCAGTCCGCCGAGTACCGGGTCGACCCGAACGGCCACGTGGACCGCCTCCGCGCGCAGCTCGCGGCCTGAGCCCACCGGCTTCGCCCTCACGGTGCAGCGATGAAGCTGGACGCGTTCAACCGGCTCGGCGACGAGGCCGCACGGGCGGCCGTGCGTCCTTGCGCCGACATCGACCGCTGGGTGGACGCCGTCGTCGCGGGCCGTCCGTACGCCACGGTCGAGCAGCTCCTCGAGACCGCGCGTGCGAGCGCCGCACCGTGGACGGTGACCGAGATCGACGGCGCCCTCGCCCATCACCCCCGCATCGGCGAGCGCCCGCGCGGCGGCGGGGCCGAGGCATCCCATTCCCGTTCCGAACAGGCGGGACTCGGCGAGCCGACCTCGGATGTCGCGGCCGCGCTCGCCGCCGGCAATCGCGCCTACGAGGAGAAGTTCTCGCGGGTCTTCCTCATCCGTGCGGCCGGGCGCAGCGCCGACGAGATCCTCGGTGCGCTGAACGGGCGACTGGCCCACACTGAGGAGGAGGAGATCCCGGTCGTGGCGGAGCAGCTGCGGCAGATCGCCGTCCTCCGACTCGAAGGGATCATCGGTTCATGAGCCAGATCACCACGCATGTGCTGGATGCTGCGGTCGGGGGCCCTGCGCGGGGGATCGACGTGGTGCTCGCCACGGCGGACGGTGCCGAGGTCGCCTCGGGCGTCACCGACGAGGCCGGCCGGATCGCCGACCTCGGCCCGGAGAGGCTCGCCGCCGGCACGTACCGGCTGACGTTCGCGACGGGGGACTACTTCGCCGCCGCAGGGCGCGAGACGTTCTACCCGGTCGTGTCGATCGACTTCGCGGTCACCGACGGCGGGCAGCACTACCACGTGCCGCTGCTGCTCAGCCCGTTCGCGTACTCGACCTACCGGGGGAACTGACGTGTCCGAGTCCGAGTCCGGCATCGTGCTCGGAGCGAACCAGTACGGCAAGGCCGAGGTGCGGCTCGTCCGGATCGACCGGGACCGCCCGAGGCACTCGATCACCGACCTCGACGTGACCTCGCAGCTGCGCGGCGACTTCACCGCGGCCCACACCGAGGGCGACAACGCGCGGATCGTCGCCACCGACACCCAGAAGAACACGGTGTTCGCGTTCGCCCGCGACGGCGTCGGCGCGCCGGAGGAGTTCCTGCTGCGGCTGGGGCGCCACTTCACCGGCGAGTTCGCCTGGGTCACCGGGGGGAGATGGGAGGCCGAGCAGTACACCTGGAACCGCATCCCCGTGGACGGCGAGGGGCACGACCACTCGTTCGTGCGGGGCGGCACCGAGGTGCGCACCGCCGTGGTCACGTTCGTCGGAGCCGAGGCGACCGTCATCTCGGGGCTGCGCGACCTCGCGGTGCTGAAGTCCGCCGGATCCGAGTTCCGCGGGTTCGTGCGCGACCGGTACACGACGCTCGCCGAGACGGACGACCGCCTCCTCGCCACCTCGGTCACGGCGAGGTGGCGCTACGGCAGCCCCGACGTCGGCTTCGACGACGTGTTCGCCGACGTGCGGCGGCTGCTGCTCGAGACGTTCGCCCGGACGCACTCGCTCGCTTTGCAGCAGACCCTGTACGAGATGGGCCGGCGCGTGCTCGAGGCGCGCGCCGAGATCGACGAGATCCGGTTCTCGATGCCGAACCTCCACCACTTCGCGGTGGACCTGGCCCCCTTCGGGCTCGACAACCCGAACGAGGTGTTCTACGCGGCCGATCGCCCGTACGGGCTGATCGAGGCGGCGGTGCTGCGCGAGGGCGTGAGCGGGAACCACCAGGCGTGGCACGGGATCGCCGGATTCTGCTGACGCCGCGACACCGACCCGATCGCACGCCGGATCATCGGCGCGCGGCGGGCCGCGGCATCCCTCAGCCCTTGGGCATGCGGCTGAGGAAGCGCGTCGCGTCGACGCCCTTGCGCCGGGTCGCGCGCGTGCGCTTCGGCTTGCCGCCGACGTAGAGCCAGCCGAGGAGCTCCTCGTTCTTCTTGAGGCCGTGGGCCTTCGCGACGGCCTTCGAGCGGGTGTAGTCGCCGGTGCGCCAGAAGACGCCCCAGCCGGCCTCGTCGAGCACCAGGCTCAGGACGTGCGCGACACCGGAGGCGACGGCCTCCTGCTCCCACTTCGGCACCTTGTGGGTGTTGCCGTAGCTGGCGACCACCGCGATGAGCAGGGGCGCGCGCAGCGGCTTCGACGACGAGCCCTTGTCGCCCTCGGCCTTGTTGATCGCCCGGCCCAGCCGCTGGCGGTCGGCGCCGCGCAGTTCGATGAGCCGCCACGGGTGCAGCGACTTGTGGTCGGCGACGCGGCCGGCGGCGGCGACGAAGTCGAGGAGCTCGTCGTGCGTCGGCGCCTCGTCGGTGACCTTCGACCAGGAGCGGCGGGCGAGTGCGGCGTCGAGGGCGCTGGACATCACGCTCCCGCCTCTTCGCCCGGCGTGAACTGCAGCGAGATCGAGTTCATGCAGTAGCGGTCGCCGGTCGGCGTGCCGAAGCCGTCGGGGAATACGTGTCCCAGGTGCGAGCCGCAGTTCGCGCAGCGCACCTCGGTGCGGACCATCCCGTGGCTGTTGTCTTCGATGAGCTCGACCGCCTCCGGGCGGATCGACTCGTAGAAGCTCGGCCAGCCGCAGTGCGAATCGAACTTCGTGCCGCTCTGGAACAGCTCGGCGCCGCACGCCGCGCACGTGTAGAGGCCGGCGCGGCTCTCGTCGAGCAGCTCGCCGGTCCACGGCCGCTCGGTGCCCGCCTGCCGCAGCACCGCGTACTGGTCGGGCGTCAGGTCTTCGCGCCACTGGGCTTCGCTCTTGTCGACGGCGTAGGTCATGGTTCCTCCTCGGCCGCGGACGACGGCCACCCTCCATTCAACCCCAGCCGCCGGGGCGGTGGGGCGGATGCGGCGGCCCGGGGTGCGGGAGGATGTGGGGCGTGGACGAGACCAGGGGCGAAGAGGTCGACGCCGTCGTCGAGCGCTACGGCCGCTTCGCGCGGGACGAGGCGCCGGGACGATCCGCGCTGTACTCCGCGTGGGCGGCCGGTGTGGCCGCCGATCCCGGTGTCGCGCGGATCCTCGCCCGCATCCCCGCGACGCACCGGCAGCCGCCGCTCGTGTTCGCGGTCACCCGTATGCTCGGGGCGCCCGAGGACCCGTTCCCGACCTGGGCCGCGTGGCTCGTCGCGCATGCCGACGAGGTCGTGGCCGAGGCATCCGTCCGCCGCCTCCAGACCAACGAACCGCAGCGGTGCGCGGCCCTGCTTCCGGCCCTCGCGACGATCGAGGGGCCGATCGCGCTGCTCGAACTCGGCGCGAGCGCCGGGCTCTGCCTCTACCCCGACCGCTACTCGTACCGCTACCGGGGGAGCACGGGGGTCACGGCGCTCGACCCCGCCGACGGTCTGTCGACGGTGGTGCTGGAGTGCGAGGTCGCCGGCGAGCCGCCGCTGCGGCTGCCGGACGTGGTGTGGCGCGCGGGCATCGACCTCGAGCCGCTCGACGCTGCCGACGAGGGCGACCGGAGGTTCCTCACGAGCCTCGTGTGGCCGGGCGAGGCGGGGCGCGCCGACCGGATCACCGCGGCCCTCGACATCGCCGCAGCCGACCCGCCGCATCTGATCGCCGGCGACGCGTCCGACCCGGAGGTGCTGCGCGCCGTGGCCGCCCTCGCACCGGCCGGTGCGACGCTCGTCGTCACGACCCCGGGCGTGCTGCCGCACATCCCGCGGGCGGGTCGCGAGCGCCTGCTCGACGCCGTCCGCGACCTCGATGCGGTGTGGATCACGATCGACCCGCCGGCTCTCCATGACCGGTGGCAGCCTCCCGTCGATGCCGCGTCGTGGGGTGGCTTCGTGCTCGGGCGCGACGGCCGGGCGCTCGCCGCGGTCGACCCGCTCGGCTCGTTCGTGCGCTGGCGCGCGTGGCGCACGGGAGGAACGGATGCTGCGGGCTAGCGTGGACGCGTGCCCCTGACCGACCGCGACCGCGCCATCCTCGACTTCGAGGCCGAGTGGCGCCGGCACGCGGGGGCCAAGGAAGAAGCCATTCGCGCCGACCTGGGCCTGTCGCCGGCCCGGTACTACCAGCTGCTCGGCCGCCTCATCGACACGACCGAGGCGCAGGAGCACGACCCCATGCTCGTGAAGCGGCTGCGCCGGCTGCGTGAAGCGCGGCTGCACGAGCGCGCCGGCCGCGCCGCCGACGTCCGCTGATCCCGCGCCACGCCACGCGGGCGCTGCCGGGCGGCCTGCCAGGGGTTGACGGGTAACATCGACGGGTGCCGACCACCAACTACCCCCGGGATCGTTTCGACGATGTGCCGGAGACGGACCGCGTCGGCGCCCATCGGGCGGAGAACCCGCGTATGCGCGGATGGGTGGTGCTGCTGTGGGCGGCGCTCGCGACCGTCGTGCTCATCGTCGTCGGCATCTTCGGCACCCTCCTGGCGTCGGGCCGCATCGAGTTCGCCCCCACCCCCGCCCCGACCGTCGAGCCGGTCCCCGAGGTGACGCCCGTCGTCGACGTGAACTACGACGTCATGATCCTCAACGCGACGCCCGAGCAGGGCCTCGCGACGCAGATGAAGGACGTCGTCGTGGGCGCCGGCTGGACCGACGACAAGGTGACCGCGGGCGAAGCCGGTTCCCAGGACTTCCCGACGACCACCGTCTTCTACGTCGACCCCGCGGACGAGGCGGCGGCGGCCGGCCTCGCGGGCGTCATCGGCGGCGCCGCGATCGAGCAGAGCGAGGCGTATCCCCCGACCACGGAGGGCGTGCCGCAGCTCACGGTCGTGATCGGCCTCGACCGCACCGCCGCGGGGCAGTCGCCGGCTCCTACGCCCTGACCCGCCGAGCGCGTGTTTCGCGCGGGTAAACACTTGTGTGCCTGCGTGTCAACAAGTGACGAAACGCGCGGATGCCCCGATTCGGCCTGCATACGATGAAGCCCTGCACCGCCGGCAACAGGAGATACGCATGACCCAGGGCACCGTCAAATGGTTCAACGCCGAGAAGGGATTCGGCTTCATCACCGTCGCCGACGGCCAGGACGTCTTCGTCCACTACTCGAACATCGACATGTCGGGCTTCCGCGTTCTGGAGGAGGGGCAGACCGTCGAGTTCACGGTCGGCTCCGGCCAGAAGGGGCCGCAGGCCGAGGCCGTACGGGTCGTCTGAACCCCGCGGCTCAGCGTCCGCGCTGAAGCGACATCGGAGACGGGATGCCGGAAGGCATCCCGTCTCCTTGCGTTTCGGCATCCGTCTTCGCGGCTTGCACTCGATAGGGTCGAGTGCCAGAATGATTTAGCACTCGCGTTTGTTGAGTGCTAATACCCCAAGCCAACGTTCCGGAGGGACGACACACACATGGCAAAGATCATCGCTTTCGACGAGGAGGCCCGTCGTGGCCTCGAGCGCGGCCTGAACACCCTGGCCGACGCCGTCAAGGTGACGCTCGGCCCGCGCGGTCGCAACGTCGTGCTCGAGAAGAAGTGGGGCGCCCCCACGATCACGAACGACGGTGTCTCGATCGCCAAGGAGATCGAGCTGGACGACCCGTACGAGAAGATCGGCGCGGAGCTCGTCAAGGAGGTCGCCAAGAAGACCGACGACGTCGCCGGTGACGGCACCACCACCGCCACGGTTCTCGCCCAGGCGCTCGTGCGCGAGGGCCTGCGCAACGTCGCGGCCGGCGCCGACCCCATCTCGCTCAAGAAGGGCATCGAGAAGGCTGTCGCGGCCATCACCGCGGAGCTGCTCGAGTCGGCCAAGGAGGTCGAGTCCAAGGACCAGATCGCCGCGACCGCGTCCATCTCGGCCGCTGACCCGGAGATCGGCCAGCTGATCGCCGAGGCCATCGACAAGGTGGGCAAGGAAGGCGTCGTCACCGTCGAGGAGTCGCAGACCTTCGGCACCGAGCTCGAGCTCACCGAGGGCATGCGCTTCGACAAGGGCTACATCAACCCCTACTTCGTCACGGACCCGGAGCGCCAGGAGGCGGTCTTCGAGGACCCGTACATCCTCATCGCGAACCAGAAGATCTCGAACATCAAGGACCTTCTGCCCGTCGTCGACAAGGTGATCCAGGACGGCAAGGAGCTCGTCATCATCGCCGAGGACGTCGAGGGCGAGGCTCTCGCGACGCTCGTGCTCAACAAGATCCGCGGCATCTTCAAGTCGGTCGCCGTCAAGGCCCCCGGCTTCGGCGACCGTCGCAAGGCGCAGCTGCAGGACATCGCGATCCTCACCGGCGGCCAGGTCATCACCGAGGAGGTCGGTCTCAAGCTCGAGAACGCCACCCTCGACCTTCTCGGCCGTGCGCGCAAGGTCATCGTCACCAAGGACGAGACCACGATCGTCGAGGGTGCCGGCGAGGCCGACCAGATCGAGGGTCGCGTGACCCAGATCCGTCGCGAGATCGACAACACCGACAGCGACTACGACCGCGAGAAGCTGCAGGAGCGCCTCGCCAAGCTCGCCGGCGGCGTGGCCGTCATCAAGGCGGGCGCGGCCACCGAGGTCGAGCTCAAGGAGCGCAAGCACCGCATCGAGGACGCCGTGCGCAACGCGAAGGCGGCCGTCGAGGAGGGCATCGTCCCCGGTGGTGGCGTCGCGCTCATCCAGTCGGGCCGCAAGGCTCTTGACGCGCTCGAGCTCTCGGGTGACGAGGCGACCGGTGCCAACATCGTGCGCGTCGCGATCGAGGCTCCGCTGAAGCAGATCGCCCTCAACGCCGGTCTCGAGCCGGGTGTCGTCGCGAACAAGGTGTCGGAGCTCCCCGCGGGCCACGGCCTCAACGCCGCGTCGGGCGAGTACGGTGACCTGTTCCAGCAGGGCATCATCGACCCCGCCAAGGTGACCCGTTCGGCGCTGCAGAACGCCGCGTCGATCGCCGGCCTGTTCCTCACGACAGAGGCCGTTGTCGCCGACAAGCCCGAGAAGGCCGCCGCTCCCGTCGGCGACCCGACCGGTGGCATGGACTTCTGATCCAGAACTCCACGACCGCGTAACGCGTTCACAGAACGGCCCCTCCTCCCGGAGGGGTCGTTCTGCGTTCCGGTGGGGGGTCAGCGGAACAGGCTGGTGGTGGCGAGCTCGGTGTCGGCGTACTGGCGTCCGGCGGCCGCCAGCGACGCGTTGATGCTCGCCAGGGACTCCTCGACCTGGCGCTGCGTCGCCCGCCACTGCTCGACGACGCCCGCGAACGCGACCGAGGCCGAGCCGGTCCACGAGGACTGCAGCTGGGTGAGCTGCGCGAGCATCGCGTTCGACTCGGCCTGGAGCCGGTCGATGGTGCCCCGCACGGTGGCGGTCGAAGTGAGGATCGTGTCGCTGTCGACGGTGAAGACGGCCATTCGGGGCTCCTGATCAACGTGCGGCGGCCGGATGCCGAACCCGCGGTGTGAAGCCACGCTAGGCGTCCGGCGGGTCCGGGTCGCAGCATCCATCGTCATCTGTGCACGGTGCGGCGCGAACGGCGGTTGGGGAGGAGACGCTCATTCGGGAGCGTCGGTGAACCTCGCCATCGGCTGCGTCGCGAGGTCGAGGTGCTCGGCGGCGTCGCGGGCGTCGGCCAGCGGGAACGCCACGCGGAAGGTCGCACCGCCGTCCGGCGTGTCGACGACGTCGACGGACCCGTGCAGCGCCTCGACGATCGACGCGACGATCGACAGGCCGAGCCCCGAGCCGCCGGTCTCGCGCGTGCGCGACGTGTCGGCGCGCCAGAACCGCTGGAAGATCTTGTCCTTGATCTGGTCGGGCACGCCCTCGCCGTGGTCGATGACCTCGATCCAGCCCATGCGATCGCGCACGTCCACGCCGACGCGCAGCTCGACGGGGGAGTCCTCCGACGAGTAGCGCCGCGCGTTGCCGAGCAGGTTCGTCACGACCTGGCGGATGCGGTTCTCATCGCCGAGCACGATCGGCGGCAGCCCGTCCGCGGGCGGCTGCGGCTCGGCATCCGGAAGCAGCGGCGGCAGTTCGGCGCCCGCGGCGCCCGCCGCAGGCACCGGCTTCGGCCGGCGGCGCAGCAGCGACAATGTCGCCCCGGCACGCGCCCTGGCGGACGGCCCGCCGGCGCGGCGCTTCGTCTCGGGCGGGACGGATGCCTCGTCCTCGGGCGGCAGCGCCGGCTCTTCGAGCGTCGTGTCGATGACGGTGACGGGGCGCATCGGCGAGGCGGCGCGCACGTCGAGGGCCGCGTCGCGCGCGATGGGGCGGAGATCGACGGCGCCGATCACCACGTCGCGTCGTTCGTCGAGGCGGGCGAGCGCGAGCAGGTCCTCGACGAGGACGCCCATGCGGATCGCCTCCTTCTCGATGCGATCCATGGACTGCGCGACGTCCTCGTCGCCCCGGATCGCGCCCATGCGGTACAGCTCGGCGTAGCCGCGCACGGTGACCAGCGGCGTGCGCAGCTCGTGGCTCGCGTCGCCGACGAACCGCCGCATCTGTCGCACCGTCGAGTCGCGCTGCGAGAGCGCCGCGTCGACGCGGTCGAGCATCGCGTTGATCGCGGTCTTGAGCCGGCCGACTTCGGTCGTGGTCGGCTCGATGTCGGTCATGCGCAGGCTGAAGTCGCCGGCCGCGATGGCGTCGGCGGTGGACTCGACCTGCCCGAGGCTGCGGAAGGTCAGGGTGACGAGGTAGCGGGTCGCGACGGCGCCACCCACGAGGATGAGGATCGCGAGGATGCTGTAGATCCCGATGTACGAGGCGATCGTGCGGTTCACCGTCGCGAGCGGCACCGCCACCATCTGCGTGTACAGCACGCCCGAGCTGCCCAGCTCCTGGACGGTCACGGTCGTCCGGAACGCCGTGTCGCCTTCGACGGACGGGAGCGTCTTGATCTGGAGTTCCTGCGACTGCGCATGATCGAGCGGATACGTCTCGGGGAACGCCGGGGCGGGGCCTCCGCGGCCTCCGGCGCTGGCGAGGAGCTCGCCGTTCTCCGGTTCGTAGACGGCCACGAAGTAATCGGTGGAGGGCGGGTTCTCCAGCGGTTCGACCGAGAGCACGCCGTCCTGTGCGGTCAGTTCGAGCAGGGGGCTCGCAGCATCCGTCCGCGCCAGCGCGTCGACCTGCGTGTCGACACCATCGATCAGCGAGTTGCGGAGGAAGGCCGCGGTTCCGACGCCGGCCGCGAGGAGTCCCACGGCGAGGAGCACGACGGTGACCCCGGTGACCTTCGCGCGCAGACTCGTGCCGCGCCACCACCGGGTGATCGCGTCGGGCTTGTGCGCCAGCTCGTCCCCCTCGCTCGCTCCCGCGTTAAGCGGTCTTGCCGGCCTTCAGCATGTAGCCGAAGCCGCGCTTGGTCTGGATGAGCGGCTCGGACGAGTGCGGGTCGATCTTGCGTCGCAGGTAGGAGATGTAGCTCTCGACGATGCCGGCGTCGCCGTTGAAGTCGTACTCCCACACGTGGTCGAGGATCTGGGCCTTCGACAGCACGCGGTTGGGGTTGAGCATGAGGTAGCGCAGCAGCTTGAACTCGGTGGGGCTGAGGTCGATGGAGGCGTCGCCCACCTGCACGTCGTGGGTGTCCTGGTCCATCGTGATCTCGCCGGCGCGGATCACCGACTCCTCGTCGGCCTGCATCGTGCGGCGGAGGATCGCCTGGATGCGGGCCACGATCTCGTCGAGGCTGAAGGGCTTGGTGACGTAGTCGTCGCCGCCGGCGTTGAGGCCGGTGATCTTGTCTTCGGTCTCGTCCTTCGCGGTGAGGAAGAGGATCGGCGCGGTGTAGCCGGCGCCGCGGAGACGCTTGGTGACGCTGAACCCGTTCATGTCGGGCAGCATCACATCGAGGATGATGAGGTCGGGCTCCTCCTCGAGGACCGCCGAGATCGTCTGGGCGCCGTTCGACACGGCGCGTACCTGGAACCCGGCGAATCGCAGGCTCGTGATCAGCAGATCGCGGATGTTCGGTTCGTCGTCCACGACGAGGATGCGCGGTGCGGTCATGGGCCCATTATGTCGGCGGAACCGATGCGACGTCTGGATATCGCGCGACGCGGCCGAGAATCGGTCAGCCGGCGCTCCGGCGGATCTCGACGCAGCAGCGCCCGGCCGCGGGCGCGAGGACGGGCGTCCGGGCGTCGCCGGTGCCGGTCGCGAGGCCGCGGACGAGTTCGAGGTTCGCCCCGCAGATGAGGGAGGTGTGCCGGGCCGCGAGGGCATGGAAGGGGCAGTTCTCGAGAACGAGATCGGTGGATGCTGCGTCCTCCGCGCCGTCTGCATCGGCGGCGTCCTCCGCGCTCGGCGCCGCGCTCGGCGCGTACCCGCACAGGGTGAGCGCCTCCTCGAGGCCGCCGCAGCCCGCGCCGATCACGGAGCCCGCGGCGAAGGCCTGTGCGCCGAGCGCGTCGCGCACCGGCACCCCCCGCTCGTCGGCCTCCGCCGCGCCGGCGGCGAGCAGTTCGCCCGCGAGCTCGTAGTGGCGCTCCGGGATGGTGGCGGCGAGTTCGGAGTCGGCGGCGCGATAGAGCTTCGCGGGACGCCCGGCGCCGGGGCCGCTGCGGCCTGAACGCCTCTCGTACGAGACCGTCAGGAGGCCGGCATCCGCCAGCCGGTCGAGGTTCACGGCCGCGGTGCTGCGCGGCATTCCGAGCGCGGCGGCGGCCTCGTCGCGGCCGATCGGCCGCTCGGCCGCGAGGCGGTACAGCTCACGGCGCTGCGGGTCGGCGAGGGCGGCGACCGCCTCGGCACGGTTGGGGGTGAGGATGCTCACGACTCGAGTCTACCTCTAAAAACAGAAATCTTGACAAAAGAATCCGGGAGTTCTAGCGTCGGGATCAGACGAGCCGATCGTGCTCGACACGAAGGAGTGGGGATGATGTCGACCCCGGCGCACGCCACGGCGTTGCACGCCCTGCCCGACGAGGCCCCGATCGATCGTGACGGGGCGATGATCGCCGTCGCCGACCTGCTCGTGGCGCTCGGCTTCGATCCGGACGAGGGCGACCTCGCCGAGACGCCGCGCCGTGTCGCGGACGCCTTCATCGAGATGATCACGCCGGAACCGTTCGAGATGACGACCTTCGCGAACGAGGACGGGTACGACGAGCCCGTCGTCGTCCGCGGGATCCCGTTCGTGTCGCTGTGCCGCCATCACCTCCTCACCTTTCGCGGCACCGCCACGGTCGGCTACGTGCCCGGCGAACGGCTCGTCGGCCTTTCGAAGCTCGCACGCGTCGTCGCGCACCACGCGCGCGGGCTGCAGGTGCAGGAGGCGCTGACCGTGCAGATCGCGCGCACGCTCGAGGCGACGCTGGAGCCGCGCGGCGTCGGCGTCATCGTCGAGGCCGAGCACCTGTGCATGTCGGCGCGCGGTGTACGCACCGACAGCGCGCTCACGACCACCACGGCGTTCCGCGGAACCCTTGCCACCGACCCTGCCCTGCACGCACGATTCATCGGAGCGCGCCCCGTCTGACGCCCTGACAGAGAAGAGGAGTCGTCATGAGCCACATGCTGATCATCGGGGGAGGCCTCGCCGGCGGCACCGCCGCCGAGGCGCTGCGAGACGAGGGGTTCGACGGCGACATCACCGTCGTGGCCGCCGAGGCGCATCCGCCCTACCAGCGGCCGCCGCTGTCGAAGGGGTATCTTGCGGGGAGCGAGGGGCTGGATGCCGTCATCCTGCACCCCGCCGACTGGTACGCGGAGCGCGGCATCCGCCTGCTCACCGGCGTCGCGGTGACCTCGCTCGAGCCGGCCGCGCACGCCGTGGAGCTCGACGACGGCGAGCGGCTGACGTACGACGCGGTGTTGCTCGCGACCGGCGCGACGCCGCGGATGATCCCGCTGCCCGGCCACGACCTGCCCGGGGTCTCCACCCTGCGTCGCCTCGACGATTCCGAGGCCCTCGCGGCGCAGCTGCGCGACGGCGGCAAGCGGCTCGTGGTGATCGGCGCGGGCTGGATCGGCATGGAGGTCGCCGCCACCGCGCGCGGCTTCGGCAACGAGGTCGCGATCCTCGAGCGCGACGCGGTGCCGCTCGCGGCCGCGCTCGGCGCCGAGATGGGGGAGGTCTTCCGGAGGCTCCACGTCGAGCACGGCGTCGACCTGCGCACCTCGGTCGGCGTCGACCGCATCGTCGGCGACGCGCTCGCCGAGGGCGTCGTGGTCGACGGCGAGACGCTTGCCGCCGACCTCGTGCTCGTCGGCGTCGGGGCGTCTCCGAACACGGCGCTCGCCGCGGAGGCAGGGCTCGACATCCTGAACGGCGTCCTGACCGATGAGGCGCTGCGCACGAGTGCGGCCGACGTGTACGCGGCGGGCGACGTCGCGAACGCGTTCCACCCGGTGCTGCAGCAGCACCTGCGCAGCGAGCACTGGGCGAATGCCCTCAACGCGGGCAAGGTCGTGGCGCGATCGATGCTCGGCAAGGCCGCCTCCTTCGACGAGATCCCGTACTTCTACACCGACCAGTACGACCTCGGCATGGAGCTTTCGGGCTATGCGCCGTTGATGACGGATGCCGAGATCGTGATGCGCGGCGACCTCGACGCCCGCGAGTTCATCGCGTTCTGGACCGACGGCGGCCGTATCGTCGCGGGCATGAACGTCAACGTGTGGGATGTGAACGACAAGGTGCAGGATCTCATCCGCTCCGGCGAGCGGATCGATCCCGACCGGCTTCGCGACCCCGAGGTGCCGCTGGAGGACCTGATCCCGTGACGCTCGCCCCCGACCCCGCCCCGGCTCTGGCCGCCCCGGTGCTCGATCTGCCGGGCGGTGCGCTCGACCTGTCGCGCCACATCGCGGTGATGGCGATCGTGAATCGCACGCCCGACTCGTTCTACGACCGGGGCACGACCTTTGCGCTCGACGCGGCGGTCGCCGCCGGCTTCGCCGCGGTCGAGGCCGGTGCCGAGATCGTCGACGTCGGCGGTGTGAAGTTCGCGCCCGGGCCGGCAGTGCCGGTGGCCGACGAGATCGCGCGTGTCGTGCCCGTCGTCCGCGAGCTCGCGCCGGTCGCGCGCGTGAGCGTCGACACGTTCCACCCCGAGGTCGCACGGGCGGCGATCGAGGCGGGCGCCGCGATCATCAACGACACGACGGGCCTGCACGATCCGGCGATGGCCGAGGTGGTCGCACAGGGCGGCGCCGGGGTCGTCATCGCCCACAGTCTCGCGGCGCCGCGCACGCAGCATCCACTCCCTTCCTACGACGACGTGATCGGCGACATCGCGGAATTCCTCGTCGCGCGGCGGGAGCGGGCCCGTGAGCGGGGCGTTCCGGACTCCCGCATCGTGCTGGATCCTGGCCACGACCTCAACAAGAACACCCGGCAGACCCTCGAGCTCACCCGTCGGCTGGGCGAGCTCGCCGGGCTCGGCGCGCCGCTGCTGGTGGCGCTGTCGAACAAGGACTTCGTGGGCGAGACGCTCGACCGCGAGAAGAGCGATCGGCTTCCGGGCTCGCTGGCGGCCGCGGTGTTCTGCGCGCTGCACGGCGCGCGCATCGTGCGTGCGCATAACGTGCGCGAGACCGTCGACGCGATGCGCATGGTCGAGGCGATCCTCGGCTGGCGCGATCCCGCGTACGAGCTGCACAACACCCGACCCGAGGGGAATGACTGATGCCCACCCGCGCCGAGCTGTTCGACGCCTACGCGCTGCACGGCCGCGACGGCACGTGCGTGCGCATGAACTTCGTCTCGAGCGCCGACGGCGCGGTCACGCTCGGGGGCACGAGCGGCGCGCTCGGCGGCGAGACCGACCGCGAGCTCATGCAGGTGCTGCGCACGATGGCAGACGTCGTGCTGGTCGGTGCGGGAACCGTGCGCGCCGAGGGCTACGGGGGCCTGAAGGTCGGCGCCGTCGACGTCGAGTGGCGCCGCTCCCGCGGCCTCGACGACCAGCCCGTGCTCGCCGTGGTCAGCGGCGGCCTGCACCTCGATCCGGCCGACGAGGTGTTCACCGAGGCCGTACGGCGCCCGGTGATCGTGACGACGGATGCTGCGGCCGCCCGAGACGCCGGGCGCTTCGAATCGGTGGCATCGGTCCTGCCCTGTGGGGATTCCGACGTCGATCTCGCGGCGATGCTGGACGCCTTCGCGCGTCGCGGCTGGACGCAGGTGCTGTGCGAGGGGGGTCCGCATCTCTTCGGCGCGCTCCTGGAGAGCGACCTCGTCGACGAGGTGTGCGTGACGCTCGCGCCGCGCTTCGTCGGGGGAGAGGCCGGGCGTATCGCGCAGGGCGCGCCCGAGGCCGACCGGCGGTTCGCGCTCGCCGGGGTCGTGACCGACGACGAGGGCTTCGTCTTCCTGCGCTACACGAGGTAGCGCACTACATTCCTAGTAAATTCTGCACTACAAGAGTAGTATGCCTCTCCATCCAGCACGGAGGAGAGTCATCATGAGCCTCACCGATTCGCGAGAAGACCTGCGCCTACAGCTGCGGCGAGAATTGCACGCCGGCGAGGAGGCGGTCTTCGACGCTCTCGTGAACCCCGACAAACAAAAGGCCTGGTTGTCGCCGCCGTGGGCCGGAGGAGCAGTGGAGACGACCGTCGACCTGCGCGTGGGCGGTAGGTGGGAGTCGCGCTTCCGTCCGAACCACGTGACCGAGGTGCACGACGTGCAGACGTACATCGTGATCGACCGCCCGCATCGACTCGTCACCGACCTGGTCTCCGAGTCGTCGGCAGAAGGCCGGGAGATGCCGGCTATCCACTCGCGCCTCGACATCACGCTCGATCCCACGGTGTGGGGCACGCTCATGACAGTCGGACAGACCGGTTTTCCGAGCGTCGAGGTGCGCGAATTCTTCGAGGTCGTGGTGTGGCCCGGGGCGTTCGACCGCATCGAGTCGCTCCTGACGGGTCACTGACAGGCGGAACCGGCGTCAGTCCAGCGCCGCACGCACAGCGCGTTCGACGATCGGCCTGATCTCGGCTTCCGGATCCACGGTCACGCGGTGCAGCACGAGGCCGTCGCCCGCGGCCATCAGTGCGCGGGCGGCCTCCTCGGGAGATCGCGCTCCGATGCGCGCGAGATGCGCGATGGTCCACTCGACGAACAGCCGGCGCTGGGTGAGAAGTGGCGCCAGCAGGTCGGGATCGCCCGCGCCTTCGAGAAACAGCGCGTAGCGCGCTCTCGTGCGCGAAGCCCGGGGTCCGGTCTGAAACGCGATCATGACGCTGAGCGCCTCGATGAACTGTTCAGGCGTGTCGACCGGCGGCGCTTCGGTTGCCGCGAATTCGGCCCGCTCCGTTTCGGCGAGCCACGCGACCACGCCGGCCAGGAGCGCGTCGCGGGTGCGGAACCAGTTCGATGTCGATCCCTTCGGCAGGCCGGCGCGCTCGTCGACCCGGGCGTGGGTCAGCGCGCGGATGCCCTGCTCACCGACGAGGGTGAGCGCGGCGTCGAGGGCGCGATCGCGAGTGGATGCCATATGTCCGACATTAGGCCGAGTCGCTGCTACTGCAGAAGTAGTAGGGCGCGCCGTCGTCGCATCGTTCCGGGGTGATCGACTTCGCCGATCACCCTGTCGGATCCACGGAGCCTGTATTAGGTTTCTCGTGATCGCGCCCACGAGGACGCGTGATTCCCGGCGGGCAGAGCCGCCCGCCAGAAGAAACGGGAGGGTTCTGTGCACACGCGCATGACATCGAAGGCCCGGCTCGCGGGAGGCGCGGTCATCACCGCCGCCGCGGTCGCGCTGGCCCTGATGGGGGCGGGGGCGGCTGCCGCCGCTCCGGACGACAAGAAGACGCCGCCCGGACAGAGGTTCGACATCCAGCTGCTGTCGTTCAACGACTTCCATGGAAACCTCGAGCCGCCCGCCGGTTCCAGCGGCCGACTCGTGCTCGACCACACACTGCCGGCCGGGGCGACGAAGCCGGTCGATGTCACGACGGATTCGCTCACGCCTCCAGGAGTGGGCGGCGTGGAGTATCTCGCGACCCATCTCGCACAGGCGCGCAAGTCCAACCACTGGTCGCTCACCGTGGCCGCCGGCGACCTGATCGGCGCATCGCCGCTGCTGTCGGGCGCGTTCCACGACGAGCCTTCGATCGAGGCGCTGAACGCGCTGAAGCTCGACGTCTCGGCCGTCGGCAATCACGAGTTCGACGAAGGGTACGTCGAACTGCAGCGCATGGCGAACGGCGGATGCCTCGACGACGGCGACGGCCAGAACAATCAGAACTCGTGCCCTGACCGGAAGTTCCGCGGAGCGGACTTCGACTATCTGGCGGCCAACGTCGTCAAGGAGGGCACCAACGAGACCATCCTCCCCGCCTACACGATCAAGAAGATGAAGAGCGCGAAGATCGCCTTCATCGGCATGACCCTGAAGGACACGCCTGACATCGTCACCGCTGCGGGCGTCGCGGGTCTCCAGTTCAACGACGAGGTCGCCACCGCGAATGCGCTCGTTCCCGAGCTCAAGGCGAAGGGCGTGAACGCGATCGTCGTGCTGATCCACCAGGGCGGCGTGCCCGGCCAGGAGACCTGGTACGACCAGAACAACAACCCGTACCAGGTGAACCCGTCCTACGACGCGGCCTGCGGCAACGGCGCGGAGCTGGACCCCACCAGCCCGATCATCCCGATCGCAAAGGGGCTCGACCCGGCGATCGACATGATCATCTCGGGCCACACGCACCAGCCGTACGTCTGCAGCATTAAGGACCCGGCGGGCAACGACCGTATGGTGACGTCGGCGTCGTCCTTCGGGCGGCTCTACACCGACACCACGCTGACGTACGACAAGAAGGCCGACGACATCGTGCGCACGTCCGTGAAGAGCGCGAACGTGCTCGTGACCCGTGACGTGCCGAAGGATAAGACCGAGACCGAGCTCATCGCGAAGTACAAGACTCTCGTCGCGCCCATCGCGAGCAAGGTGATCGGCCAGATCGCGACCGACATCAACCGCACGGCGAACCCGGCGGGTGAGACGGCGCTCGGAGACCTGATCGCCGACGCGCAGCTCGCCGATCCGAGTGTCGTGGGCACGTTCGGGACTCCGGTGATCGCGCTCATGAACCCCGGCGGCATCCGAGCCGACTTGACCTACAGCGCATCGTCCTGGGGTGAACCTCCCGGAGCCGTCACGTTCGAGGAGGCGTTCACGGTCCAGCCGTTCAACAACTACTTGGTCTCGCTCGACCTCACGGGCGCGCAGATCAAGGAGCTGCTGAACCAGCAGTGGAGCGGAGCGAATGCGGGCGCGAAGAAGATCCTGCAGGTCAGTGCCGGATTCAAGTACTCGTACACCGGCACGACGCTGGGCGCCGTGACCCTCAACGAGCAGCCGCTGGTCGACACGACGACCTACCGCGTCGTGACGAACAACTTCCTCGCCGGCGGCGGGGACGGGTTCCCGACGTTCCTGCAAGCGCAGAACGTGTACTACGGCGGGCTCGACATCGACGCCTTCGCGGCGTACCTCACCGCGCACAGCCCGTACACGCCGGGCGATCTCACCCGCATCACGATCGGTTAGCCGAAGGGACGCAAGAGGCCCGGCACTGGTTCAGCGCCGGGCCTCTTCCGTGTGCGTCAGGCCGCGAGCGAGTGCGCGTCCAGGATCGTGTACGCGTAGCCCTGCTCGGCGAGGAACCGCTGGCGGTTCTGCGCGAAGTCCTGGTCGACGGTGTCGCGCGCGATGAGCGTGTAGAAACTCGCGGTGTGGTTCGACTGCTTCGGTCGCAGCAGGCGTCCGAGCCGCTGCGCCTCCTCCTGGCGCGAGCCGAACGATCCCGAGACCTGGATGGCGACGGATGCCTCGGGCAGATCGATCGAGAAGTTCGCGACCTTCGACACCACCAGCACCGAGATCTCGCCGACCCGGAACGCCTGGTACAGCTCTTCACGCTCGTCGACCGGCGTCTGACCCGTGATCTTGGGCGCGTTCAGCGCCTCGGAGAGCACGTCGATCTGGTCGAGGTACTGGCCGATGATCAGGATGCGCTCGCCCTCGTGCCGCGCGACGAGGTCGCGCACGACGCCGATCTTCGCCGGCGCGGTCGCGGCCAGGCGATAGCGCTCGTCGTCGGCGGCCGCGGCGTACTCGAGCCGGTCGCCGGCGGGCAGGTCGACGCGCACCTCGTAGCAGACGGCGGGGGAGATGAAGCCCTGGGCCTCGATCTCCTTCCAGGGGGCGTCGAACCGCTTGGGGCCGATGAGGCTGAACACGTCGCCCTCGCGGCCGTCCTCGCGCACGAGGGTCGCGGTGAGGCCGAGGCGGCGGCGGGCCTGCAGGTCGGCGGTGAGCTTGAAGACCGGCGCGGGCAGCAGGTGCACCTCGTCGTAGACGATGAGGCCCCAGTCGAGCGCGTCGAGCAGGGCGAGGTGCGCGTACTCTCCCTTCCGCTTCGCGGTGAGGATCTGGTACGTCGCGATCGTGACCGGCTTGATCTCCTTGGTCTGACCGGAGTACTCGCCGATCTCCTCGGGCGTGAGCGACGTGCGCTTCAGCAGCTCGTCGCGCCACTGCCGGGCGCTCACGGTGTTGGTCACGAGGATGAGCGTCGTGGTCTTGGTGTCGGCCATCGCCGCCGCGCCGACGAGGGTCTTGCCCGCGCCGCAGGGGAGCACCACGACGCCCGATCCGCCCTCGGTGAAGATGTCGACGGCCTTGCGCTGGTAGGGCCGCAGGTGCCAGCCGTCCTCAGCGAGGTCGATCGGGTGGGGCGTGCCGGGCGTGTAGCCGGCGAGATCCTCGGCGGGCCAGCCGATCTTCAGCAGCTCCTGCTTGATCTGGCCCCGCGCCCACGCATCGATGACGTACGCGTCGGGAGCGGGGTGCCCGAGCAGCAGCGGCTGGATGCGCTTGTTCTTCGACACCTCGGCGAGGACCGCAGCATCCGTCGATCGAAGGATCAGCTCGCCGCCCGAGCCGTCCTCGGCAACGGGCGCGCGCTCGATGACGAGGCGTCCGTACCGGTTGACGGTCTCGGCGATGTCGATCGACACCGACGGCGGCACCGGGAAGCGCGACCAGCGGTCGAGGGTCGCCAGCATGTCTTCGGCGTCGTGGCCGGCGGCGCGTGCGTTCCACAGCCCGAGCCGCGTGATGCGGTACGTGTGGATGTGCTCGGGAGCGCGCTCGAGCTCGGCGAAGATCGCGAGTTCGTGCCGTGCGCTCTCGGCATCGGGGTGCGCGACCTCGAGGAGCACGGTGCGGTCGCTCTGGACGATGAGGGGGCCGTCAGCCATAACGGATCAGTCTACCGGCGCTGACGGGGGATGGATGCTGCGGCCTCAGGCCGCGTGGACGCTCACGATGCTCGACACGGGCAGCGTGCGCTCGATGTCGGCGGCGCGGTCGCGGCCGCGCAGGCGCCCACCGCCGAGGCCTGCGGCCTCGAGGGTGAAGGAGCGCTCGGAGCCGTCGGGCATGCGCACGACCACGACGATCTCGGCGCGGGCGCGCACCGCCTGCTCCAGTTCGCGCTCGAGCCAGCCCGATTCGCCGTCGGTGCCGTGGCCGCCGCGGAGCGTCCCGATGAGGCGCGCATACGTCTCTTCGGGGGTGGCCGCCGGCTTCGACGCGGTCGCCGTCGTGCGTCGGTGGATCGACTCGGGAACGCCGTGGGCGTCGAGGGCGATGACCGGGTAGCGGGCGTCGGCGAGCGTCCAGTACACCGCGTCGCGGGCCACGCGCGACGAGAGGGCGTCGTCGCCCTCGAGCATGAGCAGGCCCAGTGGGCGCAGCGCCTGGTCGACGGTGATCGCGTCGACGAGGCTCGCGTCGGTGCTCTCCACGCGCGTGCGTCCGGTGGCTTCGTCGGCGCGCACGCGCACCAGCCCGTGCCGGTTCGCCGTGCTCTCGATGAGGTAGGCGAGCGGCTGCGGGATGCCGGTGAGCGACAGCCCCGCGAGGAAGTCGCGCATCGACTCGGCCGTCTCGCCCTCGGTCATGCCGGCGCCGATCGACTCCGCCGTGAAGCGGTAGGTCGACGCCTGGGCGCGCGACTCCCGCAGCGCCATCGACCGCAGGCGCAGGTCGAGGGCCGGCGCGAGCGGACCGGGCGCGATCGCGGTGAGGTCGGCCTGCAGGTAGACCCGGTCGATCTCGGTGGGGAGGTACGGCGCCATGGTCGCGGCATCCGCTCGCTCTCCCGCCCGGAGTGCCGTCGTCCAGGGGAACTCGACAGGGGAGCGGTCGGAGGCGAACAGCCCCCAGCGCACCCCGATGCGGTGCAGGCGCTCCGCCCGGGCGGGCCACTCGGGGTCGAGCGGGTACGTGCCCGGCCAGGCGTCCGCCGTCAGGAACCCGCCCTGCGGCGTGCGCAGCCCACGGGGAAGGCTCGCACGGAAGCCCTCGGCGATCGCCTCCCACCGCTCGGCGGTCGGCGCCTTGAGCCACCGCTCGCCGGCCTCGGTGACGGTCCACTCGCGCTCGTGCGCGGTCGCGAGACCTGCGGCGGCCGCCGACGCGAGCAGATCCTCGAGGTCGTCGGCGGACTCGAGGGCACCGGCATCCATCAGGCGCCGGCGGTCCACCGCGCTCACGGGGCCCGCGCCGGTGCGGGCGAGCGGCGTGTGCGAGCAGAGGAGCAGCACGTCGGCGAGCGAGCCGGCCGTGGTGAACGCGCGCTCGGCCGCCGCGGCGGCGAGGCGCGGCTCGGCGGGGGCGGGCTCATCGGGCGATGGGGTCGCGGTGAAGGCACCGGGCTCGGCCGCGGCAGCCGCGGCCACCCGCTCTGCGACGGCGGCGTAGGGCATCCCCTCCGCATCGACGAGCGCGAGCCGGGCGGGTTCGCCGGCGACGCCGGCGGCCGCGTCGCCTGAGGCGAGGGCGAGGAGGGCGACGAGGTCGTCGCGGTCGAGGTGCGTCAGCGCCCGGTCGACGGACGCGGCCTCGAGCAGCCCCTCGGCTGCGTCGAAGAAGTCGTGCCACGACGCCTGCGGCGAGACGCCGCGGGCCGCGAGCGTCTCAGCGAGCGCGGCGTCACCGAGTTCGGCGAGCCGCGTCGCCAGGGCGCGCGCGTCGGAGGCCAATCGGGTCAGCCCCCTCTGTTCGCCCGGGCCCTCCGCACGAAGCTCATGATGAGGACCGCGAGCAGCAGCGCGAACGCGATGATGGGGGCGATGTAGACCAGCACCCCCACGAGGGGCCAGATGCCGGTGCGCATGTCGGCCCCGGAGGCCGACGCGATCATGATCGCGAAGAAGCTCACGATCGAGAGCACGAGCAGGCCCAGCGACATGAAGGCCAGGATGCGGTCGATGCGGCGGACGGGGACGTCGCCGGAGGGGTTCGTGCTCATCCGCACCAGCCTATCCCTCCGGCGTCCGCTCGGCGGCGCCGTGCCATAGGCTGGTGGGTGGGGTTGTACGACCCCGCTTTCGTCATGCTCTGTTTCGCCCGCGACCCTCGCGGGCGCCGATCCAGCGAGGTTCGAATGCCCACCGGCAAGGTCAGGTTCTACGACGAGGAGAAGGGATTCGGCTTCATCTCCTCCGAAGACGGTCAGGACGTCTTCCTGCACGCCACTGCCCTTCCGCCCGGCACGCCCGCGCCCAAGGCGGGGACCCGCCTCGAGTACGGCATCGCCGACGGCAAGCGCGGCCCGCAGGCGCTGTCGGTGCGCGTGCTCGAGGCTCCGGTGAGCCTCGCCAAGCGCTCCCGCAAGCCCGCCGACGACATGGCGATCATCATCGAGGACCTCGTGAAGCTCCTCGACGGCATCGGCGGAGACCTCCGTCACGGCCGGTACCCGAGCGGCGCGCACGCCAAGAAGGTCGCCGCGGTCCTGCGCAAGGTCGCCGATGAACTCGACGCCTGAGTCGGCCGACCCGGTCGTCGTCGTCTCCACCGACGCCGACGCAGTGTCGGATGAAGCGGTGACGGACGCTGCGACCGCCGCGGCGGCGGAGGCCCCGGTCGTCGAGATCGAAGCTGAGGCCGTCGTCGAGGGAGAGGTCGAGGCTGAGGCCGTCGTCGAGGCAGAGGCCGAGGTTGCCGACGTCGCGGTCGAGGCCGAGTCCGCCGACTCCACCGAGGTCGCGGAGGTCGCGGTGCCGGTCGATCCCGACCCGCAGCTGCTGGAGGCGCACGACCTGGCGCTCGCGGCGCTCCGCGAGATCACGCCCGAGGCGTCGATCGGCGACCCTGCGGGCTACCGTGTCGAGGCCGACGGCGTCGTCTCGCTGCGCTTCGCAAATCGCCTCGCGGGCTACCCCGGCTGGTTCTGGACGGTGAGCCTCGCTCGCGTCGAGGACGCCGAGCCCACCGTGCTCGAGGTCGAGCTGCTGCCGGGAGACGGCGCGCTGCTCGCCCCGGACTGGGTGCCGTGGGCGGTGCGGCTCGCCGACTACCACGCGGCGCAGGCTGCTCTCGCCGAGGCCGCGCACGCCGACGAGGACGAGCACGACGACGACCACGAGGACGACGACGACCACGAGGAGCTCGAAGACGTCGACGACCTCGATGCGTCGGACTTCGACGACGACGGCTCGCCCATCCTCCACGCCGGCGATCTCGACGGCGTCGACATCGACGAGTTCGCCGACGCCGGAGACGACGAGCACGACTCCGACGAGGACGAAGACGACTCCGACGACTTCGACGACGATGAGGACGACTCCGACGACGACCTCGACGAGGACGCCTTCGACGAGAGCGACTCCGGCGACGAAGACGAGTCCGACGAGGACGACGACTTCGACGACGAGGACTCCGACGAAGACGAAGACGAAGACGGCGAGGACTTCGGCGCTGAACGCGCCTGACCGCTTCCGGAAGTGACGAAAGGGTGGATCCCCGCCGCCCGCAGCGCGGCGGGATCCACCCTTTCGCGTTCTCAGCGGCGCTCGACCGCGTGCTCGGCGGCCACCGCCGGCCGCGCTCCGGCATCTGCGACGTGGAAGCGCGCGCTGAGCAGCGCCTCGTCGCGGGACGACGGCCCCACGAGCAGCTCGAACTCGCCGGCTTCGACGAGACGGCGGCCCGCAGCATCCACGATTGTGCAGTCCGCGACGGGAAGCGACAGCTCGACCGTCGCCGTCTCGCCCGGCTGCAGGTCGACGTGGCGGTAGGCCTTGAGCTCCTTGTCGGCCCAGCTGACTGAGGTGACGGTGTCGCGCACATACACCTGCACGATCTCGTGCGCGGGCCGTTCGCCGGTGTTGTGCAGCTCGACCAGGGCTCGAACCGTGTCGTCGCGGCCCAGGTCGGTCTCGACGACGCGCAGCCCCGAGTACTCGACAGTCGTGTACGACAGGCCGTCGCCGAACGCGAAGGCGGGGCTCTGCGTGAGGTCGGCGTAGCGATCGCCGTGCTGGCCGCGGATCCGGTTGTAGTAGATCGGCAGCTGGCCGGCGTGGCGTGCGAACGAGAGCGGCAGCCGGCCGCTCGGCTCGATCAGGCCGAGCAGCAGCTCGGCCACGGCTTGGCCCCCGCGCATGCCGGGGTTGGCCGCCCAGACGAGGGCCGCAGCATCCATCACCGCCGAAGGCAGCACGTGCGGCTTCGACGCGAGCAGCACCACTACCAGGGGAGTTCCGGTCGCCGCCAGCGCCTCGAGCAGTGCGACCTGCCCGCCGATGAGCTCGAGCGTCGCCGTCGAGCGGCCCTCGCCCACGAGCTCGATGCGGTCGCCGACCACGGCCACGACGTAGTCCGCGCCCTCGGCGGCGGCCACCGCTTCGGCGATGAGGTCGGCATCAGGAGCGCTCGGCACGACCAC
Source organism: Microbacterium sp. NPDC056044 (assembly GCF_042267145.1). Lineage (NCBI taxonomy): Bacteria > Bacillati > Actinomycetota > Actinomycetes > Micrococcales > Microbacteriaceae > Microbacterium > Microbacterium sp. NPDC056044. The sequence continues at coordinate 21,556 of NZ_JBHJWZ010000003.1, read as the reverse complement.
TTGAGGCCGGGGCTGACCGTCCGGGAAGAACGCGCCCTCGGGGTCCTCTTCGAGCGTGAGGATGTCGGCGCCGCGGGTATGAGTGATCTCCCAGTCCGCCGGGGCATGTGCGCGCAGCCCGTCGAGCACCGTCGAGATCATCGCGCGCGGGTGACCGTCGGGGATCCAGTCGACCTGCCCCGACGAGCCTGCCCAGTCGCCCAGCTGCGTCTGCGCGTCGTCGGCGAGGGGGCCGACGACGGCGATACGGCGGGATCCGGATGCTGCGGCCACCGCCCGTCCGGACTCGTCGGCGGTGAGGCCGCCGGCGAGCGGCAGCGTGCCGTCGTTGGCGAGCAGCACCAGTGAGCGGCGCGCGACCTCGAGGTTGAGCGCCGTGTGCCCGGCGGAGCCCACGGCCGCGGCGATGCGCTCGCGGTCGGGGAGGCGCGGGTCCTCGAAGAGGCCGAACTCGAACTTCAGCAGCAGGATGCGCGCGACGGCCCGGTCGAGCGCCTCCTCGGTCATGAGGCCCTGCGCGAGCGCGTCCCGGGCGCCCTGGAAGAAGCCGGGCGTCGTCATGATCATGTCGTTGCCCGCGAGCACCGCGGCCGCGGCGGCGCGGGCGTAGTCGGGCTGCACCCTCTGCTCCCACACCATGCGTCCGACGTTGTCCCAGTCGGTGATGAGGGTGCCGGTGTAGCCCCACTCGCCGCGCAGCACGTCGTTGAGCAGCCAGTCGTTGACCGTGATCGGCACGCCGTCGGTGGTCTGGTAGCCGAGCATGAAGGTGCGGCATCCTTCCCTCGCCACCCGCTCGAACGGAGGCAGGAACCACGAGCGGAGCTTGCGGCGCGAGAGGTCGGCCTCGCTGGCGTCGCGACCGCCCTGCGTCTCGGAGTAGCCGGCGAAGTGCTTCGCCGTCGCGAGGATCGCGGTGGGGTCGTCGAGGCCGCCGCCCTGGTAGCCGCGCACCATCGCCGAGGCGAGCTCGCCGATGAGGAACGGGTCCTCGCCGAAGGTCTCGTCGACGCGGCCCCAGCGGAGGTCGCGCGTGATGCACAGCACGGGCGAGAAGGTCCAGTGGATGCCGGTTGCCGAGACCTCGACGGCGGTAGCGCGCGCGACGCGCTCGGCGAGCCCGGCATCCCATGTCGCGGCCATGCCGAGCTGGGTCGGGTAGATGGTCGCGCCCTCCCAGAAGGAGTGGCCGTGGATGCAGTCCTCGCCGACGAGCAGCGGGATCTTCAGGCGGGTCTCGAGGGTCAGTTCGCGCGCGCGGAGCACCTTCTCGGGCGACGCGTGCAGGATCGAGCCTGCGTGCATGCGAAGGACCTGGTCCTCGAGATCGTCGCGCGCGTCGAGCTGCAGCATCTGGCCGATCTTCTCCTCGACCGTCATGCGGCGAAGAAGGTCGGCGATGCGGTCCGCGACCGGAAGCGAGACGTCGAGGTACGCGGGGCGCCCTCCGTCGTGATGGGGGGCGGCGGTCACGGGGTCTCCTGGGTCTTCAGGTCGGTGCGCACGACGGTGACGGTGTCGTTCACGTTCATGCCCTTCTTCTTCATCGCGCGGGCGCGCTCGCCGGCGGACCGCAGACGCGGGTTGACGTACTCGTCGATGCCGAAGTTGATGAGCGACAGCGCCACGCCGATCGCGGCGATGCACAGCCCCGGCGGCAGGAACCACCACCACTGGCCCTGGCGGAACGCGCCCTGCGCGCTCGCCCAGTTGAGGATCGTGCCCCAGTTGTAGGTGGTGACCGGGATGATGCCGATGTACGACAGGGTCGTGAGGCCGATGATCGCCGCCGTCACGGTGCCCACGAAGCTCGCGGCGATGAGCGCCATGAGGTTCGGGAGCATCTCGACGGTGATGATCCGGCGCAGCGGCTCGCCGTTCGCACGGGCGGCCTGCACGAAGTCGCGGCTGCGCAGCGACATCGTCTGCGCGCGCAGCACGCGCGCACCCCACGCCCAGCCGATGAGGCCGAGCACCCCGGCCACGAGGATGAGGGGCGGGTCCTCGAACATCGACGCCACGATGATGATCAGCGGGATGCCGGGGATCACGAGGAAGACGTTGGTGAGCGCCGAGAGGCCCTCGCTGCGCCACCCGCGGAGGTAGCCCGACAGCACGCCGATGACGATCGCGATGACGGTGGCGATGATCGCCGCGAGGAAGCCCACCACGATGACGCCGCGCGTGCCGTGGATGACCTGGCTCAGCACGTCTTCGCCGATGTGGGTGGTGCCCAGCCAATGCTCCGCCGACGGCGGCTGGAAGCGCGCCGTGTTGTCGACCTTGGTGGGGGAGTACGGGGCCAGCACGTCCGCGAAGATCGCGACGAGCACGAAGAACCCGAGGATCGACAGACCGGTGATCGACTTCTTGTTGCGGAACATCGCGAACGCGGTGCCCAGCTTCGCCCAGAGGCCCGGCTTCCTGGGCGCCGTGCCCCGGCCTGCGGGGTTGCGGACGGTCGCGGTCGCGGGCGTGCTCGCCGGGCGCTGCGCCGTCGTGTCGCTGGTGATCGTGTTCATGCTCAGGCCTCCGTCTGGCGCGTGCGCGGGTCGAGGAACGCGTAGGCGACGTCCGCGAGCAGGTTCGCCAGGAGCACCGAGATGGTGATCACGAGGAACACCCCCTGCATGAGCGCGTAGTCCTTCGCGTTGGTGGCGTCGAGCAGGAGCTTGCCGATCCCGGGATAGCTGAACACCACCTCCATCACGATCGTGCCGCCGACGATGAAGCCGAGCGCCAGCGCGAAGCTCTGGATCTGGGGAAGCACGGCGTTGCGTGCGGCGTAGCGCCAGAGCACCCGGTCGTTCGGCATGCCCTTGGCCTGCGCGACGGTGACGTAATCCTCATCGAGCACCGTGAGCATCATGTTGCGCATGCCCAGCATCCAGCCGCCGAGCGAGGCGATGATGATCGTCGCCGCGGGGAGGAAGCCGTGGTGGATCACGTCGCCGATGAACTCCCACGACCACTCCGGCGCCACGCCGACGCCGTAGGCCTTGCCGATCGGGAACCAGCCGAGCGCGACCGAGAACACCGCGATCGCCAGGAGGCCCAGCCAGAAGTACGGGATGGTGCTGAAGAAGGTCGTGATCGGGATGAGGACATCCAGCCGGCTGCCGCGGCGCCAGCCGACGATCGCGCCGCCGATGGTGCCGATCGCGAACGCGATGAGCGTCGCGAAGCCGACGAGGCCGACGGTCCAGATCAGCGACTGGCCGACCACCTCGGTCACCGGCCGCATGCCGTGCAGCAGCGAGATGCCCAGGTCGCCGCGCAGGAGCAGGCCCCAGTAGTCGAGGTACTGCTGCCACAGCGACGTGTCGGTGTCCATCCCGAGCAGGGCGCGCAGGGCCTCGGCGGCCTCCGGTGTGACGTTGCGGTTGCGGGCGAGGTACGCGGTCACCGCGTCGCCCTTCATCAGGCGCGGCAGGAAGAAGTTGATCGTGATGGCCGCCCACAGCGTGAACAGGTAGAACACGGCGCGGTTGCCGAGGAAGCGCCACGGGATGCGGGTGCGGGCCTTGACGGCGCCCGCGGCGGTCGTGCCCGCCTCGATCGCGTCGAAGTCCGGTGCGGGGAGCTGGGGGGCGACGGCGCTCACTTCTCACCTCCGAGGATGCCGGCTGCGTGCGCGAAGAAGGTGTCGGGATCGGGCGATGCCGCGCGCAGCTCTTGGGTGTACGGGTTCTGGGGGCGCAGGATGACGTCGTCGGCGGGACCCCGCTCGACGACCCGCCCCTGGTTGAGGACGAGGATCTCGTCGCTGAAGTGGCGCGCGGTGGCGAGGTCGTGCGTGATGTACAGCACGCCCAGCCCGTGCTCGCGCTGCAGGTCGGCGAGCAGGTTCAGCACGCCGAGGCGGATCGACACGTCGAGCATCGAGACCGGCTCGTCGGCGACGAGCAGCTTCGGGCGCGATGCCAGGGCGCGGGCGATCGCCACGCGCTGACGCTGGCCGCCCGAGAGCTCGTGCGGCCGGCGGTCGATTACGGCGTCGGCATCGAGGCGGACGCGTCCGAGGAGGCGGCGCACCTCGTCGTCCAGCTGGTCCTTGGGCACGACCTTGTCGAGCTCGAGCGGCCGCTGGATGGCATAGCGGATGGTGTGGTACGGGTTCAGGGACGCGAACGGATCCTGGAAGACCATGCGCAGCTGCTGGCGGTAGGCGCGAAGACCCTTGCCGCGACGGGGGATCGGCGCGCCGTCCAGGCGCACCTCGCCGCTCGTGGGCGACTCGAGCTGGGTGAGGATCTTCGCGATCGTCGACTTGCCGCTGCCGGACTGGCCGACGAGGCCGATCGTCTGGCCCGAGTGGAGCGTGAAGCTCACGTCGTCGAGCGCTTTCATCTGGCCGGCGCCGCGCACGGAGTACACCTTGGTCACGGCGTCGAATTCGAGGACGGTCATCGGTGGACCACCCCTCTCTCCCCGGTGAGCCGGGGGAATGAGGCGAGCAGCGTGCGGGTGTACTCGTCCTGCGGATCGGTCCAGACCTGCTCGGCCGTGCCGAGCTCGACGATCTCCCCCTCGCGCATGATCGCGATGCGGTCGCTGATCTCGAGCAGGAGCGGCAGGTCGTGGGTGATGAAGATCACCGAGAATCCGAACTCGTGGCGCAGGTGGGAGATCTGACGCAGGATCTCGCGCTGCACGAGCACGTCGAGGGCGGTCGTCGGCTCGTCCATCACCATGAGCTGCGGGCGCAGCGCGAGCGCCATGGCGATCATGACGCGCTGGCGCATGCCGCCCGACAGCTCGTGCGGGTACGAGCGGTAGCGCTGCGCACCGACCTTGACGATCTCGAGGAGTTCGACGACGGCGGCGCGGCGCTCGGAGCGGGTGAGGTTCGGTCGGTGCACCTCGAAGACGTCCTCGAGCTGAGACCCGATGGTCGCGACCGGGTTGAGCGAGTTCATCGCGCCCTGGAAGACCATCGAGATCTTGTCCCAGCGGAAGCGGCGCATCTCTTCGGGCTCGAGGGCGTTGATGTCGACGTCCTCGCCGTCGGCGTCGTGGAAGACGACGGAGCCGCTCGTGATGACGGCCGGGGGCTTGAGGAGGCGCTGGACGCCGTAGGCGAGCGTGGTCTTGCCGCACCCGCTCTCGCCGGCGAGGCCGAGGATCTCGCCGCGCTGAAGTTCGAGGGTGACATTCTTGACCGCTCGCACGGGGGGATCGACGTCGTAGACGATCGAGAAGTCGTGGACGGAGAGCAGCGGATCTCTCATCGGTGCTGGTTCGCTTTCGTGAGGGTGACGTGGCGGCGGGGGGGGGGGGGGGGGCACCCCCCCCCCCCCGGGGGGGAATAGGGGGGGGGGGGCGTGGTGAGGAAAATCAACAAAGCCCGCGGCGGGGGGGGGGGCCCGGGGGAGTTTGAGTCAAACG
>NZ_JBHJWZ010000003.1:0-16159 GCF_042267145.1 Microbacterium sp. NPDC056044 | reverse complement strand
CGGGGCGGGGGGGGGGGGGGGGGGGGGGGGGGGGGGGGGCGGGGGGGGGGGGGGGGGGGGGGGGGCGGGGGGGGGCGGGGGGGGGGGGGGGGGGGGGGGGGGGGGGGCCCCCCCCCCCCCCGCCGCGGTGTGTCATTCGGCGGGCTGCAGCTTGGTCAGGATCTGCACGATCGCCGGCTGCGTCGGGTCGGCCGAGGCGTATTGGTCGTCCTCGGACGGCCAGCCGACGTAGTTGCGCGTGTTGAACTCGCCCAGCAGCGGGTGCGCACCCAGCGGGATGACCGGGACGTTCTCGACGAACGCCTTCTGGATGACCGCGAGCGCCGCCTCACGGTCGGCATCCGCCGACGCGTTCGCGTAGGTGTTGAGCGCGTCCGTGACGGCCGGGTCGTCGAAGCGGCCGAAGTTGAAGGCCGCCTTGCCGTCGACGATCCACTTCGGGTCCATCGCCGACGTGTACAGGCCGTACGCGTTGCCGGTGTCTTCGAGCCAGTGGATGATGGCCTGGAACGTGCCCTCCTGGCGTGCGGCATCCCAGCCGCCCCAGTCCGGCTGGTCGACCTTCACCTCGATGCCGAGGCCCTCCTTGAGCTCTTCCGCGAGGAGCGCCTGCTCGGTGTTCCAGTCGCTCCAGCCCGCGGGGACGGAGATCGAGAACGTGACGTCCTCGCCGTCGGGGTCGACGAGCGTCTCGCCGTCCCAGGTGTAGCCGGCATCCGTGAGGATCTGGCGGGCCTTGTCGACGTCGACCTCGTAGTTCTGGCCGGCGTACTCCGGCGTGATCTCGTCGTCGAGGAGCGCCCCGAGGCCGGTCACGCTCCAGATCGCCTCGCTCGCGCCTTCGCGGGCGATGTCGACGTAGGCCTGGCGGTCGATCGTCCAGGCGAGCGCCTGCCGCAGCGCCGGGTCGTTGAACGGCTTGGTCTGCAGGTTCATGAACAGCGTGCCCGCGCCCGCCGTGGGGGAGGCGAGGAACTGGTTGTCGGGGTCGGCCGACAGGTAGCTGTCCTGGATCTGCGGGATGAACGCCTGCGCCCAGTCGGCCTCGCCGGTCGCGAGGGCGGTCGTCAGAGCGGCGTTGTCGCCGTACGAGACGTAGTGCAGCTCGGGCACGCTCAGCTCGCCGCCCCAGTAGTCGGGGTTGGCGGCCAGGGTGACCGACTCGGTCGTCCACGAGTCGAGCACGTAGGGACCGGTGCCCACGGCCTGGCCCTCACCGGTGATCGGGTCGGTGTTCGGGTCCTTGATGTCCTTCCAGATGTGCTCGGGCACGATCTGGAAGTGGAGCACGCGCGCCTGCTGCGTGTACTTCGAGCTGTTGAAGTCGATGGTGACGGTGTCGCCGTCGACGCTGACGCTCTTGAGGTCGAGCGCGTTGGTGTCGTTGAGCGTGCCGTCGAGCACCTGGTTGAACGAGAACGCGATGTCGTCGGCCGTGAAGTCCTCGCCGTCGCTCCACTTCACACCGCTGCGCGCGACGGCGGTGAGCTGGGTGTAGTCGTCGTTCCACGTCACGGACTCCGCGAGCCAGGGCGTGGTGCCGAGGTCGCCGGTCGGGTTGACCAGGGCGAGCGACTCGAAGATGACCTTGCCGTAGCCGTACTTCGACGCCGACGAGTCGCCCAGGTACGGGTTGTTCGACTCGGTCGTGATCGCGCCGTCGGGCTTGGCGATCGTGAGCGCCGCGCCTGCGGAATCGGCGTCGTTGCCGCCACCGCCCGCGCAGCCGGTGAGCACCAGCGCGGCGGCGACGCCGACGGCGGCGAAGGTTGTTCTGAGCCTCATTGCTTCTCCTTGTGTGTGAGCACGACATCGTGTCCCAGGGGGTTGACGGCGATGTCAGGGTGATTGCCGGATCAACTTACAATCAAGTAAGTAACTTTTGCAAGCACGCGTCGCCACCGGGACGAGAGCGGCCGTCGATAGACTCGCTGCCGCTGGTTCCCTGCCCGGGGAACGCGCACGATGAGAAAGGCGTGGACCATGACGGCACAACGTCGGCAGCCGCGCTCGCGGCCGGAGACACTCGCGCGCAGACGCGACATCCTCGACGCCGCGGTCGAGATCTTCGGCAGCAAAGGATTCGCCGGGGGGACGCTCCAGGAGATCGCCGACCAGGTCGGCATGACCCACGCCGGGATCCTGCATCACTTCGGATCGAAGGACCAGCTGCTGATCGAAGTCCTCCAGCACCGCGACGAGACCGACGTCGCGGATTTGGAGGAACAGCACATCCCCGACGGCATGCCGCTGTTCCGGCACCTGGTGCGCACGGCGTTCCTGAACGCGCACCGCGCCGGCATCGTGCAGGCGTACGCCGTGCTCTCGGCGGAGTCGGTGACCGCCGGCCACCCCGGCCGCGACTTCTTCGAGAAGCGCTACCGCACGCTGCGCTCCGAGGTCGCACACGCGTTCGAGGTCGTCTGCGCGGAGCGCGGCATCACGGCGCCCGACACCATCGGCTACGCCTCGACGAGCATCCTGGCCGTCATGGACGGCCTGCAGGTGCAGTGGCTGCTGGACCCGACCGCCGTCGACCTTGCGCGCGCGTCGGAGTTCGCGATCGAGGCGATCGTGTCGGCGGTGCTGTCGCCGACCCCGTCACCGCTCGCGGACGGGGCCGACGAATCGGTTCAGCCGAGCCGCTCGACCGTGTAGTCGATGCAGCGGATGAGCTGACGCACGTCGTCCGGGTCGATCGACACGAACGTCGCGACGCGCAGCTGGTTGCGTCCGAGCTTGCGATACGGCTCGGTGTCGACGATGCCGTTGGCGCGGAGGCTCTTCGCCACGGCCGCAGCATCCACCGACTCGTCGAAGTCGATCGTGACGACCACGGGGGAGCGGTCGGCGGCGTCGGCGACGAAGGGCGTCGCGAAAGTGGATGCCTCGGCCCAGTCGTACAGCGCCTGCGACGACTCGCGCGTGCGGGCGTCGGCCCACTGCAGGCCGCCGTTGCCGTTGATCCAGCGCAGCTGCTCGTTGAGCAGGAAGAGCGTCGCGAGCGCCGGGGTGTTGAGGGTCTGGTTCAGGCGCGAGTTGTCGACGGCCTGCTTGAGGCTGAGGAACTCGGGGATGTAGCGGCCCGACGCAGCGATGCGCTCGATGCGCTCGATGGCCGCCGGCGACATCAGGGCGAACCAGAGGCCGCCGTCCGAGCCGAGGTTCTTCTGCGGGGCGAAGTAGTAGACGTCGGCCTCGTGGGCCGAGAAGTCGATGCCGCCGGCCGCGCTCGTGGCGTCGATGACGGTCAGTGCACCGTCGTCGCCGTTCACGCGGCTGATCCGCGTCGAGACGCCGGTGGAGGTCTCGTTGTGCGGCCACGCGTAGACGTCGACACCTTCGACGGCCTCGGCGACCGTGCTCGTGCCCGCGTCGACCTTGCGGACGTCGGGCGCGTCGAGCCACGGCGTCTTCGCCGCGGCGGCGAACTTGCCGCCGAACTCGCCGAACACGAGGTTCTGGCTGCGCTTCTCGATCAGGCCGAAGGCCGCGGCATCCCAGAAGGCGGTCGATCCGCCGTTGCCGAGGACGACCTCGTAACCCTGGGGGGCGCGGAACAGGTCGTGCACGCCCGCGCGCACGTGGCCGACGAGGTCCTTGACCGGCGCCTGGCGGTGCGACGTGCCGATGAGGGCGGCACCGCGGCCGGCGAGGGCCTCGAGGTGGGCGGGGATGACCTTCGACGGGCCGCACCCGAAGCGTCCGTCGGCCGGCAGGATCTCTCGGGGAAGCTCGATGTGCGCCATGCGTCGATTCTAGAGAGGCCCGCGCCGCCGCCCCGTCCCCGTGACGCGTCGTGACGCCGGGACTTGCGCCGGGCCGCAGCATCCCTCCCGCCAGCAGGTCAACCACGCTTCTACAGGAGCCGATCCCGTCATTCGCTCCTGTGGAAGCGTGGTTGACCTGTTGGGCCCTCCTCCACAGAAGGGGAATGGATGCTGCGACCGCGAGTTGTCACCATCCCGCGGGGGAACGGGCCCCGGGCGAGGACGTCGGCCGGCGACCATTCAGGGATGGTGGATCTGATCACGGAGCTGAAGAACCGCGGCGGCCTCTCGCTCACGATGTCCCTCGTCGAAGCGGGCGTCAGTGGCTACGCGATCGATCGTGCGGTCGCGGCGGGGGTCGTCATCCGCCCGAGCGCGGATGGGTGGCTGTTCCGGACGTCGACCCGTATCTGCTGGCTGCTGCGCGGGCGGGTGTGGTGCTCACGTGCATCACGCGGGCGAAGCGCTTGGGGCTGTGGATTCTCGCCGAAGACGGTCCGCACGTCGGTGCGCCGCCGAGCGCGTCTCGGCTGAATCTGAAGAACCAGAGGGCGACCGTTCATTGGGCCCGGCCGATCGAGCCGCGGGCGCGGGGATCGCTGGAGGACAGCATCCTGAACACCCTTCTCATCGTGGCCGACTGCCAGCCGCACGAAGCCGCACTGGCGGTGTGGGAGTCGGCGCTCAACCTCCGGCTGGTCGAGATGGCGGAGCTCGAGCGACTGCCGCTGGGCGTCGCCGGCCGCCGTCTGCTGCAGGAGGCCACCCCTTTTGCGGATTCCGGGCTGGAGACCATCTTTCGCACGCGGCTGCGTTGGCTGGCGCTGCCGATCCGTTCGCAGATCTGGATTCAAGGCCATCGCGCGGACTTCCTCATCGGCGACCGGCTGGTCGTGCAGGTGGACGGAGGGCACCACGTCGGGATCCAGCGTGCCGAGGATGTCGCGCACGATGCCGCACTGATGCTGCTCGGATACCACGTCATACGAGTGACCTACGTGCAGGTGATCAAGCGCTGGCATGAGGTGCAGGACCTGGTGATGCGTGCAGTCGCGCAGGGCTTGCACCGAGCGCCCTGAGTGCGAGCGAGCCAGAGGCGCAGCATCCATCTCCGCTTCGACTGGTCAACCGGGCTTCGACAGGTCAACCGGGCTTCGACAGGTCAACCGGGCTTCGACAGGTCAACCGGGCTTCTACAGGGCCGAAGAGCGCTGGGTGATCCTGTGGAGGCCCGGTTGACCTGTTGAGCGGACTCGGAGGGGGCGGGAGTGGATGCTGCGCCCCGAGGCGCGCCGCTGCGCCGGCGGATGCGAGGTGAGAGTGACCGGGGAGACAGTCGGCGGGCCGGCCTCGGGGGCGGGGGCAGAGGATAGGCTGTCCTCAGCCCCTTGAGAAGCCTGAGGACACCGCGATGACCGACCTGATCGACACCACCGAGATGTACCTGCGCACGATCCTCGAGCTGGAAGAGGAGAACATCGTGCCGCTGCGGGCGCGCATCTCGGAGCGCCTGGGGCACTCGGGCCCGACGGTGTCGCAGACGATCGGCCGCATGGAGCGCGACGGTCTCGTCGTCGTCTCGGAGGACCGCACCCTCGAGCTCACCGACGCGGGCCGGCAGAAGGCCGTCGACGTCATGCGCAAGCACCGGCTCGCCGAGCGCCTGCTGTCGGATGTCATCGGACTGGACTGGGCGTACGTCCACGAAGAAGCTTGCCGCTGGGAGCACGTCATGAGCGAGCAGGTCGAGCGCCGTCTCGTCGAGCTGCTGGGCCACCCCACCGAGTCGCCCTACGGCAACCCGATCCCCGGTCTCGACCAGCTCGGCGATGTGCCGACGAACGGGTTCGAGCAGGGCGTGGTGGGCCTGGTGCGCCGACTAAACGACGCCGGCGAGCCGATCACCGGCACCGTGCGCCGCCTGGCTGAGCCCGCGCAGGTCGACCCCGAGCTGCTGCAGCAGCTGAAGGGCGCCGGCGTCGTGCCGGGTGCCGTCGGCGACTACCGCTACAACGAGGGCTACGTGCTCGTGCAGATGCAGGGCAGCGACGAGGGCCTCGAGCTCCCGGTCGAGATCGCGTCGCACATCTTCCTCGTCGACGACTACCGCTGAGGCCCGCGCGGGGTGTTCCGCTGAGCGGGACGCCAATCCTGGTCTTTTCGCGCCTCGAACGCCCCGCGATGACGCCGGATGCCGCATTCCGTGAGCCGCGGTGAGGCACTGTGCGGAGATTGCCAGGCGTGGAGCGTGACATAAACGTGACCTTCGGGTAGCCTCGAACAGTCCACCAGGCGAGAAGCCCGCCGACAGGACCCCGCGTGGATTGCCTCACCGGCTCGTCGTCCACATGTGGTGAAGCCCGCACATCGTGCCCCGACATCGAGTGCTGACGAGCCAGGCGCTCCGGCGCAGAGGCGCCGGAGGACCAGTTTGGCTGAAGAGATCGAGTCGCACGCGAACGTGCCCGAGCACGCCGCGGCGGACCAGAACCGTCGCGCGCGCAATCGGAAGACCCCCGTGCGACGCTCTCGCACTGCTGCGCCCGCGAAGCCGACGACGGCTCGCGCGGACGCGCGTCCCGCCGCGACGTCGCCGTCGTCGAAGAAGGGCCGCGTGACCAAGCCGCTGCGCAGCCTCGTGGTGCTGACGATGGTGGGCGGTCTCGTCGCCACGGTCGCGATCCCGGCGTTCGCCGCCGGCGCCACAGCCGTGGGTGAGGATTCCAAGACGATCCAGCAGATGGCCGTCGACGACGCGCAGACGTTCGTCGCCGCGTCCGACGCGAACGCCAGCGAGCTGTCGCGTGAGAGCTACTCGGCCACCACGGCCGAAGAGATCGAGAAGAAGAAGGCCGAAGAAGCCGCCGCCGAGCGTGCGCGCCAGGTCGCGGCCGCTGCCGCCTCGGCCGCGAAGTCGCGCGGCACGGTCCCCACGAACATCGCGCTGACGTCGCCCGGCACGGGCGAGGTGCGCTGGCCCCTCCTCAACTTCACCAAGGGCCGCGGCCTCTGGGACTCGGGCTACCACCAGGGTGTCGACCTCCTGACCTCGTGCGGCACGCCCATCTACGCGACGGCGGCAGGCGTGGTCAAGGTCTCGCAGGAGAGCTACGGCGGCTACGGCGTCGGCGTCTCGATCGACCACGTCATCGGCGGCCAGCAGGTCAACTCGCTCTACGGCCACATGACGTACGGCAGCCGCCAGGTGTCGGTCGGCCAGACCGTCTCGGCGGGCCAACTCATCGGCCTCGTCGGCTCGACCGGCAGCTCCACCGCGTGCCACCTCCACTTCGAGGTCCACATCAACGGCTCGGTCGTCGACCCGTGGGCGTGGCTGCAGTCGAACGCAGGCTGACACACACACCTCTGCAATCACAGAAGAGAACGGATGCCTCGGGGTCGAGGCATCCGTTCTCTTTCTTCGTCACCGACACGCCATGTGTCGTTCAGGTGACGGCGCGCCCCGGGCGTGTCGCGGTGGGTTACCCTGGGACTCGACGCTGAGAGAGCGGAGGGAGCCGATGGGCTGCACACCACGCATCCGAACCATGGATGCGCTTGGACGCCTCGTCCTTCGGCATTGCACGAGCGGATGCCGCGGCACTGCCGTGGCGCCAAGGCGCTGTCTGTAGACAGCGCCTTTTTTCATGCCCCTGCGCCCTTGATCGTCGCGCAAGTCGAATAACCGAGAAGCCGTCCCGGCCATTCGAGAGGATGATCAATGCGCACTCTGGTGCTGAATGCGGGCTACGAGCCCCTCGCGGTCGTGTCGTTCAAGCGGGCGCTGGTGCTCGTCATGAACGAGAAGGCCACCGTGGTGGAACACACCGAAGCCGATCCGGTGTGGGGCACCCGACGATCGTACGAACGCCCGGCCGTGATCATCCTGACCCGCTACGTGCGGGTGCCGGGCGGTCGCCACGTGCCGGTGACGCGTCGGGGCGTGCTGCGCCGCGACAACCACCACTGCGCGTACTGCGGCAAGGCGGCGTCGACCATCGACCACGTGCTGCCGCGCTCGCGCGGCGGCGCCGACTCGTGGGAGAACCTCGTCGCGTGCTGCCTGCGCTGCAACAACATCAAGAGCGATCGCACCCCGCAGGAGATGCACTGGGAGCTGCGGTTCACGCCGCACCCGCCGCGCGGCGGGCAGTGGACCGTCCGCGGCACTGAGCGCACGGACCCGCGGTGGGAGCCGTACCTCGCGCTCGCCGCGTAGGCCCGCAGTCGTGCGCGGAGTGAGGGTCAGTTCGCGTCGAGCACGCGCAGCCAGCGGGTGAGGATCGGCTCGAGGGCCGCAGCATCCGTCGTCCCGAGCTCGTCGAGAAGGCGGCGCTCGTTCGCGAGGTGCGCGGCGATGGCGCGATCGATGACGTCCCGCCCCTCCGGGGTGAGCCGCACCAGGCGCTTTCGGGCGTCGGATGCCTCGGCCCGCCGCTCGACGAGACCCCGGGCTGCGAGGCGGTCGACGCGCTTGGTGAGGCCGCCCGTCGTGACGAGGGTGTGGTCGGCTAGCGCGCCGGCGGCCCGTTCGAACGGCGCTCCGGCGCGGCGGAGCGTGGCGAGCACGTCGAACTCGCCCTCGCTGAGTCCGAACTCGCCGTAGACCGCGACGAGGCGCTCGGTGAGCTCGAGCGCGACGAGGTGCAGGCGCCCGATCACACCCTGCGGTGACGGGTCGAGGTCGGGGCGCTCGCGCCGCCACTCCTCCTGGATCTCGGCGACCCGGTCGAGCGGGCGGTCGGGGGAGCGATCGGCGGCCATACGCCCATCTTATCTTCCTGGTAAGGTAAAGTATCTTCCATGGAAGATAAGCGATGGGTGTGGATCCTCGTGACGGCGATCGCCCCGATCGCATGGGGGAGCGGGTATGTGGTGACGCACAGCCTGCTTCCGGCGGAGTCGCCGCTGTGGGGCGGTGTGCTGCGCGCGCTGCCGGCCGGGCTCATCGTGCTGCTTCTCGCGCGCCGGCTGCCGCGTGGATCGTGGTGGTGGCGCTCGCTCGTGCTCGGCACGCTGAACGTCGGCGGCTTCTTCGTGCTGGTGTACGTCGCGGGGCAGCGACTGCCGTCGGGTCTCGCCGCGACGCTGATGTCGGCATCCGCCGCGTGCATGCTGCTGTTCGCGTGGCTGCTGCTGCATCGGCGGCCTCGGCTGGCTGCGGTCGTGGGTGCGGCCGTGGGGCTCGTCGGGGTGGCGGTGATGCTGGGCTTCGACGCGCAGGGTGCCGATCCGTGGGGTGTCGCGGCGTCGCTCGGCGCGATGGTGGCCTCGTCGATCGGTTTCGTGCTCACGTCGAGGTGGGGATCGGACGTCCCCGCGCTGCCGATGACGGCGTGGCAGCTCGTCGCCGGCTCGATCGTGCTGCTTCCGGCGGCGGTGCTCGTCGAGGGTGCGCCGCCGGCGCTCACCGTGCCGTCGGCGCTCGGCTTCGCGTACCTCACTCTCGTCGCCACGGCGCTCGCGTACGTCGCGTGGTTCGCGGGGCTGCGCCGCCTGTCGCCGGGGGTCGTCGGCGTGGTCGGTCTGCTCAATCCGGTGACCGGCGTCGTGCTCGGAGTCGCCATTGCGGGTGAGGTGTTCGGCGTGCCGCAAGCTGTGGGGGTCGGCCTCGTGCTCGTCGGGATCGTGCTGGGTGCGGCACCGGTGCGGCGGGCCTCGCGCCGGGCTGTGGCGCCAGTGGCCTTGCAGTCTCGAACATAACTGTCGGAACCCGGTACTACGCTCATTCCCAGCGGTTGAAGGACTAGAACATCCGTTCTAGAATGTGGGAATGAGGGCGATCGTGCAGCTCACGGCACAGCACGTGCACGAGGTCGTCGGCCAGGCGCCGACGGGCACGCGGCCTGCAGCCCTCGGCGCGGCCGGCTCGTCGGCTGCGGGCACCGTCGCGGCACTGCGCGCCCAGGTCGAGCGGGTGCAGGGCCGACGGCTCGACGCACCGGTGCTGCCGGTGCATCCCGCGCTCGCCTCGCTGCTTCCCGGGGGCGGGTTGCGCCCGGGCTCCGCCTACTCCCTGCCGCGTTCGACGTCGGTGCTCCTGGCGCTCCTGGCCCAGCCGTCGCAGGCCGGTTCCTGGTGCGGGGTGATCGGCATGCCGCGGCTCGGCGCCGAGGCGGCGGAGGGGCTCGGCGTCGATCTGTCGCGGCTCGTGCTCATCCCCGATCCGGGTGCGCGCTGGCTCGCGGTGACCTCGACGGTGGCCGAGGTGCTGCCGGTGGTCGCGGTGCGCCCGTCGGGGCGCGCGGCCGACGGCGAGATCTCCCGCCTGGCGGCACGGCTGCGCGATCGCGGCGCGGTGCTGCTCGTACAAGGACCCTGGCCGCAGGCCGAGGCCGTGATCGAGGTGGGCGAGCCGACGTGGGAGGGCGTCGGCCGCGGGCACGGCTACCTCTCGGGCCGGGAGGTGACGCTCACGTCGTCCAGTCGGCGCTGGCCGCGTTCGCGACGGGCTCGCGTGATGCTTCCGGATGCTGCGGGGCACGTCTCCGCCGCGCCCGAGCGCATGCGCCCCGTCGAGGCGCTGCCTGCGGAATCCGCGGAGTCCTACCCGCAGCTGATCAGGGCGGTGGGGTGACATGTCTCCGGGTGCACCGGTGCGGAGCCTCGTGCTGTGGTTCCCCGATTGGCCGGTCACGGCTCTCGAGCGGGAGGCGGGGGCGGCCTCGGGCGCGGAGGAGGACCAGGTCGGGGAACGGCCGGGCGCTCGAACGGGTGCGGGGCAGACCGGAGCGGGGCGGTCCGGCGCGGGGCGGGCCGGCGTGGGGCAGGCCGGTGCGGGGCAGACCGGAGCGGGGCGGGCCAAGCCGCCGGTCGCCGTCGTGGAGCGCAACCTCGTGGTCGCGTGCTCGGCGTCCGCGCGCGCCGAAGGGGTGCGGCGCGGGCAGCGTCGCCGCGATGCCCAGGCCCGGTGCCCCGGGCTGACGCTGGTGAACGCCGACGCCGCCCGCGATCACCGGGCGTTCGCCCCGATCGTGTCGCTGATCGAAGAGAAGGCGCCCGGTGTGCAGCTGGTGCGGCCCGGGCTGTGCGCGCTGCGCGCCCGCGGTCCGGCGCGCTACTACGGCGGCGAGATCGAGGCCGCCCGCATGCTGATCGGCACGCTGCGCGACGCGGGGCTCGACGGGGTGCGGGTGGGCATCGCCGACGGTCCGTTCACCGCGGAGCAGGCGGCGCGCGGGGGCACGAGCGCGGGCGACCCGGTCTTCGCCGTGCCCGCCGGAGGCGCGGCAGGCTTCCTCGCGCCGCTGCCGGTCTCGGTGCTCGACGCCTCGGCGCTGCTCGGCACCGGGGCCGCGGGTGCGAAGGAGGCGACCGACCTCGTGGGCCTCCTCGCCCGGCTGGGCGTGCAGACCCTCGGCGGGTTCGCCGAGATGCCGGACGATCGGGTGCGCGAGCGGTTCGGCGAGCGGGGCGTCCGGCTGCACGCGCTCGCCGCGGGGCTCGACTCGCGGCCCGTGCAGCCGCGCACCCCGCCGCCCGAGCTCGAGCGCGAGGTCGCGTTCGAACCTCCCCTCGAGATCGCCGACCAGGTCGCGTTCGCCATGCGTGTCACCGCCGACGACTTCGTCGCGGGCCTCGGCGCGGTCGACCTCGTCTGCACCGAGCTGCGGGTCGAACTCGTCGGCGACCGGGGGGAGCGCAGCGAGCGGGTGTGGCTGCACCCGGGCTCGTTCGACGCGGCGGCGGTCGTCGACCGCGTGCGCTGGCAGCTCGCCGAAGACGTCGGCGCCGGCGACGCGTCCGGGGGCGGGCTGCGCAGCGGGGTCACGCTCGTGCGGATCTCGCCGGAGGCGGTGGATGCCGCATCCCATCACGCTCCGGCGCTGTTCGGCGGCGGCCCCGAAGAGCGGGTGCACCATGCCCTGTCGCGCGTGCAGGCGATGCTCGGGCACCGCGGCGTGCTGACCCCCGCGATCGGCGGCGGCAGATGGCTGGCCGAGCGGCAGGTGCTGGTGCCGTGGGGCGACAAGGACGAACGCGACCGCAAGGCCGGCGGGAGTGCCGGCGGTCTCGCGGCGCAGCGCGCGCGCCCGTGGCCGGGGAGCCTGCCCGACCCGCTGCCGACGACGGTGTTCGCCGATCCGGTGCCGGTCGACGTGCGGGCGCTCGGCGGCGAGCTGGTCGACGTCGACGAGCGCGGCAACGTCTCGGCCGTGCCCGCGCTCTTCATCGAGAGCGGCCGCCGGCGCGCGATCGAGGCATGGGCGGGACCGTGGCCGGTGGTGGAGAGGGGATGGGATGCTGCGCGCTCGCGCCGTGCGCACCGGTTCCAGGTCGTCGACGCCGACGGGGCCGCGTGGCTGCTGGTGTGCGACGGCGACGCCTGGACGGCGGAGGCCACCTATGACTAGCGGGACGGGCTGATGGGCTTCAACAACCCTGGTGTGCCGTG
Organism: Microbacterium sp. NPDC056044; assembly: GCF_042267145.1. NCBI lineage: Bacteria > Bacillati > Actinomycetota > Actinomycetes > Micrococcales > Microbacteriaceae > Microbacterium > Microbacterium sp. NPDC056044. Next base: position 3,994 of record NZ_JBHJWZ010000003.1, on the reverse strand, counting down.
GTCCGAGATGGAGCGGGTGCTGAGCGGTCGCCGCCGGCCCGAGGCGCCGCCGGTCGGCGCGGACGGCGGCGACAGCCCCGCGTGGTCGCGCAAGCGGGGGCCGTACGTCGCGCCCACGATCGAGCGCCCGGCCGAGGCGATCCCGTACGCCGAGCTGCACGCGCACTCGTCGTACTCGTTCCTCGACGGGGCCTCCTCGCCCGAGGAGCTCGCCGAAGAGGCGGAGCGCCTGGGGCTGCACGCCCTCGCGGTCACCGACCACGACGGCTTCTACGGGATCGTCCGGTTCGCCGAGGCCGCCGAGGCGCTGCAGCTGAAGACCGTGTTCGGTGCCGAGCTGTCGCTCGAGCTGCCGAAGCCGCAGAACGGCGAGGCCGACCCGGTCGGCGCGCACCTGCTGGTGCTCGCCCGCGGCGAGGAGGGGTACCACCGGCTGGCGGGCGCGATCACGCACGCGCAGCTGCAGGGCGCCGAGAAGGGCCGGCCGGTCTACGACCTCGACGAGCTCGCCGCGCAGGCCGCGGGGGAGTGGGCGGTGCTCACCGGGTGCCGCAAGGGGGCCGTGCGCCGCGCGCTCGCCGAGAGCCCCGACGCGGCTGCCGGAGAGCTCGACCGCCTCGTGACGCTGTTCGGGAAAGACAACGTGCACGTCGAGCTCATCGACCACGGCAATCCGCTCGACACCCGCGACAACGACGTGCTCGTCGGGCTCGCGCGGGAACGCGGCCTCCCGCTCCTCGCGACCAACAACGTCCACTACGCGGTGCCACAGCGTCAGCTGCTCGCCGCGGCGGTCGCCGCCGTGCGGGCGAACCGCGGCCTCGACGAGCTCGACGGCTGGCTGCCCGCGCACGCCGGGGCCCACCTGCGGTCGGGGGCCGAGATGGCGGAGCGGTTCGTGCGGTTCCCGGATGCCGTCGCCCGGACCGTGACACTCGCCGACGAGCTCGCCTTCCCGCTGCGCAAGGCGAAGCCGGCGCTGCCGAAGCAGAAGGTGCCCGAGGGGCACACCCCGATGTCGTGGCTGCGGCACCTGGTGTGGGAGGCGGTGCCGCGCAAGTACCCCGACCTGACCGAGGAGAACCGGGCGCGCATCGAGAAGGAGCTCGGCGTGATCGAGATGAAGGACTTCCCGGGCTACTTCCTGATCGTCCACGGCATCGTGCAGTTCGCGCGGAGTCAGGGCATCCTCTGCCAGGGGCGCGGGTCCGCCGCCAACAGCGCCATCTGCTATCTGCTCGACATCACCGCCGTCGACGCGATCGCGTACGACCTGCCGTTCGAGCGGTTCCTGTCGAGCCTGCGCGAGGAGGAGCCCGACATCGACGTCGACTTCGACTCGGACCGCCGCGAAGAGGTCATCCAGTGGGTGTACCGGGAGTACGGGCGCGACCGCGCGGCCCAGGTCGCGAACGTCATCCAGTACCGTCCCAAGAACGCCGTGCGCGACATGGCGAAGGCGCTGGGGCATTCGCCGGGGCAGCAGGACGCGTGGTCGAAGCAGATCGAAGGCTGGGGCGCCCTCCTCGAGACGGGCGCCGGTCACGACATCCCCGACCAGGTGCTCGAGTTCGCGTCCGAGCTGCTCAAGGCGCCGCGGCACCTCGGCATCCACTCCGGCGGCATGGTGCTCACCGACCGCCCGGTGGGCGAGGTCGTGCCGATCGAGCACGCCCGCATGGAGAACCGCACGGTCATCCAGTGGGACAAGGACGACGCCGCCTGGATGGGCCTGGTGAAGTTCGACCTGCTGGGCCTCGGGATGCTGGCGGCCCTGCAGTACTGCTTCGACATGATCCGCGCCTCGACGGGGGAGGACTGGGAGCTGTCGACGATCCCGAAGGAGGAGAAGGCGGTCTACGACATGCTGTGCCGCGCCGACTCGATCGGGGTGTTCCAGGTGGAGTCCCGCGCGCAGATGGGCCTGCTCCCACGTCTGCAGCCGCGCCGGTTCTACGACCTCGTGATCGAGATCGCGCTCATCCGCCCCGGCCCCATCCAGGGCGGGGCGGTGCACCCGTTCGTCAAGCGCAAGCTCGGGCAGGAGAAGGTCACCTACCCGCACCCCAAGCTCGTGCCGGTGCTCGAGCGCACGCTCGGCATCCCGGTGTTCCAGGAGCAGCTCATGCAGATGGGCATGGCCGTCGGCGGGCTCACCGGTGAGGACGCCGACCTGCTGCGCCGCGCGATGGGCTCCAAGCGTGGGATCGAGCGCATCGACTCCCTGAAGAAGAAGCTGTATGCCGGCATGGCCTCGAACGGCCTCGTCGGCGAGGAGGCCGACGCGATCTACGCCAAGATCCAGGCGTTCGCGAACTTCGGCTTCGCCGAGTCGCACTCGCTGTCGTTCGCGCTGCTCGTGTACGCCAGCTCGTGGATCAAACTGCACTACCCGGCGGCGTTCCTCGCCGGACTGCTGCGCGCGCAGCCCATGGGCTTCTACTCGCCCGCGACGCTCGTGGGCGACGCACGCCACCACGGCGTCGAGGTGCGCCGCCCCGACCTGCACCTCTCCGGCGTCGAGGCCGTCCTCGAATCGGTCGTCGAACTCCCCGCCCCTTCCCGCCCGTCTTCGAATCAGGCGATGAGGCGAAATCAGGCCGGATCGGGGCCGAACCGCCCTGATTCAGCCTCATCGCCTGATTTCAGCGCAGGGGAGCGGGGGGAGCGGGGGGAGTGGGGTGGGAGGGACTCGTGCGTCGACCGGCACCAGCCGCCGGTCGGGCTCTTCGACAAAGACGCGCCCGACGAATCCGCCGCGCACCGCCGCGACGGCGGGTTCGCGGTGCGGCTGGGGTTGGCAGGGGTGAAGGGGATCGGCGCGACCGTCGCGCAGCGTATCGTCGCCGCGCGCGAGGCAGGCGGGCTGTTCCGCGACCTCCGCGACCTCGTGCGCCGCACGAGCATCACCGCCACGCAGGTCGAGGCGCTCGCCACGGCGGGGGCGTTCGAGTGCCTCGGGCTCAGCCGGCGCGAGGCGATCTGGCTCGCAGGATCCGCAGCGCAGGACCGCCCCGAGTTCCTGCCGGACTCCCTCATCGCTGTGCAGCCGCCGCTGTTCGCCGATCCGACGAGCTACGAGCGCCTCGCCGCCGACCTGTGGGCGACGGGCATCTCGACCGACGACCACCCGATCACCCACTACCGCTCCGGGCTCGATGCGCGCGGCGTCCTGACCTCCCGCGAGCTGCGCAGCCACGAAGTCGGCCGCCGCGTCGAGGTCGCGGGCCTCGTGACCCACCGGCAGCGGCCTGCCACGGCATCCGGAATCACCTTCCTCAACCTCGAGGACGAGCACGGTCTCGTCAACATCGTGTGCTCGCTCGGCGTCTGGAACCGCTACCGCCGCATCGTGCGGGACTCGCCCGCCCTCATCGCGCGCGGCATGCTCGAGCGCTCCGCCGAGGGTGTGACGAACCTCATCGCCGACGCGTTCGAAGACCTCCGCGTCGGCGTGCAGCATCGCGCGAGGGACTTTCGATGACGGATGCCGCGGCCCCGCGCCCGTCGTCAGATCTCGTCGTCCCAATCGTCGTGCGAGGGGGGAAGGTCGATCACCGCGACGGGGCGCAGGCGCCGCTGGACCGCGTTCAGGCGGGCGACCGCGACCTCGTCGACGAGTTCGTCGTCGTCGCTGTCGGCATCGCGGGCGACCATCTGGCTCGCCGGGCCGATGAGCACCGTCACCTCGCCCACGGATCCGTCCAGCTCCCTGGTTGGAACCGTCACCGCCTCCGCTTCGCCGGCCTCGGCCAGCGCTTGGCCGCATCCCATCAGCGCGGCGGCGATGTCGTCTCCCGTCACGAACTCGCTTCCCGCGTAGATCACCCTCTTCACGGGGCATTTCTACCCGCTGCACCCGTGTTCGCTCTCGGGGGTTGCAGTGCGTAGCGGAACGGGCTAGATGTGATGTCCAGGGACGTTGTTTCGGGGATTCGTCTTTGAGGTGCTGACAGGCGAAGGCCTCCCGGGTGTGAAGTGGAGCTGTTCAAGG
>NZ_JBHJWZ010000002.1:0-799923 GCF_042267145.1 Microbacterium sp. NPDC056044 | reverse complement strand
AGGAAGCGTTAGCCTATCTGGCCCCCCGGGGGGGGGGGGGTGTGGTGTTTGTTGGTCAGTGGTTTTCCCTGGGGGGTTGGGGGGGGGGGGCGCCCGCGGGGGGGGGGCCCCCCCGCGGATCTCTGCCGGTCGGCTTACTCGAACGAGAGGCCGATGTACTGGTCGACGTTCTCCTTCGTGACGACGGGGGCGTCGAGCACGATCCGGTTCGGGATGCTGGGCGTGATCAGGTCGCTCATGGTCTTGCCCTGCGCGATGAGGCGAGCCAGCGCCACGCCGTCGGCGGCCTGCGTCGACGGGTAGATGACCGTGGCCTTGAGGACGGTGTCGTCGGCCTCGATGGCCTCCATCGCGCTCTTGCTGCCGGCGCCGCCGACCATGAAGAACTCGTCGCGACCGGCCGAGTCGATCGCGGCCAGCACGCCGACACCCTGGTCGTCGTCGTGGTTCCACAGCGCGTCGATCTTCGGGTTGGCCGAGAGCAGCTGCGAGGCGGCCGCCTCACCGCCGGCGACCGTGAAGTCCGCGGCCACGCGAGCCGAGACCTCGAGGCCGCAGTCCTCGAGCGCGTCGGCGAAGCCCTGCGAGCGGTCCTGCGTGAGCGGCAGCGAGTCGATGCCGGCGATCTCTGCGACGACGGCGTCGGGGTTGTCGCCCACCTGCGCGCAGATGTAGGTGCCGGCGCTGACGCCCATGCCGTAGTTGTCGCCGAGCACGGTGGCGCGCGCGGCGAACGGGCTCGAGAACTCGCGGTCGACGTTGATGACCGGGATGCCGGCCTCCATCGCGGCGATGGCGGCCTCGGTCAGCGCGGCGCCGTCGGTCGGCAGCAGGACGATGGCGTCCACGCCGTCGTTGACGAACGTCTCGACGGCGGCGATCTGGGCGATCGGGTCGTTGGTGCCCTCCGCCACGCGCAGCTCGACGTCGTCGAAGCTGTCGGCCGCGGCCTGCGCGCCCGAGTTGATCGCGCCGAGCCAGCCGTGGTCGGCGGCGGGGCCCGAGAAGCCGATGACGATCGTGTCGCCCGACGCGGCGTTCTCTTCGGTCGTCGTGCCCTGGTCGACGACGTTCTCCTCGTCGGCGCCCGAGCCGGTGCAGCCGGCGAGAAGCCCGATGGCCGCGATGACGGCGGTGCCGGTGAGGGCGATCCGGGTGCGCGCCTTCAGGTGTGTGCGCATGTTTCCTCCTTGAATGTGATGCAGCTTGGCCGCGTGGCTCCGCCGGGCAAGATGCCCGCATCCGAGGGGTCCACGCTGACGAGGTTCACCATAACAGAAGTGTTTCGCGATTTGCCATCTTTTGTTTTCTACTCGTCAGAAGTGGCTCTCGGGCCCTGATCCGGCCGAAGAACGGCCCCGACAGGCTCCGTGTGACGCATACACCCGGGCAAGCGGTCCACCGCATTGGCCCTCGCGGGCGCGTCGCGTCCGTGTTATGTTCGGCGAGTGATCAAAGTTGACCATCAATCGGCATTACTCGACGTCAGAGGCGTGACGAAGTCCTTCGCGGGGGTTCAGGCGCTGCGTGGCGTGGACCTGCAGGTCCTTCCCGGTGAGGTCCACTGCGTGCTCGGCCAGAACGGCGCAGGCAAGTCGACGCTCATCAAGACTCTCGCGGGCGTGCACCGACCCGACAGCGGCGAGATCGCGTGGCTCGGCGAGCCGGTCGAGATCCCCAACCCGGAGTCGGCCATCGATCTGGGCATCGCGACGATGTACCAGGAGCTCGACGTCGTCGACGGTCTCACCATCGCCGAGAACATCTTCCTCGGCCACGAGCTCGCGCGCGGCGGCTTCACCCGGCGCTCGGAGGCGGCCAAGCAGACGCGGGAGCTCCTGCGCCGACTGGGTCACGCGAACCTCTCGCCGCACACCGAGGTGGGAAGCCTCAGCGCGGCCAACAAGCAGATCGTGTCGATGGCGCGGGCCCTCTCCCACGACATCAAGCTCATCATCATGGACGAGCCGTCCGCCGTCCTCGACACCGAAGAGGTCAAGAACCTCTTCCACGTGGTGCACGAACTCACGTCCGAAGGCATCGCCGTCGTGTACATCACGCACCGGCTCGAAGAGATCCGCCAGATCGGCGACCGCATCACGGTCCTGAAGGACGGACGCACCACCGCGGTGGGCCTGCCCGTCGCCGACACCCCGACGTCGGAGCTGATCCGCCTGATGACCGGCCGCGAGGTCGCGAACGTCTTCCCCCCAGCTGTCGCCATCCCCGCCGAAGCGCCGACGATCCTCGAGGTCGACGGCCTCGGGCTCGCCGGGGTGTTCGAAGACGTCTCGTTCAGCGTGCGCGCCGGCGAGATCGTCGGCCTGGCAGGCCTGGTCGGCTCGGGCCGGTCCGAGATCCTCGAGACCGTCTACGGCGCGCACCGCGCCACCGCGGGGACCGTCAAGGTCGCCGGCACCCAGCTGCGGCGCGGCTCGGTCGTGCACGCGGTGCGCGCCGGCGTCGGGCTGTCGCCCGAAGAGCGCAAGAGCCAGGGGCTGGTGCTCGACGAGCCGATCTTCGTCAACGTCACGCTGTCGTCGGTGTCGCGGTTCGCGAAAGCGGGATTCCTCGACGAGCGCGCCGAGCGCAAGATCACGCGCGAGCAGATCGATGCCCTCGAGCTGCGCCCAGCCGACCCCGACCGCGCGGCGATCACCCTCTCGGGCGGCAACCAGCAGAAGATCCTCCTCGCCCGCTGGCTCGTGCACGGCACCCGGGTGCTGCTGCTCGACGAGCCGACCCGCGGCGTCGACGTCGGCGCACGCGCCGAGATCTACGCCCTCATCCGCCGGCTCGCCGCCGCCGGCAACGCGGTCGTGATCGTCTCGAGCGAGATCGAGGAGGTGCTCGGCCTGGCCGACACCGTCCTCGTCGTCGCCGACGGCCGCGTGCTCGAAACCCTTCCCGCCTCCCAGATCGACGAGCACGGTGTGCTCGATCTCGTCATGAAAGGAACCGCCGCGTGAGCGAGCAGACTGGACTCAATGGGGCTCCGCCCCCCGCCCCCGGCGCGCCGGCGCGATCCCAGGGGACCGCCGGCGTCGCCACCGCCGGCGAGGCGCCGCCGCCCGCCGGTGGACCCGGCTCGTCCGGCAAGTCCGCGTTCCAGCGCGTGCTGTCGGGCTCGGTGGGACGCAACCTCGGCCTCGTGCTGGCCCTCGTGATCCTCATCGTGATCGGCGCCGTCACGGCGCCCGACACGTTCCCGACGGTGAACACGATGCTCACGATCCTCCGCCAGGCGTCGATCATCGGCGTCATCAGCATCGGCATGACCCTCGTCATCATCGCCGGCGGCATCGACCTGTCGGTCGGGTCGGTGATGGGCCTGGCATCCGTCGTCGCGACGCTCGCCGCGATCCAGGACCTCGCCGATCAGATGCACTGGATCGTCATGGTGGTGATGGCGCTGCTCGTGGGAGTGGCCGCCGGCCTCATCAACGGCATCGTCATCGCGTATGGAAAGGTCGTCGCCTTCATGGCCACCCTCGCCATGCTCGTCGCCGCCCGCGGCCTCGCCGAGATCCTCGCCGAGCGGCGCACGCTCCAGGTGGGCGACCGCGACTTCATCACGTTCATGAACCTCGACATCATCGGCGTCGACATGCTCATCTGGATCTTCGCGATCGTCGCGGCGCTCGGCTGGGTCCTCCTCAACCGCACCACCTTCGGCCGGCGCACGGTCGCCATCGGCGGCAACCGCGAGGCCGCGCGCCTCGCGGGCATCAACGTGAAGCGTCACCTGATGTGGCTCTACGCGATCTCGGGACTGTGCGCGGGCATCGCCGGCGTCATGATCGTGGGCCGCACGACCGCCGGCAGCTCGACCAACGGCACGCTGTACGAACTCGACGCCATCGCCGCGGTCGTGGTCGGCGGCACGCTCCTCGTCGGCGGGCGCGGCACGATCACCGGCACGGTGTTCGGCGTGCTCATCTTCGCCACGCTCACGAACGTGTTCGTGCAGAACAACCTGAACTCGTCGGCGCAGGCCGTCGTCAAGGGCGTCATCATCGTCGTCGCCGTGCTGCTCCAGCAGCGCTTCGCGAAGCCCACCGGGCGATCGAGTTAGAAGTTCGCCCGAAAGGAGCCCGTGACCGGCAGAAGTCTGTCGACTTCTGCCGGTCAGCTGCATGATGTACTGAGGAAGTGAGACCAATGACGACGGAATCCCCCGCTTCGGCGATGGGTGTGAGCCAGCTGTTCCAGCTGCTTCGCGACGGTGTGCCGCGCACGCGCGCAGAACTGGCGAAATCGACCGGTCTGGCACGATCGACGATCGCGGCCCGCGTCGACGAGCTGATGCGCATCGGCCTGATCACCCCCGTCGCCGACGGCGTCTCGACCGGCGGCCGGCCGCCGTCGCAGTTCGCCCTGAACCCGGCCGCAAAGGTCGCTGTCGCTGTCGACCTCGGCGCATCGCACGCGACGGTCGCGATCACCGATCTGACGGGCTCGATCATCGCGGAGCACTCCGAGCCGCTCGACATCAGCCTCGGTCCCGTGCCCGTCCTGGAATGGGTCGTCTCGGGTGCGAAGGACCTGCTCGACCGCAATCACCGCGCGGTCGCCGACATCGCCGCCGTCGGCATCGGCGTCCCCGGCCCGGTCGAGCACGAGACGGGCCAGCCCGTCAATCCGCCGATCATGCCGGGGTGGGACCACTTCGACATCCCCGGCTGGGTGCAGCAGCACCTGCCGGTGCCCGTCCTCGTCGACAACGACGTGAACATCATGGCGCTCGGCGAACGCGCCGTCGCGTGGCCCAACGTCGAGCATCTGATGTTCGTCAAGGTGGCCACCGGCATCGGCTCCGGCATCATCTCGGGTGGCCTGCTGCAGCGCGGCGCCCAGGGCATCGCCGGCGACATCGGGCACGTCCAGGTCGCGCGCGGCGCCAATGTGCCCTGCCAGTGCGGCAACCGCGGCTGCCTCGAGGCCCTCGCCTCCGGCCCCGCCCTCGCGCGCGCCCTCCGCGAGGAGGAGGTGGAGGCGTACACCGGTCGCGACGTCGTCGATCTGGTCAAGCGCGGCAACATCGACGCGATCCAGGCCGTGCGCCAGGCCGGGCGCGACATCGGCGAGGTGCTCACGGCCTGCGTGAGCCTCATGAACCCGTCCGTCATCGCGATCGGCGGCTCCATGGCCCAGGTCGGCGAGCACCTCATCGCCGGCGTCCGCGAGGTGGTCTACACGCGCTCGACGCCGCTCGCGACGAAGCACCTGTCGATCGTGCAGTCCCTCGCGGGCGAGAAGGCCGCCGTGATCGGGGCGAGCATGCTCGCGGTCGAGCACGCCCTCTCCCCCGAAGCGCTGAGCGCGGGACTCGCGCTCAGCTGACCTGCGCCGTCCCAGGAGCACGCCGAGAGGCGTGCTCCTCGGCGTGCCTGCGTCCGGATCTTCTGTCGACGCTCACGCAAAACTCGCATGAGAACTTTCACATTATTGAATTGCACCGTGCATCTTGTTTCTTCGCGATGTAGGCCAATAGGCTCCGAGCACTACTAATGGCCTTGGGGGAGTCACGCGTGGTGCGCTCGACGCATGCCACCGCTCTGCCCCGACATGGCGCCCAAAGGAGGGCACTCATGCTTCATGGACTGACCGGCTGGCACCTCATCATCCTTCTCGTCGTGATCCTGCTGCTGTTCGGAGCTGCGAAGCTCCCGGCGCTGGCGAAGAGCGTCGGCCAGTCGGCCCGCGTGCTCAAGGGCGAGATGAAGGCGATGAAGGCCGACGACGCGGCCGACGTCCCCGCCGACGCGGGCTCCGCACCGCCCGCGAAGGACGCGACCGGCGTCTCAGGCTCCGTCCCCACCGCCTCCTGAGCCCGCCGTGGTCGCGATCGACCGTCCCGTGACGCCTCCCCGCGTCCGGGACGACAAGCGGATGACGCTCGGCGGTCATCTCGCCGAGCTGCGGCGCCGGCTGCTCGTCGCGGCCGCCGCCCTGCTCGCGGGCATGATCGTCGCCTTCGTCCTGACGGACCCGATCATCTTCGTCCTGACCGAGCCCATCCGCGCCGTCGCCGAGGCCCGCGGCGACGACTTCGCGGTGCTGAACTTCGAGACGATCACGAGCGCGTTCGATCTGCGCCTGCGCATCGCCTTCTCGATCGGCCTCCTCCTGTCGGCGCCGGTGTGGCTGTGGCAGGCGTGGGCGTTCCTGATGCCGGGCTTGAGCAGGCGCGAGATCCGGTACACGGTGGGATTCCTCGCCGCCGCGATCCCGCTCTTCTTCGCCGGGTGCGCTGCCGGGTGCCTCATGATGCCGCACATCATCGAGATGATGGCGACATTCGTCCCCGAGCAGGGCGCGCAGTTCTATACGGCGAGCTACTACTACGACTTCGTCTTCAAGCTGCTGATCATCGTCGGCATCTCGTTCGTGCTGCCGGTCTTCCTCGTCGCGCTCAACCTCGCGGGCGTGGTGACGGGCCGCACGATCCTCAGAGGATGGCGGGTCGCGATCCTGGTCGCCACGGTCTTCGCGGCGGTGGCCACGCCTGCCGCCGACGTCGGGTCGATGCTCCTCCTCGGAGGCATGCTCGTGGCCCTCTTCTTCGCCGCGGCCCTGCTGTCGCTGCTGTTCGACCGCCGCAGGGCCACGCGGGCTGCGGCGTCGGAGGCGAGGATCGCATGACCTTCGGACTCACGATCGAGAAGCTGGTCATGATCGCCTTCATCGCGGCGATGCTGATCGGGCCGACCCGTCTCCCCGCCTACGCGGCCGCGCTGGCGCGGACGGTCCGCCGAACGCGGGAGTTCCTCCGCGACACGACGGATCGCGTCAAGGGCGACCTCGGCCCCGAGATCGGCGACGTCGACTGGCGCTCGCTCGATCCACGCCGTTACGACCCCCGCCGCATCGTGCTGCAGGCGCTCCTCGACGACGACACCCCCGGCCCGGGCGCCACGCGGGCGATCGACGGCGATGCCGACGGCGGTCGTGGCAACAACGATCCCCGGCCGAACGGGTACACGCCGCAGCGGTACACCCGCGCCATCGCGGCGGCCGAGAGCGCCTCCATCGAGGAGTCGGCCGGGCCACCGGGCCGCTGAGGCCCGCACGTCCACCCGCCGTCGCCGGCGGGAGATACCTTTTGCCCTGCATCGGCAAAAGTTGTCTGTTCGACACTAAATTGACGCTTGCCAGACGCACAATTTGTGCCATAACGTGCAACATGATTCGAAGTCGCAAGACGACAAGACCTTGCCGGGTCGAGCCAGACCCGGCGGAGGAGACAGTGCCTCGCAAGGGCACCGTTCGCGGGCAGAGCCCGTTCCACCCCAGGGAAATGCAAGGGAGCATGATGGACGACATCACCTATCAGGCCGAAGAGGACGCCCGCGTCCTCGGAGGCAAGCTCGGTCTCAGCCGGCGGCAGCTGCTCGCCGCCACGACCGGAATGGCGGCCGCGGCGGCGTTCGGCCTCGGCACGGGACACGCGCACGCGGCGACCGGCGCCACGGCGGCGGCAGCTGCTGCGGTGAAGACCGGCCCGGGCGGCGGCAACGGGGTGCTGGTGCCCCCGGGCAAGCGCGGGATCATCCTGTACACCGTCCGCGACGCGATCAGCCGCGACCCGAACACGACCGACCTGCCGTCGGGCTTCAAGGAGGTCTTCGCCGAGCTGTCGCGGATCGGCTACAAGCAGATCGAGTTCGCGGGGTTCGGCCAGAGCGCGAACGCCGAGGGCGGCAACGTCAACAACGTCGCGGGTGCTCACCTGCTGCGGACGTGGCTCGACGACAACGGCCTCGAGGCCGAGGGCAACCACGGCTCGATCCCCTCGACGATCACGGATGCCACCCTCGCGCAGTTCGACGCCGCGTGCGAGATCGCCAACATCCTCGGGTTCGGCCACATCGGCACGGGCAACGACCCGACCAGCAGCGCATACCTCTCCGACTGGCAGGCGGCCGCCGAGCGCTGGAACATCCTCGGCGCCCGCGCGGCGACGCACGGCCTGAAGCTGTACACGCACAACCACGACACCGCGTACAACTTCCTGCTGGACAGCGGGCCCGCCGACGCGGCCGGCCGCCCGACGCGCTCGAGCGGCGTCCGGCGCCTGGAGTGGTTCCTGCAGAACACCGACCCGAACTACGTCTGGCTCGAGATGGACATCTACTGGGCCCACGTGGCGCAGTACCGGTTCCGCCAGTTCACGGCGGCGGACGGCACGCTCGTCGACAACGTCTTCGACCCGGCGGGCCTCGTCGCCGCGCAGACGAACCGCTTCCCGCTGTTCCACGCCAAGGACGGCATGTTCACGCCGACGGGGTACTCGATCACGCCGTTCGGTCAGGGAAACATCGACTACAAGACGTTCTTCCAGCGCGTGGGCGCCAAGGGGTACCACAACTCGATGTACGAGCAGGACAACGCGGCGACGGTGCCGGCTCCGGCAGCGCCCGACCTGTCGCTGCGCAACGCCGCGACGTCGTTCGCGCACATGGCGTCGCTCCGCGGCTGAACCGACGCACGCCGGCCGATCCCCCGGCCGGCGTGCGGGGGTGGGCGGCTCCGGCCGCCCACCCCACCGGTCCCCCGAGGACCACCACTCCAGAAACGGATCCCGCCACCCCACATCCGACTGGAGCAGTACATGCGCAACGCAGCGCCACGCACCGTGGCACTCGCGACGGGCCTTCTCGTCGCAGCATCCCTTGCCGTCGCCGCACCGGCGACCGCACACGAGGGCCATGACCACGGAGACGAGATCTCCGCGACCACCTGGGCCAACTACGAGCGGACGACGCTCACCAAGGACGTCGGCGAGGGCATCGACCTCGCCGTCATGCCCGACAAGCGGGTGCTGCACACCACGCGCGGCGGCCAGGTGCGCCTGACCGATCCCGCCCAGGGCACCACGACCGTCGTCAACACGATCGACGTCTACTCGAACTCCGAGGACGGCCTGCAGACCGTCACCCTCGACCCCGACTTCGCGAACAACAAGTGGGTGTACCTCTACTACGCCCCGCGCGAGATGGTCGCGCCCTACCCCGCCACGACGGCCACGGGCTCGGCGCCGAACACCCTCCCGGCCGGGGCTGACGCCTCGTACTGGAACCAGTGGCTCGGCTACAACCAGCTCAGCCGGTACCAGTGGGACGACGCCGCCGGCGCGCTCGACCTGGGCACCCGGCAGGACATCATCCGCGTCGAGGTCCAGCGCGGCCAGTGCTGCCACGTCGCCGGTGACGTCGCGTTCGACAAGGACGGCAACCTGCTGCTCGCGACGGGCGACAACACTCCGGCCGGCACGCCGGGCGCCAACGGGTTCGCCCCGATGAACGACCGCGTCGGCTACAACCCCGGCTTCGACGCCCGCCGCGGCGCGGGCAACACGAACGACTTCCGCGGCAAGATCCTCCGGATCGACGTGCAGGCCGACGGCTCGTACACGGTGCCCGCGGGCAACCTGTTCGCTCCCGGTACCGCGAACACGCGGCCTGAGATCTTCGCCATGGGTCTGCGCAACCCGTTCCGCATCGACGCGGACCCGGTGACGGGCGCCATCACGTGGGGCGACTACGGGCCCGACGCGGGCACGGCGAACGCGCAGCGCGGCCCGATGGGCTACGTCGAGTGGCAGTCCACGACGGTGCCGGTCAACGGCGGATGGCCGTTCTGCCACGGCCCGAACGCGAACTACAACGATTGGGACTACGAGCTCTCGGTCCCCGGCGCCTGGTACGACTGCGAAGGCACGCTCGTCAACAACAGCCCGTACAACACCGGGCTGTCGACGCTGCCCACCTCGACGGCGCCGCAGCTGTACTACGGCGACACCCCGACGCACCAGCCGTGGCCGGAGTTCGGCTCGGGCGGCCAGGGCCCCATGGGCGGACCGACCTACCGCTACGACGCCGAGAACCCGGCGACGACGAAGTTCCCGCAGTCCTGGGACGGCAAGAGCTTCATGGGCGAGTTCTCGCGCGACCGCGTCTTCGTCTTCTCGCAGGACGACCCCGACGGCGAGGTGAAGCGCATCCAGGACTTCCTCCCGAACTCCGCGCTGAACGCCGCCGGCATGCCGGTGTGGGACAACCCGATCGACATGGAGTTCGGCCCCGACGGCTCGCTCTACGTGCTCGACTACGGTGACGGCTTCTTCCGCCCGAACCCCGACGCGGGCCTGTACCGCGTCGACTACGTCGAGGGCACGAAGGGTCCGCGCGTCGATCTCACCGCGTCGGTCACATCGGGCCAGGGCCCGCTCACGGTCGACTTCTCGGCCGCGAACTCGACCCACCCGAACGGCCTCGCGCTGAGCTTCGCGTGGGACCTCGAGGGCGACGGCACCTTCACCCCCGGTGACGCGACCGCGTCGCACACCTACACCGAGGACGGCCAGTTCGCCGCCCGCGTCCAGGTGACCGATGCGTCGGGCCGCGTCAGCCTCGCGTCGGTGACGATCACGGTCGGCAACACCGCGCCGGTGGTCGAGATCGTGACGCCCGCCAACGGCGCGTTCACGGATTGGGGCGACAAGGTCGCCTTCGAAGTGAAGGTGACGGATGCCGAGGACCAGACGATCGACTGCAGCCGCGTGCTGTGGAGCTACGGCCTGGGCCACGACAACACGCACACCCACCCGCTGTTCACGGGGTCGGGCTGCACGGCCGTGATCGAGACGGCGCTCGAGGCGGGTCACGGCGAGACCGAGAACATCTACGGTCAGATCGGCGCCTCGTACACGGACGGCGGCGGCGCGGTCGCGCCGGCCCTCGTCGGTGACGACGCGGTGCTGCTGAACCCGCGCGACCTCGAGGCCGAGCACGCCGACGCCCGCACCGGCGGCACGTCGGTCGCCGAGGATGAGCACGCCTCCGCCCACGGCAAGCTGGCGGGTCTGGTCGCGGGCGAGTCCCTCACCTACGACCCGATCAACCTCGGCGGGATCACCGGTGTCGAGCTGCGCGCGGCCGGCGTCGGCACGGTGGAGCTGCGCTGGAACGACGCGAACGCCACGCCGTTCGCGAAGATCCCGGTGAACTCGGCCACGTGGTCGTCGGTGGCCGTGCCGCTCGTCTCGATCCCGGAGGGGACGGGCAAGATCGTCGTCACCTCGAACGGCGGGCTCGAGCTCGACAAGTTCACCTTCACGACGAGGATCGAGGACCTGAAGGCGGCGCTGGCCGAGCTGAAGGCCGCGGGCAAGGTGACCAACGGCGCCCTGACGTCGCTGGGCATCCGCCTCGACCGCGCCCTCGCGGCGCAGGCCGCCGGTGACGGCGCCAAGGTGCTGAGCGAGCTGACCTTCGTCGAGCGGCAGATCCCCGAGCGCGTCGAGAACCGCGAGGCGCGCGCGCTCCTGCAGCGCAACGTGGCGGCGGTGATCGCCGAGCTGTAGCGATCACCTCGTCGGACAGGCCGGGTGCGGCCGGAAACACACCTTGGCGGGATCCGCCGGCCGCACCTCGACTCAGCCGGGTCGTGCTCTTCGGAGCACGGCCCGGCTCTCTGCGCGGGTGCCGGCTCTGCGCGGGTGCTGGCTCCGCCCGGTAACCGGCGAGACGCGGCGTTTCCTCGCACAGGGCAGAATCGAACAATGCCCGACTCCCTGCACTTGAATCCCGACCACGCCTGCCTCATCGTCCACGGCAGCGACCAGCCGGGGATCGTGGCGGCGGTCTCGGCGATGATCACGCGCATCGGCGGCAACATCGTCGCGTTCGACCAGTACTCCGACAACCCCGAGGGCGGCGCGTACTTCCAGCGGGTCGTGTTCCACCGGCCCGGTTTCGCGGCCGACCGCCCGCGCATCGAGGACGAGATCGCCCAGACCCTCGCCGGGTTCGACCTGGAGTGGTCGCTCACCGACCAGTCCGTGCCGAAGCGCATGGCGATCCTGTCGTCGAAGCAGGACCACTGCCTGCTCGACCTGCTGTGGCGGCACCGCCGCGGCGACCTCCCGGTCACCGTGCCGATGGTGATCTCGAACCACACGACCTCCGCCGAGGACGTCCGCTCGTTCGGCGTCCCGTTCTTCCACGTGCCGGGCGTCGCGGGCCCCGACAAGTCGGCGTCTGAGGCGAAGATCCTCGAGCTGCTGCGCGGGAACGTGGACTTCGTGGTGCTGGCGCGCTACATGCAGATCCTCTCCGGCGACTTCCTCAAGGAGCTGGGCGTGCCGGTGATCAACATCCACCACTCGTTCCTGCCGGCCTTCATCGGCGCCGAGCCGTACAAGAAGGCGAAGGAGCGCGGCGTCAAGCTCATCGGCGCCACCTCGCACTACGTCACCGACGACCTCGACGAGGGTCCGATCATCGAGCAGGACACCGTGCGGGTGACCCACGCCGACTCCGCCGCCGAGCTCGCGCGCCGCGGCGCCGACGTCGAGCGCCAGGTGCTCTCCCGCGCCGTGCTGTGGCACGCCGAAGACCGCGTCATCCGTCACGGGAACCACACGATCGTCTTCTGAGACGGATGCCTCGGCCCGAGGCATCCATCCCTCTCAGACCAGGCGCAGCTCGGCCTCGGCCGCGGCGGCCGTGCGCCGCAGCGCAGGCAGGTGGTGCTCGAGCACGTGCTCGACCGAGTCGCGCGTCGCGCTGGTCGAGACGTTGACCGCGGCGACGACCTCGCCGCGCCGGCCGTGCAGCGGTACGGCGACCGACCTGAGGCCCGGTTCCAGCTCGCCGTCGACGAGCGAGAAGCCCTGCGCGCGCACGCGGTCGAACTCCGATCGCAGCTCGCCGGTGTCGGTGACGGTGCGCTCGGTGAGGGACGGGAGGGCGGATGCTGCGAGCAGCTCGTCGCGCGCAGCATCCGGCAGTCCCGCCAGCAGCACACGGCCCATCGACGTCGCGAAGGCGGGGAAGCGGGTGCCGATCGTGATGCGCACGCTCATGATGCGCCGGGTCGGAACGCGCGCGACGTACACGATGTCGCCGCCGTCGAGCACCGCGGCCGAGACGCTCTCGTTGACCTCTCGTGAGAGTCGCTCGAGGTGCGGCTGCACGATCTCGGGGATCGACAGTGCCGAGAGGTAGCTGAACCCGAGCTCGAGCACGCGCGGCGTCAGCGCGAAGGTGCGGCCGACGGCGGCGCCGGCGCCCGCACCCGCCGAGGGGCTCACGTACCCGAGCTCTTCGAGGGTGCGCAGGAACCTGCCCGCGGCCGCGCGCGTGATGCCGGCCCTGCGGGCGACGTCGCTGAGCGTCAGCTCGGGGTGCTCCGCGTCGAACGCGCGGATGACCGCGAGCCCCCGCACCAGCGACTGGACGGTGTCGCCGGCACGGCCCGCGTCGTCGGTCACCCGTTCACCCTCTTCACGCGTCGCCTCAGCGCTCGAGCACGACGGCGAGGCCCTGCCCGACGCCGATGCAGATCGCCGCGACCGCGACACCGCCGCCGCGGCGCGCGAGCTCCTGCGCGGCGTGGCCGATGATGCGGGTGCCCGAGGCGCCGAGCGGGTGGCCGATCGCGAGCGCGCCGCCGTGGATGTTGAGCTTCGCGGGGTCGAGGTCGGGCCAGCCGGCCTGGCACGCGAGCGACTGCGATGCGAACGCCTCGTTGAGCTCGACGAAGTCGACGTCGGCCCACGTGCGGCCGGCGCGCGCGAGCGCCTTGTCCGCGGCCTCGATCGGCGCGATCGGGAACTGGTCGGGGTCGACGCCGTGCGCGGCGCGGCCGGTGATGCGCGCGAGCGGCTCGATCGGCAGCACGCCCTCGCGGGCCAGCAGCACGGCCGACGCGCCGTCGTTGATGGGCGACGAGTTGCCCGCGGTCACCGTGCCCTCGCCGCCGGCGGCGAACAGCGGCTTGAGCCCGGCGAGTTTCTCGACCGACGTGTCGTCGCGGATGCCCTCGTCGCGCGCGAGCTCGGCGCCGGGCACCTGCACGATCTCGCGGTCGTAGTGGCCCGCGGCCCACGCCTCGGCGGCGAGGCGGTGGGAGCGCACGGCGAACTCGTCCTGCGCCTCGCGCGTGATGCCCCACTCGCGGGCGATCAGCTCGGCGGACTCCCCGTTCGAGATGGTCCAGTGCTTCGGCAGCTTCGGGTTGGTCATGCGCCACCCGATCGACGTGTTCCACAGCGTCTGGTTGCCCACGCTCGGCCACGGCCGCGGCGACTTCTCGACGACGTACGGGGCGCGGCTCATCGACTCGACGCCGCCCGCGAGCACGATGTCGGCATCGCCCGCGTCGATCGCGCGCGACCCCTGGATGACCGCCTCGACCGACGAGGCGCACAGGCGGTTGACGGTCACACCCGTCACCGAGGTCGGGAATCCCGCGAGCAGCGCCGCCATGCGGCCGACGTTGCGGTTGTCCTCTCCGGCCTGGTTCGCGCCGCCGAAGATCACGTCGTCGACGCGGGCCGGGTCGAGTCCGGTGCGGTCCACGACCGCCCGCACGACGATCGCCGCGAGGTCGTCGGGCCGCACGCCCGAGAGCGCGCCGCCGGCGCGGCCGAAGGGGGTGCGTACAGCGTCGTACACGTGGGTGGTCATGTCGTTTCTCCTTCACGGATGCCTCGGCTCGAGGCATCCCGTACATCCAATCCGGTGAGCCCCGCGAGGAGCTCGAGGGTATTCTCGCCGAACGCCTCGCGAACGACGAACCCCTCGGGGGTGACGTCGAAGACGGCGTGGTCGGTGTAGACGCGGGTGACGCAGCCGACGCCGGTGAGCGGGTAGGTGCACGCCTCGACGAGCTTCGACTCCCCCGTCTTGGTGAGGAGGTCCGTCATCACGTAGACGTTCTTCGCACCGATGGCGAGGTCCATGGCGCCGCCGACCGCGGGGATCGCGCCGGGCGCGCCCGTCGACCAGTTCGCCAGGTCGCCCGTCTGCGACACCTGGAACGCGCCGAGCACGCACACGTCCAGGTGCCCGCCGCGCATCATGCCGAACGAGTCGGCATGGTGGAAGTACGCGGCGCCCGCGAGCGCCGTCACCGGCTGCTTGCCGGCGTTGATGAGGTCGGGGTCGATCTCGCCGGCGGCGGGCGACGGCCCCATGCCGAGCATGCCGTTCTCGGTGTGGAGGATGATCTCCTGGTCCAGCGGCAGATAGTCGGCGACGAGCGTCGGCGCGCCGATGCCGAGGTTGACGTAGGAGCCCTCGGGGATGTCCGCCGCGATGCGCGCGGCGAGCTGCTCGCGCGAGATGCGTGTCGCAGGCGTCGGTTCGCTCAATGGTCGACCTCGATTCCGGATGCTGCGGCCCGCGCCAGCGGGCGGCCTTCGATGTCGACTCCCCCGGTGAAGGCGCCGGCGTCGAGCCACGCGCGCTCGCCGACCGCGACGACACGGTCGACGAAGATGCCGGGGGTCACGACGGTCTCAGGATCGAGCGATCCGAGCGGGACGACCTCGTCCACCTGGACGATCGTGGTCGTCGCGGCGGAGGCCATGATCGGCCCGAAGTTGCGCGCGGTCTCTCGGTAGACCAGGTTGCCCCAGCGGTCGGCGCGGTACGCGCTCACGAGGGCGTAGTCGGCCTTGATCGGGTACTCGAGCGCGTAGAGGCGGCCGTCGATCTCGCGTGTCTCCTTGCCCTCGGCGAGCTGCGTGCCGACGCCGGTGGGCGAGAAGAACGCGCCGAT
The DNA here is from genome assembly GCF_042267145.1 of Microbacterium sp. NPDC056044. NCBI lineage: Bacteria > Bacillati > Actinomycetota > Actinomycetes > Micrococcales > Microbacteriaceae > Microbacterium > Microbacterium sp. NPDC056044. The sequence goes on along the minus strand of NZ_JBHJWZ010000002.1, from coordinate 784,350 downwards.
GCCCGCGCCTGCCGCGCGGATGCGCTCGGCGAGGTTGCCCTGCGGCACGAGCTCGAGCTCGATCTCGCCGGCTCGGTAGAGCCCGTCGAACACCCACGAGTCGTGCTGGCGGGGGAACGAGCAGAGGATCTTGCGCACGCGCTTCTTGGCGAGCAGGGCCGCGAGCCCGACGTCGCCGTTGCCCGCGTTGTTGTTGATGATGGTGAGGCCCTTCGCACCCTGCGCGATGAGGGCGTCGATCAGCTCGACCGGCTGCCCGGCGCGCCCGAAGCCGCCGATCATGATGGTGGCGCCGTCGTCGATGCCGGCCACAGCCTGCTCGACCGACGCCACGGTCTTGTCGATCACGTACTCGCCTCCTTGCTGTTCGCTCTGCGAACACTTGTACGCTATGCGACCCAGTCTACGTTCCACTTGCGCGTTGGGGAAGCCCGGGGCAGCATCCATCTCCCCCCTCGTTCTGGGACGCGGCGGGACAGAACCGCGGGGCGACATCCGGAGGGATGCCGCCCCGCGGGGTGCGTCACGTCGCTGTCAGCGATTGCCTTAGCGGTCGCCGAGGAACTCGCCCGGCTGGGTCGCGACGAACGCCGAGCCGCTGTCGTCGATCGACGCGGCGAGCCTGTTCATGACGGTCGCCGAGCTGCCCGACCAGTGCCCCGACTGCACCCGCTCGTGGAGCACGTCGATGCCGGCGGCGATCTCGGCCGCGGTGAAGCTGCAGTGGCCGACCCGGTCGACGAAGAACTGCCGCAGCAGGCTCGCATCGTGCGCACCCCGGACGTCTTCGGCATACTCCTGCTCGACCTGGACGGGCGCCAGGATGTCGTCGAGCGTGTGGAGCGTGACCACCGGCATCTGCAGGTCGCCGGTGAGGGTCGACGACGCGCGGAGCGTCTCGACCGAACCCGGATCGGCGACGATGTCCGCGGTCCGGGTCAGCGTTGCGAGGTCGGCCTTGAGGTCGAGCCCCGCCTCGCGGTAGAGCTTCGCGACCAGGTTGCGGTCCTCGGACTGCGCGAAGAGCTTGCCGTAGTCGACCCCGGCGTTCCACGTCGCGTTCCCGCCCACGGTCGACTCGATGTCGAAGCGGCCCGGGGTCACGAAGCCGATCGTCTGCAGCAGCTGGGTGTACAGCGACTGCTGATGGACGGCGGTGTCCTTCGTCGCCTGGGCGGCGGGAACGCCGTCCGAGATGTGGAAGAGCGCGGCGGCGAGCGCGACGCGTGCACGCCCCTCGGACGTCTGCTGCCCCGCCTGCACGGCGGCGCTCAGCGCGGCCGACGTCGCGAAGGCGTCGTTGAGCGACGCGTAGCCCTCGATCTGCAGGTCCTGGTCGGTGAGGAGCTGCTCGATGGCATGGGATCCGTCGAGCTGGTAGTTGTTCAGGTCGACGGCGCCTTCCATCAGGCCGCACGTCGGCATGGCCCCGTCGATGATGTCGCCGGCGGACTCGGCGATGCGCCCGGTGACCAGGCCGCCCATCGAGGTGCCGTAGGCGAGGATGTGCTCGGGATCGAGCCCGGTCTGGCCGAGCATGGCGTCGAGCGACTGCAGCTGGTCGTCGACCGCGGTGGGGACCGCCCAGCCGCCGGCGGCGTACGACGAGCCGACGAGGGCGTACCCCCGCTCGAGCAGCAGCGCCTTCGTGGCGTCGTCGGGCGCGACCGAGGCCGGGTTGCCCGGCACGAACGACGGGCGGTAGCCATGGCTGTAGAGCAGCACCGTGCCGTTCCATTCGGCGGGCACCGAGGCGAGCCACGTGGTGCCGTTCGAGAGCGAGCCCGCGTAGTCGCCGCCGGCGTCGGCCGAGGCCGGCGGCGCGACGAGTGCGACAGAGAGGGCGACACCGGCGGCTGCGGCGACCGCGAGCGCGCGAGTGCGATGGCGTGGGGACATGGGGATGGTCCTTCCGTTGTCGTCGTCGACAGGGGCGCCGTCGTCGTCGACGGCGCTAGGACCAATTATCAAGTTTCCTGATGATCAGTCAACGGGTGGCGATGACTCCAGCGCTCTGCGCGCATCCTGCAGCCACCGGCCGAGCTGTGCTCTCTGGTCGGCGGTCAGCCCGGCGAAGGCCTCGCCCTCGATACGGTCCACGTCCGCGCGGCACGCCCCCAGCATCGCGGTCCCGGCGGGCGTGAGCGAGATCGTCATGCGGCGGCGGTTCTGCGGGTCGCGCACGCGGTCGATGAGTCCGGCGTCGCTCAGCGCGCGCACGATGCCCTCCATCGCCTGCGCCGAGACGAACGCGTGGCGCGCCAGCTGCGCCGAGCTCATGCCGGGGTGCTGCTCGAGCACCGTGAGGGCGGTGTACTGCGTGACGGTGATCCCGTGCGGACGCACGACGGCGTCGAGCCGCCCGCGGACCGCGAGCTCGACCTGCTTCACCTGGTAGAGGATCCGGGGCGCGTGCTCGGCCGTCATGCGGTCCCCGGGTCCGTCATGCGATGAAGCCTACGGGTTCACTCCGCCTCGGCGAACACGTCCTTCGCGATGCGGAATGCCGTGTTCGCGGCGGGAACGCCGCAGTAGAGCCCGGCCTGCAGGATCACTTCCCTGATCTCGTTGACCGTGAGCCCGTTGCGCAGGGCCGCGCGCAGGTGCATCGCGAGCTCCTCGTGGTGCCCGAGCGCGATGAGCGCCGTGAGCACCGCGACCGACCGCGACCGGCGGTCGAGCCCGGGGCGTGACCAGATGTCGCCCCACGCGACGCGGGTGATGAAGTCCTGGAAGTCGGCCGTCAGCTCGGTCGTGCCCGCGATCGCGCGGTCGACGTGCGCGTCCGAGAGCACCTCGCGCCGCACGACCATGCCCTGGTCGTAGCGCTCCTCGTCGGTGAGGCCCTCGCCGTCGGGCCGGCTCACGCGGCACGCTCCGCGGCGACGGTGGCGAAGAAGTCGAGCAGCACGGCGGCGGTCGCCGCCGGGGAATCCGCAGGGGCGAGGTGCGAGGCATCCGGGATCCCGATCGCCTGGCCGTGCCGCACCCCCGCGGCGATCTCGCGAGCGGATGCCTCGGGCGTGACCGCGTCGTGATCGCCCCACACCGCGAGCACCGGCGTGGCGATCTCGCCCAGCCGGTCGCGCACGTCGAAGGCCGCGAGCGCGTCGCAGCAGCGGGCGTAGCTCTCGTCGTCGGTGTTCTGCAGCACGTGGAGCAGGCGCCCGGTGAGGTCGGGGTCGCGCTCGATCGAGCCCGGCGCGAACCAGCGCTGCGCGGACCCGATGATGAGGCTCGAGGTGCTCTGCGCACGCACCTGAGCGGCCCGCTCATGCCAGCCCTCGGACGTGCCGATGGCCGCGCCCGAGCACAGGATCGCCGCCGCCGTGACACGGTCGCGGTGGCGCAGCAGCAGTTCGAGTCCGACGGCACCGCCGAGCGAGACGCCGGCGTAGCGGAAGGGGCCTTGGACCGCGTCGGCGACGGCATCGGCGAGCTCGGCGATCGTGAAGGCGTCCGTCGACGCGGGCGCGGCGCCGTGGCCGGGCAGATCCCACGCCACGACGCGATAGTGCTCGGCGAGCGCCGGGATCACGCGGTCCCACAGCAGCGTCGAGGTGCCGAGCGAAGGCCCGAGCACCAGCAGCGGGGCGCCGGCGGCACCGGCGGGATCGGTGAGGGCGATGGCGGGGACGGTCACGCGTCCTCCTCCTCTGAGTCGAGTGGCGTTCGGGGCGCCGCGGAGTCGTCCGGGGCGTGCGCGGCGCGCCCCGGACGGTCGCCGTCCGCCCCGGAGGCTGCGGTCTCGTCGACCAGGCGGCCGGCGAGTCCGGTGTAGCGGGCGGGGTCGATGAGGTCGGCGACGAACGCCTCGGGCGTGGCTCCCGCCTCCGCGGCGAGGGCGGCGACCTCGGGCAGTGCGGCGAGGAGCGCGGCGAGATCGCCTCCGGACGCAGCATCCGTCACGATCTCCGACACGCGGGCCGCGCCCACCGCGGGCGCGAGCACGATCGAGAGGCGCTCCGACACGATGAGCCCGCCGGTGGCGGCGAGGTTGCGGGCGACGGCGTCGGGGTCGACGTGCAGGCCCGCGACGAGCGATGCGGCATGGGCCGTCGCGCCGAGCGCGAGGCGCAGCAGCTCGCGCAGCGTCGGCCACTCCGCGTGCCACGCGCCGTCGGGGCGCTCGTCAGCGGCGAGCGCCGACGCGAGGTGCAGTGTCGCGCCGAGCTGCGGGGCGCGCAGGGCGGCGGAGCGGATGAGGACGGATGCTGCGGGGTTGCGCTTCTGCGGCATCGCCGACGATCCCCCGCCGGCGCCCTCGGCGAGCTCGCCGATCTCGGTGCGGCTGAGGGTCGCAACGTCGGCCGCGATCTTGCCGACGGCGTCGATCGCCTGCACCAGGGCGTCGCCCAGTTCGGTGACCGGCCAGCGGTTCGTGTGCCACGGGGCGTCGGGCGCGGCGAGTCCGAGTTCGTGCGCGAAGGCGGCGGGGAGCGCGGCCGCGCGCTCGGGCCCCGCGATCTCGGCGAATGACGCGAGAGTCCCGGCGGCGCCGCCGAGCTGGGCCGGCAGCCGGTGCTGCACCTCGTCGACGCGGTCCTTCGCGCGCTCGACAGCCCGCAGCCAGCCGGCGGCGCGCAGGCCGACGGTCGTCGGCACGGCGTGCTGCGTGAGCGTGCGCGCGGCCGCGACCTCGTCGCGCCGCGAGCGGGCGAGGGAGCGCAGCGAGACCCCGGTGTGCACGAGCGCGGCGACGATCCGGCTCGTCGCCGCGCGGGCGACGAGCATCACGGCGGTGTCGACGATGTCCTGGCTGGTCGCACCGCGGTGGATCCAGACCCGGGCGTCGACGCCGACCCGCTCCTTCAGCCGGCCGACGAGCGGGATCACCGGGTTTCCCCCGGCCACCGCTGCGGCCGCCAGCGCCGTGCCGGCGACGCCGTGGTCACGGCATCCGCGCAGGGCCCCCTGCCAGCCGAACTCCGCCTCGATCTCGTCGACCGCTTCGGCCGGCGCGAGGCCGATCTCCTGCCACGCCCGCGCCAGCGCGACCTCGGCCGTCACGAGCGCGTCGAGGTACGCGGCATCCGTCACCGTCTCGTCGTGACCGACGGTCACCGGCGAGAGCAGGCCCGCATCGAGGGCGGACCGGTCACGGTCAGAAGGCAAGGAACACGGTCTCCTTCTCGCCCTGCAGGTGGATGTCGTGGTGCAGATTGCCGTCCGGCAGGCGCGTCGCGATGAGCGTAGCGCGCTCGTCGTTCTCGAGCGAGGAGAGGAGCGGGTCGGCGTCGAGGAGCTCCTCGTGCTCGGGCAGGTAGACGCGCGTCACGAGCTTGTCGGGAAGACCGCGGGCGAACACGATGACCGAGTAGAACGGCGCGCCGCCGTCGACGGGGCCGGGGTTGCGGGTCCAGAACTCGTAGCGGCCGACGTCGGTCGTGGCCGCGCGGCCGAAGCCCGTGAACGAGTGGTCGTCGCGGCGGAAGGCGCCGTGGGCGCGCGGGATGTTGCCGTTCTCGTCGGCGCTCCAGATCTCGATGACCGCGTCGGGGATCGGGTTGCCGGCGCCGTCGAACACGGTGCCGCCCAGCACGATCGCGCCCGGGCTGTGCGGGAAGACGACCTCGTGCTTCTTGTCGTAGTCCAGGCCGAAGGCGAAGAACGGGCCGACGGTCTGCCCGCCGGTGGCCTCGTGCGTCTTCGGGCCGAGGTCGCGTGCCGTGCGGGGTGCGGCGGCCATCAGTGCTCTCCTTCTTCGGGCTCGAACCAAGTCGCGTCGGGGCCGTCGACGACGATGTCGAAGCGGTAGCCCATCGAGAACTCGGGCACCGACAGGTCGTGGTCGTACAGGCCGATGAGGCGGTCCCGGTCCTTCTGACGCCAGATGGTGTTGTAGATCGGGTCGAGCGGGAACAGCGGGTCGCCCGGGAAGTACATCTGCGTCACGAGGCGCTGCGTGAAGCCCGAGCCGAAGATCGAGAAGTGGATGTGGGCGGGCCGCCACGCGTTGACGTGGTTCTTCCACGGGTAGGCGCCGGGCTTGATCGTCGTGAACTTGTAATACCCGTCGTCGTCGGTGACGATGCGGCCGGCGCCGGTGAAGTTCGGGTCGAGCGGGGCCGGGTGCTGATCCCGCTGGTGGATGTAGCGGCCCGCGGCGTTCGCCTGCCAGATCTCGACGAGCTGGTTCGCGACCGGACGCCCCCACGAGTCGAGCACGCGGCCCTCGACGGTCATGCGCTCACCCTGGGGCTCGCCGATGTGCTGCAGCGTCAGGTCGGACTCGATGGCCGCGACGTCGCGCTGGCCGAAGGCCGGCGACCACAGCTCGATCGTCTCGGGGTCGACGAGCTTCGGGTTCTTCGTCGGGTGGCGCAGCAGGCTCGACCGGTATGGCGGGAAGTCGTGCAGGCTCATGTTGAGCCGCTCCCCCGCCGCCTCGCGCCGCGCGGCGGCGGCGTGGTAGTCGACGATCTCCTGCGTGATCTCGCGCTGGGTGAGCTGGTCGGGCGAGGCCAGCAGCGACTCGGGCGCCGCCGCCGTCTGCTCCAGCACCACCGACGACGAGAACGCCTCCTCGCCCCGGGGATCGGGCTGCGCCTGTGTCATGAGGTCTCCTTCGACGACTCGGGTCGTCCCAGGTTCGCACCGCCTGCTTCTCGCGCCGTGCCGGATTCCCACTCAGTAGGAATCCGGATGCCTCGGCCCGCAGCATCCGTCCCCCATCACGGGTTCGAGGCGCGGCGCGGGGGTCTCCTCCCGGGTTTGGGGCGCGATCCCTCCGTTGGGGCGCGATTCGCGCGCCCCAACGGACGAAATGCGCCCCAAACCCCGGCACAGGGCCCGGACATGACGGATGCCTCGGCCCGCAGCATCCACCACCATCACGGGTTCGGGGCGCGGCGTGGGGGGGGTCCTTCCGGGTTTGGGGCGCGGCGTGTTCGTTCGGGGCGCACAGCGTGCGCCCCGAACGCGCGGCGTGCGCCCCGAACGGCCAGGAAGGCGGGCCTGTCGCGTCGGGCGGTCCCGCTGTCGCGCGGTGCGGGGTCGGTGCTGTCGCTTGGGTGCGCTCGCGCTGTCCGAATCGGCAATCGCTACCGTTCCCGCACCACCCCACCGTTCGCGCTATAGGAATCGGCAATCGCTGCCGTCCTGTTCGGGCGCGAATGCCGATTTCGACAGCGCGGAGCCAGGGGCCGACCTCGCACAACGCGTGCGGACGACGGATGCCTCGGCCCGCAGCATCCGTCCCCCACACGCCTGGCGGGGTCGGTGCTGTCGCCTAGTGCGCTCGCGCTGCCCGAATCGGCAATCGCTACCGTTCCCGCACCACCCCCATCGTTCGCGCTATAGGAATCGGCAATCGCTGCCGTCCTGTTCGGGCGCGAATGCCGATTTCGACAGCGCGGAGCCGAAGCGCGGGAACGCGAACCTCCGAGCATCCGAGCCCCCGAGCCCCGAACGGTCAGAAAGGAGGGGCTTACGTCGTGCGCAGGTCGTGGTGGAGGTCCTTCGCGGCCTGCACCACGAGGGGGCCGAGGCGGCGCTCGTCGGCGCGGCCGAGGTGCACGACGAGGCCGAGGGCGATCGGCGGCAGGCCCTCGACGCGGGGCAGCGCGGCGGCGACCGAGACGTTGCCGAGGGTCATCTCCTCGCGGGTCGTGGCGTAGCCGAGGGCGCGGGTGCGCGCGATATCGGCACGCAGCTCGGCCTCGGTCGTGATCGAGTTCACCGTCTCGCGCTCGAGCGGGGCCTCGAAGTACTGCCGCAGCCACCCCTCGTCGCGCGTCGCGAGCAGCGCCTTGCCGACGCCGGTCGTGTGCAGCGGTCCGCGCCCGCCCATGCGGCTCAGCGTCGGGATCGACTGGCGCCCGGTGAGGCGGCCGACGTAGAGCGCGGTCGTCGCCGGCGGCGTCGGGCCGTCGAGCACCGCGAGGTGCACGTTCTCGCCCGTCGCCTCGTAGAGGCGCACCATGTGCGGCAGCGCCGTCTCGCGCAGGCGCAGCGACAGGGGCGAGAGCTCGCCGAGCTCCCACAGCCGCGGACCGATCGCATAGGTGTGCCCCGGCCCCCGGGTGAGGAGCCCCTCGGCCACGAGCATCGCGAGCAGGCGATGCAGCGTGGACGACGCGAGGCCCGTGCGGGCGGCGAGCGTCGTCGCGGTGACCGCGGGCTCGTCGTCGGTGAAGCACCCGAGCACGCGCAGCGTGCGTTCGAGCACGCCCTCGCCCTGCGCCATGGATCCTCCCCGAGCGACGTTACCGGCACGGCCCCCGCAGAACTCCACCGAGGCGCCGGGCGACCGGCCGAACCGGGGGCTGACCCGTCCGTGCGGTACAGGATCCGTGGAGTTCGGCAGGCCGGGCCTGTGGGACAGTGGGCGCATGGCCAACTCGCCCTCCGGCGACTCGATGACCGACCGCATCGTTCGGGTGCTCGAGACGTTCACCGCCGAGCGCTCGATGCAGTCGGCCGCCGAGATCGGCCGCCGCGCGGGGCTGCCGTCGTCGACCGCGCACCGCATCGTCGACGAGCTCGTCGCCGCGGGCCTGCTCGAACGCGACGAGGACCGCCGCGTGCACCTCGGCCTGCGCCTGTGGGAGCTCGCGCTCCGCGGCTCGACCGCCCTTCGGCTGCGCCAGGCCGCACTCCCCCACATGGAGCAGGTGCAGGCCCGCATCCGCGAGCACACCCAGCTCGCCGTGCTCGAGCAGGACGAGGCCCTCTTCCTCGAGCGCCTCTCCCACCCCGACGCCGGCGCGAACATCACGCGTATCGCCGGGCGCCTGCCACTGCACGCCTCGTCGTCGGGCCTCGTCCTCCTCGCGCACGCGCCGTCGGCCCTCCGCGAGCGCGTGCTCGCCGGCCCGCTGCGTGCCCTTGCTCCCGAGACGGTGACGGATGCTGCGCGCCTCCGCCGCCTCATCGCCGAGGTGCGCCGCGCCGGCGTGGTGGTCGCGCCCGGCTCGATCGAGGCCGTATCGACCGGCGTGGCCGTGCCGATCCGCGACGCGGGCGAAGTCGTCGCCGCGCTGTCGGTCGTACTCCCGCGCGAGGCCGACCCGGAGCCCGCGGTCCAGGCGCTGCGCGACGCCGCGGCCGGGATCGAGGCCGACCTGCGGGCCGACCGCCGCTGACCCCTCCCCGACACAACCGCGGATCCGCACGTGCGGACGCCTGCGGCGACACGCCGTTTCCGTGGCGTCAGCATCGGCGTGTCGCGCCGCACGTCCGCACCAGCGGATCCGATTCTGCGCATGGGGGGGAACTCCCAACCAGCGCGCACCCGAGCAATGCACCCGTTGCCCGGCGCCCGTTCAACGGGAATCCGCGTCCAGCTGGGCGGGATCGGTTCACACTGGGTCGCAGCATCCGTTCCCGCACGTCGAAGGAGACGTCCATGTCAACGATCCGCACCCGCGTCGCCATCGTCGGCGCCGGCCCGGCGGGGCTGCTGCTCTCGCACCTGCTCGGGATCGCCGGCATCGAGTCGGTCGTGATCGACCAGCGCTCGCGCGAAGAGATCGAGACGACGATCCGCGCCGGCATCCTCGAGCAGGGCACCGTCGAGGTGCTCGACTCATCGGGCGCGTCGGGCCGCGTGCGCACCGTCGGCAACCGCCACGACGGCATCGAGCTGCGGTTCGCCGGCGCCGGCCACCGCATCGACTTCGCCGACCTCGTCGGCCGCGGGGTATGGCTGTACCCGCAGCACGAGGCCCTGAAGGACTTGATCGCGGTGCGCCTCGCCAACGGCCAGGACCTCCGCTTCGGTGTGACCGCCGTGCGGGTCGAGGACGCAGCATCCAACCTCCCCCGCGTGATCGCGACCGACGCCGACGGCGCGCCCCTCGAGATCGAGGCCGAGTTCGTCGTGGGCGCCGACGGCTCGCGCAGCGTCGCGCGCGAAGCGGTCACGGGTTCGTCGACCGGCGGGTACTTCCGCGAGTATCCGTTCGCGTGGTTCGGCATCCTGTGCGAGGCGCCGCCGAGCGCGGACGAGCTCATCTACAGCAACTCGCCCGACGGGTTCGCGCTCATCAGCCAGCGCAGCGCGACGGTGCAGCGCATGTACTTCCAGTGCGACCCGAACGCCGACCCGAACGCGCTCAGCGAGGAGCAGCTGTGGGAGGAGCTGCAGAAGCGCGTGCCCGGCACGACGCTCAAGGAGGGCCCGATCTTCCAGCGCGACGTGCTGCGGTTCCGGAGCTTCGTGGCCCACGAGCTGCTCAACGGCCGCGTCGCGCTGATCGGCGACGCCGCGCACACCGTGCCCCCGACCGGCGCGAAGGGCATGAACCTCGCCGTCGCCGATGTGCTCGTGCTCGAACGCGCGCTGCGCGCTCTCCTCCTCGACCACGACGACCGCCTCATCGAAGCCTTCCCCGAGACGGCGCTGCACCGCATCTGGAAGGCGCAGCACTTCTCGTGGTGGATGACCAACATGCTGCACGTCGCACCCGACGCGTCGGACTTCGACCGCCTGCGCCAGCTCGGCGAGCTGCGCTCGGTCGTCGAGTCCGAGGCCGGCCGCCGCTACCTCGCCGAGGCGTACACGGGCTGGCCGCTCGAAGGGCTGGGCCCCGGCGCCGGCCTCGGCTGAGGGTTCGGCTGAGGGGTTCGGGTGAGGGTGGGGCTGCGACGAGGTTGGTGGCGCCGCACGACCCCCGCTCTCGCCGAAACAGGGGAATCCCGCCGAGACCCAGGACGACACCCCCGCTCTCGGCGGAAACACCCGGCCTCGGTCTCGGCCTCGGCCTCGGCTGAGGGTTCGGCTGAGGGTCCGGCTGAGGGTTGGGCTGAGGGTTCGGCTGAGACTAGGTTGGTGGCGCCGCACGACCCCCGCTCTCGCCGAAACAGGGGAATCCCGCCGAGACCCAGGACAACACCCCCGGTCTCGGCGCATGCGCCCGGTCTCGCCGATCGTTGCCACCCATTGAGAGCGGACGGATGCTGCGGCCCCGCGGTCGGCTATAGTCCGAGGCCTATGGCCTCAGCGTCGCGGACCACCCCGCCCGAGCCGTCGCGCACGGCATCCGTGGCGATGCTGCTCGCGGCCGTGTGCCTGGTCGCCGCGAACATGCGGCCTGCGATCACGGGCCTCGGGCCGCTCCTCGACCAGATCGGCGCCGACACCGGCATGTCGGTCTCGGCGCTGGGCCTGCTCGCCGCGGTGCCGCTGGTCGCGTGGGCGCTGTTCTCGCCGCTCGCGCACGACCTGAGTCGCCGCTTCGGGCAGCCGCGGGTGCTGCTGTGGTCGCTGCTCGTGCTGCTCGCCGGCACGCTGGTGCGCTCGACCCCGGGACCGGTGGTGAGCCTCTGGATCGGCACCGCGATCATCGGCATGGGGATCGCCATCATCAACGTGCTGATGCCCGCTGTGGTCAAGCGCGAGTTCAGCGGCCACGTCGCCGCCGTGACCGCCGCGTACACCGCGCTGCTCGCGGGCCTCGGCGCGGTCTCGTCGGGCGTGGTCGTGCCGATCTCGCACATCGAGCTCGGCGGCGATCCGGCGGGCTGGCGGTTCGCGCTCCTCGTGACGGGCGCCGCGCTCCTGCCGTTCGCGATCGGTGCGTGGTGGTGGGCGCACCGCGGCACCGTGCGTGCGCACGACCGCCGCACGGCACCGCGTGGACGCACCGGCATCTGGCGCGACCGGGTCGCCTGGCTCGTCGCCGCCTACATGGGGCTCCAGGCATCCATGTTCTACATGTTCGTGACCTGGCTCGCTCCGCTGTCGATGTCGATCGGCCGCTCCGAGGTCGTCGCCGGCATCGACGTGATGGTCTACCAGCTGTTCTCGCTCGCCGGCTGCCTGCTGCTGCCGCTCGCCCTGCGCGGCGGACTCGAACGGTGGGCGCCGGCGCTCATCCCGTCGCTCGCGATCGTCGGCGTCGCGGGCCTCGTCATCGCGCCCGACGGCGTACTGGTCTGGGCGTCGCTCATCGGCCTGACCGGCGGCGCGACGCTCGCGATGTCGCTCACGCTCATGGCCCAGCGCGCCCGCGACCACGACACCTCCGCCGCACTGTCGGGCATGTCGCAGTCGGTCGGGTACGTCATCGCCGCACTCGGACCTGTCGCCTTCGGCGCCCTGCACAGCCTCACCGGCGGCTGGACCGCCTCGCTCGCCCTCGTGCTCGCCGTGCTCGCGGCGCTGACGGTGGTGGGCGTCTTCGCCGGCCGCGACCGCTTCGTGCTCGAACACCGCTGAGGGCGATGGATGCTGCAGCCCGGCGCCTACTCGGAGGGGAAGGCGAGCGTGCGCAGCAGCGTGGCGAGCGTGGCGCGCTCGGCGGCCGACAGCTCGGCGTGCACGCGTTCCTCGGCGGCGCGCGCGGACTCCCCCGCCTGCACGACGAGGGCACGGCCGGCGTCGGTCGCGACGACGACGTTCGCGCGGCGGTCGGCCGGGTCGGGCGTGCGCTCGACGAGGCCGCGGGACTGCAGCTCGTCGACGAGGCTCACGACCTGACTGGGGTCGAGACGGAGGAACTCGGCCAGCTCGCGCTGCGACGGCCGGGCCTCGCCCGATGTCAGCACCAGCACCGAGTACGAGCGCACCTTCAGCCCGTGCGCCGAGAGCGCGGCGTTGCCCGCGGCCAGCGCCACGGCGTTCGCGCGAGCGAGCAGGAAGCTCACGTCGTCGGTCAGCGCCGACGCCCGCAGCCCCTCGGGGCTCGTCGGGTCGGCGCTCTTGGACATGCTGCCGATCGTACTCGAATTCATAGACGAACGGAATGATTGACTTTCTCAACCGTTGGGTCTTCAATGGGTTCCGACACGAAGGAGTTCACGCATGTCTTCGCACGCCCCCCTCGACGGCAAGGTCGCCATCGTCACCGGCTCGGGCCGCGGCCTCGGCCTCGCCTATGCCCAGGAGCTCGCCCGTCAGGGCGCCGCCGTCGTGATCAACGACGTCGACGAGGCCACCGCCGCCGCCGCGGTCGCGACGATCGAGGCAGAGGGCGGCCGCGCCGTCGCCGTCGCCCTGCCGGTCGGCCCGACCGAGACCGCGAAAGAGCTCGTGCGCACCGCGGTCGACACGTTCGGGCGCCTCGACATCCTCGTCACCAACGCGGGCGTCCTGCGCGACACCGTGCTGTGGAAGATGAGCGACGACGACTTCGACACCGTCATCAACGTGCACCTGCGCGGCACCTTCACGTGCGTGCGCGAGGCCGCGAGCTGGATGCGCGAGAACGAGGTCGCCGGCCGCATCATCTGCATCGGCTCTCCCACCGGGCAGCGCGGCAACTTCGGCCAGACCAACTACGCCGCCGCCAAGGCCGGCATCGTCGGCATGGTGCGAACGTGGGCGCTCGAGCTCAAGCGCGCCGGCATCACCGCGAACGCCGTCATCCCCGTCGCCGCCACCGCGATGACCGCGACCGTGCCGTACTTCGCCGCCGCCGTCGAGGCCGACGCCGCGGGCGAGCCGATGCCCGCGTTCTTCCGCCACGACCTCGGGTTCGGCACGTCCGACGACGTCGCGGGACTCATCGCGTATCTCGCATCGGATGCTGCGGCCGCCGTCACCGGTCAGGCCATCGGCATCGGCGGCGACAGGCTGCAGGTGTGGTCGCACCCCGAGGCCGTCGCGACCGCCTACAGCGACGGCGGCTGGTCGTACGACGACCTGGCGACCGGCTTCGCCGACGCGGCGGGCGCCCTCCAGTCGGTCGGCGAGAAGTTCCCGCCGCTTCCCGAAGAGCTGCAGCGCCCGGCCGCCGGCTGAGGACCGACATGACCCGCTACGAACCCGCGATCGACCTCGATGCGCTCACCGCGATCGACGTGCACGTGCACATCGAGGTCGATCACCACGGGCACTCGTCGCTGCCCGACGACCTCCGCGATGCCGCGGCGAAGTACTTCAGCACCGACGGGCCGAACCCCGACCTCGACGGCGTGGCCGCGTACTACCGCGAGCGCAAGATGGCGGCCGTCGTGTTCACGGTCGACGCCCGCACGAATTTCGGGCACGCGCCGATCTCGAGCGCCGACATCGCCGAGGGCGCGGCGCGCAACAACGACGTGCTGATCCCGTTCGGCTCGGTCGACCCGCTGTCGCCGACCGCGGTCGACGACGCCCGCCGTCTCATCGAGGACCACGGCGTGCGCGGCTTCAAGTTCCACCCCACCGTGCAGGGGTTCGACCCGTCAGACCCGGCCTACTCGTCGCTGTACGAGATCCTGCAGGACGCCGGCGTCGTGGCCCTCTTCCACACCGGCCAGACCGGCATCGGCGCGGGCCTCCCCGGCGGGCGCGGCCTGCTGCTGGGCCTGTCGAACCCGATGCTGCTCGACCCCGTCGCGGCCCGCTTCCCCGACCTGCAGATCATCATGGCGCACCCCTCGGTGCCCTGGCAGGACGAAGCGCTCTCGGTGGCGACGCACAAGCACAACACGTGGATCGACCTGTCGGGCTGGAGCCCGAAGTACTTCCCCGAGTCTCTCGTGCGCGCCGCGAACTCGTACCTCAAGAAGCGGGTGCTCTTCGGCTCGGATTTCCCCCTGCTCACCCCCGACCGCTGGATGCGGGACGCCGAGACCGTCGGCTCGTTCAAGCCCGAGGTCATGCCCGGCATCCTGAAGGACAACGCCGCACGCCTCCTCGGACTCGGCGGCTGACATGCCCACCCTCGAGGCGGATGCGACGTTCGGGTTCGACCCGTTCGCGATCGCGGACGCGCATCTGAGCCCCGCCGCGCGGGCGGCGCTCGGGCGTCTGCAGCAGACGCTGGATCGCAGCATCCATCCCCTCCTCGCCGAGGCTTGGGAGACGGCGACCATGCCGCCCGAGGTCCTCGAGTCCCTCATCCCGCTCGACCTCATGCAGCCGGAGGGGATGGATGCTGCGGAGGCGCGTTCGAGCGTGTTCTCGGGGTTTCGCAACTACGTGCTGGCACGCGCCGACGTGTCGGTGGCGACGCTGTACAACGCGCAGTCCGGACTGTTCCGCACCGCGGTCGCGCTCGGCGGGTCGCCCGCCCAGGCGGCGGAGCTCGACCCGCGCGTGCGCAGCTTCGCGCTGAAGGGCGTGTTCGCGCTCACCGAGCCGGAGCACGGGTCCGACATCGCCGGCGGCCTCGCCACCACCGCGCGCCGCGAGGGCGACGCCTGGGTGATCGACGGCCGTAAGAAGTGGATCGGCGGGGCCGCGGCATCCGATGTGCTCGTCGTGTTCGCGCGCGACGTCGACGACCACGCGGTCAAGGCGTTCCTGGTGCCCACCGACGCACCGGGCGTGCAGCTCGAGAAGGTCGGCGGCAAGATCGCGCTGCGACCCATGCAGAACGCGCTCATCACGCTCGACGGCGTGCGCGTCCATGAGACGGCGCGGCTGCAGAACGTGAACGGCTGGCGCGATGTCGCGCGGATCCTGCGCGCGATGCGCTCGGACGTGGCGTGGATCGCCGCCGGCCTCCAGGCCGGCGCGCTCGACGCGACAGTGCGTTACGCGCGCGAGCGGCACCAGTTCGAGCGGCCCATCGGCGGCTTCCAGCTCGTGCAGGAGAAGCTCGCGCGCATGCTCGGCAACACCGTCGCGTCGCTCGCGCTCGTGGCGCAGCTGTCGGCCCGGCAGGACGCGGGCGAGTACGCCGACGAGAACTCCGCGCTCGCGAAGCTGCAGACCGCGCGCCTTGCGCGCGAGACCGTCGCCCTCGGCCGCGAGGTGCTCGGCGGCAACGGCATCCTGCTCGAGCACGACGTCGCCCGCTTCTTCGCCGACGCCGAAGCCGTGTACTCGTACGAGGGCACGCACGAGATCAACGCCCTCATCGTCGGCCGCGCGCTCACCGGCGCCTCGGCCTTCACCTGATCCGCCCCATCTAAGGAGAACCCCATGACCACCACCGTCGACTACGCCGACGTCGCAGGACTCGCCGGCACCGACCTCGGCTGGACCGAGTGGCTCGAGGTCACGCAGGAGCGCGTGAACCTCTTCGCCGACGCCACCGACGACCACCAGTGGATCCACGTCGACCCCGAGCGCGCCGCCGACGGTCCGTTCGGCGCCCCGATCGCACACGGCTTCCTGTCGCTGTCGCTGACCGTGAAGTTCTGGTCGGAGCTGTTCGACGTCACCGGCGTGACCACGCGCGTGAACTACGGCCTCGACAAGGTGCGGTTCGTGTCGCCGGTCAAGGTCGGCGCGCGGGTGCGCGGCGGCGCGGTCATCGCCGAGGTCACCGAGGTCGCCGGCGGCTACCAGTTCGCCGTCGACCAGACCATCGAGATCGAGGGCGCCGGCAAGCCCGCCGTCGTCGCGCGGGGCCTGTACCGCTTCTACGCCTGACCCGCGACCCGGTCGCCGCCCCCCGTCGCCGCGCGGCGGCTCGGCGACCGGGCGCACTCCTCGAAGGAGAGGACACCGCCACGATGCACAAGGGGATCGGGTTCTGGCTCGCCAAGCGGCGCCTCAAGGACCCCGGCAAGACCGCCGTCGTCTTCGGCGACGACGAGCTCACCTATCGGGAGCTCGCCGACGCCGCCGACCGGGTGGCCGCCGTGCTGTGGCACCGCGGCATCCGGCGCGGCGACGCCGTGGCGTACATCGGCGAGAACAGCCCGCAGTTCCTGCAGGTGATGTTCGGCGCCGCGCAGCTCGGCGCGGTGTTCGTGCCCGTCAACACCCGCCTCGCCGCCCCCGAAGTGCAGCACGTGCTCGTCGACGCCGGCGCGCGGGCCGTCGTGCTCGACGCGGAGTTCCTCGAGCGGGCGATGCCCGGCGTCGAGGCCGGCCGGATCGCGCACGTGATCGTCACCGGCGACGGCCCGCCCGAGCACCCGGGCCTCGCGCGGCTCACCGCCGCGGCGCCGGGCGGGCACACTGTCGCCGACGTCGACCTCGACGACCCGGCCGCGATCGTCTACACCTCCGGCACGACCGGCAAGCCGAAGGGCGCCGTGCTCAGCCACGGCAACCTGACGTGGGTCGCGCTCAACTGCGTCGTCGACTACGACGTCGTCTCGACCGACGTGTCGCTCATGATCTCGCCGCTCTTCCACGTCGCCTCGCTCGGCATGGGCGCGCTGCCCGTGCTGCTGAAGGGTGCGACGCTCGTGCTCGAGAAGGGCTTCGACCCCGGCCGGGCGCTGGCGCTCATCCAGCAGCACCGCATCACCATGCTGAGCGGTGTGCCCACGACATACCAGTTGATGGCCGACCACCCGACGTGGGCGTCGACCGACGTGTCGAGCCTCCGCAAGCTCACGTGCGGCGGCTCGGCCGTTCCGACCCGCATCCTCAACGCGT
Source organism: Microbacterium sp. NPDC056044 (assembly GCF_042267145.1). Taxonomy (NCBI): domain Bacteria; kingdom Bacillati; phylum Actinomycetota; class Actinomycetes; order Micrococcales; family Microbacteriaceae; genus Microbacterium; species Microbacterium sp. NPDC056044. The sequence continues at coordinate 767,138 of NZ_JBHJWZ010000002.1, read as the reverse complement.
ACGAGGAGCGCGGGCTGTCGTTCTCGCAGGGTTACGGCATGACCGAGACCTCTCCAGGGGCGACCTCGCTCTCCCCCGCGATGACTCGCGAGAAGCAGGGCAGCGTGGGCCTGCCGCACTTCTTCACCGACGTGCGCATCACCGACGAGCGCGGCGAGGTGGTGCCGCGGGGCACCGTGGGCGAGATCGAGGTCGCAGGGCCGAACGTGTTCCTCGGCTATCACGGCCTGCCCGACGCGACGGCAGCCGCGTTCACCGCCGACGGCTGGTACCGCTCCGGCGACCTGGGCTACCTCGACGCCGACGGCTACCTCTACATCTCCGACCGCCTGAAGGACATGATCATCTCGGGCGGCGAGAACATCTACCCGGCCGAGGTCGAGAACCTCATCGCCGACATCGAGGGCATCTCGGGCGTGGCCGTGGTCGGCGTGCCCGACGAGCGCTGGGGCGAAGTCCCGTGGGCGGTGGTCACCCTCCGCGAGGGCGCCGAGGTCGATACCGAGATCGTGCGCCGCCACCTCGACGGCCTGCTCGCCCGCTACAAGCTGCCCAAGAACGTCGTGGTCGTCGAAGACCTGCCGCGCACGGCATCCGGCAAGATCCGCAAGGCCGACCTCCGCGCCCGCTACGGAGAAGGTCGATGACCCACCAGCCGCCGGTGCCCGCGCTCGAGCCGGCGTTCGAGGTCGTCGCCGAACTCGGCCCGCTCGAAGACCACGGCCTGACGCGCGCCGGCCACCGCCGCATCATCCCGGTGACCGGCGGCACCATCACGGGCGCGTTCACGGGCGTGATCCTCGCGGGCGGCGCCGACTGGCAGACCGTGCGCGCCGACGGCTCGATCGAGATCGACGGCCGCTACAGCGCGCGCGGCGACGACGGGTCGCTCCTGTACATCCGCGCCCAGGGTGTGCGCAGCGGCGATCCGGCCGTGCTCGAGGCGCTGCTGCGCGGCGACGACGTCGACCCGTCGGACTACTACTTCCGCGCCGCGCTCACGCTCGAGTGCGCCGCGCACCCCGAGTTCGAGCGCGCGGTGTATCTGGCGTCGTACATCCGCGAGGCGGACCGCGTGCGGTACGTGGCGTACCGCGTCACCTGAACGGGGTCCGTCCGGCGTGACCTCAGGTCACGAGGCCCGCGAAATCGCGCACCGCGGGGAACGCGAAAGCCCGCTGCCGGTTGGTGAAGAGCTCGAACGACCGGTCGGCCGGCCAGTCGTCGCCCATGTACTGGCGGGGCAGCCGCGGGTCGGCGCGCAGCAGCGCCAGCCAGTCGGCGACGAGCAGCGTGCGCGCCGTGACGGGAGGGAGATGGGATGCCGCGTCCTCACGCTCCCAGTGGGCGATGAACTCCTCGTGCGCAGCGCGGATGCCTTCGACATCCCACGCGACGCGCACCGCCTCCGCCATCGGGAACCCGTCGAGCTCCGTCGCCGAGAAGGCGTTGACCGAGCCCGGCGGCAGGTCGGGGATGATGGCGCCGAGCGCGGCGGCGAGGTCGACGGCTCCCGGCGCGATCCACAGTCCGTCGCGCAGCACGGCGAAGCCCGACCAGGTGAGCGCGGCCCGCAGCCGGTGACGCAGGTCGCGCAGCTGCTCGGGCACGCTGAAGGTGACGAGCGTCCAGCCCTCGCCCTGCGGCTCGAACGGCGCGGGGCCCTTGACGCGGCCCGACGCCTCGCGCAGCACCTCGCTGCCGTGCGCGGTGAGCTCGAACCCGATCTCCCGCCCCAGCCGGCGGCGCTCCAGCACGCCGCTGTCGACCATGCGGTCGAGGTTCGTGCGCACCGCCGACGCCGCGACGCCCGCGCTCTCAAGCACGCCGATGAGGACGCTCGCACGCAGCGGGTCGAAGTACCGGTCGCACACGAACTCGCCGAAGAACGCCAGCAGCAGCTGGCGCGGCTTGCGCGTGAGGATCGACGCGTCGGCGGCGGGGATCGCGCTCACGCGGCCTCCGGGCGGACGGCCTCCCCGCGCTTGGCGCGCTGGATCTGCTCGTAGACGTGGGTGCGCAGCTCGGTGAACCGCGGCAGCGCCCGCGTGGTGATCTGGTCGCGCTCGGGGGCGAGGTCGATCACGAGATCCTCCTGCACCCAGGTCGGGGACTTCGACAGCACGATGACCCGCTCGCCGAGGTAGACCGACTCGTCGATGTCGTGCGTGACGAACAGGATCGACATGCCGCGTTCGCGGTGCAGCGTCCGCACGAGATCCTCGAGGTCGGCGCGGGTCTGCGCGTCGACGGCGGCGAAGGGCTCGTCCATGATGAGCACCTCCGGCTGGTACGCGACCGCACGCGCGATGGCCACGCGCTGCTGCATGCCGCCCGACAGCTGCCACGGGTAGCTCTTGGCGGCGTGGTCGAGGCCGACGGCGGTCAGCGCGTCGTCGACGAGCCGGTCGCGCTCCGCGCGCGTGAGCTTCTTGTGCTTGAGCGGCAGCTCGACGTTGCCGCGCACCGTCAGCCACGGGTACAGGCTCCGGCCGTACTCCTGGAATACGAGCGCCATCTTGGGCGGCGGCGCCGTCACCCGCTTGCCGTCGAGCTCGACGACTCCCGACGTCGGCTTGAGCAGGCCGGCGATGCACTTCAAGAGCGTCGTCTTGCCGCACCCGGAGGGCCCGACGATGCACACCAGCTCACCGGCATCCATCCGGAATCCGATGTCGCCGATCGCCTCGACGTTGCCGGTCGACGATTCGTACACCTTGCGCAGGTGCTCGACGTTCAAGAGCGTCTGTGCGGTCCGAAGCGAGTCAGGCACGCTCCACCTCCTTGATTCCGTGATACCACCCGAGGACCCGCCGCTCGACCAGGCCGAAGATGGCGGCGAGCAGCACGCCGATGAGTCCCAGCAGCAGGATGCCGCTCCACATCTCGGCGATGAGGTAATTGCGCTGGAAGAAGACGATCTGATAGCCGAGGCCCGACGACGAATACGCCAGCTCCGAGATCACCATGAGGATCAGGGCGATCGAGAGCGACTGCCGCACCCCCGCCATGATGCGCGGGCTGGCGGCCGGGAGCACGAGATACCGCAGGCGCTCCCGCGGGGTCAGCGCGAACGACCGCGCGGTCTCGGTCATCACCGAGTCGGTCGCACGCACGCCCTCGATCGTGTTGAGCAGGATCGGCCACACCGACCCCAGCACGATCACCACGATCTTCATGGCGTCGGTCGGTCCCATCAGCACGACCACGATGGGAAGGAGCACCGGCGGCGGGACCGCGCGGAAGAACTCGAGCATGGGCTCGAGCAGCTCGCGCAGCCAGCGGTTGAGGCCGATGACCGTGCCGGCGACGATCCCGACGACGATCGAGACGACGATGCCGATGGCGAGCCGGCCGAGGCTGGGCAGCACGTCGGTCACGAACGCGGGCCCGACCCACGTGTCGACGAACGCGTCGAGGATCTCCATCGGCGCCGGGAAGAACTTCGCCGGGGCGAGGGTCGCCCAGATGCCCCAGATCACCAGCAGCACGATCGGCAGCCCGATGGCGTAGAGAGTGTTCTCGCCGATCTTCGCCCAGACGCGCGATCGCCGGCGGGGCGTCACGACGGTGCTCGTGTAGAGAGTCACAGCACTTCCTCCCCTCGCACCGACTGGTGCCACGAGAGCGAGCGCCGCTCGATCGCGCGGAAGATGAGGTTGATGACGAGGCCCAGCAGGCCCGTGACGACGACGAGCGCGTACACGGCGGGCCAGTCGCCCGCCGACTGCGCGAGGACGATCTCGCGGCCGAGGCCGGGATTGCCGATGAACATCTCGGCGGTGATCGCGAGGATCAGCGCGACGGCGGCCGCGAGACGCAGGCCCGTCATGAGGTACGGCAGAGCTGTCGGCAGCACCAGATTCACGATGCGCGAGCCCCGTGAGAGCCCGAAGCTGCGCGCCGTGTCGCGGGCCACCGTGTCGACGTCGGCGACGCCGTAGAGCACCTGGATGAACACCTGCCAGAAGCTCGCGTAGACGATGATGACGAGCGCCGACTCGATGCGCAGGCCGAACAGGAGGATCGCAAGCGGGATGAGCGCGACTGACGGGATGGGGCGCAGGAACTCCACCGTCGTGTGAGTCGCGCGGCGCAGGAACGGCACCAGGCCGATGATGGTGCCGAGCACTGTCGCGAGCACCGTGGCGATCACGAGGCCGATGCCCCACGCCGTCATGGTGCGCCCGACGTTGCGCCAGAACTCCAGGTCGCGCATCAGCTGGCCGAGCTCGGCGAGCGTCGTGGTCGCTGTCGGGAAGTAGCGCGGATCGACGACGCCCAGCGTCGGCAGCAGCTGCCAGGTCAGCAGGAATCCGAGGATTCCCGCGACGCCCAGCGCGATCTTACGCAGCGTGCGCAGCCGCCGCGGGCTCCGCGAGCTCCGCGCGGCGCGGGCGGGCGCGGCTTCGGCGATGGCCATCGGCGGTTCCGATCTGCTCGTGGGGATGAAGGCGCGGGAGGGGACGGATGCCTCGGGGCCAGGCTGGGCCCCCGCCCCTAGAGGCTCCGCACGACGCGCCAGCGGCGTGTGGAGGGGGAGCGGGGACCGTCTTCCTCCTTCTTGCGCGGGTTACTGCTGCTGGATGAGGCTGTCGTAGTCGGGCTCGGCGTCGATGTACGCGAACTCGACGGCGAGCGCGCCGAGGTCTTCGATGCCGGCGTCGGCGAGGTCCCACGTGAACGTCGGGAGCGTGATGCCCGCGGCCGCCTCGGCCGGGATCTTGAGGTTGGTCGCGATCGCGGTACGCACGGCCTCTTCGTTGCCGGCCGCCCAGTCGAGCGCCTCGGCCATCGCCTCGGAGTACGCGGTCACGAGCTCGGGATCCTCGTCGAGGAGGGCCTGCGTCGTGATGTTCGTGAGCACCGAGAGGCCCGGGATCGTCGCCTGGTACGGCTGCACGACCGACGTGCCGCCGGCACCGACGACCATGCCGCGGAACGGGTCGGGCGCCCACGCGGCGTCCATCGTGCCCGCTTCGAGCTGCGCCGGCACGTCGGGGAAGGCGACCTCGACGAACTCGATCGTCGCCGGGTCGCCGCCGTCGTCCTGCACGGCCTTGCGGATCGTGAGGTCGCCCGCGGCGCCGAGGGTGTTCACCGACACCTTCTTGCCGGCGAGGTCGGCGGGGCGCGTGATGCCCGAGTCGCCCAGCGCGACGACAGCGTTGACGTCGTCGCCGTCCGCGAGGCTGTTGGCGTAGTTGCCCACGATCACGACGCCGAGGTCCTGCTGGTCGGCGCGGATCGGGCCGAACGGCTGGCCGATAGCGAACTGGATGTCGCCACTCAGGAGCGCCGGGATCGCGTTCGCGCCGCCCTGGGCGGGGACGACCTCGATCTCGAGGCCGTGCTCCTCGAAGATGCCCTCGTCGATCGCGGCCCAGAGGGCCCCGGTCTCGGCGATGGGCAGTGCGGCGACGCGGACCTTGGTGAGTTCGCCCGAGCCGGCGTCGCCGGTCGCGCCGGCGGTGGATTCGGGTCGGGCGGCGGAATCGGTGCAGCCGCTCAGCGCGAGCGCGGCGGCGGCGAGAACGCCGAGGGTGACAAGACTCTTCTTCATTGACGGGCCTCTCGTAGCGGTGCGGGGGTTGCCGGCGGCCTGGGGTGCGTCCACGAGTCGGGGTCCTCACCGCGGCGTGCCGGACATAAGTCATCGTGCGGCAGGCGCGAACCATTGTCAATGGTTTTGTGACGCCCGTCACGATTTGCTTGAACTAGGCCCCTAGTCCTCAACAGGTCAACCGGGCCTCCACATGACCGGATCGGCCGAATTGCTCCTGTGGAAGGGCGGTTGACCTGTCGAAGCGCGGTTGACCTGTCGAAGCGCGGTTGACCTGTGGAAGCGGGGGTGGGGCCGGCGCGCTGGCGCGGGCTCGCGCTCGAGGGTGGGGGTGGGGGTGGGGCCGGCGCGGGGGCGCGGGGGCGCAGCATCCATTCATCGGAACTCGGAAGGTGCACCGCGCGGGCTGAGCCGCAGGCTGGTGGGCATGGCCGACTTGGCTATTGCCATTACCTATGCCCATAGGTAATCTGACATCACTCCCCGCGGTGCGAAGGCGCCCGCGCCGAGGAAAGGACCTCGATCAGTGGCACACCAGACCCCCGTCTCGCCGAAGGCCGCAGCTCTCGTGGACGGCTTCTCGCTCGAGATGACCGGCAAGGACATCCCCGGTCTCGAGGAGGCCCGCGAGATGATCCCGCAGGGCACCAAGATCAACGTGACGTTCCTCGGCAACGAGGATCTCGAGATGCGCGTGGCCGCGGCGAAGGCCGTCAAGGAGATGGGCTTCGTGCCGGTCCCCCATCTGTCGGCCCGCCGGCTGCGGTCGCAGGACGAGCTCGAGGAGTTCCTCGGCCGGCTGCAGGAGGTCGGCGCGACCGAGCACGTGTTCGCCGTCGGCGGCGACCCCGCCGAGCCCGAGGGCCCCTACCCCGACTCGCTCACGGTGATCCAGTCGGGCGTGCTGCAGAAGTTCGGCGTGCGCGAGGTCTCGATCGCCGGCTACCCCGAGGGGCACCCCGACATCGCCGACGACGTGCTGTGGCGGCACCTCGACGAGAAGTCGCTCGCGCTTGCCCAGCAGGGATTGGATGCTGTGATCCTGACGCAGTTCGCGTTCGACACCGATCCCGTGATGACGTGGATCGACGCGGTGCGCGCCCGCGGGATCGAGTCGCAGATCCGCATCGGCACCCCCGGCCCCGCCGGCATCAAGCGGCTGCTCGGCTTCGCCCGCCGCTTCGGCATCGGCGCGAACGCCATGATCGTGAAGAAGTACGGCTTCTCGCTCACGAACCTCATGGGCACCGCCGGGCCCGACCGCTTCGTGTCGGATCTCGCCGGACTGCTGGCCGACGACGAGGACTCCGGCGATGTGAAGCTGCACTTCTACACGTTCGGCGGGCTGCTGGCGACGAGCAACTGGGCGCGGGAGTTCGTCGCGGCGCAATCCTCGGGGGCGCGCCGATGACGACGCACCTCGACGTGCGGCGCGATCACGCGTGCCTGATCGTGCACGGGCCCGACCGCTCGGGCATCGTCGCCGCGGTCACGGCGCTGGTGGCCCGCAACGAAGGCAACATCGTGACGCTCGACCAGTACTCCGACAACCCCGAGGGCGGCGAGTTCTTCCAGCGCGTGGTGTTCCACCGCCCCGACCTGCAGGCCGCCCTGCCGGCTATCGAGGCCGACCTCGACGAAACACTCACCCCGCTCGGCCTCGAGTGGCGGCTCACCGACCAGTCGATCCCCAAGCGCATGGCGATCCTCGCCTCGACGAGCGACCACTGCCTGCTCGAGCTCTTGTGGCGCCACCGCCGCGGCGAGCTGCCGGTCACGATCCCGATGGTGATCTCGAACCACACGAACACGGCGGAAGACGTGCGCAGCTTCGGCATCCCGTTCTTCCACATCCCGTCGCAGGGGCCCGACAAGTCCGCCGCCGAGGCGAAGATCGTCGACCTACTGAAGGGCAACGTCGACTTCGTCGTGCTGGCCCGCTACATGCAGATCCTCTCGGACTCGTTCCTCGACGAGGTGGGGGTGCCGGTGATCAACATCCACCACTCGTTCCTCCCCGCCTTCATCGGCGCGGCGCCCTACCGCAAGGCGAAGGAGCGGGGCGTGAAGCTCATCGGGGCGACGAGCCACTACGTCACCGAAGACCTCGACGAGGGCCCGATCATCGAGCAGGACGTCGCCCGCGTGACCCACGCCATGACGGCGTCCGACCTGCAGGCGCGCGGCGCGTACGTCGAGCGCGCGGTGCTCTCCCGCGCCGTGCAGTGGCACGCCGAAGACCGCGTGATCAGACACGGCAACCACACGATCGTCTTCACCTGAGCGACCCGGAGGCCGCGGGCCGCAGCATCCGACATCCCGACCGACACAACCCACGAACAGAGAGGTTCCCCATGGCGAAGAATCTGCAGGAGCTGCTCGACGGCCACAACGCCGTCGAGATGCTGCGCAATTCGCAGATCGGCTCATACATCTACCCGGTGGTCCCCGCGGACTTCCAGAACTGGATCAAGGAGCAGCGCGCGTGGCGTGACACGGCCGTGCTCTACGACCAGTCGCACCACATGGACAATGTGTTCCTCAAGGGCTCGGACGCGATCCGGCTCATCTCCGACACCGCCATCAACTCGGTCGCGACCTTCCCGGTGAATCGCGCCAAGCAGTACGTGCCGACCACCGCGTCGGGTCACGTCATCGGCGACGGCATCCTCTTCCACGAGGCCGAGGACGAGTACGTCTACGTCGGCCGCGCACCAGCGTCGAACTGGCTGCTGTACCACGGTGAGACCGGCGGCTACTCGAACCTCGACATCACGGTCGACCGCCGCTCCCCCTCGCGTCCCTATGGCGACGCGGTGAGCCGGCGCTACTACCGGTTCCAGATCCAGGGACCGGCGGCGTGGAACGTCATCGAGAAGCTCAACGGCGGACCGCTCGAGCAGCTGAAGTTCTTCAGCATGGCCGAGATGCAGATCGGCGGCGTGAACGTGCGCACCCTGCGTCACGGCATGGCCGGCGCCCCCGGCCTCGAAGTGTGGGGCCCGTACGAGGACCACCACCGCGTGCGCGACCTGATCGTCGAGGCCGGCGCCGAGTTCGGGCTCGTCCCGGTCGGCTCGCGGGCCTACCCGTCGAACACGCTCGAGTCGGGCTGGATCCCGTCGCCGCTTCCCGCCATCTACTCCGGCGAGGCCGAGCGCGGCTACCGCGAGTGGCTCGGCGTCGATAGCTATGAGGCGACCGGCACCCTGGCGGGCTCGTTCGTGTCGGACGACATCTCGGACTACTACCTGACCCCGTGGGAGCTCGGGTACGGCTCGTTCGTGAAGTTCGACCACGACTTCATCGGCCGCGACGCGCTCGAGAAGATCGACCCCGCGACGCAGCGCCGCAAGGTCACGCTGGCGTGGAACGCCGAGGACGTGACGAAGATCTTCGCCTCGCTCTTCGACACCGAGGGCGAGAGCTACAAGTTCTTCGACCTGCCGCTGGCGAACTACGGGTCGGCGAACTACGACTCGGTGACCGACGCCGACGGCAACAACGTCGGCTTCTCGATGTTCACCGGCTACAGCGCCAACGAGAAGCGCGCGCTGTCGCTGGCGACGGTCAACCCCGATGTGCCCGAGGGCGCCGAGGTGACGGTCGTGTGGGGCGAGCCGAACGGCGGCACCACGAAGGCCTCCGTCGAGCCGCACAAGCAGCTCGAGGTGCGCGCCGTCGTCTCGCCCGTGCCGTACTCGACGGTCGCCCGTCAGACCTACCACGGCGGCTGGCGCACGCAGTACCAGCCGGCCTGAGCCGTCCGGCCGCAGCGAACGGACCGAGGGGGGTCCGCCCACGCCGGGCGGGTCCCCCTTCGGGCATTCCGGGCGACGCCTGGCCGAGGCATCCGGATCCGGTCGCTACGCTCGGGGACGAAGGGAGACGCATGAGTCTGCGCTACGCACTGCTGGCGATCCTGCGGGTCGGCCCGCTGTCGGGCTACGACCTGCAGAAGCAGTTCCACCAGTCGGTCGGCCACGTGTGGCACGCGCCCGACTCCCAGATCTATCCCGAGCTGCGCAAGATGGAGGAGCTCGGCCTCATCGAGGGCGAGGAGCAGACGCGCGGCGAACGCGGCACGCGGCGGATGTACCACGTGACGGATGCCGGTGAGCAGGCGTTCGTCGCATGGATGAGCTCTCCTCTGGACTACCAGCGCGTGCGCGACCCCGCCCACCTCCGCGCGGCCTACCTCGAGGCCGCGACTCCCGCCGACGCGCGCGCCTTCCTGGAACGGCACATCGTGCAGTGGGAGGGCGAGCTGGCGCAGTGGGAGGGCGAGCTCGAGCGCATCGACGCGGTCGCGAACCCGATGCTGGTGCGCCGCCTCGAGGTCACCGCCGACGCCGACCGCGAGCGCACCATCGCCTACAAGCGCTTCGCGTACGAGGGTCTCGTCGAGCGCGCCCAGGGCGAGATCGCCTGGGCCCGCCGCGGCCTCGCGCTCGTCACCCGCCTCGACCCCTGACCCGTCCGGCCCGGGGTGCGTCGCCGGCTCCGGCGCGTCGCCCGGCCCCCGGTGCGTCGCCGGCGCCGGGGTGCGTCTCCGGCCCGGGGCGCGTCGCCCGGCCCGGGGTGCGTCGCCGGCCCGGGCTCACTTTCCGCGAGAGTACAGCTGGTCGCCGAGAGGTAGGGAAGCAACCACCCTCTCGTCCACCAGCAGTACTCTCGCGGAAGGGCAGGTCCCGCCGGAGCGGAGACCTGCCCTTCGTGCGTCGGTGGGGTGGGGGTCAGTGGGCCATCGAGGCCAGGGCCTCGGGGTCGAGGGTCGCGATGGAGCGGGTGTCCTGGAACGCGCGGACGCCCTCGATGCCCTGCTCGCGGCCGAAGCCCGACTGCTTCATGCCGCCGAACGGGGCGCGCAGGTCGAGGCGGGTCGCGCCGTGGTCGTTGACCCAGACGTAGCCGCACTCGAGCTGTGAGCCGACGCGCTGCGCCGCCTCGGGCGAGGCCGTCCACACCGAGCCGCACAGGCCGCCCCAGGTGTCGTTGGCCAGGCGGACGGCCTCGGCCTCGTCGTCGAACGGGATCACCGGGATGACGGGACCGAACTGCTCCTGCGTCACCACGCGCAGCTCGAGCGAGGGGTCGACGACGATCGCCGGGCGCACGAAGTTGCCGCCGGCGAGGTCCCCGCCGGGCAGCTCGCCGAACTCGCGGACGTCGGCGCCGGCATCCTTCGCCTCCTGGATGATCTCGTCGACGAACGCCTTCTGCGCCGGCTGGTGCAGCGGGCCCATCGTCGTGCCCTCGTCGAGGCCGTAGCCGAGCTTCGCGGCCTCGAGGCGGGCGGAAAGCCCGGCGACGAGCTCGTCAGCGCGCGAGCGGTGCACGAAGACGCGCTTGGCGTTCATGCAGATCTGGCCCGTGGTGTCGTAGATCGCCGCGTAGAGCCGGTCGAGGTGCGCGTCGTCGAGGATCGCGTCGTCGAGGAAGACCGCCGCGTCGTTGCCGCCCAGCTCGAGCGTGACCCGGGTGAGGGTCTTCGACGCCATCTCCATGATCCGCTTGCCGCCGTTCACGCTGCCGGTGAAGCAGACCTTCGCGATGTCGGGGTTCTGGATGAGCGCACTCATGTCCTGGTCGCGGCCCGTCACGACGTTGAGCACGCCGGGCGGCAGCTTCTCGGCTACCCGCTGCACGACGCGGGTCGTCGCGAGCGGCGCCGAGGGCGGCGGCTTCACGATCGCCGTGTTGCCCGCGAGCAGCGCGTGCGGCAGCGCCGCGCCGAGGATCGCGATCGGCCAGTTGAACGGCACGATCACGGTCACGACGCCGAGCGGCTGGTAGGTCACGTCTGTCGACACCGGGATCGCGCCGGGGATCGGCGGCAGGTTCTTCGAGGCGTCGACCTCGTCGGCGAGCATGAGCGCGAGGTTCCAGCGGATCTCGAACACGAGCGCGTCGATCCACGCCTCCATGCGGACCTTGCCGTTCTCCTGCGACAGCACCGCCGCGTCCTCGTCGCGGTCGTCCGCGATGCCGGCGATCGCCTCGGCCATCGCGGCCGCACGCTCTTGCGGCGTGAGGGCCGCCCACGCGGGGAAGGCCTTCTTCGCCGCGGCCACGGCATCCTTCACATCCGACTCGCTCGCCGCCGCCGCCTCACCGACGACCGCACCCGGCTTGCCGGGATCGGCGATCGTCAGCACATCATCGGTGAAGCGCTCCTCACCCCCGATGTAGAGCCCCGTCCGGACCGAAGTCCCCGTTGTCGTCTCGCTCATGGAACGCCCACCTCTCCGTGTCGTGCGCCAGGATCCGCCTCGGGTCGGCGCGGATCCACACCTCTTCCAGCGTGCCCCTCCTATGCGTGTGAATCAAGATTGTCGACGATTTTCGCGCACATTTCGTATGAGATTCTTCGCGATGACCGGCCTCTCGCGAGATAGTGTCAGTGCACGGACGATGGCGCCGAAGGAGGTTGGCCGAGATGACCGATGCTGCGATCCTGCGCGACGACGAGACCACGGAGCGTCCCGACCTGACTCAGGTGATCCGCGAGGCGATCCTGGACGCGCAGTTCGCGCCGCACCAGCGTCTCATCGAGGCGGACCTGAGCGAACGCTACGGCGCATCGCGCGCCTCCGTGCGCACGGCGCTGCTGAACCTCGCCGGCGAAGGGCTCGTCGAGCGCCTCCCCAACCGCGGCGCGCGCGTGCGGGCGATCACCGTCGACGAGGCGATCGAGATCGTCGAGGTCCGGATCGGGCTCGAGACGCTGTGCGCCCGCAAGGCCGCCGAGAACCTCACGCCCGCCGACGCCAAGAAGCTGCGGGCGCTGCGCGCCGAAATCGAGGCGGCGATCGGCTCGGGCGACCTGATGGCGTACTCGCGCCTCAACCAGGAGCTCGACCGCCGCATCCGCGACTTGAGCCGCCACGGCACCGCGACGCAGCTGCTCGAACGCCTGCGCGCGCAGTCCGCGCGCCATCAGTTCCGGCTCGCCTTCCACCCCGGTCGCGCCGCGACCTCCGCGCCCGAGCACATCGCGATCATCGACGCGATCCTCGCCAAGGACCCCGACGCCGCCGAGGCCGCGACCCGCGCCCACCTCTCGGGCATCGTCGAGGTGCTGCACGGCATGGAGTGACCCGCGGCCGCGGGCCGCAGCATCCATCCCCTCCTTCGCCCGGCCCGAGCTCGCCCGCACTCCCGCCGCCGCTGGTGTTCGAATCAGGCGATGAGGCGAAATCAGGAAGATTCTGCCGCCAGACGTCCTGTTTTCGCCTCATCGCCTGATTCCGATACCGGACGAGGGACGGATGGACGCACCACCACGACACCGGACGCGGGACGGATGGACGCACGACCCCGGCACCGCGAAGGGGCGGGCGGACGCACGACCCAGACACCGGACGGGGACGGACGCACGCACCACCGCGACCCCGACACCGGACGCGGGACGGACGCACGCGCGACCCCGGCACAGCGAGAGGGGCGGGCGGATCACTCCGCCCGCCCCCTCGCGGGGCTCAGGTCACTCGCCCCAGGCTGTGGCCGGGGCGTAGCCCTTGCCGTTGTACTTCTGCACCTGCACGGTCGAGACGGCGGGCTGGCCGTCCTCGGTCGTGTCGACGCTGGAGCCCTCGAGCATGAGCGGCGCGACGTAGTCCTTGATGCTGCGCAGCTGCGTCATGAAGTCGTCGCGCGTCGGCTCGGTCATCTTCGCGAAGACCTGCTCGAGCGTCGCGCCGACCTGGTACGACCAGACGCAGTGCGGGAACGCGGGGACGTCGGAGTAGTTCGCGTAGTCCTTCAGGGCGCTGAGGAACGCGCCGCCGTCCTCGCTCTCGGCGAAGGTCGGCGCAGCCGCGGCCTGCGCGAACGCGACCGTGTAGACGCCGGGGAACGCCGACGCCCCGCCGGGCTCGAGGATCGCGGACGGGCTCGACGTGTTCGACGGCAGGAACCAGCTGGGCAGCCAGCCGAGCTCCTGCGTCTTCTGCAGCGACGAGATCACGAGCGGCGTGATCGACATGGCGTTGAAGAACACGTCGGCGCCGGAGCCCGCGAGCTCGGTCAGCTGCGCGTCGACCGAGGTGTCGGTGGCCTCGTACGTGAGCTCCTTGACGATCTCGATGTTGTCGGCGCCCTCGATGCCCTTCTTGAAGCCCTCGACGTAGCCCTCGCCGTAGTCGTCGTTCTGCGAGAGGATCGCGACCTTGTGGTCCTCGCTCGAGCTCGCCAGCAGCGTGCCGAAGGCCTCGCCCTCGTTCTGGTAGATCGGCACGAAGCCGAGCGACCACGGGCTCTCCTGCTGGTCGCTGAAGATCGGGTCACCCGACATGATCAGCGCCTGCGGCACCTCGTCGGCGATCGCGGCCTCGCGCCATGCGCGGTTGGTGGGCGTGCCCAGTCCGGCGGTCATCGCGAAGACGCTGCTCTTCAGCTGGTCGTAGTTCGCCTTGGCCTTCTGCGGGTCGTACTCGTCGTCGAGCGCCGTGATCTCGACCGTGCGGGTCTTGCCGTCGCCGAACTCGACGCCGCCGTCGGCGTTCTTGGCGCCGAAGTAGGCCGTGATGCCGGCGACGGTGCACGTGCCAGGGCCGGCGGTGGGCCCCGACAGCGGGGTCGTGATGCCGAGCGTGATCGAGTCGTCGGTGATGCCGGGGCTCGCCTGGGCCGCACCGTCGCCGGTCTCGTTCGGCGTGCCGCCGCCGCGAGAGCAGCCGGCGGCGAGGACGGCGACGATGCCGATCCCGGCGACGACCGAGGCGACGCGCAACTTCCTGCGGTTCATGCTCATGGTCTTGCCTCTCTGTGTGTGTGGTTATGACTGCGTCGGTGAAGCTGGGGGCGGGTCGGTGACGGCCGGGGCGTCTGCGGCGACGGTCTTCGCGGAAGTGGATGCTGCGGCAGCCGTCCGTCCGGAGGGCCCGGTCGCGCCGCCCCGCGGGGCGCCCGCATCGCGGCGGCGGCGACGCCACAGTCGCGGCAGCGACACCAGGCCGCCGGGCAGGATGAACAGCACCACCAGGAGGATCGCGCCCTGCAGCATCGCTGTGATGTTGGGGTCGATGATGTTCGTGATCTGCGGCAGCAGCACGTACCAGACGCCGCCGAGGAGCGAGCCGATGATGCTGCCGGCGCCGCCGATCACCATCGCGGCGAGCAGCTCGATCGAGTGGCCGAAGTGCAGCGTCTCGGGCGACGTGTACTGGATCACGACCATATAGAGGAAGCCGCTCACGCCGCCGATGAGCGACGCGATAGTGAACGCGAGCACCTTGTAGCGGTACGGCGAGACACCCATGGATGCTGCGACAGCCTCGTTGCCCTTCACGATGGCGAAGGCGCGCCCGTACTTGCCGCGCACGAGGTTGCGCGTCAGCAGGAACGTGATGCCGCCGATGAGGATCACGATGTACAGCTGCCACTGGTCGTCATAGAGGCCGGTCCACTCCGGCGCGCTCGAGAAGCGGGCCGACGTGCCCTGGGATCCGCCGGTGAAGTCCGAAAGCCGCTTGGCGAGCGGCAGCCCGACGAGCGGGAGGGCGATCGTCACCATCGCGATCGCGAGGCCGCCGAGACGGGCCGCGGCGAGTGCGACGAGCAGCCCGAACACGGCGGGAACGATGCACGCGAGCACGAACACGAGGACGATGTTCCAGTCCTGGTTGACGCCGTACGCCGTGACGTACGCTCCGACACCGACGAAGAAGATCTGGCCGAGCGAGACCTGCCCGGTGTAGCCCATCACGACGTTGAGGCCGAGCACCGCGACGGCGAAGACGCCGATGCGTGCGATCGTCTGGTTGGCGAACTCGGGGAGGATCAGCGGCCCGACGATGAGCAGCACGACGACGAGGCCGACTCCGGCCCACTTCACCCAGGGGCGCGTCCAGAATTCCGCGGTCGAAGGCATCAGACGCGCACCACCGCTTTCCGGCCGAACAGGCCCTGTGGCCGCACGATGAGCACGACGAAGATGAGGATGAACGGCACCGCGATCTTGAGGTCGTGCCCGATGAAAGGCACGTAGACCGCGGCGAGGTTCTCGAGGACGCCGATGAGCCACGCCGCGACGACCACGCCGATCGGGCTCGAGAGGCCGCCGAGGATGCAGGCGGCGAGCGCGTACACGAGGGCGCCGTCCATCATGCCGGGGGTGAGCGTCAGCTGCGGGGCGACCAGCACGCCGGCGACGGCGCCGAGCACGGCGGCGAGTCCCCAGCCGACCATGAGGTTGCGGCCGACATTGATGCCCGAGAACGCGGCCGAGTCGGGATTGATCGCCACCGCCCGCAGCGCCAGGCCCAGCTTCGTGCCGAGGAACAGCGCCTGCAGGAGCAGCATGATGACGACGATCACGATGATCGTGCCGAGCGAGCGGACGCTGATCACCGCCCCGGCGACCTTGATCGTCTCGAGTGGGAACAGCGACGGGAAGAGCCGGTTGTTGTACGTCCAGATCCACGCGCAGAGCCCGGTGATGAACGTCAGCAGGCCGATCGTCACGACGACGGCAGTGTCGGGGTCGCCGCGCTCGAACCGGCGGATGAGGTAGCGCTCGATGAGCGCCCCCATGAAGAAGGAGATGACGATCGCGCCCAGGATCGCGAGCACGATCGGCACGCCGAACCCGTTGAGGGCCCACGCGATGTACGCCGACAGCACCGCCATGCCGCCCTGCGCGAAGTTGATGAGGCCGGTCGCCTGGTTGACGAGCACGATCGCGAGCGCGAGCGCCGCGTAGATCGACCCCGTCGACAGGCCGTCGATCACGAGCTGGATGAACGTGCCCACCGTCAGCCTCCCAGGTACGCGCGGCGGATCTCGTCCATGCCCTTGAGCTCCGCGGTCGAGCCGGTGAGGACATTGCGCCCCGTCTCGAGCACGGTCGCGCTGTCGACGAGGGTGAAGGCGAGGTTGGCGTTCTGCTCGACGACGAGCATGGCGATGCCCGACTCCTCACGCAGCCGGCCGATCGCCTGGTACACCGTCTTCGCGGTGCCGGGAGCGAGACCGAGGGATGCCTCGTCCAAGAGCAGCAGCCGCGGCCGGGCCATGATCGCCCGGGCGATGGCGAGCATCTGCTGCTCGCCGCCCGACAGGGCCGACCCGTTCGAGCGGATGCGGTCCTTCAGCTGCGGGAACAGCTCGAGGCAGTAGTCGATGTCGGCGCGGATCGCCTTGGCGTCCTTGCGGCGGTACGCGCCCACCCGGAGGTTCTCGCGCACCGTGAGGTCGGAGAGCGTGCCGCGCCCTTCGGGCACGTGCGCGATGCCGAGGGCCGCGACCTGGTCGGGCCGCATGCCCTTGAGGTCCTTGCCGTCGAAGCGGATCGTGCCGGTCGAGCGGACGGTGCCCGACACCGCGCGCAGCGTCGTCGTCTTGCCGGCCCCGTTCGCGCCGAGGATGCCGACCGCTCCCCCGTCGGGCACCGTGAGGGAGACGCCCTCGAGCACCTGCACGCGCCCGTAGAAGGCGCGGACATCGGCGAGCTCAAGCAGCGTCATCGGCGGCGTCCTTCCCGATGTAGGCCTCGATCACGCGCGCGTCGGCCTGCGCCTCGGCGGCCGAGCCCTCCATGAGCTTGCGCCCGTGGTCGAGCACCACGACGCGGTCGGTGAGGGCCGAGATGAGCCCCATGTTGTGCTCGACGATGACGACGGTGATGTCGTCGTCGCGGACGCGCCGGACGGTCTCGATGAGCTGCTCGACCTCGGAGTGCGGGAGTCCCGCCGCGGGCTCGTCGAGCAGCAGCAGCCGCGGCTTCATGAGGAGGGCCCGGCAGAGCTCGACGCCCTTGTGGAGACCGTGCGACAGCTCGTCGGCGCGGGTGCGGGCGGCCCAGCCGAGACCGTGGCCCTCGAGCAGTTCGAGCGCCTCGGCGCGGAGCGCCTTCTCGGAGCGCGTGGTGCGCGGCAGCCGCAGCGACCACTCGGCCGGGCCGCCGGGCAGACGGCTGTGCGCGCCGAGCAGCACGTTCTCGAGGACGGTCTCGCGCAGCTGCAGGGCCGGGTGCTGGAACGTTCGGGCCAGGCCGTGCCGCGCGAGGGTCGCCGGCGGCGAGCCGAGCACCTCGTCGTCGTCGATCGTGATCGAGCCGGAGCTCGGGCGGTAGTGACCGCTCACGCAGTTGAAGAGCGACGTCTTGCCGGCGCCGTTCGGGCCCACGAGACCGAAGATCTGACCGGGCTCCACGGTGAAGGTCACGTCCTCGAGCACCTTGACGCCGCCGAACTGCAGACTCACGTCGCGGACTGCGAGCCGAGCGCCCATGGCCCCCACCTTTCGCGTCGTCGCGTCGTCGTGGTCGATCCGGGAGTCGAGTCCTCCCGTGTTTGGGAAACTACGGATTCGCGGCCAGATTGTCAACGATTTTGGTGCGAAGTTCCGCGACCGTGACCTACGACACGTTGCTGGCTCGCCGCGCACAGGGGCGCAGCATCCGTTTCCGTTCAAAGGAACAACCCTGTCGAGGCGAGGGGTCACGCTCGTACGCTGACCGCAGCTTCCCCAACCCGAAGGAGGGTCGACGATGACCACGATCACCGACACCACGACGGAGTCGCTCGCTCAGGCGATCGACCGCGCCGGCAGTCCCGTCGAGCTGCTGCGCAACCAGAACTGGCCGGCGTTCACGTTCCCGGTGGCGCCCGAGTTCACCAACTGGCGCGACGAGCAGCGGGCGTGGAACACGTCGGTGGCGCTCATGGACCAGTCGCACCACATGACGCAGCTGTTCCTCGACGGCGCCGACCTGATCCCGCTGCTGAGCTCGATCTCGCCCAACACGTTCGCGACTTTCCGGCCCGGTGTCGCGAAGCAGCTCATCTCGGTGAACAAGGACGGCTACCTCATCGGCGACGGCATCCTCTTCTACAACGCCGGGGGGCCAGAGGGGGTCGTGCTCATCGGCCACCACATCCTCATCGACTGGGTGCGGTTCAACGTCGAGAAGGCACAGGCGGCCGGCAAAGACGTGCGCTACCGTCTCGAGGCGAACTCGCACATGCGGCAGGGTCCGCCCACGTTCTACCGGTACGAGCTGCAGGGCCCGAACGCCGACCTCGTGATGGAGAAGGTGTTCGGCGGCCCGGTGCCCGAGATCAAGTTCTTCCACATCGGCGACGTCGAGATCGCGGGACGGCCCGTCAAGGCGCTGCGCCACGGCATGGCCGGGCAGCCGGGCTTCGAGTTCTACGGCCCGTGGGAAGACAGCGACGTCGTGCTCGAGGCGCTGATGGAGGCGGGCGAGGAGCACGGCATCCGCCGCGTCGGCGCCAAGGCCTACTCGTCGTCGCCGCTCGAGTCGGGCTGGGTGCCGACGCCGTTCCCCGCCGTGTTCGACGACGACTTCGCCGAGTACCGCGAGTGGCTGCCGGCGGCGCGCATCGGCTCGGTGGGCGGCTCGCTGTACTCGACCGACATCCACGACTTCTACATGACGCCGTTCGACATCGGCCTCGGCCGCTCTGTGCGGTTCGACCACGACTTCCACGGGCGCGAGGCGCTCGCGAAGCACTCCGAGAACCAGCGCCGCCGCAAGGTGACGCTCATCTGGAACGCCGACGACGTCGCCGCCGTGGTGCGCTCGCAGCTCGAGCCGGGCACGCCCGCGAAGTACCTCGACTTCCCCAAGGCGCGCTACGGGCTGTACCAGATGGACGAGATCCAGAAGGACGGCGAGCGCGTGGGGATCTCGACGGATGCCGGCTACGTGGCGTACGACCAGCTCTACATGTCGCTGGCGACCCTGGACGCCGGCATCCGCGACGGCGACGAGGTCGAGGTGCTGTGGGGAGAGGACCCGATCTCGCGCAAGGACGGTGTCGACGCCGATCACCGCCAGGTGCGGATCCGCGCGACAGTCGCCCCCGCGCCGTACCACGACTACGCCCGGACGGTGTATCGCCAGAACGCCTGAAGCAGGGCCGGGTCGGTCCGGCGTGAGAGGGGGAGGTCGGCGCGAACCGGCCTCCCTCTCCACGTCGGCGGAGATTCCCGCTCAGTGGAACATCGCCCACCGCACGGTTTAGCATGGCGGCGTCGAGGAGGATGCTGTGGCACGAGGGTCGGCCGGAGAGTCGGTGCTTCACCGGCACCTGCGCGTGCTCGAGAGCTTCGATGCGTGGCATCCGTTCCTCACCCTGACGGAGATCGTGGATGCCTCGGGCATCCCGCCGTCGACCGCGCACCGCCTCATCGCCGAGCTCGAGCACGAGGGCCTGCTCGAGCGCCTGCCGGATCGCACGTACCGCCTCGGCGTGCGGCTGTGGGAGTTCGCGAGCCGCACGCCCGGCGCGGTCGGGCTGCGCGAGATCGCCCGGCCGTGGCTGGGCGCCGTGCACGAGCGGGTGCGGCAGCACGCGCAGCTGGGCGTGCTGAGCGGGCACGACGTGCTCTTCATCGACCGGATGTCGACGCGCGACGCCGTCGTCAACGCGACGCTGATCGGGGGCCGCATCCCGCTGCACGCGTCGTCGAGCGGGCTCGTGCTGCTCGCGCACGCCGACGCCGCGCTGGTCGCCGAGGTGATCGCCGCGGGGCTGCGGACCTACACCGAGCGCACGATCCGCACAGGGCCGGAGCTGCGCACGGAGCTGCGCCGCGTGCGGGACGAGGGCTACGCCGTCACCGAGGGGCACATCCATCCCGAGTCGCGCGGCATCGCGGTGCCCGTGACCGGACCCGGCGGGACCGTGTACGCCGCGATCGGCGTCGTCGTGCCGAACGACGGCGCGTCGACGCACGCCTACGCCGAGCTCCTTCACCGAGCAGCCGCCGGGATCGCGCGCGACCTCGCGGTCGCCTACCGGCCCGACGTCGACGAGCGCACCCACGGCATCCGCTCGCTCGTGAGCGGCTCACGGCGCTCGCTCGAGTACTTCGAGAGCCTCGACGCCGACCCTCACGAACTGGGGTCGCCGCCCGTCCTCGACCCCGCCCTGAGCTCACCCGTCACCCCCGCGCCGGTGCCATAGGTCGGCGCCATGACGACGATCGCGGTCCTCGGTCTCGGCGAAGCCGGGAGGCGCTACGCGCGCGGCCTCGCGCACGCCGGCGCGGAGGTGCGCGGCTTCGACCCCGCGCACGACCTCGGCGACCCCGACGTGCCGCAGTTCGCCTCGCTCGCCGACGCCCTCGCCGGGGCCGATGTCGCCCTGAGCCTCGTGACCGGGCATGCCGCAGCATCCGTCGCCCGTGAAGCACTGCCGCACGTCGCCGCGGGTGCCGTGTACGCCGACCTCAACACCGCCGCGCCCGAGCTCAAGCAGCGCATCGCGCGGCTCGCCGCCGACCGCGGGCTCGCGATGGCCGACGTCGCGGTGCTCGCGCCCGTGGTGCGCGAGGGGCATCGCACGCCGCTGCTCGCCAGCGGGCCCGGAGCCCGCGAGTTCGCGGCGCGGGTCGGGCCGTTCGAGGTGCCGGTCGACGTGGTCGAGGGCGAGGCCGGCGAGGCCGCGCGCCTGCGGCTGCTGCGGAGCGTGTTCATGAAGGGCCTCGCGGCGCTCGTGCTGGAGGGGCTCGGCGCGTCGCGCGCGGTCGGCGCCGAGGACTGGCTCCGCGCGCAGATGGCGCAGGAGCTCGGCCCCGACGGCGCGGCCCTGATCGACCGCCTCGTCGACGGCTCGACCACGCACGCGGTGCGCCGAGAGCACGAGGTGCGCGCCGCGCTGGCCGCGCTCGAGGCCTCCGGCCAGCCCGCCGACATGACCCGCGCCACGCTCGCGTGGTTCGAACGCCTCGTGGCCGAGCGCGACCACGACTGACGCTCGCCGCCCGACCGGTGTCGCGCCGCGTCAGGTGGCGCAGCACGCGGAATGGATGCTGCCACCCCGCGTGCCGCGCCCCCGAACGGTTGTCGCGTCCGCCTGGCCCGGGCTACACCGCGGCAGCCGCGGTGCGCCAGCCGCCGTGGTACTCCTGCCGCGCCGTCACGGCATAAGGCACGGGCGAGACGACGGCCCGCACCGCCAGCTGCTCGTGCGGCTCGACGGTGGTCTTGCGCGAGCCACCGTCGGGCTCGCCCCACACCACGCGCACCTCGGCGCCGATCGGCACGTCGCGGTCGACCGTCGCGAGCGACAGCCCGCGCTTCTCGTTCGCGGTGACGCCGGTGAAGAGGGAGAGGCCGATCGTGTCGCCGTCGGCGTCGATCACAGCGTCGTAGTTCGACGAGCCGTAGTTCGCGTTCGGCAGGTCGAAGAACTGGTATCCGGGACCCTCGCGGTCGATCACGCTCGTCAACACCTTCGCGAGGTCCTCGTCGTTCCACGCGAGCGTCACCTTCTTGCGCTGCGTCTCGGGGTCGACCTGCTCCAGCGCCTCGCGGCCGATGAAGTCGTGGTCGAACTTCACGAACGAGCCGTAGCCGAGGTCCCACGGGTTGAGGTAGTAGTCCTCGATGTTCTCCGACACGAACGAGCCGGCGAGCGCGTTGGTCGCCTCGTAGCTGTTCGCCGGCAGCCACTCGCGGTAGCGGCGCTCGATGTCGCCGCCGGTGTAGATCGCCGGCAGCGGCGACGGGATCCAGCCCGACTCGAGCGTGTTCGACGAGTACGCGCGCGAGCCGCAGGGCTCGAGGCCGAAATCGCGGCCCGCCTCAAGCACGGCGTCGCGGATGCGGCCGTGCTCGGCGTACGGGCCCCAGATCTCGAGGCCCGGCGCTCCGGCCATGCCGTGGCGCAGCGTGCGCACCTGCTGCCCCGCGATCTCGAGCTCGCCCATGTGGAAGAACCGCACCTGCTCGACCTCGTGGCCGGCGAGCTTCTCGATGATCGGCCACGCGTTCGGGCCCTGGATCTGGAAGCGGTAGAACTCGCGCGTGACGGCCTCGCCGTACGGACGCGACGGCGAGCGGTCGTCGTAGCGGGTCTCGACGTCGTAGCCGCCGGTCTCGGCGTGGAACTGCAGCCAGTTCGCACCCGGCGCGCGGCCGACGTAGACGTACTCGTCCTCCGACAGGTGGAACAGGATGCCGTCGCCGATCACGCCGCCCGTCGACGAGGTCGGCACGAACTGCTTGGCCGTGTTCACCGGGAAGTTCGCGAACGAGTTGATGCCCGTGTCCGACAGCAGCTTGAGCGCATCGGGGCCGGTCATGAAGAAGTTCACCATGTGGTGGGTCTGGTCGTAGAGCACGGCCGTCTCGCGCCACGCCTTCTGCTCGCGCCGCCAGTTCGAGAACTCGGCCGGCACCACGGGGTAGATGTACGTGCCCAGCTGCGAGTTGCGCAGCATCTCGACGACGTTCCCCTTCTCGTCCAGCAGCTCCTGCAGATTGCTCGCCATGCCTGTCTCGACTTCCTCGTCCAGTGGTTCGTGCCGGGTGACCTGACCGCGATGCTACGTGGCGGCTATACCTACGTCCAGAGGTATTTGGTCGCCACGATTGTAGACAATTTGTTGACCATTTCGCCACGGGTATGGTTCGCTGGCCCCATGACAGACACCGCCGTCGACACCCTCCTCGTCGTGAGCGCCCACGCGGGCGACTTCGTGTGGCGGGCCGGCGGAGCGATCGCGGCCGCCGCCCTCCGCGGCGAGCGCGCGGTGGTCGCGTGCCTGTCGTACGGCGAGCGCGGCGAGTCGGCGAGCCAATGGCTCGACGGCAAGTCGCTCGATGAGATCAAGCGCATCCGTCGCGACGAGGCGGAGGCTGCAGCATCCGCTCTCGGTGCAGAGATCGAGTTCCTCGACCTCGGGGACTACCCCCTCGTCGAGTCGCGCGAGGCCGTCTCGCGCCTGGTCGACGTGTACCGGCGGGTGCAGCCCACCGTCGTGCTGACGCACACGTTGCGCGACCCCTACAACGGCGACCACCCCGCCGCGGCCCGCATGGCGCTCGAGGCGCGCGTGCTCGCGCAGGCGATCGGCGTCGCGAACTCTGACGGCACCTACCCGACCAAGGACGACATCATCGGCGCCCCGCCGGTCTTCTTCTTCGAGCCGCACCAACCCGAGCAGTGCGACTTCACTCCCGACGTGCTCCTCGACATCACCGAGGCGTTCGACCGCAAGCGCGCCGCGATGGAGTGCCTGTCCGCCCAGAAGCACATGTGGTCGTACTACACCGACCTCGCGGTGCGGCGCGGCGTGCAGCTCAAGCGCAACGCGGGCCCGAACCTCGGCCTTCCCCACGAGACCATGGGCGAGGCCTACATGCGCCACTTCCCGCAGGTCACGTCGGTGCTGTCGTGAGCGGGGTGGCGTGATGAGGGGATGGATGCTGCGATGAGCGGTCCCGTCGTCGTCACCGGCATCGCGCGGGCCGATGCCGCGACGGCCGCCGCGCTCGGGGTGCACGGCGTCGCCACGGTGCACGAGGCGATGGGGCGGACCGGACTCGTGGGACGCAGCATCCGTCCCGTCCAGACCGGTGCGCGCGTCGCGGGCACGGCCGTCACGGTGCTGAGCTGGCCCGGCGACAACCTGATGATCCACGCGGCGATCGAGCAGTGCCGCGAGGGCGATCTGCTCGTCGTTGCGACGACCTCGCCGTCGGGCGACGGCGCCTTCGGCGACCTGTTCGCCACGGCGCTCACCGCGCGCGGTGTGCGCGGGCTCGTCACCGCGACGGGCGTGCGCGACACCGCGGACCTGCGCGCCATGGGCTTTCCGGTGTGGTCGAACGGCGTGCATGCGCAGGGCACGGTGAAGGCCACCGCCGGGTCGGTGAACGTGCCGGTCGTCGTCGACGGCGCGACGGTGCGGCCCGGCGACGTGGTCGTGGCCGACGACGACGGGGTCGTGATCGTCCCGCGCGAGCGCGTGGACGCGGTGCTCGCCGCGGCGGACGCGCGCGTGGCGAAGGAGGCCGCGGACCGCGAGGCGTACGCCTCGGGCGCGGAGCTCAGCCTCGACCGCAAGGGCCTGCGCCCGCTCCTGGCCGAGCTCGGCGTCGAATACGTCACGCAGGCCGAGTACGAGGCGCGCGGCGATGAGCGTTCCTGACCCTGTGCGCGACGGTGTGCGCTGCATGCTCATGCGAGGCGGCACGTCGAAGGGCGCGTATTTCCTCGCCGCCGACCTGCCGTCCGACGCGGCCGCGCGCGACGACCTGCTGCTGCGGATCATGGGCTCGCCCGATCCTCGGCAGATCGACGGCATCGGCGGCGCGCACCCGCTCACCAGCAAGGTCGCGATCGTCTCGGCGCCGAGTGCCGAGGGCATCGACGTCGACTACCTCTTTCTACAGGTCGGCGTCGACACCGCGACGGTGGCCGACGCGCAGACCTGCGGCAACCTGCTCGCGGGCATCGGCCCGTTCGCCGTGGAGCGCGGCCTCGTCGCGGCGACGGGTGCGCGCACGACGGTGCGCATCCGGCTTCTCAACACCGGGGATGCCGCGACCGCCGTCTTCGCCACGGCCGACGGTCGCCCCGACTACGACGGCGATGTCGCCATCGACGGGGTTCCGGGCACGGCATCCGCCATCGACCTCGAGGTGGGGGGCGGGCCTTCCAAGGCGCTCCTTCCGACGGGCAACCCCGCCGACGCGGTCGACGGAGTCACCGCGACGCTGATCGACAACGGCATGCCGGTCGTGCTCGTGCGCGCAGCCGACCTCGGCGTCGAGGGCACCGAGTCACCGGCGGCGCTCGAGGCCGATGCCGCTCTCGCGGCGCGGGTCGAGCGGGTGCGGCTCGCGGCCGGTCCGCTCATGGGGCTCGGCGACGTGTCGGCGCAGACGGTGCCGAAGGTGATCCTGGTCTCGCCACCGCGCGCAGGCGGCGCGATTTCGACGCGCGCCTTCATACCGACGCGCGTGCACACGGCGATCGGCGTGCTGATGGCAGCATCCGTCGCCGCCGCCCTGCGGATCCCCGGCGCGGTGGGGCACGAGATCGCGGGCCCGCTCGGCGAGGAGGACACCGCGATCGAGCACCCGAGCGGCACCTTCCCGTCGCGCGTGCGGGTCGCACAGGACGACGCCGGCGCCTGGCGCGCGACCTCCTTCTCGCTGCGCACCGCCCGCAAGCTCTTCGACGGCACGGTCTTCCCGAGGCCGCGCCGATGAACCCCGTCAGAGAGGACGCCCCATGACCGCCGACACGTCGTTCGACGTCGCCCACCTCGCCCATGTCGAGCTGCTCACCGCGAAGCCCGACGAGAGCCGCTGGTTCTTCGAGGACCTGCTGGCCATGCGGGTCGTCGCCGAGGACGGCGACTCGGTCTACCTGCGCACGTGGGACGAGTACCAGCTGTACACGATCAAGCTGACGGCCTCGGATGCTGCGGGCGTGGGTCGCACGTCGTTCCGGGCCTCGTCGCCGCAGGCGCTGGAGCGGCGCGTCGCCGCGATCCAGAAGACCGGACTCGGCGTCGGATGGATCGACGGCGACGTCGGCTGCGGACCGACCTACGCGTTCACCGACCCCGACGGTCACGCGATGTCGATCTTCTACGAGGCCGAGCGGTACGAGGCCGGCGACGACGACCGGCCGGCGCTGAAGAACCAGGCGTCTCGGTTCCCCGGCCGCGGCGTGAACGCCCGACGCCTCGACCACATCAACTACCTCGCGAAGGACGTCGAGGCCAACGGCGCGTTCCTGCGCGACGCCCTCGGCATGCGCGAGTCCGAGCGCATCCGCCTCGACAGCGGGAAGTTCGCGGCGTGGTGGTTCCACTTCTCGCTGAAGTCGTACGACGTCGTGTACTCCGACGACTGGACGAAGCACGGCAACCGCCTGCACCACATCGCGTTCGCGCCCGACACGCGGGAAGACATCCTCAAGGCCGCCGACATCCTCCTCGAGAACGGTATCCACATCGAGTCGGGCCCGCACAAGCACGCGATCAACCAGACGTTCTTCCTGTACGTCTGGGAGCCCGGCGGCAACCGCATCGAGTTCGCGAACGCCGGCGCCCGCCTGCTGCTGGATCCCGATCAGCCCGTCGTCGAGTGGACCGAGGCCGAGCGCCGCAAGGGTCAGGCCTGGGGCATGAAGACGATCGACACCTTCCACACCCACGGCACCCCGGTGGTCGACGCCCCCGCCCACTGAGGCCGGGGCGGGGTCCGGGGCTGGGTGCGGGTCGGGGTTGGGTCCGGGCCGGGCGCGGGGGTCTGGGGGTCAGCCGCCATCCCGGGTTTGGGGCGCAATCACTCCGTTGGGGCGCAGATTCTCCGCCCCAACGGACGAAACGCGCCCCAAACCCGACGAGCACGCCGGGGACTCGCCCCGGCTCACCCGTCGCCCGGGGTTCGGGGCGCGCCATGACCGTTCGGGGCGCAACCCGTGCGCCCCGAACGCACGCCGTGCGCCCCGAACCCGAAGCGCGTGGCCGAGGTCGGTCCCGGGGTCCGGCCCAGCTGCCATCCCGGGTTTGGGGCGCAATCACTCCGTCGGGGCGCAGATTCTCCGCCCCAACGGACGAAACGCGCCCCAAACCCGACGAGCACGCCGGGGTTCGCCCCGGCTCCCCGTCACCCGGGGTTCGGGGCGCGCCACGACCGTTCGGGGCGCAATCCGTGCGCCCCGAACGCACGCCGTGCGCCCCGAACCCGAAGCGCGTGGCCGAGGTGGGGGGTCAGCGCCAGACGTCGGCGGCGATGTCTACGACCTCGCGCACCTTGGCCCACTGCTCGTCCTCGGTGAGGACGTTGCCCTCCTCGGTGGAGGCGAAGCCGCACTGCGGGCTCAGGGCCAGCTGCTCGAGCGGGGCGAACGCCGCCGCCTCGTCGATGCGCTGCTTCACAGCATCCACGTTCTCGAGTTCGCCGCTCTTGGACGTGATGAGGCCGAGCACGACCGTCTTGTCGCCCTCCGGCAGGAACCGCAGCGGCTCGAAGCCGCCGGCGCGCTCGCTGTCGTACTCGAGGAAGTAGCCGTCGTACGCGGTGTTGCCGAGCAGCTGCTCGGCGACCGGCTCGTACCCGCCCGACGAGATCCACGTCGAGCGGAAGTTGCCGCGGCACACGTGGGTCGTCACGGTGAGGTCTTCGGGCTTGCCGTCGAGGATGCGGTTCAGGATCGTCGCGTACCGCTCGGCGATGCCGTCGGTGCGGATGCCTCGTTCCCGCGCCTTCTCGAGCTCGACGTCCGAGCAGAGATAGGCCCACGCGGTGTCGTCGAACTGCAGGTAGCGGGCGCCGGCGTCGTAGAACGCCGACACGGCGTCGCGGTACGCCTGCACGAGGTCGTCGACGATGTCGTCGCGGCCGTCGTAGCCCGACCCCTCGAGGTGGCCCGGCTCGAGACGGAAGTCGAGCACGGTCGGCGCGGGGATGCTGAACTTCGGCACCGCGCCGGTGGTGCGCTCGAGCAGGCTCTTGAGCGAACGGAAGTGGTCGAGGAACGGGTGCGTGTCGCTGAAGCCGATCTTGCCCGAGATCTCGATGCCGCGGGGCTTGGTCTGCACGCCCTGGAACTGGATGCCGTGGTCGAGCTCGACGATCTCGACGCCGTCGAGCAGGCCGAAGAAGTCGAAGTGCCACCACGAGCGGCGGAACTCGCCGTCGGTCGCGAGCTTCAGGCCGGCGTCGGCCTCGCGCACGACGAGCTCGGCGATCGCGGTCTCTTCTGCGACGCGCAGGGCGTCGGCGTCGATGTCACCCGCGGCGAATCGGCGGCGGGCCGCGGCGAGCTCGGTGGGACGGAGGAAGCTGCCGACGATGTCGGCGCGGAACGGCGGTGTTGACACCCCGCGAGCGTACCCGATGCCTCCCGGCATAGGTACTCCGCGGTCACCCGGCGTCATCCCCGCCGCCGTCCGTGAGACGACAGGGAAGGAGCCCGGACCCCGGTCCGGGCCGGGAGTCCCGAGCCGGCCCCGACCCCAGCCCGGGTCAGAACACGTACTCCATCAGGTCCGTCCCGAGGATGCGGAAGGCCTCGTGCGCGCGCAGCCGGTGCGAGATCGACAGGTCGTCGAAGCACACGATGAGCGCGTACGACACTCCGGCCCGGGGACCGGCCAGCACGCCCGCCTCGACGCGGATGCCGGCATCCCGGCCCGTCTTGTTGATGAAGAGCAGGCCGTGCTCGTCGTTCTCGTGCGAGAACGGGTCGAGCCCGGTGGCGGACGCCACGAGCGACAGGTCGTGGTTGAGGCTCAGCCACTCCGCCACCTGCGCGCTCACGCTCGGCGACACGACCTGCGAGTTCACGAGGGCCGCGAACACCTCGGCGAGCTCCCGGGCGGAGCCGAGCGCGAAGTGCGGCGCGTCGTCGGGTCCGCGCTCGTCACGGAAGCGGTCGAGCAGCGCCGAGCGCGAGAGCCCGAGCTCCTCGATGCGGGACCGCACCGCCGGAAGGCCGACGCGGCGCAGCAGGGCGTTGGCCGCCAGCGCGTCGCCGGTCGACGCGGTGAGCACCGCCAGGTCGACCAGGGGCAGGGCAGGCGCCTTCAGGTGCTGCCACACTCCCCCGACCCCGACGGGCTCGATGTGTGCGCGGTCGATGATCTCGAGCGGCTCGAGGCGCCCCGACTCGAACGCGGCCGCCACCTCGATGAGCAGCGGCACCACGCCGAGCCCGGCGACGGGCAGCGTGACGAAGTCGTCACCCGACAGCACGGACGTGCCGCGGTCGAGGTCGGTGATGCGCACCGAGATCTTGGCGCCTGATGCGGCGAGGTCGTCGAGCGCCTTCAGCGTCGATGTGAACGATCGACGACCTGCGGCCGCCCTCTTCGGCAGCCGCCGGCCGGTGCTCCGTCGCGCCCCCCGCAGCGACTCGGCATCCTTTCTGGGCTCCATGCCCACGGAGTTTCCTTCCCCTGACGTTGTTGCGGGGCGATCGGGCCGCACGCGGCCCGGCCGTCACCAGATGGTGACGCGCTGGTCCTCGTCGAGCCAGAGAGCATCTGACTCGGTCACACCGAAGGCATCGTAGAACGCGTCGATGTTGCGCACGATCTGGTTGCACCGGAACTCGTTGGGCGAGTGCGGGTCGATCGTGAGCAGGCGGATGGTCTCCGCATCCCGTCCCTTCTGCTGCCAGATCTGTCCCCAGCTCAGCAGCAGTCGCTGGATTCCCGTGAAGCCGTCGAGCTCCGGCGCCTCGTCATCGCCCAGCGACAGGGCGTAGGCCTTGATCGCGATGCCGAGTCCGCCCAGGTCGCCGATGTTCTCGCCGATGGTGAGCGCGCCGTTGACGTGGTTGTCGTCGGCGAGCCCCTGCGGCACGAGGGCGTCGTACTGGGCGATGAGGTTCTTGGTGCGCTCCTCGAAGGCGGCGCGGTCGTCGTCGGTCCACCAGTCGCGCAGCGACCCGTCGCCGTCGAAGCGGCTGCCCTGGTCGTCGAAGCCGTGGCCGATCTCGTGGCCGATGACCGCGCCGATGCCGCCGTAGTTGGCGGCGGCATCGCGCTCGACGTCGAAGAACGGGAACTGCAGGATCGCGGCCGGGAACACGATCTCGTTCATCAGCGGGTTGTAGTACGCGTTGACGGTCTGCGGCGTCATGAACCACTCGTCGCGGTCGATCGGCTGGCCGACCTTCGCGAGCTGGCGGTCGTGCTCCCAGACGTGGGCGCGGCGCACGTTGCCGACCAGGTCGTCGGCCTCGATCTCGAGGGTGGAGTAGTCCTTCCACTTCACCGGGTACCCGATCTTCGGGGTGAAGGCGTCGAGCTTGGCGAGCGCCCGCTCACGGGTGTCGGGGCTCATCCACTCGAGCTCGGCGATCGACTGCCGGTACGCCTCGATGAGGTTGCCGACGAGTTCGTCCATCGCGTCCTTGGCGGCGGGCGGGAAGTGCCGCTCGACGTAGACGCGGCCGATGGCCTCGCCCATCGCGGCCTCCGTGAGGCTGACGCCCCGCTTCCACCGCTCGCGGTTGACCGGCACGCCGGTGAGCTGCGTGCCGTAGAAGCCGAAGTTCTCGGCGACGAACTCGTCCGACAGGAACGGCGCCGCGGAGTGCACGACCGCGAACCGCAGCCACGCCTTCCAGTCCTCGAGGCGGTCCTCGACGAGCAGGGTGCCGAGGCCCTCGAAGAAGCTCGGCTGGTAGACGTTGATCTCGGCGAACGCGTCGGCGTGGTCGGGGGCCGCGCCCTCGCGCCACGGCGTCAGGTCGGCCCCGACGAGCTCCTGCACCTCGTCCCACGTCTTGAGGTTGTACGTCTTCACCGCGTCGCGGCTCGAGACGTTGTCCCAGTGGTGCGTGGCGAGTTCCGTCTCGATCGCGACGATCCGATCGGCGGATGCCTCGGCCCCGGCCACGCCCGCGAGCTCGAGGATGCGCTGCACGTGGGTGCGGAACGCGATCCGCGTCTCCTGGAAGTTGTCGAGGCGGTAGTAGCTCTCGTCCGGGAGCGACAGCCCGCCCTGGATGAAGAAGGGGACGTACCGCTCGGGGTTGCCCGGATCCGGCTCGAAGTAGAGGTGGATGAGCGCCGCGATGCCGTCGCGCTCGAACTCGCCGATCGTGCGGAGGAAGCCCGGGATGTCCTCGATCGCCTCGACGCGCTCGAGCGAGTCGGCGAGCGGGGCTGCGCCCTGCGCCTCGATGCGCTCGGTGTCCATGAAGCTCGTGTAGAGGTCGCCGATCTTGCGGGCCTCGGTGCCGGGCTCGGCCTGCTGCGACTCCTCGACGATCGCGTGCACGTCCTTCTCGGCCTGCTCCGCGATGAGGTGGAACGAGCCCCACCGCGCCTTGTCCTCCGGGATCTCGGTCCGATCGAGCCAGCTGCCGTTGACGTGGCGGAACAGATCATCCTGGGGGCGGATCTCGGCGCTCAGCTCATCGAGCGCGAGACCGGAGCGGGGGGCGTCGGTCATGCGTTCCAGGGTAGCCGCCCTGAACCTGGACAACTCTCGCGAGAGCACGGATCGCCGCCCGTGACGACATTGTGATCAATGGATGCTGCGCCCCGAGGTCCGAGCCCCTGTCTAGGCTCTTCCAGGTGAGGACCGACACGCTGAACCGCGACATCCTGCGGCTCGCGGTGCCGGCGCTCGGCGCCCTGATCGCCGAGCCGCTGTTCCTCATCGTCGACTCGGCGCTCGTCGGCCACCTCGGCGTCGAGCCGCTCGCCGGACTCGGCATCGCGTCCGCGGTGCTGCAGACGATCGTCGGGCTCATGGTGTTCCTCGCCTACTCGACGACGCCCGCCGTCGCGCGCCGGTTCGGCGCGGGCGACCCGTCGCGCGCGGTATCGGTCGGCATCGACGGCATGTGGCTCGCGCTCGGCATCGGGGCGGTGCTCGCTCTCGTCGGCTACGTCGCGACGCCGTTGCTCGTCGGCCTCTTCGGCGCGACGCCCGAGGTCGCGCAGCAGGCCGAGATCTACCTCGGCATCTCGATGTGGGGCCTTCCCGCGATGCTCGTCGTGTTCGCCGCGACCGGTCTCCTGCGCGGCATGCAGGACACCGTGACGCCCCTCTGGATCGCGGGACTCGGCTTCGCCGCGAACGCCCTCCTCAACTGGCTCTTCATCTACGGCTTCGGGTGGCGCATCGCGGGCTCCGCGATCGGCACCGTCCTGGCGCAGTGGGGCATGGTCGCCGCGTACGCGGTCGTCGTGGGCCGGCTCGCGCGGCGGCACGAGGCATCCCTTCGTCCTCAGCGCGAGGGCGTGCGCGGCTCGGCGCGATCCGGCGGCTGGCTGTTCCTGCGCACGGTGTCGCTGCGGTTCGCGCTGCTGGCGACCGTCGCCGTCGCGACCGGGCTCGGCACGGTCGAGCTCGCCGGCTGGCAGGTCGCCTTCACGATCTTCTCGACCGCGGCGTTCGCCCTCGACGCCCTGGCGATCGCCGCGCAGGCACTCATCGGCAAGGGGCTCGGCGCCGAAGACACGCCGCTCGTGCGTCGCGTGCTCGGCCGCACCGTCGCATGGGGCGCGTGGTTCGGCGTGATCACCGGCGCCATCATCGGCGCGCTGTCGGGAGTCATCGGGCTGCTCTTCACCGGCGATGCGGGCATCGCCGCCCTCGTGCAGCCCGCGCTCATCGTGCTCGCCATCGCGCAGCCGGTGTGCGGCATCGTCTTCGTGCTCGACGGCGTGCTCATCGGCGCCGGCGACGCGAAGTACCTCGCGATCGTCGGGCTGCTCAACCTCATCCCGTTCGTGCCCGCACTCGCGCTCGTCGCCTGGCTGCACCCCATCGGCGCCGCGGGACTCGCGTGGCTCGCGGTCACGTTCTTCGGCGTCTACATGCTCGCCCGGCTCGCCACCCTCGGCTGGCGCGTGCGCGGATCGGCCTGGCTCACCGCCGGCGCCTGAGCGCGGTCACGCCCAGCGGCGGCACCATTCGTACATGACGACCGCCGCGGCCGCGCTCGCGTTGATCGAGCGGGTCGAGCCGTACTGCTCGATCTGGATGGTTCCGGATGCTGCGGCCAGCGCCTCGGGCGAGAGCCCGGGTCCTTCCTGACCGAAGAGGAGCACGCACGCCTCGGGAAGCTCGGCGGCGGGCAGCGGCAGCGAGCCGTCGACGTTGTCGATCGCGATGACGGGGAGGGACGCGGCATCCGCCCACGCGGCGAAGGCCTCGACGGTCTCGTGGTGGCGCACGTGCTGGTAGCGGTCGGTGACCATGGCGCCGCGGCGGTTCCAGCGGCGCTTGCCGATGATGTGCACCTCGGCGGCGAGGAACGCGTTGGCGCTGCGCACGATCGAGCCGATGTTCATGTCGTGCTGCCAGTTCTCGATCGCGACGTGGAACGCGTGGCGGCGGGTGTCGAGGTCGGCGACGATGGCGTCCATCGTCCAGTACCGGTAGGCGTCGACGACGTTGCGCGCGTCGCCGTGCGCGAGGAGGTCGCGGTCGTAGCGCGGGTCGACGGGCCACGCGTCGGGGCCGCCGGGCCACGGCCCCACGCCGACCGGCAGCGTCGGCTCGGTGTGCTCGGCGTGCGGTGCGGCGCTCGGGTCGGGCGGATTCACCGGCCCAGGCTATCCCGCCCCGCCGTTCGCACCTCTGGACCAGACGCCCGCAGCGACCGCCACAGCGCCGTCACGCGGCATCCGCCCTGAATGACCAGCCGCGCCCGGCGATCAATGGGGCGTCTGGTGCCACTGGCCGCGCCGCGTGTCCGCGAGCGACGCACGCCACGCGTGGCTGCTCCGTCGGGTGCTTCTGCGATCCCGCATGCCGTCCACCACGCGATGGATCGCCGTGACCAGCTTCGTCATCATCTGTACCGCCCACTCTCGAGGTATGTCGAGTCAGGCATATCGCCGATCACCGGCGAGGCGAGTGGGGGTTGACAAGGGCAGGGGCGTCGTGCCGACGGGCGCGTCGGGCGGCCGATCTGGTCGCACCGCGGTGTCCGGCTCGACGCGGAAAGCGCACGCCGGTAATACTGGGAAAGACCGTACGACCGGGGGGCCAGTTGTTCGACGACGACAAGCGTCAGCGCGCCATCGAAGCACTCGGGGTGTTGGACACCCCGCCGGACGAGCGTGTCGACCGCGTCGCGCGGCTCGCCCAGGAGATGTTCGGCGTCCCTATGGTGAGCGTCACGCTCATGGACGGCGACCGCCAGTTCCGGAAGGCGCAGATCGGCCTCGGCGGTCACGAGGCGCCGCGCGCCGACTCGTTCTGCGACCTCACGATCCGCCAGGAGGGGACGCTGGTGGTCGAGGATGCCGCCACCGACGACGTCTTCGCCGAGAACCCGTTCGTGGTCGGCGACCCGCACCTGCGGTTCTACGCGGGTCATCCGCTGCGGGCTCCGGGCGGCGAACAGGTCGGGACCCTCTGCATCGTCGACACCGAGCCCCGCACCCTCGACGATCGGGGCAGGGCGCTGCTGCGCGAGCTCGCTCTGTGGGTGCAGGCCGAGATCCTCGATGCCGACGAGATGGACTACGCGTCGGTGGTGCAGCGCGCGATGCTCCCGGCGCGAACGCCGGAGGTGCCGGGATACACCCTGGCGGCGGCCGCCGCCCCGGCCGGCCACCTGCTCGGCGACGTGTACGACTGGCAGGTCGTCGGCGGCCGGCTGCGGGTCGCGCTCGCCGACGTCATGGGCAAGGGCGCCGGGCCTGCGATCATCGCCTCGGCCGTCCGCGCCTCGCTGCGGACCGCCCCCGAGCGCCCGCTCGCTCAGGCGGTGGGCGAGATCGACCGCATGCTCGAGGACGACATCGGCGGCTCGAACATCTTCGTGACCGCCGTCGCGGCCGACATCGACGTCGCGACCGGCGCGATGGACTTCGTCGACGCCGGCCACAGTCTCGCGTTCGTGCTGCGCGCGGGTGGGACATGGGAGCCGCTCCGGTCGACCGGCCTGCCGCTGGGCATGGGATTCGACGAGACGCGCACTGCGTCGACGGCGCAGCTCGACCCGGGAGACGTCTTCATGGTCTGCAGCGACGGCCTACTCGATGTGCTCGACGAGGACAACCCGTTCGCGCACGTGCACGACACGCTCCGCGCGCTCGGCCCTGCGGGCGCCGTGCACGAGGCGACGCTCCTCGCCGCCCGTCGGGGTGCGCCCGACGACGTCACGGTGCTCGTCGTGAGGAGGGACGCGTGACCGCACGGTTCGTCTGGATCCGCATCCTGGCGCTGCTGTCGGTGCTGCTCGGCGTGAACTACATCGTGTGGCGCTGGCTCGACTCGGTGAACTGGGCGGCGTGGTGGATCGCCGTGCCGCTGGTCATCGCCGAGACCTACAGCCTCATCGACACCTTCCTGTTCTCGGCGACGATGTGGCGCGCCCGCGAACGCCCGGCGCCGACGTCGCCACCGGAGGGCACCGTCGATGTCCTCATCACGACCTACAACGAGCCCGTCGAGATGGTGATCGCGACGGCGCGCGCGGCCAAGGGCATCGCCTACCCCCACGAGACGTGGATCCTCGACGACGGCGCGCGGCCCGACATGGAGGCGGCGGCACGCGCGATCGGCGTCGGCTACATCACCCGCTCCGCGGACTGGGCCGACAAACCCCGCCACGCGAAGGCCGGCAACCTCAACAACGCGCTCTTCCAGACCGAGGGCGAGTTCCTGCTGATCCTCGACGCCGACCAGGTGCCCGATCCGCTCATCCTCCACCGCACCCTCGGCTACTTCGCCGACGACCCCGAGGTCGCCCTCGTCCAGACCCCGCAGTGGTTCGTCAACGTCGACGACGCCGACCCGCTCGGCAGTCAGGCACCGCTGTTCTACGGCCCGATCCAGCAGGGCAAGGACGGCTGGAACGCGGCGTTCTTCTGCGGCTCGAACGCGGTGCTGCGTCGCGACGCCCTCATGCAGCTCGGCATCGTCGGGTATGTCCGCAGTCTCGAGCAGTCGACGGCGCGCACTCTGAAGGCCTCCGAGTCCCTCCTGGCGCACGCGGCTCGCGACCGCGACGCCGATCCCTCGGTGCGTCAGCAGCTGCGGGTGCTGCGCAGCGAGGTCACGCAGGCCCGCGCCCGCCTCGACGACGGCGAGCCCATCGCCGACGTCACCTACCGGGTGCAGTCCGCCGTCGACAGCGCGTCGCGTGAGCTCGTCCGCGGCGACCTCTCGCGCATGCGGGCAGACCTCGCGTCCATCGGCGAGCTGCCGGTGCAGCGCGACCGGGAACTCGACGAGATCGTCATCGACGACGCGGGCCTGGATGCGCTCGCCGCGCGCGAGCTGTCGCCACTGGGCGCGATCGACTCGGTCTCGGGGCTGCTCGAGGCGCTGCGGGTCGACCGCCCCGACGAGGCACAGCCGGTCCAGCCCATGGCGACGATCTCGGTCACCGAAGACATGGCGACCGCGATGCAGCTGCACGCGCTCGGCTGGAAGAGCGTCTACCACCACGAGATCCTGGCGCACGGGCTCGCCCCCGAAGACCTCCGCACGATGCTCACGCAGCGCCTGCGGTGGGCGCAGGGCACCCTGCAGGTCATGCTCCGAGACAACCCGCTCGCCAAGAAGGGGCTCTCGGCGGGCCAGCGGCTCATGTACTTCGCGACGATGTGGAGTTACCTGTCGGGATTCACCGCGATCGTCTATCTCGCGGCGCCCGTCATCTACCTCGTCTTCGGAGTGATGCCGGTCACCGCGTGGAGCGTCGACTTCTTCGCGCGCTTCCTGCCGTACTTCGTCGTCAATCAGATCCTGTTCCTCGTCGTCGCGAAGGGCCTCAGGACGTGGCGCGGCCAGCAGTACGCGCTGGCGCTCTTCCCCGTGTGGATCAAGGCGTGCACGTCGGCGTTCTCGAACGTCGTGCTGAAGCGCCCGCTCGGCTTCGCCGTCACGAAGAAGGACGGCCGCGACGAGTCGGGCCCGCCGTGGCGCGAGATCTGGCCGCAGCTGACGGCGATCGTCGTCCTCGTCATCGCCCTCGCGCTCGGCCTGACCCGTCTGGCCGTGGGCACCGCCGACGGCACCGGCACCCTCGTCAACACGGTGTGGGTGATCTACGACCTGGCCGTGCTGAGCGTCATCGTCCAGGCCGCCCTGTACCGCGGACCCCAGCGGCCCGCCCCCGAGCCCGAGGAGGCAGCGTGAATCTGATCGTCACACCCGGTGAGGCGTTCGCCGTCGTACGGCCCGAGGGCCGCCTCACCGCGATCTCGGTCCCGCGCCTCAAGAAGGCGGTGGACGAACTCGTCGGCGGCGGCAGCACGCGCATCGTGGTCGACCTGTCGGGCACGGAGTTCGTCGACTCGTCGGGCCTCGGCGCCCTGATCGGCGGCCTCAAGTCGGCCCGCCTCGCGGGCGGCGACCTGCGCATCGCGGCGGCGACGGAGCCGGTGCGCCGCGTGCTCAAGCTCACCAACCTCGACCGCGTGCTGCGCGATCACCCGACGCCGGAGTCGGCGTTCGATGGCGACTGAGCCGGGCATCCGCCTCGATGGAGTGGCCGACGATGCGCTCGTCGACCGCGTGCACGATGCTCTCGACGACCTCCTCGGCCGGGTGCCGGGCATCGGCGACGAGGATGCCATGATGTTCCGCCTGGCCGTCAGCGAGGTCGCGACGAACGTCGTGGAACACGCCCTCGCCCGTGAGCCGGTGCGCGTGACCGTCGAGCTCCACGCCGACGCCGATGCACTCTCGGCGGTCTTCACCGACACCGCCGACCCCGCGCTCATCGACCTCGGCGCGGTGTCGATGCCCGACTCAGACGCCGAGTCCGGCCGCGGGCTCGCCATCGCGCTCGCCACCCTCGACGAGCTCGTCCACGAGACCGAGCACGGCAACGTCTGGCGGCTGCGCCGCCGGCGCCACGACCACTGACCCGGCACCTCCGCCGCGAACCAAGGGAATCGCCCCGAGATCGAGGACGACGTCCCCGGTCTCGGCCGGAATCCCCTGCCTCGCCGAATCCACACCGCGGGACCGTTACGGACGATCGAACGCAGCCCCGACGAATGTCGCACTCCGCGCCGCGAACCAAGGGAATCTCGCCGAGACCGAGAGCGACGTCCCCGGTCTCGGCCGCACTCCCCGGTCTCGCCGACCGCGCCCACGAAGACGAAGGACGACGGATGCTGCGCCCCCACGCCCGCCCGCACTTTTCGGTACACCGAAAACAAGGTACGTTTTCGGTATGCCGAAAACTGCCGACGACGTCAGGATGCCGACCGCGCTGCAGAGCCGGCGCCTGTCGATGCCGCGCCTCGCGTGGCTGATCGGGCCGGCGCTCGTCGCGGGGGTCGCCTATCTCGATCCCGGCAACGTCGCGAGCAACATGACCGCCGGCGCCCGCTACGGGTACCTGCTGGTGTGGGTCGTGGTGCTCGGCAACGTCATGGCGTGGTTGATCCAGTACCTGTCGGCGAAGCTCGGCATCGTCACCGGCCGCAGCCTGCCCGAGACCCTCGGCCGGCGTATCGGCAACCGCTGGGGGCGGCGGGCGTACTGGCTGCAGGCCGAGCTCGTCGCGATGGCGACCGACATCGCCGAGGTGATCGGCGGCGCGGTCGCGCTCAACCTCCTGTTCGGCATTCCGCTCCTGTGGGGCGGGGCGATCACCGGTGCGGTGTCGATCGCGCTGCTGCTCGTGCAGTCACGGCGGGGCCCGCGCACGTTCGAGTTCGTGGTCATCGGCCTGCTCGCCATCATCGCGATCGGCTTCTCGTTCGGCGTCTTCGTCGCTCCGCCTGACGGCGCGAGCGTGGTGGAAGGCCTCGTGCCGCGGTTCGAGGGCACCGACTCGGTGCTGCTGGCGGCCTCGATCCTCGGCGCCACGATCATGCCGCACGCCATCTACGCCCACAGCGCCCTCGCGCGCGACCGCTTCGCTCCGGTGCCCGCCACCACCGGCAGCGCGCTCGGGGGCGACCGCCTGGTGCCGCGCGGCTCCCGCGCTGCCGACGCCCCGATCGGGGCCCCGGCAGACCCGACGCTGGCCGAGCTGCGCGGCATCCCGACCCGGCGCCTCCTGCGCGCGACGAAGTGGGACGTCACGATCGCCATGCTGATCGCAGGCACGGTGAACCTCTGCATCCTGCTGCTGGCGGCGGCGAACCTCGCCGGAGTCCCCGGCACCGACTCGCTCGAGGGCGCGTACGCCGCCCTCTACGCAGGCCTCGGCCCGCTCGTCGCGACGCTGTTCGCGGTGGGCCTGCTCGCCAGCGGACTCGCCAGCACGTCCGTCGGCGCGTACGCCGGCGCCGAGATCATGCACGGCCTGCTGCACATCCGCGTGCCGCTGCTCGCACGCCGTCTGGTCACGCTCATCCCGGCGCTGATCATCCTCGCGATCGGCTTCGACCCCACGGTCGCGCTCGTGCTGAGCCAGGTCGTGCTGTCGTTCGGCATCCCGTTCGCGCTCATCCCGCTGGTCGCGCTCACCGCCAACCGCGAGGTTCTCGGCGGCTATCGCAACCGGGCGTGGACGACGATCGCGGGGATCGCAGCATCCGTCTTCCTCATCGCCCTCAACGGGGTGCTGCTGTATCTCGTGCTGACGGGGGCGTGAGGGACGCCGGGTACCCTGATTCCGTGGCATCCCCGGCGATCGACGACTACCTGAAGACGATCTACCACCACACCGAGTGGCAGGACGAGCGCATCACGCCGTCGCAGCTGGCCGCCGAGCTCGGCCTCGCGCCGTCGAGCGTCACCGAGATGGTGCAGAAGCTCGCCGCGCAGGGCCTCGTGGACCACCGCCCGTACCGCCCGATCGCCCTGACACCCGCGGGCGAGCGGCGCGCGGCGGCGATCATCCGCCGTCACCGCCTGATCGAGACGTGGCTCGTGAGCGAGTTCGGCTACGCGTGGGACGAGGTGCACGACGAGGCCGAGGTGCTCGAGCACGCGATCAGCGACCGACTGCTCGAGGGCATCGACGAACGGCTCGGCCGGCCGCGCTTCGACCCGCACGGCGACGCCATCCCCGATGCTGCCGGCGAGGTCCACCGCGAGCCCTTCGTGCTGCTCGCGCATGCGCCGGTCGGTCATGTCGGCCGGGTGCTGCGGGTGAGCGACCGAGACCCCGAACTGCTCCGCGCGGTCGAGTCGGCCGGCGTGTCCGTCGGCGCGACGGTGACGGTGACGGATGCCGCGTCCCTCCGAATCGGGAACGCCCCGGTGTCCCTCCCCGACGCCGCCGCCGGCGCCGTCTGGCTCAGCGCCTGACGCGCTTCCCGTTCGTCCCGTCGCCCTGGCGCGGGGCGGTCAGAAGAAGATCACGCCGGCGAGGTAGCTGACGCCCATGGTGCCGAGGCCCACGGTGAGGCTGCGGATCAGCATGCGCAGCGCCGACAGACGCCCGACTCCCGCCGCGACCAGGGACGTGAGCGCGAGCGACACGACGACCGCGACGATGATCGCCCACGTCTCGATCGCGACCGGCGCGTAGTACGTGATGAGCACCGGGATCGCCGCCCCGATCATGAACGCGATCGAGGTCTCGAGGCCGGCCCACCACGGCGCCGAGCGGTGCGTGATCTCTTCGAGGCCGTGCTCGGCGTCGAGCTGCGCGCCGAGCGCATCGCGGGCCGTGAGCTGCTGCGCGACCTCGAGCGCGAGCGCGGGTTCGAGCCCGCGGGACTCCCAGTGCGCCGCGAGGGTCGCGAGCTCCCCCGCCGGGTCGCGCTGGAGCTCTTCCTCCTCCTGCGCCGCGATCCCGAGCTCGGACTCGCGCTCCGCCGCGACCTCCGCCCACTTCGCGCCGCCGGCGCTCAGCCCGCCGGCGATCATGGCGGCGATCGCCGTGAACAGCAGCAGCCGGTCGCCGGCGCCGGCTCCCGCGAAACCCTGCAGCAGACCCGCGGTCGCGATGATCCCGTCGTTCGCGTCGATCGCCCACGAGGTCTCGCGCATGCGCGCGACGAACCTCGACCACAGCGACGGGGCGACCTCGGCCACGCGACCTCCCGCGGCCAGTCTGACAGCCGGGGCCGCAGCATCCGTGTCCCGACACAGCACCTGGGCTCGTCGACGACACCGCGGACGACGGATGCTGCGCCCCGGCGAACTGCGAAGAGCCTCCGCTGCGCGCGGGTCAGCGCCGCGCGGTGACCTCGAAGGGCCAGCGCACGCCCGTGGCGGTCTCGGCGACGTCCCACAGGCGCGCGGCGACGGCGGGATCGCGCGTGATCTTCGAGGCCGTCTGGCGCCGCGGCTCACCGCGCGAGCCGGTGCGCGGGCCCCAGTACTCGCCGCCCTCGACGTCGGGGTCGGCGAGCGCCCGCACGAGCGACCAGGCGCCCTGTTCCTTCGACTGCGCGATCGCGGCCTGAAGGTTGTCGGCGAAGCGCTTGACGCGCGATGGCTCGTTGACGCCCACGATTCCGGGCGTGCGGCCGCCGGTCGAATAGCCCGGGTGAGCCACGACGCTCGCGACCGGGATGCCGGCCGCGCGGAGGCGCCGGTCGGCATCGAAGCCGAGCGCGGTCGTCGCGACCTTGGACTGCACGTAGGCGCGCCAGGCCGAGTATCCGTCGACGAGCTGCGGGTCGACGGGGTCGTACGGCGTGAGCGACGTCGACATGCTGCCGAGCCACACCATGCGCCCCTGGGCCTCGGCGAGCGCCGGCAGGAGCTCGCCGGCGAGCGCGTAGTGGCCGAGGGCGTTGGTCGCGAACACGACCTCGTGCCCGTCGATGGTGGTCTCGCGCTCCTTGGGCGGGTGCACGATCCCCGCGTTGAGCAGCACGCCGTCGAGGCCCCCGCGACCGCGGACGCTCGCCGCGGCGGAGCGCACCGACGCGAGGTTCGACGTGTCGAGGATGAGCGGCTCGGTCGCGTCGGGTGCGGCCTCCGGCACCCGGCGGCGGATCGCCGCACGCGCGGCCGAGAGCCGGTTCGGATGGCGCGCCGACATCAGCACGTGCGCTCCTGCGCGCACGAGCTGTTCGGAGGCGAAGTAGCCGAGGCCGGCGTTGGATCCGGTCACGAGGTACACGCGTCCGGAAAGGTCGGGAAGGGTCCGGGGGTCCCACGTCACGGGAACGACCCTACGCCTGCGCGCCGCCTAGTCTGGACGCATGCGGACCCGCGCGGACATCGAATGCTGGCTCACCGACATGGACGGCGTGCTGGTCCACGAGAACACCCCCATTCCCGGGGCATCAGACCTGCTGCAGCAGTGGACGGATCAGGGGGTGCCGTTCCTGGTGCTCACCAACAACTCCATCTTCACGCCGCGCGATCTGTCGGCCCGGCTGCGGGCCTCCGGCCTCGTCGTGCCGGAGGAGTCGATCTGGACCTCCGCGCTCGCCACCGCCGACTTCCTCAAGTCGCAGATGCCCGGCGGCTCGGCCTTCGTCATCGGCGAGGCGGGGCTCACGACCGCCCTGCACGAGGCCGGCTTCATCATGACCGAGACCGCCCCCGACTACGTCGTCGTCGGCGAGACGCGCAACTACTCGTTCGAGGCGATCACCAAGGCGATCCGGTTCATCAACGCCGGCGCCCGCTTCATCGCGACCAACCCTGACGCCACCGGCCCCTCGACCGAGGGCGTGCTTCCGGCGACCGGCGCGATCTCGGCGCTCATCACCAAGGCGACGGGCATGGAGCCCTACGTCGTCGGCAAGCCGAACCCGATGATGTTCCGCTCCGCGATGAACCGCCTCGGCGCGCACTCCGAGAACACCGGCATGATCGGCGACCGCATGGACACCGACGTCGTCGCCGGCATCGAGGCGGGCCTGCACACCGTGCTCGTGCTCACCGGCATCAGCGACGCCGCCGAGATCCAGCGCTACCCGTTCCGCCCCGACGAGGTGCTCGACTCGGTCGGTGACCTCCTCGACCTCGAGCCCGTCGAGTCGGAGGACCCCGAGCTGCTCTGACGCGGCGAGTCTGAGGACCCCGAGCTGCTGTAGCCACGAGTTCCCGCAGGGCGCCACGCCCGCAGCATCCACTGCCTCTCCCCTCTGTCTCGCTCGCCGCTCCCCGCTCCGACTCCTCGCGCCGGCTTCCCTCTCCAACAGGTCAACCGGGCTTGAACCGGACGAAACCCGCGCGAACGCTCATGTGGAACCGTGGTTGACCTGTTGAAGCCGGAGACGGATGCCTCGACCCACGGCGTCGGGCACCACCGGTAGGGTCGCGGGCATGGGCGCGCTCGAAGACGGCGAGATGGTGGAAGTGACGGATGCTGCGGCCTGGCGCGCGTGGCTCGACCAGAACCATCGCACCTCCAAGGGGGCGTGGCTCGTGCGGGCACGACCGGGCTCGACGGTCGAGGTCATCGGCTACGAGGACGCGATCCTGCAGGCGCTGTGCTTCGGGTGGATCGACGGGCCGGTGCGCTCGTTCGACGAGGAGCGCGGCGGGCTGTGGTTCGCCCCGCGGCGCGCGACGAGCGGCTGGGCGGCGACGAACAAGGCGCGGCTGATCCAGCTCGAGGAGGCCGGACTCATCACCGAGGCCGGGTACCGGGCGGTCGAGGTCGCCAAGGCGAACGGCGCGTGGACCGTGCTCGACAACGCCGAGGCGCTGCGCGAGCCCGACGACCTCGCCGAAGCTCTCGACGCCGTGCCGGCGGCGCGCACGGCGTGGGACGGATTCCCGCCGTC
Source organism: Microbacterium sp. NPDC056044 (assembly GCF_042267145.1). Lineage (NCBI taxonomy): Bacteria > Bacillati > Actinomycetota > Actinomycetes > Micrococcales > Microbacteriaceae > Microbacterium > Microbacterium sp. NPDC056044. The sequence goes on along the minus strand of NZ_JBHJWZ010000002.1, from coordinate 723,754 downwards.
GACCCGCAAGCTCGGCATCTCGAACGTCGACCTGGCACGGCGGCCCGAGACCCGGGCCGCACGCGTCGCGAAGATCGTGGCGGATGCCGCGGAAGGGAAGCGCCCGTGATCTCCGAGACCGAGCAGACGCTGCTCCTCTTGACCGCCGCGCTCGTCACGCTGGGCACGCTCACCGTCATCATCTGGCAGTGGTGGCGAGGTCGCGGCAAGCGCGACTGACCGATCGAGCGCTGAGATCCGCCTTCGTAGATTCGTCCAGGTGGTTGCGCGCTTCTCCCATGTTCCCGGGCTGTGCACCGACGTAATCTCGGTGCGCACCATCCAGACGAGGCTGTCCCGTCTGCATCGCAAGGGAGCATGTATGTCCATTTCCGTACGTCGCCGGACCCGACTGGCGACACTCGTGGCCGCAGGCGCGGCCGCCGCGCTCGTCCTCGCCGGCTGCGCGAGCTCGACCGATCAGCCCGCCGACGGCGGCCCTGTCGAGATCACCTTCCAGTCGTGGGTCCCGAACATCGACCAGGCCGTCGACGCCTTCAACGAGGCGCACGACGACATCCACGTCACGCTCGAAACGATCACCGCCGGCCCCGACGGCGGATACGCCACGATGCTCTCCGCGGTCCAGGCGGGCAACCCCGCCGACGTCGTGCAGCTCGGCTATGACGCGATCCCCGACTTCCTCATCAACGACGCGCTCGAGGACATCACGCCGTACGTGGCGGACTCCGAGGACCTCTTCGTCCCCTGGCAGTGGCAGACCGGCGTCTTCGGCGACAAGGTCTACTCGATTCCGCAGGCGTCCGGGCCGCTCGGCCAGTTCTACCGGGCAGACGTCTTCGCCGAGCTCGGCATCGAGTACCCCGAGACGTGGGACGAGTTCTACGAGGCCGCCAAGATCGTGCGGGCCTCCGACCCGAACCGCTACATCACGGCGTTCGCGTTCAACCAGGCGCCCTGGATGATCGGCCTCGCCCAGCAGGGCGGTGCGAACTGGTTCGCCGCCGAGGACGACGCCTGGACGGTGTCGATCGACGGTGCAGAGACGGTGAAGGTCGCCGAGTTCTGGCAGAAGCTCATCGATGAGGACCTCGTCAAGGTCGAGGCCGACTTCTCGAGCGAGTGGAACGCCGACCTGCAGAACGGCAACATCCTCAGCTGGATCTCGGGCTCGTGGGCCGACGCGATCCTGCGCGGTACCGCACCCGACACCGCGGGCTCGTGGGCCGTCGGCGCCCTGCCGCAGTGGTCGGCGGGTGAGAACGTCTCGGCGACGTGGGCGGGCGGTTCGGCGAACGCCGTGCTGAAGGGATCGAAGAACCCCGAGGCCGCGGCCGAGTTCGCCGTGTGGCTCAACTCGAACCCCGACAGCGTCAGCATCCTGACCGAGATCGGCGCCGGATGGCCCTCGATCGTCGACACCGAGGCGATCGCTTCGCTGCAGGATGCTCCCGAGGTCTTCGCCTTCTACGGCGGGCAGGACATCTGGGACGTGTTCGCCGAGTCCGACAAGGCCGTCGACACGTCGTGGGCGTGGCCGCCGCTGTCGTCCACCCTCTTCGCCAGCCTGACCGACAACGTCAAGGCCGCCGTCGACTCGGGCACTCCGCTGCCTGAGGCGTACGCCAAGACCCAGGCCGACATGGTCGCGGCGCTCGAAGAGCGCGGCATCTCGGTCGACTGACATCCGACGGGGTGGGCCGCCGCGGCCCACCCCGTCGCCATTCCCCTGGGAGAGAGCACCCGTGAGCCTCACCGTCCGCGCTTCCGCGCCTGCCGCCGTGCCGGAATCCGAACCAGCGTCCGTCGCCCGCCGGCGGCGCCGACTTCCCGGCGCCGTGTGGGTGCTGGTGCTGCCGTTCGCTGTCATGTTCGCCGCGTTCTTCATCGCGCCGATCGTCTACGCGCTCGTGCAGAGCATGTTCACGACAAAGAGCTCGGGCCTCGGCTACGGAGCTCCCGAGACCGTGTTCGTCTTCCTCGACAACTACGTTCGGGCGCTCTCGGACCCCGCGTTCGTCGAGAGTCTCGGCCGTCTCGTCATGTTCTCCGCGATCCTCGTGCCCCTCATGGTCGTCGCGGCGCTCGGCCTGGCGCTCCTGCTGGACTCCGGACGGGCGAAGTTCCCACGGGCCTTCCGTGTCGTGTACTTCTCCCCCTACGGCGTGCCCGGGGTCGTCGCGACGCTGCTCTGGGGCTTCCTCTACGTGCCGGCGACCAGTCCGGTGCTGCAGGTGCTCGGATTCGGCGGCGTGAGCTTCGACCCACTCGCCAGCGGCGTCGTGCTGTTCTCGATCGCCAACATCGCGCTGTGGGGCTTCGCGGGCTACAACATGGTGATCCTGATGGCGGCACTGAACGCCATCCCCTCCGAGCTGTACGAAGCGGCACGCGTGGACGGCGCCTCGGGCTGGGCGACGGTGTGGCACATCAAGCTGCCCCTGGTGCGCCCCTCGATCATCCTCGTCACGGTCTTCACGATCATCGGCACGCTGCAGCTGTTCGTCGAGCCGCTCGTGCTGCGGCCGCTCACCACGGCCATCAGCTCGACGTACACGCCGAACCTCGCCGCCTACAACCAGGCCTTCGCTCAGGGCAACCCGAATCTCGCCGCGGCGATGGCCGTCATCGTCGCGGCCCTCGGCTTCGCGTTCTCGTTCGGGTTCCTGCGTCTCGTCAACCGGAAGGGGAACCGCGCGTGGTGACCTCAGCCCCGGCCGCTCCTCGCGCCGCCGACCGTCCTCTCGCGAGCACTGCCCCGACGCGACCCGCTCGCCGCGCCGGTGGCGGCGGCGTGAGCACCGTCGCGGTCAACGCCGTGCTCTTCGTCGCCGGCATCTACTTCCTGCTGCCGCTGGTGTGGGTCGTGATCGCCGCGACGAAGTCGCCCGCCGACCTGTTCGGCACGTTCGGCCTGTGGTTCTCGGACTCGCCGCAGGCGTGGGAGAACCTCGTCGCGCTGTTCACGCAGGACGGCGGAGCGTTCTCGCGCTGGGTGCTCAACAGCATCGTGTATTCGGGCGTCGGCGCCTTCGTCGCGATGGTGCTGTCGGCGGCGTGCGGCTACGCGATCGCGAAGTTCCCGTTCCGCGGCCGCGAGCTGCTGTTCTCGGTGATCCTCGGCGGGGTGCTCGTGCCGGCGACGGTGATCGCCCTCCCGCTCTATTTCCTGCTCAACACGTTCGGCCTGACCGGCACCTATTGGGCGGTGCTCCTTCCCAGCATGGTGAGTCCGTTCGGCGTGTACCTGGCGCGCATCCACGCGAACGCGAGCGTGCCCGACGAGGTCATCGAGGCGGCGCGCCTCGACGGCGCGGGTGACCTGCGCATCTTCGCGTCGATGGCGACCCGCATGATGATGCCGGCGATGGTCACGATCTTCCTGTTCCAGTTCGTGACGATCTGGAACAACTACCTGCTGCCGCTGGTCATGCTCAATGACACGTCGACCTTCCCGGTCACACTCGGCCTGACGCTGTGGAACGGCCAGACCCAGCGCGACCCGATGTTCTACTCGCTCGTCGTCGCGGGCTCGGCGGTATCGGCGCTGCTGCTCGTCGCTCTGATGACGGCGCTGCAGCGCTTCTGGCGCGCCGACCTCACCGCCGGCGCCACGAAGGGCTGATCCGCGCGGTCAGCCCTTGCGCTGGGCCCGGTAGGCGCGCGGGCTCATGCCGTGGGTCCGCCGGAACTGCCGCGAGAAGTAGAACGGATCATCGAGTCCGACCCGGCGCCCGACGTCGCCGACGGGCAGGTCGGTGGTGTCGAGCAGGGAGCGGGCGCGCGCCATCTTGAGCGCGTTGTGGTGGGCGAGCACGCCGCCGCCGGTCGCCTCGCGGAAGAGTGCGGCGAGGTGCGACGGCGAGACGCCGACCATGGCGGCGAGCTCGGCCACCTGCACCCGGCCGTCGACGCGCTCCTCGAGGTAGCGCATCGCCCTCTCGACGGGGGCGCCCTCGCTCGGCAGGACACGGTCCACGGCGAGCTGCGTGAACAGCCGCCACGCCATGCCGGAGGTGGCCGTGAGCCGCGCCGGAGTCGTGTCGCGTGCGAGGGCGACCGAGATCTCGTCGAGCAGCGACGTCACGCGGTCGACCTCGCGCAGCGAGAGGGTGAGCCGGTCGGGACGGATGCCGGCGGCCTCGGCCAGCTCCGCGACATCGGTGCCGCGGACGTGGCACCACCAGATCGTCCAGGGGTCATGGATCGCCGCACCGTACGAGTGCGCGACGCCGCCGGGGATCACGATCGCCGTCGAGCTTCCCACGCGCGTGCGCACGCCACCCGCCTCCACCCAGCCCGAACCTGCCACGCACACGATCACGATCGTCTCCTGGGCGCCGGCCGGGCGGTGCCGGCCGTGGTGTTCGGCGCGCGGGAAGTACCCGGCATCGGTCACCGTCATCCGCCGGGTGACCGGCCGCACGAGAGCGGCATCCACCAAAGGTCTCGGAACGACACTGAGACGCTCCCGTTCGAATCCGTCGGCGCGCTCCATTCCGGCATCCTGCCACAGGTGATCATCGGAACGTCCAGGTTCGAGACGAGATCGGCCATTGTCGCGCGGAGGTCGCGGACGTAGTTTTGCCAGGTGACTCCCGACGACCGCGCCCCGAGCCGCATCGAGCTCCCCCTTCCGCCCGCCGAGCAGGCCGCGATCCTCGCCGCCGGCGGCGTCGCCTGCTGGAGCGAGCCGCTGTGGATCGACACGTACGCCGCGGGCGAGCCCGACCTGTTCCCGCTGTTCCTCGACCGTCGCGTATACCAGGGCTCGAGCGGCAAGGTGTATCCGCTGCCGATGATCGACAGCGTCGCGCACGACAAGGCGCCCCGGCAGTGGCAGGCGATCCATCTCGAGAACGCGTTCGTGCGCCTGACCCTGCTGCCAGAGCTCGGCGGCCGCATCCACATCGGCTACGACAAGGTCGCCGGGTACGACTTCTTCTACCGCAACAACGTCATCAAGCCCGCGCTCGTGGGTCTCGCAGGCCCCTGGATCTCTGGCGGCGTCGAGTTCAACTGGCCGCAGCACCATCGCCCCGCGACCTTCCTGCCCGTCGACGCGCGCATCGACCGCGAAGAGGACGGCGCCGCGGTGGTCTGGCACAGCGATCTCGACCCCCTGCAGCGCATGCGCGGTCTGCACGGCGTGCGCCTGCGCCCGGGCTCGTCACTGATCGAGCTCGAGGCGTCGCTGCACAACCGCACAGACGTCGCGCAGACGTTCCTCTGGTGGGCCAACGTCGCGGCGCGCTCGCACGAGCGGTACCAGTCGTTCTTCCCCGACGACGTCGCATACGTCGCCGACCACGCGCGCCGTGCGATCACAGCCTTCCCGCGCGCCGACCGCCCCTACTACGGCGTCGACTATCCCGCGCTCGCCGCGCAACGCGGCGACGCGGACCGTATCGACGTGTACAGCAACATCCCGGTGCCCACGTCGTACATGATCACGGACACCGACGACTCGTTCTTCGGCGGGTACGACCACGCCGCCGACGCCGGGTTCGTGCACTGGGCGGACCGCGCGATCTCCCCCGGCAAGAAGATGTGGACGTGGGGTGACGGCCCGATCGGCCGCGCGTGGGACGACCAGCTCACCGACGGCGATGGGCCCTACGTCGAGCTCATGGCCGGCGTGTACACCGACAACCAGCCCGACTTCAGCTGGCTGCTGCCGGGCGAGACCAAGCGCTTCCGGCAGTACTGGTACCCGATCCACCGCACCGGGACGGTGCGGCAGGCGACGACGGATGCCGCGATCGGCGTGCGCACGGAGGGTGCCGGCACGCGCGTCACCGCGATCACGACCCGCGTGTTCGCGGGGGCGACGATCGAGGTGAGGGAGGGCGACGGCATCCTCGCGAGCTGGACCGTCGACCTCGCCCCAGACGCGCCGTTCACCGCTTTCGTGCCAGTCGCGGCGGATTCGGCGGGTCTCGAAGTGCGGGTCGCGCACGACGGCGCGCCGCTCGTCGAATGGCGGGCGCGCAGCGAGGAGGTGCAGGAGCCCTGGGTCGCGACGGCGCCGGCGCAGCCGTCCGACATCGCGTCGAACGACGAGCTGTACACGACCGCTGTGCACCTGCTGCAGTATCGCCACCCGAGCCGGTCTGCCCTCCCGTACCTGCACGAGGCGCTGCGTCGGGACCCCGGCGACTCCCGCGCCGCCACCGCGCTCGGGGCCTGGCACCTCGCGCGCGGGGAGTACGGCGTGGCACGCGAGCTGCTCGAGGGGGCGACCGCGCGCATGACGCGCCGCAACCTCAACCCGCGCGACGGCGAGACCGCCTATCTGCTCGGCCTCGCGTGCGAGCGGCTGCGCGACGCCCAGGCCGCCGACCGCTGGTTCGCGAAGGCCGGCTGGAATGCCGCCTTCGCGCCCGCGGCGGCCCTCGCACGCGCCCGCCTCGCCCTGCGCGCGGGCCGCGTGCACTCGGCTGCCGAGCTGGCCCGGAGCGCCGGCGATCTCCCCGAGGCGCAGCGCGTGCAGGCCCTGGCGCTCGCGCAGAGCGACGAGGTCGCAGCATCCGTCTCCCTCCTCGAGCGGCTGCGTAGCGACGACCCGCTCGATCCGGCGACGCGCGCACTCTGTGGCGACCTTGCCGCCCGCGACGCGCGCACCTTGCTCGATGTCGGCGCAGAGCTGGCACGCGCGGGCGCGCTCGAGGCGGCCCTCAGCGTCACAGCTGCCGAGGTCGACGCGACGCCCGCGGCGGGGCTCGCCGGCCCGCTCCGGCAGTACCTGCGCGCGCACTGGCTCGAGCAGGCGGGGCGCGCGGGCGAGGCCGCGGCCGAGAGGGCAGCTGCGCAGCGCGTGCCCACGGACCTGGCGTTCCCCTCGGGGCTGGACCAGTACGACGCGCTCGTGTCGGCCGTCACCGCCGACTCGGCGGACGCCGTGGCGCGGGGCCTGCTCGGCATGTGGCTGCTCGACGCGCACCGCGAGGCCGACGCGCTCGCGCAGCTGTGCGCGGCGACGGAGGCCGGCTCGACCGACCCTGTCGTGTGGCGCAACCTCGCCATCGCGCTCGTGGCTGCCGCCGACGACGAGACCGGGGCCGACGCGGCGCTCGCTCACGCTCTCAAGCTGCGCCCCGAACCTCGTCTCGTGTTCGAGCGCGACGTGCTCGCGGTGCGCCGGGGCACCGCTGCGGGCCCCCGGCTGGCGCTGCTTGAAGAGCACGCCGCCCTGCTCGGCGTGCGCGACGACCTCGCCGTGCGACATATCGTGCTGCTGCTCGACGCGGGGCGCGTCGACGAGGCCTGGGAGATCCTGACGCACCGTCGCTTCCGCCCGTTCGAGGGCGGCGAAGGCCTCGTGATCGCGGCGTTCGATCGCGCGTCATGCCTCCTCGCCGAACGGATGCTGCCGGTCACACCCGAGGACGCCGCGGCGCTGCTCGAATCGGGCTTCGAACCCCCGGCGACGCTCGGCGAGGGACGCCACCCTGCCGAGCACCCGGTGCAGCGATGGGTGCTGCTGGGACGCGCCCGCGCCGCCGCCGGCGACACCGCCGGCGCGCGGGACGCGTGGAACGCCGCCGTCGCACCGACGGCGCTCGCGGTCGCCACGCGGGCCGCCGACGAGTCCACGTACTGGACCGGGGTCGCGCACCTGCACCTCGGCGACCCCGTCGCCACGGCCGCGGCATGGGACGCGCTCGAGGCGCGCGCGTCGGCGCTGCGCGCGGCGCGCGACGAGGTCGACTACTTCGCGACGTCGGTGCCCGAGCTCACGCTGTTCGACGCCGCCACGGCGACGGCGCGCGGGGCGACGGCGGATGAGCTCGACCGTCTCGCCTCACTCGGCCGCGCGCTGACGATCGGCGCCGCGGCGACCGCGCAGGCCCAGTCGGAGAGGACGCGAGCATGACCGAGCGATACTTGGGGTCGGGCACGATCGAGCACGACGAGTCGTCCCTCACCGGGCCGGTGCCGGCACACCTGCCGCAGCGCCTGACGATCACGCTGTGGGACTTCTCCTGGTACACGCAGGCGGGGCCCGGCGAGCCGTACGCCGACCTCGACGCCGCCGTCGCGGACGCCGCGTCGCTCGGCTACAACGCGATCCGCATCTGCGCGGCGCCGCTGCTGCTCTTCGGCGAGCTCGGCCTGGACGACCTCGCACGTGACCTCGCGATCGAGGGTCTCGGTGCGGCTCCCGGCGGGGGCTTCTACGGGCAGCGAACGCGTTGGTACGACGCCCCGGGCGGGTTCCGCGTGGATCTGCACGCACGCCTGCTCGCCCTCTTCGACGCGGCGCAGCGTCACGACATCGTGATCGTGCTCGCCAGCTGGGAGTACCAGCAGTCCCCGGCGTTCGCGGCATCTCCGCGGTGGTTCGAGGCGATCGATGCCGTGCCGCTCGAAGAGCGCTACCGTGTGCTCGCCGATGCATGGGATCGCATGATCGCGTGGCTCAGCGCCCAGGGCCATCGTGAGCGCATCGCCGTGGTGGAGCTTCACAACGAGGTGGACTTCTCGATCCTGCCCGCGCTCGAGCAGGGCGGCGCCGCCGAGGTCGCGCGCCTGAGGGCGCGGCATCCCGACCTCCTCGTCACCGCGAGCTACGGCAAGCCGCCGCACCTGGCGATGCACCGCGTGCCCGAAGCACTCGGCGCCGCCCAGTTCCACGTGTACAGCTACGGCGTACTGGACGCACTGCAGCAGCGCATCGACATCCGCTCGGAGGGGAGCGAGGGCTTTCCCAACGCGGCGCTCCGGGAGCTGCTGCGCCGTGACGCCCCGTCTCTCGCGGAGTACGGTCGCGCCGCCGAGTGGAAGTACCGCGCGACGGTCGTCACGGACCAGATGATCTACGGCTACGACTGGATCGACCCCGTCGCGTGGGATGCCTGGCTCGTCGACCACTACCCGCCGTACGAGCACCTCATGCGCCGCGAGATCGCCTCGCGGACCATCGCCATCGCCGCGTGGGGGCGCTGGCAGGGCGTCCCGGCGATCGTCGGCGAGGGCTGGGTCGGCTACACGCCCTTGTACGGCACGTTCGAGGAGGGCCCGATCGGCCGGTCCCTCGCCGAGCACGGCGTGCGCACGGCGCTGGACCACGGGATGTGGGGCGTCGTGCTGTCGTCGAACGCGGCCCCGCACCACCCGATGTGGCAGCTGCGCGACTGGCAGCGCGAGCTCAACGCCGAGATCCTCGCCCGCTGAGCGGCGGGGCGCCGGGCGAGCGGCTCAGCGCCCCACCACCGCCTCCTCGTCCACCCGTCCGAGCTTCTCGGGGTTGGCGATCGAGTACACCTGCGTGATGCGCCCGTCCACGACGGTCAGGCTGACGACGCCGACGAGGACGCCGTCGAGCTCCATGCGCACCCCCGGCTGGCCGTTGACCCACGTCGACGACGCCAGGAGCCTGCCCTCGACCTTCGCCATGCCGCCGACGAGGTAGCGCGCGAGCCGATCCGCGCCGACGATCGGCCGGCGGGCCGCCCCGCGGACCTTGCCGCCGCCGTCGGCGACCGACACGACGTCAGGCGCGAGCACGTCCATGAGCCCCTGCAGATCGCCGCTGTTGAGCGCCACGACGAGCCGCTCCACGACCTCCTCGTGCTCGGTCGGCCCGACCGTCACGCGAGGCCTGCGCGCGGCGACGTGGTCCTTCGCACGGTGGGCGATCTGCCGCACGGCCGCAGGGGTCTTGCCCACCGCATCCGCGATCTCGTCGTACGGCACGTCGAACACCTCGCGCAGCACGAACACCGCCCGCTCCGCCGGCCCGAGCGTCTCGAGCACCGTGAGCATCGCGATCGAGAGGTTCTCGGCGAGTTCGACGTCGTCGGCCACGTCGGGGCTCGTGAGCAGCGGCTCGGGGAGCCACTCGCCGACGTAGTCCTCGCGGCGCCGCGACACCGTGCGCAGGTGGTTGAGCGCCTGCCGCGTCACGATGCGCACGAGATAGGCGCGCGGCTCCTGCACGGTGCGGTGGTCGACCGCCGCCCACCGCAGCCACGACTCCTGCAGGACGTCCTCGGCATCGGCGGCCGAGCCGAGCATCTCGTACGCGACGGTGAACAGCAGGCTCCGGTGCGTGACGAACGGGTCGTCGACGGCGGCGGTGCTCATGGCCGGGAGCCTACGCGGAAGCACCGACGGCCGGCCGCGCGGCGAGCGGAGGCAGGCCGCAGGCATCGGCGAAGTGCTCGGAACGGATGCCGAGCGCGATGTTCATGCGCGCCGACATGTTCATGAACGCCACCCTGGCGGCCAGTTCGACCAGCCCGGCCGGGCCGAGATCCTCGAGCAGCGCATCCGAGAGCTCGTCCGTGACGGCGGGCGGCGTTTGGCTCGCCGCCTCGGCGTACTCCATCACGCGGCGCTCGAGCGGCGTGAACAGGGTGGAGTCCCGCCACCGCGGCACCTCGCGCACCTTCGCGGCGTCCACCTCGCGGTTGCGCGACATGAAGTAATTGAAGTCCAGGCAGAAGCTGCAGCCGATGGTCGCCGCAGACGCCATCGCGGCGAAGGTCGCGAGGCCCGGGTCGAGCTCGTGCCAGCGCTCGACCTTCTGGCCGATGCCCATCGAGTCCTTCATGACTCCGCGGTGGTGCCACAGCACGCCGAGCGAGTCGGGCACGCGGCCGACCATCTTCTTGGCGACCGCCTTGATCAGCGTGCCGGAGACGCCGGTGACCTCTGCGGTGGGGATGCGGGTGTCGCTGCTCATGTCTACCTCCGTGTCGATTCGGTCCTTCGACATGGAGACACCGGTCGCCGCCGGCGTGTGACAGACCCCGGGAGATCTACTGCGGGTCGAGGCCCAGGTCGTCGAGGTCGATCGCGGCCAGCCACTGCAGGCCCTCGGCCTCGACGGCGGCCTGCGCACCGGTCTTGCGGTCGACGATGACGGCGACGGCGACGGGCTCGGCGCCTTCGCGGCGCAGCGCCTCGACGGCCTTCAGCGCCGACTGGCCGGTGGTCGAGGTGTCTTCGAGCACGACGACGCGCTTGCCCGCGACGTCCGCGCCCTCCACCTGGCGGCCGCGGCCGTGGTCCTTCGGCTCCTTGCGCACGACGAAGGCGTCGAGCGGCTTGTGGGTGCGCGCGGACTCGTGCATCACGGCGTTCGCGATCGGGTCGGCGCCGAGGGTGAGTCCGCCGACGGCGACGATGCCGTCGACGTCGCGGATGAGGTCGAGCATGATGCGCCCGATCGACGGCGCCGCCCGGTGGTCGAGCGTGAGCTTGCGCATGTCGACGTAGTACGTCGCCTTCTTGCCGCTCGAGAGGGTGAAGTCCCCGTGGAACACCGCCTCGTCCTGGATCAGAGCGATCAGGTACTGGCGGTCGGCTTCGAGCTCGGGCGTGGAGGCGGCGGTCATGCCCTCGATTTTACGGATGCTGCGCCCCGGCGCCGCTCAGGAGCCGACGGGAACCAGCTTCTTGTACGTGATCGAGAAGCCCCACTTCTTCGCCGAGCCCCAGTAGCCGCAGGCGTCACCCGCGTAGACGATCCCGCCGGAGTTCTTGATCGACCACGCTGTGGAACGCTCCGCCGCCAGGCACGCCGTGCTGGTCGTGTACCCGGACTTCGTGACCATGAACGACTTGTAGGTCATCGTCGCGGCCTGCGCAGGTGCTGCGGCGGCGATGCCCGCACCCGAGGCGACGCAGACGGCGAGGACACCGGCGAGCACGCGGTTCTTGATGGTCATGACGGCCCTTCTCGTGGCTGATGGCGCCTCAGTCTTCCACAGCCGCGTCGGTTCGGTCTTCGATCGGTCGCCCGCTGAGCATCGCGACGTCGCGCGGAGCCGCGCGCGACGTGATCGCCTCGCGTCGCTCGTCGTTCCCGGTGGCGCCCGGCGGCAGCAGCGCCGCCACGGCTCGCGACACCGCGGGATCGGCGTCGGCCGCCGTCTGGAGGGCGTCCGTGCGCGAGAGCGCCAGGCGGGCGGCAGCGGCCGTGCCCGCGTCCTCCGACTCGGCGAGACGCTCGAGCGCCGGCTCGGCGGCGCCGATGACGCCCGCTCCGAGCAGGCTCTGCACGACATCGCGATCGCGGAGGTCCGCGGCGAGCGCGGCGTCCGCGCCCGCGGTCCGCACGAGCACGGTCGTGTTCGACGTGAGCGTCTCGCCCGGTCGCGCGGCGAAGCGCGCCACCACCTCGTAGCGACCGGTCACGGGGAAGAGCGGCTCGCTGCCCTCCGATACGAGGGGCACCCCGGCGACCAGGCGCTCCCCCGCGGCGAGCTCCACCGACCGGGGCGCCGAATCAGCAGGCCACGGCCAGGTGGCGCGGGCGACCCGCCTGTCGGGCCCCGTCACCTCGACCTCGAGGTCGCCCTCGATGAGGTTGAGCCGGGCGCTCACGGTCGCCGCACCGTCGACCGCGGCGACCTCCACCTCGGCGAAGGCGACGCGGTCGAGCGGAACGGTATCGGCCGCGAGCCGGAGCCGGAGCTCCAGCCCGCCGCTGCTCTGACCATCGGACCTCACACGTCGATCCTTCCTCCGCGCAGTGCCGTTGTCACCGGGTCAGCGCCCCTGCGGCGAGACGAAGTCCTCGGCGATCTGCTCGGCCGCCGCGACATCCTTCCCGGCCGCCGACCTCGCGCCGCCCTTCGTGCGCGCCTTGAGCGCCGCCACCGTGTCGGCGACGACGGGCGCATTCCTCTCCGTCGGGCTCGCGACCGTCACGGCGAGAGCGGCGACGCGTTCCGCCGACCGGCCGGCCAGTGCGAGCTCCAGGAAGTGCGCCGCTTCGTCCGGCGCCGCGTCCCGCACGCCCCGGGCGCGGACGTCGGTGAACGAGCGCGCCAGCGAGTTCGCGAGCACCAGCGCCCCGGCAGCGCCCGTGTCGGTGTCGCTGTGCTGCTCGGCCAGGGCCGTCAGCACACTTCGGGCGGCAGCATCCGCCGCGAAATCTCCCAGGGCGATCGCGCGACCGACACCCGGCGTGAGCGTCTTCGCGCTGATGTCGACCTCGGCGTCGGACGCGGGCCCGCGCACGTCGACCGTCACCGGCGCCGAGCGGACGGTGGTCACCGGATCCACCTCGAGCTGCGCGGCGACGGCGTGGCGTCCCGGCTCGGTGAAGGTCACGCCCTGGTTGGTGAAGAACACCTGGACGTGGTTGCGGATCGACTCCCCGGGCTGCAGCACGGTCGTCGGACGCGGACCGCAGCCGATCGCGACGTCGACGAGGTGCTCGAGCGAACGGTCGGGCGAGGTGTGGAGGAAGACGAGGTCGCCCTCCGACAGGTTGATCAGCGTCGTGACCGTGCGGGGCTGGTCCGACACGTTCGTGAGCGCGACCTCGGCGGTGACGTACTCGCCGACGAACGCCTGCGCGGGCATCGTGACCGTCAGCTGCAGCGCGTCGTCGCCGGTGTCGCCCGCCAGACCCGCGACGTCGACCGGTGCGGGAAGCCCCGCCGAGAGGCTGCCGTGGCCCCAGCCGAAGTTCTTCCAGCCGGGCCGCACCTGCGGGTCGGGCGAGTGGATGAGAGACGTGCGGTCGTGCTCCGAGAACACGAACGCGGCGTTGCCCGGGTAGGGGTTGGCGACCGTGGCGAAGCCCATGACGTCGCCCGTCTGGTTCATGATCTCGATGCCGATGCCCGGGTTGTGGACGTCGTGCTTGGGGTGCCACAGGTTGAACGCGTGACCCGCCTCGTGCACCAGCGTGCGCAGGAACGCCGCCGGCACCTCGTCGAGCGGGCGGTTCCGCGCCCCCGCGGCGATGAACGAGTCGTTGCCGAGCACGACGTCGGCGAACCCCGCGGCGCCCTCGCGCGGCACGGTGTCGTCGTCGAACATGATCCCGAACAGCCCGCCCTGCGACGAGCCCACGAACAGCCACAGCCGCCACTGCTCGCCGGCCACCGTCTGCCGGTGCCCGGACATCAGGGTTGCGAGCTCGGCGTTCGTGAGGTCCGCATCGTTCGGCACGTCGATCTCGTCGGTGACGACGCTGACGTCCCAGCCGGCCGAGGCATAGACCGAGCGCACGTTCGCCGCGGCTCCCGAGCCGATGGTGGCGGATGCCGGGAACTCGCGGTTGACCATGGCATCCACCTCGATGCGGCACCCGCGGTACATCGGCGACGTCTTGCCCGCCGTGACGTTGGTGACGGTGCCCCCGATCGAGAGCGTCCCCGTCATGCGCTGCGAGGGCGCCACCAGCGCGGACGCGGGCGCCAGGACGAGAGGCCGCCGGCAGCGGAGCGTGAGCGTTCCGGTGTCGGTGGAGACGAACTCCTGCGTCGTGCGGTTCCAGAGGTGCCGAACGATCTGCACGGTGAGGGTGCCGTCGACGTAGGTGGCGCCGTTGGAGCGGAAGTACCAGGAGTACTCCGCCTTCGGGAAAGCGGGGTAGGTGCGAAGGCTCACCGCGAGGACGTCGGCGACCGCCGCATCGTCGCCGGCGCCGAGATCGCGGGCCACAGCGTCGGCACCTGCGGCCGGTCCCGGATCCGGGATCGCGACGGAGCGCTGCACCTCGCCGAGCAGCGGTGGGAAGAGGCGCCGCGAGTACATGTCGCCCGAGATGCGCAGCGAGGAGGCGCCGACCTCGATGCGCAGCGCGCCGCGCACCTCGGGCGCGAACACGGTGCGCCGTTCGAGCTGGAGCAGCCAGGAGCCGTCGAGCGTGCCGAGGGGGCACGGCCGGGTCGGCAGCTCGGGCCGGATGATCGGCCCGGCGACGAGCTCGCCGTCCGCGTCGAACTCGAGGGGCATGTCGTCGTGCGCGGCGGAGGCCGCGTGGCCGCAGCCGCAGTCGTGGTCCATGGTGGGTTCTCGCTCTCCCGACCGCGGACGCGGCCGCTGACAGAAAGGAGAATCCCCCTCGGAGCATTGATACGCCAGGGGTCGAAGCTGGGCCCACGCGCCCCGAGGCTCCGCGCAGCGCGAAGCGATGCGTGGAGTGGGCGTGGGGACGACGGCAGCGGCCGCTCGACGTCCGCCGCCCGGCCTAGGCTTGACCCCATGCGCCTGGCCACCTGGAACGTCAACTCGATCCGCGCGCGGGTCGACCGCATCGTCGACTTCGCGGTGCGCGAGCACATCGACGTGCTCGCGATGCAGGAGATCAAGTGCAAGACCGAGCAGTTCCCGTTCGACCGCTTCGAAGAGGCGGGGTATCACGTCGAGGCGTACGGGTTCTCGCAGTGGAACGGCGTCGCGATCGCGAGCCGCGAGCCGCTCACGAACGTGCGCACGTCGTTCCCCGGCATGCCGGGCTTCGAGAAGGGGCACAACGGCCCCGACGCCCCGCAGGAGGCGCGCGCGATGGGCGCCACCATCGGCGGCGTCGAGGTGTGGAGCCTGTACGTTCCCAACGGCCGTTCGCTCGGCGACCCGCACTACTTCTACAAGCTCGACTGGCTGTCGGCGCTCGAGCAGTACACCCGCGAGTCGCTGACGACGAACCCCGGCCTCGCCCTCGCGCTGGTCGGGGACTTCAACATCGCTCCGACCGACGCCGACAACGGCGATCCGACCGTGGTGCAGGGCTTCGCGACCCACGTGTCGCCGCCCGAGCGCGAGGCCTTCGCGGCTCTCGAGGCGGCCGGACTGCAGGACGTCGTCCGCCCCCTCATCCCGACCGGCTTCACGTACTGGGACTACAAGCAGCTGCGCTTCCCCCGCAACGAGGGCATGCGCATCGACTTCATCCTCGGCTCGCACGCGATCTCCGACGCCGTCACGGGTGCGACGATCCACCGCGACGAGCGCAAGGGCGAGGCCCCGAGCGACCACGTGCCGGTCGTCGTCGACCTCGATCTCGAGGGCCCGGACGACGACGATCGCCCGATGATCTTCTGACGTCACGGATGCGGCGGGCCGCAGCATCCGTGCCTCCCCGGAGAATCTGCGAAAATCTTCGCGCCGCGCGTCATGATTTCGTCCCCGCGACGTCTTGCCTGTGTGAACCCCCCGTTCTGCGCGTGCCGGATCCCTCGATCGGGCATCCGGAGCGCGCCGCCCGACGCCGACCCGCCGTCGACGGCTGAGAACCCGAACGCCATCCGGCGAGGAGAGCAGTGTCCACCCACCAGAGCGCCGTCGTCGACGGTCCGCTGAGCGAACGGTCCGACGAGGACCTCGTCGTGGCCGCGCGCGGCGGCGACGACGACGCGTACGCGGTGCTGTGGGAGCGCCACGTCGCCAGTGCGCGCAGCGCCGCGCGGGCGGTGAGCCCGAACGTCGACCCCGATGATCTGGTGTCGGAGGCGTTCACCTCGATCCTCGCCGCGATCCGGAGCGGCGGAGGGCCCCAGGACGGATTCCGTCCCTACCTCTTCGCCACCATCCGCAACGTCGCCGCGTCGTGGGGCCGCCGCACCGCCGAGACGCCGCTCGACGATCTCGACGAGCGCGCGTCGGACTCGGCCGCGGAGTTCGCCGAACTCGTCGCCGACCGCTCCGTGCTCGCGCAGGCGTTCCGCGAGCTGCCCGCCCAGTGGCGGACCATCCTCTGGTACATGGAGGTCGAGGGGATGAAGCCGCGCGAGGTCGCCCCCCTCCTCGGCATGAGCCCGAACGCCGTGTCGGCCCTCGCCTACCGCGCCCGCGAGGGCTTCAAGCAGGCGTGGCTGCAGGCGCACATCAGCGATCCCGCGCGCCCCGTGGAGTGCCGCTGGGTGTGCGAGCTGCTCGTCGCGAGCGAGCGCAAGCCGGTCAAGCGCCACGACCGCCGGCGCCTGGACGCGCACCTGCGCACCTGCCAGGCCTGCCGCATCGTCGCGGCCGACATCGAGCATGTCTCGCAGAAGCTCCGCATGGTGCTGCTGCCTCTTGTTCTCGGCGGGGCTGGGGCCCTCGCCTATACCGCCGATGCCACTCCGGCCGTGGCAGCGGTGATCGCCGGAACGCCCACCGGGGGTGGCGGGGCGTCCGGCTCTGGGGAGACAGGCGACTGGGGCGCCTCTGGCAGAGGTGCCGGCGCGGGGGGCGCCGGCACCGCTGCCCTCCCCCTCACGGGGATCGCGATCGGCGCGGGTGCGGTGGCCGTGGCCGCCGCCGCGGCGGTCGCGATCGCACTCGCGCCGTCATGGAGCGCACCGGCGGAGCAGCCGGCGACGGCCTCGGAAGCGGACGGGGAGACGGATGCTGCCGCCGACGCCGCGACCGCGCCCGATGACGCCGCGCCCGATGCGGCGGAGCCTGCGCTCGAGCCCGAGGCCGAGGCATCCGTGACGATTCCGGAGTCCGACACCGTGCCGCAGGCGGAACCCGCACCGGCACCGCCGCCGCGCGCACCCGGGGAGACGGCTCCCGCGCCGTCACCGGCGCCGGGCGTGTCGCCGGACACGACGCCGGCGCCGAGCCCGACCCCCACGCCCGCACCGAGCCCGGTACCGACCCCGACGCCAACCCCGAACCCGACGCCGACGCCCGACCCGGAGCCCGTCGTCAGCGCGGCGCCCGCGCTCGACCTGGTTCGCGACCTCGACGCGCCCGTCCCGCCGCCGGTCACGGGCACCGGCACGGTGGGCGCCGTGGTCGCCCTCATCGACGAGTCGGGCTCGACGCTCGTGACGACGGACGTCGGGGCGGACGGGCGGTTCGCCGCGGTGATCCCGGCCGACCTGCTGCGCGCCGGAATGACGCTGCGCGCGGTGCAGACCGCCCCCGGCGCCGAGCCCTCGACCCCGAGTCCGGCGGTCGGCCCGTTCACTCTTCCGGTGCCGACGGTGACCGCCCCGAACGGGTCCCTCGAGGCACAACTGGAGGACGCCGACTTCGACGGCCGCGCCGACGACCTCTACCTGCTGCTCGACGGCCGGCGCGAGCAGACTGTCGCGGTCTCGGTCAACGGCACGTGGACCGGTAACCTGCACACGCTCACGGGCGAGCCGCTCCTGCGAGTGGTGCACGACCTCGCTCCGGGCCTGCACACCATCGGCCTCCGTTACGTCGACCCGTCGTCGGGCCGCGAGGGCCGCACCGCGACCGTCACGATCCGCGCTACCCGCTGATACCGGGCCGCGACCGGGCGGCGCGGCGTCAGTCCTCCGGCCCCATCTCGCCGGTGCGCACCTCGCCCGCGGCCGGGCCGTACCGCAGCTGCAGCACCCCCAGCGGGCCGGTCACCGCCGGCTCGAGCAGCGTCACGTTCGCAGGGTGCGCGCCGTCGGGGAAGACCTTCTTGCCCTGGCCGAGCACCACGGGGTAGACCCACAGCGTCAGCACGTCGAAGAGCTGCTCCTTCAGCAGCGTCTGCACGAGGTCGACGCTGCCGATGACGTGGATGTTCTCGTGCTTCTCGCGCAGCGCCTCCACCTCCCGGTTCAGGTCGATGCCGAGCTGCGACGTGCCCTCCCACTCCAGCGTGGGCAGGCCCCGCGAGGCGACGTACTTGGGCACGCGGTTGAACACCTCGGCGATCTTGCCGGGCTGCTGCGGCCAGTACCCGGCGAAGATGTCGTACGTCCGCCGCCCGAGCAGCAGCGCGTCGAGCTCTGAGATCCCCTTCCAGATCGAGGCGCCGATCGCCTCGTCGGGGAACGGCGCCTGCCAGCCGCCGTAGGGGAACCCGTTCGACGGGTCCTCCTCCTGGCCGCCGGGCGCCTGGGCGACGCCGTCGAGGGTGGTGAACAGGTCGATGTAGATGCGACCGGTCATGGTCGCCTCCCTTCATGAAGGGCCGCGCTCAGGCGACGAGCACGACCCCGGGATCGATGGTGATGTGGAAGGTCTGCGCGAAGCGCTCGAGCAGCGTCGCGTCGCCCGAGACGACGGCGAGCACATCCTGGTCGATCGCGTCGGCCGGGGTGAGCTCGCCCGAGATGAGGCGACGGATGCCGGGACCCGCCGCGAAGACGAGGTCGGGCTCCCCCGAGGTCGAGGCCTGCGTCCCGAGCTTCGGGTCGATCGGACGCCCGGCCGGCTGCACCTGCGCGATGCGCAGCTCCGACGCGTCGACCTGCACGCGCAGCACGACGTCGCCCACGTGCAGCTCGTAGTCTGCGGGCGGCAGCGTGGCCGCGGCATCCATCCGGAATGCCGTGCGGAGCGCCATCGTCAGTGAGTCCGCCGTCACCACGTCGTCGGGCGACGGCTCGCCCATCTGGGCGAACCCCCACCGGCCGAGCGCGAGCACGATCGGCTCGAGCTCGCGCCCGTAGGGGGTCAGCTCGTAGACGAGCCCGCAGTGCAGCAGCGGCACGCGGCGCACGACGCCGCCCTCCTGCAGCTCTTTCAGTCGCGTGGAGAGGATGTTCGTCGGGATCTTGGGCAGCCCCTGCTTGAGGTCGGTGTAGCGCCGGGGGCCGACGAGCAGATCGCGGACGATGAGCAGCGCCCACCGCTCGCCGATCAGCTCGACGGCCGTCGTGACCCCGCAGTACTGCCCGTAGCTGCGGGAGGCCACTTACGCCTGCGCCTGCTCCGCCATGTAGGCCTCGGGGCCCTTCGCGGCCGCCTCGGGGTCCATCCACATGAACTGGATGCCGTTGCCGTCGGGGTCGATGAGGTCGCGGGCGTACATGAAGCCGAAGTCCTGCGGGTCGCCGGGTGCGGTGCCGCCGTTCGCGACGCCCGCCTCGATCGTCTGGTCGACCGCGTCGCGCGACTCGCGGCTGATCGACAGCAGCACCTGGGCGTGCGTCCTGGGGTCGGCGAACTCCTTGTCGGTGAACGTCGCGAAGTACTCCCGCGTGAGCACCATGAAGAACACGTTCTCGTCCCACACGATGCACGCGGCGTTCTCGTCGGTGAAGAGCGGGTTCAGCTCGCAGCCGAGGGCGGTGTAGTACGCCTTCGAGCGCTCGAGGTCGTTCGTCGGGATGTTGACGAAGATGTGCGTCATTGCCTTGCTCCTTGTCACCGAGGCCGGCGAGTTCCGCCGACACGAGAATGGTTGCAAAAAACAAGCTTGCTTGTCAATAGCAAGCAAATTAGAGCGACGCTGGGGCCTCACGGCTGCGCGTGCGGCACAGGACATCCGGGCGCGAACGTGCCCATCCGCTCGATGTCGTAGCCGTTCGGGTAGCTGCGGATGCGGGGCAGATCGATGATGCTGAGCGGCGTGCGACGCTTGGGCAGCACCGCGACCGCCCGGGCGCGGAGGCGGAGCGCCGCGGCCGAGAGCCGGCGCGCGACCCTGCCCGGTTCGCGGTAGCCGAACGCCCGCAGCAGCGGCGGGTCCATGAGTGCCCGGCTGAAGACCTCGACCACCGGCGCGAACAGTCGCGGATAGAACGAGACGAGCAGGGCCAGCGTGCGATCCGCGACCCGCGCCGACGCCTCGTCGTAGGCGAAGTGCTCGCGCTCGTAGTCGTCCATCAGCGCCGCGAACTCCGCGTACGTCTCGGGGATGTCCTTGATGCCCATGTGCCGGCCGAGGCTCTGGTAGTACCGCACCGACGCGAGGCGTTCGTCGGCGGTGAGCGGGCGCCACCCGAACGCATGCAGCCAGCGCACCGGAACGACGACGAACGTCGACAGCACGTACCGCATGTCGTCGTTCGAGATGTCGTACATGCGGTGCATCTGGTTGATCCGGCGGATCGCCGCGCGACCGCGCGGGCTGTCGAACCCGTCGGCCAGCGGCACCTCGAGCAGCAGCGACGTGTCGTCGTACCGCTTCTGCGTCGCCCGTTCGAACTCGCCGGTCGCGTCGAGCAGCCGCCCGATCGACGGCACGGCGTAGGTGCGGAACAGTGCGAAGCTCAGCGACTGGTTCAGGTCCCACGCGAAGTCGTAGGCGCCGAGGTTGCGGTAGATCTCGACGAACTGGGTCTCGGGGTCGAGCCCCGCGTTGCGGTCGTGCACGGGATCCCCTGTCGACACGAGGTGAACGATCGCTAACTTACCCGGCCGGGGCTCTGGGGCGCAGCATCCGTTCTCCGTCTCGCGGGGGATGCTGCGGCCCGGGCTCCCCCGTAGCGTGGAGGGATGTCCGACCTGCCTTCCGCGCACCCGGCGCGGCGCACGGCGCCGACCGCGGGCGAGCTGCGCAACGACGTCTGGCTCGCCGGCGGCCTCCTCGTCGCCGCGGTGATCAGCACCGCCCTCGGCTCCGTCGCCGGGATCTACGGCGCCGACGCCAACGCCGGCATGCAATGGGCCCTGCTGTACAGCGTCGGGCTCACCGCCCCGCTCGCCGTGCGGCGACGGTTCCCCGAGGTCGTCGTCGTCGTGATCGCGGTGGTCTTCTTCCTCGGCGTGACCTTCCGCATCCCCGACCTGTACGTCTCGAACGTCGCCGTGTTCATCGCGATGTACACCGTCGGCGCGTGGGTCGACGACCGGCGGCGCGCGATGTGGGTGCGTACGGGCGTGATCGTCGGGATGTTCGTGTGGCTGCTCATCACGATGTTCCAGGCGGCGATCGACCCGTCCGACGACGCCCTCTCGAAGGCGGGACTGTTCTCGCCGTTCGCGGCGATGCTGCTCATCCAGCTGCTCGTCAACGCTGGGTTCTTCGGCGGCGCGTACTACATGGGCGACCGCGCGTACGCCGCCGCGCTCTCGCGCGCCGCGCTCGAGGAGCGCACGCACGAGCTCGAGCGCGAGCGCGAGGTGACCGCCGCGCAGGCCGTGGCGCTCGATCGCGTGCGCATCGCGCGGGAGCTGCACGATGTCGTCGCGCACCACGTCTCGGCGATGGGCGTGCAGGCCGGCGCGGCCCGAGCTGTGCTGGAACGGGATCCGGATGCTGCGCGCACCGCCCTGCTCGGAGTCGAGTCGTCCGCCCGCTCGGCGCTGGTCGAGCTGCGGCAGCTGCTCGAGACGCTGCGGACCTCCGGCGGCGACGCCGAGGCCGCCGGATCGACGGTGCACCTGTCGGGGCTCGCCGACCTCGTCGCGCACGCCACCGACAACGGCCTGCCCACGACCCTCACGGTCGTCGGCGACCCGGTGGACCTCCCCGAGCTCGTGCAGGTGAACGTGTACCGCGTCGCACAGGAGGCGCTGACGAACGCACGTCGCCACGGCGGACCGGATGCCGCGGCCGACGTCCGCCTGCGCTACGCGCCCGAGGCCGTCGAGCTCGAGGTCGTCAACACCGGGCGTCTGGTCGCGGCGCCGATGCGGCCGGGGCTCGGCCTCGTCGGCATGCGCGAGCGGGCCGCCGCCTCGGGCGGCGCGCTCGAGGCCGCGCCGCGCGCCCGCGGCGGGTTCCTGGTGCGGTTGCGGGTGCCGCTGTTGGTGGCGGCGGGGGTTGGAGTCGGGCGCCCGGGTGCGGCGGCTGCGCCGGCCGCCGGCGTGGGCGCCGGGAGCGTGGACGCATGATCCGCGTGCTCCTGGTCGACGACCACGCCGTGATGCGGGCGGGGTTCCGCATGATCCTCGAGTCGGCGGGCGACATCGCCGTGGTGGGCGAGGCCTCGACCGGCGTGGAGGCGGTGGCCGCAGCATCCGATGTCCGTCCCGACGTGATCTGCATGGACGTGCAGATGCCCGACATGGACGGCCTCGAGGCGACTCGGCGCATCGTCGGCTCCGTCGAGACGGCCGTCGTGGTCGTGACGACGTTCGACCAGGACGACTACCTGTTCGACGCGCTCGCGGCCGGGGCGAGCGGGTTCCTGCTGAAGAACGCCGGCCCCGAGGAGCTGATCTCGGCCGTGCGGGTGGCGGCGGCCGGCGATGCGCTGCTCGCCCCCGAGGTCACGCGCCGCGTGATCGCCCGCTTCGCCGCCGAGCCCGGGGTCGTGCCCGAGGCCCGCTCGGGCGCCCCCTCTCCTGACCGCGAGAGTACGTCTGGTGGACGAGATGTTGGGGCGTTCCCTACCTCTCGGCGACCAGCTGTACTCTCGCGGGAGGTGGCGGGGGTGGATGCCGCGGCCGGGAGCCCAGCGGTCGAGCTCACCGAGCGCGAGGGCGAGGTGCTGCAGCTCGTCGCGCAGGCGCTCAGCAACGCCGAGATCGCGCAGCGCCTCTACATCGGCGAGGCCACCGTCAAGACGCACGTGTCGAACGTGCTGCAGAAGCTCGGCGCCCGCGACCGCGTCGCCGCCGTCGTATACGCCCACCGCCACGGCCTCGCCTGACCCGGCACCCGGGTTTTGGGGCGCATCAGCAGCGTTCGGGGCGCACGGCGCGCGCCCCGAACGCTCGCCACGCGCCCCGAACCCCGGCCCGAAACCACGGATGCCCCGGCCCGCGGCCCGCGAGGGGGCTCAGGGCCGAGGCATCCGATCGGCTGGAACACAAAGGTCGGCGGGGCCGACCGGGGGGATTACGCGGCGACGGGGACCGCGGCGTAGCGGTCGATGAGCGCGCCGAAGGCGGCGAGGTAGCCCGCGAGGAAGTCGGCCGTCTGCTCGTTGGTGACCTCGCCGGTCTCGGTGAAGAGGCCCGGCGTTGTCTGCACGTAGCCCTCGGGCTGGCCGAGCGTCGGAGCGTTGTAGTGGCTGAGGATCGCCTTGAGGTGCTGCTGCGCCGCCGCGGTGGCGATGCCGCCGCCCGAGGTGCCGATGACGGCTGTGGGCTTGCCGTCGAACGAGGCCTGACCCCACGGGCGGGCCGACCAGTCGAGGGCGTTCTTCAGCACGCCGGGGATCGAGCGGCTGTACTCGGGCGTGATGAGGATGACGCCGTCCACGTCGGCGATGGCCTGCTTGAAGTCGCGCGCGACCTGCGGGAAGTCGGCGTCGTAGTCGGGCGAGTAAAACGGGAGGTCCTTGATCGGGATCTCGACGAGGGTCGTGCCCTCGGGAGCGAGACGCTCGAGCGCCTTCGCGAGACGACGGTTGATGGAGGTCGACGAGATGCTGCCGACGATGTAGCCGATGGTCCGCTCGGACATGGGTACTCCTAAAAAGAGAAAGGCGTCCCCGGTGGGGACCACCGTGGACGTTCCACCTCCATGCAAGCACATGAACCCGGGTTCTATTCCGGTGCATGAAGGATCTCTCATCCCCCGCGCGGCGGACCCGTCCGAATCCGCCCCACGGGGGAGGCCGCCGCGCGCCCGCCTCCCTAGCCTCGAAGAGAGGGGAATCGAGAGGAGACAGGATGCTGCAGCTACGCGGTATCGGCAAGAGCTACGGGGGTCGCCGCGTGCTCGACGACGTGTCGTTCGACGTGCGGCCCGGCCGGCTCACGGGCTTCGTCGGCGGCAACGGTGCGGGCAAGACCACCACGATGCGGATCGTGCTGGGCGTGCTCGCCGGGGACGCCGGCACGGTGACGCTCGACGGCGCGGAGGTCACGGCATCCGATCGCCGCCGTTTCGGCTACATGCCCGAGGAGCGCGGGCTCTATCCGAAGATGAAGGTGCACGAGCACATCACGTACCTCGCGCGACTGCATGGTTTCTCGAAGACGGATGCTGCGACCCGCGCCCGCGCCCTGCTCGAGCAGCTGGGGCTCGGCGAGCGACTGAACGACAACGTCGAGACGCTGTCGCTCGGCAACCAGCAGCGCGCGCAGATCGCCGCCGCCCTCGTGCACGACCCGCAGGTGCTGATCCTCGACGAGCCGTTCTCGGGCCTCGACCCGCTCGCGGTCGACGTCGTGGCCGGCGTCCTGCAGCAGCGCGCCGCCGCCGGCGCCGCCGTGCTGTTCTCGTCGCACCAGCTCGACGTCGTCGAGCGGCTGTGCGACGACCTCGTGATCATCGCCGGCGGCACCATCCGCGCGGCCGGCGCCCGCGACACGCTCCGCGCCCAGCACTCCACCCGCCGCTTCGAGCTCGTCTCGGCCGGCGACGCCGGGTGGCTGCGCACCGAGCCGGGCGTCGACGTGCTCGACTTCGACGGCGGCTACGCCGTGTTCGACGCGGACAGCGACGAGACCGCGCAGCGGGTGCTGCGCCGGGCCGTCGCGCAAGGGGATGTCGCGAGCTTCGCGCCGCAGCATCCATCCCTCGCCCAGATCTTCAAGGAGGTCATCCAGTGAGCACCACGCAGACCCGCCGCGGCGCGGCGACCACGCTCGGCGCCGGGCAGGCGATCTGGCTCGTCGCCGAGCGCGAGATCGGCTCGAAGCTGCGCAGCAAGGCGTTCGTCATCTCGACGGCGATCCTGTTCATCGGCGCGCTCGCGATCGTGATCTGGGGCGGCTTCCAGGCGGCGAACAACTCCGGCACGCCGGTCGCGGTCACCGCCGACGCGCAGCAGTACGTCGCACAGGCGCAGGGCCTCGACGTCACCGACGTCTCGGACCGCGCCGCCGCCGAGGCGCTCGTGACCGACGGCTCGGTCGACGCGGCGATCGTCGGCGACTCGTCGTCGCCCCTCGGGTTCTCGGTGATCGCGGAATCGTCCGCCCCGACGTCGCTGCTGCTTCAGTTGGCGCAGGTGCCCCCGGTCGAGCTGCTCGCCCCCGAAGAGGGCAACGCGGCGCTGGGCTACATCGCCGCGGTCGGCTTCGGCATCGTGTTCCTGCTCGCCGCGTCGCTCTTCGGCGGCACCATCGCGCAGAGCGTCGTCGAAGAGAAGCAGACCCGCGTGGTCGAGCTGCTGATCTCGGCGATCCCGGTGCGGTCGCTGCTCGCGGGCAAGGTCATCGGCAACACGGTGCTCGCGATGGGGCAGATCCTGATCCTCGCGGCCATAGCGATCATCGGCCTCACGGTGACCGATCAGACCGCGCTGCTGCAGGGGCTCGGCGCACCCATCGCCTGGTTCGCGCTGTTCTTCCTGTTCGGCTTCATCCTGCTGGCGTCGCTGTTCGCGGCCGCCGCCTCGATGGTGTCGCGCCAGGAAGACATCGGCTCGACCACCATGCCGCTCACGATGCTCGTGATGGCGCCGTACTTCCTCGTGATCTTCTTCAACGACAACCCCGTGGTGCTCGCGATCATGTCGTACGTGCCGTTCTCGGCGCCCGTCGGCATGCCGATGCGCATCTTCCTCGGCCAGGCGCAGTGGTGGGAGCCGCTGCTGTCGATTGCGATCCTCATGGCGACCTGCGTCGTCGCGATCCTCGTCGCCGCCCGTATCTACCAGAACTCGCTGCTGCGCATGGGCGGCCGCGTGAAGCTCTCGGAGGCGCTCGCCGGCTGACCTGTGCCTCGGATCATGGATGCCTCGGCCCGGCGCGCTGCGCCGGGCCGAGGCATCTGTGCGCGCGGGCGCGGAGTGGTGCGGCAGAATGGCGCCGATGTCAACGCCAGACGACCCTCACCTCGAGGAGCTTCGCGCTCTCCGGACCCGTGCATACGGACCGAACGCCGACATACACGAGGACGCGGCCGCACTGGTCCGGCTGCGCGAGCTCGAAGCGCGCGCGACCGGGGACGGTGGCGATGCGTCGGCCACACCGCTGACCGTTGACCCGCGCATGGCGCCGACGGCGATCGGAGTGACCGGCCCCGACAGCACGGGACACGAGTCAGTGGAGGCGGGGGAGGTGGCCGTGGACGCCGATGAGCCTGGTGGGGCTGTCGCGGCCGCGGAGTCGCCGATGTGGTGGCGCAGGCGCATCCCCGTGCTCTGGACCGCCGCAGGAATCGTCGTGGGTGTCGTGCTCGGCATCGGGTTGTCGTCGCTCGTGCAGCCAGGCGCGCCCGAGCGGGTGGCGGTGCTGGATGTGGATGCGGGGGCCGAGTGGCCGAACGAGATCTTCGGTGTGGGTCCCGACGACGGCCGTCGCTACGAGGAGTTCCACGGCCTGACCGTGGTTGGCTACGACCGCACCACCGACGTCGGAGGCTCGCAGTCGTGCCTCGCCGTTCTCACCGCCCCGGACGGCTCGGGGTTCGCCGCGGGCGGCTGCGGTGCAGCGGCGTTCCCGGCGAACGCCTCGATGGAGATCACGTCGCTGTCGCCCCAGGAGCTGCGCGATGAGTTCCCTGAGGGAACGTCATTGCGGTTCGTGCGCGAGGGCACGCAGATGGAGGTCTACGCGGCACCGCCAGGTGCCCCGCGACCGACACCTTGAGGGGCGCGGGTCCTGGGGCGGACGGCCGTTCACCGACGGCCGCGTGCGCTGATGGTGCGCCCGGCCTGGGATCCAGGACGTTGTTCGAGCATCCCTCCACCGCGACTGGTGCACTGACCACGTGCAGGCACGGCGCACCGTCACCGCCCCGCCTCGATCACGATCTGTCAACGCCCCCCACCCCGGATGCGTGGAGGAGTGCTGCCGCAGCTAGGGTCGTGCCGTGCGCGTTCGCCTCATCCCGTGTCTGCTGCTCACCTCCGCCGTGCTGCTCAGTGGGTGCGCGTCGCCCGCTACGCCAACCACGGCACCGTCGGGCACACCCGATATGGCCACGCCCGCGGCCACGACACCCACACCAACCCCGACTTTCCAGAACGAACTCATCGTCGGCATCGAGGGCGTCACCTACGAGCACGACGGTGTCGTCGACGAGTTCCTGTTCGAGGGCGCAGCTGAGGCGGAGCAGCTCCTGGTCGCCGTCGAGGAGCTCACGGGACAACCGCGCACGGGCGAGGAAATCGAAGGACCGTACGGCGGCTACTGGGGCACCAGCTACACCTGGGACGGCGTCAAAGTCATCGTCGCCGGCGAGAACGCAGATAGGGTGAGCGTCGCCATCACCGCGCCGATCATTGGCGGGGTCCGCATCGTCACCGAGGACGGCGACCTGTCAGTCGGATCCTCCCGCGAGGACGCCGTCGCCTCCGGCGCACGAGACGGATGGGACGCGGATAGTGACGGCATTGCGGATTGGTTGGAGGTTGGCGAGCTCGAGGTGCCCGACACCAACTCGCTCGTCAACCCCGGCGAGGTCGGCATCATGTTCGTATTGCTTGGGATGACTGGCGACACCGTCACCGAGATTCAGTCTCCCGGCAATGACTTCAGCGACATCTGACGCAGCCAGCAGGGACTGGCTTGCGCATGGTAAGCGACCGCCATCTGCGCTGACGCGGGCGACCAGCGACGACCGAGATAGTGAAGCTGACGGCGCCGCACGGGCGACGGCACGTCGAGATCTGCGGCAGCGAACTACGGGTACTGACATCATGGCGAAATGACGGGGTCTGCCATTCACAAACCCGACAGCCATCCCTGGTGGCCGTCTCTGTTGCTCGCCCCCACCCTCGCGGCGATCGCGATCGCAGCCTGGGGTCAGGGTGAGGCGACGGCACACATCCTGGCGAACCCGTGCACCACGGGGTGGGACGTGCCGTGGACAGTCCCGTTTACGGTGCTCCACTCGCTGGGCCTTCTTGGTGCAATCGCCGCCGTCTCCGCGGCGTTTGCCCTGCGTGGCCCGAAGACGCGAGCAGCCGCGATCATCTGCCTACTTACGGGCCTTTTGCTTTGGATCTACGCAGCTGCGCTCATCAGCGCCCCATACGGATGGAACTGCGACCGGTACTAGGCGCCGGCGAGCAACAGTTAGAACTCGGCCACATCCGGGGCCTAACGCGGAATTTCACATGCTCGTCGGCGGGTCCCGTACAGATTCGCTGCCCGCTCGCCGACAGGCCGGGCAGCAGACGACGAACACCTGCGCGTGCGGGCGTTCCGCGTGGCTGAACAGGGTTGCCGGGGTCGACCGATATGTTCGCCCTCGTGCATATTCTGGGGAATGGGTTGGCGCCCGTCGGATACGCCGTGATCGACTTCGAGACGACGGGGTTCGTCGCCGAGCACCACGACCGCGTGATCGAGGTTGCGGTGGTCCATGTCAGCCCGGACGGACTGATCAGCGGTCGATGGGAGACTCTGGTCAACCCGGGCCGAGATCTAGGCCGGCAGGATATCCACGGGATCACTGCGCGTGAGATCCTCGGGGCTCCTGCCTTCGCGGATATCGTCGCCGATCTGGTTGAGCTCCTCACTGACCGTGTCATAGTCGCGCACAACGCGTCATTCGATCTGCGGTTCCTGAATGCGGAGCTGGCACGGGCCGGCTATCGCGCTAGTGCGGACTTTTCGTCGGTCTGCACAATGCGCGTGTCCCGCGCTCTGCTGGGAGGTGGGGGTTCGCTCGCCGACTGCTGCGCGGCGTTCGACATCGAACTGACCGGCGCCCACCGTGCCCTCGTCGACGCCACGGCAACGGCGGAGCTGTTGGCCGCGCTGATCGCGAGCACGGATCGCGAGTACTGGGTGCCGGCGTTCGAAGCGGTCAGCCCGCTGGCGCCGCATGTCGGGCAGCGCGCCGCATGGTTTGCGCGCGAGGACGGCGACTACGCGCCGACGTTCCTCGAGCGAATCGTCGACCGCGTTCCCGATGTCGCAGACACGCTCGAGCAGGCGGAGTACCTCGCGTTTCTGGAACGGTGCCTGCTGGACCGCTACCTGTCCGAGCACGAGATGAATGCCCTCGTCACCCTCGCCGACGAGCTCGGAGTCGGTCGCACCACGGCCGAGCGGCTGCACACGCTGTACTTCCAGGCTCTCGCCGCGGCGGCATGGGCCGACGGCATCGTCACCGAACTTGAACGCGACGATCTCCTCACCGTGGCTCAGCTGCTCTCCATTCCCGCAGAAATCGTCAGCACGGCGCTCGAAGCGCCGTCGACCGAAGTAGCGGCGCAGGCTACCGCAACGGCCGGGTTCGACCTGGCTGTCGGGGATGCGGTGGTGCTCACGGGCGACATGCTTCGACCGCGCGCGGCCTGGGAAGCGACGCTTGTTGACCTTGGCTACGTGGTCAAGCCGGCGGTGACCAAGACCGTCAAACTCGTGGTGGCCGCCGATCCGGACTCGCTTTCCGGGAAAGCGAAGAAGGCTCGTGACTACGGCATCCCCATCGTCGGCGAACCCTGGCTGCTCGACCTCACCGCCGCCACGGTCTGAGGGCTTGAACATGGGTCGGGGAGTTCAGCTGGGTGACGGCCATGAGTGTCGTGGCTGTTGGCAGCTGCAGGAGGGCACGTTCGAGAACGACCTCGAAGAGATCATTGCCCACGAGGACCCGCGCGGAAGGTTCATCGCCATCACAGATGAGTGCGGCACCAGCGAGCGTTATGCGATAGACGACCCGATGACGAAGGCGTACCTGGAAGCGCGAGGCCTCGACTGGCGATAACGCTCTTCGGATCAGCCGTGCTGGTACGTTCGGCGTCGTGACGCTGGAACTGGGGCCAGACGACAAACGCATGCGGCTCCGCTACGCCGGGACGTGCCGGCTCTGCGCCCGGGAACTCCCGGCCGGCGCGGACGCGGTCTACGGGCGCGGCTCGAAGACCGTGCGCTGTCTCGACTGCGCAACGGCGACCGCTGCGGACTCCGGCGCAGCGGGTGCGTCCGCGCGGCGCGAATATGAGCGCCGACGAGACAGACGCGAACAGCGAATCCGTACGGACCACCCGAAGCTTGGCGGGCTCATTCTTGCGCTCACCGATGACCCGCAGAGCACAAAGGCCTGGGAACGCGGCGCCGTCGGTGAGGAGCTCATGGCGCGGCGTCTCAACGACCTGCCCGACACCTTCCGGGTCCTTCATGACCGCCGCATCCGAGGTACTCGCGCGAACATCGACCACATCGCGATCGGCCCGACCGGCGTCTGGGTGATCGACGCGAAACGGTACGCGCACAAGCGTCCGGCTCTGCGGATCGAGGGAGGCATCAACCGACCGCGCGTCGAATCCCTCCGTATCGGCGGACGAGACGGCACCAAGCTGGTCCGCGGCGTCCAGTCCCAAGTCGAACGAGTGACCGCGGCCCTGGGCGAGACCTCGCTGCCAGTTGCTGGAGTGCTGTGCTTCCTCGAAGCCGACTGGCCACTCATCGGCGGCGCCTTCACGGTCGATGGCGTCCACGTACTCTGGCCGCGATTGCTCATCCAACGGATGACCGAGGCCCCGACGCACGATATCGACATCGACATCGTCTACGCCATCTTCGCCGCGGCCTTCCCGAACGCATAGCGCGACTCCACCGCGTGTCGGCCGTTTCGCAGGATTGGTCGCGGTGGACTCCCCGCTTCACAAGTGCCCCCTGATCGCGCGCGCGTCCGGATGCGGCTCGAGCAGCCTTGACGTGCGGTCGCTCCTCATGCCCGTCGGGTGGCCTCATGCGCGATGAACGTCCCCGATAATTCCGGCGCCCTCTGGAGGTTCCGCATTCGAACAATGCGCGCCGAGGGATCGCTTTGCGCGACGGTCGGGAGCGCCCCTGTTGTGACAGGCGCCGTC
Source organism: Microbacterium sp. NPDC056044 (assembly GCF_042267145.1). NCBI lineage: Bacteria > Bacillati > Actinomycetota > Actinomycetes > Micrococcales > Microbacteriaceae > Microbacterium > Microbacterium sp. NPDC056044. The sequence continues at coordinate 692,762 of NZ_JBHJWZ010000002.1, read as the reverse complement.
TTGATCCCGTCGCCCTGTCGCACCGCTCATCGCGAGAGTACATTCTGCGGTGAAGTCGCGCGCCCGAAACACGTCATGAATAGTGCGGGCGCATATCCGGGTCATCCTCAAGGGGCGGATTCCATGAACCGGTACCTCGCAAGCGCAGTCGCCATCGTGACACTGTTCGCTGTCGCCGGGTGCGCGCCGCCGGGAGCAACATCTTCCACACCCGAGCCTTCACCGTCGGGGTCGACGGTCGGCTACGAGGTGGGCAGCGAACTCGATCCCGGCACCTATACGTCGCAGGTGTTCGACACTCCCGTCACCTTCACCGTCCCTGCGGGGTGGAAGGTGTTCGAGGACGTGCCCGGCTGGATCGGGCTGGCCCGCATGGAGAACGACGGACCGCCGCTGCTGGTCGTGCGCGATGTCGACGCAGCCGCGAAGAGCTGTTCCGAGGAAGCGGAGCCTGGAGTGGGCCGCACGCCCGCGCAATTGACGACGTGGCTGAGTGAGCACGAGGGGCTCGCGACGAGTGAACCGAGCCAAGTAACCGTGGGCGGGCTGGACGGCACGACTATTGACACTGCCATGGCCCCCTCCTGGACGACGGCGTGCCCCTTCTCCGAGGGCCAGCCGATCGCGATGACGCTCGTCGGCACCGACATCAGTAAGACCTTCCACTGGGGCAACGACGCCGAGTGGTCCGACCGGCTCTGGGTCCTCGACCTGCCCTCAGTTGAGAACGGAAACATCGTCATCGTCGGCACAATCTGCTGCGGCGTGGACAGACAGGATCAACTCGACGCCGTTCAGGAAGTGGTTGACTCATTCGAATTCGACACCGGCGAAACCTGAAAAACGAGCGGCGCAGTGGCGGTCGGCATCGAATGTGGTCAGCCTGGTTGCCGCAGTACGGCGAAGGCGGGCCCGAGCCGGGTGGCACGCTGGGGGTCGATCCGCGCGATCTCCTCCAGCAGGTGATCGGTCAATCGGATGCGGCTCGCTTCCAGCTCGTCGACCGCAAGACGCGCCACACGCGTCTTCTCGAGGTTCTGCAATTCCGCGGCGGGCAGGGCGTCGACCTGGCGGCCGTGCCACGCTTCCAGGCCCCGTCGGGCGCACTTGAGAGCGATCACCTGGTTCCTGAGGTCGTCGATCATGATGGCGGCCTGCCAGAGCTTGCCGCGGGCGGTAGCGGATCGGGCGTGGAGCGCGTACAGCCACCCCATCCCGATCAGGTTGTCGGTGTTCGGCGGCGCCGGTTGCGTCGGCACGTTCGCGGTGCCGAAAAGGAGCGTGAACCCGGGCTCGGTGGCCCGGAAATCGTCCTGCGGCCAGAACGACACATCGATCTGAAGCGAGTTCTGCAGCAGAAACACCCGGTAGCGGACACCACCGGAAAACACGTCAAGGATGTCGGCGAGCCCGTACTGCCCGGCGATGGCGCGGGTCCACGCGTCGACGACGACCGGCTCATCCGCTTCAGGGGCCAACTGCAGGATCAGATCGATGTCCGACCATCGGTCCTCGGTGCCGCGCGCGGCCGAACCCGCCAGCCGCGCCCGCGATACCCGGATCCATCCGCGCGGCCTCAATCAGGGCGCGGCGAATATCGGTGCGGTCGGCAACGGAGAACATGCCTCCAACATCACACATCACGGCTCTCGAGTGGGGCTCGTGCGCTCGGAGCCGAACGTTCCTGCACGATGCTCACAAGCGGATGCCCGGCTTCAACTGCCGCGGAAATCGCGCGGGGTGTGACTTGCCAGTGGCAAGTCACACCCCGGGCTAAGTGCGCCTCTACTTCTTCCAGGTGGCGCGGAGCCCTTCGAGGTACTCGATCGACTCGGCGTCGTCGATGCGGTGCACTTCGTGGCCGAGGTCTTCCAGCGATGCGGCTCCGCCGGTCCCCGTCGCTGCGCCGATGATGACGCGGGAAATGCCGAACTGGCGGATCAGGCCCGAGCAGTACCAGCACGGCTCAGCAGTGGTCACCATCGTGGTGCCGGCGTAGGACTCGCGGTAGGCGGCATCCGAGAATGCCTGCGTTTCGGCGTGCGCGGACACGTCTCCGAGCTGGGCGAAGCGGTTGCGCCCGCGGCCGAGGACCTCGCCGGCGGGGCCGATGAGCACCGATCCGATGGGCTGGCCGCCTTCTTCCTTCCCTGCGCGGGCCTCTTCGAGCGCGATGTCCATCCACGCCCGGGCGGTCTCGGGGGTGATCTCGACGATGTCGATGGCGGTGTCGGTCATGGTGGTGCGTCCTTTCTTGGGGGAATCCCGATTCGGGCGGTGACCGACGACGGTGTCGGGAGAGTTCAGGTCGGGGAGTCGTCGTACGCGGGATCGGTGATGTCCCGCACGCGGCGAAGGTGTTCGAGGGTCACTTCCGCCGCCAGGTCGGCGTCGCCGCGGCGCACCGCGTCGAGGATGCGGGCATGGTCGCTGTTCGCGGCATCCCATGTGCCAGGCTTCGGCTGCAGCATGTTCGGTCGCGAGATCGCGAGGACCGGCGCGAGCATGAGTTCCATCACCGCATTTCCGGTCGCGCTGAGCAGCCGCAGGTGGAACTCGTGGCTGTGTTCACCACGCGACCAGCCGGTGTGATCGTCGCGCTCGGCGTCGACGATGGCTTGCAGGTCTGCCAGGTCCTGCTCGCTGCGCCGGAGCGCCGCCTGTCGGGCGCACGGGACCTCCAGCATGATGCGGGCCTCGGCGAGATCTGCGGCGGAGATCGAGTCGCTGCTGACGAGCAGTCCGAGGCGGGACTCGAGGTAATCGCTCACGTCTTCGGGCGCGACTTGGGCGACGAACGTGCCGCCGTTGACGCCGCGTTCGGTGCGGACGAGGCCGGCGGAGCTCAGCATCCGCAGCGCCTCCCTCACCGTGTTGCGGGAGACGCCGAAGGCGGCGCCGAGCGAGGACTCGACAGGCAGTCGCTCCCCGGGCGCGAGGGATCCGTTGAGGATCAGCAGCTTCAGCTGCCCGGCTACCTGATCGTAGGCAGGTCTGATCCGGGCGACGTCGATGTCGGCGTCGAGCGGCATGCGGTCTCCTTCCCCCAGGTCGGCTCTCTGAACGTTAGCCGTCGCCAGGGTCGACGGCAAGGTAAATGTCCAATGTTTTTGACGAGCACTGGCTGGCAGGCTGCTTCGCGGTGGTCGAAACGTCACTGAGCGCCGGAGTTTACAAACGTGAAACCACCAAACGTGATGGTCTCGGTAAGAATCGAGCCACGACGCGATATGTCCAACATTTTCATCCGGCTCGATGGGGAGCTCTGATCCGCTGAGATCCGACCCACTGAGAGAGGAGTCACGATGCCGATCTACATCGCCCGCAAGATCGCTCAGGCGCTCGTGACCGTGTTCGCCGTCCTGACCATCGGGTTCTTCCTGGGCCGGCTCTCGGGCAAGCCAGGCGCCCTGATTCTTCCCGAGGGCGCGACCCAGCAGGAGATCGACGCCTTCAACTCCGCACTGGGCTTCGACAAGCCGCTCTGGCAGCAGTACCTGGACTTCCTCGCGGGGCTGTTCACGGGGACGGTGGGCGACTCCTACCGGCAGAAGGTCCCGGCGATGGATCTGCTGATCGACCGGATCCCCGCGACGTTCCAGCTCGCGGTCGCCTCGTTCGCGATCGGGCTCGGTGCCGCGATGCTCGTCGCGCTGCTGATCTTCGTCACACGCTGGAACTGGCTTCGCCTGGCACTGCTGTGGCTCGGTTCGCTGCGCCAGGCGATCCCGGACTTCCTGTTCGGGGTGCTGCTCGCCTTCGTGTTCTCCGTGCTCCTCGGGTGGCTGCCGTCGCTGGGCAACCAGGGACCGCAAAGTCTCGTACTGCCGGTCGCGTGCCTGGCAACGGCGCAGTTCGCCCTGTACTTGCGGCTCATCGGCTCCGCCCTCGGCGAGCAACAGGGCATGGACTACGTGCGGGCCAGTTACGCGAAGGGCCAATCGCATCGGTCCGTCGTCGTCACCCAGATGACCCCCAACGCGCTCGTGCCCGTTCTCACGATCGCAGGGCTGAATCTCGGCGGACTGCTCGGCGGCACCGTCATCGTCGAAGCCGTCTTCGCATGGCCCGGGATGGGGCAGGTGCTGTTGCAGGCGGTGAACGGTCGGGACTTCCCCGTCGTGCTGGCAGGCCTCGCCGTGGTCGCCGTGTTCTTCGTTGTGGTGAACCTGATCGTCGACCTCATCACCGCATCCATCGACCCGAGAGTGAGGCTCGCATGACCGTCGCCGTCTCCCGCTTCGCGCTGCCCGCACTTGGCCGGCGCAAACGTCTGCGCAGGCTCCGTCCGAGCGGAACCGTTCCGATGTACATCGGGATCGGCCTGCTGTCGTCGATCGTGCTCCTCATCGTCGTGGTCCCGTTCCTGCCGATCTACGATCCTTTCGGGCAGGACCTGGTCGACGCGATGATGCCGCCATTCGTCTCGGCGCAGCATCCTCTCGGAACCGACTCGCTGGGACGCGACGTACTCAGCCGACTGTCTCTCGCCGGACTGGTCTCGGTCGGAATCGCCGCAACCGTGGTCGCCATCAACTTCGTGATCGGCGTCACCCTCGGACTCATCGCGGGCTATCGCGGCGGCCTGCTCGACTCGGGGATCGGCGCCCTGTCCGAGGTGCAGCTCGCGATGCCGGTCGTCATCCTGCTCATCGCGCTCTCGGCGGTCTTCGGGCCGAGCACCCAGCTCATGGTGATCACCCTGGGGCTCACCTACTGGGTCGGATACGCCCGCGTCGCACGCGCTCTGGCGATGGCACTGCGAGACCGGGACTTCGTGGTCTCGCCTCTCACGCAGGGCGGGTCGCACGGGCGCACCGTATTCACCCATGTGCTCCCTCAGGTGCTGCCGCAAATGGCGGTCATCGCCTCCTTCGACATCGCCGTGATCGTCGGGATCGAGTCTTCGCTCGACTACCTCGGTCTCGGTGTGCAGCCGCCCGTACCGAGCTGGGGCGCGATGATCACGGAGGGCCAGAAGTACCTCCAGATCAATCCGTGGCTCGTGATCCTCCCCGGCATCGCGCTCTTCCTCCTCGTCGCCGGCATGCAGTTCCTCAGCCAGCGCTTCACGACAGAATCGGTCGCCCCCGCCCGGAAGGGAGTGCGCCGATGAGCGCGAACCAGCCGCCCGTGCTCGAGGTGCAGAACCTCGTGGTCGAGGCCGACACCCCGCACGGCCCCGTCACCCTCGTCGACGACGTCAGCTTCTCGGTCGCCCCGGGAGAGGTGCTGAGCCTGGTGGGAGAGTCCGGATCGGGCAAGTCCATCACGATGCTCGCAGTCATGGGGCTGCTCCCACCCGGCACCTGGGTCACCTCCGGCAGCATCCGGTTCCAAGGCACCGACCTGCTCGACCTCGACGAGCGCGCACTGAACGCTCTGCGCGGCGGGAGCCTGGCGATGGTGTTCCAGGACCCCATGACCACGTTGAACCCGGTCCGTCGCGTCGGGTCGCAGCTCGCCGAGGGTGTGCGCCTCCACGATCGCTCGATCGGCCGCGCCGGTGCCCGGCGCCGTGTCGTCGAGCTGCTCGACAGCGTCGGCATCCCGGACGCGACCGCCAAGGCGCGCGACTACCCGCATCAATGGTCCGGCGGCATGCGACAGCGCGCATTGATCGCCGGGGCCATGGCCCACGATCCGGCACTGCTCATCGCGGATGAGCCGACGACCGCGCTCGACGTCACGATCCAGGCCCAGGTCATGCGCGTGCTCGCGGAGTCCCGCGCGGCATCCGGCTCCGCCATGATCCTCATCACCCATGACCTCGGCCTCGTCGCCCAGGTCGCCGACCGGGTCGCGGTCATGTACAGCGGGCGCATCGTCGAGACGCAGGATGTGTACCGCATCTTCGAAGGACCGCAGCATCCGTATACCGCCGGCCTGCTCGCCAGCGTGCTCAGTCTGGAAACGGCCGGAGCCACGGCGTACGCGATTCCGGGCCAGCCGCCCACTCCGGCCGGCCGGGGGCAGGGCTGCCCGTTCCGGCCGCGATGCGAGATCGGGCGGGATCTCGAGGAGTGCGGCACGCGACCTCCGCTGGTCAGCACCGCGCACGTCTCGCTGGCCTGCCATTTCCCGCTCGTCGACGGGGCGCTGCCCATCGGCGCCCCACTGCCCACCATCGCGCCCGCCGCGCTCTCCCCGGAGGTGAAGGCGTCATGACCACTCTTCTCGAACGCCGTCGACTGCGCCGCGTAGAACCTGCTCCCGAATCGGCCGCACAGCAACCGTTCGCCCTCGAGATCGTTGACGTGCACAAGCACTTCCGCAAGCGCACCGGCTTCAGGACAGAGACGTTCGCCGCCGTCGCCGGCGTGTCGCTGACGGTCGAGCCGGGCGAGACCGTGGGCCTCGTCGGGGAATCAGGATGCGGCAAGTCGACGCTCGTCCGGACGATCCTCGGCCTGCACGAGCCCACCTCCGGAACCATTCGAGTGATGGGTGCCGACGTCAACGCGTACGGCAGCCGGGAGCGCGCGAAGGCTCGATCGAATGCGCAGGTCGTGTTCCAGGACCCGTACTCCTCGCTCGATCCCCGCATGTCGGCGAAGAACATCGTCGCGGAGCCGCTGCGGCTGCACCGTCAGTACTCCGAGCAGCGAGTCAGGGAGTTGTTCGACTGGGTCGGCCTGCCCTGGGAGTATGCGTCGCGCAAGGCTGCCGCCTTCTCTGGTGGCCAGCGACAGCGCATCGGCATCGCGCGGGCACTCGCCCTGCGACCGCGCCTTGTGATCCTCGATGAGCCCGTGTCCGCACTGGATGTCTCGATCCAGGCCCAGATCATCAACCTGCTCGCGGAGCTCCAGCGTGAGCTCGGCGTCTCTTACCTGTTCGTCGCGCACGACCTGTCGGTGGTCCGGCACGTCTCGCACCGTGTCGCAGTGATGCGGCAGGGGCGGATCGTCGAACAGGGACCCACCGAGGAGATCTTCCTCGCGCCCCGAGACGACTACACGCGCACGCTGCTGTCCGCGATCCCGATCCCCGACCCACGACGTCGGCCGAGCTGACGAGCTCGATGCACCACCCCCCTGCATCACACGCCTCTACCCGAGAAGGATTCACATGTCCCGCAAACGCACCCGCTGGGCGCTCGGCGCCCTGTCTTCGATCGCAGCCGTCGCGCTGCTCACCGCCTGTGCCGGCACCCCCGCTCCCGGCAGCAGCGCCGAGTCGGCGAAATCGGTCACCGTGGCCATCACGCAGGACCCGGAGAACCTCAATCCGGTCGTCGGCGGATCCTTCGGAGCGCTGAGCCTCGAGTTCAACCTCTTCGACCAGCTCGCCGAGATCAACACCGACGGGAGCGTCGGCCCTCGCGCCGCGTCCGAGTGGACGTCCAACGAGGACTTCACGGTCTGGGACTTCACCCTCCGCGATGACGTCACCTTCCATGACGGCTCCACGATGACCGCTGACGACGTGGTGTTCTCCTTCGAGGAGGTGCTCGCCGAACCCGACAGCACCCGCCAGCTGTGGCTCACCGACATGACCTCCGTCGAGGCCGTCGACGACACCCACGTACGGTTCACGCTTTCGACGCCCTTCTCGGAGTGGCCGCGCCAGACCACGCTCATCTCGATCGTTCCTCAGGCGGCCTACGAGGAGCTCGGCGCCGACGGCTTCAATCAGCAGCCCGTCGGGTCCGGACCATTCCAGTTCGTGAGCTGGCAGCGCGGACAATCCGTGGTGGTTGAGAAGTTCGACGACTACTTCGGTGGGGCGCCGGCCCTCGACACCGTTGAGTTCGTGCCCGTCCCCGCCGACGACGCCCGGGTCACCGGCGTGCAGTCGGGGACTGTCGACATCGCCTCCATCCCGACGGCGCAGATTCCCGCTGTCGAGGCCACGGGCAGTGCCGAGGTGCGCGAGATCCCCAGCCACCAGGTCGTCTACCTCGGCTTCAATACTGAGAGCGGGCCGCTCGCCGACGCCGCGCTGCGGACCGCAATCCTGCAGGCCATCGACCGCGACGCGATCGTCGACACGATCCTCGACGGTCGCGCCGAGTCGAACAGCCAGCTCGTCGCTCCGACCGTCGTCGGATTCTCTGACACGCTCGAGCCTGTCGAGTACGACCCCGCCGCAGCGGAGGCGGCGCTCGAGGCGGCCGGATACGCCGGTCAGGAGATCCCGTTCCAGTACGCGCTGGACGGCGTGATCCCGCTCGGCGCAGAGCTCGCGCAGGCGATTGCCGGGCAGCTCAGTGAGGTCGGCGTAAACGTCAAGCTCGAGGGGACCGATAACGCCAGCTACGACATCGTCAACCGCGAACACGGTCTGACTGGTCTGTTCCTGGGGCAGTTCTCCCCGTCGATCCTCGACGCGGGCCTTCCGCTGAGGTTCCTCTTCTCGGCTGAGGCCACCAACTACTTCGACGACGCCGAGATCGAGCAGCTCGTGGTCGACCAGAAGGCGGTGGCGGATGCTGCGCGCCTGGCCGTCATCTCGCAGATCTGGGAGATCAACCAGGCGAACGGCTACGTAGCGCCGCTGTACACGCCGACCGCCGCGTACGGCGTGAACCCTGCGGTGGTGTGGGAGCCCCGCCCCGACGGCCTCTTCATCATGAAGGACGCCGACATCCAGTGACCGCCCGGGGGGCGGCGGACGACCGCCGCCCCCGCACCGAAAGGACAGATCATGGCCCGCAAGACCTTCCAGGGATGGCTCGACGGCGAGTATTCGTCGCCCGTCGGGGTCCCGGCATCCGATGTCGCGCTCATCGTCGTCGACATGCAGAACGCGTTCCTCCGCGAGGAGTACTCCCTCGGCATCGCAGAGACCCAGGAGCCGTTCGCCGCGGCGATCCCCGGCACGGCGAACCTGATCGCCGCCGCGCGATCGGCCGGAGTGCCGGTCATCTATACCCGGTACGCCTACCTGCCCGGCAACGAGGACCAGCTCAGCCCCACCGGCCGCCTCGAAGGAACGCCCCTCTCGCCCCGGCTCGTCGAGGGGACCGTTGACATCGAGATCGTCGACGAGCTCGCCCCCGAGCCTGGAGACATCGTCCTCGACAAGTCGCGGCCGAGCGCCTTCTACGGAACACGGCTCGAGCCGTTCCTCACAGCCAAGGGGATCCGCAGCGTCGTCATCTGCGGCGTGACCACCAACATCTGCGTCGAGACGACCGCCCGTGACGCGAGCCAGAAGGGCTACAAGACCTACATCGTCGAGGACGCCGTTGGCGAGGCGGAACTCAGCCGTCACTGGCACGCGCTGTACACGATCGAGTTCCTGTTCGGCACGGTGTGCACAGTCGCAGACGTACAGCGCTCTTGGGGAGCCCCCGTCACGGGCGTCCCCGGCTACCCCCTCAAACGCGGCGAGAACGTCACGAACCTCGCCTGGCTCGAAACGGCCGCCTCGTGAGCGGCGCACCCATGGAGAGGAAGCGGCACTTGAAGACCTTCGACAGCTGGATGAACGGCACCGACGGCGAACCCGTCGAGGTGGCAGCGAAGGATGTCGCGCTGATCGTCATCGACATGCAGCGCGGTTTCATCGAAGAGGAGTACTCGCTCGGGATCGCCCCCACCCAGGAGCCGTTCGCGATGGCGGTTCCCGGGTGCGTGGCACTGGTCGAGTCCGCGCGCGACGCCGGTGTGCCCGTGATCTTCACGCGCGCCACGAACCTCTACGACCACGCGGATGCTCTGCCCCGGCGGGGGCGCGCCATCGCCAAGCCGGAGACGGCGCCTCGTATGGGCGAGCTCAGCAAGGACGTCGAGATCATCGACGAACTGACTCCACTGCCGAGCGAGTATGTCGTCGACAAGTCGCGGCCGGGAGCCATCTACGGAACACGCCTTGAGCCGCTTCTGGTCGGACTCGGCATCCGCAGCGTCGTGATCTGCGGCGTGACGACGAACATCTGCGTCGAGACGACCGCGCGGGAAGCCCATGCACGCGGCTACGACACGTACGTGATCGCCGATGCGACGGGCGAGGCCGAGCCGAGCCGCTACTGGCACGCGCTCTACTCGATCGAGTTCCTCTTCGGAACCGTCGCGATGGTGGAGGACGCGCAGCGTTCGTGGGGCACCGAGGTGACCGGTGTTCCCGGCTTCCCCCTCCAGCGGCCCGGGGTCGGCTCGGCGGCATTGACGGCCGTCGTCTGAGGTGGCGATCCTCAGAACCCGGGGGCCGGGCCGTCGAGAGGCGACCCGGCCCCCGGCCATGACCGCGGCGCGCGGTGACCGCCGGCGGCTGCGGGTGCAGATCGGCGTTCTCATGCTCGTGCAGTTCGTGGGCATGATGAGCGGCACGATCATCGCCACCGCGCTCCCCGGCATCACCCGCGAGATCGACGGGACCACCGTCCACTACACCTGGATGTTCGTCACCACGGCGCTGGCATCCACTGTGACGACGCCGTTGTGGGGCCGGCTCGGTGACGTGTTCGACGCGAAGACCGTGCTGCAGTGGTCACTCGGCTTCTACACGGCCGGTGCCCTGCTGTGCGGCCTCGCGCCCACCGCAGATCTTCTGATCGCGGCGCGCGTCATCCAGGGCATCGGGATCGGCGGCCACATCGCGCTGACCCAGACGCTCGCGGCCCGGCTCGTCGTGCCTCGCGCCCGCGCACAGGTGAACGGGGTGATGGGGCTGTCGCAGATCGTCGCCACGATCAGCGGGCCAGTCGTCGGGGCGGTGCTGGTGGGGATCCCCGGCATCGGCTGGCGGCTGTGCTTCCTCCTCGGCGTGCCGGTCGCGCTGGTGGCCGCCATCATCGTCCAGATCGTCATGCCCAAGGCGCTCGCCGTCGTCAAAGGCTCCGTCGACTACATCGGCGCCGCGCTCCTCGTCGTCGGCCTCACGGGCGTGCTGGGGTGGATCTCGTTCGTGGGAAAGCAGCTCGCGCCGCTGTCATTCGCGTCAATCGCGCTGATCGTCTCCTCTGTGGGCGTGCTGGCGATCGCCGCCGTGTGGGAGTGGCGAGCGAAGGAGCCGATCATCCCGCTTCGAGCGCTCGCCGGCCGGGCGTCCGCGCTGGCGGCCGTCGCAAGCTGCGCCGTCGGCGTTTCGATGTTCGGCGGGACCATCTTCGTGACCCAGTACCTGCAGCTCGGGCGCGGCGCGTCCGCGCTCACTGCAGGCGTGCTGCTCATGCCTATGGCCGTCGCAACCTTCATCGCCGCTGTGCTCGTCGGCCGCATGAGCACCCGGAGCGGCCGACTGCGGCGCTACCTCGTCGTCGGCACCGGCCTACTGGTCATCGGCAACGCCGGACTCATCCCGCTCACGACCACCACCCCCCTGTGGTGGGTCGTCGCCGCGACCTGCGCGGTCGGGGCGGGGCTCGGCATGACGGTGACCAACCTCATTCTCGTCGCGCAGAACGCCACCCGGCTTCGTGACGTCGGCGCTGTCAGCGGCGCGATCATCTTCTGCCGAACGTTCGGATCGACTGCCGGACTCGCCGTGTTCGGGGCGATCGTCGCCGCGTACGTGCCGAGCCAGGCAGCGGTGAGCGCGGCAGCCGCGCCCGGCCTCTACGCGCAGGCAGCATCGATGGTGTTCCTCGTCGCGACCACCGTCTCGGTCGTCGCCGCAGCCGCCGTCGCATTTCTGCCGGGGATCGGGTTGCGGTCCACACCGGATCTCGAAACCTATCGACCGATCGGCGATCTCGCCGCCGCAGAAGGATGAAGGGAAGGATTGCTGCCATGGACGACGACAAGGCACACGCGCTCGGCATGGAGGCTCTCACGTTGCTGCGATCCGGCGACCGCGCTCGCGCACTGGATCTCATCGCCCAAGGTGCCGACGTCAACGCGCGGGATCGCCGGCTGGACTCCGTGCTCCTTTTCGCGGGCGCCAACGGCATGGACGACGTCGTCATCGCGGCGCTCGAGGCAGGAGGCGATCTCACCGTCACGAACCGATTCGGCGGGATCGCGCTCATCCCCGCCAGCGAGCGCGGCCACGTGTCGACGGTGCGCCTTCTCATCGACGCCGGCTCGAACCTCGATCACGTCAACAACCTCGGCTGGACAGCCCTCCACGAAGCGATCGTCCTGGGTGACGGCGGCGCGCGGCACCTGGAGATCGTCCGCATGCTGTTGGACGCGGGGGCGAATCCGCGTCTTCCCGACGGCGACGGCGTTCCACCCCGCGAACTCGCGAGGCGTGAAGGGTACGAAGAGATCGTGGGCGCATTGGACCTTGGTCTCGAACAGCCCTGACGCTCGGGCTCGCCCGTCCCTTGGTGGGGCGACCGATCATGCTGGCGCGCCGGCACTGCGCTGCAGTAGCGTTCGAGCACCTGACCAGGGAGGCAACGGTGTCCGACGTCATCTCGCTCGCCAACCCGCTCGAGCCTGTCGCCGGGGCCGCGGCGTTCGCCCAGGTAACGCCATCCGCGGCAATGTGGGCGGCGTGATCGCGATGAGGACGCGCATGGACCTTGTGGTGCTCGGGGACTCGTTGCGTCACGTCGAGAATCGCCTGAAGTTCAACCCGCGCAAGCTGCCGCATTTCCCGGTCGTCGGCCACTGGGCCCACAAGGATGCGTGGCTGCCGCACTCGCACTACGTCACGATCGACAACTGGATCGGCGACGATCTGTCCGACATCGTGCGTACCCGCTACGCCCTCATCGGCCAAGGGTGATCCCACCCACCGATCCCGCGACGACCTGGCTGCTCTGGCTCGTCGCGCTCGCCACGATCATCGCTGCTCTACCGAGCATCGTCTGGTACGCCTGGCCGGCAGCCAAACGGGCCGGTGCCGATCGAGAGCGTTGGGGCATGGCCATGTACCTGATCACTCGCTCGTTCGCCCTGGCGGCCGTGGCCCTGGCCGGCGCCGTCCTCGCGGAGCCGGGGCTCGTCCTCGGCGTCGCTATCGCCACCATCGTTGTCCAGGCGCTGGACATCGCCGTAGCGGTAGGCCGTCGCAAGCTGCGCGATGCCTTTGGCGCGGGGCTGCTCGCCATGCTCGTCCTCGCAGCGGTTCTGGCCTTCGCGATGCTCACCGGGTAGCCGCCTTGGCCCACTCATCCACCTCGACCAAGGCGTGGCCAAAGCGTGGCCAAAGCGTGAGCTGTGCCTGCCTCTACAACGCTGGCACAGGCAGGTCAACCCGCTGATGGTGCGTCGCGTGACCGGACAGAGTCATCCACGAACCAGCAGAGGAGGAGACGATGTCCACCAGAGAGCCGATCGACCCCGATACCGGCCAGCCCGTCGAGCCATCCACCGACGAAGAGGCACCTGAGCACTTCGACGAACCCGGTGAGGTCGATGCAGAACCTGACCGCGCCGACACCGACCTCATCATGGGTGAGGTGTTGATCGAAGATGACCCCGCGTCGTCGACGGATCGCTGAGCCGCGCCCGCGCAGCCTGACGCCTCCGACCGCGTCCTCTGGGCATGCCTGAGATCAAGGCTGGCTGCGCACCGGCCGGTACCGCTGAGCGACCGCCCCGGACCCGAACTCCCGGCGATCCACCAGCTCGAGCTGCAGGCGTTCGCGCAAGCCGGCGAGCAGCGTCGGCCCATGACCGGCGAGCACCGGCTGCACGACGAACACGTACTCGTCGATCAGCCCCATGTCTGCGAGAGCCAGCGGGAGCGTCACGCCGCCCACCGTCAGTCCCTCGCCGGACTGCTGCTTGAGCTGCTCGACGGCGTGCCTCAGGTCACCGCGCACCAGCTCGGCGTTCCAGTCCACGTCGGTGAGCGTGCTGGACACGACGTACTTCTTCGTGCGATCGATGGCGCGCGCGAAAGGGATCTCCCACTCGCGCATCCAGTCGGGCCACTCCCCCGACGCCGGCTCGCGCCACGCCGACTCCATCATCTGGTACGTCACCCGGCCGAAGAGCTGCGCGTCGGCCCGCTCCATCTCGGCCGTCCAGTAGCGCATCGACTCCTCGTCGGGCGCGACCCCGGCTTCGTGATGCACGCAGCCGTCGAGGGTGACGTTGATCGCGTATCGAAGTGGTCTCATCCCACTGCCCTTCCTCGCTCGCGCTGCCCTGGCGGCAGCACGTCATACCTGATGTGCGTGATCCGCTTCGACTCCAGCACGCGCGTCGGCTCGAGCGCGATCGGCAAGTGCGGGAGCTGGTCGAAGAGCTTGACGCCGGCGCCGAGGAGCACCGCGGTGATCGCGAGCTCGAAGACGTCGACGGCGTCGATCGCGATCAGCTGCCGCGCAACGTCGGCGCTGCCCATGATGTAGACGTCACGGTCGCCGGCCGCGTCGACAGCCCTGTGCAGCGCTTCCTCCGCTGAGCCGACGAAGGTGAACAGCGCGCCGTTCCTCACCACCGGATCGCGCCGCTCATGCGTGGGGACGAACACCGGCATCGGGAAGATCGACTCGTCGCCCCAGGCGACGTCGCCCGCTCGCAGCGTGCGGGCGCCGAAGATCACCGCACCGGCATCGAAGAACTCCGCAGTCACGCGCGGGTGCATCGCCATCGTCGGATCGCCGAACGCCCAGCCATGGAGCACGGTGAGGTCGTCGTCTGGACCGGTGGCGAAGCCGTCGACCGACATCGACGCGTACAGGATCACTTTCGCCACGACGTCAATGTATACGGCGTCAACATTGCTGTCCAGACCTAGGAGCCGAGGGCGGGCAGACCATGGCACAGCAGGTCGGCAACCGCCAGTCCTCCCCCGCCCGGGTCACGGCGCGTAGCGTGAGGCCATGGCGGACCAGACCACGTTGATCATCCTGGGCGCCTCGGGCGACCTCACTTCGCGCCTGCTGCTGCCGGCCCTCGCGCAGCTGCTCGCCCGCGAGCCCGAGCGCAAGGTGCGGCTGCAAGGCGCCGGCATCGACGACTGGGACGACGACCGCTGGCGGCAGACCGTGCGCTCCTCCTTCGAAGAGGCCGGCTTCGCCAAGGCCTTCGATGCGGTGGCCGACACCACCTACACTCACGCCGACATCACCGACGCGACGGACCTCGAGCGCCTGCTCGCCGACCACGACGGGCGCATCGCCCTCTACTTCGCGGTCCCGCCGGCGGTCGCGAAGGCCGCGTGCGAGGCGCTCGCCGATGTCGCCATCCCCGAGGGCACGGTACTCGCCCTCGAGAAGCCGTTCGGCGTCGACCAGGCCAGCGCGAACGAGCTGAACACGACGCTCGCCAAGCTGGTGCCCGAGGCGCAGGTGTTCCGCATCGACCACTTCCTCGGCCGCTCGACGACGCTGAACCTGCTCGGCGTGCGCTTCGCGAACCGCGTGTTCGCGCCGGTGTGGCGCGCGCAAGACATCGCGTCCGTCGTCATCCGCTACGACGAGACGCTCGGCCTCGAAGGCCGCGCCGGCTACTACGACAAGGCCGGTGCGCTCGTCGACATGATCCAGAGCCACCTGCTTCAGGTGATGGCGGTGCTCGCCATGGAGCCGCCGGCGACCCTGCACGAGAGGGACTTCCGGGATGCTACGGCCGCCGTGCTGCGGGCGACCCACGTGTGGGGAGACGACCCCGCGAAGGCGTCGCGGCGCGCGCGGTACACGGCGGGCAAGGTGGGCGACCGCGCCCTGCCGTCGTACGTCGACGAGCCCGGTGTCGATCCGAAGCGAGCGACCGAGACGCTCGCCCAGGTGACGTACGAGGTGCGCAACGAGCGGTGGGAAGGCGTGCCGTTCACCCTGCGCTCGGGCAAGGCGCTCGCCGGCAAGGACGGCGAGGTCGTGGTGACCTTCCGTCCGGTGAACCACGTGCCCGAAGGACTCACGGGCTCGGCGCCCGGATCGGTGCTGCGCTTCTCGCTCGGGCCCGACCGCATGGACCTCGAACTCAACGTCAACGGCGGCGACGACCCGTTCGAACTCGAGCGGGCGCTGCTCGAGGCCGACCTCGGCGAGGGCGCGCTCAAGGCCTACGGCGAGGTGCTCTCGGGCATCCTCGATGCCGACGCGACGCTCGCGGTGCGCGGCGACGCCGCCGAGGAGTCCTGGCGCATCGTCGACCCGGTGCTCGCGGCCTGGCGCGCGGGCGAGGTGCCCCTCGAGGAGTACCCGGCGGGCTCGCTCGGGCCGAAGCGCTGGCCGGCGCTGCCGTGACCCTCGGCACGGCCGCGGGTCGCAGCATCCGTCTCCGTCGTTACATCTCGCCCATCATCTGCGGCATCATCTCGCCGACCGCGATGACGTTGCCGGCGGGGTCTTTGAACCAGGCGATGTCGGGGCCGCCCTCGAAGCCGCGGGAGATGCCCTTCTCGTCGGTGCCGTAGTCGGGGTCGGTGTAGATCTTCGTGACGACGCCGCGTTTGTTGAGGTCGTCGACGGCGGCGTCGACGTCTTTGACGCTGAAGTTGAGGATCGTGAACACGGCCGGCTCGTGATCCTCCTTCGGGTAGACGAAGACCGCGCCGCCGCCGGGGAGGGCGATGGTGAAGCCTCCGCCCATCTCTTCGTAGACGGTGACGTCGAGCCCCAGGGTGTCGCGGTAGAAGGCCGCGGCTGCGCCGATGTCGGGTACGGCGAAGCTCGAGAACGGCCGATCGGGTGTGAACATGACAGCCTCCCAGTGTGTGTGCCCAGGCCCACGATCCTCTCGCCCGCGGGGCCTGTCCAGAGGGGTCGCGACGCACCTTCGCGGTCCCGCGGTCGCGGCGTAGACTCCGGGCATCCGCACGAACCGTGACAGCGCTGTGACAGTCAACGGGCGGGTCGTCCCGCTCGTCGACGCGGTCGCGCACGCCACCGCGCTGGACTGGCTGCGCGGCCTCGGACTGACCGGCGCGAAAGAGGGCTGCGCCGAGGGCGAGTGCGGCGCGTGCGCGGTGCTGCTCGCCACGGCCGGACCCGACGGCGGCACCGTCTGGACGCCCGTGAACGCCTGCCTGCTGCCGGTGCACGCGCTCGACGGGCAGGAGGTCGTGACGTCGGAGGGACTCGGTTCGCCCGACGACCTGCATCCGGTGCAGCGGCAGCTGGCCGCCGCCGGTGGGTCGCAGTGCGGGTACTGCACCCCGGGATTCGCGTGCGCGATGGCCGCGGAGTTCTATCGGGCGGACCGCGGGGCGGACGCGGACGGCGGGGCGCGGCGGGCGGAGGGCGCAGCGGCACGGGCGGACGGCGCGGCCGCGGCGGATGGTTCGGCGACGCGAGTGGACGGCGGGAAGCCACGGTCGAACGGCGGCCACGGCGCGTCTGCGGCGAGCGCCGACTCATCGGTCGACGCCGAGCACGGCCCCAACGGCTTCGACCTGCATGCGCTGAGCGGCAACCTGTGTCGCTGCACGGGCTACCGGCCCATCCGCGACGCGGCTTTCGGGCTCGGGATGCCTCGGCCCGATGACCCCTTGCGCGAGCGGTTGAGCGAGCCGGCGCCGCCGGCGATCTTCACCGACGTCCGCGCGAGCGACGGGCGCTTCGCGCGACCCACGAGCCTGAACGACGCGCTGCAGCTCCTGCGCGACGAACCCGATGCGCTCGCGGTCGCCGGCAGCACGGACTGGGGCGTCGACGTGAACCTCCGCGCCGCGCGGGCGCCGCTCATCGTCGCGATCGACCGCCTGACCGAGCTGCGCCGCATCGATGTGGCCGACGACCTCCTCGAGATCGGCGCCGCCGTGCCGCTCTCCGACATCGAGCGCCGCGTCGGCTCGCGCGTGCCGCTCCTCGCGCAGCTGCTCCCCCAGTTCGCGTCGCGCCTGATCCGCAACCGCGCCACCCTCGGCGGCAACCTCGGCACCGCTTCTCCCATCGGCGACGCGGCCCCTGCGCTGCTCGCGCTCGGGGCGAGCGTCGTACTCGTCTCGGCAGACGGCGGCGAGCGCGAGGTCGACCTCGCCGACTTCTTCACCGGGTACCGCACCTCGGTCCGGCGCCGCGACGAGCTCATCCGCACGATCCGCATCCCCGCCGTGCCGGCCGACCCGACCGACCCGGCCGACCCGGCCGACCCGGCCGCGAGCCGACCCGAACGGTCGCCCCACGACGCACCACACGACCACACGCGTTGGCTCGACGCCGGACACACCACCCTGACCGCGTTCCACAAGGTCGCGAAGCGGCGGTTCGACGACATCTCGTCCGTCGCCGTCGCGGTCGCGCTACACCTCGACGCCGACGGCGTCGTCACGACTGCCCGCATCGGCCTCGGCGGCGTCGCGGCCACGCCCCTGCGCGCGTACGCCACGGAGGCCGCGCTCGAGGGACGCCCGTGGAATGCCGCGACGGTGGCGGCAGCATCCATCGTCCTGCAGCAGGAGGGGACGCCGCTCGACGACCATCGCGCGAGCGCCGCGTACCGCGCACGCATGCTCGGCACGGCACTGCCGTCGCTCTTCGCGCGCGACGAGGTGCGGGCATGAGCTCCCTCGCGGATCGCCCCGAGAACCCGGTCGTCGGCCGCCCCGCGGTGCACGAGAGCGCGGCGCTGCACGTCACCGGCGCCGCCGTCTACACCGACGACATCGCCGCCCGCGCCCATGGCGTGCTCACCGCGTGGCCGGTGCAGGCGACGGTCGCGCACGCGCGCGTGACGGTCGACGTCGCCCCCGCCTACGACGTGCCGGGGGTCGTGCGCGTGCTGACCGCCGAAGACGTGCCGGGCGTCAACGACGCCGGGGTCAAGCACGACGAGCCCCTCTTCCCCAGCGAGGCGATGTTCTTCGGGCATGCGCTGGTGTGGGTGCTGGGAGAGACGACGGATGCTGCGCGCCGAGGCGCCGCCGCGGTCACGGTGTCGTACGAGCCGCTGCCGTCGCTGGTCACTGTGGAGGAGGCGATCGAGGCCGGGTCGTTCCAGGGCGTACCCCGCACGATCGCGCGGGGGGACGCAGCATCCGCTCTCGAATCCTCGCCGTTCGTGTTCGAGGGTGTGACCGTCGTCGGCGGGCAGGAGCACTTCTCGCTCGAGACCCATGCCTCGTTCGCGGTGCGCGACCCCGACGGACGCTACTTCGTGGAGTGCTCGACGCAGCACCCGTCCGAGACGCAGGAGATCGTCGCGCACGTGCTCGGCGTGCCGTCGAGCGAGGTCACGGTCGAGTGCCTGCGCATGGGCGGCGGGTTCGGCGGAAAGGAGATGCAGCCGCACGGGTTCGCGGCGATCGCGGCGCTCGGCGCGAAGCTCACGGGCCGCCCGGTGCGGTTGCGGCTGAATCGCACACAGGACATCACGATGTCGGGCAAGCGGCATCCGTTCCACCTGGCGTGGCGTGCGGGCTTCGACGCCGACGGCTACCTGCAGGCGCTCGACGCGACCCTCACCGCCGACGGCGGCTGGAGCCTCGACCTGTCCGAGCCGGTGCTCGGCCGCGCGCTCTGCCACGTCGACAACGCCTATTGGATCCCGCATGTGCGGGTGCACGGCCGCGTCGCGCAGACGCACAAGCCGTCCAACACGGCGTTCCGGGGGTTCGGCGGGCCGCAGGGCGCGTTCCTGATCGAAGAGATCCTGGGGCGGGCCGCGCCGGTGCTCGGGATCGACGCGCTCGACCTGCGGGAGAAGAACTTCTACCGACCCGGCCAGTCGACGCATTACGGGCAGTTGGTGAAGGACGCCGGGCGGCTGCCGACGATCTGGAACCGGCTGCGCAGCTCGTCCGACCTCGACGCCCGCCTGCGTTCGATCGAGCAGTTCAACGAGGCGCACGCCGACCGCAAGCGCGGGCTCGCGATGACCCCGGTGAAGTTCGGCATCTCGTTCACCTTCACCTCGTTCAACCAGGCCGGCGCGCTCGTGCTCGTCTACAGGGACGGCTCGGTGCTCATCAACCATGGCGGCACCGAGATGGGCCAGGGCCTGCACACCAAGATGCTGCAGGTCGCCGCGACCGCCCTCGGCGTGCCCCTCGAGTCGGTGCGCGTCGCCCCGACCCGCACCGACAAGGTGCCCAACACGTCGGCCACCGCGGCCTCGTCGAGCGCCGACCTCAACGGCGGCGCGGTGAAACTCGCGTGCGAAGAGATCCGCGGGCGCCTCGCCGCCGTTGCCGGGCGCCTGCTCGGCGTCGACGCCCGCGACGTGCGATTCTCGGACGGGTGGGTCTCGGCGCTGGGCGGAGGGGAACGGATGCTGTTCGCCGACATCGTCGCCGCCGCCTACCTGCAACGCGTGCAGCTGTTCGCCGCCGGCTACTACCGCACAGAGGGCCTCCACTGGGACGCCGAACGCCAGCAGGGCTCGCCGTTCAAGTACTTCGCGTACGGCTGTGCCGCCGCCGAAGTAGAGGTGGACGGCTTCACGGGCGCCTACCGGTTGCGCCGGGTCGACATCGTGCACGACGTCGGCGACTCTCTCTCGCCGCTGCTCGACATCGGCCAGATCGAGGGCGGCTTCGTGCAGGGCACCGGCTGGCTCACCCTCGAGGAACTCCGCTGGGACACGAGCGACGGCCCCACCCGTGGACGTCTGCAGACCCCGTCGGCGAGCACGTACAAGCTGCCGAGCTTCTCCGAGATGCCCGAGGAGTTCCACGCCGCGCTCTTCGACGACGCCCGCGAAGACGGCGCCGTGTACGGCTCCAAGGCCGTCGGCGAGCCGCCTCTGCTGCTCGCGTTCAGCGTGCGCGAGGCGCTGCGGCAGGCGGTCGGCGCCTTCGGACCGGGCGGGCGTGCGGTCGAGCTCGCGTCACCCGCGACCCCGGAGGCGGTGTTCTGGGCGATCGACGCGGCGCGCGGTGCAGAGGGTGGGGGCGCAGCCGTATCTCCGGATGGGACGGATGCTGCGACCGCGGGTGCTTCCGGCGGCCAGGGCGCGACCGTGGGCGGCGGACACACCGAGGGTTCTGACGACGGACGCGAGTCGTCGACGGGCGATGCGGACGCCGGCGGGCGAGACGGGCGGGGAGGCGCAGCATCCGTCGCTCCTTCCGAAGCTGACGGCGAACGCGATGCCGTCCGCGTCACCACGGAGCGCTGACGCCATGGACTGGCTCGATGCGGTGCGCGGCCTGCGCGACACCCGCACGCCCGCGGTGATCGTGACGCTCGCGATGGTGCGCGGGCACGCGCCGCGCAACGGCGGCGCGAAGATGGTCGTCGCGCCGGGCGAGGTCTTCGAGACGATCGGCGGCGGCAACCTCGAGGCGACCGCCGTCGCTCACGCTCGGGCGATGCTCGCCTCGGGCACCGCCGAGCCGGAGCTGCTGACGCTCACCCTGAGCGACCGCGAGACCACCGAGTACGGCGTGCAGTGCTGCGGAGGAGAGGTCACGCTCATGCTCGAGCCGGTGCGGGTCGTGCCGTCGGTCGCGGTGTTCGGGATGGGGCATGTCGGGCTGGAGGTCGCGCGGATCCTCGCGCGCCAGCACCTCGACCTGCACCTCGTCGACTCGCGGGAGGCGATGCTCGCGCCGACGCGCCTGGGCGTGGGCGGGGAGCCGGGGCCGCTTGCTGATGCGGTCGCGCGGGTGCGCATGCACCACGCGCCGGTGCCCGAGGCGGTGCTGGCCGCGGTGCCGGCGGGTACGCACGTGCTCGTCATGACGCACGACCACGCCGAGGACCTGTCGATCATCGACCAGGCGCTGCGCACCGACGGCGTCGCGTCGATCGGGTTGATCGGGTCGCGGTCGAAGTGGGCGCGCTTCCGCGCGCGGCTGCAGGAGGCAGGCCACAACGAGTCCGCACTGGCGCGGGTGACGACGCCGATCGGCCTTCCCGAGATCCCCGGCAAGCAGCCCGCGACGATCGCCGTCAGCGTGTCGGCACAGCTGCTGCAGCTGATCGAGGAGACCGCCCCGGTCTCCCCAAGCTGAGCTGTTCTCCAGATCAGGAGATCTGGCCTACGCAGGACGTTTCGGCGCAGATCCTCCTGCCTTCGCCAGATCTCCTGATCTCAGCAACGCGACAGGAGGGGCGGATGCTGCCGCCCTGGGCCACCCCGTGAGCGCGGCACCGCAGCATCCATTCGCTGAACTCAGGAGATCTGGCGCACACAGGACGTTCCGGCGCAGATCCGCCTGCCGCCGCCAGATCTCCTGATCTCACCGACGGCCTGGCCGACGGCGGCTCGGGCAAGAGCCCGGATCAGTACTCGACGCGGGTCGAGGTCTGGCCCCACTCGGTGAACGGCGCGATCCGGTGGTCGGCGGCGAGCTCGATCGACTCGACGGGCATGATGTCGCGATGCTCGGGATGGCCGTCGAAGTAGCGGTAGAAGACGGCGTCGTCGAAGCCGGCGGCGGCGGCGTCCTCGCGGTCGGCGGCGAAGTAGACGCGCTCGACACGGGCCCAGAGCGCGGTGCCGAGGCACATCGGGCACGGCTCGCAGCTCGTGTAAAGCGTGGCGCCGGTGAGGTCGAAGGTGCCGAGCCCTTGGCACGCCCGTCGGATGGCGACGACCTCGGCGTGCGCCGACGGGTCGAGGTCGGCGGTGACGCGGTTCACGCCCTCGAAGACCTGTCCGTCGGCCGACACCACGACCGCGCCGAACGGACCGCCCGCGTTGCGGACGTTCTCGGTCGCGATCCCTATGGCCCGGGCGAGGTACTGGGCGGGCGTCCCGTCGGTGCTGGACATCAGCCCCACCCTACGAGCGCGCCGCGCCGCGCGCACCACCCCCGCGCGTCACCGCTCGACGAGCACTCCGTCGGCGTCAGCCCACACGTGCTTGCCCGGCGCGAACGCGACGCCCGCGATGGTCACGGGCACGTCGACCTCGCCGACGCCGGCCTTCGCACTCTTGCGCGGGTTCGAGCCGAGCGCCTTCACGCCGAGGTCGAGCTCGCCGATCGCAACCCGGTCGCGGATCGCGCCGTGCACGATGAGTCCCGCCCACCCGTTCTCGACCGCGGACGCCGCGATGAGATCGCCGACCAGCGCGGACTCGAGCGATCCGCCGCCGTCGATCACGAGCACGGCGCCCTCACCCGGGTTCGCGAGCAGCGCCTTCACGAGCGCGTTGTCGCGGTGGCACCGCACCGTGCGGATCGGCCCGTCGAACGCGACGCGTCCTCCGAAGTCGTGCAGCGGCAGCGCGAGCGAGTCGAGCTCGTCGCCGCGTTCGTCGTAGAGATCGGCCGTCGCGGTGGTCATGCTCCTCACGCTATGACGGATGCTGCGGCCCCAGGCATCCCTCATCCAGAGAAGTTCCGGCACCCTTCTGCCGCGCGCAAGATCTGCGGGCGACTCGTACCGGCCACGCTTTCGGGTAGGTCGCCCTCCCCCGAACCGGTGGGTTCAGGTGCGCGCCAGCGCCACCAGCTCGGTGCGTGACGTCGCGCCGGCCTTGCGCAGCAGGTTCGACACGTGGAACTTCACGGTGTTCTCGCTCACCCCGAGTGTCTGCGCGATGTCGCGGTTGCGGCGCCCCGCGACCACGAGGCGCAGCACGTCGCGCTCGCGTGGACTCGCGTCCACGGCATCCGGAAGATCGTCCGGCTCGGCGGGCGGATCGAGCGGGAGGCGGATGCCGATCTCGGAGCCCCAGCCGGGGGTCGAGGCGACCGAGAGGTGCCCGGCAAGGGCCGCGACCTGCTCGCCGACCGGGCGCAGCGCGTCGTCGTGCGGGGTGAGGTCGCCGCGGCCGTCGTCGCGGATCGCGATGAGCAGGTGCAGGCCGTCGCAGTCCCACTGGATGCGGACCCGGTTGGTCTCGCCGTGGTCGACGATCGCGAGCACCACGGTGCGCACGATCGCGCGGGCCGCGTGGGCGATATCACCGGGGAGGGCCCGGCCGTTCGTCGGCGGCTCCACGAACTGCACGTCGAGCTCGCTGTACCGGACGAGCGGGCGCAGGTCGCTGCGCAGGCGCTCGAAGGCTCCGACCACCGGTTCGAGGGCCGCGCTCTGCTCGTCGCTCTGCACGCGGAGGCCGACCAGCGCACCCGCCGCGACGTCGACGGCCATCGTGCGCGCCGCGCGGTCGTCGAGCCGCGGCGAGCGCAGCGTCGCCAGCAGCGACTCGAGCGTCAGGGCGTAGCGGTCACGCTGCTCGGCTAGCGCGCGCGCGTGGTCGGCCGCGGCGCGGCGCGAGGCCGCGATGCGTGTGATGTCGTCGGTCACGGTCACCTATCCTACGAGCACCCCTCCTTTCGGGTAGTCAGGGCCGTTCGCGGGGAGGAACGCACGCCCACGACGCGAGGGCGACGCTGGAGGGCATGCCCAGCACCACCGCCACCATCTCGCCCGCCGCGGCGATCTCGCTCGTCGCCAACGAGGCGCTGCGGGCGGCCGAGCGCGCGGCGGTCTCGAGCTCCGAGCAGCTCGATGCCCTCGCCGATCTGCTCCTGGACGCCCGCCGTGTGTTCGTCGGCGCCGCCGGGCGCTCCGGCATCGCACTGCGCATGACGGCGATGCGCCTGACGCACCTCGGCCTCGAGGTGCACGTCGTCGGCGACGTCACCACCCCGGCGATCGGCCCGGCCGACGTGCTGCTCACCGCGAGCGGCTCGGGCACGACCGAGTCGGTCGTGCGCACCGCGCAGAAGGCCGCCGCCGCGGGCGCCCGCATCGGCGCGATCACGACCGCTATCGCCTCGCCGCTCGCGGACCTCGCCGATGTGGTCGTCGTCGTGCCCGCCGCGCAGAAGCTCGACCGCACCGCGGCCGCCTCCGACCAGTACGCCGGGGGCCTCTTCGAGCAGGTCGTCGTGCTCCTCGGCGACGGCCTGTTCCACGCGCTGTGGCAGCGCCAGGGCTCGAGCGCGGACGACCTCTGGCCCCGCCACTCGAATCTCGAGTGACCTCCGACCCTCGTCGCCGGCCTGGCGGCAGCATCCACCCCCTACTGAATGGAGCACCATGAAGCTGCAGTTCGCGATCGACACCCTGACCACCGAGAAGGCCCTCGAGCTCGCCGCCGCCGCGGCCGCGCACGTCGACATTCTCGAGTTCGGCACCCCGCTCATCAAGAGCGAGGGCCTCGCCGCCGTCACGGCGCTCAAGGCCGCGCACCCCGACAAGGTCATCTTCGCGGACCTCAAGACGATGGATGCCGGTGAGCTCGAGGCCGACATCGCCTTCGGCGCCGGCGCCGACTTGGTGACGGTGCTCGGCTCGGCCGACGACAGCACCATCGCGGGCGCCGTCAAGGCGGCGCAGAAGCACGGCAAGGGCATCGTCGTCGACCTGATCGGCGTGGCCGACAAGCCCGCCCGGGCGAAGGAGGTCGTCGCGCTCGGCGCCGAGTTCGTCGAGGTGCACGCGGGCCTCGACGAGCAGGCACAGGAGGGCTACTCGCTCGACTCGCTGCTGCGTGCCGGCGAGGCCTCGGGCGTGCCGTTCTCGATCGCGGGCGGCGTGAACGCGTCGACGATCGGTGCGGTCCGCGACGCCGGCGCACGCATCGCCGTCGTGGGCGGCGCGCTCTACGGTGCGCCGGACGTCACGGCTGCCGCCGCCGAGCTGCGCGCGGCCATCGGCTGACAGGCATCACGCGACGAGGTCGCGGTTCGGGAAGACGCCGGTTCGGTGTTGCTCCCGGGCCGCGATCTTCGCGTTTTGGGGCCAGGAGGCGGTATCCGGCGTCTTCGGCCGGCGGGTCGTCGGGTGCTCAGTCCTTGCTTCAGCGGGCGGGTCGTCGGGCGCTCAGCCGCTTCGACGGCCGGGCCCTCGGCCCTTAGCCCCTCGCTTCGGCCGGCGGATTGACGTCGGGATGGAGGGTGCTGAAGAACGAGTACGTCTCGCCGTCGGGGTCGGGCCCCCGCTCCTTGAACTCGTTGACGAGCTCGTACAGCCGTTGCCGGAACTCTTCCCGATGCGCGGGCGTGAGCTTCAGCCCCATCCAGGTCGTGTCGAGGTCCTCGGGGTCGACGCCCTCGATCTGCTGCAGGAACGTCTCGATCAGCACCGGCGATCCACCCGGCATCGAGGTGCGCCACGAGAGCCCGGTCGCCCGGTACGGCACCTCGCGCGCGCCCTGGGCGCCGGTGCGGTCCTCCTCGGCGGCGAGGTAGCCGGTCTGCACGAGAGTGCGCACGTGGTGCAGCATCGTGCCGGGATTCAGTCCGAGCAGCTCGGCCAGCTCCTTGTTGGTGCGCGACTCGAACGCGCACAGCCGCAGCACCCGCAGGCGCAGCGGCGAGCTGAGCGCGCGCATCCGCGCCTCCGCCTCGGGATCCCCCCGGCGAAGCTCGATCCGGTCTTCGTGATCGTCCCCCACGGGGCCAGGCTACAAGACTGATTGACAGTTCTCAATCAGTGGCGCACACTGATTGGCATGTCTCAATCAGACGAGCTGCCGGTGGCCGCGGACGAGCGCGCCGCCGACGACACCGCCACGGGCGATCTCGCCGCCGAGGCTCTCGCAGAGGGTCGGGCCGAGGCATCCATTCTCACGTCCCGCGCGGGTGCCGACGAGGCGATCGAAGCGGATCAGGATGCTGCGGCCCCGCCGACATCCGCGGCGCCGGCGCCGAAGGGCTCGCTGTGGCGCGAACGCAACTTCATGACGCTCTGGACCGGTCAGGCGCTCAGTCAGTTCGGCGCGCAGATCACCGAGCTCGCGATCCCCGTGCTCGCCGTGTTGACGCTGAACGCGACGGAGTGGGAAGTCGGCGTGCTCAACGCCGCGCAGGTCGCGGCGTTCCTGATCGTCGGGCTCCCGGCCGGCGCGTGGATCGACCGCATGCGCAAGCGGCACGTCATGATCGTCGCCGACGCGGTGCGCGCGATCGCCCTGGCGGCGCTCCCGGTCCTCGCGCTGCTGGGCATGCTGCAGATCTGGCACATGATCGCCGTGGCCCTCATCATGGGCGTCGCGACGGTGTTCTTCGATGTGTCGAACCAGAGCATCGTGCCGTCGCTCGTGCGCTCGAACCAGATCGCCGAGGCGAACGGCAAGCTGCAGTCCACCGAGCAGCTCGCCGGTCTCGCCGGCCCGGCGGTGGGCGGGTGGCTGCTCGGCGTGCTCGCCGCGCCGCTCGCGATCCTGATCACGGTCGGCACCTACATCGCCTCGTTCGTGGCGCTGCTGTTCACCCGCGACCACGAGACGCTCCGGGCGCCGGAGGACCACAAGCCGCTCGCCCACGAGATCGGCGAGGGGCTGCGGTGGGTGTTCGGCAACCCGCTGCTGCGGCGGATCGTGCTGACGACCGGCACCGCGAACTTCTTCGGCACGATCGCGATGACACTGCTGCCGATCTTCGCGTTGCGCGAACTGGGCCTCACCCCGCAGATGCTGGGCATCGTGTTCTCGCTCTCGGCGGTCGGCGGCCTGCTCGGCGCGATGATGACCCCGCGCATCGTCGCGCGGATCGGCGAGGCCCGCGCCATCCCGATCAGCGCGATCGCGTTTTCGGTGGTCCCCTTCTTCCTGCCGGCGATCTCGCTGGCCCCCGCGCTCGCGTTCCCGCTCCTCGTGATCCAGTTCTTCCTGGCGAGCTTCACCGTACTGCTCTACAACATCACGCAGGTCACCTTCCGCCAGCGGATCACGCCGCCACGGCTCCTGGGTCGCATGAACGCCTCCGTGCGCTTCGTGGTGTGGGGCGTCATGCCCATCGCCGCGCTGCTCGCCGGTGCACTCGGCACCTGGATCGGCACGGTGCCGACGATCTGGATCGGGGCGTTCGGCGAGCTCTTCGCGTGCCTGTTCGTTGTCATCGGCCCGTTCTGGCGCATGCGGGAGCTCCCCGACGCCCACGCCGACCACGCCGACCCGAAGCCCGCCGGCTGACAGGCTCGGATACCTCGGCCCGCCGCGCAGGGTGCGGGCCGAGGCATCCGTCCCCCGCGCCTCGGCTTCCGGTTCCGGTTCCGCGAGACCGGGGACACTCGCCGAGACCCAGGACCACACCCCCGGTCTCGACCGAAACACCCGGGCTCGACGAGACAACGCCGGAACCGCAGCATCCACCCCGCCCCCTCCCCCATCCGCGAGACCGGGGACACTCGCCGAAACCGGGGAAGCCGCCCTCGGTCTCGGCCGAAACACCCGGGCTCGACGAGACAACGCCGGACCGCAGCATCCACCCCGCCCCCTCCCCCATCCGCGAGACCGGGGACACGCGCCGAGCCCCAGGACCACACC
This sequence comes from Microbacterium sp. NPDC056044, assembly GCF_042267145.1. NCBI lineage: Bacteria > Bacillati > Actinomycetota > Actinomycetes > Micrococcales > Microbacteriaceae > Microbacterium > Microbacterium sp. NPDC056044. The sequence goes on along the minus strand of NZ_JBHJWZ010000002.1, from coordinate 664,851 downwards.
CCCGGTCTCGACCGAAACACCCGGGCTCGACGAAACAACGCCGGGCGCAGCATCCACCCCGCCCCCTCCCCATCCGCGAGACCGGGGACACTCGCCGAGACCCAGGACCACACCCCCGGTCTCGGCCGAAACACCCGGGATCGACGAAACAACGCCGGGGGCGGTACTCGACCTGCGAGATTCCGGCAAGGTCGTGCCCTTCCGGGCGCGGGCGTGCTTAGGTTGCTCCATGACGGCCCGCATCGTCTCGATCGGCACAGCTGTTCCGCCCACCCGCATCGCGCAGGAGGTCGCGCGCGACATCTTCGCGGCGCAGGAAGGGGCCGACCGACTCACCAGGCGCCGCATCCAAGCGGTGTTCGACGCATCGGCGATCGCAGAGCGCCACACCGTGCTGTCGGAGTTCGTCACCGGCCCGACGTCCGTCCGTGCGGCATTCGTCGACGCCGAGGGCCGGCTCCTCTCCCCCGCGACCGGCGCGCGCAACGAGCGCTACATCGCCGCCGCACCGGAACTCACGGCCGCCGCCGCACGCGCCGCGCTGGCCGACGGCGGAATCGATCCCTCCGCAATCACGCACGTCGTGACCGTGTCGTGCACCGGCCTCTTCGCGCCCGGCCCGGACTACCGCCTCGTACGCGACCTCGGGCTGCGCCCCACGGTCGAGCGCTGCCACCTCGGCTTCATCGGGTGCGCGGCGGCCCTGCCCGCACTGCGCGTCGCTTCGGCGTTGACGGCGTCGAGGCCGGATGCGGTCGTGCTCGTCGTGTGCACCGAGCTCTGCACGCTGCATCTTCGGCCCTCGAACGATCCGCAGCAGATCGTCGCCTCGTCCGTCTTCGCCGACGGCGCGGCGGCCGCGATCATCACCGCCGACCCCGCCGCCGGATTCCCCGGCGGACTCGACCTCGACCGGTTCGGCACGACCCTCACCGACGAGGGCGAGACCGACATGGTGTGGACGATCGGCGACAACGGCTTCGAGATGATCCTCTCGGCCGAGGTGCCGCGCATCATCGGCCGCGAGATCCAGGGCGCGGTGGGCCGCTTCCTCGGCGACGACGCGGCTCCCGAGGTGTGGGCGGTGCATCCCGGCGGGCGCAGCGTGCTCGACCGCGTCGAGGCGGCGCTCGATCTGCCGCCCGACGCCCTCGCGGTGTCGCGCGCGGTGCTGCGCGACTTCGGCAACATGTCGAGCGCGACGATCCTGTTCATCCTCGCGTCGCTGCTGCGCGACGACGCGGTGCCCGATGGGGCGCGCGTCGCCGGGCTGGCCTTCGGCCCCGGACTCACGGTCGAGTCGGCGCTCATGACCCGGCGTCGCCCCGCGGTCGCGACCGCAGACGACGTCGCCCTCGCGCTGGCGGCGTCCGCGTGAGGGCGGCGGTATGAGGGCGGTACCCGCATGAGCCTCGCCGTCCGCGACGACCGGCTCGCCGAGCTCATGGACGACCCCTCGTGCGACCCGGAACTCCTGCGCGCCACGCTGGTGCGATTCGGCACGGTCAACCGGCTCGTGTCGGGCTGGGGCGTCGTCTACCGCACGCGGCTGCGCCCCCACCTGGCGGCGCTGGGCAGGCCGGCGCACGTCCTCGACATCGGGTCCGGCGGCGGCGACCTCGTATCCCGCCTCGCCGCGGCCGCCCGCAGCGACGGGTTCGAGGTCACCTGGACCGGCATCGACCCCGACCCTCGCGCGCACGAGGTCGCCGAGGCGCGCCCACCGATCCCCGGGGCGAGCTTCCGGAGAGCGGATGCTGCGACCCTGGTCGCAGAGGGGCGCACGTACGACGCGGTGCTGTCGAACCACGTGCTCCACCACCTCGGCGACGACCTCCCCGAGTTCGCCGCCGAGTCCCTCGCGCTCTCGCGCGGCATCGTGCTGCACAGCGACATCGCGCGCTCGCGCCTCGCGTACGGGCTCTATGCCGTCGCGGTCACGCCGTTCGCGCGCGGCACGTTCCTGCGCACCGACGGGCTCCGGTCGATCCGCCGCAGCTACACGCGCGCCGAGCTCGCGGCTGCACTCGACGGCAATGGCCGCGGGACCTGGTCGGTGGAACACCCGGTGCCCTTCCGCCTCGTCGCCGTCGGCCGCGGTCATGCGTGAGGTCACCGTCGTCGGCGCGGGGCCGGTCGGCATGCTGCTGGCCGGAGAGCTCGCGCGCCGCGGCGTCGACGTCGAACTCCTCGAGCGACGGCCCGCGGTCGGCGACGGCACCCGGGCCATCGGCATCCACTCCCCCGTCCTGGCCGCCCTCGAATCGTCCGGCCTCACCGACCGTCTCCTCGCCGAAGCGGTGCGCGTACGACGCGGCGAGGCCCGCTCGCGAGGCCGCCTGCTCGGGACCGTCCACTTCGACGTGCTGACTGCGCGCTTCCCCTTCGTCGCGACCCTGCCGCAGTCGGCCACCGAGGCCGTCCTCGGGACCGCGGCGCCCGAGCCGCTGCGCGGCGCCTACGTGCTCGCGGTGATCCCTCGGCGGGACTCGGTCGTGGTGCGCGCCGGCCTCCTCGGCCGCCCCGTCGAGTCCGAGAGCCGCATCGTCGTCGTCGCGGGCGGGGGCGCAGCGCGCGACCTCGTCTACCGTCCGGGTGCGGTGCCGGCCCGCGAGTACCGCGACCGGTATCTGATGACGGATGCTGCCGCCCACGCCGACGCGGAACTCGCTGTGATCCACCTCGATCCCGACGGCGTGCTCGAGTCCTTCCCGTTGCCCGGCGGGCGTCGGCGGTTCGTCGCCTGGGATCCGCCGGGCGCCGACGTGGACGAACCCCGCGCGGGCGACGACCCCGAGGCGCACGCGGTGCGCGCCGCGACCGTGGCCGAGGCCCGCGTGCAGCGGCTGCGCGAAGCGCTCGCCCGCCGCGGCGAAGGGCCGGCGGCCGACGCGGTGTCGACCGCGACCTCGTTCGGCGTCCGCCGTGTCGTCGCACCCCGTCTTCGCCACGGCCGGGTGTTCGCGATCGGAGACACCGCCCACGAGGTCAGCCCGATCGGCGGCCAGGGCATGAACCTCGGCCTGCTCGACGCGGTCACGCTGGCGCCGCTCCTCGCGTCCTGGGTGCGCACCGGCCGCGCGCCCGACACCGGTCTCCTCAGGTGGGAGGCGCGCCGGGTCCAGTCGGCGCGGCGCGCAGCGGCGCTGGCGAGCGTGAACACGGCCCTCGGCCGCGCGAGCGGTCGCGGCGACGCGCTGCGGCGCACGGCCGTGCGCGCGATGCTCACCGGCCCGTCGGCCCGCCTGTTCGCGCGCGCCTACTCCATGGGCTTCGACGTCGACGCCTGATCCGGCCAGTCCGCCCCGCGACCGAACCGGCGTCAGGCGACGAAGGCGCTGCCCGACGCCACCAGCTGCGCCGCGAGGAGGAGCGCCGCGAGCATCACGAGGCGGAACAGCGCCCGCGTCGGGGGCCGCGAGACCGCACGCCACGCCGTCACCGCGGCCACCAGCACGACGGCGGCGAAGAAGACCCACGACACCGGTGACACCGCCGAGAGGTCGCCGCCCGCGGCGCCGAGCAGCACCGCGAGCGCGCCGCCCACGACGGCGAGCGCCGCCACGATCGCCGCCGCCCGCGGCCCCATCCGGTGCGGAAGGCCGCGCACCCCGGTGCGCGCGTCGTCGTCAAGGTCGGGCAGCACGTTCGTGAGGTGCACGGCGGCGCCGAGCGAAGCGCCCGCGACCCACGCCCACCACGCGGCGAACGAGGGATCGGGCGCCGAGAGCGTCGCCAGGGACGGGAAGATCCCGAAGCTCACGAGGAACGGCACGATCGACCACGCCGTGGACTTCAGCCCCGCGTTGTAGGCCCACGCCGAACCGAGCGCCAGGGCGTGGGCTGCCAGCATCCGCCATCCCAACGGCGCCGAGAGCACCAGGGCGAGAGCCAGGAGCCCGAGCGCCGCGAACCAGGCGACCCGCACCGACACATCCCCGCGCGCGATCGGCTTGTCGGCGCGCCCCACCGCCCGGTCTCGCGCGACGTCGAGGGCGTCGTTCGAGATGCCGACCGACAGCTGCCCGGCGAAGACCGACACCGTCAGCAGCGCCAGTCGCCACAGCTCGAGCCCGGTCGCGATGCCCAGGGCGAGCGCGAGCGCGGTCACGACGAGCGTCGGCCCGGGGTGCGAAGACCCCCACAGAGCACGGACGGTGCGCACGGCTCGATGCTCTCACGGGACACTCGGCGACACGGGAGGACAGAGAGGGAATGTTCCCAGGTCCATGTCGTTGCATGGATCTGGGCCGACGGGGTCCCGGCAGAAATCGCTCGACCCCAGAGGAGCAGCCATGTCCACTCTCACCGCCCGCACCGCCGAGACGCACGCGCCGATCCTCGACGTCCTCGCCGAGCGCTGGAGCACCCGCATCTTCGACCGCGACGCCGTCATCGACGAGGCCGCCCTCGCGAGTGCGCTCGAAGCCGCCCGATGGACCCCGACCGCCGCCAACACCCAGGCCTGGCGCGTCATCGTGGCGCGCCGCGGGTCGGCCGCGCACGCGACCGTGCTCGCGTCGCTCGCAGGGTTCAACAGCGCATGGGCGGGCGACGCCGCCGCACTCATCGTGTTCGTCGCCGAGACCACGCGCGACGGCGAGCCCATGCGCTGGGCCCAGTACGACACCGGCCAGGTCGCCGCGCACTTCACTGTGCAGGCCCACGCGAACGGCCTGTCGACGCATCAGATGGGCGGCTTCGATCGCGACGCCATCTCCGCCGGCTTCGCTCTCAGCACCGACTTCACCCCGGTCACTGTCATGGCGATCGGTGAGCTCGGCGACATCCGCCTCGCCTCCGACGAGCTGCAGGCCCGCGAGAACGCCCCGCGCGTGCGCCGCCCCGTCGCCGACTCGGTGCTCGTGAACGACTGATCCACCCCGGATCCGGATGACGGATGCCTCGACCCGCCGCCGCGGGCCGAGGCATCCGTCCCTCCGTCCATCCGTGCTCGACGTCGGGTTCGGGGCACGGCATCCGTCTCATCCGCGCTCGCTGTGCGGATGCACGGGTTCGTCACACCGATACGCCGGTGACGGATGCCGAACCCCGGCGTGTCGGACGACGGACCCGTGTTTCGGCGACTCGGACGGGGTTACTCGTCGAGGAGCTCGGCCTCGATCACGTCGTCGTCGCCCTTCGCCGCGGGCTCGGCCGCGGCCGGCCCGTCGCTCGTCAGCACCAGGGACGAGCCGTCGGCCGCGACATCCACCCGCACCACATCGCCGTCGCGCACGCCGCCCGAGAGCAGCGCCATCGCGAGGCGGTCCTGGATCTCGGACTGGATGAGGCGGCGCAGCGGCCGCGCCCCGAACACGGGGTCGTAGCCGCGCTCGGCGAGCCAGGCCCGGGCGTCGGGCGTCACCGCCAACGACAGCCGACGATCACGCAGGCGTCGCTGCAGGGCGAACACCGCAAGCTCGACGATCTGGGCGAGGTCGTCCTGGCTGAGCGCGGCGAACATCACGATGTCGTCGAGCCGGTTGAGGAACTCGGGCTTGAACGCCTGCCGCACGATCGCCATGACGGCGTCGCGCTTCTCGTCGGTCGACAGCATCGGGTCGATGAGGATCGGCGAGCCGATGTTCGACGTCAGGATGAGGATGACGTTCGTGAAGTCGACCGTGCGACCCTGGCCATCGGTGAGCCTGCCGTCGTCCATCACCTGCAGCAGCACGTCGAACACCTCGGGGTGCGCCTTCTCGACCTCGTCGAGCAGCACCACCGAGTACGGGCGCCGGCGCACGGCCTCGGTGAGCTGGCCGCCCTGCTCGTACCCGACGTACCCGGGAGGGGCGCCGACCAGGCGCGAGACCGAGTGCTTCTCGCCGTACTCCGACATGTCGATGCGCACCATGGCGTGCTCGTCGTCGAAGAGGAACTCGGCGAGCGCCTTGGCGAGCTCGGTCTTGCCGACACCGGTGGGGCCGAGGAAGAGGAACGAACCCGTCGGGCGTCCCGGGTCGCTGATGCCCGCACGCGAGCGGCGCACGGCATCCGACACGGCCTTCACGGCGTCCTTCTGCCCGATCAGGCGCCTGCCCAGCTCGGACTCGAGGTGCAGCAGCTTCTCGGTCTCGCCCTGCATCAGCCGGCCGACGGGGATACCGGTCCACGCCGCGATGACGGCGGCGATGTCTTCGTCGGTGACCTGGTCGTTGACCATGCGGTCGCCGGCCGGCTCCTCGCGCTCGGCCACGACCAACTCGCGCTCGAGGGAGGGGATCTCGGCGTACAGCAGGCGCGACGCCTTCTCGAGGTTGCCCTCGCGCTGCGCGCGCTCGGCCTCCATGCGGGCGGCGTCGAGCTTCGTCTTGAGGTCGCCGACGCGGTTGAGCGACGCACGCTCGCGCTCCCACCGGCCCTGCAGCTCCGCGAGCCGCGCCTGCTCGCCCGCGAGCGTCTCGCGCAGCGCGGCGAGGCGCTCCTTCGAGGCGTCGTCCTTCTCCTTCTTGAGCGCGAGCTCTTCGAGCTTGAGGCGGTCGACGTGGCGACGCAGCTCGTCGATCTCGAGCGGCGCGGAGTCGATCTCCATCCGCAGCCGCGAGGCGGCCTCGTCGATCAGGTCGATCGCCTTGTCGGGCAGCTGGCGCGAGGGAATGTAGCGATGGCTGAGGGATGCTGCGGCCACGAGCGCTGCGTCGGCGATGGCCACCTTGTGGTGGGCCTCGTACCGCTCCTTGAGTCCGCGCAGAATCGCGACAGTGTCTTCGACGCTGGGCTCGCCGACATAGACCTGCTGGAAGCGACGCTCGAGCGCAGCATCCTTCTCGATGAACTCCCGGTACTCGTTGAGCGTCGTGGCTCCGATGAGGCGGAGCTCGCCGCGCGCGAGCATCGGCTTCAGCATGTTGGATGCCGCGACCGACCCCTCCCCGCCGCCCGCGCCCATGAGCACGTGCAGCTCGTCGATGAACGTGATGATGCGGCCGTCGGACTCGGTGATCTCCTTGAGCACGCTCTTCAGGCGCTCTTCGAACTGGCCGCGGTACATCGCGCCGGCGACGAGCGCCGAGATGTCGAGGGTGACGAGCTCCTTGTTCTTGAGCGACTCGGCGACGTCGCCCGCGACGATGCGCTGAGCGAGGCCCTCGACGACGGCGGTCTTGCCGACACCGGGCTCGCCGATGAGGACGGGGTTGTTCTTCGTGCGGCGGGTCAGCACCTGGCTGACGCGGCGGATCTCGCTGTCGCGCCCGATGACGGGGTCGAGCTTGCCCTGCCGGGCACGGTCGGTGAGGTTGATGCCGAACTGCTCGAGGGCGCTCTGCGCGTCCTCCTGTCCGGGGTTCTGTGTGGCGTTCATATGTCTCCTGAAATCTTCGCGGCAAAGTTGAGCCGTGCTGACTCAAGTTTAGCAAGGTGAGAGGCGCCTCGGCAAGGACGACGCCGCCGGCGCCCGCTCGCCGTCGTGCACAACCGCGGATCCGCAGGAGCGGATCACGACGGCGACACGCCGGTTCGAGGCATCCATTCGCGGCGTGCCGCCCTGCGGCTCCGCACCTGCGGATCCGATTCTGTGTCGGGAAGACGAATGGATGCTGCAGCCGACGCCTGCGGATCCGATTCCGTGTCGGGAGGACGAATGGATGCTGCAGCCGACGCCTCCGGATCCGATCTTGTGGCGGCGCGGGGAAGGGATGCTGCCGCCGGCTCCCGCGCGACCTCGTACACAACCGCGGATCCGCAGGAGCGGATCGCGACGGCGACACGCCGGTTCGAGGCATCCATTCGCGGCGTGCCGCCCCGCCGCTCCGCACCTGCGGATCCGATTCTGTGTCAGGAGGACGAATGGATGCCGCGGCCGACGCCTGCGGATCGGCGGGGCCGTCGGGGCCCCTAGGCGTCGTCGTCGACCTCAGCCCGCGCATCGGCGTAGGCGCGCCGCAGCCCTTCGCCCACCCACTCCGTGCCGCGGTAGACGTTGTCGGGGCCGATGTCGGCGGTGAGCCCGCCGGCGTCGAGCTGGGAGATGACGCGGTCCTCGGTGGCGACGACCTTCAGCGTCGAGTCGGCGTCGCGCAATGCGGCCGCGAACCGGCGCAGCACCTCGACGTGCGAGAGACCGATCTCGTCGGTGCCGCGGAGGCGCACGATCACGACCGCGCCGCTCGACTCGCGACTCACATCGGGCAGCTGCCGTTCGAACACCGGCGCGCTCGCGAAGAACAGGCTGCCGTAGGGCTGCAGCACGAGCACCTCCCCCGGCGGGACGACCGCGGGCGGGTCGCTCTCGCGCATGCGCCCGTCGTCCGCGAGGTGCACCGCGCGCACGCGCACGCTGTTCGACTGCTCGGCGACGTACAGGATCACGCCGAGCCCCACGCCGACCAGCACCGCGAACTGCAGCGGGATGATCAGCGTCAGACCGAAGGTGACGGCCATGATCGTCGTCGGCAACGGGCCCGACTTCATGACCGAGTACACGCGGCTGGGCTTGATCGCGCGCCACCCCACGACGATCAGCAAGCCGGCGAGCGCCGGCATCGCGACGAAGGCCACGACGTCGGCCAGCAGGAACACCACGACCGCCATCACCGCCCCGGCGACGAAGAGCGAGAGCCGCGTCTTCGCCCCCGCCTGCACGATGAGCGACGAGCCCGACATCGACCCACCGACCGGCATGCCCTGGAAGAGTCCCGAGACGACGTTGCCGAGTCCCTGCCCGAGGAAGTCGCGGTTCGCATCGGCGCGCTTGCCGTCGGCGGTCGGAATGCCGGCCGACACCGCCGCACCCTGCACGAGTCCGATGAACGTCAGCGACAGCGCCGGGATGAGCAGCGTCGGCGCGTCGGCGATGCTGGGCAGCACCGGCGCCGGCAGGCCGCGCGGCACGTCGACGATGTCGCGCAGCAGCACGACCGAGTTGGGCACCCACAGGTTCAGCAGCACCGCGCACACCGACCCCACGACCACGGCGATCACGAGGCCCATGCTGCCCACGCGGGTCGGCAGCAGCACCACGATGATGAGCACCGCGATCGCGCCGACGACGAGCGACGGGATGTTCCACTGCCCCACGTGCACGAGCACGTCGATGGTCTTGAGCAGACGGTTGGCGCCCTGCGCCTGGTAGCCGGTGAAGTTCGACAGCTGGCCGAGGATGATGTTCACGCCGATCGCGGTGACGAACCCCGTCATCACCGCCGTCGGCACGAAGCTGATGAGCCGGCCTCCTCGCAGGAGGCCCGCGATGACCATGATGATGCCGGTCAGGATCGCGAGGGTGAAGAGCCCGCGGTCGGGGTCCGGAAGCGTGTCGAGCCCGGCGTCCGACACGACCAGCGCCATCGCGCTCGTGGCCTGCACCGCCATGAACGCACTGCTCGTGAGCACCGCCGCGCCGACCATGCCGAAGAGGTAGCCGTAGAGTCCGGCGAGCGGATTGACCCCGGCGAGCAGCCCGGCCGCGAGACCGTCGGGCACCGCCTCGACGCCCAGGATCACCCCCGCGACGGCGTCCTTGCGCAGCGTCTTACGGGAGAACCACGATCTCGGATCGAACCCCACGGGTCACACGCTAGCGAAGGCCTCCCCGCCCGCGGTGGCGACGTTTTCGACGCACGGCGTCATCGCGCGTAATTCATGCGACCTGCGTGACTCCCACCTCTTCCCAGGGTTCTCCCAGGATCGCTAGTGTGACGCCTAGCGGCACGAACACCGCCCGGGCGACCGGTCGCCCGAAGCTGAACGGCCTCCCCGGCCGACACGAAGGGACCCTCGCCATGACCAACTCCGACGTCAACACCTCCGGCTGGGCAGGATGGGGCGTCTTCGCCGCCGTCGTGCTGATCGTCGCCGGCACCATCGACGCCTTCCACGGCCTGCAGGCGCTCATCGGCCCTGACACCGCCTACTTCCTCGGCCAGATCGGGCTCTTCTCGATCGACGTCCAGGGCTGGGGCTGGTGGCACCTGATCATCGGCGCCCTGCTGATCCTCGTCGGCATCTTCCTGCTCCTGGGTGCGACGTGGGCCCGCGTCGTCGCCATCATCCTGGTGGCGCTCAACGCCATCGGCCAGATCACGCTCATCTCGGTGCAGCCGTGGCTGTCGATCGCCCTCCTCGCGATCGACGTCGTCGTGATCTACGCCCTCACCGTGCACGGCAAGGACATCGACGCCAAGAAGGCCTGACCCCGCCGCAGGGCGCGAGAACGCCCTACGCCACGGGTTCGAGGACGGATGCCTCGGCCACCGCTTCGGCGGCGGTCGAGGCATCCGTCATCTCGTCCAGATGGCAGGCGAAGCGCGAGCGGTACGCGGTCGGCGTCGTGCCGAGCACACGCGCGAAGTTCTGGCGCAGCACCGCCGCCGAGCCGAACCCGCTCTCGTAGGCGATCCGGTCGAGGCCCAGGTCGGTCTTCTCGAGCAGGCGCTGGGCGTGGATGATGCGCTGGCGCGCCAGCCAGGCCGCCGGCGTCGCGCCGTAATCGGCCTTGAACCGGCGCGCGAAGGTGCGCGGCGACATGTGCGCCTTGGTCGCGAGCTGGTCGACGGTGAGGTCGAGGCGGAGGTTGTCGAGCATCCAGTCGGTGACGGGTGCGAGCGAGAGCGACGTCGTGGCGGGCAGGGGGTTCGCGATGAACTGCGCCTGGCCGCCGTCGCGCTGGGGCGGTACGACCATGCGGCGGGCGATGATGTTGGTGAGCTCGGCGCCGAGCTCCTGCCGCAGCAGGTGCAGGCACGCGTCGAGCCCGGCCGCTGTGCCGGCGCTCGTGATGATGCGGCCGTCCTGCACGTAGAGCACATCGGGGTCGACGTCGATGGACGGGTACATCTCCTTCATCTTCTGCGCGTACATCCAGTGGGTCGTCGCGCGGCGGCCGTCCAGCACGCCCGACGCGGCGATCACGAAAGAGCCGCTGCACACGCTCAGCACCCACGCGTCGCGGGCGACCGCCGCGCGGACGACGTCGAGCACGCGCTCGTCGATGCTGCCCCAGTACTGGTGCGGCACGGGGGAGACCACCACGAGGTCGGCCTCGTACGCGAACGACAGGTCGGCGTCGACGTTGATCGAGAAGCCCATCTTCGACTCGACGGCCCCGGGATCGGGCGTGACGATGCGGAAGTCGAAGTTGGGGATGCCGTCGTCGGAGCGATCGAGGCCGAACGCCTCACACGCGACGCCGAACTCGAACGGCGCGAAGCCGTCCGTGACGATGCAGGCCACCGTTTTCATGCGAACCTCCGGGCTGGCAGTTTTCGTACGATGTGTGGCCATTCTGCCACTCGTGGCAGGACAGGCGCAAGCGTAGCGTTTCTGCCATGTTCATCGTGATTGTTCTCGCAGCCCTGTCCGCGGTGGCCTTCGCATCGACGATCGCCGCCCTTCGCACCGACGGTTACCGTCGCCTCCCCACTGACCGCACCCGCCTCCCCTGACCCCACAGCGAAAGGGCAGGGCCCGCCGCTTCGCGCGGCGCGGACCTGCCCTTCTGCGTTCCCGCGTCAGGCGATGACGCGGTCGTAGACCTCGACCATCGCGGCGGTGCGCGACGACTGGCGGAAGCGCTCGCGAATGGTCGGCTCCGGCACGCGGGGGTTTCCGGCGGAGATATCGGATGCTGCGACCCGCAGCGCGTCCGCCAGTGCGGCGACCGACGGGTCGGGCGTGACGCCGTCGCCGACCGCCCAGAAGCCCGCGCCGAGCTCGGCCGCGAGGTCGGGGTCGCTGACCACCGACGGCGTGCCGAGCGACGCGGCCTCGAAGATCGTCATGCCCTGCGTCTCGAAGCCGATCGACGTCTGCACCACGGCGTCGGAGGCGGCGATGCGCCGCAGAGTCTGGGCGTACGGCATCCGTCCCGCGAAGTTCACGGTCGCACGCGGCCGGAGCTTCTCGACGAGACGCCGGGCCGCCCCGAGCTGCCCGCCGCCGCCGATCACCTCGACCTCGGCGTCGATACCCGACGCCGCAACGGCCTCGAGGAACGGCATCAGCCGCTTCTCGGGGCTCATGCGCCCGAGCCAGACGAACTTCGGCCTGCGTTCTGCTACCGGAACACGGGTCGGTCGTGGCGACACGCCGGGAACGGATGCTGCGCCCCCGCGTGTCGCGTCACCGACCCGTGTTTCGGCACGAGAGGCCGGGTCGGCGGGGTCGGCGGGGTCGGCCGGGTCGGCCGGGTCGGCGGGGTCGGCCAGGTCGGGCCGGGTATCCGGGAGGGCCGACAGCACCTCGGCGAGCACGTCGTCGTCGATGCCGTTCCAGATCACGTCGACCCCGGGGGCGGATGGAGCCGCCGCACCGGCCAGGGGCACGACGCCGTTCGCCTCGAGCCGGCGCGCGAAGTGCGTCGACGGGGCCGTGATCGCGGCGGCGTGGGCGCCGAACCGGCGGAGGTACGCCCAGCCGTCGTGTCCGCGTTCGCCCGCATCGGCGCCGCGCCCGAGCGCCCGCCGCTGCCAGGCGTTCAGCACCCGCAGCACGGTCTTCGGGAACGGCGTGGTCGCCTCGATCCCGACGTCGAGGCGGTTGTGCATCGTGTGCACGATCGGAAGGCCGTGCCGCTGGGCGAACCGCACGCCGACGAACGCGCCCCAGAAGTCGCCCTGGATGTGCACGACATCGACCGGCGGGCGGCCCGTCATCGCAGCATCCAGCCACCGATCGGAACGCCGGCCCGGCCACGACATCGAGTACTCGCGGTCCACCGTGATGGGGATCGACGGCAGGTCCACGTAGGCAGGGTCGGCGGCCGCGGCCCGCGCCCGCGAGCCGTGCATCGCCGGCGCGACCATCGTGACGGTGTGCCCGGCCTTCTCGAGGAAGCGGCGCTGCAGCCGCATCGAGACCTGCGCCCCACCGAGGGACTCGGCGTGCTGGTCGCCGAACATCACGACGTGCATGGCGGCCTACTCGGGGAGCGGCTCGTCGCGGTACAGCGCCTCGAACGTGTCGAGCGTGCGGTTCATGTCGTGCACCTTGACGCCCTCGAGCGAGCACCGCTGCATGCGCGCGCGCTCCTCCGGCGACTGCGTCAGCACCGTCGTGAGCTTGGCGGCGAGGTCGTCGACGTCGCCGGGGCGGAACAGGTACCCGTTCTCGCCGTCGTGCACGAGGTGCGGGAGCGCGACCGCGTCAGCCGCCACGATCGGCAGGCCCGAGGCCATGGCCTCCATCGTCGCGATCGACTGCAGCTCGGCGATCGAGGCGATCACGAACAGGCTCGCATTGGTGAGCAGCGACCGGATCTCCTCGTCGGTCGTGTGCCCGTGGAAGTAGACGCGGTCGCCGAGACCGAGCTCGGCGACGAGCTGCTCGAGGTTGCGGCGCTGGTCGCCCGAGCCGACGATGTCGAAGCGGACGTCGAGCACGGGGTCGAGCTTCGCGATCGCACGCAGCACGACGTCGATCTGCTTCTCGGTCGTCAGGCGGCCCACGAACACGAGGCGGTGCGCGTCGCGCGGCGTGAGGTCGGCCGTGTAGTTCGAGGCGTCGATGCCGCAGCTGACCGGGATGACGCCGTCGATGTCGATGGTGCGCTCGAGGAACTCGGCGGCCTTGCGCGTCGGCGTCGTGACGGCGCGCGTCATCTTGAAGGTGCGCTCGGCGTCCTCCCACGCGAGCTTGACCGCGTACTGCGTCCACGACGGCGGGAGCACCGTGAAGTCGAGCACGTTCTCGGCCATGACGTGGTTCGTCGCGACGACGGGGATCCCGCGCTTGCGCGCCTCGCGCGTGAGGCCGCGGCCGATCACGATGTGCGACTGGATGTGCACCACATCGGGCTGCACCTCGTCGAGCACTCGACGCGCGTAGTGCTTCGACATGAACGGCATGACGAACGTGAGCCAGTCGTGCGGGTACCAGCGCCACGACGGCAGCCGGTGCATCGTCATCGGCTTGCCCTCGATGACCTCGGTGAACGTGCCGTGGTCGCGGTGACGCTTGCTGGGCGCCATGACGTGCACCTCGTGGCCGCGGCCCACGAGGCCTGCGGCGAGACGCTCGGCGAACCGCGCGGCGCCGTTCACGTGCGGAAGGAAGGTGTCGGCGCCGATGAGGATCTTCAGCGGAGGATGACTCGCGGCGGCGGCGGTGTCGTCGGGCGTCGCAGGATCGGTCACGGGTTGGGGGCCTGTCTGTGCGGCGGGGACGCGCGGCAGCGGCTGGCGCCACGCGCCCTCCACCCTACCCGAGGGGGTTCCGCCGCCTCCCCAGGAACGCGCCAGAGAGGCCCCGTACGCTGGGTCGCATGCCCCGACTGCAGGCCGACGCCGACCCCAACCTCTGGGTGCCCGTGACCGAGTCGCTCGGCTTCCGAGGCCGCCGTCACCGGAAGACGGCGATACGGATGCTGCTGAACCAGGCAGGTGGCCTGATGATCGGCCCGCCCGGCGCGACGTCGATCGAGGCGGGCGCTGCCGCAGGCGGGCAGCCGCGCTCCGGGAACGGCTTCGCCGCCTGGGCGATGAGCCAGGCCGCGCCGTTCCTGATGCGCAAGGCCGCGGGCCGCGTGCTCGTGTGGGTGTGGAAGGCCGACGCCGAGCTCGTCGTCGTGATGGCTCAGGTGCAGCAGGCGACGAACGACCTCCGCGCCGCCCGCGCCATGATGCCCATGGAGTACGACGACACCGAGAGCTTCCGCAACCCCTACCTCGGCGTCGGCGAGAAGCTCGAGATGGCACTCCCCTCCGACACGCGCACCCCGCCGTTCGCCACCTACACGTGGGACACCGGCACGCACTTCGTCACCGTGACCGCGGTGTGCTCCGACCGCGAGCGCTTCGGCACCGTGATCGGCAGCGTCGACGACCTCGCCCGCACGCTCCGTGTCGTCGACGACCTCACGGTCGGCGAGTCGCCCGACGTGCTCCGCATCGAGCCGAAGAACTGAGAGACTCGCTCAGATGACCGACTCGCAGCATCCGTCGTCCCATCGCCCGCTTCGGATCGGCGTGCAGCTCGCGCCGCAGCACGGGTCGTACGCGGCCTATCGCGACGCCGTTCTGCGCGCCGAGGAGCTCGGCGTCGACGCGATCTTCAACTGGGACCACTTCTTCCCGCTGACCGAGCCGTTCGAGTCCGCGCACTTCGAGGCGTGGACGGTGCTCGCGGCGATGGCCGAGCAGACCGAGCGCGTCGAGTTCGGCCCGCTCGTGAACTGCAGCTCGTACCGCAACCCCGACCTGCAGGCCGACATGGCCCGCACCGTCGACCACATCAGCGCCCGCGCCACGGGCACCGGCCGTTTCATCTTCGGCACCGGGTCGGGGTGGGCGCAGCCCGACTACGACGCGTACGGCTACGAGTTCGGCACGGTCGGCTCGCGCCTCGACGCTCTCGCCGAGGACCTGCCGCGCGTGCGCGCCCGCTGGGAGCAGCTGAACCCGTTGCCGACCCGGCGGATCCCGATCCTCATCGGCGGCCAGGGCGAGCGCAAGACCCTGCGCCTCGTCGCCCAGCACGCCGACATCTGGCACACCTTCACGAAGCTCGACGACCTGCCCCGCAAGATCGGCGTGCTGCACGAATGGTGCGCGCGCGAAGGCCGCGACCCGGCCGAGATCGAGCTGTCGACCGGGACCACCGTCCGCGGTTTCGGCCCTCTCCTGGAGGGGACGGATGCCGCGTCCCGCCTGTACGACCTCGGCTTCCGGCTGATCGTCCCGGCGATCGACGGGCCCGAGTACGACCTCGCGCCGGTCAAGGCGCTCCTGGAGTGGCGCGACCGGATCAACGGGGTCTGAGCCGCTTCGACCGATACGGTGGCCACGCCGATATCGTTCGACACCCCTCAGGAGGACGCCCATGGGCGCCGTCATCGGAGAGATCCTTCCCCTCGCCCTCGGTGTGGCGATCAGCCCGATCCCGATCATCGCGGCGATCCTCATGCTCCTGTCGCCGAGGGCGCGGGTGACGAGCGTCGGGTTCCTGCTCGGCTGGGTGCTGGGCATCGTGGTCGCGGTGACCGTGTTCACGCTGCTGTCGTCGATCCTTCCTGCGCAGGACACGGATGCCTCGAAGCCGATCCAGGGCGTGATCCAGCTGCTCCTCGGAGCGGGGCTGATCCTGCTGGCGCTGCGCCAATGGCGCGGGCGGCCGAAGGCCGGCGAAGAGCCCAAGATGCCGAAGTGGATGCAGGCGATCGACAAGGTCACCTTCCCCGTCGCGCTCGGCCTCGGCTTCCTGCTGTCGGCGGTCAACCCGAAGAACCTGCTCATGGCCGCCGCTGCCGGCGTCGACATCGGGTCGGCGGGACTCGAGACCGGGCCGATCGTGGTCGTGATCGCGGTGTTCACGGTGATCGCAGCATCCACCGTCCTCGTCCCCGTGGTCGGGTACCTCATCGCCGCCGAGAAGCTCCGCGGCCCGCTCGACGCGCTGCGCGTGTGGCTCGGCAAGGAGAACGCGGTGATCATGGCCGTGCTGCTGCTCGTGATCGGCGTCTCGCTGATCGGCAAGGGCATCGGCTCGTTCTGACCCCGGGCTACGGTGGAGCGGTGACTGCGGTGACCCACGACCAGGTGCTCCTCGACGGCGGCGTGTTCCGCATGGGGTCCGACGAGTTCTACCCCGATGAGAAGCCCGTGCACGAGCGCGAGGTCGCGCCGTTCCGCATCGACCGGTACGCCGTGACCAACGCGCAGTACGCCGCGTTCGTCGACGACACCGGGTACGTCACGGTCGCCGAGCGCGAGCTCGACGCCGCCGCGTTCGAGGGCGCGGATCCTGCCGACCTCGTGCCGGGCGCGATGGTGTTCACCCCGACCGCGGGCCCGGTCGACCTCCGCGACTGGCGCAACTGGTGGCGGTGGCAGCCGGGCGCGTTCTGGCGTCGGCCGTTCGGACCCGAGTCGTCCGTCGACGAGAGGCTGCAGCATCCCGTCGTCCATGTGGCCTTCGAGGACGCGACCGCGTATGCCGAGTGGGCCGGGCTGCGACTGCCCACCGAGGCCGAGCACGAGTACGCGGCGCGCGGCGGGCTCGAGGGCGCGCGGTTCGCGTGGGGCGACGAGGCGTACCCCGGCGGCGTCGCGCAGGCGAACTCGTGGCTCGGGCGGTTCCCCTACGACAACCAGGGAGTGGGGGATGCTGCGCCCGTCGGCTCGTACGAACCCAACGGGTACGGCCTCTACGACATGACCGGCAACGTGTGGGAGTGGACGACCGACTTCTACACGCCGCGCCACCTGCGCCTGTCGGACAAGCCCGTCGACGCCGGCAAGCGCGCGAACCTGCTCGCCGCGGCGAGCGCGCAGGACGGCTTCCCCTCGATCCCGCGCCGCGTGCTCAAGGGCGGCTCGCACCTGTGCTCGCCGGACTACTGCCTGCGCTTCCGGCCCGCGGCCCGCTCGCCCCAGGCCGAGGACACCGGCATGTCGCACATCGGCTTCCGCTGCGTCGGCGACGCCTGACGCTCACTCCGCCGGCGGGAAGACCTCGGACCAGTCGTCGCGCACGCTCACGACCGTGAAGCCGTGGACGGATGCTGCGGCCAGGGCCTGCTCCGCGCCCTTGTCGTACGGCACATCGCCGCGACCGGCGTCGTCGTGGTGGTGCACGAGCAGCGCGAGGCTGCGGGCGTTGCCCTGCGCGAAGCGGAGCATCGGGATGTCGCCGTTCGAGTTTCCGACCGCGAGGATCGGGCGCCGGCCGACCCGCATCCAGATGCGCACCGGCTTCTCGGGGCCGTCGTCGAAGAACGCGAGCTTCGACGTGTACCGCACCACGTTGTCGTCGGCGTCGTACTCGAGGCCCATGCCGGTGCCGACGACCCGCTCGGCGGGGATGCCGTAGTAGTCCTGCGTCATCGGGCGCATGAAGTCGCGGTCGCCGCCCGACACGATGTACGCGGTGAACCCGTGCGCCTCGAGATAGCGGATCAGCTCGACCATCGGCTGGTAGACCGTGTGCGCGTAGGAGCTGCCGAGCGACAGGTGGCGGGCATCGCGATAGAACGCGGCGACGGATGCCTCGTACTCCTCCACGCTCGCACCGGCACTGGACTCCGACACGGCGGCGATGAGCAGGCCGAGATCGGAGTCGTCGCCGGCGTAGTGCTTGTCGACCGCCTGACCCAGCCACGCGAGGTCGCCGGAGGCAGCAGCTCGGAACGGCTGCCGATCGGCGAGCGACGGGTCGGCGGCGGCCTGCGCCTTCCACTGCTGCAGCAGGTAGTGCAGCTGTGTGGGCATCGGCTTCTCGGTCCAGAGGGTGCCGTCGTTGTCGAACACCGCCACGCGGGCATCCGGCGGGACGAAGTCCGGCCCGCCCTCGGCGGTCACGGCGGCGACGAAATCGAAGATCGCGGCACGGGTCGCCGTGTCGCGCCACGAGGGCAGCGGCTCGCTCATGCCGCGACTCTAGCGGGCACGCGTGTCGGCCCTTCCGCGGGACACGGAGTCCCAACTAGGGTGCCAAGTGGGAGGCCTCGTCGGGCCTCCCTGCTTGTTTGTGACGTGTGTGAAGAACGGAGAACCCTGTGCCTCGCGAATTCCAGGGAAAGATCGAACTCGACGTCCGCGACTCGGTGGCGGACTGGGATGCCTTCCTGCCGAACAAGGCGCCGAAGGACGCACCCAATGTGCTCGTCGTGCTCTACGACGACACCGGCATGGCCGCATGGTCGCCGTACGGCGGGCGGATCAACATGCCGACGATGGACCGGCTCGCCGAGAACGGCCTGACCTACTCGCAGTGGCACACCACCGCGCTGTGCTCCCCCACGCGCTCGACCTTCCTCACCGGCCGCAACCACCACCTCAACGGCTTCGCGACGATCTCGGAGTCGTCGACGGGCTTCCCCGGCTACAACTCGCACATCCCCGACTCGAACGTGACGATGGCGCACCTGCTGCGCGACGCCGGATGGTCGACCTTCTGGGTGGGCAAGAACCACAACGTGCCCATCGACGAGTGGACCGCCGGCGCCAGCAAGAAGCACTGGCCGCTCGCGCAGGGCTACGACCGCTTCTACGGCTTCGTCGGCGGCGAGACGAACAACTGGTTCCCGTCGCTCGCCGAGGACAACCACTACATCGACCAGCCGTACCTCCCCGAGCAGGGGTACCACCTGTCGAAGGACCTCGCCGATCAGGCGCTCAAGATGATCCGCGACGTCAAGCAGACCGAGCCGGACAAGCCTTGGTACCTGTGGTTCTGCCCCGGTGCGAACCACGCTCCGCACCACGCCCCGCAGGAGTACATCGACAAGTACAAGGGCAAGTTCGACGACGGCTACGAGGCCTATCGCGACTGGGTGCTCGAGCGCATGAAGGAGAAGGGAATCGTCCCGTCCGACACCGCGCTGACCCCGCTCAACCCGATGCCCGAGGGCACGTTCTCGCAGACCGACGAGGTACTCCCGTGGGACACCCTGTCGGACGAGCAGAAGGCCATGTTCAGCCGCATGGCGGAGGTGTACGCCGGCTTCAGCGAGTACACCGACGCGCAGGTCGGCCGCATCATCGACTACCTCGAGGAGTCGGGCCAGCTCGACAACACGCTCGTCATCTACTGCGCCGACAACGGCGCCTCGGGTGAGGGCAGCCCGAACGGGTCGGTCAACGAGGGCAAGATCTTCGGCGGCTACCCCGACAGCCTCGAAGACAACCTGCGCCAGGTCGACAAGCTCGGCTCGCCCGACACGTACAACCACTACCCCACCGGGTGGGCGGCCGCGTTCTCGACGCCGTACAAGATGTTCAAGCGCTACACCTACCAGGGCGGCGTCGCCGACCCGCTGGTGATCCACTGGCCCGCCGGCTTCGGCGCCAAGGGCGAGGTGCGCCACCAGTACCACCACTCGACCGACATCGTGCCGACGATCCTCGAGGCGTGCGGCGTCTCGTTCCCCGACACGTACAACGGCGTCGAGCAGACGCCGCTGTCAGGCGTCTCGATGGTGCCGTCCTTCGACGCCGCGCCCGACGGGCCGACGAACAAGAAGACGCAGTACTACGAGATGTTCGGCCAGCGCGGACTCTGGCACGAGGGCTGGAAGGCCGTCACCGTGCACGGGCCGGTGAGCGGCAAGGGCGACTTCCCCGGCGACGAGTGGGAGCTGTACCACACCGACGTCGACCGCTCCGAGGCGCACAACCTCGCCGCGGAGCACCCCGACAAGCTCGAGGAGCTCAAGGCGCTGTGGCTCGAGGAGGCGAAGACCAACAAGGTGCTGCCGCTGAACGACCTGCAGATCATCGGCAGCCCGAAGGACTTCGAGACCTTCATCAAGATGGAGTTCCACCAGCCGGCACCGCCGTCGGGGCAGTTCGTCTACTACCCGGGCACGAGCGAGGTTCCGGAGCGGAGCGCGGCCAACGTGCACGGCGGCTCGTACAAGATCGCCGCCGAGATCGAGTTCACGCCCGAGACGCAAGGCGTGATCTTCGCGCACGGCTCGCGCTTCGGCGGACACGCGCTCGTCGTGAAGGACGGCCAGATCCACTACGTGTACAACTTCCTCGGCATCCCGCCCGAGGACCGCGTGTCGGCACCCGCCCCCACCTCGGGCAAGCACATCATCGGCGTCGAGTTCACCAAGGAGGGCACCGGCGACTACCGCGAGCCGAAGGGACCGGTGAAGCTCTACATCGACGACCAGCAGGTCGGCGAGAAGCAGATCCGCACCGTGCTCGGCCACTTCTCGCTCTGCGGCGAGGGCCTCACCATCGGCCGCGACAGCGCCGACCCGGTGTCGTCGCTGTACGGCTACGGGTTCGACTTCGCCGGCGGCGAGATCAACAAGGTGATCTTCGACATCGCCGACGACGTGTACCTCGACCTCGAGGCGCACCTCGCGGCGGCCTACGCGCGCGACTGACCCGACGGACGAAGAGCGGGATGGATGCCTCGAGCCGAGGCATCCATCCCGCTCCTTCTTCTGCGAATCATGCGGATGCTGCGGCCAGCCCCTCCTCGACCGTGGCGTGCACGCGGCCCGCGGCGTCGAGCTGCGCGTACCACGGCGTCTTGCGCGCGACCTTCGCGGCGGACTCCGGGAGCGCCGCGAGATGCAGCACCGCACCGTGGTGGGCGAGCTCGCGGTCGAGGTCCTCGAACATGTCGAGTCCCGTGACGGTGATGAGGTACTGGCGCTCGAGGTCGAGCACGACGGCTGTCGCGTTCTCGCCGGCGGCGAGCGCGATGATCGCTGACTCGTTCTCGAGCGCGTTCGCGGTGTAGACGCCGCGCAGCAGGTGGATCGCGACGGCGCGCCCGCGGCGCTCCTCGATCGCGAGCATCGGCTTGTTGATCTCGCGGAGCACCATCACCAGCGTCACCAGAACGCCGATGCCGACAGCGGCGAGGAGGCCGGCCGACAGGCCGATCAGCGCGACGGCGACGGCGACCCAGAAGTCGCGCGGGCTGATGCGCGCCCACCGCACGAGCTCGGGGATGTCGATCAGCCCGATGACCGCCACGAACACCATCGCGGCGAGCGTCGCCTGCGGCAGCAGGCTCAGGACCGGCCCGAGGAACAGCGCCACCAGCACGGCGAGCGCGACCGTCACCAGTGTCGAGAGCTGCGTCTTGGCGCCGGCGTTCTGATTGACCGCGCTCTGCGAGAAGCCGCCCGCCGCGGGCATCGTGGTGAAGAACGCACCGGCGACGTTGGCGGCACTGGTCGCGAACAGCTCCTGGTTGCTGTCGATCTGCGGTTCGGAGGATCGACGGATGCCTCGCGCCACCGCCGCCGACTCCAGGAACGCCATCACCGCGATGGCGAGGGCGCCCGGCACGAGGGCGGGCAGGTGCGTGACGTCCGGAAGCCCGG
This sequence comes from Microbacterium sp. NPDC056044, assembly GCF_042267145.1. Taxonomy (NCBI): domain Bacteria; kingdom Bacillati; phylum Actinomycetota; class Actinomycetes; order Micrococcales; family Microbacteriaceae; genus Microbacterium; species Microbacterium sp. NPDC056044. The sequence continues at coordinate 643,118 of NZ_JBHJWZ010000002.1, read as the reverse complement.
GGAGCGGCAGCCCGGACGGAACCGGGGCGATGAGGTCGACGCCGGCGTCGGCGAGCCCGGCGAACGCGACCAGCAGGATGCCTCCGACCACCACGATGAGGGTCGCGGGCACCTTCGGCGCGAAGCGCTTGAGCACGAGAAGAGTCGCGATCGATCCGGCCGACAGCGCCACCGTCGGCCAGTTGACGGTGGCGAACGCCTCGCCGACCGCGACGAGCGATCGGAGGAAGCCGTGCCCCGAGAAGTCGTACGTCTCGCCCAGGAGCTTCGGCAGCTGCCCCACGGCGACCGTCGCGCCGACGCCGATCTTCATGCCGAGCAGCGTCGCGCCGCTGATGTTCTCGACGAGCGAGCCGAGCTTGAACAGGCGGGCCAGCAGCAGGATCGCCCCGACGAGGAGCGTGAGCATCATGAGCGAGCCGAGTGCTTCGTCGGTGCTCTCGGCGGACGCTGCGACCCCCGCCGAGACGAGCGTGGTCGCGGTCAGCGTCGCGATGGTCGAGGTCGTCGAAACGCTCATCGCACGGCTGCCGCCGAGCATCGCGTAGACGAGCATCGGCACGATGCACGTGTAGAGGCCGACCTGTACGGGCAGATTCGCGATCGTCGCGTACGCCATCGCCTGCGGCACGACGACCGCTCCGGCCGAGAGTCCGCCGACGATGTCGGGGGCCAGCCACTCGCGGCGGTACCCGGCGAAGGTCGGCAGCAGCCACCGCGGGCGGGGCGCGGGCGCGGTGGTGGTCATGAGGCGAATCTAGCGAGACCGGCCGCCCGCGCCGGTCCACCCGGGCCGCAGGGCACGCCGATCCGACGCGACACGCCGCGCACGCAGCATCCGCCCGACAACATGCGTCGGCTCGATCCCCGCCCTGGCCGGCCGGGGCGAGCCCGGCCGGGATGCGGGCGACGCGTGCGGAATCACGCGCTTCGAACGACGCGTTCCAGCGGCCGCCGGTGCCACACTTACCCCGTGGACTCCGGTTTTCTCGCCAACCTGACCTGGTCGCTCGCCGCGCTGGTGCACGCCGCGATCGTCATCACCGCGCTCATCGTGATCCCCCGGGGCCGAAAGCCCACGGCGGCGATGGCGTGGATCCTCCTCATCGTCGTGCTCCCGGGCGTCGGTGTGGTGCTCTACCTCGTCATCGGCAACTTCCGCCTGCCGGCCAAGCGACGAGCGGAGCAGGCACGCATCGACGAGATCATCCGCGGCAGGGTGACCGACGGCGCGCTGACGGAGACGGATGCCTCGTGGCCGCGGTGGTTCCAGCGTGTGGTGCAGCAGAACCAGAACCTGACGGCGCTGCCCGCCTCGGACGGCAACGAGGCGACGCTCCTGCCGCACTACCAGGAGTCGCTCGACGCCATGGCGGCCGAGCTCGACACGGCCACGGACTTCGTGCACATCGAGTTCTTCATCGTCGGGTGGGACGACTCCACACGCGGGTTCTTCTCGGCGATGGAGCGGGCGGTCGCCCGCGGCGTCACGGTGCGCCTGCTGGCCGACTACGTCGCGACCAAGAAGGTCGCCGACAGCAGCAAGATGCTGGCCGAACTCGACCGCATCGGCGTGAAATGGGCGTGGATGCTCCCGGTCGAGCCCTTCAAGGGCAAGTACCAGCGTCCCGACCTGCGCAACCACCGCAAGATCGTCGTGGTCGACGGACGCGTCGCGTTCATGGGCTCGCAGAACCTGATCGCCCGCCACTACGACTCGCAGAAGAACATCAAGCGCGGCCTCAAGTGGCAGGAGCTCATGACGCGGCTGACCGGGCCGGTCGTGGCATCCGTCAACACCGTCTTCCTGTCGGACTGGCTCATCGAGACCGGTGAAGACCTCTCGGCCACGGCCCAGGTGCCGCCGTCGCAGCTCGCGGTCTCGACCTCGCCCGACGCGCTGCAGTGCCAGGTGGTGCCGAGCGGTCCCGGCTACGACACCGAGAACAACCTGCGGCTGTTCCTGTCGCTCATCTACGGAGCGACCGAGAAGGTCATCCTCACGAGCCCGTACTTCGTGCCCGACGAGGCGATGGTCTACGCCATCACGAGCGCGTGCCAGCGCGGCCTCGAGGTGCAGCTGTTCGTGTCGGAGATCGGCGACCAGTTCATGGTGTGGCACGCGCAGCGGTCGTACTACCAGGTGCTGCTCGAGGCCGGCGTGCGCATCTTCCTGTACCCCGCGCCGTTCATCCTGCACTCGAAGCACTTCTCGATCGACGACGACATCGCCGTCATCGGCTCGAGCAACATGGACATCCGCTCGTTCAGCCTCAACAGCGAGGTCTCGCTCATGGTGCGCGGCGAGTCGTTCGTCGCCGGCATGCGCGAGGTCGAGCAGGCCTACCGCGACGCCGGCCGCGAGCTCACCCTCGAGGAGTGGCGCCGCGAGCCCGCCAAGGCGACGTTCCTCGACGGCCTCATGCGCCTGACTTCTGCGCTGAACTGACCGTCTGGTGATGGATGCCTCGCCCCGAGGCATCCATCCCCCGCCTGTCTCCGGGGCACCATGCCCCGCCGGGCGCCGCGCCTCGCCGGCCCGCGCCTCGCCGGGGGCGCCTCTCCGGGCGCGCCTCGCCGTCACCACCGCCCGACCCTCTCGCCGAGACAAGGCGTTTCGGCCGAGACCAAGGAGCTCACCCTCGGTCTCGGCGCGAAACCCCTGCCTCGACGATGAAGCTGGTGGAACGGGATGCCGGGCCCCGCGTCCCCGCCGAGCTCGCCGCCGTCAGCCCCGCTCCAGTCCAGCCCAGCCCAGCCCAGCCGAGCCGAGGGTCACGCGTCCGCCGCGTTCTCTCGTCCCTCGAGGCACAGCGTTCCCGCCGAGACCGGCGGCCTCTCCCTCGGTCTCAGCGGAAGTCCCATGCCTCGGCGAGGAGGACGAGCCCGACGCCTCCTCCACAGCCCATGGCCGCGCCGGCGAACGGGGCCGCAATCCACATTCAGCAGCGCCGCATCCCCACGGCGGTTGCTGCCCGGGCAGTCTGGCGCGATGACAGCGACCGTCGATGCAGCGCTACTCCTCAGCCGCGAACAGCCATTCGATGTCGCCCGCCTGGATCGCGATGGGAGGCTGCATCGGATCCGGCCGGGTGCGTACGTGCCGAAAAACAAGTGGGATGCGCTCCAGCCGTGGGAACGCTATCGCTTGCGGGTGCTCGCCGTCGCCCGCGTGTGGAAGTCGCCGGTGTTCTGTCTCGAATCGGCGGCAGTGCTCCAAGGGCTACCCATCTTCGGCGAGCCGACGCACATCCACGTGCTGAGCGCGGACGGCCGGTCTTGGTCCGAAGGCGACGTGATCGTGCACGGCCACAGCAGCGAGCGAGGCGTGACGGACGCCGCGGGCACGCGCGTGACAGCGCTTTCTGACACCGCGGTCGATCTGGCCCGCGTGCTGCCGCCGGCTTTCGCGCTGGCGGTTGTAGATGCAGCCGCCCGCATCCTCGAGAGGAGCGGCGAGGCGATCGATGTCAGCGAGCGTGGCCGCGCACAGGCCAACCGCCGTGGGGTGCGCCAGCTCGACTGGGTGCAGGAGCGTGCCAACCCCCTCTCGGAGTCCGCCGGCGAGGCGGTGAGTCGGGCCGTCATCGAGTGGCTCGGATATGAGGCGCCGGTCCTCCAGCAGGTGTTCTCGTACGAAGGCGAGACCGATCGCTGCGATTTCTACTGGCGTCGCCTGCGAATCATCGGCGAATCCGACGGCTACGGAAAATACGACGACGCGGATCCCGACGCGATGAAGGCCCACTTCGTGCGGGAGAAGAAGCGCGAGGACCGCCTGCGAAGACACGAAGGCGGCTTCGCGAGGTGGGACTGGGGCGACACCATGCGGTTCGAGTCTCTCGATGCGAAGCTGCGCGCCAGCGGCCTGACGCCTGTGCGGTCGCGACAGTCCCTCATGCTGCGCACCCTGGCGCAGAACCCGAGATCAATCGCCCCGAAGGCCAAGTCAGGTCCTCCGAAACCGGGGGCGAAGTCCTAGGCTTCGGCGAGAACCCGCGGGTCTCGGCGGATTGCCGCGACCGAGACGGATGCCGCGACCACCGTCTGCTCGCCGATCCAAGGCATCCCGGCCGAAACTCAGGACGTCGCCCTCGGTCTCGGCCGAAGTCCCCGGTCTCGGCAACAGCGGCGACCGAAACGAATAACTCTGCGCCGGATCGGGGTTTCTCGCGTGACTAGACCTTGAGGTCCTGCTTCGGGACGACGACCTCGCGGATGATCAGCAGGATCGACGCCATCACGGGGAGTGCCACCAGGACGCCGACGATGCCGGCGAGCGCGCCGCCGGCGAGCGCGCCGATCAGCACCAGCGCGGCGGGGATCTCGATCGCCTTGTTCATGACCCGGGGGCTGACGACGTAGGACTCGATCTGGATGTAGACGAGGTAGGCGATGAAGAAGATGAGCGCCTGCGTCGGGCTCGTGAACAGCGCGATGATCGACGCGAAGATCCAGAAGATCACCGAGCCGAACAGCGGGATCAGTGTCACGACGAACGCGATCACCGCCATGAGCGCCGGGAACGGCAGTCCGATCACGAGGTGCAGCACGAAGACCACGGCCGCGTTGATCGACGACAGGATGACCGAGCCGATCAGGGCGCTGCCGACCGAATCGGTGATGCGCTCGGTGAGGTCGGCGAGCCGCACGCGGCTGTGCGCCGGCGCGAGGGCGTAGAAGGCGCGCTTGGCGGCCGTGAGCGACGCGAGGAAGTACAGCGTCAGGGCAATGACGACGAAGCTCGCCGAGATCGCGGCCACGAAGCCGACGCCGACCGCCAGGACGCCGCCGCCGAGGGCGGCCAGAGTCGAGGGCGCCGAGATCCATTCGGCGACCTGCTCGAGCGCGCCGAGCACCGCGACCTGCACGTCGGGAGTCAGGCGGGCGAACCAGTCGGACTGCGGGATGTTCTCGACGGCCTCCGGGATCGCCTGCACCAGCTGCACGATCTGGGCGACGACCGGCGGCAGCACGAAGACGAAGAAGGCCACCGCGATCAGCGCGAAGCCGCCGAAGACGATCGCGATGCCGGCGCCGCGCTTGACCCTGTGCCGCTCGAGCATGCGCACGATCGGGTCGAGACCTATCGCGAGGAACATGCCCAGGATGATGTAGACGAGGATCGTCGCGATCGAGCCGATGGCCGATCCGAGCACCAGCGCACCGAGCACGCCGATGGTCACGAGGAACCCCGTCGCGGCCGGATGATCGAGCCCGGCCAGCACGCGCGAGAAGCGGCGGGGGCGCTCTTCGACGCCTGCGGCGACCACGCCGGCGTCGGAGCTCTCGGGTTCGTCGGTCATGAGGATCATGATGCCGCCATTCGGTCCGAAATCGTTCAGATTGCGTCATGTGCAGACGGCGTGTTTGGGGGTAGTGTCGCGACCACGGCCGGCGCAAGGGGCGCGGACCGCAACTTCACAGTGGCGGGCCTCGGTCCGTCCTCACGATTGGCAACCTCGCATGGGCAATTTGTGGGACTTCGTCCTCTGGTTCTTCTGGATCTTCGTCTTCGTCGCGTACCTGATGGTGCTGTTCTCGATCATCGGCGACATCTTCCGCGACCACGACCTCAACGGCTGGCTGAAGGCCGTCTGGATCCTGTTCCTGATCTTCGTCCCGTTCCTGACTGCGCTGGTGTACCTGATCGCCCGCGGCAACAGCATGCAGAAGCGGTCGATCGCACAGGCGCAGGAGATGCGCGCCGCGCAGGACGCCTACATCCGCCAGACCGCGGGATCGGGCTCCAGCGCCGCTGACGACATCGCGAAGGCCAAGTCGCTGCTCGACTCGGGCGCGATCTCGCAGGCCGAGTTCGACGCGCTCAAGGCCAAGGCGCTGGCAGCCTAAGCCGGCCCCGGAACAGGAGAAGACATGACGACCTTCGACTACGGCCCGATCGAGTTCTACGCGATCGGCTTCGAGGGCGACCGGCCCGGTCCCGCGGTGCTGCAGGCGATCGACGACCTCGTCGCCGCCGGCACGGTCAACGTGCTCGACCTCGTGTTCGCGCGCCGCTCGCCCGAGGGCGAGATCGAGGTGCTCGAGCTCTCCGACACGATCGACGACGGCGCCCCGGCGCTCGACCTCGCGGGCCTCGCGGGGCAGGACGACATCCTGTACCTCGCCGAGAACCTCGAGCCGGGCTCGTCGGCTGCGATCCTCGTGGTCGAGCTGCTGTGGGCGAAGTCGTTCGCGGCCGCGCTGTACGACGCCGGCGGCGCCGTCATCGCGCGCGAGGGCATCCCCGCACCGATCGTCAACGCGTTCCTCGCCGAGAACGCGGACTGAAGGAGGAAAGACACATGCCACTCGGAAGAATGGGCCGTCCCGGCCTGATCGGCATGGCCGCCCGCACCGCTGTCGTCGCCGGCACGGCGACGGCCGTCTCGGGCAGCGTCGCGCGCCACCAGCAGCAGAAGGCCTACGACCAGTCTCAGCAGCAGGCCTACGAGGCCCAGGCTCAGCAGGCCGCCATGGACCAGGCGGCGGCGCAGGCAGTCGCCAACGCCCAGGCCGCGCAGGCGCCTGCACCGGCTGCTGCTCCCGCCCAGGACGACATGATGGCCAAGATCACGCAGCTCGCGCAGCTGCACGCTCAGGGCATCCTGTCGGACGAGGAGTTCGCGGCCGCGAAGGCCAAGCTGCTCTCCTGACGCATCGCACAAGAAGGCCGCGTCCCCCGCTCGGGGACGCGGCCTTCTTGTCTGAGACGGGAGATGGATGCTGCGCCCCCACGCGGACCCGGGTGCCCTGGCCGCACAGGCCATGGGTCGAGACAGGGCATTCCCGCCGAGGCCGGCGACGTAGCCCTCGGTCTCGGCGGGAATCCCCTGGTTCGACGTGACGGACGCCGGGGCTCAGCCGCCCGGGCGGTCGTCGCCGCCGCCCATGGGCCTGGGCGGGCGCTCCGGCCCGGGTCCACGCTCCGGGCCGTACCCGAGCTCCGGCCCCGGAGCACCGCCCGGGCCCGACCCGGGGCCGCGCCCCGGTCCGGGCGCACCGCCCGGGCCCGGCGCGCCGCCACCGGACGACGGAGGCGGCAGGAGCGCGTCGATCTTCTCGGTGAGGAGCCGCAGCTGGGCGCGGGTCGCCGGCTCTTCGTCATCGTGCTCGCGGGCGGCGCGCTCGAGCACCCATGACGCGAGCGTCGCCGTGATCACACCGGCGAGTGCCACGCCGCCGAACATGAGCCCGACGCCGACCCACCGGCCGGCGCCCGTCACAGGCGTGTAGTCGCCGTAGCCAGTGGTCGTCACCGTCACGGCCGACCACCAGATGGCGATGTCGAACGTGGTGATGTTGGCGTCCGACGCGTGGCGCTCGGCCTCGAGCACCGCGAGCGACGCGAGGTAGATGAGGATGATCGACGCGCCGACGCCGTAGACGAGGATCTTCGTGCGCAGCGCGCCGCCGGCTGTCGTCTTCATACCCGGCACATACGTCAGCACGCGGAGCAGCCGGACGAGCCGCAGCACCGGGATGAGCGCGAACGTCAGCGCTGCGAGGTGCTTGCGGAACCACAGCCGCCGGTTCTTCGCCAGCGCGAGCCGCACGAGGTAGTCGGCGATGAACATCGCCCACGTCACGACGATGACCGTCGTGGCGACGGTACGGCCCGGACCGTGCAGGTCGGCGATCACCCGCCACGAGTACGCGACGAGGTACGCCAGGCCGGCGACGATGAGCGGCGCCGAGGTGCGCTTATGCCAGGTGTGCTCGTCCACAGCCGAATCATGGCGCATCCGCGCCGCCGCGCCGGGCGGGACGCGCCCGCGCCGCGCGGGATCGTGGCGCGTCACCATCCTCGCGGCGGTGGTCCGCGCCCGCTATCGTGTGGCCATGCCCGGCCCCTCCGCCGCCTCGCCCGCACCGGCCACGCCGCCCGGTCCGCAGCTCACGGTCCGACGGCTCATCCTGCTGTCGATCCCCGCGATCCTCATCGGCGTCCTTTCGGCCCTCTCGCTGCGCGCGGTCGACCTCCTCGCCGATCAGGTCGACGACGGGCTGTGGACGAGCCTGCCGAAGTCCCTGGGCATCGCCCCGGACTCCCCGTGGTGGATCTTCGCGGTGCTCACCTTCACCGGCATCGCCGTCGGACTCGTGGTGTGGCTCGTTCCCGGCCACGCGGGACCGGACTCGGCGACGACCGAGCTCGCCGCCACTCCTCTCAAACTCTCGGTGCTGCCCGGCCTTGCCGTCGTCGTCATCCTCAGCCTCGCCGGCGGTGTGAGCCTCGGCCCCGAGAACCCGATCATCGCCATCAACGTGTCGCTCGCGGTCGCGATCCTGGCGCGCATCTCGAAGGCGGTCCCGCCCGCGCTGATCGGGGCGCTGGCCATCTCGGCGACCATCGGCGCGCTGTTCGGCACACCGGTCGCGGCCGCTCTCGTCTTCACCGGCATGGTCGGCGAGTTCAAGATGGGCGGGTCCCTGTGGGACAAGCTCTTCCTCCCGCTCGTCGCCGCGGGCGCCGGCTCGGTCACGACCTATCTCGCCGGCGGAGGCTTCGGCACGAAGACGCCGTTCGACCCCTACGGCGCTCCGCAGCCGTTCGACCTGCTCACCGGTTCGCTGATCGCGGTCGCGGCCGCCGCCTTCGGACTCGTCGGCATCTATCTCTTCCCGCTGGTGCACCGCGCGTTCCATGCGCTGCGGCATCCACTCCTCTTCACCGCACTGGGCGGCGTCGTGCTCGGGGCTCTGGGCGCGATCGGCGGGCCGATCACGCTGTTCAAGGGCCTCGATCAGAGCGCGGAACTGCTCGAGGACCCGAGCGCGTACCCGCCCGGCCAGCTCACGATCATCCTGCTCGTCAAGATGGCGGCGCTCGTCGTCGCGGCATCGGCGGGATTCCGAGGCGGCCGCATCTTCCCCGCGGTGTTCCTCGGGGTGGCCGCGGGACTTCTCGGCGGCGCACTGCTGCCCGGCCTCCCGCTGTCGCTCGCGGTCGCGTGCGGCGTGCTCGGCGTCGTGCTCGCGATCGCCCGCGACGGGTGGGTCGCGCTGTTCGTCGCGGTCGCGATCGTCGACGACGTGACGGTGCTGCCGATGCTCTGCATCATCGTGCTGCCGGCGTGGCTGGTCGTCACGAAGGCGCGCGAGATGCTCATCACGCCCGACGACCTCGCGCGCGAGCGACCCGGCGCCCGCCTCCCGTGGGACCGGCCTGCCTCAGTGCGCTGACGCCGGCTGCGACGGGTTCGGCCGCGAGTCCACGACCTGCGTCTCCTCGCCCGCGGCGGGGTGCGGGTGAGCCGCGTGGTGGGCGCCGGACGGCGCAGCCTTCTCGGTCACCGCCGACGAGATCGTCGCGACGATCACGCCGACGAGCACCACGCCGCCGGCCATGAGCACGATCGCGAAGAAGCGGCCGATGTGGGTCACGGGCGTGTAGTCGCCGTACCCGACCGTCGTGATCGTGCAGAACGCCCACCACACCGCGTCACCGAAGGTGAGGATGTTCGCGCCGGGCGCGTGGCGCTCGAACTGCAGCACCACGAGCGAGACGTACCAGATGAGCAGCAGAGCCGAGCCGATGCCGTAGATCAGCAGTCGGGCACGCAGCGTCGTGCCCGCGGTACGGCGGAACGCGGCGACCCGGGTGAAGGCGTCGAGCAGCCGCACGGGCCGCAGCGCCGGGATGAGGACCATCCCCAGCGAGGCGAGGTGCGAGCGGAACCACGCGCCCCGCGGCTTCGAGAGAGCGAGCCGCCCGAGGTAGTCGACGATGAACACGATCCACGTCAGGGTGATGATCGTCGTCGTCACCATCGCGGCGAGACCGTGCAGATCACCGATCACGTGGATCGTGTACGTGATGAGGAAGGCCAGCGCCGCGAAGCTGAGCGGCCAGTACATGATGCGCGACCATTTCAGCGTCGCCTCAGTCTCGCCCGCTCTTCTCTCGCCGAGCAGGACGTTCGCCTCGTGATGCGTCATGCCCGCAGGCTATCTTCGCCGCGCTGATCGGCCGAATAGCCAGCCCCGCCGCGGGACGGGGCGGGGTGCGGGCGAGACCTCAGTCGGCGGACGCCTGCTGTCGCGCGTCCTGCTGGAGGGCGGCCGCGTTGCGGATGAACAGCACGATCCACGTGAACACGAGGATGCCGGCCACGAGCTCGACCGCCGTCAGCGTGTAGTACCCGATGAAGAAGAACACCGCGAGCAGCAGGGTGACGGCCAGGAACAGCCAGCCGAGCGCGACGAAGGCCCGCGGGATGCCGGTGATCCACTTCGGCAGCGCGATCACGAGCACGCCGAACGCGGCGACCATGCCCGATGCGACACCGGTGTGCAGGGCGAAGAACTTGTCGACCGGAAACAGTCCCACCATGCCGAGGAACACGCCGAGCACGATGAGCGTCGTGCGCACACGGCCGATCCCCTTCGGGTTCGACGTCGGGATGCCGCGGGTCGAGTAGCGTGCGAGCGTCGTCACGAGGAAGCCGGCGACGATGATCGTGATGTTGAACGCGAAGGCCGACACGTTCGACGACATGCCGAGGGCGCTCAGGTTGTCCTTCCACCAGTCGGGGTCGCTCGCGGTGAGCATGCTGGCGAGGACGCCGAACACCAGGAACACGGCCAGCACGACCGCGAGCAGCTGGAGGTCCATGTGCGTGGCGGAGTAGAACGCGAGGTAGCCGCTCATCGCCGCGGTCGCGCCGGCGAGGAGCAGCACCGGCAGCGCGAAGACCGTCGCGCCGATGAACGCCTGCTCGAGGATCACGGCGAGCAGCGTCCAGCCGAGCAGTGCGATCACGCCGTGCGCGAAGGCGAGGGCCGCGACGTCGATGTAGTCCAGCACGTGCAGGCGGCGGCCGCCCTCGTGGCGATGCACGATGACGCGGCCCGCGACCACCGCCAGGAAGGCGACGACGCCGGAGGCGATGGCTGCGAACTGGCCGACGGAGCCCGGGCCCGAGATGGGCGCCGCCTGGAACTGGAAGGCGATCAGCGACACGAGAGCCACGACGACGAACGAGATCGCACCGACGCCGAGGGCCAGCGACTCGAGCGACCGCTCGCTCGACGCGTCGAACATGCCCGCGCTGCTGCGGGGCGAGGAGGGCTGCTCGGGGATCGGCCGGTCGAGCGAGGTCTGGGTCATCGGGGCTCCGGGTGGAATCGGGTGGTGCGGTCGAGGGTGGATCAGGAGTCGGTGAGTGATTCGCGGGCGGCGGACGCCGGCGTGGCCGTGCGGTCGCCCGACAGCCATCGCAGCCATAGTGAGCCAGGATCGCCCTCGAGCACCAGCGTGCGCACGAACAACGTCAGCGGGATCGACAGGATCGCGCCGAGCGGGCCGATCACGAACGTCCAGAACACGACCGAGAAGAAGCTCAGCGTGAGGCTGAGGTCGACCGCGTCGCTCACGAACTTCGGCTGCACGAGCACCTGCAGCACCACGTTCACGACGCAGTAGATTGCGATGACGGCGAGGAACAGCGGCCAGCCGCCGACCACGAACGCGAGCACGGCCGGCGGGATGAGGCCCAGCACGAACCCGATGTTCGGGATGAAGTTCGTCACGAAGGCGAGCACCGCCCACACGATCGGGGCGGGCACGCCGAGCGCCCAGAGTGCGAGGCCGTCGATGATCGCGACGACGGCGCCGAACGACGCATTGACGACGTAGTAGCGACGGATGCCTCGGTTCAGGCGTCCGATCCGGGCCAGAACCGGGCGGCGGCCGGCGCCGAAGACGCGCTCCGCGTCGCGGTAGCGCGCGGCGTCCGCCGCGGTGAAGATGACGTAGGAGACGACGAAGAAGAGCGCGGTGGCCACCCCGATGACCGTGCCGCCGATGCTCCCCACGAGCCCCAGCAGCGCCTTGGGGTCGAGGACCGAGGCCGCAGCATCCGTCGCCTGCTGATCCAGCCCGGCGGACTGGAGCCAGGCGAGCGCGTCGTCGAGGCTGCCGCGCAGCTGATCGAGATAGTCCGACACGAGGCCGGCGAACTGCACCCCCGCCACCCACAGCAGCAGACCCATGACCACGAGGACCAGGTAGGCGAGCAGGATGACGGCGGTCGTGCCCGTCCAGCGTGGCCAGCCGCGGCGCTCGAGCGGTCGGCGGATCGGCTCGCAGATCACGACGAGCACGATGGCGAGCGCCAGCGGGCCGATCAGACTCCGTGCGAAATAGACGCCCGCGAGCACCACGACGGTCGCGGCGAGGATGAGGAGCACGCGCAGGCTCGGCGAGATCGCAGGGGGCGGAGCGGGCTGCGCGGCGCGGGTCACGGCGTCAGGGTACCGCTCTTCCGGGCGGCCGCCACGCAGTGCCACACTGGGCCCATGTCTACGATCGATGCCTCGCCCATCGGACGCACGTGGGCCCCGCTGCCGTCCTACGCCGACCACGTCGCCGAGGGCCGCGCCGCCCGCCAGCGCAATCCGCGTGAGTCTCTCGCCGAGCTGCCGACGAACGACCGCGACCCGATGGGGATCCTCGACGGACAGGACGCGGAGCGCGTCCCGGAGCTCGTCCCGCTGCGCACGGAGCGCATGGCGGCGAGCGCGTTCGCGTTCTACCGAGGGACGGCAGCGCTGATGGCCGCCGATCTCGCCCGATCGCCGTCGAGCGGCGTGAGCGTCGGGTCGTGCGGGGACGCGCACGTGTCGAACTTCGGCTTGTACGCCTCGCCGCAGCGATCCCTCGTCTTCGACCTCAACGACTTCGACGAGGCCGCGTGGGCGCCGTGGGAGTGGGACGTCAAGCGCCTGGTCACCAGCATCGTGATCGCAGGGCAGTCGACCGGCCGCGCCGACAAGGTCGTGCGTGAGGCGTCGCTGGACGCCGTGCGCGTGTACGCCCGTGCGCTCGGCACGGGCGCCAAGCGCAGCCCGCTGAAGCGCTACTACGACCGCTTCGACGCCCTGGCGGCCGAGCGCGCGGTCGACGCCGACACGCAGGCGGCCATCGACTCCGCGATCAAAGAGGCGGAGAAGCGCACCGGCGCGCGAGCGGCCAAGAAGATGACGCAGGTCGACGACGAGGGCCGCGTGGTCTTCGTCGAGGCGCCGCCGACGATGACCCACATCGACGCGCAGTCGGAGGAGCGCGTCCTCGGCGTCTTCGACCAGTACGTGCAGTCGGCGAACATCGACATCAGGGCTCTCCTGCAGAAGTACCGCCTCTCGGACATCGCCCTGCGCGTGGTCGGGGTGGGTAGCGTCGGCACGCGGTGCTTCGTCATCTCCATGCAGGACGGCGACGACGACGTCCTGCTGCTGCAGGGCAAGGAGGCGGGGAGGAGCGTGCTGATCGAGCACGGCAAGGCCGAGCAACCCGAGGTCGTGACCCGGTTCATCGATCAGTTCGGCGACGGCGGCCGCGTGGTCGGCATGCAGCGCATCCTGCAGTCCGTGTCGGACCCGTTCCTCGGCTATCTGCGGCGTTCGACGTACGGGGCGCAGCGCGACTTCTACGTCCGCCAGTTCCGCGACAAGAAGGGCGGGTTCGACATGGACGCGCTCGACGACTCGGCGTTCCTCTGGTACGCCGACGCGTGCGCGGCGACCCTCGCACGTGCGCACGGTCAGTCCCCGCTGTCGGCGGCGGTGGCGGGCTACGTCGGCGGGGGCAAGGTCGCGGGCGAGGCGATCCTGGAGTGGGCGTATGCGTACGCCGACCTCTCGCGGTCCGACTGGAAGCTGTTCCGCACGCACCGCGGGGTCGACGCCGCGAACTGAGCCCTCTCCGGTTGCCGACGGGCGGCTCGACGACGAGCTTCCGTCGCCGGGCGATCCGTGTGCGTGCGCGTGAATCGCTCCATTGTCCGGTTGACGCGGACCGATAGGGTACGACTACCGAGGCGTGCTCCCTCGCGCCTCGGCGGGAGAGGGGTCTCGCAATGCCACGATTCGGCCGCCCACGCCTGCGACGCGTCGTCGCAGGGATCACCGCGACACTGCTCGCCGCCACCGGCGCGGTCGTCGTGGGAGCGATCGATCCGCAGCCGGCGGCGGCCGCCTATCCCGATTCCGTCAATCCCTTCGCGATCGCAGGCGGCTTCACCGTCTACGCCCGCGAAGACGCGCTGCTGCAGAACCAGGAGACCGAGGGCAGCATCGCGGTCGGCGGCACCGCCACCGTGCAGGGCAGCAGCGGGCAGTACACGATCATCCACGTGTCGGCCGGCACCGGCGATTACGACCTGCCCACCGTCGACGGCGACCCCACGCGCTTCCTCGTCGGCGAGTACAGCACCGCGAGCACCGGCATCCTTGCCATCACGAGCGCCGGCACCACGAACCCCGAACTGTGGGGCGACCTCAAGATGGTCCAGCGCGACGGCGGCTGGCAGGCGTTCGCACGCGCCGACTGGCTGCGGCTGAACCAGAATCCCTCCGACGTCGACCAGACCCCGCTCATCGACACGACCCATCAGCAGTATCCGGCGAACGCGGCGCCCCCGGCCGGTGCGGTCGGAGGCGGCAGCATCTACACAGCCAGCACCTCCGGCACCGCCGTCGCCGACTACGTCGAGGCGAACCGCGACGCATCGTGGGAGGAGGCGTCGAGCTGCTTCGACGACATCGCCGACCCCACCACCGGCGTCGGCTACCCGGTCGGCGTCGCCGAAGACGCGGGCGACCGCGTCGTCCTCGAGGAGCTGAGCCCCGACCAGCCCAACATCGTGGACTACGCCGACATCGCGGGCGCGTCGCTCATCCAGTTCTCCCCCGGACCGACGCCCGGCGTCTCGAACCCGCTCGTCATCCGCGTACCCGCGGGGACGACCGAGGTGATCGGCGCCCGCGCGGACCCGCAGGGCGTGCACTCGCCGTACATCGTGTGGGATCTGTCGCAGCTCACCGGCGATGTCACCGTGGCTGCGGGACAGGCGCGCATCGACGGCTCGATCTACGCGCCGAACGCCTCTGTCACCGTCAACGCCGCGCCGCTCGACGGCCAGGTGATCGGGCAGAACGTGATCATCCAGGGCGGAGAGGTCCACTCGTTCCTGTTCTCGGCCGAGATCTCGTGCAATGACGCCAGCGGCACGTTCGTCGTGCGCAAGCAGGTCGAAGGCATCGAGCCGGACCAGCTGCCCGAAGGGCTGACCTTCACCGTCAACTACCGCGCCGTGGAGCCGGACAGGACCGTGAGCGTCGGCTCGCTCGAGGTGCCCGCCGACGGCACGCCGATTGCCGCGGGCGAGCGGTTCCCCGAGGGCACCCGTGTGACCTTCGCCGAGATCGCGCCGGAGACGATCCCCGGGTGGGAGTGGGACGAGGACGTCACGATCGCACCGAACCCGCTCATCGTCGGGGCGGGCACCACGGCACAGGTGGTGGTCACCAACGTTGCGACACAGCTGATGGGCACGTTCAGCGTCTCGAAGACGATCGACGACCCCTCAGGCGGAGACCCGGTTCTGCAGGGCACGGTTCCCGTCGAATGGACTGCGCTCACACCCGGAGCCGATCCGATCTCAGGCGTTCTCGACGTGCCGCTGGACGGCAGCGTGGTCGACGTCGGGCAGCAGTTCCCGGTCGGCACGCGCATCATCCTGAGCGAGAACCTCGCGGGCATCACCCCGCCTCTCGGATACGACTGGAGCGGCGTCGGCTGGAACCCCGGCCGCACGTTCGTGATCACGGATGCGGACACCACGGTCGCCGTCGAGCTCACGAACGTGATCACCCCGACCGAGGACGGTCGCACGATCACGATCGTGAAGCACGCCGAGGGGGCGGCCGCCGATCCCCGGTTCGGCTATGCCGTCACCTACAACGGCAACCCCGAGGGTGCCCGCACGGAGCTCGCGCTGCCGGTCGGCGAGCCGCAGCTCATCACCGACCTCGAGACCGGCGCGGAGACCCTGGAGCTCGCGGAGCTTCCGCCGACCTTCGAAGGCGAGCCCGTCGAGAATCCGGGCGACTGGAAGCCGCCCGTGGTGAACGTCACGATCGGCGACGGCGTACCGGCGACCTACACGCCCGCCTTCGGAGAGATCGTGAGCATCGAGCTTCCCCCGTCGACCGAGCCGGACGTCGACATCGAGATCGAGGTCACGAACGCACTGAAGGAGGGCACCTTCAACATCAGGAAGACGTTCGACGGTGTCCCGTCCGACCAGGTGCCGCCGGGGCTCGAATACAGCGTCGCGTGGACCGCGTTCTTCCCGACCGGCGAGGAAGAGGACATCATCGACAGCGGGATCCTGCGAGTCCCCGGCAACAGCGAGGAAGGCGTGGGCCCCGTCGACGCCGCCGGTCAGCCACTGCTGTTCCCCTACGGCACCATCGTGAGGTACGAGGAGCAGTCCGCTCCGACTGTCCGGCACATCTCCTGGCTGCAGGCCGCGTTCGACTCTGAAGAACTCGTCATCGGCCAGAACGATTCCGCATCCGTGACGGCGACGCTGACCAACAGCGCGTCACTCATCGAGGGCACGTTCCTGGTGCAGAAGAACATGGACGGCATCGATCCTGACGACCTCCTCGTCGACTCGTTCACGATCGACTACGTGGCCCACCTGCCCAGCCGCGACGTGCTGGTCGGCCGCTTCGAGCTCCCGGCCGATGGCACGACGGCCGGTCCTGTCGATGCCGACGACAACCCGATCTCGTTCCCGGTCGGCACGGTCGTCAACCTGCTCGAAGAGGAGCCCGACACGTCGGCCCTCCCCGAGGGCTACGAGTGGGGCGAGACCACGTGGAGTCCCGCGAGCTTCGTCGAGATCGGTCTCGACGAGACGCCGGTGCTCGAGGTCACGAACTCCGTGGTCGCATTGACCCGCTGGGCGGTCACGAAGGTCGTCGCCGGCGACGGCTCGTCGTCGGTCCCGGCGGGCACCACCTTCCCGGCCGACTGGTGGCTGAATTACGTCCCGCAGGACCGGATCGAACTCCAGCCGAACGTGACGATCACCTCGCCGTACTTCCCGGTCGGGACGATCATCGAGGCGCGAGAGGCGGACCTGCCGTCGATCCCCGGCGTCGATTGGGGCACCCCGATCTGGAGCGTCGGCGGCGAGGCACTGGTCCCCGACCAGGACGGCGTCGTCACGCTGCCGATCGCGGAGGTGCGCTCGCCCCAGACGGCCGAGCTCACGCTGACGAACACCGCCGGCACGCGTCCGCTCCCGGCGACGGGCGGCGGCGGGCTCTCCCCGCTGGTCCCGCTCGGGGCGGTCGGCCTGATCGTGCTCGGCGCGCTCCTCACCACACGGCGCGCGCGACACGTCTGACGCACGGCTCGAGCGCATGCGAAGAGGGAGGGGACGCAGCATCCGTCCCCTCCCTCTCCGTGAGTCAGCTCGCCGGCGTCTCGCCTGGCGGCTCGCTCTGCTGCGTGATCGGCGTGCGCGGGCTCCACACCACGACCTCGGTCGCGCGGCGGACGCGCGTGCCGTGGCGGAGCGTCACCACTGAGCCGGTGGAACCGGCGGCGAAGACGCGGGCGCCCGGGCGCTTCTCGAGCTCGGCGCGCATGCGTTCCTCGAGGTCGCGGACGCGGCCGTGGAGCTCTTGCACGCGGTTCTCGAGCTCGAGGATGCGCACGATCGCGGGGAGGCCGATGCCGTCCGACGACATGCGGGCGACCTCGCGGAGCTGCTCCACGTGCCGCAGCGAATAGCGTCGTGAGCCGCCCTGCGTACGGGCGGGCACGACCAGGCCGAGCCGGTCGTACTGACGGAGCGTCTGCGGGTGCATCCCCGACAGCTCGGCGGCGACGGCGATCGCGAAGATCGGAGCATCCGCGTCGATGTCGTCCTCGGTCATCTCGTCACCTCCCCGACCTCGTGCCCATGCCCGACCTCGTGCCCATGCCCGACCTCGTGCCCATGCCCGTGCCGGTGCCCGTCCCCGTGCCCGTGCTCGAATCAGGCGATGCGGCGAAATCAGGCCGTTCGCGCCGCAAACCAGCCTGTATTCGCCTCATCGCCTGATTCGGGGACATGGTGGGTCAGCCCCGTGCCTTCGTCATGAGGTCGGCGCGCGGGTTCTCCTTCGGCTCGAGGCTCTGGAAGCGCTCGAGGGCCTCGCGCGCGGCCTCGTCCAGGTGCGACGGCACGGCCACCTGCACCTCGGCGAGGAGGTCGCCGGTGCCCTTGGTGGACTCGACGCCGCGCCCCTTGACGCGCAGCACGCGGCCGGACGGCGTACCCGGGGCGACGCGCAGCCGCACCGGATCGCCGCCGAGCGTCGGCACCTCGATGGTGGCGCCGAGCGCAGCCTCGGTGAACGTCACCGGCACGGTGACGCGGAGGTTCAGCCCGTCGCGCGTGAACACGGGGTGCGGACGCACGGTGACCTGCACGACGATGTCGCCGTTCTCGCCGCCGTCGGGCGAATGACGCCCGCGGCCGCGCAGCCGGATCTTCTGGCCGTCCGAGACGCCCGCGGGGATCTTCACCTTGAACGGCTTGCCGTCCTCGCCCTGGAGCGTGATCGTCTCGCCCTTGGTCGCGGTGACGAAGTCGATCGTCGTGCGCGCCGTGACGTCGGCGCCGCGGGTCGGGCCGCCGAAGCCGCGATAGCCGCCGCTCGGCTGCCCGAACCGGCCGGAGCCGAAGCCCGAGCCGCCCTGCTGCTGGTTGAACATCGCGAAGATGTCGTCGAAGTCCTCGGCGCTCTGGTAGCGGGCGCCGCGGCCCTGGTTGAACATCGAGAAGACGTCCTCGAAGCCGCCGGCGCCGCCCTGGCCGCCCGCGGTGAAGCGAGCGCCCGAGCCCATCGCGCGGATCTGGTCGTACTCCTTGCGCTGCTCCGCGTCGGAGAGCACCGAGTACGCCTCGCTGACCTCCTTGAACTTGGCTTCGGCGGCCGCGTCACCCTGGTTGGAGTCGGGGTGGTACTTCCGCGCGAGCTTGCGATACGTCTTCTTGAGGTCCGCCTCGCTGACGTCCTTCGAGACGCCGAGCACCGCGTAGAAGTCCTTGTCGAACCAGTCCTGACTGGCCATGGAGCCTCCTTCGGGCTACTCGGCGGGAACCGCGACGACGACCTTCGCCGGACGCAGTTCCACCGAGCCGAGGCGGTAGCCGATCTCGACGACCTCGACGATCGTGGTCTCGGTCGCGCCGGGCGTCGGCACCTGGAAGATCGCCTCGTGCTGCTGCGGGTCGAACACCTCGCCCGCGACGCCGTAGGTGGTGAGTCCGATGCGCTCGGCGACGCCGCGGAGCTTCTCAGCGATGGCCGCGAAGGCCGATCCCTGCTCCAGGTCGCCGTGCTTCTCGGCGCGGTCGAGGTCGTCGAGCACCGGGAGGATGCCCTTCGCGACCGCGCCCTGGGCGCGCTCGATCTCGACCTCGCGCTGCTCCTCGGTGCGGCGGCGGTAGTTGGCGTACTCGGCCTGCAGTCGCTTGAGGTCGTTGAGCAGCTGCGACTCGAGGTCGGCGAGCACGGCGTCCTCGGCGGCGGCGTCGGGGTTCTGGGTCGCGCCCAGGATGTCGTCCACCGTGAGCTCGTCCTGCCCGTCCTGCGGCGCGGGGCCGGAGGCGTTCGCCTCCGACCCCTCGCCCTCAGGCCGGACCTCTTCGCCGTCGGCCGGTTCTTCGACCGGCCCCGGGTTGTGGTCCTTGTTCGCCATGGTTACTTCTTCTCGTCCTCGTCGTCCACGACCTCGGCGTCCACGACGTCCTCATCGGAGTCGGTCGGGGCCTGGCCGTCGCCCTCGGCGCCGGCCGCAGCATCCGGAGCAGCCTGCGAAGCCTGGCTCGACGCATAGATGGCCTCGCCCAGCTTGCCCTGGCTCTGGTTGAGCTTGTCGAACGCCGTCTTCACGGCCTCGTCGTCCTCACCCGCGAGAGCGGTCTTGAGAGCGTCGACGTCGCCCTGCACCTCGGTCTTCACCTCGGCGGGGAGCTTGTCCTCGTTCTCCTTGATGAGCTTCTCGATCGAGTACGACAGCGTCTCGGCCTGGTTGCGCACCTCGGCGGCCTCGCGACGCTTCTTGTCGTCGGCGGCGTGCTCCTCGGCCTCGCGCACCATGCGCTCGATGTCGTCCTTCGGCAGCGACGAGCCGCCAGTGATCGTCATCGACTGCTCCTTGCCGGTGCCCTTGTCCTTGGCGGACACGTGGACGATGCCGTTCGCGTCGATGTCGAAGGTGACCTCGACCTGCGGGATGCCGCGCGGGGCCGGCGCGATGCCGGTCAGCTCGAACGTGCCCAGCGGCTTGTTGTCGCGCGTGAACTCGCGCTCGCCCTGGAAGACCTGGATCGCGACCGACGGCTGGTTGTCGTCGGCGGTGGTGAAGGTCTCGCTGCGCTTGGTCGGGATGGCGGTGTTGCGCTCGATGAGCTTCGTCATGATGCCGCCCTTGGTCTCGATGCCGAGGCTCAGCGGGGTGACGTCGATGAGGAGGACGTCCTTGCGCTCGCCCTTCAGCACACCGGCCTGCAGAGCGGCGCCCACGGCGACGACCTCGTCGGGGTTGACGCCCTTGTTCGCCTCCTTGCCGGCCTCCTTCATGACGAGCTCCGACACCGCGGGCATGCGGGTCGAACCGCCGACGAGCACGACGTGGTCGATGTCGGACACCTTGATGCCGGCCTCGCGGATGACGTCCTCGAAGGGCTTCTTGGTGCGGTCGAGGAGGTCCTTCGTGAGGTCCTCGAACTTCGCGCGCGTGATGGTCTCCGACAGCGACACGGGGCCCGAGTCGGTGAGCGACAGGTACGGCAGGTTCACCGAGGTGCTGGTCGAAGAGGAGAGCTCCTTCTTCGCCTGCTCCGCGGCCTCCTTGAGGCGCTGCAGGGCGATCTTGTCGCCCGAGACGTCGACACCGGTGGTGTCCTTGAACTGCTTGATGAGGTAGTCGACGAGGC
This sequence comes from Microbacterium sp. NPDC056044, assembly GCF_042267145.1. Lineage (NCBI taxonomy): Bacteria > Bacillati > Actinomycetota > Actinomycetes > Micrococcales > Microbacteriaceae > Microbacterium > Microbacterium sp. NPDC056044. The sequence continues at coordinate 622,320 of NZ_JBHJWZ010000002.1, read as the reverse complement.
GCTGGTCCCAGTCGTCGCCGCCGAGGCGGTTGTCACCGGCGGTCGCGCGCACCTGGATGGTCGAGAAGTCGTCGTCCTTGCCCACCTCGAGGAGGGAGACGTCGAAGGTACCGCCACCGAGGTCGAAGACGAGGATGAGCTCGTCCTCCTTGCCCTTGTCGAGCCCGTAGGCCAGGGCCGCGGCGGTCGGCTCGTTGATGATGCGCAGGACGTTGAGACCCGAGATCTCGCCGGCCTCCTTGGTGGCCTGGCGCTCGGCGTCGTTGAAGTACGCGGGGACGGTGATGACGGCGTCGGTCACCGTGTCGCCGAGGTACTGCTCGGCGTCGCGCTTGAGCTTCTGGAGGATGCGCGCGGAGATCTCCTGCGGCGTCCACTTCTTGCCGTCGACGTCGAAGCCCCAGTCGGTGCCCATGTGGCGCTTGACCGACGAGACGGTGCGGTCGACGTTCGTGACGGCCTGGCGCTTCGCGGTCTCGCCGACGAGCACCTCGCCGTCCTTGGTGTACGCGACGACCGAAGGGGTCGTGCGGAAGCCCTCGGCGTTCGCGATGACCTTGGGCTCGCCGCCCTCGAGGACGCTCACGACCGAGTTGGTCGTACCGAGGTCGATTCCAACAGCACGTGCCATGTGTATCTCTCCTTCGTATGGGCGCAGACGGATGCTGCCACCCGGGGTTACAGGGAAGTCTTCTCGCGGTCCACCCTGAGGTTGAGTCGCGATGGCTCAACCATACGCCCGGGTCGCAGCATCCGTCAAGTCAAAGTTGATATGACTCGACTCAACTTGGCCGACGCATTGTCAGATCGAGTGCGCGAGGGTCTGCAGCCCGATCACGAGCAGGCCCAGGGCCAGAAGGATGCCGAGGGCGACGAGCTTCTGCGTCCACGACAGCCGCGCGCGGCGCACGGCTGCCCAGCCGATCACGCCCAGCGTCGCGATGTAGACGATGCTCGACACCCGCAGCGCGGTCTCGAGGTGCATCACGTCGAGCCACGCGAGCGCGATCAGGATGCCGGGCACGACCACGGTGCCGAGCGCTCCCCCGGCGATGCGGCCCAGCACCGCGAACTCCGCGCCGCTCGGGAACTCCTGGTGCACCGCGAGGTGCGACACGATGTCCGACACGAACCCGGCGGCCGTGATGCCGATGACGCCCAGCACGAGCGCGAAGAACGCGTGGTCGGGCTCTGCGTGATCGCTCGCCGACACCACGAGCACGATCGCGAGACCCGTGAAGGTGGCGTAGACCCGCTCCTTGAAGTAGCGGACGAACGCCTCCTCCTGACCGTCGAACTCCTCGAGTCGCCGCTGGTGCTTGCGCGAGCGGGGTCGCCCGCCGTGCCGTTCGTCGGTCATGTCGTCACCCTACGGGTGGTGGATGACGGATGCTGCGCCCCGAAGCATCCGTCATCCTCATCTCGTGCGCCGCCGGCGTCGCCGAAGCGACGGCTCAGCCGCCCAGCATCCCCTCCACCGCCTCGTTGGGCTTGGGGTCGGGCAGGCGCCGCATCCGGAACCCGTTGAGCACGCCGAGCACCGCCGCGAGGATCGGGATGAGCAGCGCGACCTGGAGCGCGATGTGGCGGGCTTCGTCGTTGATGCGGAGCACCTCCGCCGAGGTCTCCGGCGTCTCGTCGGCCAGCAGCTGCGTGAGCGCAGTGTTCGACATGAGTTCGGCGTCCTCCTCGAGGGTGGTGGACACCTGCTGCTGCTGCTCGGCGGTGAGCACCGTGCTGGAGTTCGCAAGTGCCGTGAACGAGAACGCGAGGGTCGCGAGCATGATGGCGCCCGCGAAGGCCAGACCGAACGACAGGCCGAACGAGCCGGCCGCCGAGTTGACGCCCGCGGCCTCACTGACGCGCTCGTCGGAGATCGGCGACAGCGTGTAGTTGTTGAGCTGCGAGACCAGCAGTCCGAGGCCCGAGCCCGCGATGATGAGCGGGATCGTGAGGTACCAGCCGGTGTCGGCGATCGGCACCAGCGGCACGATGGCGATGAGGCCCACCGCCGCGAGCGAGAAGCCGAGCAGGATGAGGTTCGCGGGCCGCCCCTTGGCGCGGCGCCCTGCCCAGATCGCCACCGCGAACATGCTGAGCGACAGCGGCGCGATCGACAGGCCGGCCTCGAGCGCGTTGTACTCGAGCACCATCTGCAGGTACAGCGGCAGCACGATCATCGTGCCGCCGAGGGCGATCTGCTGCAGCAGCTGTCCGCTCACGCCGGTGCGGAACGGCTTGGACGAGAAGAGCGCCGGGTCGAGGAGGACCGGCTTGCCCTTCTTCTTGCGCGAGTTGAGCCACCACGCGAGGCCGCCGAGCGCGACGGCGCCGAGGCCGATGATGATGCCGACGTAGCTCCCGCCCTCCTGCCACACCAGGATGCCGAGCACCACGCCGCCCATGCCGATGACCGACAGCGCCGCGCCCACGAGGTCGATCGAGCGGTCGCCGGTGTACTTGACGTCCTTCACGAGACCGACCCCGAGCAGCACGACGAGGATGATCAGCGCCTCGAGGCCGAAGGCCACGCGGTACGACCAGAACGTGGTGATGAAACCGCCGAGGAGCGGGCCGACGGCGGCGGCGATGGCGGCCGACGCGCCGACGAGCGCGTACACGCGCTTCTGGTGGGCGCCGGCGAAGTTGCCGTGGATGAGGGACTGCATCGAGGGGAGGAGAAGGGATGCGCCGATCCCGCCGATCACGGCCCAGAAGATGATGACGGCCGTGATGTCCTGTGCGAGCGTCATCGCGACGGCGCCGACGGCGTACCCGATGAGACCCAGGATGTACGCCAGCTTGCGCCCGATCAGGTCGCCCATCTTGCCGCCGATGAGGATGAACGCGGCCGAGACGAGGGCTTCGAGGGCGATCGCGCCCTGCACGGCGCTCGCGGTCGTATGGAGCTCCTTCACCACCGCCGAGATCGAGACGTTCATGATCGACGTGTCGACCACGAGCACGAACATCGCCATCGCGAGAAGGATCGCGAGACGCCCGTTGAACTTCGTCTCGGGCGCGTTTTCCCCTGTCATGAACGAAGCAAAGCACCACGCGGGCTCGGAGCGCTACCTTGATTCCGCACCAGTTCACCGAAGGGCCTTAGTGTGACGAACATGAGCTCTCCCACCCCCGGCTCCGACGAGTCCGGCACGCCCTCGCAGCCCGGTGTCCCCGCGGATTCCGGCCCGTCGCCGGAGCACGTCCTGTCGACCGCCGCCCTGGGCACCGACGGCCTCGACGACACCCCCGTGCCGCGGCGGCGGGTGTTCGCGTGGGCGCTGTGGGACTGGGCGACGCAGCCCTTCAACTCGGTCATCCTGACGTTCGTCTTCGTCTCGCTCTACCTCGTGTCGGACGCCTTCTTGCCGGCCGACGTCGCGAAGCAGAACGCGAACGGCGACATGGTGTGCTCGAGCGCCGCCGACGCGAGCACCGCGTACTGCGGAGCGCTCGCCGACCTGTCGGAGTGGTACGGCTGGGTCACGTTCGCCGCGGGCATCCTGATCCTCCTGCTCGCCCCCGTGCTGGGCCAGCGGGCCGACGCCGCCGGCACCAAGAAGCGCTGGGTGGTCGGCGCGACCGCGGTGCTCGCGCTCCTGCAGTTCGCGCTCTTCTTCGTCTACTCCGAGCCGCAGTTCTTCTGGCTCGGCGCGATCCTCGTGGCCCTCGGGTCGGTCTCGTCCGAGATCGCGGGCGTCAACTACAACGCGATGCTCGTGCAGGTCTCGACCCCGAAGACGATCGGCCGCGTCAGCGGGCTCGGCTGGGGCATGGGGTACATCGGCGGCATCCTCGCGCTCGCGATCGTCGTCGTGCTGAACACCTTCGACTGGTTCGGCCTCGACGTGTCGGACGGCCTGGCGTACCGCCTCATCGCGGTCGGCGCGGCGGTGTGGACCGTGCTGTTCGCCCTGCCGTTCGTCTTCCTGGTGCCGGAGTCGCCGGCTGACCCCGGCCGCCGCAAGGTCGGGTTCTTCGAGGGCTACGTCGTGCTCGTCCACGACATCGTCGCCCTCTTCCGCCAGCACCGGCCGACCTTCTGGTTCCTCATCGCGAGCGCCGTCTACCGCGACGGCCTCGCCGGCGTCTTCGCGTTCGGCGGCGTGCTCGCCGCGGTGTCGTTCGGGTTCAGCGCGACCGAGGTGATCGCGTTCGGCATCGCCCTCAACCTCGTCGCGGGTGTGTCGACGATCATCGCCGGCCGCCTCGACGACCGGTTCGGCGCACGGGCGGTCATCATCACGGCGCTCACGATCCTCATCGTGAGCGCCCTGTTCGTCTTCTTCCTCCGCGAGGGCGGCAAGCCGGTGTTCTGGGTGGGCGGCATCATCCTGTCGGCCGCCGTCGGCCCGGCGCAGGCGTCGAGCCGGTCGCTGCTCGCGCGCGTGACGCCGAGCGGCATGCAGGGCGAGGTCTTCGGCCTCTACGCGACCACGGGCCGCGTGATGAGCTTCCTCTCGCCGCTCCTGTGGGCGACCTTCATCGCGGCGTTCGGCGCCACCCACTACGGCATCCTCGGCATCGTGATCGTGCTGCTCGTGGGCCTCCTGCTGCTGATCCCCGTCAAGCTGCGTCCCAAAGACATCGCGCGCTGACCCCGTCGGGCGCGGATGCTGCCGACCGCGCGGGCCGCAGCATCCGCTACCCTCGCTCTCGGGCACCGAGCGGCCGGGGGGTCGTCTCGCTCGCGTGCGACACCGCCATACCCGAGAGGCACCGTGACGATCCCGCTGATCCAGCGCCAACGCGCCGAGCGCCTGCGCGCCGCGCGCCACCGCCGCGCGGTCGGCTACTGGTGGGTGCTGATCGCGTGGCTGCTGTCGATGTGGATCGGCACGTCCGTTGTGCCCCACGAGTGGCTGCACACGCCGGCGCTGTTCGGACATCTGGCGTCCGTGATCGTGGGACTCGGGGCGGCGGTGCTGCTCGAGATGAGCGGACTGCTCTGGATGCTGCGGCGCACCTCGCTCGACGACCTCCGCCGTACGGAGGCCCCGGTGACGGCGCTGGCGTGGCTGGGGATCGCGGGCCTGCTCGCGACGGGCGCGTTCCTCCAGCCCGACCTCTCGCAGCCGCTCACCGCTATCAAGATGATCGCCGTGCTCATCGCCGCGATGAACGGCGTCGCGATGACGCGATTGACCGACGAACTCGACCGGCTGCCCGGCCGTGTGCGGTTCTCGGCGCTCCCCGCGAGGCTCCGGCTGTGGTGCGTCTGGAGCGCGGTCGTGTCACAGACGGCCTGGTGGACGGCGGTTCTGATCGGCATGCTGAACACCGCCTCTCGGTGATCTCACGGCGTCCTCTCCCTCGCCTCGCAACTTCACTCGCGTTAGGCTCTAGCCACACCGGACCCTGGGACCGGTGACCCCCCGCCCGGCTTGGCAGCCGCACCCGCTTTGAGGATGCCCCCCATGCGCGATGGAACGCGCGGCGACGAGGACGTCCCTGGCCCCCGCCGGGGCCAGACCTCCGAACCGAAGAACGCACCTATGACGTCGGCGTCTTCGCCGACCCCTCCCCCCACCTTCTCGACCCCTGCCGCGACGAAGTCCGCGAGGCCGTCGGCGAAGCCGTCCGCGATCGACGAGCGCCGCGAACGCCGCCGCAAGCGCCGCCGGAACGCCCTGATCGCGACGACGATCGTCGGCATCGTGGTGCTGGTCGGCTCGATCAGCAGCGTCTCGTGGGCGATCGTGTCGAACCTCTCGGGCTCCGAGGAGCCGGCCGCCGGCCCCGCGCCCGAGACGCCCGTCGTCGCCGAGCCGATCGTCTTCCCCGAGGACGAACCCGCCGCCACCGCCGGAGCGGAGCCCTGCGCGACCGTCAACGTGCTGTCGTCGTTCGAGAACGCCGAGATGGTCGAGGGCCTCGCCGCCGCGTACAACAGCCGGCCGCGCAACGTCGCGGGCTCGTGCGTGACGGTGAGCACCACCCGGGAGAAGTCGGGCGTCGCCGCGGCCGTCGTGGCCACCGGCTTCCCGAACCTCGCCGACGACCAGAAGCCCACGGTGTGGCTGCCCGACTCGTCGACCTGGGTCGACGTGGCACAGGCCTCCGGCGCCACCAACCTCCGTGCCGAGGGCACCAGCGTCGCACTGTCGGACATCGTGCTCGCCATGCCCGAGAACCTGGCTGCGGCGATCGGATGGGATGCTGCGGCCCCGACCTGGACCGAGATCTTCGAGGCCGCCGGCGACCCCGACCTGTGGAGCGGGCTCGGCCACCCCGAGTGGGGCGCGTTCAAGCTCGGGAAGACGAGCCCGCTCGTCGCGACGAGCGGCGAGGCGGCGATGTTCGCGTCGTACGGCACAGCCGCCGGCTCCATGACGGACTTCACCGCCGCCCAGGTGCAGGATGCCGCCGTGCAGGCGGAGGTGCACGAGAACGAGACGGCGACGAGCCACTACATGGCCACGCCCGAGCACTTCCTCTGGCACGCGCGCCAGGCCGAGGCATCCGGTTCCACTGCCGACTTCCTCTCGGCGGTCATCGTCGACGAGAAGTCGGTGTGGGACTACAACCGCGGCATCACGAGCCGCGACGGCATCACGCGCACCCAGGCGGAGCCGCCCGCCGAGCAGCTCGTGCCGATCTACCCGGCCGACGGCTACTACACCGCCGACAACCCCGTCATGCGCCTCACCGGCGCGTGGATCGACCCGGTCGAGTCGGAGGCCGCGGCGGACTTCATCCGCTTCACGCACACCGCGCAGGGCCAGGCCGCCGTGCGCACCGCCGGCTACCGCGACCTCAACCGCGACCTCGACGAGGGCGTGCAGCAGGTCGGGCAGCTCGACGGCGACCAGGGCGGCACGCTCGCCTTCCCCGGCGCCGACGTGGTGAGCGCCGTGCAGGCGTCGTTCCCCGACGTGCGCAAGCGCGCGAACGTGCTGTTCCTGCTCGACGTGTCGGGCTCGATGGACGAGCCGATCTCGGCCAGCGACACGAAGCTCACGCAGGCCCGCAAGGCGATCGAGGCGGCCCTCGGCCACTTCACCACCGGCGACGACGTCGGCCTCGCGGCCTTCGCGCAGGCACCCGACGGCGCGATGGTGCCGGGGCTGGTGTCACCGGTCTCCGACATCGGCGCGTCGCGCGACGGCTTCCTGGGCGCGCTCGGCGGCATCACCTCGATGGGCGACACCCCGCTGTACCAGGCGGTCGACACCTTCGCCGCGCAGCAGGCGGCGTCGTGGTCGAGCGACCACATCAACGCCATCGTGCTGCTGTCGGACGGCGAGAACGACGCCCCGAACGCGCCGACGATCAGCGCCGACCAGATGCTCGCGAACCTGAAGGACATGCACCACGCGACGCCGGTGCTCATCTTCACGCTGGCCTACGGCGCCGACGCTGACGTGGCGACGCTGCAGTCCATCTCGAGCGCGACCGGCGCCCACTACTACGACGCCACCGACCCGTCGAAGCTCGAGGCGGTGCTCGGCGACCTCGTCACCAGCTTCTGACCCCCTCTGCTCACCTGTCACGAGGTATCGCTCGCCGCGGCACGTCGTGACAGGTGAGCGGCGGCGGGCGGCGGGTGTCAGGTGGCGCCGGGCCAGGCGTCGGCGAGCTTCGTGAGCAGGCGCGCGAGCTCGGCGCGCTCGGCGTCGGTGAAGGTCGCGAGCGCCGAGTCGATCGCCTCGCGCCGTTCGCCGCGGAACCCTCGCACCAGACGCGTGCCGGCATCGGTCAGCGCGACGCGCGTGCGCCGGGCGTCGTCGGGATCGGCCTCGCGCCGCACCAGATCCAGCTGGACTGCCTGCTGCACCAGCCGCGACGCCCGCGGCTGATCGACGCCCACGGCGTCGGCGATCTCGCCCACCGAGAGGGGATGGGATGCCGCGGCCAGCGCCTCGAGCAGCCTCATGCGCGCCGGGCCGCCGAAGCGACCTCCTCCGCCTGCCCACGGCGGTGCGCCGAATCCGGGGCCCGGTCCCCCGCGCCCCCACGGACCGCCGCGCCCGCCGCGACCCGGGAACCCGTGGATCGTGCCGTCGGGATGCATGTGCGCCGAGCCGTCCGCGTCGTGGCCGTGCGGCCCCGCGTGACCGTGCCCGTGCGGGCCCGCGCCATGCGGGCCGGGGCCTTCCACCCACGGGGGCCGAGGCATCCGTCGTCCACGAAGTCGGGCGAGGGCGGCGGCGATCGCGTCGGACGGGTCGTCGGGAGTGGACGGCATGCGTCCAATTTACATGCGACTTGACATGGATCTAAGGTGCATGTCACACTGCATGTACATGCACTTCGACATGTATTACCGGGCGGCCCTCCGCGCCGCCCCCGAAAGGACTTCCTCATGAACGACATCGATGACAACGAAGAGAACGAGACCCGCCCCACCGACAAGAAGCCGCTCGGCTACTGGCTGCGTGCGGTCGACGGGCTGCTGACGCGCGAGTTCGCGACGGCGCTCGAGGCCGAGGGCATCACCCGACGCGACTGGATGCTGCTGAACGTGCTCTCGGGCGACGTCGACGCCCCCGAGCTCCGTGAGCGCCTCGCCCGCAAGGGCAAGCGCCTGCGCGGCATCGAGGAGCGCGGCTGGGCCGAAGAGCAGGGCGACGGCACGTGGGTCCTCACGGACCTGGGCCGTGCCGAGAAGGAACGGATCGGCGCGATCGTCGACGGCATCCGCGCACGTGTGGTCGCCGCCGTCGGCGATGACGAGGCGTACACGGCCTTGACCGGCTCGCTCGAGGCCATCGCCCGCGAACTCGGCTGGGACGAGAACGCCGCCGGCCGCGAGCGCGGCTTCGGCGGGTTCGGGCGTCCGGGCTTCGGTCCGGGCTTCGGTCCGGGCTTCCGGGGCGGGTTCGGGCCGGGCTTCGGTCCTGGGCTCGGTGGGCGTCCGCGTCCGTTCGACCCCGACGTGCACGGCGGCTACGGCCGCAACCGCCACCGCGGGTTCGCGCCTGGGCGTCCCGGCCACCCGGCCGAGCGCTTCGACGAGCCCCTGCGCGGCTACGGCGATGAGGGCTGCCACGGCCACCACGCGCACGCCGGGCACAGCCACCACGACCACGAGGGCAACGGGCACCCGCACGGGGACCACGGCCACGGCTGGAGCCACGGCGACCACCGCCACCACGGTCACCACGGCCGCGGAGGCCGGCGCACCCAGCAGGCGTACGAGCGCGGCTTCGACGCCGGGTTCTCACGCGGCCGGGAGGCTGGCGCGGCCTGAGCCGCAGCATCCATCCCCCGAAGGGTGGTCCCCGCACACGCGGAGACCACCCTTCGGCGTTCATGCCGCGGTCCAGGTTTCGCGGGAGAACCGACCCCAGATCGTGCGAAGTCCGGACTTCCCACCGTCCGGGCGCCATGCCGTCACACGCGCGTCACACGCGCGGGGCACAATGGGCCACATGCCCCAGCCTGCGCTCCTCGCCATCTCGCACGGCACGTCGTCGCCCACGGGACAGGCGGCGGTCGCGGCACTCGTCGACGCCGTGGCGCGGCGGCTCCCCGGCGTCATGGTCCGCCTCGGCCACGTGGATGTGCAGCAGCCGGATGTCGCGGCATCCCTCGACGCGATCCCTGAGGGGACGCCCGTCGTGATCGTGCCGCTGCTGCTCTCGGCGGGGTATCACGTGCGCGTCGACCTCATCCAGCAGTCGGCGGGGCGCGACGACGTCGTCATCGCACCCGCCCTCGGCCCTGACCCCCGCCTCGTCGACGCGCTCCTCGCCCGCCTCGAACCCCTCGGGCTCTCCCCCGACGACGCGCTCGTGCTCGCGGTGGCAGGGTCCAGCGACGACCGTGCGAACGAGGACTGCAGAGAGATCGGACGGATGCTGGGGGCCCGGCTGGACCGTGACGTCACTGTCGGCTTCCTCGCCGCCGCCGACCCCCGCGTCGACGTCGCCGTCGCAGACGCCGCGGCGCGCGCCGGCCGCGTGGTCGTCGTGGACTACCTCCTCGCGCCCGGCTACTTCCACGACCTCGCCGTACGCCTCGCGGCCGGCGCCCCGGTCGCACCGCCGCTGCTCGGCGACGACGAGCCGCCGGCGGCCCTCGTCGACATCGTGGTCGATCGCTACAACGAAGCCGCAAAATAGCCGGACCCGGTCCACAAAGGCGTCCACCCGCAACTGTGTGACGCACGGTTACGTCGGTTAACGTCACTTGACGCTCGGATAGGTCCGGCGCCCGCGCGCTTCTAGCCTCACGGAATGGACTCGATAGGGTCCCGCCCGGGGGACGCCCCGGGATTCACCCCGGAGGCCACCGTGACCATCAGCGACACCGAAGCGCTCGCGGCCGCAGAGCGCCCGCGCGCCGCCGTGCGCCCGCCGCGCCCGTCGTCGAAGCCGAACGGCCAGTGGAAGGTCGACGGCACCAGCCCGCTCAACGGCAACGAGGAGTGGAAGCAGGTCGACAACGGCCTGAGCGTGCGCGACCGCATCGAGAACATCTACTCGAAGGGCGGGTTCGCGTCGATCGACCCGACCGATCTGCACGGCCGCTTCCGCGTGTGGGGGCTCTACACGCAGCGCAAGCCCGGCATCGACGGCGGCCGCACCGCGACCCTGACCCCCGAAGAGCTCGAGGACGAGTACTTCATGATGCGCGTGCGCATCGACGGCGGCCAGCTCACCACCGAGCAGCTGCGCGTGATCGCCGGCATCTCGAACGACTTCGGCCGCGGCACCGCCGACGTCACCGACCGCCAGAACATCCAGCTGCACTGGATCCGCGTCGAGGACGTGCCCGAGATCTGGCGCCGCCTCGAGGCGGTCGGGCTCGGCACCACCGAGGCGTGCGGCGACGTGCCCCGCGTCATCCTCGGCTCGCCGGTCGCCGGCATCTCGGCCGACGAGCTCATCGACCCGACGCCGCAGATCGACGAGATCACGTCGCGGTTCATCGGCGACGAGTCGCTCGCGAACCTGCCCCGCAAGTTCAAGTCCGCGATCACCGGCCACCCCAGCCAGGACGTCGTGCACGAGATCAACGACGTCGCCTTCGTCGCCGTCGAGCACCCGTCGCTGGGCATCGGCTACGACCTGTGGGTCGGCGGCGGCCTCTCGACCACCCCGCGTCTCGCGGAGCGCCTCGGCGTCTTCGTCGCACCGGAGCGGGTGGCGGAGGCGTGGCACGGCGTCGCGCAGATCTTCCGCGACTACGGCTACCGCCGCCTGCGCAACAAGGCGCGTCTCAAGTTCCTGCTCGCCGAGTGGGGCGCCGAGAAGTTCCGCCAGGTGCTGCAGGACGAGTACCTCGGCTACGAGCTGCCCGACGGCCCCGCCGCGCCGAAGCCGCTGACGCAGGGCGACCACGTGGGCGTGCACAAGCAGAAGGACGGCCTCTCGTACATCGGCGCGACGCCGATCGTCGGCCGCGTCTCCGGCCCGACGCTCGCAAAGCTCGCCGACCTGCTCGAGGCCCACGGCTCGACGCGCCTGCGCACGACGCCGCACCAGAAGTTCGTGTTCCTCGACATCCCCGACGAGAACGTCGAGCCCTTCATCGCCGGCCTCGACGAACTCGGCCTGTCGGCCCGCCCGAGCCTCATCCGCCGCGGCACGATCGCGTGCACCGGCATCGAGTTCTGCAAGCTCGCGATCGTCGAGACCAAGGCGTACGCGACGGCGGCGGTGCTCGACCTCGAGAAGCGCCTCGAGCAATTCGACCTGCCGCACCCGATCTCGCTCCACGTCAACGGCTGCCCCAACTCGTGCGCGCGCATCCAGACGGCCGACATCGGCCTCAAGGGCCAGCTCGTCACGATCGACGGCGAGCAGGTGCCGGGCTACCAGGTGCACCTCGGCGGCGGCCTCGTGAACGCCGACCGCGACGATCCGGGACTCGGCCGCACGGTGCGAGGCCTCAAGGTCGCCGCCGACGGCATCGCCGACTACACCGAGCGGGTCGTCAAGCGCTTCCTCGCGGACCGCGACGCCGCTGCCGACGAGACGTTCGCCCAGTGGGCGCACCGCGCCGACGAGGAGGCGCTCCAGTGACCGTCTCGCTCGCCCCCCGCGTCGCGACGAAGCGCTCGCACGCAGAGCTCGCCGCACTCGCCGAGCAGGGCAACCTCGAGCTCGGCAGCCTCACCGACCACGAGGCATCCGCTGCCGAAGTGGTCGCGTGGGTCGCGCGGAATTTCGGGACGGATGCTGCGGCCGTCGCCTGCTCGATGGCCGATGCCGCGCTGCCGCACCTGGTGGCCGAGCAGCTTCCCGGCGTCGACGTGCTGTTCCTCGACACCGGCTACCACTTCACCGAGACCTACGCGACGCGCGACGAGGTGCAGCGGGCGCTCGACGTGCGGATCGTCGACATCACGCCCGACCAGACCGTCGCCGAGCAGGACGCCGAGTTCGGCGCGAAGCTCTTCGAGCGCGACCCGGGCCTGTGCTGCGCGCGGCGCAAGGTCGCTCCCCTGCAGGACGCGCTCGGCGGCTACGAGGTGTGGTTCACGGGCGTGCGCCGCGACGAGGCGCCGACCCGCACGAACACGCCGCTCGTGACGTGGGACGAGCGCAACGGCCTCGTCAAGGTGAACCCGGTCGCGGCGTGGAGCTTCGACGACGTCCTCTCTTATGCGGCCGCCCACAAGGCGCCGGTGAACCTGCTCGTCGGGTTCGGCTACCCCTCGATCGGGTGCGAGCCGTGCACGAAGCCGGTCGCCCCCGGCGAAGACCCCCGATCCGGCCGCTGGGCCGGTTCGGCCAAGACCGAATGCGGGCTCCACGAATGACCGACACGATCGCTGCACCCTCCACGGCGCTCTCGACGCTCGACCTGCTCGAGGCCGAGGCCATCCACGTCATCCGCGAGGTCGTCGCCGAGTTCGAGCGCCCCGTGCTGCTGTTCTCGGGCGGCAAGGACTCCGTCGTCGTGCTGCACCTGGCCACCAAGGCGTTCGCACCGGGCCGCGTGCCCTTCCCGGTGCTCCACGTCGACACCGGCCACAACTTCCCCGAGGTCATCGCCTTCCGCGACGAGACCGTCGAGCGCCTCGGCATCCGCCTCGAGGTCGCGAAGGTGCAGGACTACATCGACGACGGCCGCCTGCAGGAGCGCGCCGACGGCACCCGCAACCCGCTGCAGACGCTGCCACTGCTCGACGCGATCGCCGCCGGCCGCCACGACGCCGTCTTCGGCGGCGCCCGTCGCGACGAAGACAAGGCGCGCGCCAAGGAGCGCATCATCTCGCTGCGCGACGAGTTCGGCCAGTGGGACCCGCGCAACCAGCGCCCCGAGCTGTGGAGCCTGTACAACGGCCGCCACACGCCGGGCCAGCACGTGCGCGCGTTCCCGATCTCGAACTGGACCGAGCTCGACGTCTGGCGCTACATCGAGCGCGAGGGCATCGCGCTGCCGCCGCTGTACTTCGCGCACGAGCGCGACGTGTACGCCCGCGACGGCATGTGGCGCCCCGTCGGCGAGTTCTCGCCGCCGCGCGAGAACGAGACAGTCGAGCGCCGCGTCGTCCGCTACCGCACGGTCGGCGACATGAGCTGCACCGGAGCGGTGGAATCGGATGCTGCGGACCTCGCTGCGATCGTCGCAGAGGTCGCCGTCTCGACGATCACCGAGCGCGGCGCGACGCGCGCCGACGACCGCCTCAGCGAGGCGGCCATGGAGGACCGCAAGAAGGACGGGTACTTCTGATGACCGCGACTCTCATCGCCCAGCCCACGCTGTTCCGGTTCGCCACGGCGGGCTCGGTCGACGACGGCAAGTCGACCCTCGTCGGCCGCCTGCTGCACGACTCGAAGGCGATCCTCGCCGACCAGCTCGAGCAGGTCGCCCGCACGTCGGCCGATCGCGGCTTCGCGCACGGCGCGTTCGACTTCGCCCTCCTCACCGACGGCCTCCGCGCCGAACGCGAGCAGGGCATCACGATCGACGTCGCGTACCGCTACTTCTCGACGGGCGCGCGGTCGTTCATCCTCGCCGACTGCCCCGGTCACGTGCAGTACACGCGCAACATGGTCACCGGCGCGACGACGGCCGACGCCGTGATCGTGCTCGTCGACGGACGCAAGGGCGTGCTCGAGCAGACGAAGCGGCACCTCGCCGTGGTCGCGCTGCTGCGCGTTCCCCACGTCATCGTCGCGGTCAACAAGATCGACCTCGTCGGTTTCTCGCAGGAGATCTTCGACGACGTCGCGGCCCAGGCCGAGAAGGTGGCGGCCGAGCTCGGCATCGAGGACCTGCACGTCATCCCGGTGTCGGCCCTCGAGGGCGACAACATCGTCGACCGCTCGGAGCGCACGCCCTGGTACGAGGGTCCGGCGCTGCTCGAACTGCTCGAGACGCTGCCCGCCGCCGACGACGCCGAGCGCGAGCTCGAGCCGCTGCGCCTGCCGGTGCAGCTCGTGCTGCGCCCGCAGGGCGGCCTCGCCCCGGGCATCGACGCGGCCGAGGCCGAGCGCCTGCGCGACTACCGCGCCGTCGCCGGCCGCATCTCGAGCGGCGTCGTGCGGGTGGGCGACCGGGTCGAGGTCTTCCCGGGCGGCTCGGCGACCACGGTCACCGGCATCCGCGCCGCGGGGGCCGTGGTCGACGAGGCCACTGCCCCGCAGTCCGTGTCGCTCGAGTTCGACCGCGACATCGACACCGCGCGCGGCGCGGTCGTGGTCGCCGCGGGCACGCTGCCCGCCGGCCGCCGCGAGTTCGATGCCGAACTGTTCCAGCTCGACGCGCGGGCACTGACCCCCGGCATCCGCGTGCTCGTCAAGCACGGCACCGCGACCGTGCAGGCCATCGTCGCGCAGATCGAGTCGCGCTACGACCTCGATGCGCTCACCCACGGGCCGGCGCAGACGCTCGAGACCAACGACATCGGCCGCGTGCGGCTGCGGCTGGCGGCCGACCTGCCGCTCGAGCCGTACGCCGCGAGCCGCCACGGGGGCTCGTTCCTCGTGATCCATCCGTCCGACGGCGCAACGCTCGCCGCCGGCATCGTGCGCGACTGACCGGTCGCACACACCATCCACTGAGCACCACCCGAACTAAGGAGGCGACACCGTGAACAAAATCCGCACTGCGACTGCACTCACAACCCTGGGACTCGTGGCAGCGATGATGGCCGGCTGCGCCTCCGCCGCGGCGGACGCGGGCGACGGCGGCGACGCCGCCCCGGTGACCGAGCTGCGCCTCGGCTACTTCGCGAACGTCACCCACGCGCCGGCGCTCGTCGGCCTCGAAGAGGGGCTGTTCGAGGACGCCCTCGGCGACGTGGACGTCACGACGCAGGTCTTCAACGCCGGCCCCGCCGCGATCGAGGCGCTCTCGGCCGGCGCGATCGACGCCACGTACATCGGGCCGAACCCGTCGATCAACACGTTCATCCAGTCCGGCGGCGAGTCGGCGCGCATCGTCGCGGGTGCCGCGACCGGCGGCGCGGCGCTCGTCGTGCGCGACGGCATCGACACCCCCGCCGACCTCGAGGGCACCACGATCGCGACCCCGCAGCTCGGCAACACGCAGGACGTCGCCGCGCGCGTATGGCTCGCCGACCAGGGCTTCGAGACCGACACCGCCGGCGGCGGCGACGTGCAGATCACGCCGACCGAGAACGCGCAGACGCTGACGCTCTTCCAGGACGGCCAGCTCGACGGCGCGTGGCTGCCCGAGCCGTGGGTGTCGCGCCTCATCATCGACGCCGGCGCCCACGTGCTGCAGGACGAGGCCGACCTCTGGGAGGACGGCGAGTTCCCGACGACGGTGCTGCTGGTGCGCAAGGAGTTCCTCGATGAGCACCCCGACGTGGTCGCCGACCTGCTGAAGGGCCACGAGGCCGCCGTGCAGTGGATCGCCGACAACCCCGACGAGGCGCCAGCCGTCATCAACGGCGCGATCGAGAAGGAGACCGGCAAGCCGCTCGCCGACGACGTCATCGCCCGCGCGCTCGAGCACGTCTCGTTCTCGGTCGACCCGCACGCCGACACGTTCCAGACGCTCGTCGAGAACGGCATCGAAGCCGGCACGCAGAAGCAGGGCTCGATCGAGGGCCTGTTCGACCTGCGGCTGCTCAACGAGCAGCTGAAGGCCGCCGGCGCCGACACCGTGTCGGCAGCAGGACTCGGCGAGGACTGAACATGACACCCGCACCCGCTTCCGCCTCCGGGGCCGCGCACGCGGCGCCGGCGGCGGGCGCGCCCGCCGCAGCGGGCACGACCAAGCCGCTCGCCCCGAGCTTCGACAGCGTCACGCCCGTTCCGGTCGCCGCGCCCGCCCCCGCACCCGCGGTGCGGATCGACGGCGTCTCCAAGCGCTTCGGCGCCGGGCCGGTCGTGCTCGAGGACGTGTCGCTCGACATCGCCCCGGGCGAGTTCGTGTGCCTGCTGGGTGCGTCGGGGTGCGGCAAGTCGACCCTGCTCAACCTCGTCGCGGGTCTCGATCGTCCCTCCGCGGGGCGCATCGAGACCCCCGCCGAGGGCTCGGCCGTCATGTTCCAGGAGTCGGCGCTCATGCCGTGGCTGACAGCCCGCAAGAACGTCGAGCTCGCGCTGCGCCTGCGCGGCGTCCCCCGCGGCGAGCGCCGCGACAAGGCGCTCGCCCTCCTCGACACCGTGAATCTGGCGGATGCTGCGGAGAAGCGCCCGCACGAACTCTCCGGCGGCATGCGCCAGCGCGTCGCGCTCGCGCGCGCCCTCGCCCAGGACCGGCCGGTGCTGCTGATGGACGAGCCGTTCGCCGCGCTCGACGCCATCACGCGCGACCTCCTCCACGAGGAGCTCGAGCGCGTGTGGCGCGCGACCGGCCGCACCATCGTGTTCGTCACCCACAACGTGCGCGAGGCCGCACGCCTCGGCCAGCGCGTCGTGCTGCTCGGCAGCCGCCCCGGCCGCGTCGTGCAGCAGTGGCAGATCACGAAGACCACGGGCCGCCGCATCGAGTCGCCCGAGGTCGCTGCCCTCTCGGTGGAGATCACCGAGCAGCTGCGGAAGGAGATCCGCCGCAATGCCGCATGACACCGTGACCCTCTCGAAGGCGGATGCCGCCCAGAACAGCAATCGAGCAGAGTCCACTCACTCCGACGACCTCCGGTCCCTGGAAGCCGGCCTCGACCGCCTCCAGACCGACGCCGACACCGGGCCCAGCCGCTGGCGCCGCGTCGCCCAGAGCGTTGTGCCGCCGATCGTGTTCGTCATCCTGCTGATCGTCGCGTGGCAGCTCTACGTCGTGATCGCCGACCCGCGCCCCGACAAGGTGCCGAGCCCGGTCGACGTGTGGAACGCCCTCGGGTACGCGTGGGACACCGGCCGCCTGCAGGAGGCCGTCGCCACGAGCCTCGAGCGCGGCGTCGTCGGCTTCCTCATCGCGATCGTCGTCGGCACGCCCATCGGCCTGCTGCTGGCCGAGGTGCGGCCCATCCGCCGCGCGGTCGGCCCGATCATCTCGGGTCTGCAGGTGCTGCCGTCGGTCGCGTGGGTGCCCGCCGCCATCATCTGGTTCGGCCTGTCGGACGCCACCGTCTACTTCGTGATCCTCATGGGCGCGATCCCGTCCATCGTCAACGGCCTCATCGCCGGCATCGACCAGGTGCCGCCGCAGCTGCGGCGCGTGGGCACCGTGCTCGGCGCATCGCGCTGGCAGCTGGCGACCTCGGTGATCCTGCCCGCCGCCCTCCCCGGCTACCTCGCCGGCCTCAAGCAGGGCTGGGCGTTCTCGTGGCGCTCGCTCATGGCGGCCGAGATCATCGCGACCGGCGGCTCGATCGGCTTCGGCCTGGGCTCGATGCTGCAGCAGTCGCGCGAGCTGGCCGACCTCGCGGGCGTGCTCGCGACCATCATCCTCATCCTCGTGATCGGCATCCTCATCGAGCTCGTCTTCTTCGGACCGCTCGAGCGACGGATGCTGAAGCGCCGAGGCCTGCTCCTTTCGGGAGGCGCCCGATGACCGCGTACGGCAAGGTGTGGCTCGTCGGGGCAGGACCCGGCGACGCGGGCCTGCTCACCGTGAAGGGGCTGCGCGCCCTCGAGGCGGCCGACGTCATCGTCGCCGACCGGCTCGGCGCGCGCGCCGTGCTCGACGGCCTCGCGTCCGACGGCGTCGACCTCCGCGCCGAGGTCGTCGACGTGGGCAAGCGCCCCGGCCACCACGCGGTGCCGCAGGACGCCATCAACGCCCTCCTCGTGCAGCTCGCGCACGACGGCAAGACCGTCGTCCGGCTCAAGGGCGGCGACCCGTACGTCTTCGGCCGCGGCGGCGAAGAGCTGCACGCGTGCCAGGAGGCGGGCGTGCACGTCGAGGTCGTGCCCGGCATCACCAGCGCCATCTCGGTGCCCGCGATCGCCGGCATCCCGCTGACCCATCGCGGCGTCTCGACAGCCTTCACGGTCGCCACCGCCCACGACCAGATCGAGTCGCTCGGCGGCGGCCGCGACCACACCGTCGTGCTGCTGATGGGCATCGGCACCCTGGCGAACTCCGCGATCACCCTGGCCCGCGGCGAGCGCGGTGCGGACTGCCCCGTCGCCGTCGTCGAGGATGGATACGGACCCCGCCAGCGGGTCACGGTCGGAACCCTCTCGACCATCGCGCACCAGGCCGCGGAACGAGGCATCCGCTCGCCCGCCGTCGTGGTCGTCGGCGACGTGGTGCGGCTCAGCCCGTACGCGCCCGCCGCGCTCGCGACCCTCGATCTCTCGAACTACGACCCCCTCGCTCTCCGGAAGGCACCCACCTCGTGACCTCGAACCTCCAGAACCTCCGCGTCGCGATCGTCGGCGCTGGCCCCGCCGGCATCTACGCGGGCAACATCCTCACCAACTCCGTCGTCGAGGCCGGCGGCACCGTCGCGATCGACCTGTTCGAGTCGCTGCCGGCGCCCTACGGCCTCATCCGCTACGGCGTCGCACCCGACCACCCCCGCATCAAGGGCATCGTCAACTCGCTGCACGAGATGCTGGATGCCGGCACCACGCGCTTCATCGGCAACGTCGAGGTCGGCCGCGACATCTCGATCGACGAGCTGCAGGAGCGCTACGACGCCGTGATCCTCGCGACCGGCGCGATCCGCGACGCCGCGCTCGACATCCCCGGCATCGACCTCGAGGGCTCGTACGGCGCCGCCGACTTCGTCGCGTGGTTCGACGGTCACCCTGACGTCCCCACCGAGTGGACGCTCGACCAGCGCGAGGTCGCAGTCATCGGCAACGGCAACGTCGCGCTCGACGTCGCCCGCGTGCTCGCCAAACACGCCGTGGACCTGCGTCCCACCGAGATCCCCGACAACGTGCTCGCGGGCCTCGAGGCCTCCGCCGTCACCGACGTGCACGTGTTCGGCCGCCGCGGCCCTGCCGACATCAAGTTCACGCCCATCGAGCTGCGCGAGCTCGGCGAGGTGCCGAACGTCGACATCGTCGTGCACGACGAGGACTTCGCCTACCTCGAGGGCATCACGCCGGCGACCAACCAGCTGAAGGTCATGCTCCGCATCCTCGAGAGCTGGCGCACGCGCGAGTCCACGGGCGCCAGCCGCCGCCTGCACCTGCACTTCTACCACTCCCCCGTCGAGGTGCTCGGCGAGGGCCGTGTCGAAGGCATCCGCTTCGAGCGCACCGAGCCCGTCGGCGACGAGGGCCGTGTGCAGGGCACCGGCGAGTTCCGCGAGATCGCGGTGCAGCAGGTCTACCGCGCCGTCGGCTACTACGGCACCCCCGTCATCGACGCGCCGTTCGACGCGCGCGCCGGCGTCGTCTCGAACGTCGAAGGACGGGTGCGGGATGCTGCGGTCACGGGCGACGAGAGCACCCCGGTGATCGCCGGGCTCTACGCCACGGGCTGGATCAAGCGCGGGCCCGTCGGGCTCATCGGGCACACGAAGTCCGACGCGATGGAGACGATCGCGCACCTCGTGTCGGACGTCGAGGCCGGTCGTCTTTCGGCCCCGAGGGTCGACGGCGACGTGCTCGACCTGCTCGAGGAGCGCGAGGTCGAGTTCACGACGTGGGACGGCTGGCTCGCCCTCGACGCGCACGAGCGCTCGCTCGGCGCCGAGCACGTGCACACGCGCGAGCGCGTCAAGGTCGTGCCGCGCGACGAGCAGGTCGCGATCTCGCGGGGAGCGCTCGTCAAGTGACGTACGTGATCGCCCTGCCCTGCGTCGATGTGAAGGACCGCGCCTGCATCGACGAGTGCCCGGTGGACTGCATCTACGAGGGTGAGCGGTCGCTGTACATCCACCCCGACGAGTGCGTGGACTGCGGCGCCTGCGAGCCGGTGTGCCCGGTCGAGGCGATCTACTACGAAGACGACCTGCCCGACGAGTGGCAGGACTACTACAAGGCCAACGTCGAGTTCTTCGACGACATCGGATCGCCCGGCGGCGCGGCCAAGACCGGCGTCATCGCGAAGGACCACCCGGTCATCGCGGCGCTTCCTCCCCAAGGAGACGGCCATGACTGACCCCACCTCCGCCGCCCCCTCGACCGAGGTCGACGTCGTCATCGTCGGCGGCGGCCCGGCCGGGCTCTCGGCGGCGCTCAACCTCGGACGCGCCCGCGCGTCGGTCGTGCTCATCGACGCCGGCCGCCCGCGCAACGCCGCGACGCTGCGCTCGCACGGCTTCCTCACGCGCGACGGCGTTCCGCCGCTGGAGCTCCGCAAGCTCGCGCGCGCCGAGCTCGCCGCCTACCCCAACGTGCAGGTGTTCGATCGCACCGTCGTGACGGCGCTGCAGGAGCGCGACTGCGGCGAGGGGCTCCGCTTCCTCGCGGCCCTCCAGGGCCGCGGCCGGGGTGTCCCGCCCGCCGTCGCCGCGCGTTCGGTGATCGTCGCGGCCGGCCTGCGCGAAACCCTCCCCGCCATCCCGAGCCTGCGCGCCTTCTACGGCATGAGCCTCTTCAGCTGCGCCGCGTGCGACGCGTGGGAGCTGCAGGACCGGCCCCTCGCCCTCATCGGCGAGACCCGCGACCTCGCCGCGCGCGCCCGCCTCATCGCCCGCTGGACCGACAGACTCACCGTCTTCACCAACGGCACGGATGCCGTCGACACGGTCGAAGAGGCCGAGCTCGCAGCATCCGGAATCGTCGTCGAGCGACGGGTCATCGACGACCTCGAGGGCGACCGCGGCACCGTGACCGCCGTACGCCTCGCCGACGGGGCGCGCATCGAGATCGACGGCGGGTTCGTCAGGCCGCAGTGGCACCCCGCGCTCGACTTCATCGGCGGCATCGACCTCGAGCGCGACGAATTCGGCAACCTGGTCACCGACCGCTCCGGGCGCACGTCGCTGCCGGGGTTGTATGCCGCAGGGGATGCTGCGTCCCCCGGTCCGCAGCAGCTCATCGTCGCGGCGGGCCAGGGCGCCCGCGCGGCGGCCGTGCTCGTGCACGACCTCGTCGGAGTGCGCACCGCGCACTGAGCCGGGACGACGGCACCGCGGGCGGCGTTCATCGACCCGACACCTGCGCGTTCACTTCCCGGACGCCGGGGTCGACGACAATGTCGCCGATGTCCGACGACCCGACCGACGAGGCGGCCGATGCTGCCACCGACGCGGCTGCCGACGCGGCTGCCGAGCTGAGGGCGCTGCGGCTGCGCGCGTACGGGCCCGACGCCGATATCCGCGACGATCCGGAGGCGCTCCGGCGGCTGCACGAACTCGAAGGGCGCACTGCCGGCACGCCGGCGGGTGAGGTGCCGCGCCCCGGCGAGCCGGGCGAGGTCTCGACGGTTCGAGAGGAACCGCCGGCCGGCCCTCCGGCCCGGGAGCCGGTCGCGAAGACGCCCTGGTGGGAGCGGCACCGCACGCTCCTCTGGGGCGGGTCGCTCGTGATCGCGGCCGTGCTGGGGGTGGCGGTGGGCTCGGTGCAGCTGCCGCCGGACCGCGAGCAGGTCGCGGTGCTCGGCGCGGACGCCGATGGGCAGTGGCCGGAGCAGATGTGGGGCGCGCGGCCGCCCGACGGCGTGACGTACGAGGAGTACCTGGGTCTCACCGCGATCGCTTCGGCCCGCGACTTCGGCAACGGCACCAACAGCACATGCCTGTGGGTGTACGACTCCGCGTCCGTCAACTTCGGCCTGTCGGCCGGGTCGTGCGCCGCCGGCTCGGCCCCCGCGTCGACGACGATCGCCGTCACCGCGCAGGCGCCGCCGGCGCTGCTCGAGGAGTTCGGCGAGGGCACCACGCTGCAGTTCGTGCGCGATGACGACCGCGTGATCGTCTACGCGTAGCGGCCGTAGCGGCGCGGGCCCGGGTAGCCGTGGCTGCGTGGGCCCGGGGTAGCCGCAGCGGCGTGCGCACGGGCCGCGCCGCGAGGTGCGGCGGCCGGGCGTCACCACTCGCCGCTGTCGTCTCCCTTCAGAGCCTCGCGGCCGGGCGCCAGCATGTCGTGCACCTGCCCGCCGTGGGTGTGCGCCGGCTCGACGGCGTCGGGCCAGTCGGCGATCTGCTTCTCGGCCCAGTCCGTCCACGAGATGATGTGCTCGTAGTGGCCGATCATGAAGGTGTTGGCCAGCGCGAACAGGTGCTTGCGCTCGGGGAACGTGCCGCCGGTCTCGCTGATGAACGCCGCGTACCGCGCGAACATCTCGCGGTTCGCCTGCGCCTGCTCGCGGGTACGGGCGAGGGTCGCGCGGAGGTCGTCGATCGAGCCCTGGTCCGACAGCAGCACCCGCACCATGCCCTCGAACTCGACGGTCGGCGGGCGCACCGGCGTGCGCAGCCACGCGGCGAGCGCCTCGCGGCCCGCGGGGGTGATCGAGTAGATCGTGCGGGCGCGCTTGCCCGTGTGCTCCTGCCGGGTCTCGACGAAACCGGCCTTGTGCAGCCGGTTGAGCACCGCGTACCGGCCGCGGTCGGCCGAGGGCCAGAGCTCCGACACGCCACGCCCCAGCTGCTCGGCGAGCTGGTAGGCCGACCAGTCGCGCCCGGCCAGCAGGCCGAGCGTCAGATACCCCGTGATCGAGGGTTCGCGTTCGGGCACGAGAAGCTCCTTCCCGCCCGGCTTTCGGGTCGCCGTCGCGGAACGTAAAGGGTATCCCGGGCACTCGGCAGCGACCTTATACTGCAGATTGCAGTAAACGGCGGCGCGTCATCCTGTGTGGGGACACGGCTCGCGTCGCGGGTGAGGCCTGACGTGTGGGGACGGGGTCTCGCCCCGCGGCGGGCGATCTGGGGATCGCCCGCCGCACATCTGTCTGCGACACTGGCACCAGGCCTGGGGGCGCGAGGGAGCGCTGTGGGAGGGGAGGCCTGTGATGTCCACGCCGACCGACGCATCGCACGACGAGCTCGCCGCACTGCGCGAGCGCGCGTACGGCCGCGATGCCGACATCCTCGACGACCCGGCCGCGCTGGCGCGGCTCAACGAACTCGAGGAACTGGCCGCGGCCGCCAGCGCCGCCGTCATCGCCGCGAGCGCGGTGCGCACCCCGCTCTCGACCAACGGCGGCCCGCGCCGGGCGCCTGACGAGGCCGACGAGGGTGCGGACCAGACGCCGGTCGCGTCGGCCGCGGACGCGGGGACGGATGCTGCGTCCCTGGCCGAGCCGGCCGCCCAGGGCCGGGCCGAACAGGGCTCCCCCACCCCCGAATTCGCGAGCGCCGGCGATGTGCCCGCACAGGTGCACGAGGGCGGGATGGATGCTGCGGAGCCCGGGAGCGACGCCGGTGAAGGCGTCGAGCTCGAAGCCTTGCCGGATGAGGAGGCGCCGGCGCGCCCGTGGTGGCGCAGGACACCGGTGCTGTGGGCCGCCTCGGTGGTGGCGGCGATGCTCCTCGGCGCCGGGCTCACGGCGCTGCTGCAGAGCCTCGAGGCCGGCAAGGTCGGTGTGCTGCAGGTGGACGCCGACGCGGCCTGGCCGGAGGAGGTCTGGGGCGGCCCGACCGAGGACTCTCGCGCATTCGAGACGTTCTACGGTCTGTCAGTGCTGTCGCAGCCGCAGGTGACGGGGGACGGAACCCAGGAGCCGGTGCCGTGCCTGATCGTCTTCAGCGGGGTGAGTGACAACCCCTCGTACCTCGGCGGCGCCTGCGGCGCGGGGCCGTACCCCGCACAGGCGGCGATGGTCGTCGGGCGGCAGGCGCCCGCAGAGCTGCGCGACCGCTTCCCCGAGGGCACCGCGCTGCAGTTCGTCCTCGAGGGCGAGCAGGTGCACGTGTACGCCCGCGAGCCGGGCATCGTCGGTCCGACGCCCTGAGCGGTTCCGGATGCGGCGGGCCGCAGCATCCATTCCCCTCACGACTCGGGTGTCAGGCGCCGAGACTCCCGGCATCCGTCGCGCCCACGTCGCTGCGGTGGAAGTTCTGGAAGGAACGGGATGCTGTGGGCCCCCGCTGCCCCTGATACCTGTTGCCGTACGGGCCCGATCCGTAAGGGCTCTCGGCGGGCGAGGTGAGACGGAAGTAGCAGACCTGCCCGATCTTCATGCCCGGCCACAGCTTGATGGGCAGCGTCGCGACATTCGAGAGCTCGAGGGTGACGTGGCCCGAGAAGCCGGGGTCGATGAAGCCCGCGGTGGAGTGGGTCAGGAGGCCGAGACGGCCGAGCGACGACTTGCCCTCGAGGCGGGCGGCGATGTCGTCGGGAAGCGAGATCTGCTCGAACGTCGATCCGAGCGCGAACTCGCCGGGGTGCAGGATGAACGGCTCTTCGGGGTCGACCTCGATGAGGCGCGTCAGCTCGGGCTGGTCCTCGGCCGGGTCGATGAACGGGTACTTGTGGTTGTCGAACAGCCGGAAGTACCGGTCGAGCCGCACGTCGACACTCGACGGCTGCACCATCGCGGGATCCCACGGGTCGAGCCCGATGCGCCCCGCGTCGATCTCGAGCCGGATGTCGCGGTCACTCAGCAGCACGGAGCCAGCCTAGCCGGACCGTGCTGTTATGCTGGCCGGGCGCTGTAACAGGCGCGCGAACGCCGGGATGCCGGCGTCCGGGGCTGTAGTTCAATGGCAGAACTTCTGCTTCCCAAGCAGACAGCGCGGGTTCGATTCCCGTCAGCCCCTCCATGTCCCCCGCGATCGCTGCCCACGAGTATTCGCCCTGGGACTTCTGGAGCGAGGCGACTCCCGCCGAGCGTGACGCGCAGCTGGCACTTCAGCAGACCGTCGTCGCCGGGCACCCGGATCACCAGCTCGGCGAGCAGTGCTTCCTCTCTGAGCTCGCCTCGATCGACAACGACGTGCTGCGCCTCGGCGACCGCACGTACGTGGCGGCGGGCGCCTATCTCACCGGAGACCTCCGCGCCGGCGCCGACTGCAGCATCAACCCGTACACCGTGATCCGCGGTCGCGTCACCATGGGCGACGGCGTGCGCATCGGTGCGCATACGTCGATCCTGGGGTTCAACCACTCGATGGAGTCGGGCACGCCCGTCTTCCGTCAGCCGCTCACCTCCAAGGGCATCGAGATCGGCGACGACGTGTGGATCGGCTCGCACGTGGTCATCCTCGACGGCGTCCGCGTCGGCTCGCACTCGGTGCTCGCGGCCAGCGCCGTCATCACCAAGGATGTGCCCGCCGGCGCGGTCGTCGGCGGCAACCCTGCGCGCTTCATCCGCTGGCGCGTGGAGCCCGACGACACCGGCATCCACCCCGATGCGGCGGCGGATGCTGCGGCCCGGGGCACCGAGGACCGGCCCGACGCACCCGAACCACGCGAACCCCTCGAGACGCCGCCGGCGGTGCTCGCGGCACTCGCCGCGGCCTCGGAGACCGATCTCACGCGCGATGTCGAATCGGCGCAGGCCGCGGCCTCGTCGGGTGCCGATCTCACGCGTGGCCTCGAATCGACGCACGCCGCGGCCTCGTCGGAGGCCGATCTCACGCGCGACATCGAATCGGCGCAGCAACGAGCGGACGGCCCGACGAGCGGGTCTGCCCTCGCGCACACGTCGGAACGATCCGCCGAGTCGAGGCTCGAGGCGCACGTCGACGTGGCGCACCCGGGCACCTCAGTCGCCGCTGCCGCATCCGTCGCCGCGTCATCCGCCACGACTTCGAGCAACCCGACCACCGCGGCCGCCGCCGACGACTTCGCCGGTCTGGCCGGACGCGTCGCGGAGATCGCGGCGCGGGCGAGGGTCGAGGCATCCGGCGTCCTCCAGCGCGCGTGGATCGACGACCTCGGGCTCTTCGCAGACCGCCCTGGCGCCGCGCCCACCGTCCGCGCACAGGCCGACGCGATCGAGATCGCCGATCTGCTGCTCGGCACTGCGCCGCCGCAGGCGCCGGTCGACGCGCAGATCCGCCGCCTGCAGGGGTGGCAGGATGCCGCGACCGGTGCGGTCGCGCCCCTCGATGCGAGCGGACGTCAGCAGGAGGGCCTCGGCTTCTCGCACGAAGACGTCGCGTATCACGTGCTGAGCACGGGCTACGCGCTCGACCTGCTCGGGGCGGCATTCCCTGCTCCTCTCACCTGGGTGACCGCGGCGACGCCGGAACGCGTCGTCGAGTTCTGCGAGAGTCTGCCGTGGGCCACCGACGCGTGGAGCGCCGGACACCACATCGACGGCTTCGGCACCGCGATTCTGTGGACAAGACGCGCAGGGCACCCGGTTCCGGCGGGTGTGGAGGAGGCGCTGTTCGGCTGGCTGCTGCTGGGCACCGACCCGCAGACCGGCATGTGGGGCGCGGCGACGCCCGACCGCGGGCTGCTGCCGGTGGTGAACGGCTTCTATCGCGCCGCGCGCGGCACGTTCGCGCAGTTCGGCGTGCCGCTCCCCCACCCCGACCGCGTGATCGACACGGTGCTGCGCCACGCGCGCGACCCGCGCTGGTTCGCACCGGGTGCGCGGAACGCCTGCAATGTGCTCGACGTCGCGCATCCGCTGTGGCTCGCACGCGGGTCGGGCTATCGCGACGACGAGGTGCGCGAGCTGGCGGCGCGGCTGCTCTCCGACGCCCTGCCGACCTGGGTCCCCGGTGCGGGTTTCGCGTTCCGCGAGCCTGGTCCGGCGACCCGCGGCCTCGCCGAGACCGAACCCGGACTGCAGGGCACCGAGATGTGGCTCGCGATCCTCTGGTACCTCGCCGACCTCGCCGGGGTCTCGGGTGCGCTGGGCTACCGCCCCCGCGGCGTGCACCGACCGGAGCCCGCCGCGACGCTGCGACCGTAGGCGCGCACACGCGTCTCTGACTCGCGGATGCCGGTGTCCGAGGCATCCATTACCGTCTCGGCATGTTCACGAGTAGGGTCGAGCGATGCGCGCGGTCCCCGACGGTCTCGACGCGACGGTCGTGGCCGAGATCGACCGGCGCTTGGAGGTGGTCGCGGCCGAGCACGGCGTGCGGATCCCGTGGGCCATCGAGAGCGGCAGCCGCGCGTGGGGCTTTCCCTCGCCCGACAGCGACTACGACTGCCGTTTCCTCTTCGTGGGCCTACGCGAGCGGTACCTCACACTGTGGCCTGCGCGCGATGTCATCGAGACGCCGCTCGACAAGACCTTCGACGTCAACGGCTGGGACCTGCCGAAAGCCCTGACGCTGATCGCGCGGGGCAACGCGACGCCGATCGAGTGGCTGCGGTCGCCGATCGTCTACGACGGCGACGCGGCGTTCCGCGATGAGCTGCTGGCGTACGCGGCCGCCGTCGTGGAGCGCTCCGCGATCGGGCGACACTACCTGCACGTCGCACGGCGACAGCAGGCAGGCCCGCAGAGCCTCAAGCGCTTCTTCTATGTGCTGCGCCCGGCGGCGGCGCTCCGGTGGCTCGCCGATCATCCGGCCGACGCGCTGCCGCCGATGGACCTGCCGACGCTGCTGGCGCAATCCTCGGTGACGGACGAGATCCGGGATGCCGCGGCCGACCTCATCGCCCTCAAATCTGTGACGCGCGAACTGGGCGAGGGCGAAGCACCCGCCGTGCTCCAGCGGTTCGCCGCTCACGAGCTCGAGCGCGCGGAACAGTTTGAGTCGGCAGCGCCGGCGAAGGATCAGCGCGAGGTGCGGGAGAGAGCGGACGACGTGTTCCGGCGCCTGGTGGACTGAGGCGGGTCGGCCCACGGCTCCGGTGCTGAGCCTGGTCGACGCCGAAGCGCCGCTCTTCGATGATGGTCGGCGAATGCGCCCGCGCGGTCGCGCTCTGACGGTAGGTCCGCCTCATCGGTATCGGATGTCGGCGCGCTCCCTCGGGGCGAAGCGTGCCGCGAAGTCGCGGTCGTTCGGCACCCAGACCTCGTTCCAGAGGCGGGCGTGGTTCCGACCGAGTGCGACATCGCGTCGCATGCCTCGCTCCTGAGCGGTGGCGAGATCGACATCGCACCAGACCGTGAGATCGAGAGCGCCGAGCGACTCCGGATGGAAGAGGCCGATGAGGTCGACCACCAGGATCCGCGCCGTCGGCACGCCTCGGGTTCGCCGAGCCGATGCTGCGCCCAGTCGAAGCGCTGGAACACCGCATCCTCGCGCCGCTCGCGGAACGGCACGAGCACATCGGCGACGAGGCGCGACCGCTCCACGCCGGACCAGTCCGTCGATCGACGGTGTGAACGGGTGGGATCGAGGAAGTCGTCCCCACGCATCCGCACAGCCCCGTCCACACGCGAGACGAGAGCCCGCGCGAGCGTGGACTTGCCGCTGCCGGCGAACCCCGAGATGCCGACGACGACGGGTCGGGACGATGCCGCCGCCCTCTCCACGACGACTCTGGTGAGTTCGTCATCGTGCACGTCTTCACCCTAGCCGCGCGGCCGATGTCGGAGGTCATTCGTATATTTGTTCTATGAACCTCAGACTGGCTTCGTCCCCCGCGATGCGGTTGACGGATGCCGCCACCCGCGTTGCCGCGCGGCTCGGCGAGGGCGGGGCAGAGGTCGGGACATTGACCGACGATGAGCTCCTGGGGTTGCTCGCCGATACCACGGACGCGCGGAAGGCGCTCGAGCTGATCGTCGCGGGGGCATCGGCGGAAGTAGCCCGCCGCTCGTCTCGGGAGCTCGGGTACGAAGGACTCGCCCAGCGAAAGGGTCTGCGCACCAGCACGGCGCTCGTGCAGCAGATCACGGGACTCGGGCGGGCCGACGTGACGCGCGCTGTGGATGCCGGCAAGGAGCTCGTTCCGGCTCTGGAGCCGGTGGTGGAGGTCGACGGCGCATGCGATGCGCCGGTGCCGGTCGTCGAGGAATGGCTCGGCGAACTTCGAGGCGCGCTCTCATCGGGAAGCCTGACGCAGGCGCAGTTCCAGGCGATCCGCGCGGGACTCGGCGAGCCGCCTGTCGTTCGCTACCCGGAGTTGACGCCCGACTTCCTGCCGCAAGCGTGGGCTCGTTCCGTGCGCATGCTGCTCGAAGAGGCTTCCTTCCTCTCGGTGGAAGACCTCCGCCACCAGGCACGGGTCGCCCGCGACCGACTCGATCCCGTCGGGGTGACGCTCCGCTTCGAGGAGCGGTTCACAGCTCGATCGTTCCGAACGTGGACCGATCAGGATGGCCAGCGCCACGCGCACATCCTGTTCGACGACGAGGCGGGCGCCTGGGTCGACTCACTCCTCCAGGCCGCGCTGCGGCCTCGTCGCGGGCCCCGATTCGTGGGAGCGGATGCTGCAGACAAGACGCGTGCCGCTGAAGCCGACGAGCGGACGAACGAGCAGTTGCAGTACGACACGATCGTCGCCGTGCTGCGCACCGGCGCGAACGCCGATCCGCAGCAGGCTTTCGGCGATCGCCAGCCGGGCGTGCGCATCGTGGTCGAGGCCTCTGCGGTGGCCGGCGGCGATCGGCGCGGCGAGATGGAGGTCACCGGCGTCGGCCACGTCGAGGACGGCGGACATGCACTCCCCGGCGGGGTCATCGAGGCCCGCCTGTGCGACTCCGGCGCGATCCCCGTCATGTGGGGACCGGACGGGCGACCCCTCGACGTCGGGCGCGAGCTTCGCCTCTTCACGAGAAAGCAGCGCATCGCGATCGCCGCCCGCGACGGCGGCTGCAGGTGGCCGTCGTGCGGCGCCCCGATCTCGCAGTGCGAGTATCACCACATCGACCACTGGTGGGAGGATCACGGCCGCACCGATGTCGACGACGGGATCGCGCTGTGCCGCAACTGCCATCTTCGCCTGCACAACCAGCGATGGCGGATCACGCGGACGCGGGATCCGATCTCGGATGCCGACACATACTGGCTCCATCCGCCAGCCGACTCGGTCACCGGCGAGGTCGGTACGCCGGTCGAGTTGAGATCGAAGTCGCCACGACGATTCGAGGCGGCATGAGAGTGACGTGTGGGCGTCCAGCAGGTACGTGGCATGAACGGTGCGTGTCCGCGAAGAGTGGGTGGGCGGCGTGAGTTGGCGACGTGGGTGGGCGGCGTGTGTGGGCGGCGTGTGTGGGCGGCGTGTGTGGGCGGAGCGGGTGGGCGGATCGGACGCCGACTGGTGGCGGACGCACGGGGTGGCCGGGCAACGAGGGGAAGGACGCCCTCGATCAGCGAGGTGGGAGGCTGGGACGCATGGCGGTTCTTGTCGTGCCCTACTCGGACCAGTGGCCGGTGCAGTTCGAGCGGGTCGCGGCGGAACTGCGGCAAGCGCTGGAGGGTGTCCCTGCGCTCGCGATCGAACACGTCGGGTCGACGTCGGTGCCGGGACTGGCGGCGAAGCCCGTCATCGACATCGATGTCGTCGTGGCGCGGGGACAACTCCCGGCGGCGATCGCGGCGCTGGTCGCAGCCGCTTACACACATCGCGGCGACCTGGGCGTCACCGACCGGGAATCCATGGCCGCGCCGGACGACGATCCGCGCCGCAATGTGTACGTGTGCGTCGAGGGGACTCTGCACCTCCGCAACCACCTCGCCGTGCGGTCGATCCTCCGCGAACGGGACGACCTCCGGGATCGGTACGGGGCGATCAAGACCGAGCTCGCTCGAGACCCTGAGATCGACATCGAGACCTACCTCGCCCGCAAGTCCCCCGTTCTGCAGGAGGTGCTCGCACTGTCGCCGCTCACCGCCGAGGAGAAGCACGCGATCTTCGCCCTCAACACGAGCTTCTGACGCGACGCCGCGGCGCAGCATCCGCTCTGCTGCGAGTCGATGCCTCAGCGAGTGTCTCTGCCGTACTGTGAGCGGATGGCGTTCGATCCGCGTGATGTTCCGGAATTCGTGGCCTTCGTGCGGGCCGAAGCACAGGGCATCGTCGCCACCGTGTCGCCGTCGGGGGCACCCGAGGCAGCACTCGTCGGCATCGCCGCACTCGACGACGGCACGCTCGTGTTCGACACGCTCGTCGGATCACGCAAGGCCGAGAACCTGCGCCACGACCACCGGATCGCCGTCGTCATCGGCACCGACGGGGTGTCGGTGCAGATCGACGGCTTCGGAACCATCGTCCACGGCACCCTCCGCGAAGAGTACGGCGGCGCGTACAACGCGCAGTTCCCCGGGTCGCGTGCGCTCGACCCCGCCTTCGCTGTCGTCGTGGTGCGTCCCGCGTGGGTGCGGGTCTACGACGCGTCAGCCGACCCCGCCCACGTCACCGAAGCGCGCTGGTGACCCCTCCGGCGGCGACGACCGCCGGGTGCAGGTGCTCGGACGACAGAGCCACGACCGCCTGACGGGCACCGGCGGCGAGGCATCCATTCAGGCCCGCGTCCGAGAGCGAGGCGGCGAGGAAGCCGGCGAAGAACGCGTCGCCGGCGCCGTTCGTGTCGACGACATCGACCGGCATGGCGTCCACCGCCGCGCGCTCCCCCGACGCGTCGAGAGCGACGGCGCCCCGCGCGCCCAGGGTGCACACGGCGAGCCGCGGACCACGGTCGAGGCAGCTCTGCATGAGCCCCCACGGATCGTCGGTCGCGTCGTCGTTCATGAAGACGACGTCGGCCGCACGGAGGAACGGCTCGTGGAACTCCGCAGCGCCGTCGTAATCGTGCAGGTCGGTCCAGATCGGGGCACCCGCCGCGCCCGCGAGCCGGCGCCGCACCAGCGCCGCCCCCACCTCGCTGAGATCGACGACCGCGATGTCGACCTCGGACAGGGCGCGCTCGGCGCGATCGATCGTCTCGGCGGTGGCCACCGACGGCGTCGCGAGGTAGAGGCTCACGCGCTCGCCCGCGGCGGTCATCAGATTCGCGTGGCGCTCGGTGCTCTCCGAAGGGTAGGCCTCGACGCTCACACCCGCTGCCCCGAGCGCGGCCGACACGCGGCGGCCCTCATCGTCGGAGCCCAGCAGCGCGTGAAGAGTCACGTCGACGGCGCGATCGCGCAGATGCAGAGCCTTACCGGCCGACGTGCCGCCGAGCGTGTGGAGGTCGCCGAGCGCGAACTGCATGTGCGGCACCGGCTCGGGCAGGCGGTCGAGGACGATGAGGTGGTTCCACGAGGCGGGTCCGCACACGGCGACCCGGGCGTCAGACGCGAGGGGCATCCGCCCAGTCAACCAGCCGTCGGCGTTCGACGCGGGCGCCTGGCGGTCGCCGCGCCTCCGATGGATTCGTGGGGTGCGCCGACGCCTCGCCCCGCTCCTGGTCGCCGCCGCCCTGCTCCTCAGCGGGTGCGCCGCCGGCGTCACTGCCCCGACGGGGACGACGTCACCCTCAGCGGGACCGGCGGTCGAGCCCGGTGCGACACCCACTCCCTCGGCTCCGAGCACGCTCGTCCTGACCGCGGACGGCATCGAACTCACGGATGCCAGCGAGAGCACCAGCCTCCCATTCGGCGAGCCCGAGCCGCTCATCGCAGCCGTCGAGAGGCTCGTGGGAACGCCGGCCGTCGTGGAGGACCTGCCCGATCCGTGGGGAAACGGCGAGGTCGTCGGCACGACGTACACCTGGGACGACATCACCGTCATGGCGCTCATCGGCGGCCCCTCCACGGTGACGATCCGCACGACGACGGTCGGCGGCATCCCGGCACGCACGGCGAGCGGGATCGCCGTCGGCACGCCGCGAGAAGACGTCGTCGCCGCGGGCGTCTGGGACGCGTGGGGCGGCGAAGGAGACCCGACCGGCGACTACCTCGGCATCGACGGTCACGACGTCCCCGGGACGCAAGCGCTCGCGCGCCCCGAACAGGTCGGCAAGCAGTACGTGGTGGTCAGCCTCGACAGCGGCGGAGTCGTCACCGAGCTCCAGAGCCCCGTCAACAACTTCTCCGACCTCTGAGCACGGAGCGACGCAGGCCCTGGGGACCCGCCCCGGGCCCAGGCGGAGTCTGCCGCTCGCACCCTATCTGCGCGGCCACGCCCTCCAGGTGCGGTGGGCCGCCAGCGCCGCCATCGCGGCGGCGAGGCGCTCGGCGGGATGATCCTCGGCGCGTGAATCGCCACCGCGCCATCCTTCGCCGAACTGGAGCCGGAACGACACCGGCAGCTCAGCACCCTTCGTGAAACTCTCCGAGAGCCCGCCCTCGACCACGGCGCGCACCGTGTTCTCCAGCTCGTCGGCGCCGGTCTCCCAGGTCTCATCGCACGCGTCGCATCCGCAGACCGGGAAGAACGCATCGACGAGGAACCCCGCGTGCAGGTGGATCCCGGGGAACGACGTGAACACGAAGGTCAGGGGCGACGCGGCCTCGTCGGCCGGGCGCATCCGTACCGCGCGGACAGCGTCCTTCGGCACCCGTGCGAGATCGGCGGCCACGTCGAGCGACTCGTCGATCACCACGTCGAACGACTGCTGCAACCACACGATCAGGGCGTCGGCGACGTCGTGCAGAGGCGCGAAACGATCGAGGTTGCTCGTCACCGAGTACGTGTCGGTCGGCGGCGACTCGCCGCCCCACCTCTCGCCGTAAGCGATCGGCGCACCGGAATCGTCGACGAACACGCGCCGCGCCGGCGACGGACGCAGGTAGCCGGGCATGCGGCCAACCTAGCGCGACGGCATCCCCGGCGGTCCCTCCGGCTACTCCTCCAGGGGGCCGAGGTCGGGCTCGGCGACGAACCGCGCGGCGGTCTCCGTCACCCGCTCCAGTTCGACCAGGACCAGCACGTTCTCACGAGTGTGCAGCGCCGCCGCGGGCACATAGAGCGTGCGCTGCGGACCGTTCGACCAGTAGCGGCCTAGCAGGAAGCCGTTCACGAGCGCGAAGCCCTTGCCCCACCCCGTCGTGTCGAGGAACAGGTCGGACGGCTCGTCGAGTGCGAACGAGCCCCTCAGCACGAACGGGGCGACCCCGGACTCGGCTGAGACGGCGGCCGCAGCATCCGTCACCGAAGCACCGAGAGCGGCGACGTCGATGGGCGTCGCGCTCCACCCGGTGAGGGGCGCACCCGCGAGCGTCACCGGGCCGATGAGACCCTTGGGCTCGCCGAGGCGCACGTCGTAGTTGACGCGGCCCTGCTCCTCCACGAGCACCCGCAGCCGGCGACCGGCAGGCACGACGAGGGCATCCTCGTGACGTGTGCGCGAGAGCGTGCCGATCGACACCCCGTCGACCGACACCCAGGCGTGGTCGCGCACTTCGCCGAAGCGCAGCACTCCCCCGCGACCGTCGAGGTCGGTCTCGTAGGCGACGAGGGCGCTGAGGTGGCGGAGCTCCTCGAACGTCGGCGGGGTCTCGTGAGGGGAGGCGGATGCTGCGACCGCCGCATCGACCGGGTCCAGTGCCACGTCGAACGCGGGAGCCGGACCACTGGCTGCGGGCACCTCGTCGGGCACCGGCGCGTATTTCGCGATGACGTCGCGGAAGGCGAAGTACTTCTCGGTCGGATCGCCGCGCTCGTCGAGCGGGGCGTCGTAGTCGTACGACGTCACGATCGGGAGGTACCGGCCCTTGTCGTTCGCACCGTTCGTGAGGCCGAAGTTGGTGCCGCCGTGGAACATGTAGAAGTTCACGGACGCGCCCGACGCGAGGAGCGTGTCGAGCTCAGCCGCCGATGCCGCGGCCGGCGTCGTGTGGTGCGTGTTGCCCCACCAGTCGAACCAGCCGTCCCAGAACTCGGCGCACATGAGCGGCCCGGTCGGCTGGTGCCGCCGCAGGGTCTCGAGGCGCTCGGCCGCGCGGGAACCGAACGAACCCGTGAGGTGCACACCCGCGACGCTGCCGTCGCGGAGCATCTGGTCGGTCGGCTGGTCGATCGTGGTGAGCGGCACGGTGATGCCGGCGTCCTTCGTCACCCGCACCAGGTGCTCGAGGTACGCGGTGTCATCGCCGTAGGCGCCGTACTCGTTCTCGATCTGCACCAGGATGACCGGTCCGCCGCGGTCGATCTGCCGCGGGGCGACGATCTCGTACACGCGCTCGAGGTAGGCGGTGACCTCGGCCAGATACAGCGGCTCGGAACGGCGCAGCCCGACACCCTCGAGGGCGGTCAGCCACACGGGGAGTCCGCCGTTATGCCATTCGGCGCATATATACGGACCCGGCCGCACGATCGCGTGCATGCCCTCCGCCGCGACGAGGTCGAGGAACGCGCCGAGGTCGTTCCACCCGGTCGCGTCCCACTCGCCGCGCACCGGCTCGTGGGCGTTCCACGCGACGTAGGTCTCGATGGTGTTGAGCCCCATGAGCTTCGCCTTGCGGATGCGATCCGCCCACTGCCCGGGGTGCACCCGGAAGTAGTGCAGCGCCCCGGCGAGCACCCGGAACGGCTTCCCGTCGAGGAGGAAATCCGTCTCGCCGATCGCGAACCGCTGCTCGTCTGTCACTGGGCCGATCCCGTGCGGGCGCGGAGCACCGTGGCGAGGCGCTCGAGCTGCGAGGCATCCTCGAGGGCCGAGCCGACGGCGGCGACGCGCACGCCGGCGTCGAGGAACTCGTCGACGTTCGACGCGTCGAGGCCGCCGGTCGCGACGAACTTCACCTGCGGGAGGGGCCCGCGGATGTGCTTGAACCAGCCGCTGCCGAGCCACGTCGCCGGGAACGCCTTCAGCCACGTCAGCCCGAGCGAGACGGCGAGCTGCACCTCGCTGGGGGTCGCGACTCCGGGAAGGATCGGGATGCCGGCATCCTGCGCCGCGCGCACCACGACCGGGTCGAGCCCCGGCGAGACCAGATACACCGCGCCCGCGTCGGCGGCGCGCGTCACCTGCTCGGGCGTGATGATCGTGCCCGCGCCGACGCTCTTGCCGCGGGCGGCCGCGGCCTCGACGACCGCGCGCAGGGCACGCTCGTCCTCGTCGGTCTGCAGCGGCACCTCGACCGAGTCGATGCCGAGGTCCCACGCCGTCTCGGAGAGGCGCACCGACCGCTCGACGCCCATGCCGCGCAGGATCGCCATGAGCGGGGCCCCGGCGAACGCCGTGTCGAACCAGCTGCCCGGGGTCGCAGCATCCATGTCGGTCGATGAGGTGGGCTGGGAAGTCATTCGAGGGTCCTTCGTGCGTGAGGTTCGGCGAGCAAGGGTGTTTGGGGCGCGATCTCTCCCTTGGGGCGGAGAATCTGCGCCCCAACGGACAGAATGCGCCCCGAACCCGTCAGGTGGGGAGGTCGGCCGGCTCGTCGATCGAGTCGGTCGTGGTCTGCAGGGTGCGGGCAGCGCGGGCATGGCCTGCGCGCAGGCGGTCGGCCACGGGGTCGCCCGAGAGGCGTCCGGCGAGGTAGCCGCCGGCGAACGCGTCGCCCGCGCCGACGGGTTCGACGACCTCGACGACGAGCGCGGGCTCGAACACCACGTCGTCGCCGACGAACGCGGTGGCGCCGACGTCGCCGTCCTTGACGATGAGCTCCGCGACGTCGGGCAGCAGGGCACGCACGTCGACCGCGGTGGCTGTGCCCCACAGGGTCTCGGCCTCGTCGCGGCCCACGAGCACGATGTCGGCGCCGCGGGCGAGCTCGAGCAGCGCGGGTGCGGCGGTCGCCGCGTCCCACAGCGGCGCGCGGTGGTTCACGTCGAACGACACCGGCACGCCGTGCTCTCGCGCGCGAGCGATGACGCGCGACAGGAAGCCGGCGGCCGATGCCGAGATCGCGGCCGTGATGCCCGAGACGTGCAGCAGGTCGACGCCGTCGAACGAGACCTCGTCGGCGTCGGCCTCCGACAGGTGCGCGGCGGCCGAACCCCGGCGGTAGTAGAGCACCCCGTTGCCGGGGTCCTTCACGTACAGCCCGGTCGGGTTCGCCTCGTCGAACTCGACGTGCGAGACGTCGACGCCGCGCGCGGCGAGCTGGCGCGCGACGCGGCGCCCGAGGGCGTCGGCGCCGAGCCGGCTGAACCAGACGGCGCGATGCCCGAGGGCCGCGACGTGCGCGGCGACGTTCGACTCCGCTCCCCCGGCGTCCATCAGGAATGCGTCGGCGTCGGCGACCGGAGTCGCGACCACCGGCGTCACCATCGCCATCGTCTCGCCGATCGCGAGCAGAGTCCGGGGCACCCCGCCAGCGTAGTCAGGCCGCAGCATCCGTCACCCTTCTTGCTCGGATCGCGCGAAACTCGGAGATCCCGCCGAACTCGGACGGATGCGCGCGATCAGCCCGAGTTTCGCCGGATCTCCGAGGTTCGCCGGGGGGCGGAGCGGTCGGGGCAGTTGCCGGCGCTGCGCCGGCCCACCCGCGAAGCTCGGAGATCACCCGAAATTCGGACGGACTCGCGCGATCGGCCCGAGTTTCGCAGGATCTCCGATTCTCGCGGTGAGCCGACCCGCGCCCGCGCGCCGCCGTCATCGCAGGTCGGTGACGGGGGCGGCGTCCATGTCGTCGAACGCCTGGTTCTCGCCGGCCATCGCCCAGATGAACGTGTACGCCGACGTGCCGACGCCGGAGTGCAGCGACCACGAGGGTGAGATGACGGCCTGACGGTCGGCGATGACGAGGTGACGCGTCTCTTCGCGCTCACCCATGAGGTGGATGACGCGCGCGTCCTCGGGCAGGTCGAAGTACAGGTAGCACTCGGTGCGGCGGTCGTGGGTGTGCGCCGGCATGGTGTTCCACATCGAGCCCGGGTGCAGCTCCGTGACGCCCATCACGATCTGGCAGCTCTTCACGCCATTCTCGTGGATGTACTGGTTGAGCGTGCGGCGGTTCGACGTCACCTGGTCGCCGAGCTCGCGCACCGTGCCCTCGCCGGGCGACACGAGCGCCGCCGGGTAGGCCGTGTGGGCCGGAGCCGAGAAGAGGTAGAACTGCGCCCCGGTCTCACCCGAAGCGTCGGCGAACGAGACGTCCTTGATGCCGCGGCCCAGGTACAGGCACGCGCCCTTGACGAGCGTGTAGACCTCGCCGTCGGCGGTGACCGTGCCGGTGCCGCCGACGTTGATGATGCCGACCTCGCGGTGCTCGAGGAAGTAGTCGCTGCGGATCTCGGGATAGCCGCCGAGCTCGAGCACCGAGCCCGCGGGCACGGCGCCGCCGAGCACGATGCGGTCGTGGTGCGTGTACGTCAGGCGGATCTCGCCCAGCACGAAGACGTCGGGGATGAGGTACGTGTCGCGCAGGTCCTGCGTCGTCATGCCCGGGATCTGAGCGGGGTTGGTCGCGTAGCGCTGCGGGATGTTCGTCTGGGTCACGAGTTCTCTCCTGGTTCTGCGTATGGGTGCGTGGGTGCGCGCGTAGGGTCAGCGGACGAGCCAGCCGCCGTCGACGGGGATGACGGCGCCGGTCACATAGGCGGCCGCGTCCGAGGCGAGGAACACGAAGACGCCTTGGAGATCGGATGCCTCGCCCCAGCGTCCGGCCGGAATGCGCGACAGGATCGACGCGGCGCGATCCTCGTCGGCCCGCAGCGGTGCGGTGTTGTCGGTCGCCATGTAGCCGGGTGCGACGGCGTTGACGGTGACGCCGGCGGCCGCCCACTCATTTGCGAGGGCCTTCGTGAGCCCCGCGACGGCGTGCTTAGATGCGGTATATGCCGGAACGAGAATGCCGCCCTGGAACGACAGCATCGACGCGACGTTGATGATGCGTCCGGAGCCGCTCGCGAGCATATGGCGGCCCGCCGCCTGCGACAGGTGGAACACCGCGTCGAGGTTGATCGCGAGCACGTCGTCCCAGTCGCCCAGCGGGTAGTCCACAGCGGGTGCCCGGCGGATGGTGCCGGCGTTGTTGACGAGGATGTCGAGTCCGCCGAGCTCGGCGACCACCTCGTCGACCGCCGATGAAAGCTCGTCAGGCGTCGCCGACACGAGGTCACGCTGCACGCGGTGGACGCGGCGGCCGGTCGCCTCGATGAGCTCGGCGGTCGCCGACGCGTCACCGCGATCGAGCAGGGCGACGTCGGCACCGGCTTCGGCCAGCGCGACCGCGGCGCCCTGGCCCAGCCCCCGGCTGGACCCGGTGACGAGCGCGACCTTGCCGTCGAGGCGGAACGAATCGAGGATCATGCGGCGGACTCCTGGGTTGCGACGACCTGAGCGGAAATGAAGCGGGTGGTGAGCTCGCCGAGCCCCGAGATGCGCACGGTGACCGCGTCGCCGTCGGCGAGCGGGCGGTGCGCGTCCTGGGCGGCGGGCAGCTTCTGCGGGGTGCCGGTCGACACGATGTCGCCTGGCTCGAGGGTCAGCACCTGGCTGAGGTGGTGGATCACGTAAGCGACCGAGAAGATCGTGGTCGAGGTGGACTGCGACACCGTCACAACCCCTTCGCGCACGACCTCGACGAGAAGGTCCTGCGGGTCGGGAGCCTCGTCGGGCGTCACGACCCACGGCCCCAGCGGCGCGAAGCCGTCGGAGCACTTGCCGAGCGCCCACTGGCTCTGCCGGCGCTGCCAGGCGCGATCCGACACGTCGTTGAGGATCGTGTAGCCGCCGACATGGTCGAGCGCGTCCTCCATCGACACCTGGTGCGTGCGACGGCCGATGACCACCGCGACCTCGCCCTCGTAGTCGACGTCGGTCGCACCCGCCGGGATCACCACGGCGTCGTTCGGGCCCGCGAGCGTGTTCGGCGTCTTGACGAACACGTCAGGGTACTCGGGGTCGTTCGCGGTCGGGTCGACGCCGTCCGGCACGTGCCCGCGGTAGTTGTAGCCGAGGCAGAGGATCTTGCCCGGCACCACCGGCGCCAGCAGCGTCGCCGCATCGATCCGCGGCAGCGTCGCGACGTCGGCCGACGCCACCGCCGCCCGCGCCGCGTCGAGAGCGTCGCCCGACGACAGCACCTCGGTCACCGACGCCGCGATCCCGCCGAGGTCCACCAGGCGATCATCCGCGACGACCGCCGCCGGCCGCGCACCCGTGGGCGTCGCGTACGTGACGAGCCTCACCAGTACTTCCTCCACTCCGGACGCGCGACGCGCATCAGGGCCTCGAAGTAGAAGTAGTCGCCCCACAGGGTGCCCTCGTCGACACCGTTGCCCTTCGGCAGGTCGTACACCGAGTGCAGGATGAGGGCGTCCGAGTCCTCGGCGTTCTCCGGTGCGTAGTTCGCGATGAGCGACGCCAGGATCGAGTGCGCACGCGCGGTCCACTCGGCGGCGCGCGCGGCATCCGTCTCGACCGAGGCGAGCTCGAGCAGGCCGCTCACGGCGATCGCGCCCGCCGAGCTGTCGCGGGGCGCGTCGCTGCCGTCGGTGTAGACGAGGTCCCAGTACGGCACCTCGTCGGAGGGCAGGTGGCGGAGGAAGTACTCCGCGCAGCGACGGGATGCCTCGAGCAGGCGCTCGTCGCCGGTCACCGTGTAGTTCATCGCGAAGCCGTAGATGCCCCACGCCTGCCCTCGAGCCCAGCACGACTCGTCGGCCGCGCCCTGCTCGGTGCCGCCGCGGAGGGCCTCACCGGTCTCGGCATCCCAGTAGAACGTGTGGAACGTCGAGTCGTCGGGGCGGAGGATGTGCTCGCGCAGCTGCGCGGTGTGGCGCACGACGGCGTCGGCGAAGCGCTCCTCGCCGGTCTGCTCGTGGGCCCATGTCAGCAACGGCATATTCATGAGGCTGTCGATGATGGTACGACCGCGCTGGGCCGGGTCCGAGAGGTCTCCCCACGCCTGGATGACGCCCGCCGGCTCGAGGAACCGCCGCATCAGGTGGTCGGCGGCGAGCAGCGAAGCCTCGCGTGCATCCTCGTCGCCCTCGAGGCGCCAGGCGGCGACCGTCGACAGCGTGTACAGGAAGCCGATGTCGTGGGTGTCGAGGTCTTCCTCGGCACGCACGCGGCGCGCGAAGTCGGCGGCGTCGGCCTCAGCCGCCGCGCGGTACTGCTCGTCCCCCGTGAGCTCCCACGCGAGCCACAGCAGTCCGGTGCGGAAGCTGGTGGTCCAGCCGCGGTTGCCGCCGAGCGGGATGCCGCCCTCGGCCGGGCGCAGCTCGTAGCGGTCGTCCACCGTCGTGTCGTCGGGGTACGAGCCCCCGAACTTCGCGATGTTGCGCCGGATCGTCGACAGCGCCGCGGCGATCGCCGTGTCGGTCGTGGTCTCGGTGATGCCCGCAGCGGGCGAGGTGGACGTCATGGGGAGATTCCTTCTGGGGTATATATCGAGAGCGGATGCCGCGGCCTCAGGCCTTCGCGGCCGCCTCGTCGAGATCGAGCACAGGGCGGAGCGTGAAGCGGGAGTTGCTCCACGCGAAGAACAGGGCCGCGGACGCCGTGAGGCCGAGCCCGAGCGCGGGCGCGGTGGCGAACACGGCGACCTGCGCCGCCAGCGCGGCGAGCGACGCCGCGGTGAGGTACCACCGGCGCAGACTCAGGTAGAGGCTCGCGCGCAGCACGTCGCGCAGGCGCGCGGCCGGCGCCTCGGCGATCGCGACCAGGGCGACGAGCCCGACGGCGACCGCGACGAGCGCCAGCACAGCGAGCAGGGGAACGGTGAACACCGCGACGGGGGTGGCGGACAGCATCCGTACATCCACGAGCAGCACCACCACGACCGCCGTGACCGCCGCACCGACGAGGAGCGCCCGGCGCCACGTGGCGCGCAGCCCCGCGACGAACCCGCGGATCGGGCCGAGCCCGCCCGCCCCGTGCTCGCGGAACGCGCGGAACGCGGCGGCGAGCCCGGGGGCGGCGAGCGGCGCCGCGACGGCGAGCAGCGGCCACGAGTACAGCGGGTCGGTCGTGACGAGCAGCACCACGAGCGGGAGCGACGTGACCAGCAGCAGCAGGTTCACCATCAGCCCGAGGTAGATCATCCCGATGAGGGATGCCCACGTCTCGTGCGACACAAGCCCGTTGAGCTTCGCGAGAGCACCGGTCTTCTTCATGGCCTCAGCCCTTCAGACCGCTCGTCGCGATGCCCTCGACGAAGTACTTCTGACCGAGGAGGAAGATGATCGCGATCGGGATGACCGAGATCGTCAGGCCCGCGAACAGCAGCGCGTAGTTCGTGTCGTAGAGGTTCGAGACGAAGCTCTTGAGGCCGAGCTGGATCGTCCACAGGTCGGGGTTGCGCAGATAGATGAGCGGCCCGAGGTAGTCGTTCCAGGTGTTGACGAACGTCAGCAGCGTGAGAGACGCGAGCGCCGGGATCGACAACGGAAGCATGATCTTGCGCCAGATCGCGTACTCGCTGAGGCCGTCGAGTCGCGCCGCCTCGGAGAGCTCCTCGGGGATCGTCTCGTAGAACTGCTTCATGAGGAACACGCCGAACGCGCCGAACGCCTGCAGCAGGATGATCGCCCACAGCGTGTTGGACACCTTGAAGTTCGACAGCAGGATGAACTGCGGGATCATGTACGACTGCCACGGCACGGCGATGGTGCCGACGTACAGCAGGAACAGCACGTCGCGACCGCGGAAGCGCATGCGCGCGAAACCGTAGGCCGCGAATGAGCCCGTGAGCACCTGCAGGAACGTGACGACCACGGCCAAGAACAGCGTGTTGCGGATCCAGACCAGCATGTTCGACTTCGACCAGATGTCGACGTAGTTCTGCCACACCCAGGTCTCGGGGAGCCACTTCACCGGCACCGAGAAGACCTCGTTGGCCGACTTGAACGAGCTCAGCACCATCCACACGAACGGTGTGAGCAGCGCGATCGCGAAGATGACGAGACCGACGTACATCGCGATGCGCGCGACGCGGCGACCGGTGGTCATCTTCTCGGTCGGGATCTCGAGGCGGGGCTCGGGTGCCTCCTCGGCGAGCTTGCGCAGGCCTCGTCGCGAACCCCGGGGCGGGGTGAAGTCGGCGACGAGCTGGTCTGCTTCCTTCTGGATCTCAGTAGCAGCCATCAGTTGCTCCGCTTCTTGTTCCAGAGGAACTGGAGGATCGTCACGATGATGCACATGAAGAACAGCGCCACCGCGGCCGCCGAGGCGTAGCCGAACTGGCTCTCTTCGAAGCCCTTGCGGTAGATGAACTGCGAGAGCACGAGCGTCGACTGGCCGGGGCCGCCGTCGGTCATGACGAGGATGAGGTCGAAGATCTTGAACGAGTTGATCGTCAGCATCACGGTGACGAAGAACATGGTCGGGCGCAGGCACGGCAGCGTCACGTTGACGAACCGCTGCCACACGCTCGCGCCGTCGACGCGGGCCGCCTCATGGAGCTCGCGCGGGACCGTCTGCAGGCCCGCGAGGAACAGGATCATGTAGTAGCCCATGTCGCGCCACGTGCCGACGATGACGACGGCCGGCATCGCCCATTCGGGCGAGGTGAGCCATCCGGGCGGGTTCTGGATGCCGATGAACCGGAGGAACTCGTTGATGGGCCCGTACTGCGGGCTGAAGAGCAGGTTCCACACGACCGCGATCGCGACGATCGAGGTGATGTAGGGGAAGAACGCGGCGGTGCGGAAGAAGGCGACGCCGCGGAGCTTGTTGTTCAGGAGCAGCGCGAGGCCCAGCGAGACGGCGATGGTCAGCGGGATGTGCAGCACCGAGTAGTACAGCGTGTTGAGGACCGAGATCCGGAAGCTGCCGTCGCCGAGCAGGCGCTCGAAGTTCGCGAGGCCGACCCAGTCGGCCTTGCCGAACACGTTCCAGTTCGTGAACGACATGTAGAACAGCACGATGATCGGGATGAGCGTGAGCAGCCCGAATCCGAGGAAGTTCGGAAGGATGAAGCTCCACCCGATGAGGGTGTTGCGCAGCCGCATCTTCGAGCGCGCGCGGCGCACGGGCGGCGGTGCGGTGCCGGCCTCTGTGGCGGTGATGGTCGCCATGGCGGACCTCCAGTGGGGGATGAGTCAGGGGGCGGTGGCCGGTCCGCCGCAGGGTGCGGACCGGCCACCGGGTCAGGCCCCGGAGGGGCCCAGGGCCGCAGGGCCCGAGGGCCTCAGGGCCCGAGGGATCAGTCGGTGCCGACCTCGTTGGCCACGCGGTCCTGGGCCTCGGTGATCGCGTCGGTGACGCTCTTCGAGCCCGACATGATCGCGGTGTGCATGTCGCCGAGGATGCCCTGGATCGCCGCCGCCTTGTTCGACGTCGGGTTCTCGGGGTGCACCTCGTGGGTCGAGTACGCGAACTTCGACAGGTCGTCGCTGGGAGCGCCGTCGACCGAGAAGTAGGTCTCGACGACCGGGTCCGACAGCAGGGCCGGCGTGATGCCGATGCCGGCGAGCACCTGGGCGCCCTCTTCACCCGCGGCGAACGCGAGGAACTTCTTGGCGGCCGCGACCTTGGACTCGTCGATGCCGGCGTTGATGCCGAAGCCGGTCGGGTCGCCGAAGGTCACCGGGGTGTTGTCGAGACCGGCGGTCTTGGACGAGACCTGCGGGATCGGCGCGATGCCCCACTCGAAGTCGTCGGCGTCGCCCGAGGCCTGCTGGGCGATGAGCGTCGCGACGAACCACGTGCCCATCTGCAGCATCGCCGCGTTCTGCTTGCCG
This sequence comes from Microbacterium sp. NPDC056044, assembly GCF_042267145.1. Taxonomy (NCBI): domain Bacteria; kingdom Bacillati; phylum Actinomycetota; class Actinomycetes; order Micrococcales; family Microbacteriaceae; genus Microbacterium; species Microbacterium sp. NPDC056044. The sequence continues at coordinate 577,828 of NZ_JBHJWZ010000002.1, read as the reverse complement.
AACTCGCCCTGGTAGGTGAGCTGGTTGGCCTTGGCCGTGTTGAAGTCGACCTGGTCGCCGGCGTCCTGGAGCGCGAGAACGTTGTCGTAGAAGGGCTCCATGTAGTCGTACTCGCCCTTGAGGATGTCGCCGTCGGACTGCGCGTTCGCGAAGCCCTGCACCGTCGACTGCCAGTTGTGGAGGTACGCGCCCTTAGCCGTTCCGCCCGCGGCGGCGATGCCGTCGGTCAGCGCGGCGGCGGCGTCCGCGTAGTCGTCCCACGTCCACGAGCCGTCGGGGTACTCGACGCCGGCCTGGTCGAAGAGCGCCTTGTTGTAGTACAGCACCCACGAGTCGTTGCGGTAGGGGACCGCGTACGCGGTGCCGTCGACCTCGTACGACTTCGCGCCGCTGATGCCGTCGGGCAGCTCGACATCCGACACGTCGAGGAGCTGGCCGCCCTCGACGAACGTCGGGACGAACTTGACCTCCTTCTGCGTGATGATGTCGGGGCCGGATCCGGCGGCGAGGTCGGCGGTGAGGAGGGTGTTGTACTCGGTGGCGTCGTAGCCCTTGACCTCGACGGTGATGTCGGGGTTCTCCTCGTGGAACGCGTCGGCGAGCGCCTGGAACTCCGGCGTCGTGTCGATGCTCCAGCCCGAGAGGCTGAGTGTGACGGGACCCGACGACTCCTCGGGCGCGGCCGCGTCGCCACCGCCGCTGCAGCCGGCGAGAGCGAGCGTTGCGACCACGGCGATGCCGGCCGCGGCAGCGTATGAGCGCTTCATTCTGGGGGTACTCCTTTGTGATTGCGGACCCGTCATCGGGCCCATCGGGTTACCGGTTCGCGGGGGACGCGGTTCCGGGGTGTGCGAGGCGACTCGTGGTCGCCGTTCCGTCGGGCCAGGTGGCCGTGACGGTGGTCTCATCGCCGTCCTCGTCGAGGACGACGGCCGCCGTACCGGCGGGCGATGCGAGGTCGCGGGTGGTGAGCTCGACGAGGGTCGCGCTCCACGTGCCCGGCTCCACCGGGAACGACACGAGCGGCACGCCGGCGACCGGCCCGAGCGGGCTGGCGTCCTCGCGCGTCTCGACGGTCGCCTGGCCGGTGCCGAGGAGGGGATGGATGCTGCTGCTCAGCCGATCCGCGATCACCGAGGCCGCAGCATCCGTCGACGCGTTCTCGAGAGCCTCCGCCGCGAGGGCCCAGCCGCCCACGCGGAGGCGGAGCGTCGCGGCGTCGACACCGGACTCGAGTGCGGCGACGCGGACGAGGCGCACCTCCCACGGGCCGCGCACGAGCGAGTGCACCTCGACGAGGCCGGCGATCTCGATGTCGCCGTCGATGCCGGAGCCGTGGCGCTGTGCCGACGGGCGGAGGTCGATCCAGTGCGCGCGCGAGACGGAGGCGGCGATGCCGACGCGGCTGCCCTCGTCGTCCTGCACGCGGACGTCGATGAGCTCCATCGCGGCGCGGTGCGTGGCGCGGCCGGCGGCGTCGACGAGGGCCACGGACTGCTCGAGGGGCTCCTCGAAGGCGCGCTGATTCGCGAGCGGGCCGGCGGCGGTCGCGTACCCGATGCGCGCATACAGCGGCGAGTCGCCGACGAGGCTGCCGTCGGCGGCGTGGTCGGTGCCGTGGTTGACGATGCGCACGATGCCGTCGGCCTGCGTGCCCGAGATGACCCAGCCCGCCGGGCGCACGGTGCGCAGCTCGTCGCCCGACTCGATCGGCAGCGGCTCGGTCTCGGCGGCCCACACCGGGTGGTCGGCCGGCAGCGCGATGCCGAGGAGGCCCTTCACGGCCCAGTACGGCGAACCGGGGCCGGAGTACGACTGTGCGAGCTCGCGCCACTCGTGGTGCCAGCCCATCGAGAGCACGCCGTCCTGCGTCGGGACTCCGGCGTCGGCGAAGTGCGCGACGACGGCGTTCGCGGCGCGACGCAGCTGCCCGAGCGGCACCGACGGCACCTCGGCGATCGCGCCGACCCAGAACGGGGCCGCGGCGGCGAAGCGATAGATGAGGCTGCGTCCCTGCACGAGCGGCGAGCCGTCGGCGCCGACGAGGGTGACGGCGTCCTGCAGGAAGCGGTCGAGACGCACGATGTCGCCCGCAGTGCGCCCGCCCGCGAGCTCGTCGGCGCCCTGCATGCGGGACCACAGCACGGGGTAGGTGTGCAGCGCCCAGCCGACGTAGTGGTCGTACGAGCGCTCGAAGCCGTCCGAGATCCAGCCGTCCTCGCGCAGGAGCACGTCGTGGAGGGCGAGGTCGTCCGCGATGTCCGCCGCCGACCAGGGGCCGCCGACCGAGCGCAGGAAGGTCTGCACGACGACGCGGAACCACAGCCAGTTCGTCTTCGGGTAGGTGTCGTCGCCCACGACGGGGGCGAGGTAGTCGATGACGCGCTGCTGCGTGAGCTCGTCGAGCCGGTCCCAGATCCACGGGCGCGTCATGTCGAGCACGAGCGCGAGCGACGCCGCCTCGACCTTGGCCTGCGCGTGCTCGTCCAGGCGCACCCAGCGGTCCGCAGCATCCGGATCCACGCCCGTCGTGATGCCGCGGCGGTAGAAGTCGGCGAGCTCCTCGGTGCCCTCGCCGCGTGCGCCGGCGATGCGGAAGCCGGCGAGGAGGAACGTGCGGGCGAAGCCCTCGAGTCCGTCCACGGCGTGGCCGTAGCCGCCCTCGGCACCCGGGAAGTGGATGCGGCCGGCACCCGGCGACGCGTGGGTGCGGGCAGTGTCGAGCAGGCGGTCGGCGAAGGCGAGCCACTGGTCGCGGGTCCAGTCGAAGCCCGTCGCGAGCTGCGCCGGCGTGGTGGACTGCTGGACCGTCACTGGGATCTCCCTTGATGCCTCGTTCTCGCCGCGGGATCATCCCCGCGAAGAGCGAACGTTTGGGACTGTAGCAACCCAATTCGTTCATTGCAAGGTTGTTTGAGATTCGTTATGATCGTTTATGATCGCTTTGGGTTCACGGTGGACCCTACGACGGTGGATCTCCCACCCAGGTGAATCAACGAGGAGGAACCTTGACGACCGCGAGCGCGACGTTCCGGGGCGAACTGGCCGCCGTCTACGAGCGGCGGGCCGGTGCCGCCTTCGGGGCGGCCGTCGCCGGTCTGCTCGCGTCGCCCGACGAGGCTCTTCCCGTCGCCCCGTCCGACGACCGCACGGTCTGGGGCCCCGGCGGCAGCGCCGACCCGGTCGCGGTCGCCGACGTGCTCGCCCGCGCCGACGACGACCTCGGCCGCCCGTGGGGCGTCCCGCTCGCCACCGCCGCCGCGCGCATCCACGACGACGGCGACCGCGAGGGCTGGGAGGCCATCGTCTTCGAGCGCCAGCGCCGCCTCGCCCGTGCCGCCCTCGCCGCCGCCCACCACGCCGACGACCCCGACCTCGGCGCGCGGTTCCTCGCCGAGGTGCTCGACGGGGTCTGGCTGATCTGCGAGCAGAGCACCTGGTGCTGGCCCGCCCACGACGACGCGTTCCGCGAGCGCGGGTCCGTGCTCCCCACGGTGACCGCGCCGTACCTCGATCTCGGCGCCGGCGAGGCTGTCGCCCTTCTCACGTGGATCGACCAGCTCCTCGGTGCACGGCTCGAAGCCCGGTACCCCGGCATCCGCTCCCGCATCCGCCACGAGGCGCGCGTGCGCGTGTTCCAGCCGTTCACCGAGCGCCGCGACTGGCACTGGATCGGCCTCGACGGCGATGTGCACAACTGGAACCCGTGGATCCACGGCAACGTCATCACCGCCGCGCTGCGGCTGCTCGACGACCCGTCCGAGACCGAGGAGCGCGCACACATCGTGACCCTCGCCCTCGAGGGCATCGACCGGTACGTCACGGCGCTGCCGGCCGACGGCGCGATCGACGAGGGCTACGCGTACTGGTGGAACGGCGCGTGCCGCGCGCTCGAGGCCCTCGACATCGTGCGGCACGCGACCGGGGGAGTGCTCGACGCGTCGGGCATCCCGGCGCTGCGCGAGACCGTCGCGTTCCCCCACCGCATGCACCTCGGCGGCGACTGGTACCTGAACCTCGCCGACGGCCAGGCGCGCGTCTCGGCCGCGCAGCCGTGGCACGCCCTGCATCGTGCGGCACGCAATACGGGAGACGTGGATGCTGCGGCCCACGCCGCGTCGCATCGCATCGTGGGCGAGCCCGCTGCCACCGAGCACGAGGGGTTCGGGCGGTTGCTGCGCGGCATCACGGATCCCGCCTGGGTCGGCGCTGCGCGCGCGTCGTCGCCGTTCCCGCGCGACGTCTGGCTGCCGTCGACCGAGGTGCTGCTGGCCCGCGAGCACGGCGGCACGCCTCGGGGCCTGACGGTCGCGGTCAAGGGCGGGCACAACGGCGAGCACCACAACCACAACGACGTCGGCTCGTTCGTCGTCGCGTCGGACGGCGTGCCGGTCATCGTCGACGCCGGGCGGCCCACCTACACCCTGCAGACCTTCGGGCCCGGCCGCTACGACATCTGGACGATGCAGAGCGGCTGGCACAACGTTCCGGTCATCGGCGGTCTCGAGCAGAGCCCCGGGGCGGAGTACGCGGCGTCCGAGGTCGAGGTGGACGGCGCGTCGCTGTCGCTCGAGCTCGCGGGCGCCTATGCCGACGCGGCGCCCTGGCACCGCACGGTGCGCCTCGAGCGCGCAGCGCGCCGCGTCGTGATCGAGGATGCGTGGAACCCCGGCGGGACGACCGCGCCCACCCAGGTGCGGATGCTGCTGGCCGGAGACGTGCACCGGGGCGCAGCATCCATCACCGTCATTCCCCTCGACGGCGCGACGCCACTGCGCATCTCGTGGCCCGAGGGCGTCGACGCGTCTCTCGTGGTGCGCGAACTCGATGATCCGGTGCTGTCGAGCGTGTGGGGCGCGCGACTCACCCGGCTCGATCTCGACGTGACGGCCGCCGACGCGGTCGCGGTCACGGTAGAACTGGACCTGACGAACGCGGAGGACGCCCGATGACCGACCAGACACCGGCGCTGCTGGCCGCGGAGCGGCGGGCGCACGTGATGGCCACCCTCGAGCGCGATGGCGCCGTGCGCGTCGCCCAGCTCATGGACGAGCTCGGCGTCGCGCCGGTGACGCTGCGTCGCGACCTCGCCCAGATGGAGCGCGAGGGGCTGCTCGTGCGCGTGCATGGCGGTGCGGTGCCGCCGGCCGGCGGGCTCGACGACAGCGAGTCGGGCCATGCGCTCGGCGCCGCACGCACCGGGTCGATCGCGATGCTCGTGCCGTCGCTGAGCTTCTACTGGCCGAGCGTCGTGCGCGGCGCCGAGGCCGAGGCCACGCGCCAGGGCCTGCGCGTCGTGCTGCGCGGTGCGTCGTACGAGCTGCAGGACGAGCGCCCGGTGCTCGAGCGCCTCGTGCACACCGAGGGCGTGCGCGGCCTCGTCGTCGCGCCGAACACCGACACCCCCCACGCACAGGACGTCGTGCAGTGGCTCGCCGAGTGCGGCGTGCCCAACGTGCTCGTCGAGCGCGACGCGGTGCTGCTGCCGTCGGGCAGCCCGGTCGAGAACGTCACGACCGACCACGCGCTCGGCGCCGTGCTCGCCGCGCGGCACCTCGCCTCGCTCGGCCACCGCCGCGTCGGGCTCATCATCGCGCGGGACTCGCCCACCTCGCGCAAGATCGCCGCCGGCTGGCAGGCCGCGTGCCTCGAGCTCGGCCTCACCCCGTCGGACCACTTCGAGACGAGCCTGCCGCCGCGCACCAGCCCCGACTTCTCGGCGGTCGTCGACGCCACGCTCGACGCCGCGCTGTCGAACTCGGTGACGGCGATCCTCGTGCACTCCGACCCCGAGGCGATGGCGTTCGTCGACCTGGCCCTCAACCGCGGCATCTCGGTGCCCGGCGACCTGTCGGTGGTCGCCTACGACGACGAGGTCGCCGAGCTCTTCACGCCGGCGCTCACCGCCGTGAGCCCGCCGCGCGCAGCGGTCGGAAGCGCGGCGGTGGACCTGCTCGTGCGGCGCATCGAGGACCCCACCCGCCCGGTGCACCGCGTCGTGCTGAACCCGACGCTGAACGTCCGCGGCTCGACGGCTCCGCCCCGCGGCGCCTGACGGCGGGGACGGATGCCACCACCCGGCGCGTGCGCCTGGTGGCCGGTGGGATCGCGGCTCGCTAGAGTGCCGCCATGGGGGAGGACGTCCCGGCACAGGAGTTCACCCGCGCCGATCGGACTCGCCATCGCGAGAAGGTCCGGCGCAACCTCGACGTGTTCGCGCGCATGCTGCGCGAGGCGCATTTCGACACCGACGATCCGCTGACCGGTCTCGAGGTCGAGCTGAATCTCGTCGATGAGACGGGAGATCCGGCGCTGCGCAACGCCGAGGCGCTGGAAGCGATAGCGGATGCTGCGTTCCAGACCGAACTCGGACAGTTCAACATCGAGATCAACGTGCCGCCGGCACGCCTGCGCGAGGGAGGTCTCACGACCTTCGAGGAAGGCCTGCGCCGGAGTCTCAACCACGCCGAGGAGCGGTCGTCGACCGTCGGCGCGCACCTCGTGGCGATCGGGATCCTGCCCACGCTCGCCGAGGGACACCTGCGGCCCGACAGCATCAGCGCCAATCCGCGCTACCGGCTGCTGAGCGAGCAGATCCTCGATGCGCGCGGCGAAGACATCCTGATCAAGATCGACGGGCCCGAGCGGCTCGTCACGACGGCGGACTCGATCCTGCCCGAGGCCGCGTGCACCAGCACCCAGCTGCACGTGCAGACCTCGCCCGACTCGTTCGCGGCGTACTGGAACGCGTCGCAGGCCATCGCGGGGGTGCAGCTGGCGATGTCGGCGAACTCGCCCTACCTGCTCGGCAAGCAGCTGTGGCGCGAGACGAGGATCCCGCTCTTCGAGCAGGCCACCGATACCCGGAGCGAGGAGCTCAAGGTGCAGGGCGTGCGCCCGCGCGTCTGGTTCGGCGAGCGCTGGATCACGTCGGTGTTCGACCTCTTCGAGGAGAACGTCCGCTACTTCCCGGCACTGCTGCCGATCGTCCACGACGACGACCCGATGGAGGTGCTCGACGACGGCGGCATCCCCGAGCTCGCCGAGCTGCGGCTGCACAACGGCACGATCTACCGCTGGAACCGCCCGATCTACGACGTCGCCGGGGGCGTGCCGCACCTCCGCGTCGAGAACCGGCTGCTCGCCGCCGGCCCGACCGTCGTCGACACCGTCGCGAACGCCGCGTTCTACTTCGGCCTGGTGCGCGCGATCGCCGAGAACGACCGGCCGCTGTGGTCGCAGCTGTCGTTCACGGCCGCCGAGGAGAACTTCCACATCGCCGCCCGCGACGGCATCGACGCCCAGCAGTACTGGCCCGGGGTCGGGCAGGTGCCCGCGACCGAGCTGGTGCTCCGGCGCCTCCTGCCGCTCGCGCACCGGGGCCTCGAGGCGTGGGGGGTCGAGGCATCCGTCCGCGATCGCCTGCTCGGCATCATCGAGGGTCGCTGCCTCACGGGTGTCACCGGCGCCGGCTGGTTCACGGACCGCATGAAGCGGCGCGCGACGATGGAGCGCTACGACGGGCTGCGCGCCACCCTGCTGGAGTACCGCGAGGCGATGCACACGAACGAGCCCGTGCACACCTGGGAGTGACCCGGGCGTCCCGCGTCGGCGTCCCGCGTCGGCGGGCGGGTCAGCCCGCTGCGTCAGCCCGCGAGGGCGGCGCCGCGCCAGTCGGCGAGGACGCGAGCCGCCGCGCGGGTGTGCGCCCAGGGCATCTGCGGCACCTCGACGCGGCCCTCGGCCAGCGCGAACGAGACGGCGTCGGCCTCGGCGCCCATCGGCTGCACGACCGGCACCTCGATCACCCGCTCGTCGGCGCCGCGGCGCACGATGAGCTGCGACGGACTCTCGGTGCGGCTGCCCCACACGTTCGGCAGCACGACCTCGGCATCGGCGAACGTCAGCACGCCCGTGTCGGAGAGGTTCTCGATGATCGACGTCGCGATCACGGCGGTGAGGTCGCCGAACGTGAGCTCGGCCGAGGCGGTGCCGTCGACCCCCGCGACCAGCTCGGCGTCGAAGCGACGGTACTCGGGATCGATCGGCCGGCCGGCCGCGGCCGCGAGATCGATCGCGAGCGACAGCGGGTAGCAGCCGACGTCGAGGATCGCCCCGCCGCCGACCTCCGGGTCGAACAGGCGCCCCTGGTGGATGACGGCGTCGAACCCGAACGCGCCCTCGAAGCGCTGCGGCGCGCCCAGCTCGCCGCCCGCGGCGAGCTCGCGCAGGGTGTCGGCGAACGGGCCGAACCGGGTCTTGAAGGCCTCGAGGAACGGCCGCTGCACACGTTCGGCGGTCTCGAGGATCCGCTCCACCTCCGCGAGCGTCGGGCTCGCCGGCTTCTCGCACAGCACCGCCTTGCCCGCCTCGAGCGCGCGGATCGCGAGGTCGGCGTGGGTGGTGTGGACCGTGCCGACGTAGACAGCGTCGACATCGTCGCGCGCCAGGATCTCGTCGTAGGTTCCGGATGCCGCGGCCCCGTGCTCCGACGCGAACGCCGCCGCCCGCTCGGCCGACGAGCTGCCCACGGCATGCAGCATCCCGTGCTCCGAAGCGCGGAGCCCGACCACGAAGTCCCGGCTGATCTGCCCCGGCCCGAGGACCGCCCATCTCGTCTTCGGAATGCTCTGCGCCTGTGTCACGCCCCCGATGCTACCCACCCGCCTCGGGCCGCGCGCGGGAGTCAGGCGATCGGCTCGGCGGCCTCGCGCGCGGCGCGGGCCGACGAGCGGATCGCGCCGATGCTCGCGGCGATCACCAGCGCGATGCCGACGATCTCGAGCCACGTCATATGTTGCCCGAGGAATATGAAGCCGGCGAGGGCCGCCGTGGCGGGTGCGAGGCTCATCAGGATCGCGAAGACCGCGGCCGGAAGGCGCCGCAGGGCGATCAGCTCGAACGCGTAGGGGATCGTCGACGACAGCACCGCCACCGCCGCGCCCAGCGCGACGATCTCGATCCGCAGCAGGGCGGCGCCGGCATCCACGATCCCGAACGGGAGGGCGATCAGCGCGCCGACCGTCATCGCGAGCGCGAGCCCGTCGAGCTTGGGGAACGCCCGGCCGACACGCGCCGAGGCGAGGATGTAGAACGCCCAGCTGCCCGCGGCGCCGAGAGCGAACAGCACGCCGATCGGATCGAGCCGGTCCCACCCGCCGCCGCCGAGCGCGACGATGCCGGCGAGGGCGAGCAGCGCCCACAGCCACGCCGAGGCCCGGCGTGCGGCCACGATCGACAGCACGAGAGGGCCGAGCACCTCGATCGTGACGGTGACGCCGAGCGGCAGGCGCTCGAGCGCGAGGTAGAACAGGCCGTTCATGAGCGCGAGCACGAGCCCGAACTGCGCGACCGCCGTCCAGTCCGCGCGCGAGTGCCCGCGGACGCGGGGCCGCGCGATCAGCAGCAGCACGACCGCCGAGAAGACGAGCCGCAGCATGACCATGCCGAGCGGCCCCACCTGCGGGAACAGCAGCACGGCGATCGAGGCGCCCACCTCCTGGCACGCGAGTCCCGCGATCACCAGCAGGATGGCGGGTGTCGTGCCCGCGCGTCCTGAGCCCGCGACCGCAATGCCCCCGGTGCCGGCCCCGGCGTTCACTCCGCTGCCGGAGGAGCGCAGACCGCGAGCGTGTCGATCGCGGCGTGGTACTGCTCGGCGGTCCACGGCAGACCCGCCTCGGGCGCCGTCTCACCCGCCGTCGCGGGCGTCTTCGACGCGATCGCCGCGAGCTCCCACGCCAGGTACTCGCCCACCGCCGCGTCTGCGGCGGAGTTGTTGAGCACGACGGCGACGGTCAGTCCCGTCACGGGATCGGCGAAGGCTGCAGTGATGTACCCGGGCACCTTGCCGAACTGGCCGATGAGGGAGCCGGCGATCAGCGCGCCACCGTCGGCCGCGTACCAGGACGGCGCATCGGGGGCGACCGCCATCGGCGCGCTGAACCGCTCGTCGTCCTCGACGAGCGAGCCCGACGCCAGGGACTGCACGTAGCGGCCCAGATCATGGATGTCGGTGACCACGCCGGCGTCGGTGAAACCGCTGCTCGACGACGCCGTGGTCAGGTCGATCGGCTGCGCGCAGTCGAGCGCGCCCTCGGCGTTGTTGACCGACTGCCCGCCCTGGAGCACGCCCGACGCGGGGAGCTCGCCGAGCGAGGTCGCATCGAGACCGAGCGGGTCAGCGACGTAGGTGTGGATGAGGTCGGCGGCCGACGCCTCCGTCGCGCGCTGCAGCGCGAGGCCGAGGAGCACGTAACCCGCGTCGGAGTCGCGGTACGCGGCGCCCGGCTCGCTGGTGCGCGGCTGACCGAGCCCGAAGCTCGCGAGGTACCGCGGATCCCACACGCGGTCGGGGTTCGAGATCCACGACCCGTACAGCTGGCCGGCGTACGAGCCGATTCCCGACGTGCCGTCGCACAGCTCGAGGAGCGTCACATCGGCCAGGTCGGGCACGCCCGACACGTACGTCGAGATGCTGTCGTCGAGCTTCACCTTGCCCGCCGCGGCGGCCTCGAACAGCACGTCGCACGTCATGGCGCGGGTCACCTTGCCGGCGCGGAACAGCAGGTCGTCGGTGACCTCGCCACCGCCGTCCGGTCGCTGCGTGCCGAGGCCCGCGACCCAGCTGCCGCTCCAGGGCGCCCAGACTCCGACGATCGCCCCGGACGACCCGGTGACGCCCATCGCGTGGGTGACGGCATCCGTCAGCTGCTGCACGGTCTCGTCGGCGAAGGCCGCGGTCGTCTGCGGGGGCACATCGGGCTGGATGTCGTTCTCGAACGAGCAGCCGGCAAGCAGCAGAGCCGTCGTCACGGCACCGGCGAGCACCGCGATGGCGCGTCGATGTGTGGAGCGGGTCCGCATTCTCACCCCCCGATGATCGTGCAATGAATTCAAACACACCAGAGTCGCTTCGGATGAACGGCCATCCGTAGGGTGAAGCCATGACCTTCCTCTTCGACGACGCCGCACTGACCGGCGTGCTCGGCCACATGAACGGCGACCACGGCGACGACAACCTCCTGATCTCGCGCGCGTTCGCCGCAGACGCAGGACTGACGGATGCTGCGATCAGCGCCGCGACGATGACCGGGTTCGACGGGGATCAGGGTGTCTGGAAGGCGACCCTCGAAGACGGCTCGACCGCCGAGATCGCGGTCGCGTGGCCCGGTGGCCCGATCACGGAGCGGCGCGAGGTGCGGCGCGAGATCGTCGCGCTCTATGACGAGGCGTGCGCCCGCCTCGGAGTCGAGCCCCGGCCGCACGCGTAGAAATTTGTGGTTAGGTTCGCCTTATCTTCAGTTAGCATGAAGGTATGAGCGACCCGATCCCGTTCTCCACCGCCCTGCGCGAGCGGTCCAGCAGTTCGCACTCGTCGAGCGAGCACTCCGGCTTCATGGCCGACCTCATGAAGGGGGAGGGCACGCGCGAGGACTACGTGGCCCTCGTCGTGCAGCACTGGTTCATCTACGAGGCGCTCGAGCGCACCGCCGGCCAGATGCGCAACGACCCGGTCGCGGCGGTGTTCATCTCCGACAAGCTCACGCGGCTCCCCGCGCTCGAGGCCGACCTCGAGTTCCTGGTCGGCCCCGACTGGCGCGACGAGATCGAGCCGCTGCCGACGACGCGTCGCTACGTCGACCGCATCAACGAGGTCGGCGCGACGTGGGCGGGCGGCTTCGTCGCCCACCACTACACGCGCTACCTCGGCGACCTGTCGGGCGGCCAGTTCATCGGGCGCCTGATGGCACGCCGCTTCGGCTTCGACACGAACGGCATCGGCTTCTACCTCTTCGAGGACATCGCCGACCCGAAGGCCTTCAAGGACGTCTACCGTGAGCAGCTCGACGCCGCCCCCTGGGATGCCGACGAGCAGGAGCGCGTGATCGACGAGGTGCTGCTCGCCTACCGCTTCAACACCGAGCTCTTCGAGGACCTCGCCGCCGCCAAGGCCGCCGACGCCGCCCACGTCGCCTGACGCCGGCCGCCCGCCCGCGGTCGCCCGCCCGTCCGGACCGCTCTCCCAATTCCGCGAGAGTACATCTGGTGGACGAGAGGTAGGGAAGCAACCACCCTCTCGGCGACCAGCTGTACTCTCGCCGGAGGGACGGGGGGACGGAGGGGCGGGGCGGATGCCGCGGCCCGGCGTCGCGGCAGGCCACGGGCGCCCGGGGGGCTCAGGCCACGGGGGCTCTGCGGACTCAGGGCACGGACGCCCGGGGACTCAGGCCACGGGCGTGCCGCGCACGGCGGACGCCATGAAGCGCCGCACGTCGGGGTCGACCTGGATGTCGCGGGGCCGGAGCGGCCGCGAGAGGTACAGTCCGTCGAGCGACGTGAGGCGCGACAGCGCGACGTACGTCTGACCGGGCGCGAACGCGCCGGACCCGAGGTCGATGATCGCGCGGTCGTAGGTCTTGCCCTGCGACTTGTGGATCGTCACGGCCCACGCCAGGCGCAGCGGGAACTGCGTGAACTCGGCCACGATGTCGCGGGTGAGGGTCTTCGAGCCCGGGTTGTACGAGTAGCGGTACTTCTCCCACACGGACGGCTCGACGTCGAACTCCTCGCCTTCGACGTCCACGCGCACGGTCTCGCCCGCGATGCGTGTGACCGTCCCGATCGTGCCGTTGACCCATCGCGGCGGCTCGCCGAAGGCGGCGGTGTCGTTGCGCAGGAACATCACCTGGGCCCCGACCTTCAGTTTGAGTTCCAGATCGGCGGGGTACGCGGCATCCCCCCGTCCGAAATCGCCGTTGACCTCCGCCGTCGCGGTCTGCTCGCGCCCGATGAGCTCGTTGAGGTGCCGCCGGTTGATGTTGTTGACGATGTCGTTGCGGGTCGCGAGCGTGATGATCGGGTGCTCGCCGTCGAGCGGATCCGGGGGAGTGCGCGCGCCGGTGGTGTTGAGCACCTCGGCGATGTCTGCTGTCACACGGCCGTAGCGCACCGCGTTGAGCATCGCCTTGAACGCCGGATCGGACTGCCGGTGGATGTCGACGAGCTCGCGGATGTTCAGGTCGGCGCCGTACGAGCCGACGTCGAGGATGCCGTCGCTCACGGCCTCGCCCACCCAGACCTTCGCGTCGAAGAACCAGAACGAGCGGTAATGGTCCTGCACGTATCGCAGTTCGTCGCCGCGCGGCGGCACGGGTGCGAGCTGGTACGGGTCGCCGAACATGACGATCTGCGTGCCGCCGAACGGCTCGCCGCGCCGCCCGCGGGCCTTGCGCAGCGAGCGGTCGATCGCGTCCATGAGATCGGCGTTGACCATCGAGATCTCGTCGATCACGAGGGTGTCGATCGCGTTCAGAAGCTTGCGGGTCGCGTCGGACTGGTCTTCGTCGTGTGCGCCGATGATGCCGAGCGGCAGCTTGAACAGCGAGTGGATCGTCTGGCCCTCGACGTTGAGCGCCGCGACGCCCGTCGGGGCGCACACCGCGATCTGCTTGCTCGTGTTCCACGCGAGGTGCTGGAGCAGCGTCGACTTGCCCGTGCCGGCGCGTCCGGTCACGAACACGTGCTCGCGGGTGTCTTCGATGAGCCGGAACAGCGCCTCCTGCTCAGCGGACAGAGGCGGAGTGTTCACCGATTCATGTTAACGAGCGGATGCCGCAACCCGGCCCTCTGCGGCGCGATCGGTGGAGACCCGCTCGCTGTCCACAGGTTCGTCGGACTCGCGCCAGCGGCCGGTGCCCGCGACGACCTCGTCCATGATCGCCCGGAACCGCGGGCACGTCGTGATGTCGTGGGAGCGGCAGCGCAGCGCGTGCTCGGTCATGCGGCGCGAGCGCTCCATGTCGGCCATGCGGCGCTCGAGGTCGGCGAGGTGCTCCTCGAGCACGCGGTGCCGCTCAGGCGCCTGCTCGTCCAGCAGCACGCCGATCTGCTCGAGGCTCATGCCGGCGTTCTTGCTCCGCACGATGACGCCGATGCGCACCAGGTCGTCGTCGCCGAACCGGCGCCGCCCCCCGGCGTCGCGTTCGGGACGCAGCAGCCCGACCTCCTCCCAGTGCCGCAGCACGTTCGTGGGCAGCGAGAACCTGGCGGCGGCGTCGCCGATGGGCAGACTTGACTTCATGTCGACATGAAGTCACAGGATCGGTTCCGAAGCAACCCGACGAGAGGATCTCCATGTACGACGTCATCGTGATCGGCGGCGGTCCCGCCGGCCTGCAGGCCGCGCTCACCATCGGCCGCATGCACCGCACCGTGCTGCTGCTCGACTCGGGCGAGTACCGCAACGCCACCGTGGAGCACGCCCACAACCTCCTCACCAACGACGGCCGCAGCCCCGCCGACCTGCGCCGCATCGCGCGCGACGAACTCGCCGCCTACGACACCGTCGAGGTCCGCACGACGCCGGTCACCGCCGTGTCGGGCGCCCTCGGCGACTTCGAGGTGACCACCGCCGACGGCGTCGAGCGCGCAGCGCGACTCATGCTCGCCACCGGCATGCGCGACGAGCTGCCGCCTGTCCCGGGGCTCGCCGAGCAGTGGGGCCGCCTCGTCGCGCAGTGCCCGTTCTGCCACGGCCACGAGTTCGCCGGCCGGCGCGTCGGCATCCTCATCGACGGCGAGCACGCCGGGATGATCGAACGGATGCTGCGCCCCGTCGTCGCGTCCGCGTTCCTCGCGCGTCCGTCCGATGTGGCGCGCGTGACCGCGGTCGACGACGGTCTCGAGCTCGCGCTCACCGACGGCTCGACGGAACGGGTCGCCGGCGTCTTCACCGCCGCCGCCGCGACGCAGCGCGCCCCGTTCGCGGCGCAGCTCGGCTGCGGCGTCCTGGCGTCCGGGGGCGTCGAGATCGACGCGATGGGCCGCACCACGGTTCCCGGCGTCTACGCGGGCGGCGACATGGCGCACGTGGCGGCGGTGCCCGGCCCGATGGTGTCGCTCGCCGCGGCGATCGCGTCCGGCCAGCTCGCGGGCGCGAGCGCCGTGCGCGACGCGATCATGCCGTGACACGCCCCGTCGCCGGGTGAACCCGAGTGGACTGCAAGTCCAAAGTTTGCGGTCCACAGGGGCCTCCCGGCCACGCTTTCCTAGACTGGGCGCGTGGATCAGGGGGTGATGGACACACCGTCCGGTCGCGCGAGTGCGCCTCCGGGCGCTCCGGCAACCCCTGACAGCGCGGCGACGAGCCCTGCGCAGGACGTGATCCAGCCTCCCGTCAAGCGACGGACGCGCCGCCGCCTCGCCCTCGAACTCACCCTTCTGGGCGTCGTCGGCGCGCTGCTCATCGGCGCCGCGTTCGCGGCCTGGGGAGTGATCCAGCGGGAGTTCTACAGCCCCAGAGCCTTCGTCGAACGGTACGTGCAGCTGCTCGCCGAGGGCCGTGCCGCCGACGCCCTCGCCGTGCCGGGCGTCGCCGTGAGCTCCGCCGAGCTCGAGGCGGCGGGCCTGCCGCCGACGGCGTCGGAGGCGCTGCTGCGCAGCACCGCGCTCGCCCCGATCCGCGACGCCCATGTCGTGTCGGAGGTGGAGGACGGCGACATCACGCACGTCACCATCGCGTACACGGCGCGCGGGCACGACGGCCGCACGACGTTCGCGGTCGAACGCGACGGCTCGATCGGCGTCGCGCCGACGTGGCGGTTCGCCAAGAGCCCGCTCGCCGTCATGAATCTCGGTGTCACCGGGTCGATGGTCTTCGACGTCAACGGCTTCGAGATCGACAAGCGCCAGGTCTCACCCGACGGGGCGGACGCCGACCCCGCCGCCCCGGTCTCTCTGCTCGTGTTCTCGCCCGGGCTGTATTCGGTGTCGGTCGACACCGCGATCTCGAGCACTCCGGGCGTCGCCGTGCTCTCCGACAGCCCGTTCCGCGCGATCCCGGTCAACGTGGTGGCGCAGCCCACCGAGAAGTTCCTCAGTGTGGTGCAGGAGAAGGTCGAGGAGTTCCTCACCTCGTGCGCGACCCAGGAGGTGTTGCAGCCGACGGCCTGCCCGTTCGGGTACTTCGTCGAGGACCGCATCACGTCACTGCCGAAGTGGTCGATCACGCAGCAGCCGACGGTCGCGGTCGAGCCCGACGGTGCCGGCTGGTCGATCCTCGCGGCTGAGGCCGTCGCCCACATCGAGGTCGGCATCCGCTCGCTCTACGACGGCCGCGTCCGCGCCGTCAGCGAGGACGTCCCCTTCATCGTGAAGGGAGCGATCACCGTGCGCCCCGACGGCACGGCGACGATCGTCGTGACCGGCCCCGACACGAACTGACGCCCGCTCCGCGCGGGCCCCGCTTTCCGCCATGATGGGTGCCGGGGTCGATGATGAGCTCGACGAAGGGCATCGCGCGGTGGATCCCCGCCGTCGCGGCTGTGCGCGGCTATCGGCGCGCGTGGCTCTGGCCCGACGTGCGGGCGGGCATCGTCGTGACCGCGCTGCTGATCCCCGCGGGCATGGGTTACGCCGAAGTCGCCGGGCTCCCGCCCGTCACCGGCCTGTACGCCACGATCGTCCCACTGCTCGCCTACGCCGTCTTCGGGCCGTCGCGCGTGCTCGTGCTCGGCCCGGACTCGTCGCTCGCCCCGATCATCGCGGCGGCGATCCTGCCGCTCGCGCTCGGCGACCAGGCGCGTGCGGTCGCGCTGGCCGGCCTGCTCGCGATCATGGTCGGCGCGCTCCTGATCGTCGGCGGTCTCGTGCGACTGGGGTTCGTCACCGACCTGCTGTCCAAACCCATCCGCGTCGGCTATCTCAACGCGATCGCCGTCATCGTCATCGTGTCGCAGCTGCCGAAGCTCCTCGGCTTCTCGGTCGACGCACCGTCGCTGTGGCAGGGCGCCGTCGCGATCGTCGAGGGCATCGTCGGCGGCGGCATCGACCCCCTCGCGGCCGCTTTCGGCGTCGGCTCGCTCGTCGTGATCTTCGTGCTCAAGGCGGTGCGGTTCCGCGTGCCGGGCGTGCTCGTCGTCGTGGTGGTGTCGATGGTGCTCACGGGCGTCCTGGGTCTCCCCGACCGCCTCTCCGTGGTCGGCGCGCTCCCGCAGGGTCTGCCGGCGCCCGCGCTCGGCGGACTGGAGTGGACGGATGTCGCGGCCCTGGCGCTCCCCGCCGCCGGCATCGCCCTCATCGCGTTCACCGACACCGCCGTGTTGTCGCGCACTTTCGCCGCCCGCCGCGGCGACAGCGTCGACGGCAGCCAGGAGATGGCCGGACTCGGCATCGCCAACGTCGCGGGCGGCGCGCTCGGCGGCTTCCCGGTCTCGGGCTCGTCGTCGCGCACGCCGGTCGCCGAGCAGGCGGGAGCCCGAACGCAGCTCACCGGCGTCGTCGGGGCCGTACTGCTCATCGTGTTCATCCTCGCCCTGCCGGGGCTCACCGAGCTCCTCCCCTCGGCGACCCTCGCCGCGGTCGTCATGAGCGCGGCCATCGGCCTCATCGACGCGCGCGGCGTCGCCCGGCTGGTGCGCATCAACCCCGTCGACGCCGTGCTGTCGGCGGCCGCCTTCCTCGGCGTGCTCGTGTTCGGCGTGCTCGAGGGCATCGTGATCACGATCGGCCTGTCGTTCATCGCCTTCGTCAACCGCTCGTGGCGGCCGTACCGGGCCGAGCTCGGGCGCGTGAAGGGACTGCGCGGCTACCACGACCTCTCGCGCAATCCCGAGGGCTCCCGCGTCCCCGGAGTCGTCATCGTGCGGTTCGATGCGCCGCTGTTCTTCGCGAACGGCGCGATCTTCGACGACTGGGTGCGCTCGCGCGTGAGATCCGCGGGACCGGACGTGCGCACCGTGATCCTCGCGGCCGAGCCCATCACCGACATCGACACGACAGCGGCCGACGAACTCGTCGAGCTCGACGAGTATCTCGAGGCACGAGGCATCCGTCTCATCATCGCCGAGATGAAGTCCCCCGTGATCGACACGCTCGCCCGCTACGGCCTCACCGCGCGCTTCACGCCCGACCGCTTCGCGCCGACCGTCGGCGCCGCCGTCGACGAGGTCACCGGCACGCTGCGCGGCGACATCACCGGAACACGATGGGATGCTGCGCCCGGACGTCCTCCCGCAGACCCGGGCGACGACGCCCCCGGCGGCGCAAGGGGGTAGGTCTCAGCCGCCGGTGCGCGCGTCGCGCTCGGCCAGTGCCGCCAGGCGGGCGTTGTACTCCTCGAGCTCGGCGTCGCCCGTCCGGTCGGCGTGCCGGTCGCGGCGCTTCGTCTCGCGGTCGTCGCTGCGGCTCCACTGGATCGCCACCGTGATCGCGAGGATGAGCGTGGGGATCTCGCCGATCGACCAGGCGATGCCGCCGCCGGTGTACTGGTCCTCGAGGGGCGTCGCGCCCCACGTGCGACCCATCGAGCCGAACCACTCGGCGATCATGAGGCCCTCCTGCATCATGATCGCGATGCCGAAGAACGCGTGCATCGCCATCACGCCGATGAGGAGGAGGAGGCGCCCCGGGTACGGCAGGCGGTAGGGCACCGGATCGATGCCGATGAGGCTCATCACGAACAGGTAGCCCGTGATGAGGAAGTGCGCGATCATCCACTCGTGGCCGAGGTGGTCGTACAGCGACCAGCGGAACAGGTCGGTGTAGTAGAACACCCAGAGCGAGCCGATGAACAGGCCCGCCGCGACGAACGGGTTCGTGAGGATGCGCGCCACCGGCGAGTGCACGGCCCACAGCAGCCATTCGCGGCCGCCGCGGGTGCCGTCGTCGCGCTTGTGGATCGCGCGCGCAGCGAGAGTGATCGGGGCACCCGGCACGAGCAGCAGCGGGATCGCCATGGTCAGGAGCATGTGCCCGACCATGTGCATGCTGAACAGGTAGTCCTGGTAGACGTTGATGACGCCGCCGGTGACCCACACCAGCAGCAGCCAGCCGACGATCCACATGATCGTGCGGTACACCGGCCAGGCGTCGCCACGCCGGCGCAGACGCCAGACGCCGACGATGTAGAAGAAGATCGCGAACCCGGCGATGACCGCCCACAGCAGGTCGACGTTCCACGCCGTGAGCCAGCGCTCGATCGTCAGTTCGGGCGGGAGCGGCGCGCCGGTGAGGCGCTCCGCCGGCGTCGGCGTCTTCGGGATCAGCGGCGCGACGGGCGGGGGCGTGCGCGCGAGGGCCGCCGCCGCACCGCTCGCGACGCCCATCAGCACGAGCTCGAAGGCGATGAGCGTCCAGAACGACCGGGTCGCGGCATCCTTCGTCTTCATCTTTCCGATGAGGCGGGTGCGGTACCAGGCGCCGAACAGGCCGAGCGCGATGAGCGCCAGCACCTTCACGCCGAGGATCACGCCGTACGGAGAGAGGAGCGCCGACCAGTCCCGCAGGCCGATCGCCGCCCGCACCGTGCCCGACACGGCCACCACGACGAACGCGGCGAGCGCGATGCTCGAGTAGCGGGCGACCGTCGCGACGTTGTCTTCGCGGGACTGCAGCGGCCGCACGATCACGAGCAGCAGCAGTCCGCCGAGCCACACCGCGGCGGCGATGATGTGCAGGATCAGCGCCGTCATCGCCTCGTGGTGGAAGGCCTCCTCCCCGGAGTGGCCCTGCGTTCCCATCGGGACGAGGGATGCTGCGGCCAGGAGCGCGACGAAGAAGGTCGCGGTCCACGAGCGCACGGCGAAGGTCAGCACGGTGAGGGCGGCACCCGCGATCGTCGTGATGAGCCACGTGCGGCCGACTTCGGTCTCGACGATGAAGCGGCCGAGCTGAGCGCCGAACTCGGGGCCGAGGTTGATCACGGGGTTGAAGGCGTCGACGAACGTGAAGAAGCCGGTGGCGGCCGCGGCCATCGTGAACACGGCGGCCGAGATCGACGCGGTGTCGAGGGCCGTGTCGAACTCGCGGTCGCCGGCGCGGAGCGTGAACAGCGCCGTCACCAGCACGCCGACCATGCCGGCGGCGGAGAGGTTGACGAGGAGCTTCGCGGTCGGCAGCCCCCAGCGCACGAACGGTCCGGGGTCGGCGATCGCGAGCGGCGCGGCGCCGCCGCCGAACGCCAGCGCCCACGCCATCACCGCGAGCGCGGCCACGATGAGGATCGCGGGCCCGACGGCCCGCAGGGTGCGGGGGTTCACGCCTCAAGCCTACGTCGCGGCACCTGTGCGGTTTCCCGCCCGCAGACGCAGAAGAGGGGATGCCGCGGGTCGCGGCATCCCCTCTCCCGAGGTCTTCGTCGGAATTACTTGACGGCGGCCTTCAGCTTCGAGCCCGCGGTGACCTTGACGCGCTTGCCCGCGGGGATCTTGATCTCCTCGCCGGTCTGCGGGTTGCGGCCCGTGCGGGCCGACGTGGCGACCTGCTCGAAGGCGATCCAGCCCGGGATCGAGACCTTGCTGCCGGCGGCGACCGCGTCGGAGACGGTGGAGAAGAGGGAGTCGAGCACGCCAGAGACGGCGGACTGGCTCTGGCCGGTCGCGCTCGCGATGCTCGCGACGAGCTCGGTCTTGGTGATGGTCTTGTCGGCCATTTGGTATGTCCTCCAAAGACGACGAGTGCCGTCTTGTCATTGCTCGGACCGGATGGCTTCGCCCCCCGGCTGGTCCTATCGACCGGGACCGAATGTACCCGACCTCGCCGACAGAACCGCGTATTTCTGCGGATTTCTGCCGTTTCAGGCCGCGTGTCGTGTGAAAAGAGTGACAGATGCGACTCTTGAGCCTCGATTACGCCGTCAGCGTTCAGGGCTTGTGCGCGGCCAGGAGGTCGCGGGCGGTCCGCGCGAACGCCGGGCCGACCCGGTCCTGGCCGTCGAGATACCCGCCGACGAGCGCCGCATCGCGCAGCAGGACGAGGGATGCTGCGACCCCTTCCGCATCGCGGAGCCCGGCCCCCTCGGCCAGCTGTCGCAGGGTCTCGCGGAACCACTCGCGATGGTCGGCGATGAGCTCGCGCACGGGTCCCTGATCGGGATACTCCGCCGCGGCGTTGATGAAGGGGCAGCCGCGGGTGTGACGGTCGCGGATGTCCTGCTCGATGCCCGCGACCACGAGATCGAGGAGCACGTCGGGGTCATCCGACGCCTGCGCAGCCTGCGCGAACAGCGCCCGCAGCCCCTGGTCCTCACCTTCGAGGTAGGCGAGCACGAGCCCTTCCTTGCCGGCGAACTGCTTGTACATCGTCGCGCGCGTGACGCCGGCCTCCTCGATGATGCGGTCGACGCCCACCGAGTGGATGCCCTCGTTGTAGAAGAGCTGCGTCGCGGCTTCCAGCAGCCGCTGACGCGCCGGCGACGGATGGCTCGCCGCGGCAGGCGCGGCAGGTGTGGTGCTCATGGATCCCCCTCAGGTCTTTCCATCGTGCCATTTCAGAATTCTTGGGAATAGTCTTGCGTAGATAGAACGTTCGGTCTACCATCGGACACATCAGCCGAAGACACACCAGGATCCGGAACCTGAGACCACAACCGAAACCACCGCACGACACCACCGAGGAGCACGACATGAACACCACGACCAAGACCCCCATCGTCCTCATCCACGGCCTCTGGATGACCCCCAAGAGCTGGGACACGTGGGCCGAGCGCTTCCGCGCCGCCGGCCACCAGGTCATCGTGCCGGGCTGGCCCGGAATCGACGACCGCACGGTCGAAGACATCCGCAACAACCCCGAGGCGCTCAAGGGCATCGGCCTGAAGCAGATCGCCGACAACTACGAGCGCATCATCCGGGAGCTGCCCGAGAAGCCGATCATCATCGGCCACTCCTTCGGGGGAGTCCTCACGCAGATGCTCGCCGACCGCGGCCTCGGCGTCGCCTACGTGGGCGTCGCCCCCGGACAGACCGCCGGCGTCACCACGCTGCCGCTGTCGACTCTGTGGACCGGCACGCCGATCCTGTCGAACCCGTTCGGCCGCAACGGCGCCAAGCCGCTCTCGAAGCGCCACTTCCACTTCACCTTCGGCAACGACCTGCCGCGGGAGGAGTCCGACAAGCTCTGGGAGGAGTACGCGGTCAACTCGTACAACCGGGTCTTCTTCGAGGGCGTGGCATCGGTGCTCAACGAGAAGGGCGGCGTCACCCACGTCGACTACGGCCGCACCGACCGCGCGCCGCTGCTCATCATCACCGGCGAGATCGACCACGTCGTGCCGCCGGCGATCGGCAAGGCCGTCGTGAAGAAGTACGCCGCGACCGGCAGCCCCGCGATCGTCGAGTACAAGGAGTACGCGGGCCGCACCCACCGCCTGGTGAGCCAGGACGGCTGGGAGGAGATCGCCGACTACGCCCTCGCGTGGGCGACCAGCCACCAGGTGCGCGAGACGGCTGCGGCTCCCGAGACGGAGGCAGCACAGTAGACGGATGCTGCGCCCCGGCGCCGCGCCGACAGCACCCGGTCGTCGAGCTCCCAGTCCATCTGGTGGTTCGGCGGTCGGGTGGTGTCCCGGCCGGTGTCCGCGGTGGGACGCAGCGGCCCGGGGTTCGCAGGAGCCCCGGGCCTTTCCCGTGCCTCAGGCGTGGAGCCGCCGCAGCGCGGTCACGACGTCGTCATGCCAGCGACGAGCCGCCGGCAGTGCACCCGTGAAGATCGCGGTGTCGTGGGTCACACCCTGGTACCGCACGACGCTCGCGTCGACGCCGGCTCGGCGCAGCGCCGCGCCGTACGCGTCGCCATCGCCGCGCAGCGGGTCGTACTCGGCGGTGAGGATCACGGCGGGCGGCAGCCCCTCGTGCGACGCAGCGCGCAGCGGCGACGCGTACGCCTCTCGGGCGTCGGACGGGCGGGCGAGGTAGGTCCGCGCGACGGACCGCAGCTCACGCGTGGTGAGGAAGCGCGGGATGTGCAGCGCCCGCATCGCGCCGAGGTCCATGTGGGCGCCCGTGAGGTCGACGACGGGCACCTCGAGCACCTGCACGCCGAGCCGGTGTCCCGCACGGTCCTTGTTGACGAGCGTGACCGCCGCCGCGAGGCACGCACCCGCCGAGATGCCCAGCACGCCGATCCGGCCGGCGTCCACGCCGACCTCCGCGGCCGACGCGAACAGCCAGTCCAGCGCGGCGTAGCCCTGCTCGACCTGCGCCGGGTAGCGGTGCTCGGGCGCGAGGGCGTAGTCGACGGCGGCGATCGCGACGTGGGCGTCGACGCAGCGACGGCGGTACGCGGCATCCGTCGTCGGATAGTCGATGCCCCCGATGCGGAAGGCGCCGCCGAAGAACGCCAGCACGGCGGGCACCGGCGCATCCCCCACGACGGACGGGTGGTAGATCCGCACGCGCACGGTGGGATAGCCGGACACGGGCACCTGGTGCTCGGTGATGCGCACCTCGGGTCCGGGCGTGCCGACCGTGCTGAGCTCGGTGCGGTCCCACGCGAGCGCCGCACGGCGGTGCCGCGCCCGGGCGCGGGCGTGCGGGCCGAGCGCCGGCTTCGTCCTGTTCGCGGGCTTCGCGCTCGCGTCGGTGTTCGCCTCGACGGGCGCGGCCGCCGGGACGACGGACCCGCGGGCGAACGGCCAGAGCGCGGTGATGCGGGTCCTCACGGTGCTCATCGCCTGGTCGAACATGTACTTGCGGTGCACTCGCAGGCGCTCTTCGAAGAACGGGTCCAGCGGCATGGATCCATCCTCCCGCGCGTCGGCGCCGACGTGCACGGTGCTTGACAAAAGGGGCGGCTCCGAGTCCCGGGGAACCCGGAGCTGCTCAGCCGGTGGACTCCCGCTCGACCACGCGGAAGCCGGTGACGTGCTCCGTCGGCTGCCAGCCGGGCGCGTCGGCCAGGCGGGCGAGCAGCAGGTCGACGGCGAGGCGGGCCACCGCGTCCCGGTCGGGATCGATCGTGGTGAGGCTGGGCACGCTGTACCGCGCCTCGAGGATGTCGTCGAAACCCACCACCCGCACGTCGCTGGGAACCGACAGCCCACGATCGACGAGCCCGCGGATGAGCCCGAGCGCCACGGTGTCGGTGATGCAGACGACGCCGTCGAAGGCGGCCCCGCGGTCGACCAACTCGTGCGCGGCGGTGCGGCCGTCCTCGATGGAGAGATCGTGCCGCCCGATCACGAGCGCTTCGTCGAGCTCGAGCCCGCGATCGGCGAGCGCGCGCCGGAAGCCGGCGTGCCGCAGCGACGTGACGCTGAGCCGGCTCAGGTCTCCGCCCTGCACCATCGCGATCCGGCGGCATCCCCGGTCGATGAGGTGCGTCGTCGCGGCGTAGGTTCCCGCTTCGTTCGGGAGCGCGATGTGGTCGACGGGGGCATCTGCCATGCTCTCACCGAGGATCACCATCGGCACGTCGGTGGTGAGCAGATTCGCGTCGGCCGATCCCAGCCCGACCGCGGAGAGGATCAGCCCGTCGTACATGCGGGTGCGCGACGACGCGATGGCCGACAGCTCGTTCTCGCGGTCGGCGCCCGTCCGCTCGATCGCGACGCGGTATCCCGCGTCGTGCGCGTTCGCGATGATCCGGGAGGCCAGCTGCCCGAAGTAGGGCGACTCGACCTCCGGCACGGCGAACCCGATCGTGTTGGTGCGCCCCGCGCGCAGGTTACGCGCCGCGACGTTCACGCGATAGCCGAGGTCGTCGATCGCCTTGAGCACGCGCTCACGCGTCTCGGCTCGCACGTGCGGGTGCTTGTTGAGCACGTTCGACACGGTCATCGGCGAGACGCCGGCGGCCTTGGCGACGTCGTGCAGGGTGGCCATTGCTGAACTCTATCCGTGGGCCGTCGGCCCACCCGTCAGGCCAGCTCCAGCGACACCGTCGCGAACGAGTGCGCCGGCAGGGTGACCCGCAGCGTCGAGCCGTCAAGCTCGGTGTCGAGGGCGACCGGGGCGACGGCGTCGGGCGCCTCGGCCGTGTTGTGCGCGGCGGCGGAGTCGCCCGTGAGCACGCGGGCCGTCGCGGCCGACACCGCGCGGCCGCGGAGGTCGACCTCGATGGCGAGGGATGCCTCGGCGTCGAGGTTGCTCAGCGACAGGAGCGCCGTCGAGCCCGTCGTGCTGGCCGACGCCGACACGACCTGCAGCGGCCGGCCGTCCGCCTCGCGGGGCTCGGGCGCGTCGAGGACGTGGACGGCGAGCGACGCCGCGTCGTGGTGGCCGCGGCTCATCTCGAACACGTGGTACGTCGGGGTGAGCACGAGCGCCCCTGTCGCAGCATCCGTCAGCAGCATCGCCTGGAGCACGTTCACGGTCTGGGCGATGTTCGCCATCACCAGGCGATCGGCGTTGCGGTGGAACGCGTCGAAGTGGACGGCGGCCACGAGCGCGTCGCGGACGGTGTTCTGCTGGTACAGGAAGCCGGGGTTGGTGCCCTCCTCGACGTCCCACCAGGTGCCCCATTCGTCGAGCACGAGCCCGACCTTGCGGCCCGGGTCGTACGCGTCCATGATGCGGGCGTGGGCGCTGATGACGCGCTCGACGTCCTGCGCCTTCGACATCGTCGCGTAGTAGTCGTCGGTCGTGAACGAGGTGGCGCTGCCCTTGTGCTCCCACGTGCCGGCGAGCGTGTAGTAGTGGAACGAGATCGCCTGGAAGATGTTCTTCGGGTCACGCTGGCAGCCGAGGCAGCTGAGCGCCTCCATGAGCGCGGTCGTCCAGGTCACGTCGTCGTCGGATGCGCCGGCGGCGATGCGATACAGCTTGTTGCCGCCGTGGTCGCGGCAGAAGGTCGCGTAGCGACGCGCCTCGGCGGCGAACTGCGGGGCGGTGAAGTTGCCGCCGCAGCCCCAGGCCTCGTTGCCGATGCCCCAGAACGGCACCTTCCACGGCTCGTCGCGCCCGTTCTCGCGGCGCAGGCTCGCCATCGGGCTGTCGCCGTCGCGCGTGAGGTACTCGACCCAGTCGCTCATCTCCTGCACGCTGCCGCTGCCGACGTTGCCGCTCACGTACGCGTCGGCGCCGAGCATCTCGCAGAGGTCCATGAACTCGTGCGTGCCGAAGTGGTTGTTCTCGACGACGTCGCCCCAGTGGGTGTTGACCATCCGCGGGCGCGACTCCTTCGGGCCGATCCCGTCGCGCCAGTGATATTCGTCGGCGAAGCAGCCGCCCGGCCAGCGCAGGTTCGGGATGCCGATGCCCTTCAGCGCCTCGACGACGTCGAGCCGGATGCCGCGCTCGTGGGGGATCGACGAGTCCTCGCCGACGTAGAACCCCCCGTAGATGCAGCGACCGAGGTGCTCGGCGAAGTGGCCGTAGAGGTGGCGGCTGATGACCGGACCGGGGACGTCCAGGTCGACGACGGCGCGGGCGCGGAGGTCGGGCACAGGGTTTCTCCTTCGAAACGTGGGGGGACTACGCGAGTTGTAACGATACACAGCGCGGAGTGCGCTGTCGAGGAAAAAGCAGAAGGCCCGGAGTTCCGAGGAACTCCGGGCCTTCTGTGAAGCGGATGCTTACCAGCTCGACTTGGTCACGCCGGGCAGCTCGCCACGGTGCGCCATGTCACGGAAGCGGACACGCGAGATGCCGAACTTCGTGAGGACACCGCGGGGGCGGCCGTCGATGACGTCGCGCGAGCGCAGGCGGACCGGCGACGCGTTGCGGGGCAGCTTCTGCAGGCCCACGCGGGCGGCTTCGCGCTCCTCGTCGGTCGACGTCGGCGAAACGAGCGCCTTCTTCAGCTCAAGGCGCTTGGCGGCGTAGCGGTCGACGACCTCCTGGCGCTGCTTGTTGCGCGCGATCTTGCTCTTCTTAGCCATGGATCAACGCTCCTCTCGGAAATCGACGTGCTTGCGGATGACCGGGTCGTACTTCTTGAGCACGATGCGGTCGGGGTTGTTGCGGCGGTTCTTGCGCGTGACGTAGGTGTAACCCGTGCCCGCGGTCGAACGCAGCTTGATGATCGGACGGACGTCCTGTGCCTTCTTGGCCATTAGAGCTTCACACCCTTCGCCTGGAGGTCACGCACGACCGCCTCGATGCCGCGAGCGTCGATGACCTTGATGCCCTTGGCCGAAACGTTCAGCTTGATGTTGCGACCCAGCGACGGAACGAAGTAGGTCTTCTTCTGCACGTTCGGGTCGAAGCGGCGCTTCGTCCGGCGGTGCGAGTGCGAGATGTTGTGACCGAAGCCGGGAACTGCTCCAGTCACCTGGCACACTGCTGCCATAGTGATGTCTCCTTAGTACCGTGAGGCCGGACGGCCTCACCCAAGATCCCTTGTCTGCACCCCGCGCCCGACCCGGCCGGTGAAGGCCCGCGATCTGGTGTGGGATACGTACTGCGTGCTGGAGGCGCGCAGACAAAGAGTCAGTCTAGCACGGACGGCGTGTCGGACTTGACGCGGCCCGGTCCGCCCTCCACGCGTCGCGCTTGCGCGGCGAGGAGTCCAGGCACCGCTATATTCCGGGGCAGGAATCTCTCCTTGCAACTGGTCCAATGCGAACGGCTCGCAGCGGCGAGGAGCCTGTGCGTGTCTACAAATTCTCGCGCGTGCCGTGGATCCCGGTGGACCATGTTCGTCATTCCGGGGAGAGGGGATGGACATGAGCGAATCACACGATGAGGCCCGGCTGTGGCCGGCGTCGCCCTTCGATCTCGCTGACGCGCACCGGTGCCCGGCGTGCTTCACCGCTGTCACCGCGTCGGTGTGCACCTCGTGCGGCTTGACGCTGACCGACCCGCGCGCGCCGCGCCTGCTGGAGGTCGGCCGCCAGATGCTCGGTCTCGAGCTCTCGCGCCAGCAGCTCATCGACACGATCCGCCTCGCGCATCCCGTTGAGATGGAGATGGATGCTGCGCCCGCGACTGCGGCCGCAGCGCAGGCGCTCGTCGCGGCCGACGCCGCCGCGGTGCATCTGGCGCCCGCGGCCGAGACGCTGGTCGCGGCACCGCCGATAGGCTCCGTCGCGGTCGTCGCCGAGCCCGCGGACCTGACGTCCCTCGCCGCGCCCGAGATCGTGGTGCCCCCGAAGCCACCTGCGCCCGCCCCGGTCGTACCGGTCGCGCCGGTCGCGCCTCCCGCCGCGTCTGTGCCGCAGGGGCCCGGGCCTTCGGCGCCCGTCGCTGTCGCGGCATCCGCTCCCCGCCGCAGGCTGACCGTTCCGGTGCTGCTGCTGATCGTGGGCGTCTCGCTGGTCGGCGTCGCTGCCGTGTTCTTCCTGCTGCTGGCCTGGTTCTACGCCGACATCGGCGTGCGCGCGCTCATCATCGGCGGCATCACGCTCGCGACGATCGCCCTGGCGTCGTGGCTGCGCCGCCGCGATCTGGGGGCGACGGCCGAGGCGATCGGCGTGCTCGGGGTGGGACTGCTCGCGCTCGACGCGTGGGCGGTGCGGGCCAACGACCTCTTCGGCACGGGCGCGACCGATGCCGCGCTGTACGCGGGGGTGGCTGCGCTCATCGTCGCGGTGATCTGCCGCCTGTGGGCGCGGGTGTCGCACCTGCGCGGACCCGACCTCGCCGCCTCGCTGGCCCTGCCCGCAGGCCTCGGACTCCTCGTCGGCGGGCTGACGTCGCTGCCGCCCGCCGAAGCGGTGACGGCCGGCCTGCTCGGCGCCGCCGCGGGCGGTCTCGTGCACGCGCTCCCTGCCCCGTTCTCGTCGGCGCGGCGCGGCCGCGACGTCGTCGCCGAGCGCCTGGTGCTGGCCGTCAGCGGGGTGGCCGCCCTGGTCGCGGCCGGGCTCACCGCGGCGTTCCTCACGGGGGAGGCGATCCCGGTCGTCGTGTGGTCGAGCATCGGGCTCGTCGTGCTCGGCCTCGCGCACGCATGGCTCGCGCACCGTCCGGTCGACGGGATTCGGGTGCCCGCGGCTGCCCTCATCTCGGGCGTCGGCTCGGTCGTCGCGGCGGCCGCCGCGGGCCTCGCTGGCTGGCAGCTCGCGCTGCGCAGCGACCTGCCGGTATACGGCGTGCTCGTCGCGCCGGTGCTGGCGGTGCTCGTCGCAGTCGCCGTCGACGTCGCGCGCACCCGCCGCGGCACGCCCGCCTGGGTGCCCGCGGGGATCGCGTCCGCCGCCATCGCGGCGCTGTCGGTGCTCGGTGTGGTGCTCGGATGGGGCGTGGGGGCCGTCACCGCGATCAGCGCCTCGTGGACGGCGTGGCGCACCGATGCCTTCGCCCTGCCGGTCACGGCACCCGATCTGCCGCTGCTCGCGGTGATCTCGGCGGCGCTCATCGCGGGTCTGCTCTTCGCCGCGCCCACACTCGCGCGGCCGGTGCCGCGTCAGATCGTGCCGATCGTCGCGACGATCCTGCTGCTGGTCGCGGGCATGCGCACCGCCGTGCCCGCCGTGCTCGTCGGGATCGCGGTCGCGCTGGTCGTGGCCGCGGTCGTCGTGGCCGGGCTCCTGCACAGCCGCGAGCGGCGTCGCGCCGCCGGAGGCGCCGCGGGAGTCGTGCCCACGCGCCTGCCCGAGCGCGGCACTCCCGTCGGGTACCTCGTCGCGGGGGGACTCGCCGCGGCGACCGCCTACGTCGGCGGCGTCGCCACCTCGTGGCTGTGGCTCGTCGGGATCGGCGTCGCGATGGCGTACCCGATCGCCCTGCGGATCGTGCTGCGCCCGACCGGCGTCGCCGCGGTCGCTGCCGCGGTGGCGCCTGTCGCCGTCGCCGCTCTGTCGACCCTCTTCGCCCCGGGCGCCCTCGCCGCGCTGACGGGCCTGACGGGCGACGCGGCCGCCGTCACCACGACGCTGGTGGAGTGGGTGGCCCTCGCAACCCTCGTCGCGGCGATCGCGCTGCCGCTGGAGCGTGCGAGCCGCGTCGCGCTGGCCGTCGCCGCCGAGGTGCTCGCGGCACTCGGCCTCCTCGGAGCGTTCACCGCCGTGGCGGTGCCGGGCCTCGAGGCGTCGGAGAACCCGCTGCTGACCGCGATCGGCGACCCCGGACTCGGCATCGTCGGCGGCGCGCTGCTGCTCGCGGGCCTCACGATCGTGGCGTTCGGGCTCACCCGCATCGGCGGGGTGCCGGCGATCCTGGCCGCGGCCCTGTCGGCACCGGTGGCCGCCGCGACGGTCTACGACGTGCTCGGCGCCCTCACGCTGCGCGACGCGGACTGGGCGCCGCTCGCCCTCACCGCCGCCGCGGTCTTCGTGCCGCTGGTCGCGGCGACGACCGCGTTCCGCACCGGCGCTGAGGCTCCGCCTGCCGCCGTGTCGCAGTGGCCGGCTGACATGGCTCCCGCGCCGTCGCGGCCCCGACCGGGGGACCGGGCACTCCGCCGCCTCGCGGCCGACCTCGGCGCGGCCCTCACCGTGCTCGTCGTGGTGTGGCCGGTCACCCCCGAGTTCGCGTGGGCGGCACTCGGGCTCGTCGCACTCGGCTTCGCCGCAGCATCCCTCTCCCGCGGGTGGGTGGGAGTGCGCGCGGCCGACATCGCCGACGATCGCTTCGCGACGAAGCGCGACGGGATGCTGCTCCTCGACGCCCCGCGCCGCCTGCTGGCCTGGCCGGCCGTCGTCGCGGCGATCGTGGCGTGGTGGTCGTGGCTCGACGCCGGCACCCCCGACACGTCCTACACGGTGGAGTCGTACGTCGTGCCGTCGGCGGTCGTGCTGGTGGTCTTCGCGGCGCTCCTCGTCCGGCTGCGTCGTCGCGTCGAGGCGAGCGTCGCGCTGGGCGCCGGGCTCGCGCTCGGACTGTGGGTGCCCGCGGTCGAGGGATGGACGGGCGAGGCCCTCCGCGGCGTGGTCGTCGCCCTCGTCGCCGTGGCGGTGAGCCTGGCGCTGTCGTTCACGCCGGTGCGCAGCATCCGTCCCGCCGCTCCCCTCGGCGCCGCGGTCGCCGTGATCGCGGTCGGGCTCGTCGCGGTCGAGCGCGCCTTCGAAGGACCGGACTGGCAGGTGCTCTGGCTCGTGCTGCTGGTCGCCGTCGGGTACGCGTCGGGCTGGGGGACGACGCTGGCCCGGCCGAGCCGGGTGTCGTCGCGCCTCTACGCGCTGGTCGTCCCTCCGGCGACGCTCATCGCCGCCGTCGTCGCGATCGTGCCGGTGGCCGACGAGCCGCGCATCCTCGCCGGCACGATCATCATGCTCGCGGCGCTGCACCTCGCCGCCGCGGGCGTCGACCGCCTGCCGCTCACCGGCACCACGCGCTGGATCTCGCTCGCGGGCGCCTTCGCCGTCGGCGTCGCGGGGTGGTTCCTGGGTGCCGCGACCGAGGTCGAGGCGGTGTCACTCCCGGTCGCTGCGATGTGCCTCATCGGCGCGGTGCTCGGCATGCTGCGCCGCCGGCGGGCAGGCGAGGTCTGGCCCGCCGGCGAGGGCCCGGCGTGGATCGTGGGCGTCGTGCTCGCCTCGGCGCCGAGCCTGCTCGCCGCCGCAGAGCCGGCACGGGTCTGGGCGTACGTGGTGCTCGCGCTCGTGGCCGCGCTCGGCGTGGCCGCGGTGCGGGAGCCCGCGCGCGAGGTGCGGGGCGAACCAACGCGGGCACGGGTCGCGGTGGCACCGGCCGCTGCGGCGCCGGCTGCGGCTCCTGCGTCGGCCGCAGGCGTCGGCGTGCCGCCCATCCCGCCCGGGCCGTTCGCGACGGGCACTGCGGCCCCACAGTTCTCGTCCGTGCCGCCGGCGTACGGCCCGCCGGCCGGCCCCGCGGCCGCGGAGGCCGCACCGCGGACGCCGAGGTTCGTCGACGTGTGGTCGCTCCGCACGCCGACCGCGATGCTGCTCGGCGTCGCCGCCGTCGTGATGGCGCTGCGGGGACTGGTGCTGTGGGGGTTCGCGGGCGACACCGTCGTCGCGATCGTGACGGCGCTGGGCGTCGTCGCCGTCGCGGTCCTGCTGGTCGCGCGCGGGTCGACGGGCGGCACCGCCGCCGCGACCCTGGCCGGCGTGGGGACGGCGCTGCTGGTCGCGATGTCGTTCACGCGCCCCGAGGCCGGCCTCGCGCTCACGACCGTGACCGCCGTCATCGGCGGCGCGCTCGGGGTCGCCGGCGCCTCGGTGCTCGGCCTGCGGCGCTGGGTGCCGCTCGGCGGTGTGCTCGCCGTGGGCGGCCTCGTCGTGGCGGTGGTCGCGTGCGGCGCGCGCTTCCTCCAGATCGCTCCGGCCGGCGGTCTCGAGCCCG
This sequence comes from Microbacterium sp. NPDC056044, assembly GCF_042267145.1. NCBI lineage: Bacteria > Bacillati > Actinomycetota > Actinomycetes > Micrococcales > Microbacteriaceae > Microbacterium > Microbacterium sp. NPDC056044. The sequence continues at coordinate 545,924 of NZ_JBHJWZ010000002.1, read as the reverse complement.
ACCTGTGGGCGGTCGCCGGGGCCGGCATCGCCGCGGCCATCGCCCTCGCGGCGCTCCGCGCGACGCCGTCTCGGGCGGTCGGCCTCACCGCCGGCGCGGGCTTCGCGGTCGCCGCGGTGCTGTTCGCCCTCGCCGAGCTGCAGCTGCTGCTCGTGCAGCAGAGCGGCGATGAGCTGCGCACGGCGGCGGTGATGACGGCGCTGACCGCGGCCACCGTCGTCGGCACCACAGCACGCGCCCGGCTGGGCCTCGCCCTCGCCATCGCGGCCGCTCTCGCGGGCGCCGGCTTCGGCATCCTGGCACTCACCGCCGGTGATGTGAGCCCGGTCGAGCTGGTCACGGTGCCGCCCGCGCTCGGCGGCATCGCGTACGGCGTGCGCACCCTCCGCCTCCGACCGGCGTCGCGCACGTGGCCGACGCTCGGCCCGTGGCTGGCGCTGCTCACGGTGCCGTCGCTGCTGCACGACTTCGGCGGATCGGCGATCTCGGGCGCCCCGGACGAAGCCTGGCTCGGTGGCCCCGAGCTCTGGCGCATCGTCTCGCTCGGCGTCGTGGCGATCGCGATGGTCGTGATCGGCGCGGTCTACCGGCTGCAGGCGCCGCTGGTGCTCGGTTCGGCGGTGCTGATCGTGCACGCCGTCGCGCAGCTCTGGCCGTGGATCTCGACCGCCTACGTCGCGGTGCCGTGGTGGCTGTGGCTCGGCCTCGGCGGCGCGCTGCTCATCTTCATGGCCGCGCGCTACGAGAAGAACATGAAGGCGCTGCGCACGTCCGTCGTCGCGGTCACGTCGCTGCGCTGACCTCGCGGGCGCCGCGGCCCCAGCGGAAGGGCGACACGGTCGGGTCGCCGGGGATCCAGTAGCGCCACGGGAACACGGCGGTCCCCGCGACCCCGGCCACCCCGACGCGCGGGCCCGACGCGACCTCGGCGAGCGGGTCGGCGAGCAGCTCGAGCCGCGCCACGGCGCCGTGCAGAGGCTCCCCGGTGATCGCGTCGATGCCGTCATGGAGTCGATGCTTCAGCCCCACCGCATCGCCGAGCCGGCCGGGTCCGCGCGCCAGGTCGCGCGGTGTGCGAGCCGCCGGTCGGCGGCGGGTCGCAGCATCCACCCCCTCCAGCACCTGCCCCGCCCGCAGCAGCACACCGCCGGCGACCCCCTCGGGACCGCACACGACGTTCACGCAGGAGTGGATGCCGTGGCTGAGGTACACGTACAGGTGCCCGGGCTCGCCCCACATCGTGGCGTTGCGCGCGGTCGGGCCCATGCGGGCGTGCGAGCCCGGATCGGGCACCGGACCGGTGCCGCGGCCGTGGTACGCCTCGACCTCGGTGAGCCGCACGGCCACCGCCTCGCCCTCGACCACCGTCGTGAGCCGGGCGCCGAGCAGGCGCGGTGCGACGTCGGCCGGAAGGCCCTGCAGGTCGGCTCGCGTCGCCGCACGCCACAGGTCCCGCGCCATGGGCCGAGTCTACGTCCGCGCGTCCGCGCGACGTGCGCGTGGGCGCTCCCGGTCGAGCGCTACTGTTCCCGCATGGGGAAGTGGTTCGTGCTCATCCTGCTGAGCGTCTCGCAGTTCATCATGGTGCTCGACAGCACGGTCATGAACGTCTCGATCTCGACCGTCGCGCACGACCTCGGCACCGACATCTCGGGCATGCAGGCCGCGATCACGTTCTACGCGCTCACGATGGCGGCGTTCATGCTCACCGGCGGCAAGCTCGGCGACCGCTGGGGTCGCAGCATGGCCTTCCGCATCGGGTCGGTCGTCTACGGCATCGGCTCGCTGACCACCGCGCTCGCGCCGAACCTCACGGTCCTCATGCTCGGCTGGTCGCTCGTCGAGGGTCTCGGCGCGGTGCTCGTCATCCCGGCGATCGCCGCCCTCGCGGCGATCAACTACACCGGACGCGAGCGCGTCATCGCCTTCGCCGTGCTCGGCGCAGTCACCGGCGGCGCCGCGGCGGCCGGACCGCTCATCGGCGGTCTGGTCACGACGTACTCGTCGTGGCGGTACGTCTTCGTCGCCGAGGCGGTCGTCATGACCCTCGTGCTCATCGTGTCGGGCCGCATCAAGGACGTGCCCGGCGACCGCAAGCTCCGCATCGACCTGCTCAGCGTCGTGCTCTCGGCCCTGGGCCTCGGCCTGCTGGTCTACGGCATCCTGCAGTCCAAGACGTGGGGCTGGTTCCAGCCGCTCGACCCGCCGGTCATCAACGGTCAGCCGTTCGCCCCGCTCGGCATCTCGCCCGTCGCCTACCTGATCCTGCTGTCGCTCGTCGTGCTGTGGCTGTTCGTGAAGCGGCAGCAGCGGCTGGAGCGCAGCGGCCGCGTGCCGCTCCTCAAGGTCAGCCTGCTGCGCAACACGGCGCTGCGCAGCGGACTCACGATGTTCATGGCGCAGTACTTCGCGATCGCCGCGCTGTTCTTCGTCGTGCCGGTGTACCTGCAGACCATCCTCGGCTACGACGCCCTGCAGACGGGCCTCAAGATCCTGCCGCTGTCGCTCGGGCTCATCCTGTTCTCGATCCTCGGCTCGCGGCTGTCGACCGTCCGCTCGGCCCAGAACATCGGCCGTATCGGACAGCTCACGCTGGGCCTCGGCGTGCTCGTGGTGTTCCTGGCCGTGCAGCCCGAGCTCGCCGACTTCGCCTTCGCGGCCGGCATGTTCGTGGTCGGCGCCGGCTTCGGCCTGCTCGCCTCGCAGCTCGGCAACGTCAACATGTCGGCGGTGTCGCAGTCCGACACGTCCGAGGTCGGCGGCCTCCAGGGCACTTTCCAGAACCTCGGATCGTCGTTCGGCACGGCGATCGTCGGCTCGGTGTTCATCCTGCTGCTCACCTCGGGGTTCACCAGCGCCGTCGAGCAGAGCACGACGATCCCCGCCGACATCCAGCAGCAGGTCGTCGCCACCGCGTCGAAGGGCGCGCCGATCATCTCGCAGCAGCAGGCCGAGGATCTGCTGACGGATGCCGGCGCCGACCCCGAGTCCGCCACCGAGATCGCCCAGCTCTACGCCGACACCCAGGTCGAGTCGCTGCGCCAGTCGCTGTTCTTCGTCTTCGCCCTCACGATGCTCGGCCTCATGCTGTCGAGCGGGCTGCCGTCGAAGTTCCCGGTTCCCGCCGCCTCGGGAACGAAACCGGACGCCGGGGACGAGGCATCCACCCGTCCGTCCTGATCAGGGTCGCCGCGGGCTCAGCGGGGCGGCACCTGGCACCACGAGATCGAGGCGCCGTTGAGGGCGACGACGGGATCGCCGTCGGCCACCTCGAGGACGCGCGTCTCGGGGCGCGTCGGCAGCGGGTGCTGGTAGGTGTCGTACGAGTTCGTCACCGCGTTCGGCGCCAGCAGCACCGCGAGGTAACGGGCGCTCGGCGACACGCAGACCTGGATGACGGCGTCGGTGTCGGCGATCTCGGTGAGCATGGTCGTCGCGCCGTCCGCATCGACGTGGGCGACCGACGTGCGGCCGGTGGGCACGCCGTCGGCGCCGATCACCGCGGCCGTGCGGATCGTGGAGCCATCGGGGAGCGGCGTGACCGACGTCGTGCCGCCGAGGTCGATGTCGGGCGCGATGAGGTCGGCCTCGCTCGCGTCCGTGAGGTCGATCACGGTCGCCCGATCCGGCCGATCGACCACGGCCTCGCTCGAGCCGCGCGCGATGCCCTCGATCGTCATCGCGTCGCCGAGCGCGGTCGGCGCGCCGCCCGAACGGCTCGACCCCGTGAGCAGCAGCGACCCGTCGAACGAGAGCAGCAGGATGCTGTCGGTGTCGGGCACGAACCGCCACTCGGCGACGCGCGGGTCGGCGCCCTCGACCTCGATCGCCGTCGGCTCGGCGGTCGGGTCGCTCAGCGACGCGGTGTAGAGCCGGCTCTCGCGGCCGGAATCGGCGGTGAGGGCGGCATCCGAGAAGGTGTAGCCGATGCGCTCACCGCGGTCGGCGGTCTGCAGGTTCGACACGAACCCGTCGCCGGGGAGCGGCAGCTCGTGCGCGTTCTCGCCGTCGAGGTCGGTCACGATGAGCCCGGCCTGGTCGTCGTCGGTGCGCACCGAGACGACGAGGTGCTGCCCCGTCGCGCGGAAGTCCTCGATGTGCGCGTGCCGGAACACGGGCACCGCGTTCTGCCCGGTGAGGTCGGTGCGGTAGATGAGATCGCCCGAGTTCGTCCCGCGCTGCATCAGGTACACCTGGGCCGGCGGCGTCCGGAACGTCTGGGTGACCGTCGCGGTCGGCCCGCCGCCGAGCGATGCCACGTCGTCGATCGTGACGGTGTACTCGGTGTCGTCCCACAGCGGCAGGGTGAACCGCACGCCGACGCTGCGGCCCGACGTGTCGACGGCGAACGGCGTCGCGGGGGTGATCGTCACCTGCGACGGGTCGACTTCGGCGAGCGACTGCGTGGTCGTCACGATGAGACGAGCACCGGATGCTGCGGCCGCCGCCTCCGGATCCACGACGGCGTCGGTCACCCGCGGTCCCTGCGCGATGCTCGCGGCCGCGCCGGCGAGCCCGAACACGGCGAGGACGCCGACCACGATCGCGAAGGCCCCGACGAACGCGCGGCCCCGACGACGCCGGGACCGCGAGCGTCGACTGCGCTCGTCAGTACTCATACGGGTCCTCGGGCTCGGCGATCTTCTCGACCTCGGCCGCGTCGACGACGAGCTTGCCGTCCGACGACGAGCGCACGGTGCCCGTGATCGAGACCCACTGCCCCGTGTCGGGCGTGGACTCACCGGCGACGATCGGCAGGCTCGCCGGCTGCGCGTCGATGACGCAGTGCGTGATGACGAGGCGCGTGAGGTCGAACGCACCGTCGTCGCCCGGCGTCACGAACCCGGTGAGCTCGACCGTCTCGCCGTCGAAGGCGTCGGGGTTCGTCGCCGTGGCGAACACCGTCGCCCATTCGCCGACCCCGAACGAGGCGGTGTCGCCGGTTGAGGCGAGCTGGATCGTATCGGCCCCGCCGAACAGCGGCGTCGCGCCGACGTCGCGCGACATGGCGAGTTCGGCGCTGAGCGAGGCCGGCGGGAGGACGAGCGTGAGGACGACGACACCGGATGCTGCGACCCCGCCGACGACCGTCGCCGCGACCGCGAGCGGGTGCGGCGTGTAGTGGTCGGTGTCGTGATCGTGGCCGGGCGCCTCGTCGCGCTCGACGACGGACAGCGTGGGGACGGGGGCATCGCCGTGGTCGTGGCCGTGGTCGGCCTCGGCGCCGAGCGGGAGCGCGAACGACGCGACAGCGCCGACCAGCAGCACCACCGACATCGCGACCGCGAACCACGCGCTCTCGGGGTTCATGTACAGCCCGATGCGGCCGGTCGCCACGAGCGAGATCGTGACCACCGACAGTCCTGCGGCGAGCCCGACCCCGAGCCACCGCGTGCCGACGAACCGCGTCTTAGACAAGGAGGTTCACCGCCGTCCCGATGACGAACGCCGCCAGCACCACCACGACGCCGATGCCGCCGAGGGTGCGCCACGTGAAGGTGGTGCGCAGCAGCGCGATCATCTTGATGTCGATGATCGGGCCCACCAGCAGGAACGCCACGATCGAGCCGGGCGTGAAGGTCGAGGCGAACGACAGCGCGAAGAACGCGTCGATGTTCGAGCACAGCGACACTACGATCGCGAGCGCCATCATCGCCACGATCGACAGCGCCGGGTTCGAGCCGATCGCGAGGAGCGCGTCGCGCGGGATCAGCACCTGCACGGCGCCGGCGAGCGCCGAGCCGATGACGAGCGCCGGCATCACCGCGCGCAGCTCGATGACGAACTGCGCGAGCGTGCGCCGCCACTTGCCGCCCGGCTCGTGGATCACGAGCTCGCACGTGTCGCGGAACCGGTCGGTGAGCAGGGCGTCAGGAGACGGATGCCGCGAATACAGCCATCCGATGAGGTTGGCGATCGCGTACCCGCCGAGGAGGCGCGCGATGAGGATGCCGTCGCTGAAGCCGAACGCCTGATGCGTCGTGATGATGACGATGGGGTTCACGATCGGCGCCGCGATGAGGAACGTCATCGTCTCGGGCACCGAGAATCCGCGCATCAGGAGGCCGCGCGCGAACGGGACGTTGCCGCACTCGCACACCGGCACCAGCATGCCGAGGAGGGACAGCACCGCGCGTCGCGCCCACGCGCGCCGCGGCATCCATCGCTCGATGACACCCGGCGGCACCCACACCTGCACGACGATCGACAGCACGACGCCGAGGGCGACGAACGGCAGCGACTCGATGAGCACGCTGATCGCGAGTGTCAGGCCGTCCTGCGCGCGGGTCGGCAGCGACGCCGGGAACAGGGTCGGCGCGAGCCAGTCGATCAGGAAGAGGCCGGCGAGGAGGGCGACGCCCACACCGAGCCACAGGAACGCGCGCGCCTGCGCAGTGGGCTGGGGCGCAGCATCCACCGTTCCGTGACGGTGAGCCGAAGCGGGCGTGCGGGTGCCGGGGTCAGTTCGCGTCACGCTGGGCATCCCGGGCGGCGGCGCAGGTGGCGCAGAGCCCGAAGATGTCGACGACGTGCTCGGCGTCGCGGAATCCGTGGCGCTCGGCGGTGCGCTTGGCCCACTGCTCGACGTCCGTCGCCTCGATCTCGACGGTCAGCCCGCAGGAGCGGCAGATCAGATGGTGGTGGTGGCCGGTGCTGGAACAGGCCCGGTAGAGCGCCTCGCCCTCGGGGCTCTGCAGCGAATCGGCCTCGCCCTGGGCGGCGAGCCCGGCGAGCGCACGGTAGACCGTGGCGAGTCCGATGCCGGTGTTCTCGTCGCGGAGGGTGGCGTGCAGCGACTGTGCGCTGACGAATCCGCGGGCGTCCGACAGCGCTTCGCGCACGCGTTCGCGCTGCCACGTATTGCGCTGGGCCATGGGTGCGAGTCTACCGAGGCGTCCTGGACGTCTCCCGGGCGCGGGTCATCGGGCGGTCTCCGCGACGGCGACGCGCGTGACGCGGTCGCGGCGACCGCCGATGATGCGGCAGACGACGTAGATCAGGAACGAGATCGTCGTGATGTACGGGCTCACCGGAAGGGTGCCCATGATCGCGAGGAGGATGCCGCCGACCGCCGACACGAAGCCGAACAGCGCCGACAGCAGCGGCACCGACAGGGGTCCCGACACGATGCGCATCGCCGCGGCGGCGGGCGTGACGAGAAGGGCCATCACCAGCAGCGCGCCGATGATGTGCACGGCGACGGCGACGATGAGGCCGAGCAGCAGCATGAACCCGAGCGACACCGCCGTCGTCGGCACGCCGCGCGCGGCGGCGGACTGCGGGTCGAGCGAGTCGAACCGCAGGGGCCGCCAGATGAGCAGCAGCCCCAGCAGCACGACCGCGCCGATGCCGATGAGCCAGCCGAGCTGCCCGGTCTGCACCGACACGATCTGGCCGGTGAGCAGGCTGAACCGGTTGGCGCTGCGGCCGTCATAGAGCGAGAGGAACAGGATGCCGAGACCCAGCCCGAACGGCATCAGCACGCCGATGATCGAGTTGCGGTCGCGTGCCTTCGCCCCCAGCACGCCGATGATGGCGGCGGCGATGATCGAGCCGACGATCGAACCGGTGACGACGTCCCAGCCGATGAGGAGCGCCGCCGCCGCGCCCGCGAACGACAGCTCGCTGATGCCGTGCACCGCGAACGCCATGTCGCGCTGCATCACGAACACGCCGACGAGGCCGCCCACGAGGCCGAGCACCGCGCCCGCCCACACCGAGTTCGACACGAGCGCGAGGATCTCGCCGTAGTAGGGCAGTCCGCCGAACATCGCGTCCGCGATGTCGTTCCAGTTCATTCGTGGGCCCCGTGGTCGTGATGGTGATGGGATGCCTCGGCATCGGGCGCGCCGACGACCACGAGCCGGTCGCCGGCTCGCAGCACGAAGACGTGCGCGCCGTACAGCGCCGTGAGCACGTCCGAGCGGAGCACCTCTTGGGGCGTGCCGAGCGTGAAGCGCCCGTTCGCGATGTACAGGATGCGGTCGACCTTGCCCAAGAGCGGGTTGATGTCGTGCGTGACCAGGAGGACCGCGGCATCCTTCTCCCGGCGGTGCCGGTCGATGAGGCCGATGACGGCCTGCTGGTTCGCGAGGTCGAGGCTCGTGAGAGGTTCGTCGCAGAGGAGCAGGCGCGGGTCGTCGGCGAGCGCCTGGCCGGCGCGCAGCCGCTGCTGCTCGCCGCCGGACAGCATTCCGACGGGTCGGTCCGCGAAGTCGCGGGCGCCGACCGCGTCGATGAGGGCGTCGACGCGGGCGCGGTCGCCGCGGCGGGGGATCGGGAAGCCGAAGCGGTGCCCGTCGACGCCGAGCGTCACGAGGTCGCGGCCGCGCAGCGACGTGTCCCGCGGCAGCGGGCGGGCCTGCGGGATGTAGCCGATGCTGCGGCTGCCCTTGTGGGCGACGGGCGCGCCCTCGACGGCGATGGTGCCGCGCGAGAGCGGCTCGAGGCCGAGGATCGCGCGCAGCAGTGTCGTCTTGCCCGAGCCGCTCGGGCCGAGGACGGCCACGAGCTCGCCCGCGTGGACGTCGAGGTCGAGCCCCGCCCACAACTCGCGATCGCCGCGCTGGAGCGCGGCGTCGCGAACGCTGAGGATGACGGGGCGCGAGCCGGCTGGGGCAGGCGTCACGCCTGGAGCGCCCCGTTCAGCGCCTCGATGTTCGCCTGCATCCACGAGATGTAAGTCTGGCCCTCCGGAAGCGTTTCCGAAAACGCGATCACCGGAATGCTGAGGCCTTCCGCCTCATTGACGATCTCCTGCGTCTCGGCACCGCCGGTCTGCGTGTTCGTGATGACCACGCGCACTTCGCCGCCCTTGACGAGCGCGAGCGATTCGAGCAGGGTCGCGGGCGCGACATCCTGCCCCTCCTCGACAGCCTCGCTGAACTTCGCCGGCGTCGCGTTCTCGAGCCCCGCCGCCTCGATGAGGTAGACGGGGACCGGCTCGGTCACGAAGACCTTCTCGCCGGCGTAGGCGGCACCGATCTCGTCGAGCGACGTCTCGAGGCCCGCGACCTCTGCGGCGAACGCCTCGGCGTTGGCGGTGAAGGTCTCGGCGTTCTCGGGGCTCAGCTCGCCGAGCTCGACCGCGATGGCCTCGGCGACGTGCTCGATCGTGTGCGGGTCGTACCAGACGTGCTCGTTGAAGCCCTCGACGTGGTTGTGGCCGCTGTGGTCGTGCGCGTGGTCGTGCGCGTGGTCGTCGTCGGCGTGCGCCTCTTCGGTCGCGTGGTCGTGCGCGTCCTCGGTCTCGTCGTGCGCCTCTTCGGTGGCGTGGTCGTCGGCGTGCGCCTGGTCGTCGTGGCCGGCGTTCTCGGGCCAGTCGTGCGAGTACTCGACCGCGGTGACCACCGGGGCGTCCGTGCCGCTGGACTCGATGAGCGCATCGATGAACGCGTCGTACCCGCCGCCGTTCTCGATGATGAGGTCGGCCTTCGACACGGTGAGCTGGTCACGCGCGCTCGGCTCGAACGAGTGCGGGTCCTGCGACTCGTTGGTGACGATCGACGTGACGTCGACGAGGTCGCCGCCGATCTCCTCGGCGATCTGGCCGTACACGTTGGTCGACGCGACGACCGCGATGCGCCCGTCCGCTGCTTCGCCCGTCGGGTCTCCCGCGCCTGCGGCGCCCGCGCATCCGGAAAGGACGAGAACGGATGCCGCGGCCAGGCCGAGCACGGGAAGAGAGCGTCGTGCGGAAGTCATGTCCTCCAGCCTAACGCTAATGAGAATCATTCTCGAACTGGCGCGGGCATCCTCTCCTCACGCCGATGAACTTCCGGTTCACATGACCCCACCGACACGAGGATGGACGCCGCCCCAAGCCCACCCTCGGTGCGGGGTCCGCCGGGCGCGCCGCGGGAACGACGAAGCGCCGCCGGGCACGGAGCCGCGGCGGCGCTTCGGTCGAACGGAGCTCAGTCGAGGAGGAGTGCGGGCTCCTCGAGGATCGACGCGACGTCGGCGATGAAGCGCGACATGCCGTCGCCGTCGACCACGCGGTGGTCGAACGACCCGGCGACGGTCGTGACCCAGCGGGGGCGCACCTCGCCGTCGACGACCCAGGGCTTCTGGCGGATGGTGCCGAGCGCGACGATGCCGGCCTCGCCGGGGTTGATGATCGGGGTGCCCGCGTCCATGCCGAAGACGCCGATGTTGGTGATCGTGATGGTGCCGCCGTGCTGGTCGGCGGGTGTCGTCTTGCCCTCGCGCGCGGTGAGCGTCAGCTTCTCGAGCGCGCGGGCGAGCTCGCGCATCGACAGGTCCTGCGCGTCCTTGATGTTCGGCACCAGGAGACCGCGCGGGGTCGCGGCGGCGATGCCGAGGTTCACGTACCGACGGACGCGGATCTGGGCGCCGTCCTCGGCGTCCACCCACGCCGCGTTCACCATCGGCGTGCGCCGCGCCGCCCAGATCACGGCGCGGGCCATGATGAGCAGCGGCGACACCTTGATGTCGGCGAAGTCCGGCGAGGTCTTCAGGCGCTTGACGAGCTCCATCGTGCGGCTGGCGTCGACGTCGGTCCACACCGACACGTGAGGGGCGGAGTACGCCGACTGCACCATGGCCGACGACGTCGCCTTGCGGACACCCCGCACCGCGATGGTCTCCTCACGGCCCGCCGCGTCGGGCGCGGGCGTCGACGGCGCGACCGTCGCCGGTCCCGGTGCGGGTGTGCGCGGCGCGACCGGGATCGTCTCCTCGCGCACGTCGCCCCACTCCGGGGTCTCGATGTTGCGGAAGACGCTCGCCTGCGACGCGTGCCGCACGACGTCCTCCCGGGTCACCTCGCCCGCCGGGCCGCTGGGCGCGACGGCCGACAGGTCGACCCCGAGATCGCGCGCGAGCTTGCGGATCGGCGGCTTCGCGATGATGCCGACGGATGCTGCGACCCGCTCCTCCGCCGGGACCGCGGGCTTGCGCCGCCGCGACTGGACGTGCCCGCCCGTGCCGTAGCCGACGAGCACCGCCCCCTCGCCGGCAGCCTCGGCGGGCTCGCCGTGCTCGGACTGTCCGACGGTCGCGGGGGGCGCAGCATCCGTCTCCGAAGCAATCGTGATGATCGCGGCGCCGACGTCCACGGTCTCACCTTCGGCCGCGAGCAGTGCGCCCACGGTGCCGGCGAACGGCGAGGGCAGCTCGACGAGCGACTTGGCGGTCTCGATCTCGACGAGCACGTCGTTGACGGCGACGCTGTCGCCGGGGCCGACCCGCCACTGGACGATCTCGGCCTCGGTGAGGCCTTCGCCGACATCGGGGAGGACGAACGTCTGGGTGCTCATGCGGAGCTCCTTTCGAACCCGACCTTTTCGCGAGAGTACAGCTGGTCGCCGAGAGGTAGGGAAGCAACCCGCATCTCGTCCACCAGGTGTTCTCTCGCGGTTGAAGGGGATCGGGTCAGTAGGCGAGGGACCGGTCGACGGCCTCGAGGATGCGGTCGGCGTCGGGGAGGTAGGCCCCCTCGAGCTTGGCCGGGGGGAAGGGTGTGTCGAAGCCCGATACGCGTAGCACGGGGGCCTCGAGGGCGTAGAAGGCGCGCTCCATGACCGTCGCGGCGACCTCGGAGCCGAGCGACGTGAAGCCGGGGGCCTCCTGCGCGTAGACCATGCGGCCGGTGCGGCGCACGGAGTCGAGGAGGGGGCCGTAGTCGACCGGCGACAGCGAGCGGAGGTCGATGACCTCGATGCTGGTGCCCTCGGCCTCGGCGAGCGCCGCGGCCTGGAGCATCGTCGTCACCATGGCGCCGTGGCCGACGAGCGTGACGTCGGTGCCGCGGCGGACGACGCGGGAGGCGTGCAGCGGCAGAGCGCGCGCCGACGTGTCGACCTCGCCCTTCTGCCAGTACTTGGCCTTCGGCTCGAGGAAGATCACCGGGTCGGGCGAGGCGATGGCGTCCTGGATCATCCAGTAGCCGTCGTTCGGCGTCGACGGGCTCACCACCCGGAGGCCGGCCGTGTGCGTGAAGTACGCCTCGGGGCTCTCCTGGTGGTGCTCGACGGCGCCGATGTGCCCGCCGTACGGGATGCGGATGACGACGGGCATCTGCAGCGCGCCCTCGTGACGGTTCGTGAGCTTCGCGAGCTGCGTCGTGATCTGGTCGAACGCGGGGAAGACGAAGCCGTCGAACTGGATCTCGACGACCGGGCGGAAGCCCGCCATCGCGAGTCCGATCGCGGTGCCGACGAGGCCCGACTCGGCGAGCGGGGTGTCGAGCACGCGCTGCTCGCCGAACTCGGCCTGCAGGCCCTCGGTCACGCGGAAGACGCCGCCGAGCTTGCCGATGTCCTCGCCCATGAGGAGGACCCGGTCGCTGCCGGCGAGCGCGGCGCGCAGCCCGGCGTTGATCGCCTTGCTGAGCGGCATCGTCTGCACGGCGGGAGCGGTGGCCGCAGCCGCAGCCGCCGCCGTGGTGGTCGAGGTGCTCACGATGCGTCTCCTTCGAAGGATGCCTCGTAGTCGGCGAGCCACTGCCGCTGCTCGTCGATGAGCGGGTGCTGCTCGGAGTACACGTGGGCGAACATGTCGTCGCGCTCGAGCCCGCCGAGCGCGTTCGTGCGCGTGCGGACGTCGTCGGCGAGCGCCTGCGACTCGGCCTCGACATCGGCGAAGAACGCGTCGGATGCCCCGCGGCCGACGAGGAACGCCTTCATGCGCGCGATCGGGTCGCGGCGGCGCCACGCCACCTCCTCGTCCGAGGTGCGGTACTTCGTGGGGTCGTCGCTCGTGGTGTGGGCGCCGAGGCGGTATGTCATCGCCTCGATCGCCTGCGGCCCGCCACCGGCACGGGCCTCGTCGAGCGCGGTGCGCGTTACGGCCCAGCTCGCCAGCACGTCGTTGCCGTCGATGAGCGTGCTGGGCATGCCGTAGCCCTCGCCGCGCTTGTACAGCGGCGAGCGCGACTGCGTCGCGACGGGGACGGAGATCGCCCACTGGTTGTTCTGCAGGAAGAACACCTCGGGTGTGCGGTAGCTGTTCGCGAAGACCATGGCCTCGTGGACGTCGCCCTGGCTGGAGGCCCCGTCGCCGTAGTAGACGATGACGGCCTCGTCGCGGTCGAGGTCGCCGGTGCCGCAGCGCCCGTCGAAGACGAGTCCCATGCCGAAGCCCGTGGCGTGCAGCGTCTGCGAGCCGAGCACCAGCGTGTAGATGTGCGTGTTGCCGTTCTTCGGGTCGGTCGGGTCCCACCCGCCGTGCGTCAGGCCGCGCATCACGCGGATGATGTCGATCGGGTCGACGCCGCGGATCTTCGTGACCACGTGCTCGCGGTACGAAGGGAAGAGGTGGTCCTGTGCGCGTGCGGCCCGGGCTGAGCCGACCTGGGCGGCCTCCTGCCCGTAGCTCGGCGGCCACAGGGCCAGCTGCCCCTGGCGCTGGAGGTTCGTCGCCTGCACGTCGAACGCGCGGATGACGGCCATATCGCGGTAGAACGTCTCGAGGTCGGCGTCGCTCAGCGCGTCGACGGCCTCCCGATACGGTTCGGCGGCAGGGCTCGGCGCGAACGTTCCGTCCGCCTCCAGAAACCGCACCAGGGCGGGATCGTCGACCGGGATCATAGATTCACGCTATCTCTCCGTGCATGCGCGATTCTGCATGCGTTCGACAACGGATGCCTCGATCCGCCGCACGCGACCGACAACATCGACGCTCATCCTTCGCGTCGTGCGGCGACCGTCGCCGCGATCCGCAGCACCTGCTCGACGGACTCCTCCTCGCCGACCGAGATGCGGATGCCGTCGCCGGCGAAGGGCCGCACGATCAGGCCGGCTTCCTCGAACGTCGCCGCGAAGGCCGCCGTCTGCGCGCCGGCCGGGAGCCACACGAAGTTGCCCTGCGCCGCCGGGATGTCCCACCCGGCCTCCCGGAGCCCCGCCGCGAGGCGGTCGCGCCGATCGGCGATGACGTGCACCCGCTCGAGCAGCTCCTCCTCGGCGTCGAGGCTCGCGAGCGCCGCCTCTTCGCCGTGGGCGGTGACCGACAGCGGGATCGCGGTGCTGCGGGCAGCATCGAGCACGCGCGGGTGCCCGATGGCGTAGCCGACGCGGAGCGCGGCGAGCCCGTAGGCCTTCGAGAAGGTGCGGAGCACGACGACGTTGGGGCGGCCGGACCCGCCGAGCACCCGCAGCCCGTCGACGGACTCGGGGTCGGTGACGAACTCCGCGTACGCCTCATCGAGGATGACGAGCACGTCGGCGGGCACCTCCTCGACGAACGCGTCGAACTCGGCCTGCGTGACGATCGGGCCGGTCGGGTTGTTGGGGCTGCACACGATGATGGCGCGCGTGCGGTCGGTGATCGCGGCGGCCATCGCGTCGAGGTCGTGACGGGCGCCCTCGGCGAGCGGCACCTCGACGGCGGTGGCGCCGGCGACGACCGCGAGCCACGGGTACGCCTCGAACGAGCGCCACGCGTAGATGACCTCGTCTCCGGGGCCGGAGGTCGCGAGCACGAGCTGCGCGAGGATCGAGACGCTGCCCGCACCGACGTGGATGGAGTCGACCGCAACGCCGAAGCGCTCGGCCAGCCGCTCGCGCAGGCGGGTGGCCGCAGCATCCGGATATCTGTTCAGCGCTGTCGTGGACTGCACGCGCTCGAGCACACCGGGCAGCGGGTCGAACGGGTTCTCGTTGCTCGACAGCTTGAACGCGTCCGCGCCGGCCTGCCGGCCCTGCTTGTACGGCGGCAGGGCGGCGACCTCGGGGCGCACGCGAACGGGGATCTCGGGAGCGTCGGTCACTCCCCGAGTCTACGAGCGGGGGACGCCGGGCGCTCGGGAAACCGTTGATACCGATCCGATACCTCGATACCATTCTGGTATGGCAATGACCGTCCGCCTTCCCGAAGAACTCGACGCGCAACTCGAGGAGCTCGCCCGTGCCCGCCACACCTCCAAGCACGCCCTGATCGTCGAGGCGACCGCGCAGCTCGTCAGCACGGAGAGCGCCGTCGAGCGCGCGACCCGCGTCGCCATGGGCGTGCGGGAGCGGTACGCCGACCTGCTGAAGCGACTCGAAGACGCGTGACCGAGTACCTGCGGTTGCCGGAGGCCGCCGCGATCGCCGCGGACATGGGACTGCACGTCCGTGACCTCGGCCTGCTGTCTTCCGCTCTCGCGCGTCCCGAGAGCGCAATGTTCGGTGTCGAGGCCTACCCGGACCTGTTCGCCAAGGCGGCCGCGCTGATGTCGTCGCTGGCGCAGAATCATCCGTTCTTCGACGACAACAAGCGGTTCTCGTGGGTGGCGACCCTGACTTCTCTCGAGCTCAACGACGCGATCGTCGAGATGCCCACGGACGTAGCCTTCGAGTTCGTGCTGAATGTCGCGCAGAGCCGGCTGGATGTCGCAGAGATCGCCGAGATCCTTCGCGCAGCGACCACAGTCTGAATTCCGGCGTTGGCGGCGCTGGCCGCAGATGGAAGACTGGCCCCACTATGGGCTTCCTCATCCGCGTGGTCATCAACGCCTTCGCGATCTGGGTCGTGACCCTGATCCCGGCACTCCAGGTCTCGGTCATCGCCTTCCCTCCGGGCGAGACGCTCCAGCTCGTGCTGACGCTGCTCATCGTCGCCGCGATCTTCGCGCTCGTGAACACGATCATCGGCACCGTCATCAAGGTGCTGGCGTTCCCGCTCTACATCCTGACGCTGGGTCTCATCGGCCTCCTCATCAATGCGTTCCTGCTGTGGCTCACGGCGTGGTTCACGAGCTTCTGGAACTGGGGCCTGCGCGTCGAGGACTTCTGGTGGGGCGTCGTCGCGGCGATCATCATCACGCTGATCAACTGGATCTTCGGCATCATCCTGCGTCCGCGCAAGGACTGACTCAGCCCGCACCGCGGGTCGCGGCGTACTCGGTCACCTCGACCGATTCGGCGCCCGCGAGGCCGGCGAAGACGTCGTGCAGGGCGCTGACCCGCGGGTCGGTCGAGGTATCGACCATCGCAGCCGTCTCGGCGTACGCGATGAGGCGGTGCGCCGGCAGCCGGGGTTCGTCCGTACCGGCGTCCGGGTCGAACACCCGCTCGGCGACGAAGCTTCCCGGTGCGCCGACCGCGGCGTCATGGCCCCCGCCGGCGAGCCCCGCGACGGGGTCGTCGGTGTGCCGCAGCGTCACGGTGAGCGTGCCCGCGCCGGCGTCGGTGTCGACCGGCGACCCGATCGAGACCAGTGTCTGCGTGTCGTAGCCGCCCTCCAGCGCCAGATGCCCGGCGATCATCGCCCCCTGCGAGAAGCCGAACATGTGCACGGTGTCGCCGGGCGCGACCCCCGCCTGCGCGAGCGCGGCCTGCGTCGCCGCGTACGAGTCCGAGGTGTGCCCCGTGTACAGCTCCACGTTCGACGCGTTGTCCCACGGCTCGGCGCCGCCGAGGTCGAAGGACTGCATGCCCGCGACGTACACCGCGTACTGCGCCGAGCCGTCGGGCATCGTGTACTGCTCGACCCGCACGCGCGACTCCCCGGCCCCCGGCATCCGCTCGGTCACAGCGGCGAGGCTCCGGGGCGCCACCGCCGCGGGCGACCGCGACGGCGGCGTGCCGGCACCGACCGCAGCCCCGGCCTCGGCGACGACCACCGGCGCGGGGGCGACGGGCGTCACCGTGACGGGCCCGGCCGTGCCCGAGAGCCGGGCGTCGCGCGAGAGCTTCCCGGCGCCCGCGAGACCCACGGCGACCGCACCCCCGAGGGTGAGCAGCCCGGCCGAGGCGCCGACCACGACGGAACCGGCGTCGCTCACCTCACCGCCCATCGCCACGCCCCACCCCGTCGCCTGGCGCACGAGCTCGGACGGCCACATCACCCCGCGCCCGAACTGGGCCCCGGCCGCGGTGCGCCACGCATCGGGGTGCGCCTCGACGAGCGCCGTCATCCGGGCGTCGAGGCGCTGCGCGCGGGCGGTGTCGCCCGCGAGCACCGCGGCACGGTGCTCGACCTCGATCTCCACCATCTCGTACGCGTAGCCGGCTTCCCGGAGCGCCGCCGCGATCTCGTCGGCTTCTGCCTGCGCACCGTCGAGCTTCGCCGCGAGGACGGATGCCGAGGCCCGCGCGTCGTCGGTGTACCCCGAGACCGCCCGCAGCTCGCCCTCGAGCGCGCGCAGTCGCCCCGAGATCGCGGCGAGTTCCTCCCGGCTGGCGTCGAAGCGGACCGCGGCGGCGGAGAGCGTCGCGGTGTCGACGGCGACCGCGCCGCCCCCGGTGATCTGCAGGCCGTGGTCGACCCGTGGCCAGTTCTCGGCGAGGAGGCCGATGAGCCCCTCGTTCGGGCCGAGGCGCCCCACCTCCGGCGCCAGCTGGGGATTGAACAGGTTCGGGTTCGGCGTCGTGTCGCTCATCGCTGCCCCGGAAAAGCGCCGGGGAACGACTCCGCGAAAGCGGCGCGGTCCTGGGCCCGGGCGACGTCGTACCGTGCCGTCTCGGCGAGGCACGCGAGTCCCGAGACGTCGCCGGCCCACAGTGTCGCCCGGTCGCGGAATGCGGTCGCGGCCGTCGCCTGCCAGTCGACGGCGTCGGCGAGGCCGTGCGCCACGAGTGCGGCGTCCGCCATGCGGTCGATGAGCCGCGCGAGCTCGTGCGCGACGTGGGCGAGCTGCGCGGATGCCGGTTCTGCGGTGCGGGGAAGCAGGGTCACCCGTCGATCGTCGCGGGGCGTGAGGCGCCGCGGGGCACACCGGCCTCGATCTGTTCACAGTCGACCCTCGGCGTCCGCTGTGGAGGAGGGCCCGCACACGGCGAAGGGGCGCCGCTCCTCATCGGAACGACGCCCCTCAGGGCCTGAGGCGCAGCCGGCTACTTGCCGACCGTCACCTCGACCGTGTCGGTAGCGGTGTTGCCCGCAGCATCCGTCGCCGTCCAAGTGAAGCGGTAGACGGAGCCCTTCGAAGCGCGCACCTGGAAGGTGTCGTCATCGACCTGGGTCCACGCCGCCTTGGCGCCCGAGACGCTGACGTCGGTGAGCTCGACCGTGACGTCGCCGCGGTCGTCGGCGGCGTCGATCTCGAACTCGATCGCGCGCATCTTGTTGTTCGGCGGCCAGAGCAGCGTCGGGTCGGCCGTCACCTCGATGGTGGGATCGGTGGTGTCGGGAGGCGTCAGGTTCAGCCCGACGATCACCGGGTCGTGGTCGCTCGACCGGTAGGCGTCGGGCGCGTACAGCGCGTCCTGCGCGGGCTGCTTGAACGACATGTCGTAGTCGATCAGGCTCGGCTCGTCCGAGTTGATGTGCCACGACGAGACCCCCGACACGTCCGCGGTGAGCGCGGGCTGCGCGAGCGCGTAGTCGAGGTAGCCCAGCTGGCCGTCGAAGACGTACGAGTACGCGTGCTCGCCGTTGAACTGCTTCTCCAGGTCGGTGAAGCCGCCCGCGACGAACGCGTCGATCGAGTCCTCGTGGTCGTACGAGTTCAGGTCGCCGATGACGATCGCGCGACCGTCGGGAGCCACCGTCTCGTTGAGCCACTTCGTGAGCGCCGTGGCGGCCGCCGTGCGCGATGCGCTGCAGTTGCCCTGGCCGTCACCGAGGTCGGGGCTCTCGGAGCACGCCGAGCCCTTCGACTTCAGGTGGTTGACCGACACCACGTACTCCTCGCCCGTCTCGGTCGACGCGAACCGCTGCGTGACCGCGGGGCGGTGCCGCGTGTCCGACCACGTCGGGTCGACCGCGCTCGTCATCAGCTGGTACGCCCCGACGGGGGTCACCGTCGACGGCTTGTAGATGACCGCCGTGGTGATCGCGTCCGTGCCGATCACACCGGTGGTCACCGGCACGTAGGTGCCCGCACCCACCTTCGTGTTCAGCGCGTCGGCCAGCGCCTGGACGGCGGTGCCGTTGTTCTCGATCTCGAGCAGGCCGAACACGTCGGCGTCGATCGCGGCGAGCGCAGCGACGATCTTGTCCTGCTGGCGCTTCAGCTCCTCGGCCGTGTCCGCACCCCGGTAGTAGTCGTCGTCGTTCGAGTTGGTCGGCGTCGGATCGATCGAGGTGAAGTAGTTCAGCACGTTGAAGCTCGAGATCTTCAGGTCACCGCCCACGTCGGGCACGCCGGTCCGCGCGTTGGCGACGGTGAAGTCGGCACCCTCGGTCGGCTGAACGCCCCACGTGTCGAAGCGGTAGTCCAGGATGCCGGTGGCGTTCTGGACGATGTCGCCGCTGCGGAACGAGTGCGCGAGCGTGAACTCCGCGCCGTCCGGGTGGATCGCCGGGTCGGGGTTCTGGCTGCCGCGGCCGTCGTCGAGCGTGATGCTGTTGTCGAGGTTGGCGGCGGCGAGCGCGTTGGCGGCCGCTCCGGGCTCGGCGACGGCGGTCGGCTGGTCGAGTCGCCCGTTGGTGAGCGTGATCGTGCCGAAGCGGCCGTACTCGAACGTCTCGCCGATCGCGAGCTTCTGCGGGAGCGTCACGTACATGCCCTCGAGCGCCTCGCGCTCGGCGTTCGTCGCCGGGAGCGTGAGCGGGGCCGGCGCTGGCAGCGCCTGCCCGGTCGCGCACACCTCGACGTCGGCGGCCACGACCTGGGTCATGCCGAAGTGCTCCGCGACCTCGCCCGCGACGCTGACGCTGTCGCCGACCTCGACGGCAGCGCCGCCCGGTGCGTAGACGAACACGCCGTCGGAGGTGGCCGGGTCGCCGTCGCCGGCGTCCTGCACGTAGTACCCGTCGAACCCGCCGGTCTGGAAGTCGCCCACGACGACGCCCTTGATCAGCACGTCCTGTCCCTGGATCGGCGACGCCGCGCCGGAACCCTGCACCGACCCGATCGTCACCGGGGTCGCGGTGCAGTCCGCCTCGAGCTCGGGATCCGGGTCGGGGTCGGTCGGCGGCTCGAGGGCGCAGTCGGCGTCGTGCGACCCGAGGCCGCCGAAGGTGTCCTGCGCGAATCCCACCCAGCCGACCGTCGGATCGAACGCGTCCGCTCCGTCGGCGTCGCCGACGCAGATGTCGGCCGCGCGGCGCAGGGTGTGGTTGAGCGTCGCGTTGGGCGTGCCGGCGCCCCAGCCCGGGTCGCCCGGGTTGACGCCGATCTGGCCGAAGACGTCGACGGCGACGCCGTTCTTCACCAGCGCGACGGCGTCGTTGCCGTTGAACATGCCGGCGTTGGTGGCCGTGAGCTGGTCCGCGACGGTGCGGACCGCCTCGGCTGCGCCGCCGTGTGCGACCACGTAGACGTCGCCCGGCGCGATGGATCCGGTCAGGTTGATCGTCAGGCTGACGGTCGAGTTTCCGTTCGAGTACTGCAGCAGCTGGTAGCCCGAGGCGGCCAGGTCGACGCTCGCGGTCGACGGGTTGTAGATCTCGACGGCCTTGTTGTTCGAAGAGCCTTCGACGTACTCGCTGATCAACAGATCACCGGATGCTGCAGCCGCAGGTGCGGCGAATGCCGCGACTCCTCCGGCGGCCAGCGCCGCGGCTGCGACCGCGGCGACGATAGGGCGGGGTGCTGGGGACACGAAACCTCCACAGGATGACGGCGGTCGGTGGACCGCGCATGGGGACAGGGCAGCAGGGGTCGCCGCCCGTTCGACACAAGCTAGGGGAGCAGCATCCGTCCCCGAAAGACCCGGAGAGGAGAACTCCTTAACGTTCGGTGTCGGCTCGGTCCACAATGGAACCCATGACCGCGAGCGACGCGACGCCCTTCCGTGTCGTGTTCGTGTGCACCGGGAACATCTGCCGCTCGCCGATGGCGGAGGTGGTGTTCCGGGGATTCGCGGATGCCTCGGGCCTGGGCGGCCGGGTCGCCTCGACGAGTGCCGGCACCGGCGACTGGCATGTCGGCGAGCAGGCAGACCTCCGCACCATCGAGGCCCTCGAGCGGGCGGGCTACGACGGCTCGCATCACCGCGCGCGGCAGTTCACGCACTCGGACTTCGCGCGCAGCGACCTGGTCGTCGCGCTCGACCGCAGCCACGAGCGGATCCTCCGCGGCTGGGCGCGCAACGAGGGCGACGCCGACAAGATCGCGCTGCTGCTGTCGTTCGATCCGGCGGCCCGGACGATGGACGTGCCCGACCCGTACTATGCCGGGCCCGGAATGTTCGACGAGGTGCTCGGTATGATCGAGAGCGCGAGCCGGGCGCTCTTCCGGCAACTCGAACCCGCCATCCGCCCGGTGCCTTGAGCACCGGCATCGACGGCGTCTTCGACGGTATCGACGGGAGCCACCGTGACCTCTCTTCCCCCTCAGCCCCTCAGCCCCCTCGACGGGCGCTACCGCCCCGCCGTGGTCGAGCTCGGCGAGTTCCTCTCCGAAGCGGGCCTGAACCGTGCCCGCGTCGAGGTCGAGGTGGAGTGGCTCATCGCCCTCACCGACCGTTCGCTGTTCGGCACGTCGCCCCTCGCCGATGCCGACAAGGACCGCCTGCGCGCGCTGTACCTCGAGTTCGGCCAGGCCGAGATCGACTGGCTCGCCGAGAAGGAGTCGGTGACCCGTCACGACGTCAAGGCCGTCGAGTACCTGGTGCGCGACCGCCTCTCGACGCTCGGACTCGACGCCATCGCCGAGCTGACGCACTTCGCGTGCACCAGCGAGGACATCAACTCCACCTCCTACGCCCTCACCGTGCAGCGCGCGGTGCAGCGCGTGTGGCTGCCGAAGCTGCGCGCCGTGATCGCGGCGCTCACCGAGCTCGCCGTGAGCCACCGCGATGCCGCCATGCTGTCGCGCACGCACGGCCAGCCGGCGACGCCGTCGACCATGGGCAAGGAGCTCGGCGTGTTCGCCTGGCGCCTGGCGCGGGTCGCCGACCAGATCGAGGGCGGCGAGTACCTCGCGAAGTTCTCGGGCGCGACCGGCACATGGTCGGCGCACCTCTCGGCCGCTCCCGACGTGGACTGGCCCGAGGTCTCCCGCGCGTTCATCGAGGGTCTGGGTCTCGACTTCAACATCCTCACGACCCAGATCGAGTCGCACGACTGGCAGGTCGAGCTGTACGACCGCGCGCGTCACGCCGGCGGCATCCTGCACAACCTCGCGACCGACATCTGGACCTACATCTCGATCGGCTACTTCACGCAGATCCCGGTGGCCGGGGCCACGGGCTCTTCGACGATGCCGCACAAGATCAACCCGATCCGGTTCGAGAACGCCGAGGCCAACCTCGAGATCTCGGGGGGCCTCCTCGCGACCCTGTCGCAGACTCTCGTCACCTCGCGCCTGCAGCGCGACCTGACGGACTCGACCACGCAGCGCAACATCGGCGTCGCGTTCGGGCACTCGCTGCTCGCCCTCGACAACCTGCAGCGCGGCCTCAAGGAGATCGCGCTCGCCGAGGACGTGCTGCTCGCCGATCTCGACGGCAACTGGGAGGTGCTCGCCGAGGCCATCCAGACGGTGGTGCGCGCCGAGATCGCCGCCGGCCGCTCGCAGATCAGCGACCCCTACGCGCTCCTCAAGGACCTCACCCGCGGCCGCCGTGTCGGCGCCCCCGAGCTCGCGGAGTTCGTGCGCGGCCTCGACATCGGCGACGAGGCCAAGGAGCGCCTGCTCGCCCTGACGCCCGCGACGTACGACGGGCTCGCGTCCCAGCTGGTCGACGAGCTCGGCTGACCTGGTTCCGGATCCCGGGAACACGAAAAGGGAGATCTCCGCGTGCGGAGATCTCCCTTTTCGCGATTCTCGGCGCGGGTGCGTCCGGGCTCAGGCCTTCGGGTCACCGGAGGCCGCAGCATCCGGATCCTGATCCTGATCGGGGGTGTCGGAGTCGTCGTCGTCGAAGAGGACCGGCCTGTCGATCTGCTTGGTCACCTGGGCGGGGTCGACCGCGAGCAGGAGCAGCGACACGATGAGCAGCACCGCGATGAAGCTGACGCCCGCGATGATGAGCGCCATGACGACCGCGCGCTCGGCCTCGCCGGGGGCGCGCTGCTGGAAGAAGCCCATCGACACGAGCGTCACGATGCCCGCGAACAGGGCGGCCGCGAAGGCGAGCCCGAGCAGCTGCAGGGGCTTCATGAGGTCGCGGCGGGTGGGGCTTTCGTGGCTCACGCGGAGTCCTTCTGGGGGGTGGGATCGGCGGACGCGGACGCCTCCGCAGTCAAGTCAGGAGTGTCGGCGACCTCGACCGGGCGCGGCGAGAAGCCGGCGATGCCGAGGTACACGGCGACGATCGCGGCGTAGCCGCCGAACAGGCCGACGCCGATCGTGATGCCGGTGAGGGTGAACGTCGCGTGCGCCTCTTCGATCGTGTAGTCCAGCGCGTACGCGGGCTGCACGAAGAGCAGCGCGATGCCGAGGAGGATCGTGAGGACGCCCACCACGGCCGCGTCGCGGCTCTCGGAGCGGGGACCCACGAGGGCTGCGGGCCGCGCATCGGCGACGCCGGGCGCGATCTCGCGCCGCTCGCGGTGGCCGCGGAGGCCGCGCCAGCCCGCGATGAGCTCGATGACGCCGCTGACGAACGCCCACGCGATCACGATGACGAAGAAGCCCGTGACGGTGCGGAGCGGATACAGGCCGCTCGCCATGCCCGCGACGATGGCGACGCCGCCGAGCGTGGCCGACGGCCAGCGCAGGCCCTTCGGGTACACCAGCCACACCGCGAGGAGCAGCACGAGGCCGGTCGCGATCGTGAAGCCGCTGAACACCGAGCTGCCGACCAGGGCGGAGTGATCCGGCGAGAACGTGATCATGAGCGCGGCGAGCGCGGCGAACGCGGCGCGCGCGAGCTGCACATGGCGCACGGCGAACGTGCGGGATTCGGCTGAGGTCACGGTGATCCTGAAGCGGCGAGTTCCCGGATGCGGGAAACGGATGCCCCCAGTCTACGTGCGTCGCGGCTGGGAGCTTCCGGCACCCGCGGTCGCCTCACTCCAGGGTGTCGAGGATCGCGGTCAGCAGCTCGAAGGTCGTGAGCGGCGAGATGATCGCGAAGCGCAGCACCGGCTCGCCGGCGTGGGAGCTCGGCACGACGAACGCGTGCTGCTCCTCGAGCAGGCGACTCGACCAGGCCTCGTAGTCGGCGAGCGTCCAGCCCTCGCGGCGGAACACCACGACCGACAGCTGCGGGTCGCGCACGAGCGACAAGCCGTCGCGGGACTCGATCTCGTCGGCGATCCGCCGGGCGAGGTCGATGCCGTACGCGATCGTGGCGCGGTACTGCTCGGTGCCGTGGGTCGCGAGCGAGAACCACAGCGGCAGGCCGCGCGCCCGGCGCGTGAGCTGGATGGCGAGGTCGGACGGATTCCAGTCCGGCTTGCCGGTGAGGGTGTCGAGGTACTCGGCCTTCTGCGTGTGGGCGTCGAGCGCCAGGGCGGGCTCGCGGTAGAGGAGCGCGCACGCGTCGAACGGCGCGAACAGCCACTTGTGCGGGTCGACGATCAGCGAGTCGGCGAGCTCGACGCCCGCGAAGACGGGCCGCGTGCTCTCGACGAGCATCGCCGCGAGGCCGTACGCGCCGTCGACGTGGAACCAGATGCCCCGCTCGCGGGCAACCGCGCCGACGCCCCCGATGTCGTCGACGATGCCGAAGTTGGTCGTGCCGGCGGTGGCGACCACCGCGAACACCGCGTCGCCGTGCTCGTCGAGCACGCGCGCGACGGCGTCGCCGTGCAGCCGGCCGTTCGCGTCCACCTCGGCCGTCGCGACGTCCACGTCCATGACCGCGGCGGCCGATGCGATCGACGAGTGCGCCTCGGCACTGCACACCACGATCCACCGCGGCGGGAGCGGGCGCCCCTGTTCGGCCGCGCGGCGGCGCGCAGCATCCCGAGCCGTCACGAGCGCCGAGAGGTTGCCGATCGTGCCGCCCTGCACGAACACCCCGCCGGCGCCCGCGGGCAGGCCGAACTCCCTCGCGAGCCAGTGCAGCACCTCGTTCTCGGCGAACACCGCGCCGGCGCCTTCGACCCACGAGCCTCCGTAGATGGCGGATGCCGAGACCACGACGTCGAACGCCAGCGAGGCTTTGCTCGGGGCCGAGGGGATGAACGACAGGTACCCGGGGTGGTCGGTCGACACGCACGCCGGCGCGAGGACGTTCTCGAAGAGCGCGATCGCGCGGCGCGAACCGATGCCCTCGGCGCTGATCGAACCGGACGCCAGGCGCTCGAGATCGCGCGGGGTCATCGGCTTGTCGAGCGGCACGTCCTCGTACAGCGCCCGGCGCCGCGCGTACTCGAGCACGTCCTCGACGGTGTGACGCGTGTCGGCCGAGATGGCGTGCATCTCTTCGGGGTCGCTGGGCGAGGTCATGGATGCTCCTGCCGGTCGGGTGACACCTCACGGTAGAGGGGGCGGGCCGCGGCGTTCAAGGGTGCGCGGGTGGGATGCCGGCGGCCGCCGGCGATCAAGCAGGAATGGAGAAGCACGGCCGAGACCCCGTGAGTAGCGTGAAGATCACGGGACGCGAAGGCGCCCACCAGCGTGAAGGAGACGATCATGGCGAAGACGGCGGCAGACGGACTGTCCCAGGAGGAGCGCGAGGCGGTCAAGAACCGCGCGAAGGAGCTGCGCGACCAGGCCAAGGCGGGCAAGAGCCGCGAGGCGGGCACGAAGCAGGTGCGCGAGGCGATCGAGAAGCTCGACGGCACCGACCGCGACATCGCCGAGGGCCTGCACAAGGTGGTCGGCGAAGTCGCCCCCGACCTCGTGCCCAAGACCTATTACGGGTTCCCCGCCTACGCGAACGCGGCCGGCAAGGTCGTCGTCTTCACGCAGCCCGCCTCGAAGTTCAAGACCCGCTACGCGACCATCCAGTTCGACGAGACCGCCCACCTCGACGACGGCGACTTCTGGTCGACGGGCTTCGCGGTCCTCGCCTGGACGCCCGCCGTCGAGAAGAAGATCAGCGAGCTCGTCGCAGCCGCCGTGGCCTGAACCGAGCGCGACCGACGCACAGCGGGGCGCAGCATCCGTTTCGATGACGGATGCTGCGCCCCGCTGTCATGCGTGAGGTCAGTCGCCGGGGCCGGCCGGCGTCGCGGCGGCGCGGTCGGCGTGGCCGAGCGCCCGGCCCGGGGCGATGCGGTCGCGCACGCGGCGCTTGAGGGCGACGATGTCGGGAAAGCCGCCGTCGACTCTGCGGGACCAGACGAGCTCGTCGTCGGCGTAGACCTCGAAGATCCCGCCGGTGCCCGGTTCGAGGGTCGCGCCACCGCCCATGAGCTCGTCCTGGAAGGTGGTGAGGAGCTCCTGGGCGACCCATGCCGCGCGGAGCATCCACGCGCACTGGGTGCAATAGACGACGCGGATGCGGTGGTTCATGCGCCCGTCCCGTCCGCCGCCAGGAACTCCGCGGCCGCATCGCGGAACGCCCGGGAGCCCGGGGCGTTGAAGTGGTGCCGCCCCGGGATCTCGAGGAACCGGCCGTGCGGCGCGGTCGCCGCGAGCGTGCGCGAGCGCTGCAGGATGGCGTCCTCGGAACCTGTCGCGAACAGCACCGGCTGGCGCGGCGGGCGTTCGGGATCGGGGTCGGCGTCGCCGAACCGCATGCCCTCGGCGAGCGCGATGAGGGCCCGCAGGTCGTTGTCGGGCACGCGCTCGGCGAGCGTCACGTAGTTCTGGGTGACCGGGTCCTCGACGGGTATGCCGCTCTCGGCATACGCCCGCGCCTGTTCGATGCGCAGCCGGCCGAGGGGGCGCCCGTCGGGGATGCCGCCGAGCACCGCGCGGCTCACGTGCTCCGGCGCGTCGACGGCGAGCTGCCAGCCGACACGGGCCCCCAGCGAGTAGCCGACGTAGCGCACGTCGTCGACGAGGTAGGTGTCGAGCACGGCGATGAGGTCGGCGACGAACGCACCCATCGAGTACGCCGCCGGGTCGGCGGGCTTGTCGCTCGCGCCGTGCCCGCGCTGATCGACGCCGATGACGCGGTAGCCCGCGCTCGTGAGCATGCGCACCCACCCGGTCTCGACCCAGTTGTCGCGGCAGCTGGACGCAAATCCGTGCACGCACAGCACCGTGTCGGCCTCGGGATCGCCCCAGGCGTACGTCGCGAGCTGATAGCCCTCCGCCGACATGATGAAGCTCGGCTGCGGCATCGCGGTGCGCAGGATCGGGGCCACGGCATCCATGTCGCCATTCTGCTCCTGCACCCCCGCGCCGACGGGCACTCACGCGTCGGACAGCGGTTCCCAGTCCTTTCCGCCCGGGCGGAAAGGACTGGCGGCTACCTCGCGTCGGGCCTGATGTCAACCGGGCTGAGTGTCGCGGGTGCTCCGCTTACGTTCAGGTCATGAGCACCGACAACCGCGACTACCGCACGACGGATCCGCGGACGACCGACGCGGAGCCGGGTCGCGATCGCGACCTCACCCGCGACCCGGATGCCGACCGCACGCGCCCGCTGGCCACCGATCCCCGTACCGACACCACCCGCGACATCGACGGCACCCGCCCGCTCACGCAGGAACGCCCGGTCCACGCCGACCGCGACGGTGTGCCCGACGTGCAGGAAGCACGCCGTGCCCGCGACATCGACAGCGTCTCCGAGCACCGCGAGGCGTCGCTGCGCGACGTCGTCGCGACTCGCGAGCGCGAGCGCTTCGGCGGCATCAAGTTCGGCAGCGCCTTCTTCGGCTGGCTCACCGCACTCGGCGCGCTCGTCGCGCTGACCGCCGTGGTCGCCGCGATCGGCGCCGCCACAGGCCTCACCTCACCCCAGGCGGTCGACGACGCCGCCGAGGCCGCGACGAGCAATCTCGGCACGGCGACCATCATCGGCGCGATCGCCATCGCCGTCGTGCTGTTCGTCGCGTACTTCGCCGGCGGCTACGTCGCCGGCCGCATGGCGCGGTTCAGCGGCGCGAAGCAGGGTTTCGCGGTGTGGCTGTGGGCGATCGTCATGGCGATCGTCGTCGCCGTGATCACGCTGATCGCGGGCAGCCAGTGGGACATCCTCGCGAACGTCGACATCTTCCCGCGCATCCCGGTGACCGCCGATACGGCCACGGTCACCGGCATCCTCACCGCCGTCGGCGCCGCGGTGATCACGCTCGTCGCGGCCGTCCTCGGCGGCATGGCGGGCATGAGCTACCACCGCCGTGTCGACCGCGTCGGCCTGGACGGCGTCGACCGCGTCGACACCGTCCGCTATTGAACCTCGCCCCCACGCAAGACCACGAGAGAAGGGGATCCGCCCATGGGTCTGGATGACGACATCAAGCACAATGCCGAAGACATGAAGGGCAAGGTGAAGGAGAAGGTCGGCGACGCGACCGACAACGAGAAGCTGCAGGCCGAGGGCGTGGCCGATCAGGCCAGCGCCAAGATGAAGAAGGCCGGCGACGACATCAAGGACGCGTTCACCGGCGACCGGTGATCTGCCGACGGCGACGCCCCGGGATCCCTGCGACCCGGGGCGTCGCCGTGCGCCGGGTCAGGCGACCGGCTGCTGCAGCTCGGTCACCCACGTGGACTGCGGGCCGTCGGCCTGGAGGTACACCTCGCGGCACGGGCCGTCGAACTCGGCGCCGTCGGCGGCGACCGCCTGCATGAACGCGCCCCACGCGTCGCCGATGCCGCTCATCTCGCCGCGATACGTCGTGACGGCGGCGCGCTCGGCCGCGGGAAGCTCGACGACCTGCCAGCCGTCGCCCGGCACCGGTTCGCCGCCGACGAGCCACGACACCCACACGCGCAGGTCGCCGCCGTCGAGCGGCTCGTACCAGAACGTCCCGGGCTCGAGGTACTCGACGCCAGCAGCCTCGAGGGCGTCGTGCAGCGGCGGCAGGATCTGGTCGACCACCCCGGAGACGTCCTGACTGCCCGCCGCGACGCCTGACGCCGCATAGACGGTGACAGGTTCGAGCCGGCGGTATTCGATGGCGGTCATCGTTGCTCTCCTTCGAGTTCGGGCGGCGATCGCATCTCGCCAGGTGCATCCTGACCCTGGGGTCGGACATCGACGTCGCGACACGATGGCGCCGTGCCCATTCTGAACAAGGACGTCGTCCTCCGCATCTCCCCTCCCGCCGCCCCTCTCGGCGCTGCTCGCCATCCTGTCGTCGTCGTTCCCGGGGCTGGATTCCGCCCCCGGGCCGCAGCATCCATCTCCCTCCTTCCGTGGCTCTCCTTGCCGAAACACGGGTCGGTCACGGCGACACGCCGGTGATGGATGCTGCGCCCCGGCGTGTTGCGTCACGGACCCGTGTTTCGGCACGAAAGCGCTCAGGATCACCCACTCTGTGCGTTACGGGGCGCCGCCGGCACCTGGCACAATGCGGAGGACGGGCGCCGCCGGGGGGCGGCGTCTGCGACGAAGGGAAGCGCATGGCGATCGACGGCACCCCCGGGGCGGGACTGACGAAGGAGCAGCTTGCCGAGGAGGTGACCCACCTCGCCACGCCGGACGTGCTCTCGACGCCGTTCGGCGACCTCGAGTTCTTCGACGGCGTGCCCAAGGCCGAATCCGTGCAGTCGATCTTCGACGCGCTCGACCTGCTGCGCGGGATCGACGCGTTCCTCACCGCGGTTCCCGGCGCCTCGCTCGTGGCGATGCGGCGCGGTCTGCGCTCGGCAGGCGTCGATGCGCCCGACAAGATCGGATACACCGACCCGCGGGCGAACTCGGGCAGCCTGTTCCTCACGCCCAACACCGAGACGACGTACGGCACGACGTTCCTCGACCTCAAGGCGTGGGGGCCGACGGTCATCGAGGCGCCGCCCGAGTCGCTCTGCGTCGTCGACGACTTCTGGTTCCGCTACGTCGCCGACATGGGCATCGCCGGCCCCGACAAGGGCGCGGGCGGCAAGTACCTCTTCCTCCCGCCCGGATACGACGGCGAGCGCCCCGAGGGGTACTTCACGTACGAGTCGCCGACCTTCACCAACTGGGTGGTGCTGCGCGCGCTGGGCGGCGTTCCGGCGATGAAGCAGACGCGGATCTACCCGCTCGCCGAAGCCGCTGCGCCCCGCGAGAACACGTTCCTGAACATCGCGTCCGTGCTGCAGAACACGGTGCACGCGAACGACTTCACGTTCTACGAGGAGATCGCGCAACTCGTCGCGGAGGAGCCGACGACGGCGCTCGACCCCGAGCGCGCCGGCACGCTCGCCTCGATCGGCCTGGTGCACGGCCGGCCGTTCACCCCCGACGAGCACCGGCGCGGCATCCTCGACGACGCCGCCCGCATCGGCGCCGCGATCGCGCGGACGCTGGTGTACAAGCCCCGCGATCCCGACGCCTTCTTCTGGGAAGGCTCGTCGTGGAAGAACGCGTTCGTCGGCGGCAGCTACGAATTCCTCCGGGGCGGCGCGCGCAACCTCGACGCCCGCACCGAGTTCCACTACTTCGCGACGGTGATCACCCCGGCGATGTCCCACGCGCAGGTCGGCGCAGGCTCCGCGTACGCGTACACCGCCGAGGACGGCGACGGTCACGTGCTCGACGGCTCGGCGACGTACTCGCTGCGCATCCCCGCCGACCCGCCCGCGAAGAACTTCTGGTCGATCGACCTCTACGACACGCAGACCCGGTCGCTCCTGCAGTCCACGGAGTACCCGGCGCTCTCGAGCCTCTCGGGATCGGTGCAGGCCGAAGACGACGGCTCGTACGTGCTGTGGTTCTCGCCGACCGCGCCCGAGGGCAAGGCATCCAACTGGATCCCGACCATCCCCGGCAAGTCGTGGTTCCCGATGGTGCGGCTCTACGGCCCGCTCGAGCCGTGGTTCGACAAGACCTGGCAGCTGCCCGAAGTCACGAAGGTGAGCTGACCCGCATGACCGACCTCGACTCCCTCGCCACCGAGTCGTACCTCTACGGATTCCCGCTCGTCTTCAACCTCGAGCAGGTGATCCGGTACACGACGACCGGTGTCGGGGCCAACGCGCAGGCGCCGTTCAACGCGTTCTCACATGCGCGCACCCTCGCGTCGGCCGCCGACACGTTCGTGTCGATCAACAACGACACCCTCTACTCGATCGCCCAGCTCGACCTCGGCGTCGGGCCGGTGCGGCTCTCGGTGCCGGCCTCCGACCGGTACTACGTGCTGCAGTTCGTCGACGCCTGGACCGACAACTTCGCCTACGTCGGCACGCGCGGCACGGGCAATGACGCCGGCGACTTCCTGATCGTCCCGCCCGGATGGGAGGGGGATGCTGCGGACCTGACCGTTATCCACGCCCCGACGCGCGTCGTGTCGATAGTGGGCAGGTGGTCGTGCTCGGGCGTCGACGACCTGCCAGCGGTGCACGCGCTGCAGGACGCCACGACGCTCGCGCCGCTCGACACGGAGGCGGTGGCCACCGGCGTTCCGGGTGTCGAGGTGCACGGCGACGCGGCGCTCGACTTCTGGGAGAAGTACCGCCTGTGGTCGCAGGCGTTCGCGCCGGCACCGCGCGACGAGGCGCTGCAGGCGTCGTTCGCGGCGCTCGGCCTCACCGGCGATACACCGGTCGGCGAGCTCGGCGACGAGCAGCAGGCCGCGCTGCGCGCCGGCTTCGAGGCCGGGAACGGCGCGATCACCCAGGCGATGGCCGGTGCCGCCGCCGGCGCGAAGCCGGGCACCTGGTCGAACACGGTGCACGTCTTCGACTACAACCTCGACTTCTTCGGGGTCGGCACGAAGGACGAGCCCGCCTGGAAGATCGCCGATCCGAAGCGACGCATCGTCGAGCGCGCCGTCGCCGCCCGCGCGGGGCTCTGGGGCAACCACGGCTACGAGGCCGCCTACGTCATGACGTTCCTCGACGCCGACGGGCAGCCGCTCAGCGGTGACCACGCGTACGAGGTGCGACTCTCGCCACCGCCGCCCGTCGACGCCTTCTGGTCGGTCACGATGTACGCGCTGCCGGAGTTCTACCTCGTCGCGAACGAGATCGACCGCTACTCGGTGGGCGACCGCACCCCCGGCATCGTCACCGACGCCGACGGCGGCCTCACGATCCGCATGAGCCGCACGCGGCCTTCGGAGACGGATGCTGCGGCCAACTGGCTGCCGACTCCCGAGGGCGCGTTCCGCCCGATCCTGCGCATGTACATGCCCGACGCCTCTGTGCTCGACGGCACCTACGCCCCGCCGCCGATCACCCGCCTCGACACGTGATCGACAGGATGCCGCGGCGCGGGCTCGTGCCGCGGCATCCGTGTCCCCTTGGTCGGCGCCGCGGTCAGCGGACGCGGCGTCCGTGGGCGAGGTCGATGAGGCGCTCGAGTACGTCGCCGCCGCCGCGCAGGCCGTTGTGCTCGTGCTCGCTCGTGATCCACGGCGTGACGCCGGGCAGGAGCCGTGCCGTCTCCATCGAGAACTCGAACGGCACGTACACGTCGTTGACGTACACGGCGGTGGCACCGCGTGCGTCGGACGCGGCGAGCGCGTCGGCGTCGTAGAGCGACGGCCACTCGAACTCCGCGAGCGCGAGGGTCACGTCGCGCCACGGCTGGAAGCCGGGCACCGTGTCGAGCCACTCCCGGCGCACGTGCTCGCCCGTGAAGAGCGTCGGGTCGTCGCGGAAGTCATCGGGCTCGGTGCGCTCGGCCGACCACCGGGTGGCGTGGCCGTCGGCGTAGCTCGACTCGTGGAACACGAAGTACAGCGGGTTGCGGGTGCCGAACGGCATCGCGGCCGCGAGATCGTGGCGGAAGGCGTTCGACCGCGGATCGCGTTCGAGCAGACCCCACACCGTCTGCCAGCCGTCGTTGAGACCGAGTGCCGAACCCACCGATCGCACCCGCGAGACCGACGCGACCTCCCCGCCGGGGAGCACGAGCTCGCCGTCGATCGCGAGATCGATCACGCGCCGCATCGCGTCGCGGTGGGCGGGGAAGCGGCGGTAGTACTTCTCGGACTCGTCGCGCATCTTGTCGTACGTGAGGGCGTAGACGTCGTCGGGGTGGCGTCCCACGGCGCTCAGGCCACCGGTGATGTAGACGTGCTCGAGGGACGCAGCATCCGTCGACAGATACGCCAGGGTGGTGAACCCGCCGAAGGACTGCCCCAGCACGCTCCACCGGTCGGCCCCGAGGTGCTGGCGGACGGCCTCGCAGTCGCGCACGATCGCGTCGGCCCGCAGGTGCGTGATGTACTCGGCGAGCTCGGAAGCGTCACGGGCGAGATCATCGTCGCCGATCGGGGTCGAGAGCCCGGTGCCGCGCTGGTCGAGCAGCACCACGCGGTAGTGCTCGAGCGCCGCGTCGAGCCACGACGGCCCCGACGGCGAGTGGAACGCGCGCGGCGCCTCGTGCCCCGGCCCGCCCTGCAGGAACACCAGGTACGGCAGCCTTTCGCCGCCCTCTCGCGTGACGACCGCCGCGTGGATGTCTATCGTGCGGGCGTCCGCCGGATCGCCCCACACCAGGGGGACCGTGAGGAAGTGGTCGTCGATGGTCAGATCCTGCATGCGGCGCGTCGTCACAGACATGGCAACGAGCCTAGGCGTGGCCCCCGACGTCGATCGTGGAACGGACCGTGACCGTGAAGTCGTCGACATTGCGCAGGTGGGAACGGATGCTGGACTCCGCGGCATTGGCGAGGAACGAGGCATCCGTCTCCGCAGCGGCGATGACGACCGCGTCGCCCTGGAGGCGGTGTCCGACTCAGCGGAGGCGGACGCGGTCGATGCGCTGGACTCCGTCGACGTGCTCGATCGCGTGCTCGGCGCGGTCGACGAGCTCGGGTTCGACACCGTCGAGCAGCCGGCGGCCGACGCTGCGCACCGTGCCGATCAGGAGCACGAAGATCGCGGCGGCGATGATGAGGCCGACGATGGGATCGGCGAGCGGGAAGCCGAGGAGCACGCCGATGCCGCCGAGCACGACCGCCAGCGACGTGAAGCCGTCGGTTCGCGCGTGGACGCCGTCGGCGACGAGCGCGGCCGAGCCGATGCGCTTGCCCACGCGGATGCGGTAGATCGCGACCGCCTCGTTGCCGGCGAACCCGATGACGCCCGCGGCGATGACCCAGCCGAGGTTGTCGAGGGGCTGTGGATGCAGGATGCGGTCGATCGCCTGCCACGCCGCGACGACCGCGGACAGCGCGACGACGAACACGATGAACAGTCCGGCGAGGTCTTCGGCGCGGCCGAGTCCGTAGGTGTAGCGCCGGGACGCCGCGCGACGGCCGAGCACGAACGCGATCCACAGCGGGACGGCGGTGAGCGCGTCGGAGAGGTTGTGCACGGTGTCGGCGAGGAGCGCGACCGACCCGCTGAAGGCCACGACGATCGCCTGCACCACCGTCGTCGCGAGCAGGATGACGAGGCTGATCTTCAGGGCGCGGACGCCGGCGGAATGCGCCTCCATCGCGTCGTCGATCGAGTCGGCGGCGTCGTGGGAGTGCGGCACGAACAGCTCGTGGAGCACGCCGCGGAACCCGCCGGGGTGGGAGTGTCCGTGGGCGCCGTGGGAGTGGTGGGCGTGGTGGGCGTGGTGCCGGTTCTCGTCGTGGGCGTGGTGCCCGGCGGTCTTCGCGTTCATTCCGCGGCCTTCTCGGTGTGGTGGTGGCGGGGCGTGCCGCCCAGCGAGTGCTCGGCCTGGTAGATCGCGTCGGCGACCAGGCGCGACGCGTGCTCGTTCTCGAGCCGGTAGAAGACCCGTTGACCTTCCTGGCGGGTCGAGACGATGCGGGCCAGCCGGAGCTTCGCGAGGTGCTGCGACACGGCCGCCGGGGACTTGTCGACGATGTCGGCGAGGTGATTCACCGAGAGTTCCCCCGAGTCCTGCAGCGCGAGGACGATCCGCACCCGGGTGGCGTCGGCGAGCATCGCGAAGACCTCGACCGCCAGTTCGACGAAGGGACTGTCGACCGCGTATCCGCATCGCTGCTTATCTGCACTCATACGCAGATATTACGACGTTCTCCTCCCGCGAGTCGCCGGACAGGCGGATCAGCCGGTCGCGAGGGCCGCCCACGCGCCTGCGGCGAGGAACACGGGTGCGCCGAGGATGCCGCACCAGAAGCTCCGCGCGACGTCATCCGACGGCGCGAACAGCGCCCACCCGGCGACGCCGATGAGGAGCACCGCCGGCACGAAGAGGAACGGCTGGTGCAGCGCCGGTGCGAGGACGACGAGGTCGAGGCCGACGAGTGCGAGGAGGGCAGGCGAGACGAAGTCGGACCATCCCGCGCGGACCGCGAGGATCGCGAGCACCACCGCGAACGCGAGCTCGACCCAGAACACGACGATGTAGAAGACGAATGCGGTCGTCCCCGGTTCGATCGCGGTCGGCGTCGCCCACTGGCGCGCGAGCAGAACGCTGCCGACCACCGCGAGCGCGAGCCCCGCGAGGCTCCCGATGCCGAGGGCCGCCCGCCACCACCAGCCTCGCGGAGGATGCTCCTGCGCCCACGCGGACCACACCAGCGCTGCAACCCCGAAGGCGGCCGCGATGAACGCGAGGTCCCGCGGGTAGACGCCCGTCATGGCCGCACTCTACTGAGGCCCGACCGCCCGCGCCGGGGCGCAGCATCCATTCCGGGTCCGTTGCCGGCGTCGAAACCGGGGATCCGCGCCGAAACCGAGGGCCACGCCCCCGGTCTCGTCGGAAACCCCCTGTCTCGGCGAACGCCGAGCCGGGTTGGCCCCGCACCGTCGCATCACACCGCGGAAGCGACCAACCGGCCCACTCGAGCGACGCGACGGGCACCCCGTCCCCGCCCCGGGCC
Organism: Microbacterium sp. NPDC056044; assembly: GCF_042267145.1. Taxonomy (NCBI): domain Bacteria; kingdom Bacillati; phylum Actinomycetota; class Actinomycetes; order Micrococcales; family Microbacteriaceae; genus Microbacterium; species Microbacterium sp. NPDC056044. The sequence goes on along the minus strand of NZ_JBHJWZ010000002.1, from coordinate 510,395 downwards.
GGATCAGCCGCGCGTGCGCCGCTTGTCGCGCGACGGCGCGAACCGGAACCGCCGCGCCCGCCGCGCCACGCCACCGCCCGACGAAGCGGTCGGCAGCACGATGGGCTGCGTGACGATGGCGTCGACGACCATCGAGCCGTCCGTCGGGCCGATGACCGGGATCGGGGTCGTGAGCGTCGCGACCATCGGCGTGATCGGCGCCTTGCCCAGCTGCCGGTGCGCGACGATGTACGCCGGAACCAGCACCACCACCGCGCCGAGCCACGCGAGCGGGTTGCTCGCCGCGACGCCGATGAAGCCGAACAAGCTGCCGAGCAGCACCGCCGCGCCGACGCGCATGACGAGTTCGATGACTCCGGTGACGGTCGGAATGAGCGTGTGGCCGAGGCCTTGCAGTGCCCCGCGGAGGACGAACAGGATCCCCAGGATCCAGTAGGTCGCGCCGTTGATCGCGAGCATCTGCGCGGCCATCTCGACCACGCCGCCAGAGCCCTCGTCGAGGAACAGCTGCACCGTCATCGCGCCGAACGCGATGAGCAGCGCGCCGAGCACGATGGCTGCGCCGACCGAGATCCACGTCGCCTCGATCACGCCGCGGCGGATGCGGTCGGGCCGGCCGCCGCCGTGGTTCTGCGCGACGAACATCGACACGGCGAGGCCGAGTGACTGCAGGAGCGCCACCGCGAGGCCGTCGACCCGCGATGCCGCGGTGTACGCGGCGACGGCGTCCGCGCCGAGCTCGTTAAGCGCGACCTGCACCGACAGGGTTCCGATCGCGATGATCGACGCCTGGAAGCCCATCGGCAGACCCAGGCGGAGGTGCTCCGCGAGTTCGGCCCGGCTCACACGCCAGTCGCTGCGGCGGACGTGGAGCACCGGCATCCGTCGCCGTACGAACTCCAGGCAGAGCAGCACCGAGATCGCCTGCGACACCACAGTGGCGAGCGCCGCGCCGCCGACGCCCCAGCCGAGCGGGCCGACCATGACGATCACGAGCGCGACGTTGAGCGCGCACGCGATCGTGAGGAACACGAGCGGCGTGCGCGAGTCGCCGATCGCGCGGATGATCGCCGACAGGTAGTTGAAGAACATCAGCGCGCCGGCGCCGAGGAAGCTGATCTGCGCGAAGACGATGGCGTCGTCCATGAGCTCGGCGGGCGTGCGCAGCAGCTCGAGCAGGGGCGCCGTGAGCAGCGGCGCGCCGACCGTGAGCAGCAGCGTGCAGATGGCCGTGAGGATCGTGCCCGCCGCGACCGAACGCCGCACCGCCGCATGGTCGCGCGCCCCGAACGCCTGAGCCGTCGGGATCGCGAATCCGGACGTGAGACCCCACGCGAAGCCGAGCAGCAGGAACAGCATGCTGCCCGTCGCGCCCACCGCGGCGAGCGCGTCGACGCCGAGATGGCGCCCCACGACGACGGCGTCGACGAAGTGGTACAGCTGCTGCACCACGTTGCCGATGAGCAGCGGGACGGAGAACAGGACGATGACGCGCCAAGGGCGGCCCGTCGTCAGAGCGGTGGTCATGAAGGCGGCTCTCGAACGAGAAGGCGAAAGAGGGGGACGGATGCTGCGCCCGCAGGCGACGGCGGATGCCGAGCGGCAACGACCCAGTGTATCGAATCGATTCGGGGGGACCATCCCCATGTCAACTTCTTGCGCAAACCCGGAGCTTTCGACGACCCTGCCGAGCTCATCAGCCTCGAGATCGCAGAGCGGTTCCCAACCGGAGCCGATATCGACGAGGCGTGGGACGTGCCCGTCGAGAGCCTCGCTGCCGCAGTCCGGTGACGAGCACACCGCCGACGAGGAGCAGGCCGCCGATGATCTCTGCGGGCGTGGGGATCTGGCCTAGCAGCAGCGCGGCCGATGCCATCGCGACGACCGGTGCCAGCAGCACCCACGGCACCACCGCGGCGGACGGGTTTCGAGCGAGCAGGCCGTTCCAGATCGAGTAGCCGATGATCGTGCACAGCACCGCGGTGTAGAGCGTCGACAGAGCCGCCTGCCACCCGAACGTGGCGAGGCCCGACGCGATCACCTCTGGACCCTCGACCACGAACGACAGCATCAGGGCGGGGGCGGGGACCACCAGCGCCGACCACACGGTGAGTGACAGCGAACCGAGTCGACCAGGTCCGCTGACGGCCCCGGCGCGGCGCGAGATCACATTGCCGATGCCCCACGAGAACGCCGCGGCGAACGCCAGCATCACCGCGAGCGCGGGGGCGTCGCCGCTGCGGCCGGCCGCGACGATGGCGAGCCCGACCACGCCGAGTGCGACGCCGGCGATCTGGGCCGCCGTCGGGCGCTCACGCAGCACGGCGGCGGCGATGAGGATCGTGAACACCGCCTGGGCCTGCAGCACGAGCGCGGCGAGCCCGGGTTGGAGCCCCAGCGCCATCGACGTATACAGCAGGCCGAACTGCCCGAGGCTCATGAACAGGCCCACGCCGACGACGGTGCGCCAGGAGGCGCGCGGCCTCGGGACGACGACGATCGCAGAAGCGACCACCAGGAACCGGATCGCGACGAACAGCAGGGGTGGTACGCCCGCCATGCCCCAGTCGATCACGACGAAGTTGAAACCCCAGAGCGATGCGACTGTCGCCGCCAGCACCATGTCGCGTCTCTTCACGCGTTCCACTTCACCGGATCCTTCAATGAAGTACCAGCGATGCTTTTCTCACGAAACCATGTAGCGTTGATTCATGATCGACCTCGAAGCGGTGCTCTCCCTTCGCGCGGTCGCCACGCAGGGCAGCGTGGTCGCCGCCGCGACGAGCCTGGGCTACACTCCGTCCGCCGTGTCGCAGCAGGTCAAGCGCCTCGAGCGCGAGACCGGCATCGCCCTGCTCGAGCGCGCCGGTCGTGGGGTCGTCCTCACCGAGGCGGGCACCCGACTCGTCGTCGCCTCGACGCCGATCCTCGCCGACCTCGAGCGCCTCCGTGCCGACCTCCAGCTCGCTGCCGGCGACGACGACCGCGTCAGCGGCGAGATTCGGCTCGCCGCGTTCTCGACCGTGGTGCGCGGATTGGTCGTCCCGGTGCTGAACGACCTGGCGGCGCAGCATCCCGACCTCTCCGTGCCGTTACGCGAGAGCGAGCCGTGGGAGACGATCGCGCTCGTCGCCTCGGGCCAGCGCGACCTCGGCATCGTGCACCGCTGGGGCGGGGTCGCCCTCGCGATGCCCGACCACCTGATCACGACGCCGCTGTTCACGGACGTCGCCGACGTCATCCTGCACCGTGACCACCCGCTCGCCGGTCGTGCAGAACTCCGCCCCGACGAGCTGGCGGGCGAGAGGTGGGTCGCGACGTTCGAGGCGACGATCTGCCGGCAGTGGCTGCGGCGGCTGTTCGACGGCGTCTCCAACGCCCCCCGCATCGTGCACGAGTCCATGGAGTTCCAGAACCACCTCGAACTCGCCCGCGCGGGCCACGCCGTCGCGCTCGTGCCGCGCCTCGGCCGGGGCGACCTCGGACCCGACCTCGTCGCGATCCCGACTATCGAGCCCGCCTCGACGCGCGACGTGCTCGCGGTCCACCGACGTTCGCAGGAGGACTCCCCCGCGCTGCGCACGACCCTGGACGCTTTCGTGGAGCGCGCGCAGACGATGTGAGAGACGGATGCTGCGGCCGCAGCATCCGTCTTCCGCTCCGGTATGCCCGGGTCAGGCGCCAGGCGGGCCGTCGAGCACCGTGGGGACGTACTCGAGCAGCTGGATGCGTCCGTCGAACGTGCGCGCCTCGACGAGGTCGAGCCGCACGTCGGGGTAGCCGTCGAAGATGCGGTCCTGTCCGGTCGCTCCCGTGATGACCGGGAACACGCCGACGCGGTAGCGGTCGACGAGCCCGGCGGTGAGCAGCGACCGGCAGAGCGCGACGCTGCCGAGGGTGCGCAGGGGCCGGTCGGACTCCTGCTTGAGACGGCGGACGAACGCGATCGCGTCCTCGCGGACGAGCGTCGAGTTCTCCCACGTGAGGGGATCCTCGAGCGTCGACGAGAAGACGTACTTCTGCACTCCGCCGAGCATGTCGGTGCCCTCTTCGCCGCCCGCGGTGAGCTCCGACATCAGGCGGTACGTCGTCGCGCCCATGAGCAGCGGGTCGTCCTTGTCGGGCGAATCGGCGAGCCAGCCGAGATACTCGGGGCCTTCCATGCCCCAGAAGCCGGGCCACCCCTCCGCGGCGCCGTAGCCGTCGAGCGAGATGATGAAGTCGACCGTCAGGGTCTGCATGGGACTCTCCTTCGTGTCCGGTTCTGCGCGTGCGCGCGTGACTCGTTCTCGAACGGATGCTGCGTGCCCGACACTATGCGCCGGCGCGAGCTTGCGGAACCCGTCGCGGAATCGCGAACGGTCTGACATGATTCCTCCAACCGCGGAGGGACGCAGCATGAAGCGGTCACGAGAGGGCTCGGCAGAGGACTCGCCCCTGCCGCCTTACCGGCGCACACTCGCCGGGGTGCTCGGCGGCCTCGTGGGACTTGTGGTGCTCAGCGTCATCGCCGGCGTGCTGGTGGTCGCGCCCCTCGCCCCGGCCATCGCGATCTCGGGGCACGCGGCCAGCTCAGCGGTGTCGATGTTCGACAGCATGCCGAGCTACCTCGAGATCGACCGGCTGATGCTGCCGACCACGATCTACGCGCGCGACCCCGGCAGCGGGCAGGAGGTCGAGCTGACCTCGTTCTACGACCAGAACCGCGAGCCCGTCGAGTTCGACCAGGTCTCGCTCGTCATGTACGACGCGATCCTGGCCTCGGAGGACCCCCGCTACTACGAGCACGGCGGCGTCGACATCCTCGGGACGACCCGCGCGCTCATCAAGAACGCGCAGGGCGGGCAGACGCAGGGCGGCTCGTCGATCAGCCAGCAGTACGTGAAGAACGTGCTGGTGCAGCGGTGCGAACGGGACGCGGGGACGGAGTACGAGACCGACAAGGCGGGCAAGACGGTCCTCGACGAGAACGGCGACCCCGTCGTGAAGCTGACGCGCGACCAGGTGCTGCAGAAGTGCTGGGAGGACGCGACCCAGGCCGACGGCGTCGAGGGCTACGAGCGCAAGCTGCAGGAGATCCGCTTCGCCGTGCAGCTCGAGCAGAAGTACTCGAAGAACGACATCCTGCTGGGGTACCTGAACATCGCGAACTTCGGCGGCACGACCTACGGCATCGAGGCCGCGGCCCGCTACTACTTCAGCACGACGGCGGCGAACCTCACGCTGACACAGGCGGCGACGCTCGCGGGCATCGTGCAGAACCCCAACACGTTCCGCATCGACCGGGCGGGCGGCTCGATCTTCGGCGCCGACGGGGCCACGTACAACAAGGCCGCCGACGGCTCGGTCGACGACGTCACCCCCGGCACCCTCGCCGGTCTCGACACCCTCCTGGCCGCCGGCACGATCACCCCGGAGCAGTACCTCGCGGCGGGCGACCCCTACAGCGCCACCAAAGGCCGGCAGCTCTACGTGCTCGACCGCATGCGCGAGGACGGCCGCATCACGCAGGACCAGTACGTCGCCGCGGCGATCGAGCCCATCGCGCCGGCACTGCAGCCGCCGCCCACGCGGTGCGGGGCCAGCGCGGCGCCCTTCTTCTGCCAGTACGTGGTGAACACGGTGCAGCAGGACCCCGACTACGCGAGCGCGTTCGGCGAAACCGCAGAGGAACGGCAGCGCTCACTCACGCGCGAGGGCCTGAACATCTACACCACGCTCGACTGGAACCTGCAGAACGCGTCGCAGGACGCGATGCACCGCTACGCACCCGAGACCGTCGCGGGCATGTTCTTCGGGTCGGCGTCGGTCAGCATCGAGGTCAACACCGGGCGCATCCTCGCGATCAGCCAGAACAACAGGTTCACCGAGGACCGCGACCTCGCCCTCACCGACCCCGCGTACAGTTCGCTCGTCTACGCGGGCGACATGATGCACGGGGTGTCGACGGGCTTTCCGACCGGGTCGACGTTCAAGCTCTTCACCCTCGTCGACTGGCTCGAGACCGGGCACACCCTCTCCGACACCGTCAACGGCACGCTGCGGGCCATCCCGCGCCTGCGCGACCATTGCGCCGGCACGTGGGTCAATCGCGAGAACCACGTCGTGCGCAACTTCGGCGGGGTTCCCGGGTATGTGGGAACGCCCCTGCAGTTCACGGCGCAGTCGCTCAACAGCGGCTTCCTCGGCATGGCCGAGCAGCTCGACCTGTGCGACATCGAGAACGTCGCGGCCCGCATGGGCGTCACGCGCGGCGACGGCAGCCCCGTGAACATCGACGGTGCGGCAGCGATCATCGGCACCAACAACATCGCCCCCGTCGCCATGGCCGGGGCGTTCGCGACCGTCGCGAACGGCGGCGTCTACTGCAAGCCGCGGGTGATCGAGCGCGTCGTCAACTCCGACGGCACCGAGCTGCCCGTCCCGGGCGACCGCTGCGCGCAGTCGATCAGCCCCGAAGTGGCGGCCGCGACGGCGTTCGCCCTGCAGGGCGTCATGCGCCCCGGCGGCACCGGATCGGGCGGCAACCCCAACGACGGCACGCCACTGCTGGGCAAGACGGGGACGCACGAGAACCTCCAGACGTGGCTCGTCGAGTCGAGCACCCGCGTGACCACGGCGGTGTGGGTCGGGAACACGTTCGGCTACGGCGACGTGTTCCGGTCGTTCCACGACGGCCGCGCACTGTCGACGATCCGCCTGCCGATGACCCGCGACATCCAGGCGGCCGCCAACTCGCTCTACGGCGGCGGCGGCTTCCCCGCTCCTCCCGCCGACCTGGTGCGCCGTGCGGCTCCGCCGCCGCGCCCGGATCCCGCTCCGGCGCCCGCCCCGGTGCAGCCCGGTCCGGCCCAAGCCCCGGAGGGGAACGGTTGACCTGCATCACCGATTCTCGACAGACGATTATCGATTAGTGTAACCTCGCGCTCGTTCCGACACGTTGCGCTGAGATGCGTGCGCGCCGGACCAACCCATGCACGAGCACCGCGATGCCGCGGTCACTCACAGAAGGGCTGGAACCTCGCGATGAAGCGATTCTTGTCAGTACTCGCGCTCGTGGGCACGCTGGTCGCCGGAACGGCGACCGCTGCCTACGCTGCGCCCGACATACAGTCGGCCTCGGTGGAGCTCTACGTCGCCACCGACGGCGATGACGGCGCCGACGGCACGATCGACGCACCGCTGCGCACCCTCGAAGGCGCTCGGGACGCCATCCGCACGCTCAAGGCCTCGAGCGGCCTGCCCGACGGCGGCGTGACGGTGTCGCTTCGCGGCGGCACCTACTCCCGGACGGCGGCGTTCGAGCTCGGCGCCGGCGATTCCGGCACGGCGGAGGCACCCATCGTCTACCGCTCGTACCCCGGCGAGACGGTCACCCTGACCGGCGGCGTTCAGCTCGACGGGGAGGGATTCAAGGCCGTCGCCGACGAGGCCGTCCTGTCGCGCATCGTCGACCCGTCAGCGCGCGGCAAGGTGATCGCGATCGACCTCGCCGCGGCCGGAATCACCGACTACGGCCAGCTGAGCCGGCACGGCTACTGGAAGGCGAACGACGTCAGCACCGTACCGCCGATGGAGCTCTACGTCGGCGGCGAGGGGATGACGCTCGCCCGCTGGCCGAACGGCGACGGCACCGTGCAGATGGACGAGATCCTCGACGTCGGGCCGACCCGCAAGGACGCCGACCTGCAGGAGCGAGGCGGCACCTTCAGCTACACCTACGACCGCCCGAAGCACTGGACGCAGGCCGACGACATCTGGCTCGACGGCATCTTCGGCTACAGCTGGGAGTGGTCGTACAACAAGATCGAGTCGATCGACCCCGAGGCGAAGACGATCACGCTGCGCTACGGCGAGATGTCGGGCCTCATGAAGACGTGGTTCGAGGACTTCCACTTCGCGGAGAACCTGCTCGAGGAGCTCGACGCGCCCGGCGAGTACTACATCGACCGCGAGACCGGGAAGCTGTATCTCCTCCCGAACCAGGCATTCCTCAGCGGCGCCGACGCCACCGTCACGATGCTCAAGGAGCCGATGCTCCGCACCGACGGCACGTCGCACGTCTCGTTCCAGGAGCTGGTGCTCGAGTACGGGCGGGCCAACGCTGCCGTGATCCTCGGCGGCAGCCACGTCACGATCGAGAACAGCGACATCCGCAACTTCGCCGACGGCGGCGTGCTCATCAACTCCCCGGGCCGCTACACCTACGACGGCATCCCGGTGAACCGCGGCGGACGCGACCACGCCGTGATCGACTCGCACCTGCGCCACATCGGCGGCGTTCCGGTCGTGCTGCAGGGCGGAGACAAGACCACGCTCGAGCCGGGCCGCAACCGCGTGGAGAACTCGCACATCCACGACTTCGCGTACTACCACAAGGCCTACAACCCGGGCATCATGTTCGACGGCGTCGGCAACATCGGCCGCAACAACGAGATCCACGACGCCCCGCACCCGGGCATCATCGTGCACGGCAACGACCACCTCATCGAACGCAACGACATCTACGACGTCTGCAAGACGTTCCAGGACCTCGGCGCGATCTACATGAACGCGGGCGCCACGCCGCAGCAGCGCGGCACCCTGATCCGGCAGAACTACTTCCACGACACCGGGATCGGACGCCTCGGCGTCGAGGGCATCTACCCCGACAACCTCACGATGGGGCTCACGATCGAGGAGAACGTCTTCTACCGGATGGGAAACGCCGCGATCAAGAGCGGCTCGGGCGACCGCATCACGACGCGCAACAACGTGTTCGTCGACGCTCACGTGCCGTACGACAACTACGAGATGTGGATGGGCGACCAGCCGGGCAACACCGTCGACACGTCGTACATGCCGGGCTGGGTGAAGCTGTTCGAGGAGAACGACGGCTTCGTCGGCACCCCCTACGCCGAGAAGTACCCCGAGCTGCTGACGTTCATGGACGAGAACCACTACTTCCCGGCGCACAACATCTTCGAGCGCAATGTCACCTGGAACCCGACGCTCGCGCGCTCGGGCCAGGTCAACGCGCAGGGTGCCCGCGACGTGAAGAACCTCATGAACTACGCCGACAACTGGGTGGCGGGTGAGGACCCCGGGTTCGTGGACTGGCAGGCGGGCGACTTCCGGCTGCGCGAGGGCGCCCCGGTGCTCGATCGCATCCCGGGCTTCGCGGCGATCCCGTTCGAGCTCATCGGCACGCAGGGCAAGGTCGGCCTGCCGCACGGGCCGGACTCGATCGCCCTCGAGAGCGTGCACCTGCCGGCGGAGCAGCTCACCGTCGATCTCGGCAAGACGGTGTCGTTCGGCGCCGAGATCGTGCCGTGGAACGCCTCGAACGGCGCGGTCGACTACACGTCGAGCGACCCGTCGATCGCGAGCATCGACGCATCCGGGAAGATCACGGCCCTGATGCCCGGCGAGACGGTGATCACCGTCACGTCACGGGCGGATGCCGCGATCACCGATCAGGCCGTCGTCGTGGTCGCCGACGGCGACGGGATCATGCATGCGACCGACTTCCAGTCGGGCGCGAACGGCTGGCCCGTCGACCCGAACCGCGCCATCGTCGAGGACGCCGACGGCGAGCGCTGGTACCGGATCAAGGGCGGGGCGAACTCGCAGCTGCCGCGGAACTTCACGGACTACGTGCTCGACTTCCAGGTGCGCACGCCCGCGGTCGTTCCCGAGGGCGGGATCATGCTGATCTACGACCGGACCGGGCCCACCCCCGGCGGGTACGTCCGCTACCGGCACACCGAGGCCGCACCGACCTGGACGGTCTACGGCCCCCAGTGGCAGACCCTCAAGGAGGTGAAGCTGCCGGCCGGCTCCGGCTTCGAGCCGGACACCGTGTACGACGTGCGGATCGTGGTCAAGGGATCGGGCGTGCAGGTGAGCGTCGACGGCGAGACGGTGATCGAAGGTCCGAACCCTTCGGCGACCGGCTCCGGCAAGGTCGGGTTCTACGTCGAGAAGTTCACGGCGCTTGATTTCGACGACGTGCGGTTCTCGATCGTGCCGACCGCGGTGACCGGCATCGAGGTCTCGCCCGCGCAGGCCACGGTCGAGCCGGGTGAGCGGGTGAAGCTCGCGCTGTCGGTGACGCCGTCGGACGCGACGAACCCGCGGGTCACGTGGACGTCCGACGACCCCGAGGTCGCAACCGTCGACGAGGCCGGCATCGTGACCGCCCTCGCAGCCGGACAGGCGACCATCACGGCGACGTCGCAGGCCGACACCGGGATCTCTGCGACGTCGACCATCGAGGTGCGGGAGACGCAGCATCCGTCCATCGATCTCGTCGGAGAGCTCATGAGCCCTGAGGGTTGGCCGCAGTCGGATGCGGTCGACTTCGACGAAGGCACGCTGCGCATCGACGGCGAGGGCGTGTACGGGTACTCGGGCGGCACGTTCGGGAGCGGGCTGTTGAAGTTCCGGGCCAGCGTCGACGCGTTCGACGGCGGCTGGTACGGCTTCGCGGTGCGATCCGACCGGGCCGGCGACCCCACCTGGGTGAACGGCAACAAGGGATACCTCGTGGTGATCAAGGAGGACACGATCGAGTTCCAGAGCTGGAAGCCCCAGCAGACGATGCTCGACGTGATCCCGAACACTGCGATCAAGGCCGGTGAGGATCACGAACTCGAGTTCGGCGCGGTCGCGGTCGACGGAGGCACACGGCTCGTGCTGCGTGTCGACGGGCGCACCGTGTGGAGCGGCCTGGATGCCGGCGCCTCGAACCCGATCACCGGCGACGGCTACCTGAACGTCTACCACTACGTCGAACAGAACGCGCTGCGGCTGCAGCCCGTCGCGATCGACGACGGCGCGACGGTCGCCCCGGGCAGAGGCACCCTGTCGAACACCAGCGGGTGGGAGACCGGTCTGCACGACGGCACGTACGACGTGATGATGAACCTCTGGTGGGGAACGCCGGGGAGCGTGTTCCGGCTCTACGAGAACGGCGCTCTGGTCGCGACCAAGGCGCTGTCCCCGACGGAGGGGATGTCGCAGGCGACGGGCGTCTCGTTCGAAGGCAGGCCGAACGGCACCTACGTGTACACGGGCGAGCTCGTGAACTCGAAGGGCGTCACGGCGACGACATCGACCACGGTGAAGGTGGTCCACGCGGCGCCGGGCACTCCGGTGGTGTCGCACGACGACCATGACCGGGACGGCACGTTCACCGCGACGGCGAACCTGTGGTGGGGCACCAACGCCACCTCCTACCGGATCGAGCTCGACGGCGCGGTCGTCGGCAGCGGCGACCTGGTCGCGGCGACTCCCGGCGCGCAGTCCGCGTCGGTGCAGCTGACCGGCGTCGCCGCGGGCGAGCACACGCTCGTCGCCGTGTTCGCGAATGCGAACGGTGAGACGGCCTCGAAGCCGGTGAAGCTCACGGTCCGGTAGGTCGGGTCTCTCCGGTCGAAGGGGAGGGTGCGCTCGGAGCGTGCCCTCCCCTTCCTGCGTCTTACGTGCCGGTGGCGGTGTCGTAGAACTCCCAGTTCCCCTCGGAGATCACCTCGACGGCACCGTCGACGACCGAGATCGCGGTCTGCTCGTCGATCGCGTACGACGGGCCGGGGATCCTGGTCGCCCAGCGGCGCGCGCTCTCGGTCGTGTTCGACGACCAGCCCGGGTAATCGAGGTGCGGGAAGATCGAGAAGTCGACGACGCCGAGCGTCTCGTCGGTGCCGTCGGGTCGCCAGTCGACGAACTCCCGCCCGATGCGCGGCGTCATCACCATGCTCCCCGCGCTCACGCCGACCCACACGGTGTCGGCGAGCGACGGGAGCAGGTCGGCGAGCCCGGACTCGCGCATCCAGTGGGCCAGGTAGACGGCCTCTCCGCCGTCGACGAGCAGGACGTCGGCGTCGCGCACCCACGGCACCCAGCGATCGTCGCCGATCGTCGACAGCGCGGTGAGTTCGAGGACCCCGACCGACCTCCATCCCAGGTCGACGAGACCGGTCTCGCCGTCCCATCGGCCGGCGACGGTGCGCCAGACGGTCTCGGGCGAGCACATCGGCTGCCCCCATTGCGCCGTGGGGATCAGGAGTGCGCGGGACTCCTCGATCGGCTTGCCGAGCATGCCGACCAGCGAGGAACGGATGCTGTCGTTCGTGACTCCGCCGGAGGTCAGGAGCAGTTTCATGCCGAGAGCCTACTGACGTCGTCCCCGGAGCGCGGCCCGATCATGAGACCTGAGAGGAGGCTTCGCCGCGCCGGGGTGACACCGCGGTGGCCGCGAGCCTCGGGAGGGTCAGACGCCTGCCGGCTCGGCGGCGATGACCTTGGGGTGGACCCGGCCCTTCACGAAGAAGATGGCGATCAGCCCCGCGACCAGGAACACCACCCCGAAGAGGCTCGCGAAGGTCAGCAACGGGCTGGTGCTCGCGGACTCCGCCGTGCCGCCGAGCCCGGCAAGGCCCCCGGACGCCAGCGTTGTCGTCGGGTCGGTCGCCGCGTGAAGCAGGATCGGCCAGATGATCGAACCCGTGACGCGCAGTACGAGATACATCATCAGTCCGAAGCCGAACGCGTAGGGCAGCGTGAGCAGAGTCGCCAGCGGATCCTGTCCGCCGATGATGTTCTGCGCGTGCAGGAGCGCGAAGACGACCGACGAGAGCACCATGACGGCCTTCTCGCCGTATCCGGCCTTGCGCAGCAGGTTGACCGCGATGCCGCGGGTGAGGAGTTCTTCGGCGACGCCGATGCACAGGCCCATGAACAGGGTCGCGACGATGACGTCGGCGGGGATCTCACCCCAGTTGGTGGCGGCGACGTGGAGCGCGATCGGGATCACCACGAGGACGACGGCGATCCACATCCAGCCGCTGCCCTTGATCGGCTGCGGTCCGAAGATCTCGCGGAGCCACCCCAGCGACCAGATGAACAGCAGCAGCAGGATCGCGCCGATCAGGATCGGAAGGGCGACGCCGAAGAACACGCTCGCACCGTTGCTGAAGAGGTTCTCCGGATCGATCATGCCCGCGAAGATCGTGCTGGTCACGAACCCGGTGGCCAGGTAGAGCGCGATGTAGACCACCGCCGCGAGAACTGCCTTCCACCACCCGCCGCGGTTCCAGAACGCCTGCCAGCGGTTCTCGGACACAGACTGCGACACGGATGCCTCCAACGCGGGATAGGAACGACCGCATTGAACGTAGCGCACGCGAAGACCCGTTCGCACGAGGATGCGCCTTGCGTGCGGGCCTACTTACCCGAAGTCGCCCGGGGCCATGTCCGTGAAGCGGGAGAAGTGACCCTGGAACGCGACCGTGATCGTGTCGGTGGGGCCGTTGCGGTGCTTGGCGACGATGAGGTCGGCCTCGCCGGCACGCGGGGAGTCCTTCTCGTAGGCGGCCTCGCGGTGCAGCAGGATCACCATGTCGGCGTCCTGCTCGATCGAGCCCGATTCACGCAGGTCGGAGATCGCGGGCTTCTTGTCGGCGCGCTGCTCGGCGCCACGGTTCAGCTGCGAGAGCGCGATGACCGGCACGCCGAGCTCCTTCGCGAGCAGCTTCAGCGCTCGGGAGAACTCCGAGACCTCCTGCTGACGCGACTCGACGCGCTTGCCCGAGGTCATGAGCTGCAGGTAGTCGATCACGACGAGCTTGAGGCCCGCGCGCTGCTTGAGGCGACGGCACTTCGCGCGGATCTCGACGAGCGTCATGTTCGGGCTGTCGTCGATGTAGAGCGGAGCGTCGTTGATGCGACCGCGGGTGGCGGCGATCGTCGTCCAGTCGCGCGAGTCGAGTGTGCCCTTTCGCATCGACTGCAGCGGGATCGCGCCCTCGGCGCTCATCAGGCGCATCGCGATCTCGCTGCGCCCCATCTCGAGCGAGAAGAAGATGGTCGGCATGTCGGCCTTGATGGCCGCGGCCCGGGCGAAGTCGAGCGCGAGGGTCGACTTACCCATGGCGGGGCGCGCGGCGATGATGATCATCTGGCCGGGGTGCAGACCGTTGGTGAGGGAGTCGAGTCCGGAGAAGCCGGTCGGGATGCCGGTCATCTGGCCGTCGCGACCGCGTGCGGCCTCGATCTCTTCGACCGCGGCATCGACCGCGATCGTGAGCGGCACATAGTCCTCGGCCTGCTCGGCACCGGTGACCGAGTAGATCTCGGCCTGGGCGTTGTTGACCAAGTCGAGCGCCTCGCCCTGGCCCGAGTAGCCCATCTGCACGATGCGGGTGCCGGCATCGACGAGGCGACGCAGCAGCGCGCGCTCCGACACGATCGAGGCGTAGTAGCCGGCGTTCGCGGCGGTCGGCACGATCGAGGTGAGCGTGTGCAGATAGTCGGCACCACCGGCGCGCTGCAGCTCGCCGGTCTTGATGAGCTCGTCCGTGACGGCGACGACGTCGGTCGGCTCGCCGTGGGAGTACAGGGTGAGGATCGCCTCGAAGATCAGCTCGTGCTTGGGCACGTAGAAGTCGGTGCCGCGGAGGGTCTCGATGACGTCGGCCACCGCGTCCTTCGAGAGCAGCATGCCGCCCAGCGCACTCTGCTCGGCGAGCAGGTCATGCGGGGGAGTGCGCTCGAAGTCGCGAGGCGCCCCCATACGCTCTTCGGAGATGTCGGCGATCGACATAGGCTGCTCGTCCTCCCTATCGTTCGTTCACATCGTCCGAGGTTTGCCGGCGCCCTCCGGGACGGCTCGCCGAGCCGGCACACCCGGGCCATGATCGACCAGCGGAATGCCACGGCATCCCGCCGCTCGCCGGAAGTCGTCCGGTGATCCCCGCCGCCCTCGCACCGCCGTTCCCAGCGCGGAGGCGCGCGTCCCTGGTGGGCCGCACACCACGCTAAGGATGGGCTCCGACAGTCGCAACACAGGCTGTGGATAACTTTGTGGAGAGTCGGGGAGAAACGCCGTCACACCTGTGAGCAACCTCTGTGGAGAACTCGCCCCTCTTCTGGGGGTTATCTCACGGAAACGCACGCTGACCTGGGGCTGAGTATTTCACAGCCTGTGGAGAGCGATGCGGTTGAAGTCAGGGTTGAAGGTTTGGCTATGAAGGCCGTCCTGTGCACAATCCTGCGGCCGCGTTCTCGTGCGCGCGCACGGGGCGAGACGAAGGGACTCTGCGTCCACACGGGTCTGGACAGATCGAATCATCAGGGAGTAGCCTCGTGGGTCCAGGCACCCTCACGCACGATCCGTCCGGAACGTGCGGCCCTTTCGTCGTGGGAGGTGAACGTGGAGATCGCAACCTCGCAGCTGCCGAGGATCGTGCGGCTGGCCCTCATCGGGGCCGCGACCGCGTTCGCCTGGCTCGTCGTCTCGCTGGTCCTCGGCCTCGGCCTCGGACAGGCGCACGCCGACGAATCCGATGACGGGGGCCTGCTCGGGGGTGCCCTCGGCTCTGCAACCTCGCTGGTCGACAGGACCGCGTCGACCGTCACCAGCACCGTGTCGACCGTCACGACCGGCGTCACCGACGCCGTGAACACCGTCGTCGACGCGACTCCCGCTCCCGTGCAGCAGCCGGTGAGCGAGGTCGTGCAGACCGTCGGCACCGTCGTCACGACGGTGACCGAGCCGGTCTCGGAGGTGGTCTCGGGCGGCGTCGTCAGCAGCATCGCGGAGCCCGTCGTCGACCTGGTCGCGGAGGTGCCGATCGTCGGCGGGATCGTCTCGAGCACCGGCCTCGACGACGCCGTGACCGACCTCGGCGGCACGGTCGACGAGACGCTCGGCGGCGTCGTCGGTGCCGTCGACGAGACAGGCGCGACCGTCGGCCTGCCGCCGACGACGAGCCCGGTCCTCCCGGCGCTGCCTGCGATTCCGCAGCTTCCCGACCTGCTCGGCAGCTCGGCCGACTCACCGGCACCGACCGCGATCGTGGTTCTCACCGCGCGGACGGATGCTGCCGCCACTCTCTTCTCGACGACAGCGCGTGCGTTCGGGCATGGGGCCGCAGCATCCGTGTCCGAAGCGGCCACGGGTGCCGTCGTCGTCGTGTCGTCCGCTGCGTTCGTCGCGGGCGGACTCCTCGGCTCTGCAGGCGGAGTCTGCCTGTCGTTCTCTTCCGCGGGACCCGGTGGTGCGGGTCTCGGCGCCTGGGCGCTCGCCGCCCTCCTTCCGCTCGCCGCACACCGTGCCTGGGTGCGCCGTGCCGGACCGGAGGACGAGCACGCCCCGCCGGCGCCTGCCGGATCCACCGACGTCTCCCCCGACTGATCGGATCGCCGCCGCTTCAGCTCACCCGAGCGTGAGCGGCAGAGCATCAGCGCGCCCTCCGCGCTGAGCAGCGCGACTCCTTTCGCGCGCTGCGAACCGATCAATCCACAAAGGGGAACATCATGCGTACTTTCTACAAGCGTGCCCTCTTGGGCACGCTCCTCGCCGGCGGCATCACGCTGCTCGGCGCGACGGTCGCCAACGCGGCCGAGACCACGGGTGACGACGGACTGCTGTCGGGCAGCCAGGCGATCATCGACGTCAACCTTCCGATCGCCGTCAGCGGCACGTCGCTCTCGGTCCTCGGAGACTCGTCCTCGAGCGGCGCGACCACCGCTGCCCCCGCCCCGGCACCGGCTCCCGCCACGTCGACGACCGGCGCCGACGGCGTCGGCTCGGGCACGCAGGGGCTCGTGTCGGTGAACGTGCCGATCACGGTCAGCGGCAACTCGATCGCGGTCGTCGGTGACAGCTCATCGACGGATGCTGCGACCACCGCACCCGCCCCGGCTGCTGCTCCGGCACCTGCGGCCGAGACGACGGGCCAGGACGGCCTGGCCTCAGGCACCCAGGGCCTCGCATCGGTCGGCGCGCCGGTCGCGGTCTCGGGCAACGCGATCTCGGTCGTCGGCGACAGTGCGAGCGACGGTGCGACCACCGCACCCGCCGCCTCGGGATCCGTCGCGGGCACCGATGCCGGGACCGGCGGCGAGGATTCGATCCTCGGCGGCACCCAGGTCGTCGCCCCGGTGACCGCCCCGGTCACCGTCGCGGGCAACGCGATCTCGGTGCTCGGCGACAGTGCATCGATGGATGCTGCCACCGCGACTCCGACGGCCGGCTCGGGCGGCAGTGGCGCCCAGGGCGAGACCAGCGGCGCCGACGGCATCCTCGGCGGCACCCAGTTGCTCGCACCCGTCACCGCCCCGATCACCGCGGCCGGCAACGCCGTCTCAGTGCTCGGCGACAGCTCGAGCGACGGCGCCGCCACGACGGCTCCGTCCGGCTCGACCGGCAACGGCGCCTCCAGCGTGACCGGCGGTGAGGACTCGATCCTCGGCGGCACCCAGGTGCTCGCACCCGTCACCGCCCCGATCACCGCGGCCGGCAACGCCGTCTCAGTGCTCGGCGACAGCTCGAGTGACGGCGCCACCACGACGGCACCGGCCGGCTCGACCGGCAACGGCGCCACCGGCTCGACCGGCGGCGCTGACGGTGTCCTCGGCGGGACGCAGATCCTCGCGCCGGTCTCGCTGCCCGTCACCATCGGCGGCAACGCGGTCTCGGTGATCGGCGACACCACCACGGTCGACGCCGTGGTCCCCACCGGCCCGACGGGACCGACGGACCCGACGGATCCGACGGACCCGACCGACCCGACCGGCCCGACCGACCCGACGACCCCCACCACTCCGGGGGACAACGGGACGCCCGGGAGCGACGGCCCTGACGGCACCACCGCACCGGCGGCCGCGATGACCGGCTCGGCGGCTGCGGCCGGCACCGCCACCCAGCTCGCCGCGACGGGAGGGACGGGTGTGATGCCGTTCCTGCTGCTCGGGCTCTCGCTGTTCGCAGCGGGCGCCATCGCACGCGCGTCGCGGCGACGCTCCGCGTGAGTCGAGGGGCGCCACGGCGTTCCCCGGGTGCCCCACTCCTCCGACCCGCGTGAGCACGCGGGAGGGTCGTCCCCAGCGGCCCTCCCGCCCTTGACGCCCCCGATCGCGGGAACCGGCTCTGCCTGGACCGCGCCTCGTGATCGGGGGTTCCACACCATCTCCGCGGCGCGGTGCGACGACCACGCCTGGCCCGGCGCACGTCGTCCGGAGATGCAACGAGCGGATGCCGCGACCCGGGGGGCTCGCGGCATCCGTTTCGTCGCGCCTGTGACGGATGTCACCCGCACAACATGACGGCCGTGTGAGGGCTCGTCGACCCGCACACTTCAGGCTGAGGGCATGGAAACCACACAACCCCTCGGCCGAGAGGCGGCCGCAGTTTCGGGTCTCCCGCTGGCCGTCGACGCGACCGCGCTCCGCAAATCCTTCGGCACGGTCCGCGCCGTCGACGAGGTGACGCTGCAGGTGCGTCCGGGCGAGATCGTCGCGTTCCTCGGCCCGAACGGCGCGGGCAAGACGACCGCGATCGACATGATGCTCGGTCTGTCGAACCCCGACTCGGGCACCGTGACCGTCTTCGGCGAGTCGCCCCGCGCGGCCATCGCCCACGGCCTCGTGTCGGCGGTGCTGCAGACGGGCGGACTGCTCAAGGACATCTCGGTGCGGGAGACGCTCGAGCTGACCGCGAGCCTCTTCGTCGATACGCGTCCCGTCGACGAGGTGATGCAGCGCGCCGGCATCGCCGAGATCGCCGGCCGCCGCGTCGACCTGTGCTCGGGGGGTCAGCAGCAGCGGCTTCGCTTCGCGATGGCTCTGCTGTCGGACCCCGGCCTGCTCATCCTCGACGAGCCGACCACCGGCATGGACGTAGAAGGGCGCCGCTCTTTCTGGAACGCCATCCGGGCGGACGGCGCCCGCGGCCGCACCGTGCTGTTCGCAACCCACTACCTCGAGGAGGCCGACGAGTACGCCGATCGCATCGTCCTGATGAGCCGGGGCCGCATCGTCGCCGACGGGCCGACCGCCGACATCAAGAACATGGTGTCGGGCCGGACCGTGACGGCGACGCTCGCGGACGCCGACGCGGTCGCGCTGGCGACACTGCCCGGTGTCGACAGCGTCGAGGCGGTGGGCGAGCGACTCAGCATCCACACCAGGGACTCGGATGCCGTCGCCCGGCATCTGCTGACCCGCACCGCCGCGCGCGACATCGAGATCGCCGCACAGAACCTCGAGAGCGTCTTCCTCGCCCTCACCTCCGAAGGAACGTCATCATGACCATCACCGCCCCGACCGCCGACCGGGTCTCGCTCGATCGGCGGGTACCGCCGCTCGGCGGCTTCAACCTCACCTATTTGGGGGTCGAGCTCAAGCGCAAGCTCCGCAACCGGCGCACGGTCGTGTTCATCGTCGCGTTCCCCATCGTGATGTTCGTCATCATCGGGCTCCCGCTGCGCGATCAGCAGCTCACTGCCACCCCGCTCGCCGAGGGCGGTCCTTCGGTGGCCGCGTACATCATGGTGTCGATGGCGATGTACGGCGCCATGATGTCGGCGACGCAGACCGGCGCGGGCGTGGGCATCGAGCGCGCACAGGGCTGGAGCCGCCAGTTGCGGCTGACCCCACTGAACCCGATG
This sequence comes from Microbacterium sp. NPDC056044, assembly GCF_042267145.1. Taxonomy (NCBI): domain Bacteria; kingdom Bacillati; phylum Actinomycetota; class Actinomycetes; order Micrococcales; family Microbacteriaceae; genus Microbacterium; species Microbacterium sp. NPDC056044. The sequence goes on along the minus strand of NZ_JBHJWZ010000002.1, from coordinate 490,962 downwards.
GTCAATGTGATCATCAAGATGATCGCCGGCATGATGCTGGGCCTGCTGGCCGTCGTGGCGACGTACGTCGCGGGCGCGGTCAGCGGCATCCAGCTCGCTCCGGCGCAGTGGATCGCCACGGGCCTGAGCGGCTGGCTCCTCGCGAGCGCCGTCTTCACGACACTCGGCCTCATGGTGGGCTACCTCGTTCCGGGCGAGAGCGCCGCACAGATCACGAGTCTCGCGATCGTGCTGCTGTCGTTCCTCGGCGGGTTGTTCACGCCGCTCAGCGCGATGCCCGACTTCATGCAGACGATCGCCCGCTTCACGCCGGTGTACGGGATCAGCGAGATCACGCGCGCACCGCTGACCGGTGAATCGTTCGACGTGCTGTGGCTGGTCAACGCGCTCGTGTGGCTCGGCGTCTTCGTCGCCGGCGCCGCGTGGGCCTTCCGTCGCGACACCAAGCGCGTCTGAGCCGCCGCTCCGGCCGCACGACCCCTGGGCTCGTGGGGCCGGAGCTGTTCCGGTCCGCCGACCCCGCGAATACGGTGAGAGCCATGCACGCGACGCCTCGTCAGGGCCGTCCCGACGCCGGCACGGCGGGACGGCCCTGGCCCGTGCGCCGGCACGGCGCAGCGACGTGGGCGAGCAGTCGCCTCCCGTGGGCGCTGTGGTCGCGTGCGGCGCTGAGCTGGTACGTCGGGGCCGGCGTCGCTCTGGTCTGGCTCGTCAGCCTCGCGCAGGAGGTGGTCGTGCGGTCGGCGTCCCCGGCATCGCTCACGATCGGTCTCCTCCTCGTCGTCGTGTTCGCGCTGTCGTTCCTCGCCGCCGCGCCCATCGCGTGGACGCTCGACAACCGTGGGCGGCTGGTGGTGTGCGCCGCGCTGTTCGCGATCTCATTCACGCTGTTCCCGTGGCTCGGCTGGGGCATCGCCGCGATGTGGACGTACGTCGGCGTAATCGTCGGCATGTGCGTGTTCCCGTGGCAGTGGACGTGGCCGGTGATCCTCGGCCTCGGGGTGCTGGCGCTGGTCACCAACGGGGTGACCCAGGGGTGGGACGAGAATGTGCTCTGGGTACCCGGGATCATCGTCTCGATCTCCCTCATGATGGCGTCGTTCGCGCGCACGACCGCCACCATGAACCAGCTGCGCCACGCGCAGAAGCAGCTCGAGGCGCTGGCGGTCGAGCGCGAGCGTGGACGCGTGGCCCGCGACATCCACGACATCCTCGGCCATTCGCTCACGGTCGTGACGGTGAAGGCCGAGCTCGCCGGCCGGCTCGTCGATGTCGACCCGCAGCGCGCCAAGGCCGAGATCGCCGAGGTCGAGGCCCTTGCGCGCGGCGCCCTCGCCGACGTGCGGGCGACCGTCGCCGGGGTCCGCACGGTGAACGTCAGCGGCGAGCTCGCCGCGGCCCGGGCTGCTTTGGCGGCCGCCGGCATCGCGGCGGAGGTCCCTTCGTCGACGGATGCTGTGCCCACCGGTCGGCGCGAACTCGCGGGGTGGGTCGTGCGCGAGGGGGTGACCAACGTCGTGCGGCACTCCGGCGCGACGCGCTGCCGCATCACGCTCGGCAGGCATGAGGTCGAAGTCGCCGACGACGGCGTCGGGCCGTCCGGCTCGTCGGCCGGATCGACGGGCCTCGTCGGCCTCCGCGAGCGCGTCGAGGCGGCCGGTGGACGCCTCACGATCGGTCGCAGCGACCTCGGCGGCTTCAGCCTGCGGGTGACGCTGTGATCCGGCTGCTCATCGCCGACGACCAGGGCCTCGTGCGCGGGGCGCTGTCGGCCCTGCTCAGCCTCGAGTCCGACATCGATGTCGTGGCAGAGGTCGCCCGCGGCGATGAGGTCGTCGAGGCCGCGCGGGCGTCGCAGCCGGATGTCGCGATGCTCGACATCGAGATGCCCGGGATGGACGGCATCGCGGCGGCGGCGGCGCTCCGTGCCGCCCTCCCGACGTGCCGCGTGCTCATCGTGACGACGTTCGGCCGCCCCGGCTACCTCACGCGAGCCATGCGGGCCGGCGCCTCCGGCTTCGTCGTGAAGGACACCCCGGCCGCCCAGCTCGCCGACGCGGTACGCCGCATCGCTCAGGGCCTGCGCGTCGTCGACCCCGTTCTCGCGGCGGACTCCCTCGCCCAGGGCGAGTCACCGCTCACCGAGCGCGAGACCGATGTGCTGTCGGCGGCGCTGACCGGCGGCTCGATCGCCGACATCGCCGAGATGCTGCACCTGTCCGAGGGGACGGTGCGCAACCACCTCTCCAGCGCGATCGGCAAGACGGGAGCCCGCAATCGCGCCGATGCCGCCCGGCTCGCGCAGGAGAGCGGCTGGCTCTGACCCGGAAACGACGGATGCCGCGAACCCGAAGGTTCGCGGCATCCGTTCGTGTGCGCCAGAGTTACTTGGCGGCGACCACCTGCAGGGTGATCACGGCGGTGAGGTCGTCGCGCAGACGGACCGTCGCCTCGTGCTCGCCCGTCGACTTGATCGGCGAGGTGATGTGGATCTTGCGCTTGTCGAGCTCGCCGAGGCCGGCGGCCTTGACCGCGTTCGCCACATCGACGGTCTTGACGGCGCCGAACAGGCGACCCTCGGCGCCGGCCTTGACGGCCAGGCGGACCTTGTTGGTCTCGAGGTTGTTCTTGAGCGCCACAGCCTCTTCGTGGTCGTGGATCGCGCGCGCCTCGCGGGCGGCGCGGATCGACGCCACCTGCTTCTCGCCACCGCGGGTCCACGCGACCGCGAAGCCCTGGGGGATGAGGTAGTTGCGGGCGTACCCGTTCTTGACCTCGACCACGTCACCGGCGCTTCCGAGCCCGGCGACCTCGTTCGTGAGAATGAGCTTTGCCATGTGGGTACTCCTTAGCGGCCAGCGCCGGCGTAAGGCAGGAGCGCCATTTCGCGCGCGTTCTTGATCGCCTTGGCGATCAGACGCTGCTCCTGCACCGAGACACCGGTGATACGACGGGCGCGGATCTTCCCGCGCTCCGAGATGAACTTGCGGAGGGTGGCGACGTCCTTGTAGTCGATGACGCCGACACGGATCGCCTTCGCGGGGGCCGCGTTCTTCGCGCCCTTCCGCGGCTTCCGGCGGTCGCCGGTTGCCTTTCCAGCCATGGTGTTTCCTTTACGTTTTGCTGATCGGATGCTTCGTCACGAGGCATCCGGAATCTGTTGCTGAGATCTGACCGATCAGAACGGGGTGTCGTCGCCGTAGGCGCCAGGGGCAGCCCACGCGTCGCCGCCACCGGCACCGCCGGCGTTCTGCGAACCGGGCGTCGACCACGGCTCGTCGGCGACCTGCGGACGCGACTGACCGCCGCCGCCGCCGAAGCTGCCGCCGCCACCGCCGGAGCCGCCCGCGGCGCGGGTGACCTGAGCGGTCGCGTAGCGCAGCGACGGGCCGATCTCGTCGACCTCGAGCTCGATCGCGGTGCGGTTGTTGCCTTCGCGGTCCTGGTAGCTGCGCTGCTTGAGGCGGCCGGTCGCGATGACCCGCATGCCCTTCGTCAGCGAGCCGGCCACGTGCTCGGCGAACTCGCGCCACACGCTCGCGCGGAGGAACAGCGCTTCGCCGTCCTTCCACTCGTTCGCCTGACGGTCGAAGTTGCGAGGCGTCGACGCGATCGTGAAGTTCGCGACGGGGAGGCCGTTCTGCGTGTAACGCAGTTCGGGATCAGCCGTGAGGTTGCCCACGACGGTGATGATCGTCTCGCCGGCCATCGTCCTTACGCCTTCGCAGCCTTGGCGGTCTTGCGGGCAGCGCGCTCGTCGGCACGCTGCTTCTCCGAGGCGATCATCGCGATCGCTTCCTCGGCGCGGAGGACCTTGGTGCGCATGATCTGCTCGCTCAGGTTCAGCTGGCGGTCGAGTTCCTGCGTGGTCTCAGCCGTGGCAGTGAAGTTGACGACGGCGTAGATGCCCTCGGTCTTCTTCTGGATCTCGTACGCAAGACGGCGCTTGCCCCAGATGTCGATGTTCTCGATGGTGCCGCCGTCGGTCGTGATGACCTTCAGGAACTTGTCGAGGTTGACGCCGACCTGGCGCTCGTCGATCTCGGGGTTCAGGATGACCATGAGCTCGTACTGGTGCGTCACTAACCCACCTCCTTCGGACTAGAACGGCTGTCGGGCATTTCCCGGCAGCAGGAGGGTGTGTTGCACGTTGCCCGACTCGCCGCACAAGGGTGCGCGTGCGGACAACCCTCCTATGGTACCGGATGCCTCGGCCCGCGCCGAATCGCGGTCCGCGCTCCGCTCAGCGGAACGCGCCGAGCCCGGTGAGGTGCTGGCCGAGGATGAGCGTGTGCACCTCGTCGGTGCCCTCGTACGTGCGCACCGACTCGAGGTTGGCGGCGTGCCGGATCGGCGAGTGCTCGAGCAGGACGCCGTCGCCGCCCAGGATCGTGCGGGCCTCGCGCGCGATCCCGATCGCCTCGCGCACGTTGTTGAGCTTGCCGAGCGAGATCTGGGTGGGAGTCAGGGTGCCGGCATCCTTCGCGCGCCCGATCTGCAGCGCGAGCAGTGCGGCCTTCTGCAGTTCGACGACCATGTCGACGAGCTTGCGCTGCGTGAGCTGGAACCCGGCGATCGGCCGCCCGAACTGCTCGCGGCGGAGTGCGTGGCGCAGCGCCGCCTCGTAGCTGTCGCGCCCGGCGCCCAGCGCGCCCCACACGATTCCGTACCGGGCGTCGTTCAGCGCGGAGAACGGGCCGCGCAGCCCTCGCGCTCCGGGAAGGAGAGCGGATGCCGGCAGCCTCACCTCGTCGAGGTGCAGCTCGGTCTGCACCGACGCCCGCATCGACCCCTTCGGCTCGAGCACCGTCGCCTCGAACCCGGCGGTGCCGGCCGGAACCAGGAAGCCGCGCACCCCCTCGTCGGTCTGCGCCCACACCACCGCGAGCTGCGCGATCGAGGCGAGGCCGATCCAGCGCTTCGCGCCCGTCAGCACCCAGTCGCCGCCGTCGCGCCGGGCGAACGTCGTCATGCTGGAGGGGTCCGATCCGGCGCCGGGCTCGGTGAGTGCGAACGCGCCGATCGCCTCGCCGGCCGCCATGCGCGGGAGCCACTCCTGCTTCTGCTCGTCCGACCCCCAGCGGTGGATCGAGCCCATCGCGAGCGAGCCCTGCACCGAGACGAACGTGCGGATGCCCGAGTCGCCCGCCTCGAGCTCGAGCGCGGCCAGGCCGTATTCGACGGCGCTGCGGCCGAGGCATCCATACCCCTCCAGCTCCATGCCGAGCACGCCGAGGCGGCCGAGGGCGGGCGCGAGCTCGACGGGGAAGTGGCCGCGGTCGAACCACTCCGCGATGTGCGGGCGGATCTCGGCGTCGACGAACGCGCGCACCCGGTCGCGCGTCGCGCGCTCGTCGGAGCTCAGCTGCGCGTCGACGCCGAGGATGTCGGAGGCCTCGCGGAGCGCCGCGAGATCGTCGGGGTCACGGCTGGCATCGGTCACGGCGCCTCCTCGCGTCGGGGTGCGCTCGCGCGCTCGTGAGTCGATTCTTCCCGATGGCGGCCGCCCGCTCTCGCCCGCGGCGCCCGGAGGCGATATGTTCACGGGAACCCCGACTCGGGCCGCGGGGCGGTCGGGATCGATCCGCACAAGCGATTATCGATTATGCTGACGGAACACGCTCCAACGATGGGACCACGGATGCCTCGCTCGACCACCCTCGTGTTCGCCGGTGATTCGATCACCGACTCCGGTCGCGACCGCGCGGATGCGGCATCGCTGGGGGACGGGTACGTGCGGCTCATCGCCGAGGCGCTCGGCGCCGAGGCCGCCGTCGTCAACAAGGGCATCTCGGGCAACCGTGCCGTCGACCTCGCCGCGCGCTGGGACGACGTGCTGGCCGCAGAACCGACCGTGCTCACCGTCTACATCGGCGTCAACGACATGTGGCGCCGATTCGATGACGACGACCCCACGTCGGCCGAGGACTTCGAGGCCACCGTCGCGGCGCTGCTCGAGGCCGCGCGCGACGCCGGCGTCGCGCGGATCCTCCTCATCGAGCCGTACTTCGTGCCGGTGAGCGACCGACAGGCCGCATGGCTCGACGACCTCGACCCGAAGCGGGCCGCCGTCCGGCGTCTCGCCGAGCGGTTCGACGCGACGCTCGTCGAACTCCACGACAGCGTCGGCGCGGCCGCCGCTCAGCACGGCGCCGCGGCCATCGTGCCCGACGGCGTGCACCCGACGCCGCAGGGCTCCGCACTCATCGCGGACGCCTGGCTCGCGGCGTACGCCACGGCGCCGGTGGGCGCCACGATCACGGGAGGCGCACGATGACCGACGCCCTCAGCACGGTGACCGAGCTCAAGCGCGGTCTGCTCTCTGACCAGATCTACGAGCTGGTCAAGACGATGATCAAGGACGGCTCGCTCGCGCCCGGCGAGCAGCTCGTCGAGTCGCAGCTCGCGCGCCGGCTGCAGGTGAGCCAGGCGCCGGTGCGCGACGCGCTCAAGCAGCTCGCGCACGAGGGCCTCGTCACCCACGTGCGCCACCAGGGCAACTTCGTCACGAGCTACACCGACGAAGAGGTCGCGCAGGCGAAGGTCGCTCGCGCCGAGCTCGAGTCGATCGCCGGCCGCCTCGCGTGCGGTGCGCTCGACGCCGCGACGCACGCGCGCCTCGAGGACCTCATCGCCCAGATGCACGACGCCGCCGAGGCGAAGGACCTCGGCGTGTTCCGCGAGCTCGACTTCGCGTTCCACCGCGGCGTGATCGAGGGCAGCGGCAACGTCTACCTCCCGCGCATGTGGGACATCATCGAGCCGAGCCTGCGCTCGCTGCACGTGCTCGGCGACCCGTCGTTCCCGGGCGACTGGCACGAGGTCGCCGAGTGGCACCGCAGCCTCCTCGAGGCGCTCGACGGCGGCGACCCCGACGCGGCGGCAGAGCTCTTCCACGCGCACGCGGCCGGCACGCTCCTCCCGGACGAGTCCGAGGGTGCGTAGGGGTCACACCCGGTAGAGCTCGCGGGCCGTGGCACCCCAGAGCGCGTCGGTGCGCGCTCCCCAGGCCTGATCGACGTCGTCGACGAGCTGTGTATAAGAGAGGTATCGCGCCGACATCGGCCAGTCGCTGCCGAACATGACGCGCCCGCCGCCGAAGGCGTCGAACGCCGTCCCGGCGAGCGCGGCGAGGCGGTCGCCGTCGCCGGGGCGCGTGGCGAGCCCCGAGAACTTCGCGACAGTGTTCGGTTGCCGTGCGACGAGACCGAGCCCCTCCTCCCACGCGACGTCGGGTGCGCCGGCTCCGAGGCCGAGATGGCAGAGCACGATGCGGGTGGACGGATGCTGCGCCGCGACGCCCGCGACGGCTGCGAGCTGGGCGGGACGCACCAGGAACTCCACGACGCGTCCCGTGTCCCCCGCGCCGTCGCACAGCGCAGCGAGCCCGGGGACGTCGGACAGGTCGGACTCACCGCCCGGAGTGGCCACGCGGATGCCGGCGATCCCCTCATCGAGCACGGCATCCGCGAGGCCCGCCCACCCCGCGCCCGCGGTGTACTGCAGCACCGCGGAGCGCACGACGGCGTCGTGGTGGGCGAGGTCGCGGAGCCATTGCATCTCCGCGAGCGTGTCGGCCGCCTGCACGGCCACGGCGGACTCGAGCGGTCGCGAGGCGGTGGCCGCAGCATCCGTCAATCCGGCAGTCGTGGCCGCCCGCGGCAGCGCGAGGTCGTCGCGAAACCACGAGAGCGGGAACCGGTCGAGGTCCCACACGTGGACGTGCGCGTCGACGATGCTCACGCGCGGCCGGCCTCGGCGAGGTGCTCGAGCCCCTCGAGTTCCTCGAGTTCGCGCCAGAGGTCGTCGGGGATCTCGACGTGCTCGGCGGCGGCGAAGTCGTCGACCTCGGCGGAGGTGCGGGCGCCCACGACGACGGCCTCGACGGCGGGCAGGCGCAGCGGGTAGCGGGCGGCGACGTGCCGGAGTGGGACGCCCCGGGCGTCGCAGATCGCGGCGAGCCGTCGCGCGCGCCCGCGGAGGTCGGGCGGGGCCTCGCGGTAGTCGAAGTAGGGCGCGGCCACCGGATCGGCGAGGATGCCCGAGTTGAACACGCCGGCCGCGATGACACCGACGCCCCGGCGCGCGGCCTCGGGCAGCAGCTCGGCCTCGCCGCGGTGGTCGAGGAGGGTCGTGCGGCCCGCGATCATCACGACGTCGACGTCGGCCTCGCGCACGAACCGCGTCATCGGGTCGGGCCACACCATGCCCACGCCGATCGCCCGCACGACACCCTGCGCGCGCAGCTCGGCGAGCGCGGGCATCGCGTGCGCGAGCGCCTCGTCGACGTCGAGCGGGTCGTGCAGGTAGAGCAGGTCGACGCGGTCGGTGCCGAGACGGGCGAGCGAGCCCTCGAGGCTTCGCAGCACCCCGTCGCGCGACAGGTCGCCGACCGTGTCGACGCCGATGGCGCCGCTCGGCACGCTCTCGCCCGCCGCGTCGACGACGCGCCGCCCGACCTTCGTCGCGATCGCCACCGTGTCACGCTCGACGCCGGCGAGCGCGCGGCCGAGCCGCGCCTCGCTCGCCCCCGCGCCGTAGTGCGGAGCCGTGTCGAAGAAGCGGATGCCGCGGCCCAGCGCCGCGGCGACCGTTGCGTCGGCGTCGGACTCCGCCACCGCCTGGAACAGGTTGCCGATCGGCGCGCAGCCGAGACCGAACGTGCCGGAGGCGCCAGGGGTCGGCGTCAGCGGGCGAAGGCCTGCACGGAACGCCACTGCTCGTACTCCTCCCGCGAGTCGGGTGTGAGCGGGTAGTAGTCGCTGAGCCGCGCGCCCTCGTCGAGGCGCAGGCGGCTGAACACCTCCCAGTCCTCGTGGTCGCGCGCGGACTCGACGACGGAGCCGGCCATCGCCTGCGGCACGATCACGGGCCCGTCGCCGTCGGCGATCACGATGTCGCCCGGCATGCACAGCGCACCCCCGACCGCGACCGGCACGTCGTACGCCCACGGGAAGAGGTCGGTCTGCGACGCGTAGTGAGGTGTGGTGCCCGTCGACCACACCGGCAGCCCGAGCTCGCGGATGCGGTCGGCGTCGCGGATGCGGCCGTCGACCACGATGCCCACGCCGCCCTTGCGCTGGAAATACCGCGCGAGGATGTCGCCGATGCAGCCGGAGTACCGGCTTCCGAACGCCTGGATCACGAGCACGTCGCCGGGCTTGACCTCTTCGAGCACGTGCCAGAGGGCCGTGTGCCGCTCGACGTACTCCTGCCCGTGACCCGAGGCGAGGTCTTCCCGCTGCGGCATGAACTGCAGCGTGATGGCCGTTCCGGTGATGCGCTGGCCCTCGGTGAGGGGCCGGGGACCTTCGACGAATGAGCGTGAGATGCCCATGCCGTGCAGCTTCGCGCACGCCGTCGCCGACGACACGCGCTCGAGCTCGCGCACGATCTCGGGGTCGGGCCGGTCGTAGGCGGCACCCCGCACCGGCAGGTCGATCGCGGGCCGCGGGAACGGGGAAGAGGAATCGGACATGTCACTCCTTCGAGACGGAGGCGGAAAGGACGGAGACGGATGCTGCGCCACGGTGCCGCGGCGCGGCTCCGGACGCGATCGTGTGCAGGGTGAGGTCGACACGGTGCGCCGGCGCGAGGTCGATCTCGACAGCGCCGGCCTCGACCTCGGAGTGCACCAGCGCCGGCGTGCCGGGCACCGCGGCGTACGCGGTGCTGCGCCCCGGGTACGCGCCGCCGGTCTCGGTGCGGACCGTGACGCCCGCGATGCGCCGCTCGCCGAACCGCGAGGCCCGGACGGTCACGCGGCGGCTGCGGGTGGTCGACGTGTTGACGAGCGCGAGGTCGATGTCGTCGCCGTCGAGGCGCGAGACGAGCGCCGCCACATCGCGCGGCAGGCCCGGGCGGCCGGCGTCGGCGTCCTCGTAGACCACAGCCGCGAAGGGAAGCCCGCCGTTGTAGAGCACCTGCGGCGTGCCCGAGACGAGCTGGCCCAGCACCTCGGTCACGACGGGGTTGACGCGCTGGCCGAAGTGGAGGTGCGCAGCATCCGGATCCGCCCCCGCCGCGGCCATGAGCGCGACGCGACGGGCGACCTGGCCGAGTGCCATCGACAGCGCGCGCGACGGATAGTCGGGGAGGTCGCCGTCGAGGTACGCGAGCCACGGCGCCTCGTGCCCGGCCTCCGCCTTGTCGCGGAACGCCTTGACCGCATCGTCCATCGCGGGAAGACCGGCGATCGCCCGGCGCACGCGCGCGAGGTCGTCGTCGCGGCGCGACCACCACCACACCCACAGCGGCAGCTCGAGCGGCATCGGACCGTAGTCGAACCAGCCGTGGCGGCCGAAGCGGTGCGGCACGAGGAGAGCGGGGGTCGCAGCATCCGTTCCCCAGCGCGCGAGCCAGCCGCCCCGCAGACTGAACGGGGTCTCGGCGATGGGGGCGACGATCGCGTTGTCGAGCACGGTGTCGAGGAGCACGCGCGCCATGTCGAGGGCGCCGTCGTCGCCGGTGAGGAACGCCTCGTTGATGCCGGCGATGACCGCCGCCATGCCGACCGACGGCAGGCCGTGCGGCCACGACCAGCCGTAGTGGCCGCCGAACCAGCGGCCGTCGTGGAGGCCGCCGACGGTGCCGTCGGGTGCGACGCTGTCGGGGATCAGTCCGCCGTTCGCCGCGGCGCGTGCGCGCCAGCCGTCGACGTACGCGCGCAGCCACGCGGCCGAGTGCTCGTCGCCGTCGTAGAGCCAGCGGTTGGCGACGAGGCTCGTGGCGGCGAGGTTCACCGCGACGTCGCCGGCCGCCGCGCGGTGCATCGCCTCGCCCATCGCCGCGGCGTTCGCGGGGTCGCCGAGGTCGTCCCATTCGTCGACGCCGGGCACGTATTCGAGCGGCAGGCCGTACGGCCGCATCTCGGGACGCTCCGACGAGTACGGTTCCGGCTCGTCGCTGAGACCCGGGCGCGGACCCAGCGCCCCGTTGTGGGGGGCGCGGATGATGCCGAGCGCGGCGTCGAAGTTGCCGTGCGCGGCATCCGTGTACAGCTCCGCGAAGCGGCGTGCCCGCTCGGCGAACGCGGGATCGGAGGGGTCGGCGGCGCACAGGCCGTAGAAGAAGAGGAGCGACTCGCCCTGGTGGAACCAGTCGTAGCCGTTCTCGTACTCGTCGGTGACCATGCCGGCCTCGGCGAGCTGCACGGTCACGCCCTCCCAGTGGCGCTTGGCCGCCGTGAGGATGTCATCGCTGCCGCCCAGCAGATAGAACGCCGGCCAGTTGAAGAACGGCTCGTAGAGGTCGTCGACGCCGTCGCGATCGACGAAGTCCGCCGCGAACCGCAGCCGCCCGTCGGGCTCGGCGAAGGTGCCGGAGAAGAGGCGCCACGCGTCTTCGATCTCGTCGAAGAGGCGGCGTTCGAGCACCGCCCACGCGGGGATCTCGGAGAGGGGATGCCCCTGGATCGCGTCGCTCAACGTCAGCCCTTCGTCGCTCCGGCGACCAGGCCGCCGATGATGTGCCGCTGCATGATGATGAAGAAGATCACGGCGGGCGCGATCGCGAGCAGCAGCGTCGGGAACAGCACCGTGTAGTCGGTCGAGAACTCTCCGACCGCCGCGTAGACGCCGGTGGTCACCGTGTAGATGCCGGAGCCGGGTCCGAGGATGATCTGCGGGCTCACGAAGTCGTTCCAGACGCCGATGGAGTTGAGCACGACGATCGTCGCGACCACCGGGCGCATGATCGGGAAGATGCACGACCAGAACGCGCGGATGCGTCCGGCGCCGTCGAGCGCCGCCGCCTCGTCGATGTCGCGCGGCACGGTGCGCAGGTACGCCGCGAACAGGAAGATCGTGACGGGCAGCGTCGCCGCCGTCTCGAACAGCAGGAATCCAGGGATCGTGTTGATGAGGCCGAGCACCCGCAGCACGAACACCACCGGGATGAGCGTCACCTGGCCGGGGATGAACAGGCCCGACACGAACACGAGCAGCAGCACGAGGTGCCATTTCGAGCGGCCGCGGGCGATCACATACGCGACCGGCGCCGCGAGCGCGATGCAGAAGACGTTGACCAGCACGACGAACAGCAGCGTGATGCCGTAGGCGCCGACCACGTTGAACTTCTCGCTGGTGAGCGCACCCCAGAGGTAGTCGAACGTGAACATCTCGGGCGTGATCGCGAGCGGGTGCAGGATGATGTCGGCCTGCGGCTTGAACGCGCTGATCACGAGGATGTACAGCGGCACCAGCATGACGAGCGCGAGCGCGCCGAGCAGCACCCACTTCACGATCGATGCGGCCAGCGGCGTGCGCTGGGCGGCCGGCCCGCCGCGGCCGCGGGAGCGCTTGCCGTAGCGGCGGCGCGGCAGTTCGTCGGCGTCGGTGAGCATCAGCTCCGCGCCGATGTTCGGGCTGGTCTGCGTCGAGATCGTCATGATTCGCTCGCCTTCCGGTCGGCGCCGCGGCGCGCGAACGTCACCGCGAGCCCGAGCGCCGCGGTCACGATGAGGAGCACGACCGACTGCGCCGCGCCGAACCCGAGCCGCGCCTGCGCGAACGAGTCCTTGAGGATCTGGTACACGATCGTCTGCGTCGAGGCGGCGGGTCCGCCGTCGGTGAGGGCGAGCACGATGTCGTAGGCCTTGAGGAGACCGACGAGCGTCAGCACGAGGTTCACCGTCAGCACCGGCGCGATGAGCGGCAGCGTCACGTTGCGGAACTGCTGCCAGCGCGACGCGCCGTCGACGGTCGCCGCCTCGTAGTACTCGGTGGGCACCGACTTGATGCCGGCGAGGTACAGGATCATGTTGAAGCCGAAGTGCGACCACACGATCGTGAGGATCACGCTCGCCTTGGCGAAGGTCATGTCGGTGAGGAACGGCAGCGGCGCGACGCCGAACTGCGCGAGCAGCGAGTTGACCGCGCCCTGCGGGGCGAGCATCGCCGACCACAGGAAGCCGATGATCAGCGCGCTGATGATGTACGGGTAGAAGAAGACGATGCGCAGCACCGTGTTGCCGCGGCTGTTGCCGGCGATCATCGCGGCCACGGCGAGGCCGATGCCGTTGCAGAGCAGCGTGCCCACCACGGCGATGATCGCGGTGAAGATCGCGGCGTCGACCGTGCGCGGGTTCTTGAACGCGTCGGTGTAGTTCTCGAACCCGATGAAGTCGAAGCGCAGGCTGTAGCCGTTCCAGTCCGTGAAGCTGAGCACGACCGCGAGCAGCATCGGCACGATGAACATCGCGATGAACACCAGGAGCGCGGGTCCGCTCATGATCACGCCCGCGAGGCGGTCCTGCCACGAGGTGCGCCGGCGGCGCGCGGGTGCGGACGTGCGCGCCCTCGCGGTGCCCGCCAGGCGGGCCACGGTGTCGGCCATGTGAGCCTGCTTTCGTATCGTCGCTGAAACGGAAGGGACGGATGCCTCGGCGCCAGGGTCGGCCCCGGCGCCGAGGCCCTCGTCAGTCGGCGTTCGCCTCGAACCAGGCGTCCATGGCCGCGTCGACGTCGGCGGCGGACGTTCCGCCGAGCAGCGCCTGCGTCTGCGTGTTGATCTCGCCGGCGTAGCCGTCGGGGAGCTTGCGCTCACCGTAGCCGCCGCCGGTCGGCGTGTAGGCCGACGCCGGGGTGTCGGAGACGATGGCCAGGAGCTCCTTGCCGAGCGCGGTCATGTCGTACTCGTAGCCGTCGCGGTAGTTGCCGTCGACCTGGAGCTGGTCCAGGACCGCGTCCTCGTCGGTGGTGAGGAACTCGAGGAGCTTGGCCGCGGCGTCCTGGTGCTCCGACACCTTCATGATCATGTACGGGCTCGCGATGTTCGCGCCCATGGCGGGGTCGGCGACGCCGTCGACGGCGGGGCCGCGGAAGACGCCGATCGGCGCGGGGTTCTCAGCCTTCGCCTCGGTGCCGGCAAACCAGCTGCCCATCGGGTAGAGGGCCGCCTTGCCGGAGAGGAACGCCTGCTCGGCGTCGGGGTACTTCACGCCGAGCGCGTCGGCGTTCGTGTAGCCCTCGGCGATCCAGTCCGCGTACATCGCGGTGTAGTCGCCGTAGCTCTCGCTGAACGTGGTGGCGCCGGAGTTCATGTCGGCGAACCACTCGGGGTTCTCGCCGACGATCGACGGCAGCGCGAGCGTCTGCAGCGCGCCGCTCGACATCCAGTCGCCGCCGGTCTGGATCGGCGTCCAGCCCGCGTCCTTCAGCTTGCCGAGCGCGTCTTCGAGCTCGTCGACGGTCGCGGGCACCTCGGTGATGCCGGCCGCGGCGAACGCATCCTTGTTGTAGAACCACAGGCTCTGCAGCTGTACGCCGACGCCGGCCATGTAGTACTTGCCGTCGATCGAGTACTGGTCGGCGAGCGGGCCGTTCGACGCCCAGTCGTACTCCGACAGGTCGACGAGCTCCTCGGCGAGGTCAGGCGTCGGCGCCTGCGACTGCACGATGTCGGGCGCCTGACCGGCGGCCAGCAGGCGCGGGACGGCGGCGGCCACGCCCTCGGCGCCGGGGTTGTCGATCACGACGTCGATGTTCGGGTTGGCCTCCTCGAACGGCGCGACGAGCTCGTTCCACCACTCCTCGGTGAGGTTGGGGGTCACGTTGACCAGCATGCGCAGCTGGACGTCCTCATCCTGACTCTCACCCCCGCTCGCAGCGGAGGAGCAGCCGGCCAGGAGCGTCACGGCGGCCGCTCCGGCGCCGATCGCGGTGAGGGTACGTCTGGTGATCATCGTCGATCCTCTCGTGGGCACATCATCGGGACGTCACGACCTTACACTAATCGATAATCGGTTATCAACGATTGCCGACGATCCTTTCGTGGACTCTACGCCCGCCGCCGGTAGCGTGGTCGGATGAGTGTTCCGGCGCCGGGCTCGTACCCGTTCGACGCGCGCCCGCTCGTCGAGCCCGTTCCGCCGGGCGCCGCGCGCGCGTTCGTGCAGGAGCTGCGGCGCACCGGCCGGCTCGCGGGCTCGGGCTGCGCGGGCCCGGTCTTCGTGGTGATCATCGCCGTCGTGGTGATGCTCGTCTTCGGCTCCGTCGCGATCACGATGATCTCGACGGTCGTGGCCGCGGTCACCGCCGGCACCGAGAGCGGGGGCGGACCGGCGCTGATCTTCGCGCTGCTCCCGTTGCTGATCATCGGCGTCATCGCCGCGGTCGCGATCACACTCGTCGTCCGCGGGGTGCGCTCCGGTGGCGAGCGCATGTACCGGCTCGACCGCTTCGCTCGTGCGAACGCCATGCGCTACGAGCCCCGGCTCGACGCCCCGCCGCTGCCGGGAATGATCTTCTCGCTCGGCAGCTCGCGTCAGTCGAGCGACCTCGTCCGCGGGGATCGGCCGCGCTTCGTCGAGTTCGCGAACTACCGGTACACGACCGGCTCCGGCAAGAACCGGCAGACGCACCAGTGGGGGTACGTCGCGGTGAAGCTCGACACACCGCTCCCGCACATCGTGCTCGACGCGACGAGCAACAACGGCCTGTTCGGCTCGAACCTGCCGCTCTCGTTCGACAAGGAGCAGCGCCTCAGCCTCGAGGGCGACTTCGACCGCTTCTTCTCGCTGTACTGCCCCACCGGCTACGAGCGCGACGCCCTCTACCTGTTCACGCCTGACATCATGGCGCGCTTCATCGACAACGCCGCCGCGCTCGACGTCGAGATCGTCGACGACTGGCTGTTCCTGTACGCCAAGCGCGACTTCTCCACCCTCGATCCGCAGACGTGGGCGTGGCTGTTCTCCGTCGTCGGGGCCCTCCTCGACAAGTTCGCGCAGTGGGCGCGCTGGCGCGACGAGCGGCTGGCCGCGGCAGCGGCTGCTTCGATGACGGATGCCGCGCCCCTCGGCCCTGCGGCCGCCGCTGCCGGCGCAGGGCAAGGGGGCGCAGCATCCGTCCCCTTCAGTTCACCGATCGAGGCGCTCCGCCCGCCGCCCGGCGTCGCCCCGGCCGGCCGTCGCCTGCAGCGCGGCGTGCCGTGGGCGACGATCGTCGTCGGCGGAGCGCTCGTGCTGTTCTGGATCCTCACCCAGATCGGGCCGGCGTTCCTGCGCTGAGCGTGGTGCCGACGCGCAGGCCGACGAGCGTAGGCTGGCGGGCGTGCATTCGACGATCGCGACGCCCGGCGGGCGTGAGGGGGTACTCGGCGCTTCCCGCGCCGAGCGGAGGTAGCGGCGCGCGTCGCCGGGTCTGAGACCTGCCGCGATGCACCCCGACACTCCGCGGTCCGGCCGGGCCGCGGCATCCATCTTCCGTCGCCGTCTCGGCGATCTTTCGCGAATCAAGGAATCATGCACGCATTCACCGAGAAGGACATCCGCGCGTCCTTCGTCAACGCCTCGCTGCGCGAGCGCAACGCCCTCGTCGTTCCCGACCTCGCCCACGTGGGCTGGGACGGACTCGACTACTTCGGCTGGCGCGATCCGAAGCAGCCGCTCGCCGGCTTCATCGTGGTGCCGGTCGATGCCGAGCCCGTCGGGATCCTGCTGCGCCAGACCGAGCAGCGCACGCGCACGCGCGCCCAGTGCTCGTGGTGCGAGGACGTCACCCTGCCCAACGACGTCGTGCTCTTCGGCGCGAAGCGGGCGGGCAAGGCCGGCCGCAACGGCGACACCGTCGGCACCCTGCTGTGCGAGAGGTTCGAGTGCTCGGTCAACGCCCGGCGCCCGATGCCGCCCGCCTACCTCGGCTTCGACGTGATGGCGGCGCGGCAGCGGCGTATCGAGGCGCTCCGCGCCCACGCCGAAGGCTTCGCGCGCGACATCCGCGACGGCGCCTGACCGCCGGCTCGGGCTCGGGCTCGAGGTCGGGGTCGGGCTCGGGGTCGGGGTCGGGGTCGGGCTCGGGCTCGGGCTCGGGCTCGGGCTCGGCGGCGATCACTCGTCGCGGGTGGCCTGCCAGATGGCGCGGCGCGCGGCCTGCTCCTCGGGGTCGGGCACGGGGAGCGAGGCGATGAGCCGGCGCGTGTAGGCGTCCTGCGGGTCGCCGAGGACTTGGGCCGTCGGCCCGGCCTCGGCGATCGTGCCGCGGTGCAGCACGACGACCTTGTGCGCGAGCAGGTCGACGACCGCGAGATCGTGCGTGATGAACAGCGTCGCGAAGCCGAACTGGCTCTGCAGCTCACCGAACAGCTCGAGCACGCGCGCCTGCACCGACACGTCGAGCGCGCTCGTGGGCTCGTCGGCGATCAGCAGCTTCGGGTTGAGGGCGAGGGCCCGCGCGAGCGAGGCACGCTGGCGCTGTCCACCCGACAGTTCGTGCGGGTACCGCTCCCCGTAGGACTTCGGCAGCTGCACCGCCTCGAGCAGCTCGTCGACCTTCGCCTGCACCTCAGCGGCGCCCTTGGCGGCGCCGTGCACGATGAGCGGCTCGGCGACGTTGCGGGAGATGGTGAGGAGCGGGTTGAAGCTCGTCGCCGGGTCCTGGAACACGAAACCGAGCTCGCTGCGGCGGCGGCGGAACTCCCGCTCCTTGACGCCGAGCATCTCGGTGCCGAGCACACGCAGCGAGCCGCCCGCCACCGGCGTCAGGCCCGCGATGGCCCGGCCGATCGTCGTCTTTCCCGAGCCGCTCTCGCCCACGAGCCCGAGCACCTCGCCCGGTGCGATCGAGAAGCTCACGCGGTCGACGGCGCGGAACGGCGCCCGGCCGAACCGGCCGCCGTACTCGATGACGAGATCCTTCGCCTCGACGACCGGCTCCGCGGGCGCTGCGGCTTCCGGCAGCTGCCGGTCGACGATCTCCACGCGCGGTACGGCGGCCAGGAGCTTCTTGGTGTACTCGTGCTGCGGCGCGGCGAACAGGTCCCGCGCGGTCGCGGTCTCGACGATCTCGCCGTTGAACATCACCGCGACGCGGTCGGCGAGGTCGGCCACCACGCCCATGTTGTGCGTGATGAGCGCGATCGCGGTGCCGTCCTGATCGCGGAGCCGGCGCAGCAGATCGAGGATCTCGGCCTGCACCGTGACGTCGAGGGCCGTCGTCGGCTCGTCGGCGATGATCACCGTCGGCTCGAGCGCGAGCGCCATCGCGATGACGATGCGCTGCTTCTGACCACCCGAGAACTGGTGCGGATAGTCGTCGACACGGCGCTCGGGCTCCGGGATGCCGACGCGGCCGAGCATCTCGATCGCCTTCGCCTTGGCCTCGGCCTTGCTGTAGCTGCCGTGGGCCCGAAGCCCCTCGGCGAGCTGCCAGCCGACCGTGTACACGGGGTTGAGCGCGGTCGACGGCTCCTGGAAGATCATGGCGGCCTTCGAGCCGCGCACCTCGCGGAGCTCTTTCTTGTCGAGGCCGACGATCTCGGTGCCGTCGAGCACGACGGCACCGTTCATGACCGCGGTGTCGGGCAGGAGCCCGAGGATCGTGCGGGCGGTGACCGTCTTGCCGCTGCCGGACTCGCCGACGATCGCGAGCACCTCGCCGCGGCGGACGTCGAGCGTCACGCCGCGCACGGCGTGCACGTCACCGGCGTCGCTGGCGAAGGTGACGGTGAGATCGCGGATGTCGACCGCGACGTCGTCGGATGCGGGGGCTGCCGAAGCCATCACTCCACCTCTCCCATGAACTCGCGCGACGCCGGCTGGCTCGCGGCGACCGCGTCGGCCGGCGTCTGGTTGGTCGCCCTGCGGCGCGCGCGCAGGCGCGGGTCGGCGAGGTCGTTGAGGCTCTCGCCGATGAGGGTCATGCCGAGGATCGTCAGCACGATGGCGACGCCCGGAGGGATCGCCGTCCACCAGATGCCGGCGGCGACGTCGCTGATGGAGCGCTGCAGGTCGTAGCCCCACTCGGCAGCGGCCGACGGTTCGATGCCGAACCCGAGGAAGCCGAGCGCGGCGAGGGTCGCGATCGCCTCGGACGCGTTGAGCGTCACGATGAGCGGCAGCGTGCGCGTCGCGTTGCGCAGCACGTGCACGAACATGATCCGGCTCGTGGGCGCGCCGATGACCTTCGCCGACTCGACGAACGCCTCGGCCTTGATGCGGACGACCTCGGCGCGCACGACGCGGAAGTACTGCGGGATGAAGACGACCGTGATCGACACGGCCGCCGCCATGATGCCCGGCCAGAGCCCGGACTGCCCGCCGCTGATCGCGATCGCGACGACGATCGCCAGCAGCAGCGTCGGGAAGGCGTAGATCGCGTCGGCGATGACCACGAGGGTGCGGTCGACCCAGCCGCCCAGGTAGCCCGAGACGACACCGAGCAGGATGCCGACGACCACCGAGAGGAGCAGTGCCACGATGACGACGAGGATCGCGGTCTGGGCGCCCCAGATCGTGCGCGACAGCACGTCGTACCCGCCGACCGTGGTGCCGAGCCAGTGCTCGGCGCTCGGGGGCTGCGTCGACCCGAAATTGCCCTGCGCGTCGCGGAGCTGGTTGTAGCTGTACGGGGCGATCCACGGCGCGAAGATCGCGAAGATCAGGAACAGCGCGGTGAGCACCAGACCCGCGATGAGCATGCCGCGCTGGAGGCCGACGCTCTGGCGGAGCTGGTGGATGACCGGGATCCGGTCGGAGAAGCGGCGCTTGGCCATGTCAGTACCTCACCCTCGGGTCGAGGAACGCGGCTATGACGTCGACCACGAAGTTCGTCACCGCGACGAGGATGGCGATCATCGCGACGATTCCCTGGATCGCGACGAAGTCACGCGCCTTCAGGTACTCACCCAGCTGGAAGCCGACTCCCTGCCACTCGAACGTCGTCTCGGTGAGGATCGCGCCACCCAGCAGCAGGGCGATCTGCAGACCGATCACCGTCACGATCGGGATCAGCGCGGGCTTGTACGCGTGACGGCGCACGAGGCGGTATTCGCTCACACCGCGCGAACGGGCCGCGTCGATGTACGGCATGTTGTGCGTGCCGATCACGTTCGTGCGCACGAGCCGCAGGAAGATGCTCGCCGTCAGCAGGCCCAGCACCATCGACGGCAGGAAGGCGTGCAGGAGCACGTCCTGCACATACGCGGGGTTGCCCGACTTGATCGCATCGATGAGGTAGATGCCGGTGCCGCCCTCGCGTGTCAGGGCGATCTCGGTGCGCACGCTCGCACGACCGGAGACGGGGAACCAGCCGAGCCACACCGAGAACACGAGCTTCGCGAGCAGGCCCGAGAAGAACACCGGGGTGGCGTAGAAGAGGATCGCGCCGACGCGGAGTCCGGCATCCGTCGCCTTCTCGCGCTTGGCGGCGGCGAGCATGCCCAGCGGGATGCCGACGACGAACGCGATGATGAAGGCGTAGAAGATCAGCTCGAAGGTCGCCGCACCGTAGGTGAGGAGCACCTGTGTCACGGGCTGATTGTCGGTGAGCGTGGTGCCGAAGTTGCCGGTGAGCACCTGGCCGATGTACTCGAAGTACTGCACGAGAACGGGCCGGTCGTAGCCCGCCTCGTGGATGCGCTCCTGCAGCTGGTCGGCGGGCAGGCGCCCGCCGAGGGCCGCGGTGATCGGGTCGCCGGTGAGGCGGATGAGGAAGAAGACCAGCGTCACCAGGATGAGCACGGTCGGGAAGATCAGGAGGAACCGCACCAGGAGATAGCGGCCGAGGGTTCCGCCGGAGGCGGGCCTGCGCCGCGCCAGCATGGCGGGCGGCTGGTCAACGGATGCGGCGACGTCGCTCGTCATCGTGGGGGCCTAACTGTGTGTGTGCTGCCGAAGGCGAATGCCGATGGGGCGGCCCGGGTGAGCGGGCCGCCCCATCGCTGGATCGCGTCTTACTTCGTGAGCGGAGCGAAGCGGAACTTGAACGATGCGTCGAGCGTGACGCCCTCGACACCGGTTCCGGCGACGGCCACCTGTGCACCCTGCAGGAGCGGCACGGTCGAGAGGAGCTCGGCCACTCGGGACTGGATGTCCTCGATCTCCTGCGTGCGCTTCGCCGGGTCGGTCTCGACGGCCTGCTGGAGGATGAGGTCCTCGGTCTGCTGGTCGCTGAAGTGGTTGCCCAGGAAGTTCTTCGTCAGGAAGAACGGGGTGAGGTAGTTGTCGGCGTCCGAGTAGTCCGGGTACCAGCCGAGCTGGTACGCGGGGTACACGTCCGACGTGCGGTCCTTCGAGTACTGCACCCACTCGGTCGACTTCAGGTCGACCGAGAACAGGCCGCTCTCCTCGAGCTGCGACTTCACCAGGGCGTACTCGTCACCCGACGAGGGGCCGTAGTGGTCGGGGCTGTACTGCAGGCTGAGCGAGACGGGCGTCTCGACGCCTGCCGCCTCGAGGGTGGCCTTCGCCTTGTCGGCGTCCGGGCCGCCGGCGCCGTCGCCGTACATCTCCTTGAGCGGCTCGATGGCGCCGGTGAAGCCCTCGGGGACGAACGAGTACAGCGGCGTGTACGTGCCCTTGTAGACCTGCGTCGACAGCGCCTCACGGTCGACGAGGTCGGCGACGGCCTGACGGACCGCGAGCGCCTTGGCAGCGTCCGCCTCGGGGGTCGTCGCACCGTACGGCTGCGTGTTGAAGTTGAACACGATGTAGCGGATCTCGCCGCCGGGGCCGTTGACGATCTTGACGTCCTTGTTCTTGCTGAGGTCGTCGACGTCGGTGGACGACAGCGCGCGGTACGCCACGTCGATGTCGCCCTGCTGCACAGCGAGCTTCAGGTTCGACGACTCGGCGAAATAGCTGAGGATGACGCCGCTGTTGACCGGCGCGTCGAGGAGGCCCTTGTAGTTCTCGTTCGGCGTGAACTCGACCGTCTTGTTGAAGTCCCACGACGTGATCGCGTAGGGGCCGCCGAACGCGTTGGCGTCGACGATGTCCTGGTCAGGGGTGACGGCGTCGGCCGAGAACACCTCGTCGTCGACGATGGCGCCCGGGAAGCTGGTCAGGATGTACGGGAAGACCTGGTCGTTCGCCGTCTTGAGGTGGAAGACCACCGTGGTGTCGTCCGGGGTCTCGACACTGTCGAGGTTGTAGAGCAGGCTCGACGCGCCGTTCGGGTCGGCGATCTTGACGTTGCGGTCGAACGAGAACTTGACGTCGGACGAGGTCAGGTCGTTGCCGTTCGCCCACTTGAGGCCCGCGGGAAGCGTCACGGTGTACTCGGTCGGCGACGTGAACTCCGCCGACTCGGCGAGGTCGGGAACGACCTCGGTGCTGTTGTAGTCGGTGTTGAGGAGGTACGGGAACACCTGGGTCTGCACCGCGAGCGAGCCGTTGTCGTACGAGCCGGCCGGGTCGAGCGTGGTGACCTTGTCGGTGGTGCCGACGATGAGAGGCTCGCCCGAGGCGCCGCCGTCGTCGTTTCCGCCGCCGCCACCACCGGCGCAGCCGGCGAGGAGGAGTGCCGAGGCGCCGAAGGCGCCGATCGCGAGGCCGATCCGGCCGCGCGTGCTGTGGTGCAGTGACATGTAGTGCTACCTCTGCGTAGTGGTGTCAGTCGCGTCAGATGGTCGCGGCCAGAGGCTATCTTCACCCCCGAGGGCCGTTACGGCAATCGAGTGAACGATTCGTAACCAGACTGAAACCCAGCAGAGATGGGACTGGATGCCACATTCCCGGCGTTTCAGCTGGGCGAAGTGCCCGCCATTCCCGCCGGCCCGAGGCCGAAATGCACCAGCTCGGCGTCGTCGAGCATGCGGCTGCGGATGATGAAGCGCTTGCCCGTCGGGCCCTCCACACTGAATCCCGCACCCCGGCCGGGCACCACGTCGATGGTGAGGTGCGTGTACTTCCAGTACTCGAACTGCGCCTCGGAGATGAACACCACGATCGGATCGTCCAGCCCGACGTCGAGGTCGCCGAGCCGCACGTCCGAGGGCCCGACGAGGAACATCCCGACCGGGAAGCACATCGGCGCGCTGCCGTCGCAGCAGCCTCCGGATTGGTGGAACATCAGCTTTCCGTGCTCGGCAGTGAGCTGCCGCAGCAGGGCGGCCGCAGCATCCGTCACCGCCACACGCGAGTACCTGCCGACCTGCGTCATTGTCGAACTCCTCTTCTCGCGGCATACCCGTACCGGAATCAGGCGATGAGGCGAAATCAGGACGATCCGGGGTCGGATCAGCCTGCATTCGCCTCATCGCCTGATTCGAGAACGGGACGCGGTGCGCCGGCGGATGCGGGTGGTGCGACCCGGGCGGAGGCACTGGGGGCTCGCTCCGCCCGGGTCGTCGGGGCGCCGCTCTGGGGAGCGCGGCGTCCGGTTTCTAGAAGAAGCCCATGGCTCCGTCGGCGTACGACACCAGGAGGTTCTTCGTCTGCTGGTAGTGGTCGAGCATCTTGAGGTGGTTCTCGCGGCCGATGCCGGACTGCTTGTACCCGCCGAACGCCGCGTGCGCGGGGTACTGGTGGTACGTGTTCGTCCAGACGCGGCCCGCCTCGATCGAGCGGCCGGCACGGTAGGCGGTGTCGCCGGAGCGGCTCCAGACGCCGGCGCCGAGGCCGTAGAGCGTGTCGTTGGCGATCGAGATGGCGTCGTCGAAGTCGTCGAAGCTCGTGACCGAGACCACGGGTCCGAAGATCTCCTCCTGGAAGATGCGCATGTCGTTCGTGCCCTCGAACACCGTCGGCGCGACGTAGTAGCCGCCCGACAGGTCGCCGCCGAGGTCGACGCGCTCACCGCCGGCGAGCAGCTTCGCGCCACCCGCCTTGCCGATCTCGATGTAGCTCAGGATCTTCTCGAGCTGGTCGTTCGAGGCCTGCGCGCCGATCATGGTCTCGGGGTCGAGCGGGTTGCCCTGCACGATCTTGCCGACGCGCCCCAGGGCGTCGCCGAGGAAGCCGTCGTAGATCGAACGCTGGATGAGGGCGCGCGACGGGCACGTGCAGACTTCGCCCTGGTTGAGGGCGAACAGCGTGAAGCCCTCGAGAGCCTTGTCGTAGTACGCGTCGTCGGTCGAGCGGGCGACGTCCTCGAAGAACACGTTCGCGCTCTTGCCCCCGAGCTCGAGCGTCACCGGGATGAGGTTCTGCGACGCGTACTGCATGATGAGGCGGCCGGTGGTGGTCTCGCCCGTGAACGCGACCTTGCGGATGCGCTTGTGCTGCGCGAGCGGCGCACCCGCCTCGATGCCGAAGCCGTTGACGATGTTGACGACTCCGGCCGGCAGCAGGTCGCCGATGATCTCGAAGAGGAACAGGATCGACGCCGGAGTCTGCTCGGCGGGCTTGAGCACCACGCAGTTGCCGGCGGCGAGCGCCGGGGCGAGCTTCCACGTGGCCATGAGGATCGGGAAGTTCCACGGGATGATCTGGCCCACCACGCCCAGCGGCTCGTGGAAGTGGTATGCCACGGTGTCTTCGTCGATCTGGCTGAGCGAGCCCTCCTGGCCCCGCAGCACGCCCGCGAAGTAGCGGAAGTGGTCGACGGCGAGCGGGATGTCGGCGGCCAGCGTCTCGCGGACCGGCTTGCCGTTCTCCCACGTCTCGGCGACCGCGATGCGCTCGAGGTTCTGCTCGATGCGGTCGGCGATCTTATTGAGGATCACACTGCGCTCGGCGGGCGTCGTGCGCTTCCACGACTCGAACGCCTTCCATGCGACGTCCACCGCGCGGTCGACGTCTTCGACGGTGCCACGGCCGACCTCGGTGAAGGGCTTGCCGTTGACGGGGCTTATGTTCTCGAAGTACTGGCCCCTGATCGGCTCGACGAACTCGCCGCCGATGTAGTGGCCGTAGCGGGGGCGGTAGTCGGCGATCGATCCCCGCTGCCCGGGTGCGGCGTAGACGCTCGAGACGCCCTCTTCGACGATGGTCATTGCTGGTCTCCTTCGACGCTGTGCGACGGTCCTCGTCGCGTGTCATCGAAGGTAGGCGGGGCAACGTTGCAGAACGTTGCGACCCGGTCAGGCGTCGGCTTCGAGCCGCTCGATGCGGGTCACGAGGCCGGCGCGGCGCGGCGAGCGGGCAGGCAGCATCGACAGGCAGAGCCGCAGCAGCTCGACGTCGTCGGCGGCGGCATCGGTGTCGGCGAACGCGAGGAGGACGTCGACGGATGCCTCGGCCATGAGTGCTTCGCGAAGCGCCACCCGCACCGTCTGCCGGAAGTCCTCCACCCCCGGCGCGACGGAGTCGGGCAGCACGTCGCCGCGGTAGGCGGCGAGGGCCACGCGGTGCGCGCCGCGATCGAGCAGCGACAGCACCTGGTGCGCGTCGGTCTCGACCTCGACGCCGAGGCGGTACGGCCGCGACTCGGGAACCAGCGCGGGAGCGGCGGTCGTCAGCGCCTTGCGCAGACGCACCATCTCAGCGCGAAGGGTCACGGATGCCGCATCCCCCGCCGACTCGCCGTACACGAGGTCGCCGAGGCGCTCGGCCGACAGGCCCTGGCGGTGCACGGCGAGCATGAGCAGCAGCTCGGCATGGCGCGGGCCCAGCTCCGACACCGTCTCGAACCCCTCGCCGGTCACCTCGAGCTGCGCGCGATCGCGGCCGAGCACGCGCAGCGTCGCGCGCGTGGGCTCGACCCGCCGGGCAGGCGCGCGGCGCGCGGGTCGCGGCGGCTCGGCGCGCGCGCGGAGCCGTGCGACCAGGAGCTCTCCCTCGATCGCGCGGGCCGTAGCATCCACCAGCAGCTGCGCCTGAGGGGTGACGGCCTCGAGGCCGCCGGTCACGTCGATCACGCCGAGGATGCGCCGCGTCTCGGGATCGTGCACCGGCGCAGCGCTGCACGACCACGGCTGCACGAGCCGGTTGAAGTGCTCGGCACCGGCGATCTGCACCGACCGGTCGAGCGCGATCGCGGTGCCGGGGGCGGCGGTGCCGACCGCGTCCTCCGACCAGTTCGCGCCCTCGACGAAGCCCATGTCGCCGGTGAGCCGGCGCACGTTGCGATCGCCCTCGACCCACAAGAGGCGCCCGGCCGCGTCGCCCACCGCCACGACGACGCCGGAATCGGATGCCTCGCCCGGAAGCAGCAGCCCGCGCACCATGTCGATGACAGCCGAGAGCGGATGCGCACGACGGTACGCGTCGAGCTCGTCGGCGCTGAGGTCGAGGGGCGGGAGCGCCTCGGCGCCGACGAGGCTGTCGAGCGAGCGGCGCCACGAGTCGCGGATGAGCAGGCGCACGTCGCGCAGTCGCTCATCGGCGGTGTTGCCGGCGACGAGCTCCTCGTGGGCGCGCTCGATGAGCAGACGCGAGGTCTCGGGCGACACCTCGCGACGCTGCGACCAGGGTGATGACACGGCGGCTCCGATCGACGTCGGTGGAGCGTGCCTTCAGTGTAGGTGCGGGCGGCGCCGGGGCGTCGAGAACGTGCGATCTCGCCGATGTCGACGCGACGGGTCGGGCCCAGCCGGGTCGGCCCGGCCGGGCCGGGCCGGGCCGACCGCCGACCGCGGGCTACGCGGCCGCGGCGGTGACCTTCTCGCGCAGGGGCATGAGCGCGCCGGCGACCTGGCCGATCGTGTCGGCGTCGACGCCCGCCGCGGCGAGGGCGTCGGCGGCGTGGCCGATGACGCGGTCGAAGTCGGCGTCGGTGATGCCGCGGCCGGCGTGCGCGACGCCGAGGTCCTTGCCGCGGTAGCCGTCGGGACCCCCGGCAGCGGCCGCGAGGAACATCGCCATGTGGCCCTTCTGCTCGGCCATGCGGGTGCTCTCGAAGAAGGGGGCGAGGGTCTCGTCGGCCATGATGCGGCTGTAGAGGCCGTCGACGACGGCGGCGATGCCGGCGCCTTCGCCGAGGCGCTGATACAGGGTCGCTTCGCTCGTGTCAGTCATGCGGTTGCTCCGATCGTGGGGATGTGGGGTGGCGCGGGTGGGTCAGTACTCGAAGTCGCTGCGCCGCCGGCGGACCTCGTCCGTGGGCTCCGCGAAGACCGGGGTCGACACGGATGCCGAGGCCGCAGCGGCGGCGGCAGCGGCTGCGGCGGCGGCGGGAGCCGCCGAGGTGGGGGCGGGCGGCGGCCCGGCGGCGAGGCCCGGGGTCGACGCCGCGGCGGCAGGGCTCGGGGCCGTGCGCGGGGCACCGGCGCCGAGGCGTCCGAGCTCGCGCTCGATCGACTCGAGGAGCGAGTGCACCTGGGCCGTCGCCATGCGGGCGAACTGGCGGGCGCGCACGACGTCGTCCGGCGACGCGGGACCGGCGGCCTCGAGGTGGTCGGTCGCGAACGCGAGCGCGGGCGACTGGTCCGCACCGCCCCACGACGGCGCGGCGGAACCGGAGGCCGACGCCGACGCCGCCGCCGCCGCGATCTGCCCGGGGTGCGCCGCCGCCTCCTTCTCGATCGAGTGCGCGACCTGCTGGGCGCGCTCGACGATCTCGCGGTACTGCGTGCGCGCGGTCTCGATGAGGTCGCGGGCGTACGACTCGGCCTCGGCGACGGCATCGTCGGCGATGCGCTGTGCGCTGCTGAGCAGCAGCACCGCACGGCTCGAGATCTCGCCCTCGTCGGCGCTGACGCCGCTCGCGGTCAGTGCCGCGTTCTCGCGCCAGGCGACCTCGAGCGCGTCGGCCGCTGCGGTCAGCAGCGCGTCGACCTCGCCGCGGGAGTAGCCGTGGCGCTCGTCCGAGAAGGACGCGGCGCGCAGCGTCTCGGGCGTGGTGGATACGGATTGGATCGCGGTCATTTCGCCTTCGCTCTACTGGACTCCCAGCGAGACCGCGGGTCGGACGAGCTCCGGGGAGTCTGCTCGTCCGGCAGTGGCGCCGGGTTGCTGGGTGAACGGGTCTTCGTACTTCTCGCTGCGGATGCGGTGCTCGTCGAGTCCTGCGCGGCGCAGGGCGGCGATCGTGTGGTCGACCATGCGCGGCGAGCCGCACACCATCGCGAGGCGCTCGTCCCACGGGCCGTCGGCGGCGGCGAGGTCGCCGATCAGCCCGCGGCGTCCGGGATACGACGGGTCGTCCGAGACGCCGTACTCGACGTCGAGCCATCCCGCTGCCGCGTACTTCTCGAGCTCGGGCTTCGCATAGAAGGACCATGGATGCCGCACCCCGTGGTACAGCGCCACGCGCGGGCCGTTGCCGCGCGCGGCGTGGCGTGCGGCGACCTGGTCGAGCACCGCGAGCAGGGGCGCGAGGCCGGTGCCGCCGGCGACGAGGAGCAGGTCGGGCCACTCGCTGTCGAAGGGAAGGGTGAGCAGGTCGCCGATCGGCGGGCCGAGGCGCACGCGGTCTCCTGCCTTCACGTCGCGCAGCATCGCCCCGCTGACCTGGCCGCCCGCGACGAGCTGGACGTGGAACGTGATCGTGCCGTCGGCGCGCGGCGCGTGCGTCGGGGAGAGGTAGCGCCACTGGCGGGGTCGCTGCGGGATCTCGATGGCCAGCGACTGACCCGCCTGGTACCGGTAGCGGTCGTCGGGACGGATCGTCAGGGTCCCGACATCCATTCCCCGCCGCTGCGTCGCCACGACCTCGGCGGCCCACGTCGCGGGCTGGGATTCGACGGACTCGGCGGCGGTGATCATCGTGGTCGCGATGAGCCCGTACGCGTCGGCCCAATCGGCGGCGAGCTCGGCCGTCCACGCGTCGCCGAGGAAGTGCTTCAGGGTCGCGAGCAGCGACGCTCCCACCGCGGGATAGTGGCCGGCGATCGTGCCGAACTTGCGGTGATCGCGGCCGAGGTCCTCGATGTAGGGCACGACGTCGCCGACACGGTCGACGTTGCTGACCATGTGCCCGAGGGCCTTGACCAGGCGGTCGCGCTGCGCCGCCATCGCGACGGGGAACAGGTCGCGGGTCTCGGGATGGGCGAGGAAGAGGTGCGCGTAGAAGTACCCGGGGACGGCATCCCCGTGGGCGGCGACCTGGCTCCAGGTCCGCTTGAGCGCTACCGCATCCACGTGTGTCCTGTCCCCTCGATCGGTGAGTCGGTCTCGGGCGACGCTAGCGCGTTGCAGATATATCTGCAAAGCATCCACGTGCAACTGCAACCGGATAACATGGCCCTGTAGAGCGCTCAGGGGTGGTGCGCGACGCAGGTCGGGGGGCCGTATGAGCGTGTTGTTGTCGAACGGGACAGTGTTCGTCGAAGAGGGGCTGCGCGAGCAGGCCGCCGACCTCCTCGGCCGTGTGCCGGATCTCGGGTCCCTGGCCTTCGCGGTGACCGCCGAGAACGAGGCCGAGACCGCGATCCCGGCGGAGCTGGCTTCGTTCCTCGCACAGGTGCTCAGGGGACTGGCGCGCGGCCGCGTGTCGGTGGAGACCCTGCCCGACGAGCTGACGACGACGGTCGCCGCGGAACTCGTCGGCGTCTCGCGGCCCACCCTGATGAAGCTGGTGCACACGGGCGAGCTGGAAGCCCACCGCGTAGGCACGCACACCCGGCTGCGCACCACCGACGTGCTGGCGCTGCGGCGCAGCCGCGCGCGGGCCCGGCGAGAGGCGCTCGACGCCCTGCGCGACCTCGACGACGAGTTCGGAGTGGACTGACAACCCGGCCTGGGTAGTCTGACCGGGTGCTGCACCGTGTGTTCGTCGACAGCGACGTCCTCGCCGCGCGCACCGCGTACGACTGGCTCGCGCTGCTGCGCCACAGGACCGGGGCGTTCCAGCTGCATTCGTCGGCGGGCGTCGTGGCGGACTCCGTCCGGCTGTGGGCGCAGCGAGACCCGGGGCGGCGCGCGGCCGCACCGCGGCGTCTCGACCTCCTCGCGACGAGCCTCGACGAGGTGATCGGCCCGGTCGCGCCCGACCTCGACCTGGACGCAGCCGTCGAGCCGCGCTCTGCGGAGGCCGACGCCGCCGTCGCGCGGGCGAACGTGCTGGTCTCGGCCCGGGGCCGTGGGGGCGCGACCGGAGACCCGCTGCCGTTCGAGATCTACACCCCCGACGAGTTCCTGTGCCTCGTCGACGACACCGCGTGCGCCGACGTCCGGCAGGTGACCTCGGAGCAACGAGCCCGACGAACCCGCCACGCCCCCGCGTCCCTCGCGGACGCGCTCACCGCAGCGGCCTGCCCCGCGTTCGCCGCGCGCGTCGGTGCGCACCTGGACGCGCTCGCCCGGTGATTCGGCGCGGCGGCGGGACGCAGCATCCACCGTCCGTCATCGCGGCGTGCGCTGCCTCGGCCTGAGAAACAACGATCGCGCGGGAGACTCAGCCGCGGGCGGCCCACCACTCGCGCAGGCGGCGCTCAGCCTCTTCGGGGCCGACCACACCCTCGTCGAGGCGGAGGTCGAGGAGGAAACGGTAGGCCTCGCCCACCTCGCGGCCGGGCGTCAGGCCCAGCACCTCCTGGATGCGGTTGCCGTCGAGCTCGGGGCGCATCGAGTCGAGCTGCTCCTGGGCGGCGAGCTCGGTGATGCGGCGCTCGATGTCGTCGTAGGCGCCGGCGAGGCGCCGGGCCTTCTTGACGTTGCGGGTCGTGACGTCGGCGCGCGTGAGGATGTGCAGGCGCTCGAGCTCGGCGTCGGCGTCGCGCACGTAGCGGCGCACGGCCGAGTCGGTCCACGCGCCCTCGGAGTACCCGAAGAAGCGCAGGTGCAGCTCGATGAGCCGGCTCACGGTCGCGATCGTCGCGGAGTCGAAGCGCAGCTCCTGCAGGCGCTTGCGCGCCAGGCGCGCGCCCTTGAGGTCGTGGTGGTAGAACGTGACGCCGCCGCCCGGCTCGAGCCGGCGCGTCGCCGGCTTGCCGATGTCGTGCAGCAGCGCCGCGAGCCGCAGCGCGACGTCGGGCGCAGCATCCGGGTTCCGCGACTTCTCGAGCTCGATCGCCTGGCGCAGCACGGTGAGCGAGTGCTCGTAGACGTCCTTGTGGTGGTGATGCTCGTCGACCTCGAGCTGCAGCGCGGGGATCTCGGGCAGGAACTCGGCCATGAGCCCGGTCTCGACGAGGAGACGGATGCCTCGGACCGGGTCGTCGGTCGCCAGCAGCTTCACGAGCTCGGCCTGGATGCGCTCCGGGCTCACGATCTCGAGCGTGCGGCGCAGCTCCTCCATGGCGGCTTCGGTGCCGGGGTCGACCGTGAAGCCGAGCTGCGACGCGAAGCGCGCCGCCCGCAGCATGCGCAGCGGATCGTCGCCGAAGCTCACGGCGGGGTCGGTGGGTGTGCGCAGGACCCCGCGCACGAGGTCCTCGACGCCGCCGGTCGGATCGACCAGTGTCTGCCCGGGAACCCGGAGAGCCATGGCGTTCACGGTGAAGTCGCGGCGCACGAGGTCGCCCTCGATGGTGTCGCCGAACTCGACAGTCGGCTTGCGCGTGACGCCGTCGTAGCTGTCGGCGCGATACGTCGTGATCTCGACCTGCTCACCGTGCACGCGAGCGCCGATCGTGCCGAACGCGCGGCCGATGTCCCACTGGGCCGATGAGATGGGCTTGACGATCGTGAGGATGTCGTCGGGGCGCGCGTTCGTCGTGAAGTCGAGGTCGTTCGTCGGCCGGCCCAGCAGCGCATCGCGCACCGGACCGCCCACGATCGCGAGGTCGAAGCCCGCGTCGGCGAAGGCGCGCGCGAGCACAGAGACGACGGGAGACTCGGCGAGCGCGCCGAGGCGCGCGATGCCCTCGGCCATGTTGAGCATGGCTTCCAGCCTACCGAGCGGTGTTCACGCGAATCGCAAGAAGCCGGTGAACAGGAGCTCCCGCACGCGGGGGAGCAGATCCGCCCGCAGCGCCGCGGCATCGACCTCGAGCAGGTCGGCGATCGCGTCGATCAGCACCCCCACCGGCAGGTCGCCGTCGCACGCGCCGACGAGGGCCGCGAGGCCCGGATCCACCCCGAGCGCACGCCCGAATCCGCCGCCCTGGCGCAGCTCGATGACCGTCGGGTCCTCCGCTCCCGGCAGATGATGGCGCGCTTCGGTGACATCCGGGGCGACGAGGAGGACGGATGCCGCGACCCCCGCATCGTCGAGAACGCTCAGGCGATCGTGGGCCTCGAGCGCGGCGGCGAGGTGCGCCCCGAGTCCCTCGCCGGCGAGCGCCGTATGGAGGGTCTCGTATCGGGCGAGCGTGGGCGACTCCTCTGCCGGACGCCGCAGCAGCAGGTATCCGAAGCCGACCTCGGTCACCGCGCGGGCGGCGAAGTCGTCGAGCCAGGCGTCGACGAGTCGCGCGAACCCGGGGGTACCGGGCAGCGTGCCGCCGTCGCGCACCCACAGCTCGGCGTACGACAGCGGGTCGAGGCTCTCGCGTTCGACCACCCACGCGTCGAGCGCCACGGGCGAGGACTCCACCCACCCGCGCACGCGCTCGAGACCGGGCACGCCGTCGCGCGTCTCCCAGTTGCCGAGCAGCTGCGCGATCCCGCCCGGCGTGAGGTGGGCGCCGACGCCCGTGACGAAGGCGGCCACGACGTCGTCGCCGACCATGCCGCCGTCGCGGTACTCGTAGGCGGGCACGTCGGCGACGCGCGGCGTGATCACGAACGGCGGGTTCGACACGACGCGGTCGAACTGCTCACCGGCGACGGGCTCGAAGAGGCTGCCGAGGCGCACCTCGATGCCGTCGATGCCGTTGAGCAGGGCGTTCAGCCGTGTGAACGAGAGCGCGCGCCGCGAGATGTCCGTCGCCACCACCTCAGCCACGTGCGCGCGGGCGCGCAGCGCCTGGATCCCGCAGCCCGCACCGATGTCGAGCGCCCGCTCGGCGGGCGTCGGCAGCTGCAGCCCGGCGAGCGTCAGCGACGCCCCGCCGACCCCGAGCACGTGATCCTCGGGAAGCGGCCCGCCGAGCGCGGCCTCGTCGAGATCGCTCGCGATCCACCACTGTCCGGATCCGGACGCGTCGGCGTACGACTGCGGCCGCACCACGGCGAGCGGGCGCACCTCGTCGCCGTCGATCTCGGCGAGCCCCAGCCGCGCAAGTCCCGCGGCGCCGGCTCGCGGGAGGGACTGATCCACGGATGCTGCGGCCTGCGGCATCCCGAGCACGAGAAGTCTGCCCAGCACGGCGAGGGCGTCGCGGCGGTCGCCGAGGGCGCGCGACGCCGGCGAGCGGAGGCCCCGCGCGATCGCGTCGTCGGCCGCGGCGCCCCACGCGTCGCGCAGCGCTTCGGCGGTGAACCCCGCCCGCTGGAGGTCGGCGGCGAGGTCTCGGCAGAGGTCGGTATCCGGTTCGGGGAGCACGGGACCATTCAACCGCGCCGCGCGCACTCAGGCGGGCTCGGAGGGTCGGACCGTAGACTCTCCTCGATCGTGCGGTCAGGACATCGCACAGGAGCGAACCCCCCGACAGGATGATCGTGACTTCACCGCGAGCCCCGCGGCGTGCCCCGCGCCGCGCACCGCGCCTCGTGACCGCCGGCATGGCGGCCGTGGCGGTGCTCGCGGGGCTTCTGCTGCCGGCACCGGCGTTCGCGGCCGGCCCGACCCCGACGCCGTCGCCGAGCGCGAGCTCCGGCGTCCCGTCGGGCACCACGGTGTTCACCCTCGCCCCCGCGGCGAACGGCATCGTGCGGCCGGGCGACGCGCTCAGCGTGTCGGTCTCGATCCAGAACGGCACGCAGGCCGAGGTCGCACCCACGACGATCACGCTGTCGCTCGCGCGCACGCCGCTCAGCGACCGCGAAGACCTCGGCGACTGGCTGGACGGCACGTCGGCCGACTTGCCGCTCGAGCCGATCGCCACCGACGCGATCCCCGCCGTGGAGGCCGGCGGCTCGCAGATGCGCGGCATCACGATCGCGGCCGACGACCCCGCCCTCGCGGGGCTCGCTCCCGGCGTCTACCCGCTCGCCGCGTCCTACCCGGGCGCGGACGGCACCGTCGTCTCCACGAGCACGATGATCGTGCCGCCGACCGACGCGACGGACGTCGGCATCGGCGTGATCGTGCCCATCACGGCGGGTGCCCTCGACGAGGGCCTCCTCACCGCCGAGCAGCTCGCCGAGCTCACGGCACCCGACGGGGCGCTCACCAACCAGCTCGACGGTGTGACCGGCACCGCCGCCATCCTCGCGGTCGACCCGGCCGTGCCCGCGTCGATCCGCGTGCTGGGCACGTCGGCGCCCGAGTCCGCGCTCGAGTGGCTCACGCGCCTCGAGAGCATCCAGAACTCGCGCTTCGCCCTGCAGTTCGGCGACGCCGACGTCACGGCGCAGCTGCAGGCGGGCCTGCCCCGGCCGCTGCAGCCGACGTCGTTCACGGCCTACATGTCGCCGTCGAACTTCGCCACGCCCACGCCGACCCCGACGGCCACGTCGACCCCGGCGCCGTCGGACGCACCGACGACCGCGCCCACCCCGCAGCCCGACAGCGCGCTGCCCAGCACCGACGCGCTGCTCACGGTCGGCCCCGCCACCCGGCAGGGCGTGTACTGGCCCGCCGACGGCACGGCCGACGCCGAGATCGTCGCACGCCTCGCCGACATCGCGAACGCCGACGGCACCGCACCGGTCACCGTCATCCCCTCGTCGACGACCGAGGCCGGCGCCGCCGGCCGCACCGTCTCGGCGCACGGGCGCGTCGGCGCCGGAGAGGTGCTCGTCTACGACAGCGACATCTCCGACGCCCTCGACGACGCGTCGCAGCAGGAGGAGTCGTGGCTGCGCGGCGCGCCGCTCACCACCGCCACCGCCTATCTCGCCTTCGCGGCCGCCGAGACCGGCGGCCCGCTCCTGGTCACCGTCGGCCGCGGCGACGGGCGCTCGCGCGTCGAACTCGGCGCCGCCATCTCCGCCGCGTTCTCCGCACCGAACGTCACGCCGCGCACGATCGCGACGGTCGCTGCGAGCGAGGCGTTCGACCTCGAGCTCGGCGAGGTGGAGCCCGCGCAGGCGCGTGCGGACGCGGCATCCGCCCTCGTCGCCGACGAAGCCGACCTCGCACGGTTCGCGACCATCCTCGACCAGCCGTCGCTCTTGACCGGACCCGAGCGCGCCGACATCCTGCAGCTCCTCGGTGTCGCGTGGGTGGGCGACCCCACCTGGCCGACCGTGCTCGCCGACCACCGCACCGAGACCGCCGGCACGCTGAACTCCGTCGCACTGCTGCCGACGAGCCCGAGCGACCTCTACGGCTCCAATGCCGCGCTGCGGTTCTGGGTGCGCAACGACCTGCCGTACCCCGTCAACCTCGTGCTGTACACGACGCGCGACAACCTGCGCCTCGACGTGCAGGGCGAGACGCCGATCGTCGCGACGCCCCGCAGCAACACCCGTGTCGAGGTGCCGGTGCAGGCCCGCGTCGGCCGCGGCGACGTCACCCTGACCCTGCAGCTGCGCAGCCCCGCCTTCGTCGCGATCGGCGAGCCCGAGACCGTCGAGATCAACGTCTACGCCGACTGGGAGGGCGTCGGCCTCGCCGCCCTCGCCGTGCTGGTGGGCATCCTCCTCCTGTTCGGCGTCGCCCGCACCGTGCTGCGCATGCGCCGGCGACGGAAGGGGACGGATGCTGCGGCCCCGGGTGCTGCGGACGGTGAGGCGCCCGAGGACGCCGCGGCTGCGGAGCCCGAGCGGGTCGACGCTCCTCCTTCGCCCGAGGGGGACGAGCGATGAGCGGGATCGGACGCGCGAGCGCCCTCATCGGCGCGGGCACGATCGTGTCGCGCCTCACCGGGTTCCTGCGCGGCATCGTGCTCGTGGCGGTCGTGGGCTCGGTCAACAGCCCCGCGGGCGACGCGTTCGCCACCGCGAACCAGCTTCCGAACAACATCTACGCGCTGATCTCGACCGGCCTGCTCACCGCCGTCGTGGTGCCGCAGATCGTCAAGGCGGCGTCGCACGAGGACGGCGGGCGCGCCTTCATCTCGAAGGTCTTCACGCTCGGCACCGTCGTGCTGCTGGTGACGACCGTGCTGGCCACCCTGATCGCACCGTGGCTCGTGCAGCTGTACGCCCCCGGCTACAGCCCCGACCAGCTCGCCCTCGCCACGACCTTCGCCTACTGGTGCCTGCCGCAGATCCTCTTCTACGGCCTGTACGCACTCGTCGGCGAGGCGCTCAACGCGCGCCGCATCTACGGTCCGTTCACGTGGGCGCCGATCGTCAACAACGTCGTCTCGATCGCGGGCTTCGGCCTCTTCCTCCTGCTGTTCGGCGGCCCGCTCACGGAGGTGGTGGACTGGACGCCGGAGATGATCGGCCTCCTGGCCGGCACCGCCACCCTCGGCATCGTCGTGCAGGCCGGCATCCTGTTCTTCTTCTGGCGGCGCACGGGGCTGCACGTTCGGCCCGACTTCGCCTGGCGGGGCGTCGGCCTCGGCCAGATCGGCCGGCTCGCAGGCTGGACCTTCCTCATGGTCGCTGCCGGCCAGATCGCGGGCCTGCTGCAGGGCCGGGTCGTCTCCGAGGCATCGGGCGACGGACCCGCCGCGGCAGCCATGGGGTACGCGTGGCTGCTGTTCATGCTCCCGTACTCGATCATCGTCCTTTCGATCGGAACCCCGTACTTCACCCAGCTCAGCGAGCACGCGCACGCGGGGCGCCACGAAGAGGTGCGCGGCGACATCGGCCGCAGCATCCGCACACTCGGCGTGTTCGTCGTCTTCTCCACCTTCGCTCTGGCCGCCGCCGCCGTTCCCGCATCGCGCATCTTCACGAACTCGGCGAGCCAGGCGGTGCAGGCGGCGTGGGTCCTGCTGGCCTTTCTCGTCGCACTGATCCCGCTGGCGGTCCTGTTCGTCATCCAGCGCACGTTCTACGCGTACGACGACACGCGCACGCCCTTCTTCTTCACCCTCGTGCAGTGCGCGATCGTCGTGGCGACCGCCTACGGCGCGTGGGGGCTCGTGGAAGCCGACGTGATCGGACTCGAGTATCTCGCCGCCGTGGTGGCCCTCGGGCAGTCGCTCGCGAGCATCGTCCAGGTCGTGATCGCCACGTGGCTGCTCCAGCGACGACTGGGGAGCCTCGGCACCGCGTCATGGCTGCTCTCACTCGGACGATTCGTGCTCGCCGCGGTCCCGGCGGCTGCGGCCGGGTGGGGAGTGTTCTTGCTGTTGGGCGGAGCGGACGGGTGGACAGCATCCAGCGCTCTTCTGGGCGCGGTCGGATCGGCGATCATCGGGATCGCGTCGATGCTGGTGTACGTGGCGTTCCTCGCCCTCTTCCGCGCGCCCGAGCTCGCGGTCGCCACCGGCCTGGTGCGCCGCTTCCTGCCCGGCCGACGCTGAAACGGCGCCCGTGAGTCCCGGTGGGGCGCGGGGAACGGGTCGCGGAATGCCACGCGGTTACCATGTGTTGAGGCATCCGGAGCCATCGCGTGTGTCATGACACGCCCCCGCGAGGCTTCACGAGGAAAGGTGCGCACGTGCGTCAGGTCATCATCATCGGTTCGGGACCCGCGGGTTACACGGCGGCGATCTATGCCGCACGGGCCAACCTGAACCCGCTCGTCGTGGCGAGTTCGGTCGAGGCCGGCGGCGAGCTGATGAACACCACCGAGGTCGAGAACTTCCCCGGGTTCCCCGAGGCGATCATGGGGCCCGACCTCATGGCGAAGATGCAGGAGCAGGCCGAGAAGTTCGGCGCCGAGGTGCTGTACGACGACGTCGTCTCGCTCGACGTCGACGGCCCGGTCAAGAAGATCACCCTCGGCAGCGGTGCGACGCACGAGGCCGACGCGCTGGTGTTCGCCACCGGCTCCGCTCCGCGCAAGATCGGCATCGAGGGCGAAGCGCGGCTGTCGGGCCGCGGCGTCTCGTACTGCGCGACGTGCGACGGCTTCTTCTTCCGCGAGCGTGTGATCGCGGTCGTGGGCGGCGGCGACTCGGCGATGGAGGAGGCCACGTTCCTCACCAAGTTCGCGTCGAAGGTGTACATCATCCACCGTCGTGATGAGCTACGCGCCTCGAAGATCATGCAGGAGCGCGCGTTCAAGAACGAGAAGATCGAGTTCGTCTGGAACAGCGAGGTCGTCGACATCATCGGCGACGACGCCGTGACCGGCGTGGTGCTCGAAGACACCGTCGACGGCTCGCGCCGCGAGCTGGCCCTCGACGGCGTGTTCGTCGCGATCGGCAACGACCCGCGCACGCACCTCGTGCACGACAAGCTCGAGCTCACGCCCGAAGGCACCATCTGGGTCGACGGCCGCTCGTCGCGCACCTCGGTGCACGGCGTGTTCGCCGCCGGTGACGTGATCGACCCGACGTACCGTCAGGCGGTCACCGCTGCGGGCAGCGGCACGGTCGCGGCACTCGACGTCGAGCACTTCCTCGCCGCGCTCGGCGAGGCCGGCGCCCCGGCGCCGGATGCGGCCGAGATCGACGGACTTCCCGGAGCGGAGACCGTCGCCAAGGTCGACGCGGCCTAGCGCGGGAACCGGCGCCGCACAAGCCCGGGAACACTTCCTGCCCATCTCGCGTTGAATGAGCGTGGACAGACTTCCCACAGAAGGAGAGAACAGATGACCGCCAAGGCGACGACCTCCGCCACCTTCGAGCAGGACGTGCTCCAGGCCGAAGGCCCGGTGCTCGTGGACTTCTGGGCGGAGTGGTGCGGCCCGTGTCGCATGGTCTCGCCCGTCCTCGACCAGATCCAGTCGGAGCACCCCGACAAGATCACGATCCTCAAGCTCAACGTGGACGAGAACCCCGACCTCGCGATGAAGTACCAGATCACGTCGATCCCCGCGATGAAGGTGTTCAACAAGGGCGCCGTCGAGACGACGATCATCGGCGCCAAGCCGAAGTTCGCGCTCGAGCAGGACCTCGCGGCCTACATCGGCTGAGAGCCTCACGCTTTCACGAAGACCCCGCCGGCTCGTCCGGCGGGGTCTTCGTCATCCCCGGCGGGGGTCGCACGCGAATATGCCGGTTGCGGCATTCAAGATTCGCTGAGATTTCTTCGCGCGCGATGTCGATCTGCGCGAGGCTTGTTCGACGCACAGGGTGAAGGGGCCGAACGGGCCTCCATCCGGGCCGAACCGCCCCGACGAAAGGGAATCCCATGCGTTACATGCTCATCATGCAGGTCGAGGCAGAGGCCGCCGCGGCGTTCGACCCCGAGACGTTCGACATGGCGGAGACGTTCGCCACCATGGGCCGCTACAACGAGGAGCTGCAGAGGGCCGGGGTGTTCCTCAGCGCCGAAGGGCTGTCGGACGCTTCGGAGGGATTCCGGGTCGACTTCGACCGGTTCCCCCGACGGTGACCGACGGGCCCTTCGCCGAGGCGCGAGAAGTGTTCACCGGCTACTGGATCCTCGAGGTGGCGTCGCGCGAAGAGGCCGAGCACTGGGCGCGCAAGTGCCCTCTCGGCCCGGGGACGACGCTCGAAGTGCGCCGCGTCAACGAGTGGAGCGACTTCGACCAGAGCAACGAGTGGGTCACCAAGGCGCAGGAGTGGCGCGCCGCCAACTCGTGACGCGGGACCTCGAGCCGTGTCCGTCGGCTCGCTGGTCAGCTCGCTTCGGCACGCACCGTCGGGTCCCACCGGCGGTGCGTGTTCGCGTCGCCGAGCAGGGCCCACACCGCGCGGGTCAGCGGGGGATAGTCCAGGGCGATCTGCCTGAGCACGCGGTAGTGGCGGCTGGCGTTCGGCCGCGAACCGCCGTCGGCCGCGATGTTCTCGGCACGGAGCAGGTACACGACGAGCTCGTCGACGGACGGCAGCTCGTCCATGAACTCCCACGGATCCTCGCCGGCGCGCAGGCGCTCGTGCACCAGAACCGACAGCTCGTCAGCGGCTTCGGCGCGGAGCAGTTCGAGGCTCGCACGTGGCCGCGGTGTCTGCTCGTCGTTCGCCATCAATCCAGGGTACGTGGCGATCCCGACACCGGGGCCCACCCGCTTACGCTGTCAGCATGACGTCCGACGACGATGCGCACGCGCGCCGTGCCGTCGAGGCCGTGTGGCGCGACGAGTCCGCTCGGATCGTCTCCGCGCTGGCACGGCACACAGGCGACTTCGCCTGGGCCGAGGATCTCGCCCAGGAGGCTCTCGTCGAAGCCCTCGCCGCGTGGCCGGGCAGCGGCATCCCTGACAATCCCGGCGCGTGGCTCATGTCGGTCGCGAAGCGGCGGGCGATCGACGGGTGGCGACGGCGCGAGCGGATGTCGCAGCGCGAGCCCCTGTTCGTCTCAGAGGCCCTCGTGGCCGAGGCCATCGACTCGGTGCCCGACGACGCCGACCCCGACCGCATCGACGACGACGTGCTGCGTCTCGTGTTCGTCGCCTGTCACCCGCTGCTTCCCGCACAGGCCCGTCTCGCGCTGACGCTTCGGACGGTGGCCGGTCTCACCACCGAGCAGATCGCGAGGGCGCTGCTCATGACCGTCCCCACCGTGCAGCAGCGGATCGTCCGCGCCAAGCGCACCCTCGCCGCGGAGGGCGTGCCGTTCGACGTGCCCGACCGCGCCGAGCGCCCGGCACGGCTCGCCAGCGTGCTGCAGGTGATCTACCTGCTCTTCACCGAGGGGTATTCGGCCGCCGAGGGGGAGGGCCTGATCCGCCCCGACGTCGCGCGCGAGGCGGTGCGACTCGGGCGCCAGCTCGCTGCGCTCATGCCGCGCGAGCCCGAGATCTGGTCGCTCATCGCCCTCATGGAGTTCCAGTCGTCGCGCTTCGCCGCCCGTATCGACGCCGACGGACTGCCGGTGACCCTCGAAGACCAGGACCGCCGCCGGTGGGACAGGCCTGCGATCACCCGCGGCACCGATGCGATGAAGAGAGTGGTCCCCACGACCCCTCCACGGGCCGCCGGCGGGTCGCGCGGAGCCTCCGGCCGCGTGGGCCCGGCTTCGCCCCGAGGCTTCGGCTACTACGGCCTGCAAGCGGCCATCGCCCAGTGTCACGCGATCGCGCCCACGTTCGCCGAGACCGACTGGGAGCAGATCCTGCGGCTCTACGACGGCCTCGAGTCGCTCGCCCCGTCGGCCGTCGTGCGCCTCAACCGCGCCGTCGCGCTGTCCATGGCCCGGGGACCTGAGCCCGCTCTCGCCGTGGTCGACGCGCTCGCTCCGGAGCTGCCCGGCTTCCGTCCTCTGCCCGCCGTGCGCGCGGAGCTTCTGCAACGCCTCGGACGAACGGATGCTGCGGCCGCCGAATTCCTCGCAGCGGCCGAGTTGCCGGGCAACGCGGCCGAGGCCGAGGCGCTGCGGCGACGCGCCGCGGCTCTCCGGCCGTTATGAGGCTTCGCGGGCGCCGTATTCCGTCTCGCCGAGCTCGCCGAGGATGCGGTTGAGGTCCTGAATCGTCGCGAAGTCGATGCTGATCTGGCCTTTTCTTGCCGTCAGCGCGATCTTCACGCGGGTGTTGAGGCGGTCACCCAGACGCGCGGCGACCTCGTCGAGGTGGGACCGGCGCGATCCGGCCTGGGGCTTCGGCGATCGGGTGGGGGAGGCATCCGGAAGCTTCGCCGCAGCCTCCGCGGCACGCACCGAGAGGTCCTCGTTGACGATCTTGTCGGCGAACCGCTGCATGGCCGTCGCGTCTTCGAGTGACAGGATCGCGCGGGCATGGCCGGCGGTGAGCACACCGGCGGCGACTCGCTGCTGCACCGGAACGGGGAGCTTGAGGAGGCGGATCGTGTTGCTGATCTGCGGACGCGACCGGCCGATGCGGGTGGCGAGTTCTTCCTGCGTGATGCCGAAG
The DNA here is from genome assembly GCF_042267145.1 of Microbacterium sp. NPDC056044. Taxonomy (NCBI): domain Bacteria; kingdom Bacillati; phylum Actinomycetota; class Actinomycetes; order Micrococcales; family Microbacteriaceae; genus Microbacterium; species Microbacterium sp. NPDC056044. The sequence continues at coordinate 449,647 of NZ_JBHJWZ010000002.1, read as the reverse complement.
TCTTCGAGCAGCTGCTGGTAGGCCGAGGCCTCTTCGAGCGGGTTCAGCTCGGACCGGTGCAGGTTCTCGAGCAGGGCGTCGCGGAGGAGGTGCTCGTCAGCGGTGTCACGCACGATCGCGGGGATCGAGGTGAGACCGGCTTCGCGGGCGGCGCGCGTGCGGCGCTCGCCCATGATGAGCTCGTAGTCGCCCTTCTCATTGAGCCGGACGACGACGGGCTGCAGAACACCGAACTCACGCACACTGTGCACGAGCTCCGCGAAGTGCTCGGGGTCGAAGTTCGTACGCGGCTGACGCGGGTTCGGCACGATGTCGTGCGGGTCGATGTGAGCCAGGCGGGCGCCGGGCACCTCGATGAGATCCTCCTGGCCGTCGGGCTCCGCGATCTCGGCCGTGGGCTCCGCCTCGGCCACCGCGACGGCGCGGGGGAAGAAGACGTCCGAGGGACGCTCATCGGACTGCTCGCTGGTCGGGATCAGTGCGCCGATTCCGCGTCCGAGTCCTGTGCGCTTCGCTGCCATCACGCGCCCCTTTCGTTCGAGGCGCTATCGCGCCGGATCATCTCGACCGCTGCTTCGCGATACGCGATGGCGCCGGCCGACTGTCCATCGTAAGCGAGAACGGACTGTCCGAAACTCGGCGCCTCCGAGACCCGCACCGAGCGGGGGATGATCGTGTCGAGCACCTCTTTGGGGAAGTGCTCTCGCACCTCGTCGGCGACCTGCTGCGCAAGCCGCGTGCGGCCGTCGTACATCGTCAGCATGATGGTCGACAGCACGAGGCGCGGATTGAGGTGTTTCTGGATCATCCGCACCGTGCCCAGCAACTGGCTGAGTCCCTCGAGCGCGTAGTACTCGCACTGGATCGGGATCAGGAGTTCGCTCGCCGCGGTGAAGGCGTTGATGGTGAGCAGTCCGAGCGACGGCGGGCAGTCGATGAGGATGAAGTCCATCTCGCCGCCGTTACTGGCGAGGTAATCGTCGACGGCGACCCGCAGGCGGTGCTCGCGTGCGACCTGCGACACGAGCTCGATCTCGGCGCCGGCCAGGTGGATGGTGCTCGGCGCACAGAGCAGGTTGGGGGACTCCGGACTCACCTGGATGATGTCGGCGAGCGGGAACTCATCGATGAGCACGTCGTAGACGCTGGGCGTATCGGCGGTGTGCGGCACCCCGAGCGCCGTCGAGGCGTTGCCCTGCGGGTCGAGGTCGATCACGAGAACCTTTGCACCTCGCTCGGCGAGAGCCGCCGCCAGGTTCACGGTCGTGGTCGTCTTGCCGACGCCACCCTTCTGGTTCGAGACCGTGAGCACTCGAGTATGCCCGGTGAGCTGGACGTCGGCTTCTTCGAGCGCCTTGCGGCGGGCGGTGAGGTCTGCGAGCTCCCGCGCGATGGGGGAGTCGTCTTCCTGTGCGAGTGCGGTGCCGTCTTGCTGCACGATGGGGGATTCCTCTTCCTGCGTGACGGTGGAGCCCTCGGGCGATGCGGTGTCTTCGGGTGCAGCGTCTTCGGGTGCGAAGTCAGCGTACTCAGCGGATGCGAGATCGCCGTCAGCGCCTGTCGACTCTTCTTCGTGATCCTGAACGGCTGCCGCTTCGGGATCGACGCCCTCGTCAGCAGCGGCGCCTTCGCCGTGCGGGGCGGGGGCTTCGACGTTGACGTCCGGGGTGGCTTGCGTCGTCAGGGAAGACTCCGGCGTCGAGACGGTCGGCGACTCATCGGACGAGATGGATGCTTGAGCCTCGATCTCGTCGGGTTGTTTCACGTGAAACTCTCCCCCGTGCCCGAGCCGCTCAACATCGTCTTCCACCCTATCCCGCCTTCCCCCCATCCCCAGCCGTCGGAGCCACTTATTCATGCGTTCCTTACTCTTCCGCGTGGGTGATCCACTCCCTCTAGTCAACCCCGCACGGCGCGTGCGGGCCAACCAACCCGCCGCTCCACGTCGACTGCGCGGAGCCTCGGCTGCGATGTACGGCTTCGCACGTGCGGCCGCGCTTGCAGAGACCTGCGGAAGCGTTGCGAAGCACTGAGCCGCCGGCACATCCGCCCGCTCCCCTCGGCGGATGCCAAGGCGGGCCGTGTACTCCGATGTTGCTTCGCCATCCCGATTCGCGTCGATCCTCTCGGGGCAGCGTGATCGCAAGCGCTGGAGTCACCAGCGCGACAACTCGCACACGGTGCGGCGGCCCACTATCCAGCTGCCCTCGGAGGCGGAGATTCGGACGCGTGTGTTTCACGTGAAACGCGCGTCCGATCCGTCGTGAGCTGCGTGGAACGTTTGCGGCAGTCGGCAGGGCACAGATCCGTCGCACCCGTAGGCCGCGGATGGCGATGGTGCTCGCGCACGGCGCGCATCCGCGCCGGTTCCGAGATCTCGACGTGCAGTCGCCGCGGCCAGTCATGTCACCCATGCGCCGAGCGCGTGCTTCTGCGCGACCGATGTGATCGCCCTCGTCCTTATCGCCCACCGTGGTGGGCGAGAGCCCGCACCATCGATGAAGCCGCGTTGCTGCCACCATCCGATGACGCGTGCCCCTTCCTCACTGCCATGTGATCGAAGACCGCGGCGCGCGCATGAGCTCGATCCGCCACCATGACTCCGCCGTCGTCGGAGGCGGAGTCGCAGTCCACTGCTGGCCGGCCGCGCCATGGGGGACCGGAGACATCTCGCGGCCCGTCTTTGTGCGTCAGTGCCGCAGCGATGTTTCACGTGAAACGAGATCGTCGACACGTCGTCTGTCGAGCCATGGTCGCTCGTTCGAACGCGACGCTCACGCCGTGGTGAGTCGCGGGCAGCCCCCGGTTCTGTGATGCGCGTGATCCCACACCATCTGGCGGGACGACACCTCGTGCGACACCGAACGTTATCGCCTGCCGGACCACGACTGCGACGCTGCGACCCGATCGACCCGCCACCCGCAGCGCGCGCGGTCGCGAGTACCGCATCATCGCAGCTACCCGCCACGCAGGCAGCACGTGCGCCCACGCCATTCGGACACCCTCTCTATGAGACGGACCCTGTCAGATAGTCCTGCCTGTGCTGCGCCGGCGGTGCTTCGCACCGAGCGCGCCTGGCCATTTCTCATGTTTCACGTGAAACCATCCCGCGAACGCGCGTCGCGAGCCTCGCGAGCCGGTGACGTCCTGGCACCGTAGATGAGGCGCCGGCTCACGGCTCGGCATACCGCCGTCAAGGGCTCGACCTGCGCCATGATGCACGCCCACTGCTGCGCGCTTCGGTGTCGTCACCAGTCTGGTCGCGCCGCCAGAGCCGTCAGCATTCGCATGTTGCAGCGCGTGCAAGAGCGGGGAGGAACCGTCAACACACCCTTCCGGAAGAGCAGTGGAGGATCGTGCTGCAGATCAGCCGGCGCCCAGGGAGGAGAGTTGCGCGAGAGAGGCGTGCGGGTAGACGCCCGCCATCGGGCCCGATGGACGGCACGCCACTCGGCGGCGACCGGGGCGTTGTGCCTCGCCTACTCTGATGGACATTTCGGCGTCGGCGGGCCCGCCCTCATACCGAGCGAACACCGCTCCATGCGGGGATCGCCTGATCGGTGGTGTGGCTGCGGACAGACTCAAGCTGGACCAACACCAGAACGAACGCGAAATCAGCCCGACCCGACCCGCCACGCGCCCACGCGCAAACTCGATCCGTACGCATCGCTGCCCGCGTCCCTCGTGGTGTGACTGAAGGGGGACACTCGTGACCAACGCGGTGGCACTTCGTGTGGTGCTCCGGGTGATCCCAGCGCGGCGACCAGAGGACGACCAGTCACCCTTCCATGTTCCGACAGGATCGTCCGGCCATCACGGCGGAGACCGTCATCCATGCCACCCGAGCGCAGCATCCTGACGGGCTGTTGTTTCTCCAGACCGTGCAGGTGGGGCTGATGCCGTCGCCCGCTCCACCGGCCCACTCCGCAGGCCCCTGCGCCCTCGCCGCCGGCAGCAGACGTTTCACGTGAAACATCGACCTCCGATCGCCATCGATGCGCGACGGGGCGGGGAGAGACAGATCCATCCAGACCCAGGCGGAGGGCACAACCCGGCATATGGGACGGAAGACCTGATGCAGAGCGCCCGCGCTCGGCAAGCCGTCGTGCGACGGTCGTCGTCGAGATCGACCGGAAGGAGCGCGTTCGGCTCTTGGACGCCTGCCTCCTTGCCGCCGTCGAACGCGCCCGTCGCCAAGCCGATCTCCACGTCCCGGCGCGATGAGGCGTCGGTAGCCGGAAGTACAACCCCACCGCGCTCGGCGACCGTCACAACGAACTGCGCGCCAGCATCCCGAGGCACCTTCAGCCCACTCACCGGCGCCGACACCATCCGCATCGCCGTGTAGTCGCGTGTCCAGAAGGATGAAGTTGGCCTTCACGAGCAGCAGAGGCGCTGACCGCGCCGGCCACCTCCCCGGCCGCGGCCCCCGAAACCACCGCCAACGCGTTGCGCGACCTCCGCATCGACGTGCAAGGCACCCTCGGGAACACCCGAGTCACGCTGAGTGAGGCGGGCTCGGTCATCAGCGAGATCGCCGCCGCAGGTCTCGACCTCGGCATCGGGTGCACATAAGTCACCAGCCAAGGCGGACCGCCAGTCGCATCGATCCCGGCTTCATGAGGGAAGCTACCTCGTATGGCCGGCCTGCAGAGCCAACGTCATACCTCCGGGGGCGTTTCACGTGAAACATGATGCGCCCAGAGGATGCCACCAAACGACGGACTCACCCGACCCGCAGTTCGCACACAAAGGGACCGACCACTGGTTCTGCGGTTTCGCGTCGCGATCTGTACCGCCGCCGCGCCTTGCAACAACCAGCCGACAGTGCCGCTGGCACCAGAACTATGTTTCACGTGAAACATGCTGAGCTCCGCTCGGTACTTCAGAATGGCGCGCTCGACGCAGGACGAGGAACGAAGCTCACAGCGGGGGAGACGGCCCCTCCACACGCAGGCGCAGACTGCTGGCGCTGTCGGGCATGCCTTCAACTCACCGAGTGGGGCGACGCCCGAACACCCGGACCGCGCATGCTGTGCGCACTGCGGCGGACGCCGCCCTCACCCCAAACGGCGCACGCAGAGTCGGACCTCTCCGCAAGCCGCCACGCTGACGCCACCACTCGGCGAGGCCGCCGACGCACACCCATCGAGCATCGTCGTGGGCGGCCTGGATCGCGAATCGTCGGTCGTCACGCGATGGCGCACGCAGACCGCCGACGTCCACTCCAATGCACCCGGTCACACGCAGGCCTCGACGGCGTTCCGGTCGTCGCGACGCATGACGTGCGCACCCACATCGTGTGCGTTCGCTCCGCTAAGCGGCCCGGAACACGCTGCAATCGACGCAAAGAACGCCCCGCCCCTGAGGCCACCGACGCGACGCGCTGCACGCGATGTCGACCCCGACCGTCGAGACTGATCTCCCCGCGGTGTTAGCGCACGGCTCTGTCGTTCACCGGAGCCTCCGCGACGTCAATGAGACAGACGCCGACCGCTGACTCCGACCGCTGACGGCGAGGTCGGCGCCAGCCGTCGCGACGCGGTCATGACGCGCGCCGGGTCGCCGCCCGGGGCGCGGCCCACGCCGGCTCCTCGAGACCGAGCTCACGCGTCATGTCTGCCAGCCGCAGCGTTCCGCGCGACAGAAGCCGTGTAGTCCGCGTCGACGCGGTTCTCAGGCCTCCCGCGCCGCCGAGGTGTCTACCCATTGTTGAGGTCAGCTCGACTACATGTAGGCGTGTAGAACTCGCCGCCTGCGCATAGTCGGCCCACCCCATGGCTCGCATGCCTGGGGTGCTGATCGCGTGCACCGCTTCGCCGGGTCGCAGTCGATGTTTCACGTGAAACAGTGTGGAGCGCCTGCTCGCAGACGCCACACAAGCACGCAATGAGCGGTCGTCGCCTGGAGTGGATGCGCATACGCCCAGCACGAGGCACGTCCGAAACCGGCCGGCTGGATCCGATCATGACCGCACCAGCAGTGCCGCGGCTCAGGAAGGCGTCGAGCAAAGGGGATCGCATAGTTCCGGCGCGGAACGAGCCTCGCCAACGAACGTATCCAAGCCGACCCGCAGCTCGGCCTCGGTCGCACACCCGCACAGCACGCGGAGCGCGCACTGCAGCCCCGCGGTCCCGAGAGAACAACGACCCTGTCCCGCCCGACTCACAGTCTTCGCCAAGGATGCGGGGGAGCGCGCCCACGTCGTCCCTCATAGCGAGAGGTGAAGGAGCGTCCGGCGGCGGGAAGCCACCACCTCGACGACGATTGCTTGGAGTAGTCGCGAGCGGGCTACTCCTCGTCGGCGCCCTGTTCATCTTCCTCTCGTTCGCGATGCGTGGCACCGGTAGACAGTGCAATCGCGCGGTCGGCATTCGTACGAGGGGCGACTCCGCCGCTGATGCGCGGCCTGGCTACGCGGATCAAACGTCGGGCGCCATGGAGATCACTACAGGCATCTTCACTGAGGTGATGAGACTCGGCGCTCTGGTTCTGTCACTCACTGCCGGGACCGAAGGCCTGGAAGCCGGGATACAACGCGCCGATGTCGTGGTCGCCCATACGGGTGTCACCGTGCTCATTCTCATCGCACCCCGTGGCGCGAACCGCGCCGCCGAGGGCGAGCCTTCGACTCTGAACTGACCGCCGGACGAACAAACGCTGCGCTGAGTCGCACTTGCCGACCGAGCCCGCAAGCCACACAGCAGCGCGCGGCCGAAGGTGCCATCGCATACCCAAGCGACGGCGGGGACAGCCGCAGATTCAGCGAACGGTGGCTCGGATCACCCGCGACGGCTCGGGCAGCAACCCTTCGCCGACGACCTCGACGCGCGCGTTCGTCACCTTGAACTTGCGGAGCTGCTTCTCGGCTGCGTCGATCTCGTTGGTGGCGCTCGTCCCCTTGAGGAGGATGAGCTCGCCGCCATCCCGGACCAGGGGAGCGGTGATCGGCACCAGAGTTCGCAGTGCACTGACAGCGCGCGCGGTCACGGCGTCCAGCACGGGGCCGCGCTTCCAGTCCTCGCCACGGGCTCGGAGCACCTCGACGTTGTCGAGCCCGAGCGACTCGACCTGCTCAGAGAGCCAAGCCACCCGGCGCTCCATCGGCTCGATCAGGATCCACTCGACGTCGGGGCGAGCGATCGCGAGCACGAGCCCGGGGAGGCCCGCACCCGAGCCGACATCGCCGACGCGACCCGAGAACAGGGGAGCGATGACCGCGCTGTTCAGAATGTGACGCGACCACAGGCGAGGGGGTTCCAGCGGCCCGATGAGGCCGCGCTCCTCGCCGTGCCGGCCGAGCGCGTCAGCGAACTGCCGCGCCACCTCGATGCGGTCGCCGAAGATCTCGGCGGCGGCCGCGGGTTCCTGCTCGATCTCGATCATCGACACGTCGACAGTCTCAGCACCAATGTTTCACGTGAAACGCGCGGCTCAGCCGCGGCGGATCACCGTGTGGCGGTCGGCGCCTTCGCCGTACGACTCCGACACGAAGCCACGCTCGGCGACGATGTCGTGGACGACCTTGCGCTCGTAGCTCGACATCGCGGGCAGCGACGCCTGCGAGGCGCCGTCGTCGAGGCGGGCGATGGCACGGTCGACGAGAACGGTCAGCTCGTTCTGCCGCGCGTCGCGCGACCCGCCGATGTCGAGAATCAGGCGCGAGAACCGGCCCGTGCGGTTCTGAACCGCGATCCGGGTGAGCTCCTGCAGCGCCTGCACGGTGTCAGGTGCGGCGATGAGGTCGACCGATCCGTCGGCCGGCGCCTCGACCGACACGTACGCGCGTCCGGCGCGCACGTCGAGGTCGAGGTCGCCGTCGATGTCGGCGATGTCAAGCAGACCCTCGATGAAGTCCGCGGCGACGTCGCCTTCCTCCTCGAGCTGGGCGACGGTGGCGGGAACCCGCTCCTCGCGCGTGTCGACAGGGGCGTACTCAGGGGACGTGGTCATGGCGTGATCCTCGGGTGGTGACGTCGGTTGCGGTCAGGAAGCGGAGCCGGTGCCTGTACCGGCGCCGCTGGCGCCGGGATCGGTGCCGCCGGAGACCTGCCCGCCCTGCTTCTGGCCGGAGCCCGAGGGCCGCTGCCCGGAACCGGGCTGCTTCTGTCCCTGCTTCTTCGCGCGCTGCTTGCTCACCGGCTGCTGACGCTTGGGCGCTGCGGCCTTGGCGCGCTCGGCCTCTTCATACAGGCGCTGCTGCTCGGCGAGATACTTCTCCATCGGCACGACCTTGCCCGAGGCGTCGATCGCCTTGCCCTTCTTGGCGAGACGCTCTTCGCGCGCCTTCGCGGCGTCGGAGCCGGGGGTCGGCATCTCACGGATGACGAGGAACTGCTGGCCCATCGTCCAGAGGTTCGACACGAACCAGTAGATGACGACGCCGAGCGGGAAGAAGACACCCGAGAAGATGAAGCCCAGCGGCAAGATGTAGAGCATGATCTTCTGCATCTGGTAGGCCTGGCCGGTCTTGGCCTCGGGGGAGAGGTTCTTCGAGATGATCTGCAGCTGCGTGAAGAACTGCGACGCGATCATCAGCACGACGAGCGTGACCAGGATGATGATCGCCGGCGTGTTGCCGGCCTGCCATGCCTGGATCAGCGTCTCGTGCAGCGACGCGACACCGAAGAGCTTCGCGTTGTAGAACTCGGCGGTGAGCTCGGCACTGAGCAGGCCCACACCACCGGTGCCGGCGGCGTAGTGCTTGGTGACGTCGTTGAGCACGCTGAACAGCGCGAAGAAGACGGGCATCTGCACGAGCAGCGGCAGGCAGCTCGATACCGGGGTCGTACCGTGCTTCTTGTACAGCGCCATCGTCTCGCGGCTCATGGCCTCGCGCGAGAGCTGATCCTTCTTGCCCTTGTACTTCTCCTGAACTTTCCGCAGTTCAGGAGCGATTTCCATCATCTTGCGCTGGCTCTTGATCTGCCGCACGAACAGCGGGATCATCGCCGAACGCACGACGACCACGAGGCCGACGATCGCCAGCACCCAGGTGATGCCGTCGGCCGGCGGAAGCCCGATCGCGGTGAAGAGCCAGTGCCAGAAGACGAGCACCGCCTCGACGGCCCACTTGAGCGGCCAGAGGATGATCCCGAAGAGATCGAATCCGCCGTTCGTCGCCGGAGCAGACTGTGACGGCGTCGAGGCGAGGGCTGACAAGAGATCCATGCGGAGGATCAGTCCTTTCCGGTGGGGGCGGGCACGACGAACCCGTGACGGGTCAGCGCATGCCGGAAGTTCTTGTGGGGCGGGACGTCATCGACGCCGCCGGCCGCCCAGGGGTGGCAGCGCGCGATGCGCGCCGCGGTCAGCGCCGACCCGACGACCGCGCCGTGCTGCTGCACCGCGCCGACGGCATACGCCGAGCACGACGGGTAGTACTTGCAGACGTCGCCGTAGGTGTGCGAGATCGTGGCCCGGTAGCCGTGCAGCAGTGCGAGTACCGCGTTGCGGGGGAGCAGAGGGATGCTGCGCAGGGAATCGGATGCCGAGAACTCGGCCTCTCCGAGGGCGTAGGCGGGAAGAACGCTCATGCGGCCCTCCGTGCGAGGCACTTCTCGACGTCGCTGCGCAGATCGTCGAAGGACGCGGATGCCGCACTGGGCAGTGCGCGGATCACGACGTCACTGCCCGGCGCGACCGATCCCATCGACTCGAAGCACAGCGCCTTGAGCCGGCGGCGGACGGTGTTGCGCACGACGGCGCCGCCGACCTGCTTGCTCACGATGAAGCCGAACCGCGCCGGACCATCGGTCACGACGCGGCTGACATAGGTGACGGTGTGCGCACCGGCGCACCGACGACCCCTACGGACGACGGCCTTGTATTCCGTCCCGCGGGTGAGTCGGTTCGACCTCGCGAGCACCGCCGGACTGAATCGAGATCAGGCCGAGAGCTCGGTGCGGCCCTTGGCGCGGCGAGCCGAGAGGATGCCGCGGCCGGCGCGCGTGCGCATGCGGGCGCGGAAGCCGTGCTTCTTGGCGCGGCGGCGGTTGTTGGGCTGGAAGGTGCGCTTGCTCATAGGGGACTACTTCCGATCAGGTGTCACCGGGACGCTCGAGACCGGGGACGTGTGTACAGGGGCGACCGCCACGAGGGCATAAGTCAACCGATTAAGGCTACGTCGAGTTGCCTGAGAACTCAAACCGAGCGCAGAACGTGTCATTATGCCCCGGCGAGGCGATCCACCCTGGCACCGACACGCAGGCCGGTTCTACAGTGGAGTTTGCTCACGCGACGCCTCCTGACTAGCGTGGCTCCGGCAGTTATCCACAGGCCTGGACCGACGTTTCCGCGGCCTCCGGTGGAATCATCAACAACCCGGGGGGGCCATGACACCGCACGAAGTTCCAGATGTACCGGTCTGGACGGCCGTTCTGGACGAACTCGTGCGAGACGATCGCATCACACCGCAGCTGCACGGCTTCATCAGTCTGGCAGTGCCGCAGGGAGTGATGGGTGGGACGCTGTATCTCGACGTTCCCAACGATCTGACCGCGGCCCAGTTCACCAAGCGCATGCGCGCGCCGATCCTGGAGGCGCTCACGCGCGTCGGCCAGGACGTCCAGGACCCGGCCTCCAACTTCCGCGTCGTCGTGAACCCGGATCTCGCCGACGTGCATCTCACGGCACCGATCCCCGTACAGTCGGCCGCTGCCCCCGTCGCGCCGGCGATCGGACTGCAGACCGCCGCGCCCGTCGGACGCCCGCCCCTGGACGAGCCGGGGGACGCAGCATCCGTCTCGCGCAGCGATACCCGGCTGAACCCGAAGTACACGTTCGACAACTTCGTCATCGGGCAGTCCAACCGGTTCGCGCATGCCGCGGCGGTCGCGGTCGCCGAGGCGCCGGCCAAGGCGTACAACCCGCTCTTCATCTACGGCGACTCGGGGCTCGGCAAGACCCACCTCCTCCACGCGATCGGCGACTACGCGCTGAGCCTCTATGCCGGCATCCGCGTGCGCTACGTGTCGAGCGAGGAATTCACCAACGACTTCATCAACTCGATCGCGAACAACCGCGGCTCGGCGTTCCAGGCCCGGTATCGGGATGTCGACATCCTGCTGATCGACGACATCCAGTTCCTGCAGGGTCGCGCCGAGACGCAGGAAGCGTTCTTCCACACCTTCAACCAGCTGCACGACCACGACAAGCAGGTCGTGATCACGAGCGATGTGCCGCCGAAGCACCTCACCGGCTTCGAGGACCGCATGCGCAGCCGGTTCGAGTGGGGCCTCATCACCGACGTGCAGGCGCCCGACCTCGAGACCCGTATCGCGATCCTCCGCAAGAAGGCGCAGTCCGAGAGGCTGCACATCCCCGACGAGGTGATGGAGTACATCGCCACGGTGGTGTCGAGCAACATCCGCGAGCTCGAGGGCGCACTCATCCGCGTCTCGGCGTTCGCGAGCCTCAACCGCTCGACGCTCGACATGTCGCTCGCCCAGACGGTGCTGCGCGACATCGTGGATCAGGACGACGCCAACGTCATCTCGCCGACCGACATCATCACGGCGACCGCCGCCTACTTCAAGCTCACCGTTGACGACCTCTACGGGTCGAGCCGGTCCCAGCAGGTGGCGCAGGCGCGTCAGATCGCGATGTACCTGTGTCGCGAGCGCACGAGCCTGTCGCTGCCCAAGATCGGGCAGCTGTTCGGCAATCGCGACCACACGACCGTGATGTACGCGTACAAGAAGATCAGCGAGCTCATGAAGGAGCGACGGTCGATCTACAACCAGGTGACCGAGATCACCACTCAGCTGGGCCGCAACGGCCGCTGAGGCGTCCTCTCCGCCCTTCGAGGGGCCCGTGCGTCGTGACGCACAGGCCCCTCGTCGCATATGCCCCAAGAAGTTCTTGACACGCGCGGACAGCAAGGCCATGATTTCGGTTCTTCACAGTGTGGAAAACCTGTGGATAACTCTCCCAAGTTGCGGAAACGCCTGTGAACGAGCGGGGGAGACCTGTGGATGGATCGCGGAATCCACAGGTTTTGTCATTCGTCTTTCCGGTCGCTCTCCGGAGCGTCTCCACAACTCACACGTTTGTGATTTCCGTCTGCCGACTGGCAACGCGACGGTTGTCCACAGTTTCCACAGCCGTTAACACCATGACAAGAAATCTCTGAGATGAAACCCGTCCGATCACCTTTGCGGTGGACAAGTACCGAGACCCGGATGCGGACTGGCAATCTCCGAGGCTGGCACTAGCATGAGAACCCCGAGCCCGCCATCAAGGGGCCCGCTGCAGAGGGAGCGTCCGTGAAGTTCCACGTCAACCGCGATGTGTTCAGCGAAGCCGTGTCGTTCGTGGTCAAGCTCCTGCCTCAGCGCAACCCCCAGCCGATCCTCGCGGGCGTGCTGATCGAGGCATCCGATGAGGGTCTCTCGCTCGCGGCCTTCGACTACGAGGCGTCCGCGCGCACCACGATCGAGGCGACCGTCGACGAGCCGGGCACGATCCTGGTCCACGGCCGGCTGCTCTCCGACATCGCCAGCCGCCTGCCGAACGCGCCGATCCAGATCGAGGTCGACGAGGACGGCGGCATCCTGCTCACGTGCGGCTCGGCCCGCTTCACCCTGGCGTCGATGCCTGTGCAGGAGTACCCCGCGATCCCCGAGGTCACCGGTGACTCCGGCCTCGTGCCCTCCGAGGACTTCGCCACCGCGATCGCACAGGTCGCCTTCGCCGCCTCGCGCGACGATGTGACCCCGGTGCTCACCGGCGTGCAGCTCGAGGTCTCGGGAACGAGCCTGAGCCTCGTCGCCACCGACCGCTACCGCGTCGCCCTCCGCGAGATCCCGTGGGACGGCGGCACTACCGCGAGCGACAAATCGACCACCGCGCTCGTGCCAGCCCGCACGCTGACCGAGGTCGGCAAGACCTTCGCTCACGGCGGCGACATCTCGATCGCGTTCTCGGGGTCTGGCGACCGCGAGATCATCGCGTTCACCGCCGGCAACAAGACCGTGACGTCGCTGCTCATCAAGGGCAATTTCCCGCCGGTGCGTCGCCTCTTCCCCGAGCAGACCGAGCACCACGCGGTCGTCAACACGGCCGAGCTCGCCGAGGCCGTGCGCCGTGTGTCGCTCGTCCTGGACCGTTCGGCCCCGCTGCGGTTCACCTTCACGTCCGACAGCGTGTCGATGGATGCCTCGGGCACCGAGCAGGCTCGCGCCACCGAGTCCGTCGACGCGACGCTGCTGGGCGGCGACGAGGTCACGCTGGGTCTCAACCCGCAGTACCTGCTCGAGTCGCTCGGCGCCGTGAAGAGCGAGTTCGTGCGCATCACGTTCACCTCGAGCGACAACGCGAACAAGCTGAGCCCCGTGCTCATCACGCCGCAGACCTCGGTCGACCGCGCCGGTTCGGACTCGTTCCGCTACCTGCTGCAGCCGAACCTGCTCCTGCGCTGATCAGCCCGTCGTCGGAGCCTGTCATTAGGCTTGTCCGGTGATCGTGGAGCACCTGAGTCTCGTCGACTTCCGCAACTATGCGGCCGCCGACGTCGCACTCGGTCCCGGTCCGAACGTCTTCGTCGGCCGCAACGGCCAGGGCAAGACGAATCTGGCCGAGGCGATCGGCTTCTTCGCGACATTGGGCTCGCATCGGGTCTCCAACGACGCGCCCATGGTGCGTGACGGAGCCGAGGCCGCGATCATCCGCGCCCGACTCGCCCATGGTGAGCGTCGCGTGCAGCTCGAGGCGCAGGTGAACCGGCAGGGTTCCAACAAGGCCCGCGTGAACGGTGCCGCCGTGAAGCCGGCCGAGCTCCCGCGGTACGCGCAGGTGGTGCTGTTCGCCCCCGAAGACCTGCAGATCGTGCGCGGCGATCCCTCCGCGCGCCGGCGCTTCGCCGATCAGCTCCTGGTGCAGCGCGCCCCGCGCATGGCGGGCGTCTTGGCCGACTACGACCGCGTGCTGAAGCAGCGCACGGCGCTCTTGAAGTCCGCGAAGGCCCGCGGTATCCGCGGCGACGCGCTCTCGACCCTCGACGTGTGGGACGACAAGCTCGTCGCGCTCGGCACGCAGCTCATCGCCGCGCGCCTCGCACTCGCCACCGACCTCGCGACTCCGCTCGCCGCCGCGTACACGGCGATCGCCGGCGCCGACCACCATCCCGAGATCGAGTGGGCGCTCTCGGTCGCGGGTGCCGACTCCGATGAAGACGGCGACGCTTCGGGCGCTGCCGCCCCCGCGGATCTGGCGACGGATGCCTCGACCTCCCGCATCGCGGACCTCTTCCGTCATGCGCTCGCGGCGAAGCGCACGTCCGAGCTCGAGCGCGGGCTCACGCTCGTCGGGCCGCATCGCGACGATCTGCTGCTGCGGATCCGCCGGCTTCCGGTCAAGGGCTATGCGTCGCACGGCGAGTCGTGGTCGGTCGCACTCTCGCTGCGGCTCGCGTCGGCCGAACTCCTCCGCGCGGACTCGCGGCTCGGCGACCCTGTGCTCATCCTCGACGACGTCTTCGCCGAGCTCGACACCGACCGCCGCGCGCGGCTCGCGCACCTCGCTGCCGACTACGAGCAGGTCATCGTCACGGCCGCGGTCGAGGGCGACGTCCCCGACGAACTCCGCGCACGCATGGTGCGGGTCGAGGCCGGCCGCATCGTCGGCGCTGTCGACGCGGAGCAGAGCGATGCCTGAGCCCGAGAAGCAGCAGCGGGACGCAGCATCCGTCCCCCCTTCCAAGCCGGCACCGCTCGATCGCACGGCCGTCCCCGAGACGATCTCGACCTACCTGCGGCTGCGCGGGCTCGAGCCGAGTGCCCGCTCGTACCGCAAGCGGCGCCGGCGCACCGAGAACGACGACAACATCCCGTTCGCCCCCGGCCGTGACCCGCGAGGTGTCGGCGACGTGCTCGCCGACCTCACCCGCGAGGCCGGCTGGGACCCGCAGCTCGCGCGCGAAGACGTCGTGCGCGCGTGGGATCAGGTCGCCGGCGAAGACACCGCGAAGCACACCCGGCCCGTCGCGTTCTCGGACGGCACGCTCACCATCCAGGCCGACTCGACCGCGTGGGCGAAGCAGCTCCAGCTGATGCGCGCGCAGATCCTCTCGGAGATCGTCCGCAGGTACCCCGAGGCCGGGGTCGACGCGGTCCGCTTCATCGGGCCGGACGTCCCCTCCTGGAAATGGGGTCCCAGAACCATTCCAGGGCGCGGTCCGCGCGATACCTACGGATAAGCCACGTCGGGAGCCGTCGAGGCGATTTTCCTCCCCTCACAGGGCCGTAGAGCGCTGTGATCGGGCTGTTACCCGATAGACTGTCAGGGCCCGTGTCGAAGGATTTGGAGCCCTCGCGAAGATGACGTCTGACAACCCCGATAACGTTTCCGAGGAACCCGAAACGCCCGCTACGGCTCCCAACGGATCTCCCAGCGACTACGGGGCAGACGCCATCCAGGTGCTCGAGGGCCTCGAGGCGGTCCGCAAGCGCCCCGGTATGTACATCGGCTCGACCGGTGAGCGCGGCCTCCACCACCTGGTGTACGAGATCGTCGACAACTCGGTCGACGAGGCCCTCGCCGGGTACTGCGACACGATCAACGTGACGATCCTGCCCGACGGCGGCATCCGCTGCGTCGACAACGGCCGCGGCATCCCGGTCGACATCCACCGCACCGAGGGCAAGTCGACCGTCGAGGTCGTGCTCACCGTGCTCCACGCCGGCGGCAAGTTCGGCGGCGGCGGGTATGCGGTCTCGGGCGGGCTGCACGGCGTCGGCTCGTCGGTGGTGAACGCGCTGTCGACCCGCCTCGAGGTCGAGGTCAAGCGGCAGGGGCACGTCTGGCGCCAGTCGTACCGCGACGGCGGCCAGCCCCAGGCGCCGCTCGCGAAGGGCGAGCCCACCGAAGAGACCGGGACGATCATCCAGTTCTGGCCCGACGACACCATCTTCGAGTCGGTGAACTTCGACTACGACACGCTGCGCACGCGCTTCCAGCAGACGGCGTTCCTCAACAAGGGCCTGCGCATCACGCTCTCCGACGAGCGGCCCGAGTCGACGTACGTGACGGATGCTGAGGGCGGAGGCTCCGAGGAGCGTCAGCCGTTCGACGACTTCCACTACGAACGCGGTCTCGTCGACTACGTCGAGTACCTCAACAAGGTGCGTCACGCCGACGTCGTGAACGAGGAGATCATCGAGATCGAGTCGGAGGACACGGTCCGCCACATCTCGCTCGAGCTCGCCATGCAGTGGACCTCGAGCTACACCGAGAACGTCTTCACCTTCGCGAACACGATCAACACGCACGAGGGCGGCACGCACGAAGAGGGCTTCCGCGCAGCGCTGACCACGCGCATCAACACCTACGCGCGCGACAAGAACCTCCTCAAGGAGAAGGACGACAACCTCACCGGCGACGACATCCGCGAGGGTCTCACCGCCGTGATCTCGGTCAAGCTCTCCGAGCCGCAGTTCGAGGGCCAGACCAAGACCAAGCTCGGCAACACCGAGGCGAAGGCGTTCGTGCAGAAGGTCGTCGGCGACCAGCTCGCCGACTGGCTCGACCGCAACCCGGTGCAGGCCAAGCGCGTCATCACCAAGGCGATCGACGCCGCGACCGCGCGCATGGCGGCCCGCAAGGCGCGCGAGACCGCGCGCCGCAAGAGCGTCTTCGAGTCCGCGGCGATGCCCGACAAGCTCAAGGACTGCACCAGCAAGGACCCGTCGATCAGCGAGATCTTCCTCGTGGAGGGCGACTCGGCCGGCGGTTCGGCGGTGCAGGGGCGCGACCCGCACACGCAGGCGATCCTGGCGCTGCGCGGCAAGATCCTGAACGTCGAGCGCGCGCGTCTCGACAAGGCGCTCGGCAACCGCGAGGTGCAGGCGATGATCCAGGCCTTCGGCACGGGCATCGGCGAGGACTTCGACATCGACAAGGCGCGGTATCACAAGATCGTGCTGATGGCCGATGCCGACGTCGACGGCCAGCACATCACCACGCTGCTGCTCACCATGCTGTTCCGCTACATGCGCGGACTCATCGAGGCCGGCTTCGTCTACCTCGCGATGCCGCCGCTGTACCGCCTGAAGTGGACCAACTCGGCGCACGAGTACGTGTACTCCGACAAGGAGCGCGATGCGCTGCTCGCGGACGGACTCGCGAACGGCAAGCGGATCCCCAAGGATTCCGGCATCCAGCGCTACAAGGGTCTCGGCGAGATGAACGCCAAGGAACTGTGGGAGACCACGATGGACCACCGCACGCGGACGCTCCGCCAGGTGACCATCGACGACGCGGCCGCCGCGGACGAGATCTTCTCGGTCCTGATGGGCGAGGACGTCGAGTCGCGCCGCACGTTCATCCAGCGCAACGCCAAGGACGTCCGCTTCCTCGACATCTGACGCTCCGTCGCGCTCAGGAACCGGATCACACAGAAGACGAGAAACACGAATGGCCGACGAAGAACGCCCCGACCCGAACGCCGAGCACGACCACGGCCGCATCGACCAAGTCGACCTGCAGCTCGAGATGCAGCGCAGCTACCTCGACTACGCGATGGCCGTCATCATCGGCCGCGCGCTGCCCGACGTGCGCGACGGCCTGAAGCCGGTGCACCGCCGTGTGATCTACGGCATGTACGACGGCGGTTTCCGTCCCGACAAGTCGTTCTCGAAGTGCGCCCGCGTGGTCGGCGAAGTGATGGGTCAGTACCACCCGCACGGCGACTCGGCGATCTACGACGCCCTCGTCCGCCTCGTGCAGCCGTGGTCGTTGCGGTATCCGCTCGCGCAGGGCCAGGGAAACTTCGGCTCGCCCGGCAACATGGGCGCCGCCGCTCCCCGGTACACCGAGACGAAGATGGCTCTGCTCGCGCTCGAGATGGTGCGCGACATCGAGGAAGAGACCGTCGACTTCCACGACAATTACGACGGTCAGACCCAGGAGCCGTCGGTGCTCCCGGCGCGCTTCCCGAACCTGCTGGTCAACGGCTCCGTCGGCATCGCGGTCGGCATGGCGACCAACATCCCGCCGCACAACCTGCGAGAGGTCGCCGCCGGCGCGCTCTGGGCGCTGGAGCACCCCGAGGCGTCGCGCGAAGAGCTGCTCGACGCGCTTCTGGAGCGCATCCCCGGGCCCGACTTCCCGACCGGCGCGCAGATCCTGGGCACCAAGGGCATCCGTGAGGCGTACCGCACCGGCCGCGGGTCGATCACGATGCGCGCGGTCGTCTCGATCGAAGAGATCCAGGGTCGCACCTGCCTCGTCATCACCGAGCTGCCCTACCAGGTCAACCCCGACAACCTCGCGGTGAAGATCGGCGACCTCGCCCGCGACGGCAAGATCACCGGCATCGCCGACATCCGTGACGAGACCTCGGACCGCACCGGTCAGCGCCTCGTGGTGGTGCTGAAGCGCGATGCCGTCGCCAAGGTCGTGCTGAACAATCTGTACAAGCACACCCAGCTGCAGGAGAACTTCGGCGCCAACATGCTGGCGATCGTCGACAACGTGCCGCGCACGCTGTCGCTCGACGGCTTCGTCAGCCTGTGGCTCGAGCACCAGATCGAGGTCATCGTCCGCCGCACCGCCTACCGGCTGCGCGAGGCCGAGAAGCGCATGCACATCCTGCGCGGCTATCTCAAGGCGCTCGACGCACTCGACGAGGTCATCGCCCTCATCCGTCGCTCGCCGACGGCCCAGGAGGCGAACGAGGGTCTGCAGAGCCTCCTCGACATCGACGACGTGCAGGCCGACGCGATCCTCGGACTGCAGCTGCGCCGGCTCGCCGCCCTCGAGCGCCAGAAGATCATCGACGAGGCCACTGAGCTCGAGGCCAAGATCGCCGACTTCAAGGACATCCTGGCTACGCCGCAGCGCCAGCGCGACATCATCCGCGACGAGCTCACCGCGATCGTCGACAAGTTCGGCGACGAGCGGCGCACCCACATCCTCCACGGGTTCGACGGCGACATGTCGATGGAAGACCTGATCCCCGAGGAGGAGATGGTCATCTCGGTCACGCGCGACGGGTACATCAAGCGCACCCGCAGCGACAACTACCGTCAGCAGCACCGCGGTGGCAAGGGCGTCAAGGGCGCACAGCTGCGCGCCGACGACGTGGTCGAGCACTTCTTCGTCACGACGACGCACCACTGGCTGCTGTTCTTCACGAACAAGGGCCGCGTCTACCGCTCGAAGGCGTACGAGGTGCCCGAGGCTGGGCGCGACGCCAAGGGCCAGCACGTCGCGAACCTGCTCGCGCTGCAGCCCGACGAGGAGATCGCGCAGATCCTCGACATCCGCGACTACTCGGTCGCGACCTACCTCGTGCTCGCGACCCGCAGCGGCCTGGTCAAGAAGACACGCCTCACCGAGTACGACACCAACCGCCAGGGCGGCATCATCGCCATCAAGATCCGGGGGCAGGTCCCCGAGGAGGGCGAGGAGGCCGAGGCCGGTCCCGAGGACGAGGTCGTCAGCGCGCTGCTCGTCGACGAGGGCGACGACATCCTCCTCATCAGCCGCCACGGCATGTCGCTGCGCTTCTCGGCGACCGATTCGGCACTGCGCCCGATGGGTCGCTCGACCTCGGGCGTGAAGGGCATGGACTTCCGCGCCGGTGACAGTCTGCTCTCGGCATCGGTCGCGACCGACGACGGGTACGTCTTCGTGGTGACCGAGGGCGGGTATGCGAAGCGGACCGCGGTCGACCAGTACCGCGTGCAGAATCGCGGCGGACTGGGCATCAAGGTGGCCAAGCTGAGCGAGGATCGCGGCGACCTCGCGGGCGGTCTGATCGTCTCCGAGGACGACGAGGTCTTGGTGGTTCTTGCCAGCGGCAAGGTGGTACGCTCTGCCGTGGCCGAGGTCCCCGCCAAGGGCAGAGACACGATGGGTGTCGTGTTCGCCCGCTCCAGCGACGACGATCGCATCATCGCGATCGCGCGCAACGGCGAACGGGGTCTCGCAGAAGAATCCGAGGATGCAGCCGCCGACGGCGCCGACGCGGCACCGTCGTCCGAGAACCCCCCGACTGACAGCCTCGGAACGGATGCCTCGCCCCAGACCCCCGAAGAGAGCACTGACGCATGAGCACGGTAGCCGACAAGCTCGCCAAGAAATCGAGTCACAAGACCAGCGCGAAGCAGGTGCGCCTGCGCCTGGTGTACGTGGACTTCTGGTCCGCAGTGAAGCTGTCCTTCCTCGCCGCGATCGCCATCGCGGTGGTGACGGTCGTCGCCTTCGTGATGATCTACCTCGTCGTGAGCACGACGGGCCTGATCGGCAAGGCCGACGAGTTCTTCTCGAGCTTCTCCGACGGCAGCATCCTGCTGTCGCAGTTCGTGAACTTCCCGCAGGTCCTCGCCTTCGCGGCCGTCGTCGCCATCCTGAACCTCGTGGTCGTGACGGTGCTCGGCGCCGTGATCGCGGGCATCTACAACCTCGCGGTCAAGGTGACCGGCGGCCTGCTGGTCGGCTTCACCTCGAACTGACGCACCACGCCGAGCGCCGGCATCCGTGATTCGATTCCGGATGCCGGCGCTCGGCGTTTGCGCGTCAGACGACCGTGGTCCCGAGCAGCGTGCCGATGAGCCACGTCGCGACGAGGGCCAGCGCGCCGCCGATGACGAGGCGGATCGCCGCCCGCCCCTTCGGAGCGCCGCCGAGGTGAGCCGAGACCGTGCCCGTGACGGCCAGGGCGACGAGCACCGCCACGAAGGTGACGGGCACGCGCCACTCGGGCGGCGGGAGCAGGATCGCCAGGAACGGCAGCAGCGCGCCGAGCGTGAACGAGACGGCTGACGAGATCGCCGCGTGCCACGGGTTCACGAGGTCGTCCTGGTCGATGTGCAGCTCGACCTCGAGATGCGCCGACAGCGCGTCGTGCGCCGTGAGCTCGAGCGCGACCTGACGCGCCGTCGCGTCGGTCAGCCCGCGGTCGCGGTAGAGCTGGGTGAGCTCCTCGAGCTCCGCCTCGGGCATGTCGCGCAGTTCGCCGCGCTCCTTGGCGATCAGCGCCCGCTCGGAGTCGCGCTGACTGCTCACCGAGACGTACTCGCCGAGCGCCATCGAGATCGCGCCGCCGACGAGACCGGCGATGCCGGCCGTGAACAGCGCCCCGGTGTCGGTCGTCGCTCCCGCGACGCCGACGACGAGCGCCGCGACCGACACGATGCCGTCGTTCGCGCCGAGAACGCCGGCCCGCAGCCAGTTCAGCCGCTCCCCCAGCCGTACGCCGTGCGGCTCACCGGGGTGGGAAGTCTCCGTCACGACCCCAGTCAACCAGCCCGATTCGGAGATTCGCGATTCGTCGGGTAAAGTCTTGGAGGTTGCGGAGCGCAGTTTCCGCAGTCACACGGGGCTATAGCTCAGGCGGTTAGAGCGCTTCACTGATAATGAAGAGGTCCCAGGTTCAAGTCCTGGTAGCCCCACCGTAAGCCCCGGGGCCTTAGCTCAGTTGGTAGAGCGCCTGCTTTGCAAGCAGGATGTCAGGAGTTCGAATCTCCTAGGCTCCACAGACACGAAGCCGGTCCCGAGAGGGACCGGCTTCTGCGTTCTCCGGCGGGCACCCTCGCGGTTAGGGTGAAGCATGGACCTGCGCGTCGCGGCGTACGCGGTGATCGTGGACGAACACGACCGTCTTCTGCTTGCGCACTGGAACGAGGGCCGACGCGCCGCGTGGACGATGCCCGGCGGCGGCCTCGAGCCCGGAGAGGATCCCGAGAGCGCAGCGCGCCGTGAGGTCAGGGAAGAGACAGGGTACCGGGTCGAACTCGACGGCCTCCTCGGCATCCACTCGCGCGTGATCCCTCCCGGGCGCAGGCTCAAGCCCGGCGCGGACGTCCCCCTTCACACGCTGCGCATCGTCTACCGCGCCCGCATCACGGGCGGCAAGCTCCGCAACGAGACCCACGGGTCGACGGATCGTGCCGAGTGGTTCGCGCTGGCCGAGGTCCGCACGCTGCAGCGCGTCAAGCTCGTCGACATCGCCCTCGAGATGGCGGGAATCGAACTGCCGCAGGCCGAATGACAGGAATGGATGCCGTCAGTCGACGGGCTGCGAGATGTCGGCGACCGTCGCACCGTACGCCGCGATGAGCGCGTCCGCGTCGACGAACATGCTGTACCCGTGGGCGCCCGCGCCCATCGCGATGCGCTGACCCACGATCGCACTGTCGGCGTAGATCGGCCAGTCGTGCGTGCTGCCGAGCGGCACGATGGTGCCGCGCTCGTACCCGGTCGCTGCCAGCGCCCGTGCGGGATCCGGCAGCTGGAGCTTGTTGACGCGCACGACGGCGCGGAGCTTGGGCCACGAGATCGCGCGGTCACCAGGGATCAGCGCGAACAGGTAGGTGTCGTCGCTGCGCTTGACGACGAGCGTCTTCACGATGCCCGACGGCGGGATGCCGAGGATCGTGGCAGCCTCCGGCAGGCTGTTCGCCGCCGGACGCTCCCGGATCTCGACCTCGAGGCCGCGCTCGGCAGCCGCCGCGCGCACGCGGTCGACGCCGGTCAGAGCCTCACCCGTGGTGGGCTCAGGCATCCGGTGCGCGCAGCGGGTCGTCCGCGACCCACAGCTCGTCGTCGGCGCGCAGCGTCTGCCATGCGGCATACAGCACGCCGACCGCGGCGGCGACGCCGAGGATGATGGCGATGACGCCGCCGGCGCCGATGCCCTTCTTCGCCGGGACCGGCGCGGCCTTCGCCCACGACGAAGGGACGCTGAACCCGCGTCCGGCGGCGAGGTGCGAGCGCTGCTCGTTCGCGGCGTCCCACACCGACAGCGCGGAGCCGACCACGGCACCCGCCGCGGGGATGACCGTGCTGTTCACGACCTTCTTGCCCTTGTCGACGTAGGGGGCGGCGTACTTGTCGTAGCCCGCCTGCACCTGCGGCTTGACCTGCTCACGGCCGTAGTGGCCGAGCTGACGGCTCGCTTCGCGAGCGACGGTCGCGGCCTCCCCGACCAGAACCTGCTGGGCCTCCCAGAGGTTTCCGGCCTGCTTCTGCAGCTTCTCGAGTTCCTTCTTGCGCTTGCGGCTGAGGCTCACGGCTTGCCCTCCCTGTTGTGGGGATGTCGGTCTCTTCATCTTGCCAGACCACCGCGCAGACGGGAGGGGTTGCAGGGAACTCTGAGACAATGTAGAAATGCCGCTTCACACTGCTGTCGCAACGATCCACACCAACTACGGCGACATCGTCGTCAACCTGTTCGGCGACCAGGCTCCTCGCACCGTGCAGAACTTCATCGGCCTGTCCGACGGTTCGCAGGCGTGGACGCACCCGGCGACCGGCAAGCCGGGCGAAGGCCCG
This sequence comes from Microbacterium sp. NPDC056044, assembly GCF_042267145.1. Lineage (NCBI taxonomy): Bacteria > Bacillati > Actinomycetota > Actinomycetes > Micrococcales > Microbacteriaceae > Microbacterium > Microbacterium sp. NPDC056044. Next base: position 426,370 of record NZ_JBHJWZ010000002.1, on the reverse strand, counting down.
CTGTACAAGGACGTCATCTTCCACCGCATCATCTCGGGCTTCATGATCCAGGGCGGCGACCCGCTCGGTCAGGGCGTGGGTGGCCCGGGTTACAACTTCAACGACGAGATCAACGGTGAGCTCACCTTCACCGCCCCCTACAAGCTCGCTATGGCGAACGCGGGCCTGCGTCGCAACGCCATCACCGGCCAGCCCGAGGGCACCAACGGCTCGCAGTTCTTCATCACGGTCCCCGGCCAAGGCGGCCGCGGCCCGGAGTGGCTGCAGGGCAAGCACACCATCTTCGGCGAGGTCGTCGACGACGCCTCGAAGGCCGTCGTCGACACGATCGCCGAGGTGCCGACGGCCGCCGGCGACCGCCCGGTCGAGCCCGTCGTCATCGAGTCGATCGACATCGCTGCGGTCTGAGCGCACGCGCAACCTGGCCCGGGGCGGCGACCGCCGTCCCGGGCCGACCGCATCCCTGAGCCCAGGCGAGACAGAGACGGAGCCCGCGTGAGCACGCAGGACTTCCAGCGCAACCGGGACAACTTCTGTTACCGGCATCCCGACCGGCAGAGCTTCGTGCTCTGCCAGCGGTGTCTGCGCACGATCTGCCCGGAGTGCCAGACGCCCGGCGCCGTCGGGGTCATCTGCCCCGAGTGCCTCCGCGACCAGCAGAAGGCGCAGTCGCCCGCGCAGAAGAAGGCCGAGCGCCGCTGGTCGCGGCCGCGTGCGATGTCGGCGTCGTCCGGCCGGCCGATCGTGACGTACTCGATCATCGCGATCACCGCGTTCGTCTACCTGCTCACCCTCATCCCCGGCGTCGGCGCCGCCATCCAGGACGCACTCACCTTCTGGGCGCCGCTGCTCTACCCCGAGTTCCGCGGCACCTTCCAGCCCTGGCGTCTGCTCACGGTCGCGCTCGTGCACTCGGGCATCTGGCATGTGGGACTCAACATGCTCGCCCTGTGGATGATCGGGCGCAGCCTCGAACCTCTCCTCGGCCGCTGGCGGTTCCTCACGCTCTATCTCCTGAGCGCGCTCGGCGGATCGGTCGCCGTCACGCTGCTGTCGTTCACGACGCCCGTGGTCGGGGCATCCGGAGCCATCTTCGGTCTCTTCGGCGCGCTCCTCGTGATCGGCCGGCACATCGGCGCGAACATCGCCGGCATCGCGCTGGTGCTCGGGATCAACCTCGTGATCGGGTTCGTCCCCGGATTCAACGTGTCGTGGCAGGCGCACGTCGGAGGGCTCGTCGTAGGCCTCCTGGTCGCTTTCATCTACACCCGCACGCGCGCCGTCCGTCAGCGCGGGCTGCAGATCGGACTGCTCGTCGCCGTCGGCGCGGGACTCGTCGCGCTGTTGTTCGTCCCGGTGTTCGCGCCCGGCCTCGTCATCCTCTGAACAGAGTTATCCACAGGCTCATCCACACCCTGGGGAGAATCACACCGGTGTAATTCACAGGTGTTAACAGAGTTGTTAACAACTCCGGATCAGCCGGATTCGCCGCCTCCATGCATGGAAAAACCCCGGTCGTCATAGACCGGGGTCTCTCTTTCGAAGTTGTCGCTACCGCCAGCGCGTCGTCATCAGGAAGCCGATGAAGGCGATGCCGAAGCCGATCACGAGGTTCCACGGACCGATGTCGGGGATCGGGAACTGCATGCCGCTCAGGTAGAAGACGAGGATCCACACCAGACCGAGGAGCATCAGTCCGATCATGATCGGCTTGAACCACACCGGGTTAGGTGCGGCTTCGCCTTCTGCGCGCTCGACGAGCGAGTCGTCGTCTTTGCCGGGTCGTGCCATGGAGAAGAGTCTAACTGCCAGGCAGGCCACAGCCCGCGCTGATTAGACTCCACCTGTGGATGACGCGCTGCCGAGCCCGAGGGGCGCCGCCCGCACGGATCGAGTCCCGCGCCGGCGCACGTCTGTCGTCGGCGTCATCGGCGAGATCCTCATCACCGCCGGCATCGTCGTCCTCCTCTACGTCGTGTGGCAGCTGTGGGTGGGCGACCTCATCTACGGCGCCGAACGCAACGCCGAAGGCACCGAGCTGTCGCAGGAGTGGCAGGCGCAGTACGAGGAGCAGACTCCCGCCGCTGCGCCGACGGAAGATCCCGGCGTCACTCCCGATGCCGAGCCCGTGACCACCGCTCCGCCGGTGATCGCCGAGCCCGCCGATGCGCAGACGTTCGGCGTCATGCGCATCCCTCGCTTCGGAGCGGACTACGCCGTGCAGATGGCGGGCGGCGTGACGCGCGCCCGCACCCTCGACCCGATCGGCATCGGCCACTACCCCGGCACCAAGATGCCGGGCGAGGCGGGCAACTTCGCCCTCGCCGCGCATCGCACCACGTGGGGCAAGCCGTTCAACCGCATCGCCGAGCTGCACGTCGGCGACGCGATCGTCGTCGAGACGCAGGAGGGCTGGTACACCTACCGCTTCCGTACGCTCGAATACGTCACGCCGAACGAGGTGGAGGTGCTCCTGCCCGTGCCGCAGCAGATGGACGTTCCCGCCGGTACCGCGTACATCACGCTGACGAGCTGCAGCCCGATGTACGCGATGACCGAGCGCATCGTCGCGTACGGGGTGTTCGAGTCGTTCACCCCGCGCTCCGCCGGCGAGCCGGCCTCCCTCCAGGCGGTGGCCTGATGTACGCCGGGCTCTGGCGCATCCTCCCCGGCCCGTGGTGGGTCCGGGTGCTGATCCTCTGCGTGCTGATCGCGGCGGTGCTGTACGGCCTCCTCTTCTACGCGTTCCCGTGGGTGAGCCAGTTCGTGAACCCGCAGGAAGTCACCGTCACGCTTCCCGCCGCCCCCGTCTCGACGCCGCTGTCGTGACCGCCGCCGCGTCGTCGGCGCCCATCCTCGTCGTCGACAACCACGACAGCTTCGTGCACACCCTCATCGGGTACCTGCACGAGCTGGGTGCCGACACCGACCTCGTCGAAGCCGACGCCCTCGCCGATCCCGAACGCGACATCGCGGGCCGACGCGGTGTGCTGGTCTCCCCCGGGCCGGGCACCCCCGCCGACGCCGGTGCGTCGATCGGCGTGGTCCGTGCGGCGGCGGCGCGCAGCATCCCACTTCTCGGTGTGTGTCTCGGTCACCAGGCGATCGGCGAGGCGTTCGGCGCCACGGTCGATCACGCGCCGGAGCTCATGCACGGCATGACGTCGCTCGTGCACCACGACTCCTCCCCCCTCTACGCGGGGCTGCCCGACCCGTTCACGGCGACCCGGTACCACTCGCTCGCGATCGTTCCCGACACGCTCCCCGATGAACTCGTGGTCACGAGCCGCACGGCGAGCGGCGTCATCATGGGCGTCGCGCACCGCACCGCACCCATCGCGGGCGTGCAGTTCCACCCCGAGAGCGTGCTCACCGAGGGCGGCTACCGCCTGCTCGGCAACTGGCTCGCGTCGATCGGATACACGGATGCCGCGGCCCGCGGTGCTGCGCTGAGCCCGCGTCGCTGACGTCCTGGCGCAGCGAACCGCCGGGTCAGGCGCCCGTGCAGTACGTCAGGGTGATCTCGGAGTGCACCGCGACGTCGCCGGGAGTCAGGGACTGGGACGTGACGGTGGGCGGAGTCGAGCCCGCGCAGTTCGGATCCTCTGTCGGGATCACGGTGAGCCCGAGGTCCTCGAGCTGCCGTGTCGCCGCATCGACGGTGTAGCCGCGCACGTCGTTGATGGCCACACGACCGGAGGCCACCACGAGGTTCACCATCGTGCCGGTGGGCACGCTCGCCCCGTCCACGGGGTCGCTCGAGATGACCGTCCCCTCGGCGAGGTCCTTGTCGTTCTGCTGCGTGATGGTGCCCAGCTGCAGGCCGGCGCCGGTGATGGCGGAGGTCGCAGCATCCTGTCCCAATCCGCTGAGCGTGGGAACCGTCGACATCTGCTGCCCGGTCGACACGTAGACCTTCACCTCCTGTTCGGGGGTGACGGAGGTGCCCGCCTCGGGATCGGTGCGGATGACGTTGCCCTCGGCGACGTCGGTGCTCTCCTCGTCGACGCGGATCGCGCGCAGGTCGGACTCGGCCAGGGTGTCGTTCGCCCGTTCGTACGTCATGCCCGACACGTCCGGCACCTCGCGGACGTTGCCCGGGAGCTCGTCGCGCGGCTGGATCGTGAGCACCCAGAACAGCAGCGAGATGAGCAGCACCGCGAGAAGGGCGACGCCCGCCCAGATCCACGCGACCGGCGGACCCGCCTGCGTGCGCTTCATCGTGGTGTCGGTGCTGAGCTGACGCAGCGACCGCGCGGTCTCGGCGGCCTGCCGAGGATTGGGCCCGTACAGCTCGCTCGAAAGGGCGCCGACCTGGCGCTTCGACGGCTGGCGACCGTCGACGGTCGCATCGAGCGCCTCACGGAAGCCCGCGGCGTCCTGGTAGCGCTGGAACGGGTCCTTCGCGAGGGCGCGGAGGGCCACCGTGTCGAGCGCTCGGGGAACGGTGTCGTTCACCTCGGACGGCGGCACCGGCGCCTCGCTGACGTGCTGGTAGGCGACCGCGACCGGCGACTCGCCGCGGAAAGGCTGGCGACCGGTCAGGAGCTCGTACAGCACGACGCCCGTCGAGTAGACGTCGGCACGCGCGTCGACGGGCTCGCCCTTCGCCTGCTCGGGCGAGAAGTACGCGGCGGTGCCGAGGATCTGCGTCGTCTCGGCGACCGTCGACGACGAGTCCGATACGGCCCGGGCGATGCCGAAGTCCATCACCTTGACCTGGCCGGCATCCGTCACCATGACGTTGCCGGGCTTGATGTCGCGATGCACCACACCCGCGCGATGCGAGTACTCGAGCGCCTCGAGGATGCCGTCGACGTAGCGGACGGCATCCGTCACGGGAACCGGGCCCGCGGCGATGATCTCTTTGAGCAGGCGCCCCTTGACGAGCTCCATCACGATGAACGGGACCGGGCGCACGGTGCCGTCGGGCGACGTCAGCGAGTCCTCGCCGGCGTCGTACACCCGCACGATCGTCGGGTGCGCCATGCGGGAGGCCGCCTGCGCTTCGAGGCGGAACCGGGTGCGGAACGCGTTGTCGTCGGCGAGCTCGCGGTCGAGGATCTTGATCGCGACCTCGCGGCCGAGCGTGAGGTCGTATCCGCGGTAGACGCTCGCCATACCGCCCCGGCCGATCGGCTCATCGATGCGATAGCGCCCCGAAAGCACGCGCGGCTCAGCTGTCACGGTCACTCCCTGCCTGGAACATCAGCCACACTAGCCGAGCCCGAGCGGGTCGCACGTGTCGTACGACCCGCTCGGAGGACTCACTCAGCCAAGCTCACGGGGTGGGCGTCGGGGTCGGGGCGGGAGCCTCGATCAGCACCGTCGCCTCGCCGGAGGCGCCCGACGTGCGGTTGCCCGCCGTGCCGCCGCTGCAGGTGACGGTGTACGTGACGATCACGGTCTGGCCGGCCGCGTCGCCCGCGGTCACCGTCGCGTTGCGCGCGTTCTGCGGGAAGTTCGGGCCGTCGGCGATCGTGCCGTTCTGCACCGTGAAGGTGTACGCGCTGACCGAGCCGGTGCCTGACGGGCAGGTGTACCCGTCCCACATCACGGTCAGGGTGCCGCCGGGCTCGACCGTCGCAGGCGAACCCTGGAACGTCGGGTTCGACGGCGTCGGCATCGGGGTCTGACCGGCGTACGCCGTCAGCTGGATGATCGTTCCCTTGGGCACGTTGCCGGTCGGCGAGACGCTGTAGATCTTGCCGACGCTGTCCTCGTCGGGCGCGGCGTTGCCCTCCTGGCAGCTCGCGCCGAGGCCGAGGGCGTCGAGCGCGGCCGACGCGGTGGCGCAGTCCTGCCCGACATAGTCGTCTGCGACGACGTTCGCCGTGGTGGGCGTCGGAGTCGGCGTATCGGTCGGCGTCGGGGCCGGCGCCGTGGTCGTGGTCTTCGTCGGGTCGGGCTCGGGCGAGCCGGAGTTCGCGACGACGGCCCAGACCGTTCCGATCAGCACGAGCAGCAGCAGGGCGATCAGCGCGATGAGCGGCCACGTCCAGGGGCTGCGCTTCTTCTTCTCGGGCGTCGCTTCGGCGTCCTCCTCGCCCGGGGCGGGCATGAGTCGGGTCGCCGACGAGGTGTCGGAGCCGGAGGTGAGCAGCTGGGTCGCCGCGTCGCCCGCGAGGGCGGCGGCGCCGGCGATCGCGGGGACGGCCGCCGCAGCAGCCGCGACATCGCCGCGGCGGAGCGCGGTGGCCGCGCGTGCGACGGCTGCCGCCGACGCGGGGCGCTCCTCGGGCTTCTTGGCGATCATCGCCATGACGAGGTTCTGCACGGGGACGGCGACCGTCGCCGGCAGCGGCGGCGGCTGCTCGTTGATCTGCGCCATCGCGATCGCGACCTGCGACTCGCCGGTGAAGGGGCGCTTGCCCGCGAGGCACTCGTACGCGACGATGCCGAGCGAGTAGATGTCGGTCGCCGGCGATGCCGGGTGCCCGGACGCCTGTTCGGGCGATAGGTACTGCACCGTGCCCATGACCTGGCCGGTGGCCGTCAGGGGCACCTGGTCGGCGATGCGGGCGATGCCGAAGTCGGTGATCTTCACGCGCCCGTCGGGCGTGATCAGCAGGTTGCCCGGCTTGATGTCGCGGTGCACGAGACCCGCAGCATGCGCCGCCTGCAGGGCCGCCGACGTCTGGGCGACGATGTCGAGCGTCTTGTCGGTCGACAGGGATCCGTCGCGCTCGAGGATCGTCGACAGCGCCTCGCCGGGGACGAGCTCCATCACGAGGAAGGCGCTGCCGTTCTCCTCGCCGTAGTCGAACACGCTGGCGATGCCCTCGTGGTTGACGAGCGCCGCGTGGCGGGCCTCGGCGCGGAAGCGTTCCAGGAAGCCCGGATCGCCCATGTACTCGTCTTTGAGGATCTTGATGGCGACAGTTCGTCCGATGACGTGGTCTGTCGCCTCCCAGACCTCGCCCATGCCGCCGATCGCTATACGCGAATCGAGTTCGTATCGGCCGCCGAAGGTCACGCCCTGCGTCGGTCTCATCGTCCCAGCACCGCCTCCATGACCTTCTTCGCGATAGGAGCGGCGATGGTGTTGCCGCTGCCCGATTGTCCTTGCCTGCCGCCGTCCTCGACGACCACGGCGACGGCGACCTCGGGGTTGGCTGCAGGTGCGAACCCGGTGAACCAGAGCGTGTACGGCTCGTTGCCCGTGTTCTCCGCGGTTCCCGTCTTTCCGGCCACGTCGACCCCGTCTATTCTTGCACCCGACGCAGCACCGTCACTGACATTGGCGACCATCATGCGCACCAGTTCGTCCGCCAGTCCGGTGTCGAGTGCCCGCCCGAATTCGCTGTCGTCGAAGGTCTTCTGCACTGACAGGTCCGGGCCGATCACACGGTCCACCATCCGCGGGTTCATGACGATCCCGCCGTTCGCGATGCCGGCCGACACCATCGCCATCTGCAGCGGCGTCGCCGTGACCTGACCCTGGCCGAATCCGCTGAGCGCGGTCTGCGCGTCGTCCTGGATCGTGCGCGGGTAGCCCGACGGCGTCGACACGAGCGGCAGCTCGAACGACTGGTTGAAGCCGTACTTCTCAGCCTCGTCGCGGATCGCGGTGTCGCCGAGCTCGACGGCGAGCTCCGCGAACGGGATGTTGCAGCTCAGCCGCAGCGCGTCGGCGAGCGAGACCGTCTCGCCCGGCCCGCACGTGCCGCCGCTGGCGTTGTGCACGATGCTCGACGACTGCGGCAGCTGATACGTCGCCGGGTTCGGCAGCTGCGAGTCCGGCGTGTAGTCCCCTGTCGCCAGCGCGGCCGACGCGGTGACGAGCTTGAACGTCGATCCCGGCGGGTTGAGGTCGCCGGCGATCGCGCGGTTCGACAGCGGCTTGGCGGGATCGGCGACGAGCGCGTCGTACGCGGCGTTCACCTCGCCCGTGGCGTGCGAAGCCAGCACGTTCGTGTCGTAGCTCGGGCTCGTCACCATCGCGAGCACGCGGCCCGTCGACGGCTCGATCGCGATGACGCCGCCCTGCAGGTCGCCCAGCGCCTCGAACGCCGCGCGCTGCACGTCGGCGTCGAGTGACAGCACGACGTTCGACCCGCGCGGGGGCTGCCCGGTGAAGATGCGCTCCAGGCGCGACAGGAACTGCGACCCCGCCGTGCCGCTGAGCTCCTGGTTCATGGCCTGTTCGATGCCCGTCCGCGAGTTCAGGGCGGGATTGAAGTACCCGGTGACGGGCGCCCACATCGCAGCATCCGTGTACACCCGCTGCCAGCTGTACAGATCGCCGGACGGAACCGACGACGCGATGGCGGATCCGTCCGCGATGATCGAGCCGCGCTGCACCTCGTAGGAGTCGTACAGGACGCGACGGTTCGCCTCGTTCGCGGCGAGTTCGTCCGCCTGGATCACCTGGATCCAGCTCGTCGACGCGAACAGCGCGAGGAACATGATCAGCATCAGGATGCTGAGCCGTCTGAGCTCCTTCGTCATGTCAGCCGATCACCACCCTCGGCCGGCTGCGGACGGCGTCCGAGATGCGCAGCAGCAGGGCGACGATGATCCAGTTCGCGACGAGCGACGAACCGCCCGCCGCGAGGAACGGCGTGGTGAGGCCGGTGAGCGGGATGAGGCGCGTGACGCCGCCCACCATGATGAACACCTGCAGGGCGATCGTGAACGACAGGCCCGTCGCGAGGAGCTTGCCGAAGTCGTCCTGCCCGGCGAGGCCGATGCGGATTCCCCGGCTCGTGAACACCATGTAGAGGCACAGGATCGCGAAGACGCCGATCAGGCCGAGCTCTTCACCGAGGGCCGGGAGGATGTAGTCGCTCTCGGCGACCGGCGTGAGATACGGCCGGCCCTGCCCGAGACCGGTGCCGATGAGCCCGCCCTGCGCCATGCCGAAGATGCCGTTGACCAGCTGGAAGCTGGGGCCGTCCATGCGGTCGGGGTTGAACGCGTCGAGCCAGTTCGAGAAGCGGTCGCCGACGTACGGCAGGATCCGCGACGCGAGGAACGCGCCCGACACCGCGAGCACGACACCGATGAGCACCCAGCTGGTCTTGCCGGTGGCGACGTAGAGCATCGCCACGAACATGCCGAAGATGAGCACGCCGGTGCCGAGGTCGCGCTGCAGCACGATGATGCCGAGCGACACCAGCCAGATCACCAGCAGCGGCCCGAGTTCGCGGGCGCGCGGCCAGGTCATGCCGAGGAAGCGGGTGCCCGTCGAGGTCAGGCTCTCGCGCGTACGGACGAGGTACCCGGCGAAAAAGATGGCGAGGGCGATCTTCGCGAGCTCACCGGGCTGGAACGTGAAGATGCCGAGGTCGACCCACACGTCGGCGTTGCCGCCGCCGCTGAGGCCCGGGATCACCGGCAGGATGAGCAGCACGATGCCGACGAGGCCGAAGATGTACGTGTACCGGAACAGCACGCGGTAGTTCTTGAGGAACATCACCACGAGGATCCCGGCGACCAGGGCGATCGCCGCCCACGCGAGCTGCCGGGTCGAGAACGCATCCCACCCGTGGCGGTCGCGGTACAGGTCGAGCCGGTAGATCATCGCGAGGCCGAGTCCTGTCAACAGCGTCGCGATCGGCACCACGAAGGGGTCGGCCGAGCGGGCGCGCAGGCGCAGCAGGATGTGCAGCGCGATCACGAGGGCGGTGAGCCCGCCGCAGTAGACCAGGAACGTCCAGTCGATGACGCCCTGGGCGCCCAGCTGCACGAGCGCGATCGCCGAGCCGTTGATCGCGAACGCGAAGATCAGCAGCACCAGCTCGCGGTTGCGCTGCGTCTGCGGCACGCGGATGCGGCGCAGCGCCCGCACCACCGCGGTGTCGGTCGAGACCGCATCGGTGGGCGTACTCGTGGATGCGCTCATCCGCCGCCTCCCGCCAGCTGGCTGATTCCCGACACGATCTGCCGCGCGTGCGACAGCGAGTTCGCCGAGATGGTCTGCTCCACCGTCGCACGGGCGAACTGCGAGAGCGAATCGAGCGGGATCTCGGTGTCTTCGAAGGGGGTCGACAGCGAGATCGGCCCGATGCTCTGCTGCACGCCCTGGTAGATGACGACGGTGTCCTCGTCGGCGCCGACGTAGTAGCGCGTCTGGGTCCACTGGTAGCCGATCCACGCGGCCCCGACGAGGAGCACGAGCACCAGCGCCACGCCCGCGATCCAGCCGATGCGGCGCCGCCGGGCGCGACGGCGGTCCTCCTCGATGAGCTCCTCGAGGAACTCGGGCGCCGGCTCGAAGTGCGTGGGCTCGTTCGCCGCCTGGCGGTTCGGGTGCAGCCAGCTCGAGCGGCGCGGCGCGGCAGCGGGCACCTCGACGCCGACCGGGTTCGACGCGGAGCCCACGATCGTGGGCGTGCCTGAGAAGAGCGGATGCTGCCCGCCGACGTCGACGATGACGATCGTGACGTTGTCGGGCGCGCCGCCGTCGAGCGCCTGTTTCAGCAGGGTGTCGGCGGTGCGGCCGGGAGCGAGTCCCTGCCCCATCGCCTTGGAGGTGTGGGGGTCGTCGACCACGCCCGACAGGCCGTCCGAGCACAGCAGCCACCGGTCGCCGGGCTGCGTCGGCATGATGAACGTGTCGAGCTCGGGATCGGTGTCCATGTCGCCGAGCACGCGCATGAGCACCGAGCGACGCGGGTGGTAGCGCGCCTCCTCGGGCGTGATGCGGCCCGAGTCGACGAGGCGCTGCACGAACGTGTGGTCGGTGGTGATCTGGGTGAGGGCGCCGTCGCGGTACAGGTAGATGCGCGAGTCGCCGATGTGGGCGATGACGGCGTAGTCGTCGACCATGATCAGCGCGCTGACCGTGGTGCCCATGCCGGCGAGCTCCGGCCGCGCGCCGACGGTGTCGATCAGGTCGACGGCGGCGTCCGAGATGGCGTCGCGGAGCGCCCGCTCCGCCTCCGCGGTCGAGTCGAACGGCCGGTCGAGCCCCTCCAGGCGCGAGATCGCGAGGCTCGACGCGACGTCGCCGCCCGCGTGACCGCCCATGCCGTCGGCGACGACGAACAGGTTCGAGCCGGCGTACCCCGAGTCCTGGTTGTTGGAGCGCACCTTGCCGGTGTGCGAGATCGCGGCGCTCGAGCCCTGGAAGACCATATGCGAGGGGTCCGCCCGCTACTTCCGCAGCTCGAACGTCGTCGCGCCGACCTTGATCGGGGCGCCGAGGTTCACGGGGACCGGTGCGGTCACGCGGGCACCGTCGTGCCAGGTGCCGTTCGTCGAGTCGAGATCCTGGATCATCCACTGGTCGCCCCACAGCACGAGGCGCGCATGGTGGCTCGACGTGTAGTCGTCGCGGATCACGAGGCCCGACTCGCTCGAGCGGCCGATCGTGAGCGGCTCGTTCCCGAGCGGCAGCTCGAGCCCGGTCTTCGGTCCGCTCGTGATGACGATGCGCGACGCGGTGGCGGTGGTCGCGGGTCCGGTCGGCTTCGCCGCGGGTGCCTGGGCGACCGGCGCGACCGGTGCGGTGACGGACGACGCGGCGGAGGGAGCGGATGCCGCGGACCCGGCAGCTGCGGCGGCCGCAGCATCCGGCATCCGCCTCACCTTCACGCCGAAGAGGTCGGCGCGCAGCGAATAGACCACGGCGAAGACGAACGCCCACAGCAGCACCAGGAATCCGATGCGCAGCAGCAGCAGGGTGAGCTCGCTCATGCCAGCGGGCCCCTCTCGTGCGCGTCGAACGCCCGGGTGGCATCGTCGACGGATGCTGCGGCCCGCGGCGCGCTCGCCTGCGCGACGACGCGGAACACGATGTCGGTGCGGCCGATCCGCACGGTCGAGTCGGGGGGGAGCGCCGCCTCGGACACCTTGCGGCCGTCGAGCATGGTGCCGTTGGTCGAGCCGAGGTCGCGCACCATGGCCCGCTCGCCGTCCCACAGGATCTCGACGTGCTTGCGGCTGGTGCCGGAGTCGGCGACAGTGATGTCGGCGTCGCTGCCGCGGCCGATGACCGTGCGCGACTTCGTCAGCGGGATGCGGCGGCCTTCGACGTCGACGACGCCGCGCCACGACACGCGGCCGCCCTGGGCGGTCGACGACTCGACACGGAGCGTGCCGGTCGAGACCTCGTCGTCGCGGCGGATCGCGATCGTCACGGGGCCCGCGAACGAGTAGCCCTGCGCCTTGGCGTGCGCGTGCACGAGCGTGTCGAGCTCGTGCAGCAGCGCGTCGCCGAGCGCCGAGACGCGGTCGTCGTCGGCCGGCGACAGGCGCACCGTGAACGTGTTCGGTGCCAGGATGCGGTCGCGGCTCACGACGGCCGCCTTCTTGTCGAGTTCGCTGCGCAGGGCTGAGGCGATCTCGACAGGCTGGATGCCGCTGCGGAAGGTCTTGGCGAACGCGCTGTTGACTGCGCGCTCCAGACCTTTCTCGAAGCTGTCAAGTAGTCCCACGGAGCTCCTCTAGAGGGGGGTGCCGGTTGCTACATGCTAATTGCACAGGCTGTACCCGTCATGGATCGCGCCCCCGAGCAGGTGAGTTCGGAAGGGGCCGCGACGCATGATATCCTCGGGAAGTTGAGTTTCGCGGGATCTCCGGATCCCGTGGCTCGCGCGAGTGGCGGAATAGGCAGACGCGCTGGCTTCAGGTGCCAGTGCCCGAAAGGGCGTGGGGGTTCAACTCCCCCCTCGCGCACAGCGCAGAAGAGGACTCCCGAGAGGGAGTCCTCTTCTTTTTGTATTTCTCCCGCGCGGGAGGCTCAGATGCCGTCGAGCGCCGGCGGAAGCGTGAACACGATCTCTTCGATCTCGCGGCCGACGCCGGGCGCGTAATCGACGTTGCGCGACACCTCGGTGAAGCCGACCTTGGTGAGCACGGCGATCGAGGCGGCGTTGTGGGCGGCGGCGCGGGCGAACAGCGGGCGGATGGGCTCGCGCGAGACCAGCAGCCGCAGCGCCTGGGTGGCGACGCCCCGCCCCCACGCGTGCCGCGCGATCCAGTAGGTGACCTCGCGGTCGCCGTCGACGGTGAAGGATGCTGCGGTCCCGGCGAATCCGCCGTTCTCGGTGACGACGAACGACAGAACGCCGGGCGAGGCGAGCTCGCGCGCGACCCAGGCATCGAATGCGGCCCGGTCGTCCGGGTCCTCCGCCGTGAACGCGGCCATGGCGATCGCCTCGCGGTCGCGCATCATCTCGAAGATGGCGTCGAGGTCGTCTTCGTCGACGGGGCGCAGCTCGATGTGGTTCACGGTCTCACGGTAGCCGCGGCATCCCCCACCGAGAAGGGCGGGGTCAGTTCAGGCCGTGGATGCTGCGCAGCAGGGTCTCGGCGCGGTCGGCGTCGCGGGCACGGAAGGCGTCGCGGAACTCTTCGTAGGCGGCGGTGCGCCCGATGGGGCACTCGATGAACGGCTGCCAGCCGACCATGTCGCGCCGGATCGCGAACTCGTACTCGCGCACGAACTGCTGGAGGGCGAAGTTGCCGCTCGCGCGCGTGACGACCGAGAAGAAGGCGTGGCTCACCACGGCGAGGGCTGCGGGCTCGTTGTCGCGCGAGGCTGCGATCACGTCGTCGAGACGCTCCAGTGCCAGCTCGAGGGAGTCCGCGTCGGCCCGTGCCGATGCCATGCGCACCGCGAGGCCCATGTTGTAGGCGACGAGCTCTATCGTGTCGTTCTGCTGGTTGGGGTGCGACACCCGCGTGTAGCGGTGAGGCGACACCTCGACCAGGCCGGCGCGCTCCAGCCGCTGCAGCGCCTCGCGCACCGGGGTGCGGGAGACGCCGAGCCACTCCGCCAGTTCCTGGTCGCGCAGACGCTCGCCCGGGGCCAGCCGCCCGTCGAGGATCGCCTCGCCCAGGTGCGCGTACACCTCGTCCCCGAGCACGGCGCGGCTCGGCTCGAGAGGCACGAAGGGGGCGGTCATAAGTGGCACCAGTGTACGCCGGAGGATTCATCTGCATAGACCCTCGGATACCGGTGAGCGGGACGTTCGCGAGCGCCGGTGAAGTCCTTCGAGAACAAGCGCAAACGCTGAGGATCTGCACTCGCTCTTGCGGTGATATATCGGTACGATGATGCCTGTCCACGTTACGACGTGGCCTATCCGGGGGGATCCGTCGACGCCCGGGCTTTCGAGCCAAGCTCAGCCCGGGCGGACGATGGCCCCTGTGGTCCACCGGTTGCTGTGCAACATTTGTGTCACCTTCACAACTGGGTCTCGCCGCATGCCCGCTGTTTCACTACGTTGGATGCAATCGCCGCAATCGCGGTGAGATCAACGAAGAACGGCAAGTAATGAGCACGCAGGGCACCGTCAAGTGGTTCAACTCGGAAAAGGGCTTCGGCTTCATCGCTCCCGATGAGGGTGGCGCAGACGTCTTCGCGCACTACAGCGCGATCGAGTCGAGCGGTTACCGCTCCCTCGAGGAGAACCAGCGCGTCGAGTTCGAGATCGCGCAGGGACCCAAGGGCCTCCAGGCCGAGAACATCCGCCCGCTCTGAGCGGCGGACCGATCGCTTCACCGCGGTCGAAGTCGCGGTATCCCGATTCCCACGGGCGGGTGCCGCGACTTCGTCGCGCGTGACGGCCTCCCCGGTGGCCGGGGCGGGTGCGCGCCGCGCGGGCTCAGTCCCGCTCGCCGCGCACGAGTTCGAGTCCCGCGCCGGCGAACTGACGCAGCGTCGCGTCGGGCAGGAACGCCCGCGTGAGCGCTCCGCCGATCCGCGTGAGGTCGCTCTCGTCGCGGAAGAGCAGATACATGGTCTCGTACCGCGGATGGAACTTCTCCTTGAAGCGGTGCAGCGACCGGAACCCGTATACCGGCTCGAGCGCCTCAGCGAGCCTGTCGCTGAGGGCGGCGAGCATGCCGGCGTCCGGCGGGTAGTCGTGGGCGAGCGGCGCGCCTGAGAGCGACATGATCTCGGCACCCTCATCGGAGAAGAGCCGTGCCGACGAACCGATCAGGAACTCCATCACGGGCCCGAAGCCGCCTTCGCGCCGGCGCATGAGGTCGAGCGTCCACCCCCGGACGGTGCCGTCGGCACCGTAGACGGGCAGCCACGACAGGAACCCGTCGACGTCGCCGTTCGGCGCGAGCGCCAGGGCGAGACGCACCTCCGGGTCCTCTGCTTCGACGAGCGTGCCGAGCGTGAACCCCATCTCGGGCAGGCCCTTGTCGCCCACCCACATCTCCGAGATGGCGCGCAGCTGCTGCTGCACGCCCCACGACTCCTCCTTGAGATGGGTCATGCGGAACGTCATCTCTTCGCGACCCGCCCGGTTGAGCGACGACCGCACCGAGTTCCACCGCTTGCCGGTGAACTCGAGGCCCGGCAGGTCCACGATCGTGTCGTCGGCCACGACCAGGCTGCGCCACGACGCCGGCACCGCGGCCCGCGTGGCCTCGTCGGCGCTGAAGAAGCAGGGGATCAGTCCCGCCCGCTCCGCGTCGTGGATGAACTCCTGGACGGCTGCCGCACGGGACGACTCCGGACCGATCGGGTCCGCGAGGGCCAGCGCCACCCCCGCACGCCGCTGGTACGCGACGATGCTGTCGGTCGTGCGGGCGTAGGTGTTCCCCTCCCAGGTCGTCATCCACGAGAGGGTTCCGCCGCCGTGGGCGTGCAGCATCCGCTTCACGTCTTCGATGCCGGGCGCCGGCTGCAGGCCGATCCGCGAGCGGCGCCGGGCGCGGAAGGCGCGGCGCACCCGGATCAGGTAGACGAGCATGAGCAGCCACATCGCGCCGCTGGCGAGAGCGAGTTCGGTCTCGCCGTCGATGGTGGCCTCGACCTGCGCCTCGGACGCGATGACGATGGCCGCCGTGACGAGGAGTGCGGTGAGAACGTTGAAGACGGCCAGGATGATGGCGAGCACCCACGCCCAGCGGCGTCCGCGACGCAGCCCGTTCGCGATGATCAGGATGATCACGACATCGATCGCGAAGTCCCAGAAGCCGCCCGAGGCGGGTTCCGTGGAGCCGAGGGGCCCGTCGGTCGGCACAAGGATCGTGATGACCTCGACCGCCCCGAGCACCAGCACCGCGATGAAGGCGATGAGCCGCTGCTCGCGCATGGTGGTGCGCTGGACGCGCAGCGACCGGTCGGCGAACAGCACCAGCAGCACCGCGAGCAGGTGCTCAAGGTCGGCGAGCGTGCCCCAGAAGAGCATCGCGACGAACACGTAGCCGAGCAGCACGAGCCACGCGCGGACGCGCCAGGGGCTGCGCAGCAGGCCGATCGCCGCGGCGATGCACGCGAACGTGCCGCCCGACGGCCCGACGTCGAGCGCTGCGGCCTGCGTCTGCGCCCAGTCCCACGACGCGAAGAGCGAGCAGCCCCACAGCACCAGGGCGGTCGCGAAGATCGCGAACAGCTGGCCGATCCAGTAGTACGCGAGGGCGACGCGCCAGCCGCGGCGGAACTCGAGGTAGGCCATGCCGACGAAGGTGGCGATCGTGAACGGGTAGACCCACGGCGCGTTGACGAAGAAGGTGCCGGTGATCGGCGTCCACCATCGCCCCGCCTCCAGGGCGGGCAGGCCGTAGGCGACCGCGTCGAAGACGTCGGAGTCTTCGAACGGACTCCACAGCCCCTGCCACACGACGCCCGTCACGAGGACGAGCGCGATCATCGTCAGCGTCGCCGGGATCCGCCCCACCCCGGCGAGCACGCGGTTCGGTCTCTGAGTCGCCCCGTCGCTCATGGGGTTCACGATAGCGGTGGGTCTTCCCGCTGTCCCTTATCCGGGCGGGCCCATCAGCTCGCGTAGTCGGCGAGGGCCTTGGCGTCCTCGGCGTCGCGCATCGCGCGGCGCGCGGCGTCGAGCGCGGCCACGGGGTCCTGCGTCTGGCGGGCCTGGGCGAGTTCGCGCTGGGCCGAGAGCAGGCGCGATCGCGCGTCGGCTCCGGCGCGGGCGCGGGAGACGGATGCCTCGGCCTGCGCCAGTGCGCCGCGCGCGGCGGCGAGCGTGCCCGGCAGGGCGGTGCGTGCGCCGCGCAGCCGCTGCTGGGCGGTGCGGGCGTCGCCGAGGGCGAGGTCGAGCCGTCCGCGCAGGCGCGCGATGGCATCGACCGTGCGGGTGGGGTGGCGCGCAGCATCCGTCTCGATGCGGTTGAGCTCGTCGTCGATGGCGTGCAGCTCGGCGCCCAGCCGGGCCGCATCGGCCGCATCGAGGTGCTCGCGCGCGACGGCGGCCTGGCGCAGCGCGGTGCGCGCCGCCGCGATCTCGTCGGGCACGGCCTGGGCCGCCTGCAGCACGAGGCGGTGGGTCTCTTCGAGATTGCGGGCGTCGGCCTCGGCCTGGCGCAGCGCCCGCTCGGCGGCGGCGAGGTCGGGCAGGGCGCTCAGCGACGGGTCGGCAGTGCGGCTCGCCGCGGCGTCGAGGTGCCGCTCGGCGGCCGATACCTCGGAGAGGGCGGCGTGCGCCGCGCGCGAGGCATCCCTCCACTCCTCCTCGGCGAAGCGCGACGACAGCTCGGCGACGAGCGCGGCCGGGTCGCCCATCGACGCGGTGAGCCCGGCGAGACGGCGGCGGGCAGCGTCGATCTGGCCGGCGGCCGACACGTTCGCGGTGACCCACGCGCCGTGCTCGCGGCGCGCGGCGGCGACCGTGGCGAGAGCCTCGGCCGTGCGGCGCTCGATGCGCGCGGCGACGCGGTGCACCTCGTGAGGGGCGACGGCGGGGTCGCTGATCGCGCGGTAGTCCTGGAAGGCGTCGTCGCGCACGTGCTGCGCGGTCAGACGGGCGCGCCGCAGCGACGCCGGCGCATCGCCGCCGTAGAGGGCGCCCGACAGGCCGACCTCGAGGTCGAGCTCGCCGACCTCGTCGTCGAGGCGCACGAGCGTGGCTCCCGCCTTCGCGCGCTCGTCGGCCGCGGCCGCGCGGGCGCGGGGGGAGCGGCGCGCGCGGCGGACGGCCCACACGATGACCGCGACGGCGATCGCCGTCACGCCGAACACGACCAGGGCCGGCACCAGCCACCCCAGGATCGCGGCGGCGAGCTCAGGCATCGGCGACGCCGGCGGTCACGGCCGCGGTGTCTTCGGACTGCTCGGGCTGCTCGGGCTGCTCGCCGAACAGCAGCAGCGCGCGCAGCTGATCGACGTCGTCGACCACAGCCTGCGCACCCTCGGACTCGTGCGGCCAGCTGAAGCCCCAGCGCACGAAGATCACCGGAACGCCGTGCGCGGCGCCGCCGTCGACGTCATGGTGGCGGTCGCCGACGAGCACCGGGCGACTCGTGTCGACGCCGGCCGCGGCGAGGCGACGCAGCGCCTCGGCGACGATGTCGGCCTTCGCGCTCAGCGTCTTCTCGTCCGGCGTCGCGCCGACGATCGCGGTGAGCGAGGTCGACAGGTCGAAGTGGTCCATGAGGGCGACGACCTGCACCTCGGGCTTCGAACTGGCCGTGGCCTGCGGGATGCCGCAGGCCGCGACATCCATGATCAGCTCACCCACTCCCGGGAAGAGCTTGGCGCCCGTCGTGTACCCGTCGGCCTTGCCAAGCGTGCGGTAGAAGGCGACGGCCTCGGCCGACTGCTCGGGCGTCATGCCGACGTTCACCTGGAACGACTCGTACATCGGCGGCCCGATCCAGTGGACGAGCTCGGCGCGGGTCGGAGGACGCTTGCCGAAGTGCTCGAGGGCGATCGTGAGGCGCCGGAGGATGCCGTCGGACGCGTCCACGATCGTCCCGTCGACGTCCCAGAGCACACAGGTCCACGGCGATCGGTTCGGCATGCGTCCAGCCTAAGCCGCGCAACCCCCCCGCCCCTCTCGCCGCGAGAGTACTCCTGGTGGACGAGAGGGTGGTTGCTTCCCTACCTTTCGGCGACCAGCTGTACTCTCGCGGGTCAGAAGAGGCGCGGGGCGCCGGACTCGATGCCCTTCATGCCCTCGTAGTCGAGGGTGACGCAGCGGATGCCGCGGTCCGCGGCGAGCACCTTCGCCTGGGGCTTGATCTCCTGGGCGGCGAAGACGCCGGTGACGGGGGCGAGGTGCGGGTCGCGGCCCAGCAGCTCGAGGTAGCGGGTGAGCTGCTCGACGCCGTCGATGTCGCCGCGGCGCTTGACCTCGACCGCGATCGTGCCGCCCTCGGGGTCGCGCAGGAGCAGGTCGACCGGGCCGATGGCCGTCGGGAACTCGCGGCGCACGAGCGTCAGGTTCTCGCCGATGACGTCGACCTGCTCGGCGAGCAGGCGCTGCAGGTCGGCCTCGACGCCGTCCTTCTGCAGTCCCGGGTCGATGCCGAGCTCGTGCGACGAGTCGTGGATGACCTCGTAGATGCGCACCAGCAGGGCGTCGCCGGTCTTCGCGTGGGTCACGCGCCAGTGCTCGAGCACCCCGGCGGACGCCGACTCCTCGTCGGGCACCTCGACGTCGAGCCGGCACGGCGGGCTCATCCAGTTGAGCGGCTTGTACGAACCGCCGTCGGAGTGCACCAGCAGCGAGCCGTCGCCCTTGTGCACCAGCAGCCGGGTGGCGAGGGGCAGGTGGGCGTTGAGCCGCCCGGTGTAGTCGACGGAGCAGCGGGCGATGACAAGACGCACCCGAAGAGCCTAGCTCCCGCGCCGGCGCGCCCAGGCTCGTCGGATAGCCTTTGCCCTCGGTACCCGCGCTCTGCCGGGCCCCCAGACCCCGGCTCCCCACGCCCCTTCGTCCGGAGAAGAACCGATGAACTCTCGTCAGCCCGACGCGACCGTCCACATCCTGTCCAGCACCGTCGCCGAGCTCCACGTCGGCGGCGACGTCGAGGAGATCGTCGCGCCCGACAGCCTGGCCCTGCGCGACCGCGTGGTCGAAGGCATCCGTCAGCTCGCAGCATCCGCCGGCGAACCGGCCCACGCGACCCTCGTCGAGGGCTCGTCCCGCTGGCCGCTCGTGGTGCACCCGGACGGCACCTTCGACGAGGCCCTGGAGGAGGCGGAGATGGATGCTGCGGCCCTCGCGCCTGCGGCAGCCCCGGCACCGGCCGTGCCCGGCGCACCGGCCCCGGCCGCGCCCGCCGCGGCTCCTGCCGTGCCCGCCGCGGCGGTGCCCCCGGCCTTGCCGGTGACGGCGCCGACACCCGTCCCCGCGGTGCCGGGCCCCGAGCCGGTGTCGCAGGACCCGGCGCGCCCGACCCTGCAGGATCTGCTCGACTCGCGCAGCGACGGCGGGCGCCTGCGGGCGACGGCGGGCTGGCAGGGAGCGGTGCGCCGCGCGACCGGCGGCCTCATCTCGCCCGCGCCCGGCCGCGTCGAGCGGTCGCGGCTCGACCGCGAGCGCCGTGTGCAGCGTCGCCTGGACGCGCCGCGCACGATCGTCGTGCTCAACCCGAAGGGCGGGGCGCACAAGACGACGAGCACGCTGCTGCTCGCCGCGACGTTCGGGACGCTGCGCGGCGGCGCGACCCTCGCGTGGGACAACAACGAGACCCGCGGCACGCTCGGCTGGCGGGCGCAGCACGCGCCGCACAACCGCACGGCGGTCGACCTCCTCGAGGACCTCGACGAGGCCTCGAACTTCCGGGGGTCCAGCCTCGCGGCGCTCGACCACTACGTGCGCACGCAGGTCGACGCGCGCTTCGACGTGCTCGCTTCGGATGAGGATGCCGCGGCCTCCTCGACGATCGATGCGGCCGCGTTCGACCGCCTCCACGCGCTGCTGCGCCGCTACTACCGACTGATGGTCGTCGACACCGGCAACAACATGCGCGCCTCGAACTGGGTCGCCGCGGTCGCCGCCGCGGACCAGCTCGTGATCGTGTCGACGGTGCGCGAAGACACCGCGGCCAGTGCCGCGTGGCTGCTCGACGGCCTGCGCGAGAAGGGCTTCGGCCGCAAGATCGACGAGGCCGTGACCGTGTTGACGGCGCCGTCCTCGCGCGTGGATCGCCGTCTCGAGTCGCGCCTCTCGCAGCACTTCGAGCAGGTGACCTCGGCGGTCGTGAACGCGCCGTTCGATCCGTCGCTCGTCGACGGCGGGGCCATCGACTTCGATGCGCTCTCGCCCGAGACGCGCGACGCCTGGCTCACCGTCGCGGCTACCGTGGCCGACCGCCTCTGACCCGCGGCGGTCCGGCCCCCGGCGGTCCGACGCCCGGCGAGCCCGGCGCGCCGGGCCCGGCGCTCAGTGGTGCGCGTGCCCCGCGCCGACCTTCGACCCCGCGATCGGCTTCGCGGCGCCCGAGGCGAGCCCCGACATCGCGATCAGGGCGACGATGATCCACAGCGTCGGCAGGATGCCGATCTCGTGGCTGATCCAGCCCAGGATCGGCGGGCCGCACAGGAACGCCAGGTAGCCGATGGTCGCCGCGGCCGAGACCGACGCGGCCGCCTTCTTCGGGTCGTCGGCCGCGGCCGACATGCCGAGGGGGAAGCCCAGCGAGGCGCCCGCGCCCCACAGCGCGATGCCGATGAAGGCGATCGGCAGGTTCGGCGCGAGGATGAACATGACGAGGCCGACGCCCGCCGCGATCGACAGGATGCGCAGCGCCCACACGCGGCCGATCCGGTCCACGAGCGGCCCGCCGATGATGCGGAACGCGGTCATCGCGACCGAGAATACCGTGAGCGCGATCGCGCCGACGGCCTCGGTCTGGGCGTGGCCGTCGACCATCGCGATCGTGAGCCAGTCGTTGGCGCTGCCCTCGGCGAACGCCATGCCGAGCATGATCGCGCCGATCGCGTAGGTGCGGGGGTCGCGCCAGACGGCCGCCAGTTCTGCGAAGCGCTCGCGGCGCGTGATGGTCGTCGCAGGGTCGTCGTGCACGCTCTCGCGCACGGGGACGGCGCGCAGCGCCAGCAGGCCTGCCGCGGCCACGATGAGACCGGCGCCGCCGAGGTGCCAGCCGACGCCGATGCCCAGCGCCGCCATGGCGACGCCCAGCCCGGCGCCCGCGACGGTGCCGAGGCTGAAGAAGGCGTGGAACAGCGGCATGAGCGTGCGCTCGAACGCCTGCTCCACCGCCGCCGCCTCGACGTTCATCATGACGTCGGTGGCGCTCATTCCGAGGCCCATGAGCCCGAGTCCCACGGCGGCAACGAAGTAGGACTCGACGAACTCGACGCCGACTCCCGCCACCACGACGCCGAGGGCGAACGTGATGATCGTCGCGAACATGCCGCGCCGGGCGCCCCAGCGGGCGACGATGACGTTCGCGAGCGACAGGCCGACGATCGACGCGGCGCCCGACACGAAGAGCAGCACGCCGACCTGGAGGTCGTTGATGCCGAGGTCGTTCTTGACGGCGGGCAGGCGCGACGCCCACGACGCGAACCCGACTCCCATGACGAGGAAGATCGTGAAGATCGCGGTGCGCCAGGCGACCAGTTGCCGGCGGGTGAGCGCGGTATCCATCCGCACATGCTACCGAATCGATTCGGAGTTCCTCGAATCGATTCGACATCCCGCCTTGGCGACGGGCTACGATCGTCACAGCATGAGCCGACAGGACACCGGCATCCGCCGCGCCACCATCTCGGACGTCGCCCGCGAGGCAGGCGTCTCGCCGTCGACCGCCTCCGTGGTGTTCAGCGGCAAGACCCCCGTGTCGGACGCGACGCGCCGCCGCGTGCTCGACGCGGCCGCAGCCCTCGGCTACACCGGTCCCGACCCCCGCGCGGCGTCGCTCCGGCGCGGCCGCTCGGGGATCGTCGGCGTGGTGTTCGAGGAGCACCTGGGCACCGCGTTCCTCGACCCGGTCAAGACCCTCATGATGGACGGCCTCGCCGACGCGGTCACCCCGCTCGGCGCCGGGCTGCTGCTCCTGCGCGACCACGAGCCCACCGGCAGCGGCCCGTCGCTCACCACCGCGCCGCTCGACGCCGCCGTGCTCATCGGCTGCAGCGGCCTGCTGCGCGAGTCCCTCGAGACCGTCAAGGCACGCGGCATCCCGGTCGTCGTCATCGAGGGCGATGCCGGCGACGATGTGCCGCGCATCGGCCTCGACAACCGCGAGGCCCAGCGCCAGGCCGCGAGTCACCTGCGCGCGCTCGGGCACCGCGAGGCCGCCGTCGTCACCCTTCCCGCTCGCGTGGACTGGCAGCGCGGCTGGCTGCACGACGACACGGCGGTCACGGTGGACGTCACCCGCGAGCGGCTCGCGGGTGCGCTCGACATCTTCCCCGACGCCCCCGCCTTCGCCGCTGCCGGCAGCTTCATCGACGAGGGGTTCGCGGCCGGCCGCGAGATCTTCGCCGATCCCGACCGGCGCCCGACCGCGGTCATCGCGCAGAGCGACCTGCTCGCGGCCGGCGTGATCCGGGCGGCCGAAGAGGCCGGCCTGCGCGTTCCGGAGGACGTCAGCGTCACCGGCTTCGACGGCATCGTGGTCGACGGGCTCGCGCCGTACGAGCTCACCACCCTGGTGCAGCCCGCCACCGACAAGGGCCGCGCCGCGGGCGCCGCCGTGGCCGCGATGCTCGAGGGGAGCCCCGCGGCGTCGATCCGTTTCACCTGCACCTTCCGCGAGGGCAACACCACGGGGCCCGCACCGTCCGCGACGGCCTAAGCCGGCACTACGAGCGCAGCGGGCCGATCGGCAGCGTCCGCGTGCCGAAGTCCGCGATCGTGTAGCGGCCGCACGAGATCAGGTCGGCGTCGCCGAGCGTCACCCCGCCGGGCAGCGTGAACGCGGCCGACTGCGCGTCCAGGACCAGGAACGACACCTCGCCCACGCGGAAGTCGTCGCGGTTCACGAGCCACGCGTAGCCCCGGAGCCTGTGGTCGACCTGCACGAGCTCTCGCGGGTCGGCGAGGTGCGTCTTCGGCAGCCGCACTGTCCAGAACTGGCCGGCGCCGACGCGGCCCGACTGCTCCACCCAGTCCACGACGCAGGCCAGGTCGGCATCGGGCGCGTTCGCGGTGGCCGCGATCCGGGGCACACCGATCCCGACCGCCGCCACCAGCCCCACCACCGCCGCCACCGTCGCAACGACCGCCAGCACGGGCCGCATCGCCGTGAGCGTGCGCGGCAGCAGCGCCGGCAGCACCGCGACGCGAGCCCGAGCACCGGGGCGAACACCGCCGGCTGCAGGTAGCGGGCCGCGTGCGTGCCCGCGACGACCGCACCCCCCACCACGAGGAGGGGCATCGCCCAGCCGCACGCCGCGACCACCGTCGCGCCGATCTCGCTCCGCCGGGCGAGCAGCACCGTCGCGGCGATGCACCCGCCCCACAGCACCAGCAGGAGGACGACGGATGCTGCGCCCCAGGGCGCGCTCCACCGGTCGGCGAGCAGCGCCCCGTAGTACTCGAGCGAGGAGCGCCAGAGCGACGGGTCGAAGTAGCCGGCCCCGGTGTTCGCGATGAAGGGGGCCAGCGGGATCCGTCCCGCGAAGCCGATCGCCGTGCCGGCGGCGAGTCCGCCGACGAGCCATCGTGCGCCCCTCCGGCGGATCGCGACGACGCCCAGCACCAGGCCGAGCGGCACGGTCGCCCACACGGCGAACAGCGGATTGGTGAGGACGGATGCCGCCGCCACCAGCCCGACACCGGCCACGGCGCCCCACGGCACGGCGCCGCGCGCGCGGTCGAGTCCTCGCCGTGCGATGCCCACGGTGAGCACGACGCCGATGACGGTCGCGGAGTAGTAGGTCGTCGTGGTGAGGAGAGAGGCGAGCTCCAGGGCGTCCCTCGACGGGGAGGCCTCACTCGCGGCGAGCAGCCCGAACGCGCCGAGCGCGAGCAGCGCCCCCGCGATCGGAGCCCGCCCGCGCGCGAGGGTGCCCGCGGCCACGCGAAGCGCGCCGTAGAGCGCGACGACGTTCACGACCCCCGCGAGAGCGAGCGTGCCCTCGACGCCCAGCCCGAACAGCGTGAGCAGGCCGAGCACCGCGGTCTCGGGCAGGAACAGCACCGACGAGAGCGCCCAGTCCTGCGGCTGGCCGATCGCGATCGACCTGACGATCAGCGTCGTGACCAGCGAATCCGCGTCGTGGAACAGCAGGTCCGCGCGGGCGGATGCCGTCACCGCCGCCACGACGGCGATCCCGATCGCGACGGCGACGAGGACGCCGAGAAGCTCCCGCGCCCAGCGCGGCGGCGCCGGTGTCCCGGTCGCGGGAGTGGGGCTCTCTTCGGCCACCGCAACACTCTCCCACGGACGGCCGATGCATGCCGCCCGGGAGATCGGGTGCGCAGCGCCCGGTAGGATGGTCAGGACAACCCCGATCGCCTGGGCTTTGCGCCGTCCTCCTCTGACCTGCGCTGCCGACGACCCCGAGGAGGCCCGAATGCTCCTCGTTCTTGGCGCGTTCGCGGTCGTCCCGATCCTGCTCCCGTGGCTTGTCGCACGCATCGGCGCCCGCGCGTTCTACGTCGCGGCGATCCTGCCGATCGCCGGGTTCGTCTACGCCGCGGTGCTCACGCCGCAGGTGCTCTCCGGTGACATTCCGTTCGAGACATACGCCTGGATCCCGCCGTTGGGCATCGACCTCTCGATGCGCATGGACACGCTGTCATGGCTGATGACGCTGGTCGTCACCGGCGTCGGCGCGCTCGTGATGATCTACTGCCGCTGGTACTTCGACGGCAAGAAAGAGAACCTCGGCCAGTTCGCCGCGGTGCTGCTCGCGTTCGCGGGCGCCATGTACGGGCTGGTCCTCACCGACGACCTCGTCGTGCTGGTGATGTTCTGGGAAGTCACGAGCGTGCTGTCGTACCTGCTCATCGGGTACTACAACAAGCGCGCGGCGAGCCGCCGTGCGGCGCTGCAGGCCCTGCTCGTCACGACGCTCGGCGGTCTCGTGATGCTCATCGGCGTGGTGCTGCTCGTGGTCGATGCGGGAACGTCGAGCATCTCGACGATCCTCGTCGAGGCCCCGTCCGGCCCGATCGTCGACGCCGCGCTCGTGATGATCCTGGTCGGCGCGCTCAGCAAGTCGGCGATCTTCCCCTTCCACTTCTGGCTCCCCGGCGCCATGGCCGCTCCCACGCCGGTGAGCGCGTACCTGCACGCGGCGGCCATGGTGAAGGCGGGCATCTACCTCATCGCCCGCTTCGCGCCGGTGTTCGCGATCGCGCCGCCGTGGCGGCCGATCGTGATCGCGCTCGGTGTCTTCACGATGCTGCTCGGCGGCTTCCAGGCGCTCCGCGAGACCGACCTCAAGCGCGTGCTCGCCTTCGGCACCGTCAGCCAGCTGGGCCTGCTGACCGTCGTGCTCGGCTACGGGACACGGGATGCTGCGCTCGCAGGTCTTGCGCTGCTGCTCAGCCACGCCCTCTTCAAGTCGGCGCTGTTCCTCGTGGTCGGCGTGATCGACCGCCAGCTGTCGACACGTGATCTGACGGAGCTCTCCGGCGTCGGCCGGCAGGCGCCGGTCATGGCGACGTTCTCGATCATCGCCGTCGCCTCGATGGTCGGCATCATCCCCACCATCGGCTTCGTCGCCAAGGAGGGCGCCCTCGCGGCGCTCCTGCACGAGGCACTCGGCGGCGCGGTGTGGGGGATCGTGGCGCTGGTGGGAGTCGCCCTGGGCTCGGTGCTGACCGCGGGCTACGGCATCCGCTTCCTCTGGGGTGCGTACGCGACCAAGCGCGACGCGAACGGCGATCGTATGCCCGATACGGAATGGCCCGACCCGCCGATCGGTTTCCTCGTCGCGCCGATCGTGCTCTCGGGCCTCACCGTGGTCGCGGGCGCTGCCGCGCCGTGGCTCGACAAGGTGTTCACGCCCTACGCCGACGAGGCGCCGCTGTCGACGCCCGGCGTCGCCGCGCCCGAGCACCCCGCCCACATCGCGCTCTGGCACGGGCTCGAGCCGGCGCTGTGGATCTCGCTCGCGACGATCGCGATCGGCGTCGTCGTGTTCTGGGCGACGCGGTCCTGGCGCCCGGCGAAGCGCCTGCTGCCGTTCACCGCGGCCGACGCGTACAACGGGGCCCTGCGTGTCATCGCCCGCCTGTCGGTCGTCACGACGAGCCTCACGCAGCGCGGCTCGCTGCCCGTCTACGTCGGCACGATCTTCATCGTGTTCGTCGCCGCCGAGGCGACCGCGCTGCTCGCGAGCCCCGACTGGCAGGCGAAGCTCGACGCGTACCAGACGCCCACGCAGCTGCTGGTGGCGCCCATCATGATCGCCGCCGGGCTCATCGCGATCCGCGCGCGCAAGCGCTACACCGGTGTCGTGCTGGTGTCGGTGACGGGCCTCGGCATGGTGCTGCTCTTCGCCACCAGCGGTGCGCCCGACCTCGCACTCACCCAGATCCTCGTCGAGACGGTGACGCTCGTCGCGTTCGCGCTCGTGCTGCGCCGCATCCCGTCACGCCTCGGCGAGCACAACGCCTCGGTGTGGCCGGTCGCCCGTGCCGTGCTCGGCGCCGCGGTCGGCATCACGATGGCGCTCGTCGCGATCGTGGCCACCAGCGCCCGCGTCGAGAAGCCGATCTCCGACGCCTTCCCCGATCTGGCGTACGAGCTCGGCCACGGCAAGAACGTCGTCAACGTCGCCCTCGTCGACCTTCGCGGGTGGGACACGATGGGCGAGCTGTCGGTGCTGATCCTCGCGGCGACGGGTGTGGCATCCCTCGTCTTCGTCACCCACCGGGCCGACACGCTCTCCCGCGCGATCTCGTCGCTGCCCACCGGCGCGACGCGCACGCGGCGCCCCCTCGTCGAGACCGCGGAGGGCGTCCAGCCCCGCGGGGCCGGCGGCGGACGCATGGCGTGGCTCGTCGGCGGCCAGCGCGTGCGGCCCGAGAACCGCTCGATCATGCTCGAGGTGATCGTGCGGATCCTGTTCCACACCATCATCATCGTGTCGCTGTACCTGCTCTTCGCCGGCCACAACCTGCCCGGCGGCGGGTTCGCCGGCGGCCTGGTCGCGGGCATGGCGCTCGTCATGCGCTACATCGCGGGCGGTCGCTACGAGCTCGGCGCCGCCGCGCCCACCGACGCCGGGCGCCTGCTGGGCACCGGCATGACGATCGCCGTCGCGTGCGCCATCGTGCCCGTGTTCTTCGGCGACCAGCCGCTCACCAGCTACTTCTGGGAGTGGACCGTGCCGGTGCTCGGCCACGTCGAGTTCGTCACCTCCACCCTCTTCGACATCGGTGTCTACCTCGTCGTCATCGGGCTCGTGCTCGACGTGCTGCGCAGCCTCGGCGCCGAGGTCGACCGCCAGGCGCAGGAAGCGCGCGAGCAGCAGGGGGTGACGGTGCCGTGAACGTCTCCCTCGTCCTCATCATCGTGATGGCCGTGCTCTTCGCTTGCGGCGTCTACGCCATGCTCGAGCGCAGCCTCACCCGCGTGCTCATCGGCTTCCTGCTGCTCGGCAACGCGACGAACCTGCTGCTGCTCATCGTGATGGGCCGCCCGGGGGTCGCGCCGTTCTTCGGCTCGGCATCGGTCGACGAGATGTCGGACCCGCTCCCGCAGGCCCTGACGCTGACCGCCATCGTCATCACCTTCGCCGTGTCGGCGTTCCTCCTCGCCCTGATCTACCGGTCGTGGCAGCTCGGCCAGGCCGACACCGTGGCGGACGACGAGGCCGATCTCGAGGTGCGCGAGCGCGCCGCCGAGGTCGAGGAGACGATGGACGAGGAGACCGAGATCGAGGACGCCGACGACGACGCGACCACCGACTTCGTCGGGACCGAGACCGCGCCGATCACGATCCTCGGTGCGCGCGACTTCGCGGGCCTCCGTGACGACGCCCCGGTGGACCGCCCCGACCAGAAGCCGCGGGATCGAGGTGACGACGCATGACCGAGATCGCCCCCGCGCTCGTCCCGCTGCTGGTCACCCTGCCGCTGCTCGGTGCCGCCATCGCACTCATCGCCGGCCGTCACCGCAAGACCCAGGTGGTCGTGTCGGTCGTGACGCTGAGCGCCGTGACCGTCATCGCGGCGATCCTGCTGTACGTCGTCGACACCGGCGACCAGCCGATCGCGGTGTCGGTGGGCGGCTGGCCCATCCCGTTCGGCATCGTGCTGTACGTCGACCGGCTCGCGGCGCTCCTGGTCGTCGTGTCGAGCATCGTGCTGCTCGCGGTCCTGCTGTTCTCGGTCGGTCAGGGCGCCGCCGACGGCGACGACGACACGCCGGTCTCGATCTTCCACCCCTCGTACCTGATCCTCGGCGCGGGCATCTTCAACGCGTTCATCGCGGGCGACCTGTTCAACCTCTACGTCGGGTTCGAGATCCTGCTCGTCGCCTCGTACGTGCTCATCACGCTGGGATCGACCGAGTCGCGCATCCGCACCGGCGTCGTCTACATCGTCGTCTCGCTGGTGTCGTCGATCCTCTTCCTCGCGGCGATCGCCATGATCTACGGCGCGCTCGGCACCGTCAACATGGTGCAGATCTCCGAGCGCATGGGCGAGCTGCCTCAGGAGACGCAGCTGATCCTGCACCTCATGCTGCTGCTCGCGTTCAGCATCAAGGCCGCCGTCTTCCCGCTGTCGTTCTGGCTGCCCGACTCGTACCCGACCGCGCCCGCGCCGGTCACGGCGGTGTTCGCGGGCCTCTTGACCAAGGTCGGCGTCTACGCGATCATCCGCACCGAGACCGAGCTGTTCCTCGACAACGACGTGAACCAGCTGCTGATGTGGGTGGCGCTCGCGACGATGATCGTCGGCGTGCTGGGCGCCGTCGCGCAGGCGGAGCTCAAACGCATCCTGTCGTTCACGCTCGTGAGCCATATCGGCTACATGATCTTCGGGCTCGCGATCGCGACGCCCGCCGCCATCGGCGCGACGATCTACTACATGGTCCACCACATCGTGGTGCAGACGACCTTGTTCCTCGCGGTCGGCCTCGTCGAGCGCCGCGCGGGCTCGACGTCGATCCTCCGGGTCAAGGGCCTCATGAAGGCGGCGCCCGTGATCGCGGTCCTGTACTTCATCCCGGCGATCAACCTCGGCGGTCTGCCGCCGTTCTCGGGCTTCATCGGCAAGTTCGCACTGTTCGACGCCGCCGCGCAGGTGGGCACCCCGATCATGATGGTGCTGATGGTGGGCGGCATCCTCACCAGCCTCCTGACGCTCTACGCGCTCATGCGCGCGTGGAACCTGTCGTTCTGGCGCGAGGACGAGGACTCGGCCGAGACCGAGGCCCGCATCTCGTACCTCGGCTCGGCCCCCGCTGCCGGCATCGAGACCGAGCGCCGCGTCATCCCGAAGATCATGACCGCGGCGACCACCGGCATGGTGGTCATCACGGTCGCGCTGACGATCTTCGCCGGGCCGCTGTACGACGTGTGCACGCGCATCGGCGAGGCGCTGCTCGAGCCGGTGACGCTCACGCAGCTCCAGGACGACTCGGCGGGAACGGAGAAGGCGCCGTGAGCCCCGACGTCTCGCAGAGCCGGGCCCGCCGCGCGTTCACGACGGCGTGGCGGCAGCTGCCGTTCTTCGTGTGGCTCATCGCGCTCTGGATGCTGCTGTGGGGCCAGTTCACGTGGGTCGCCTTCCTCACCGGGCTCGTCGCCGCCCTCGTCGTCACGCGCGTCTTCCGCCTGCCGCCCGTCGAGCTGTCGGGCCGCGTCAACCTGTGGTGGGGCCTCGTCTTCGTCGTCGAGTTCCTGGTCGCGGTCGTGCTCGGCTCGCTCACGGTCGCCTGGCAGGTGCTCGACTTCCGCCGGCAGCCGGGCACCGCGATCATCGCCGCGCAGCTGGTCACCGACGACGACCTCATCATGACCCACGTCGGTGTGACGTGCTCGCTCATCCCGGGATCCCTCATCGTCGACACCGATCGCGACCGGCGCATCCTGTACCTCCACGTCATCGGGGTGCGCGGCGACGCCGACGTCGAGAAGCAGCGCGCCAGCGTGCACCACTGGGAGGAGCGCATCGTGCGGGCGGTCGGCTCGCGCGCGCAGCTCCAGGCGATGAGAGATGCCGCTCCGCACGGATCCGTGGCCCGAGGGGGTTCCCGATGAGCGTTCTGCTGCTCGCGATCTACGTGATCTTCGGGATCGCCGCGCTCCTCACGCTGTGGCGCATCGTCATGGGGCCGTCGATCCTCGACCGGGCCGTGGCATCCGATGTCCTCCTCACCCTGGTGATGTGCGTGCTGGGTGCCGAGATGGCGATCAACCACCACACGCGCACGCTGCCGGTGCTGCTGATCATCGCGGCCGTCGGCGTGTTCGGGTCGATCTCGATCGCGCGGTTCGTCGCGAGAAGGGACCAGGACCGCTGATGGACGCCATGCTCGACCTCGCCGCCCTCATCCTGATCCTGATCGGGGCGCTGCTGTGCCTCACCGCCGCGATCGGCGTGCTGCGCTTCCGCGACGTGCCGACCCGCCTGCACGCCGCAACGAAGCCGCAGGTGCTCGGGCTGATCCTCATCTGCCTCGCGATCGCGCTGTCGCTGCGGTCGTGGCCGGTGGTCGCGTTCCTCGTGCCGGTCGTGCTGATCCAGCTCGCCACGGCGCCGCTGTCGGCCCACATGGTCGGCCGTCAGGCGTACCGCAACGGCACGATCGACGAGACCGGCCTCTACGTCGACGACCTCGCCGAGTCCAAGCGCACCCCGCCCGCCTCCGGCGGCTGACGCGTCAGGCCGCGCCGGCCTTCTGACGGTCGCGGTAGGCCTGGGCCTTCACGCGGCTGCCGCACGTCGCCATGGAGCACCACTCGCGGCGGTGGCCGCGCGAGGTGTCGAGGTACACCTGCGTGCACTCCGGTCGCGCGCACTCGCGCAGCAGGGCGGCCTGCTCGCCGCCGATGATCTCGACGGCCTCCCGGGCGAGCTGCGACAGCGCCTGGCGCGGGGTGCCCGACCGCGCCCAGCCGTCGGCGGTGAGCGCGGCGGCGAGCGGCGGCGCTGCGGCGGCGCCGTTCAGCGTCGCGACGGCGTCGGCCGGCAGGGGCCGGTCATGCAGGCGTGACCAGACCAGTGCGTAGATCGCCTCGCGCAGCTGGATCGCGTCATCGAGGTCTGGGGGGACGGATGCTGCGACCCCGGGCCCGAGACCCGACTCGACGAACCACGCATCGAGGTCGGACGGGTCGGCGAGCTTCTCGGTGGGGTGGTCGTTGCGGCGTGCGCGCAGCGTTCCGACGAAGTCGAGGCTGAGGGTGCCGCAGGGGAAGGCGTGGATCACATCACCATTTTGACAGGTAACGGGAATGTCTGGCACGGTAGTCACCGTTCTAACCGGTAACGCAC
Source organism: Microbacterium sp. NPDC056044 (assembly GCF_042267145.1). Classification (NCBI taxonomy): domain Bacteria; kingdom Bacillati; phylum Actinomycetota; class Actinomycetes; order Micrococcales; family Microbacteriaceae; genus Microbacterium; species Microbacterium sp. NPDC056044. The sequence goes on along the minus strand of NZ_JBHJWZ010000002.1, from coordinate 394,334 downwards.
ACCGATCGAAGGAGAATCCCATGGACCTGAAGCTCGAAGTCGTCGTCATCCCCGTCGCGGACGTCGACCGTTCGAAGGCCTTCTACGAGCGCATCGGCTTCCGCCTGGATGCCGACTTCCGCACCGAGCGCGGCCTCCGCGTGGTGCAGGTGACACCCCCGGGATCGGCGGCGTCCGTCATCTTCGGCGACAAGCTCACGACGGCCGAGCCCGGCTCGGTCCAGGGGCTCCACCTCATCACCGCCGACATCGCCGCAGCCCGCGCCGAGCTCGTGGAGCGCGGCGCCGAGGTCAGCGATCTCTGGCACGACGCCGACGGCGTCCTCCACTGGGCCGGTACCGACAACCGCGTCGCCGGGCCGCACCCGTCGGCCGACAGCTACGGCACCTTCGCCTCCTTCGCCGACCCCGACGGCAACGGCTGGGTGATCCAGCAGATCGTCACGCGGGCGCCCGGACGCTGAGCCGGGAAGGACGACGACGATGACACGGATGCTGCGTCCCGACGCCGAGGCGCTGCTCAGGGACCTCCTCGCCCGCACCGCAGAGGCCCACGGCCGCTTCGAGACCGAAGAGCTGGGCGGGGTCTACGACGAGGCGTGGCCCGCCTGGTACGCCGCGTTCATGGCCCGGACGCTCGAGGCCGAGGGCTTCGCGCTCGAGCGGTCCGGGTGATCCTCAGGGCGTGAGCACGAGCGTGTCGGTCGTCGCCGCCTCGACGGCCTCCGCGGAGAACGCCCACGGCGTGAGCTCGGCCTTCTGCCACGACGCGACCTGGTCGATGTAGTTCGTGTGGAAGGCGTGGCCGCTCTGACCGGTGAGCTGGTTCCAGCGCGAGGCGTCGAAGTCCGACAGGTCGACGATCATGCGCATCGACGGCACCGTGACGGTCGAGAAGCTCTGCGTGAGATCCCAGCCGGTCGCGTTGACGACCGACGAGCCGCCGCCGACCGGGAACGGCCCGCGGTTGAAGAGCCACTCGATCGGCGCGATGCCGGACGTGCCGAAGCTGCCGTTCTCGAGCGGCAGGGCGTGGAGGTTCCCCCAGTTCCAGCGCGAGGGGTTGCTGCCCTGGGCGTCGACGAGCCGCTCGTAGGCGTCGATCGCCGAGCGCTTGAGCATGTCGGTCATGCCGTCGACGCCCAGCTCGTCGTTCGTCCACCACGGCGACGTCTCGTCGTCGAGCAGCGCGTCCATCACGAGGAACTGCCGGCCCTGGCCGCTCATCGGTGCCGCGGTGTCGCGCCCGTCGACGAACATGTTCCCGGCGAGGGTGTCCCACAGCACGTTCGCGTACGCCGCGGCCGCGGAGTCGGCGCTGTTCTGCGCATCCCATTCGTGCAGGAGCTCGAGTGCGGCATCCGTCTCGTCGTCGCCCGTGGTGACGCCGGCGTAGGCGGCGGTCAAGCGCATGCCGATGAAGGAGTAGTTGTCCGCCTGGATGGCGTTGAGGTCGTCCGCCGTCACCGGCCCCTTCGCGATCGCCCGCTCCACCAGCTCCGTGATGCGGGCCGCGCGCCACCCGTAGTCCCAGTCACGCGTGAGCGCGTAGGGGTAGTCCGGGCCCACGATCGCGTTGTTCGCCGTGACGATGTAGCCCTCGCGCGGGTTGTACGACACCGGGAGCTCCTCGAACGGGATGTAGCCCTGCCACGCGTAGGCCGAGTCCCATCCGGGCTGCGGCATCGAGCCGTCGCCGGCCCCGCGGATCGGCAGCTTCCCCGGCGTCTGGTACCCGATGTTGCCGTCGACGTCGGCGTAGATGAGGTTCTGCGCCGGCACGTCGAACAGCGCCGCCGCGCCGCGGAAGTCGTCGAAGTCCTTCGCCCTGTTCATCGCGAAGATGGCGGATGCCGTCGTCCCGGGCTGCAGCGCGGTCCAGCGCAGGCTCACCGCGTCCTCGCCTTCGGGGGCATCGGCCGGGGGCGCGGTCACCGAGCCGCCGGTTCCCATATACGGGTCGTCGGCGATCGCGGTGAAGTCACCGGTGAGGCCCGACACGATCGGCCCGTTCACGGTGGCGCGCACCTCGAGCTGGACGTCGTCGCCACCCGCGACCTTGAACGTCTCGGTGCGGGTCTCGAGCGGCACCAGCGCGCCGTCGTACCAGTACGAGTCGCCGTCGATCTTCTCGAGGTACAGGTCGGTGACGTCGGTGGTGAGGTTCGTGAAGCCCCACGCGACGCGTGCGTTGTGCCCGATCACGACGCCGGGAAGACCCGAGAAGCCGAAGCCTGCCACGTCGAACGGGCACGCCTCGGTCACGTCGGAGCACTTCAGCTGGATCTGGTGCCACACGCTCGGCAGCGACGCGCCGAGGTGCGGGTCGTTGGCGAGCAGCGGCATGCCGGTGTCGGTGACGCTGCCCGACACCACCCACGAGTTCGACCCGATGCCCTCACCGGCGTCGCCGAGGAGCTCGCCGACGGCCTCGATCACGCTGCCGACCTCGGTCCACTCGATCGAGGAGGTCGAAGCATCCGTCTCGGGCAGATCCGGCGCCGTGCCGACGGTCGGCACCGTCGAGATCTTCGGCACGATGACGGGGTTCCGGTCGAACGGGTAGGCGGGGTAGAGCTCGTCGATCTCGGCCTCGGTGAAGTCGGGCGCCATGACCGCGCGCTCGGTCTCGCTCTCGATGTTGCTGCGGAGGTCCCAGGCCATCGCCTTCAGCCACGCGACGGAGTCGGCCGGCGTCCAGGGCTCGATCTCGTAGTCGGAGTTCTGGAGGCCCAGCACCGCGTACTCGAACGACGCGTCGGCGCCCTGGTGGTCGGCGAGGTACGCGTTCACGCCCTCGGCGTAGGCGTCGTAGTACGCGCGCTCGGTGGCGTCGAGGGCGTCGACCTCCTGCTCGGCGATGGCGTGCCAGCCGAGCGTGCGCAGGAACTCGTCGGTGCCGAGCTGCGACGCGCCGAACATCTCGGACAGGCGCCCGCTCGTGACGTGCCGGCGGAAGTCCATCTCCCAGAAGCGGTCCTGCGCGTGCACGTAGCCCTGCGCGAAGAACAGATCGTGCGACGAGTCCGCGGTGATCGTCGGGATGCCGAGCACATCGCGCTGCACGGTCACCTCGGCCTCGAGGCCGGCCGCTTTCACCTCGCCGCTGAGCTGCGGGAACGAGCGCTGCGCGGTGTAGGCGACGAAGCCGACCGCGACGAGCGCGATCACGATGAGGCCCGCGAGGATGCTGAACAGGGTGATGCCGACGGTCCTTCCCACGGACCGTCGGGGCGCGGTGTCGTCGACGGCGTACGGGGAGGGCTGGGGCTTCGTCATTGAGGGGCTTTCCGGGCGTCGTGGGGGATACGCGGTGCCGGACACCGCGACATTCGGTACCGCGCCTTCGGGTGGCGAACGGCACCAATCCGCATGTTAACCCCGACGGGCGCGCTGCGCCGAATCGCCCTCGGTTTTCTCCCTCCGACCTGGCTCTTGCCCTGGACCGTTATCCGATGACGCTCGGCTGCAGGTCGCGCAGCGTGCGGAAGTGGGTCATGCGCGTGACGCCGATCGCGGCGATCACGCCGGCGCCGACGAGCCAGGCGAGGAGCACGGCGAGGTCCAGCCACACGCGGTCGGCGCTGCCGCCGTACATGACCTGGCGCATCGCGTCGACGACGTAGCCCATCGGCAGCACGTGGTGCAGCGTCGCGAGCGGCGCGGGCAGCGTCTGCCAGGGGAACGTGCCGCCGGCGGTCACGAGCTGCAGCACCATCAGCACGAGGCCGAGGAACTGCCCGACCGAGCCGAGCCACACGTTGAGCGCGAGCACGATCGCGGCGTACGTGGCCGAGGCCAGGAGCAGGATTCCGAGGGTCGCGAGCGGGTGCGCGAACGAGAAGCCGAGCGCGAGCGACAGCACGCCGAAGAGGCCGAGCATCTGCACGCCCCCGAGGAGGGCGGGGGTGGCCCAACCCGCCAGCGTGATGCGGAGGGGCGAATGCAGCGCCGTGACAGCGCGCTTCGAGACGGGCTTCACGATGAGGAAGAGCGCGTAGATGCCGATCCAGCCCGCGAGAGCCGCGAAGAACGGCGCGAGGCCGGCACCGTAGTTCTGCGCCTGGGTGAGCGACGAGCGCTCGACGTCGACCGGGGCGGCGAGGGTGTCGGCCTGCGCATGGCGCGTGTCGGCGTCGTACGAGGGGAGCTGGGCGGCGCCCTCGGAGAGCCCGTCGCGCAACTGCGTCGCGCCGTCCTCGAGCTGGGTGATTCCGCTGTCGAGGGTCGCGGCGCCGCCCTGGAGCTGTGCCGCGCCGTCGGCCGCGGTCGCCGTGCCGGAGGCGAGCGTGGCAGAGCCGGCCGCGACGGACGCTGCGCCCGCCGAGACCTGCTGGGCGCCGGAGTTCAGCCGGTCGATCTGCGCGACCGCGCCCTGCACGCGGTCGTCGACGGCATCGAGCCGGTCACCCACCGGGTCGAGCGTCGCGAGCACGTCGTCGATCCGCGCCTGGTCGAGACCGGCGTCGGCGAGCTTCGCGGCGATGCCCTCGCGCACCTGCGGCAGCACGGAGACGGCAGACGTGGATGCCGCGCCGATGCGATCGGCGATGGCGTCGAGCTGTGCGCTGCCCCCGGCGACCTGAGTGGCACCGTCGGCGACCTGGGACGCGCCGTCCGAGAGCTGGGCCGCGCCGTCCCGCAGCTGAGCCGTGCCGTCGGCGAGCTGCGCGGCACCGGTGGAGAGCTGCGACGCCCCGTCGCCGGCCTGCGCGAGACCGTGGACCAGCTGCGTCGCGCCGGTCGCAGCATCCGTCAACTGCACACGGATGGTGTCGAGGGCGTCGAGCATCGTGAGACCCGCCTCGGCCACGACCTTCTCGGTGATCGTCGCCTGGATGCGCTCGACCGCCTGCGTGCCGATCGTCGAGGCGAGGTAGTTGTTGGCGTCGCTGGTGTGCAGCACGATGTCGGCCGTGCGGGGGTCGCCGCTCGTGATCGACGCGATGGCCGCGGTGAAATCGGCGGGCAGCTCGATCGCGAAGTCGTAGCTGCCGTCGTCGAGGCCGGCGTCGGCCTGCTCGAGGGTGGCGCGGTGCCAGGCGAAGGTGCCGTCGTCGATGAGCTCCTCGGCGACCTCGTCGCCGAGGTTGCGCGCGGTGCCGTTGAGCTCGGCGCCGGTGTCGGCGACGACGAGCGCCACCGGCACCTGGTCGAGCTGGCCGTAGGGGTCGCGGTTCGCCCACAGGTACAGGCCGCCGTAGAGGATCGGCACCACCATGAGCGCGATCAGCGCGATGAGCGACATGCGCGTCGACGTCAGGCGCCGGAGTTCGGCGAGGATCATCTGTGGGACCTTCATGCCCGGCCCCCCTTCGTCGGGGCGGTGAAGCGGGGGAGCCGGGGCCGTCCGATGGTCCGGGGCGCTTCGCCTGACGCGTTGCTCGATCGCGCGGCGAGCGGTGGCCGCGCCACCCCCTGCGACGCCTGCCCGGCGATCACGAGCACCGCGTACCCGCGGTTCGCGAAGTCCTCGGCGACCGCCCACCACGTCGCCGGCTCGCCGCCGTGGCGGTCGGGCGAGACCAGCACGATCCCCTCGACCCCCTTGCGCAGCACCGCCAGCTCGCAGAGCGCGCGCACGCGGCCGGCGGGGTCGACGTTCGAGACGGGGACGGATGCCTCGTCCCCGAGGCCCCGCTCATCCAGCCAGCGCCGCACGGCGACGGGGTCAGAGCGACGTCCGGCGAACATGAGCTCCTCCGCGGCGACGCCCCCGAGCGTGACGTTGGGTTCGGGTTCGGACACCTCGGGTGCGTCGACCAGGGCGATCCGGCGGCGGAGGCCTGCGGCATCCGTCCTCCCGTCCAGCGTCACGCGGCCGGTGTCGGGGCGCATGCGGCCCGACGCGACGAGGCCGAGCACCGTCGGGCGCTGTTCGGTCTCGGCGGCGACGAGGGTCGCGACGCCGGACTCGAACGCGACCGACGTCACGGGCAGGGCGTGCTCGCGGCGGCCCTTGCCGACCGCGTCGAGTTCGACCCTCACGCGCTCGCCGCCTCGGGACCGGTGAGGATCTCGGGGTGCTGCGCGAGCAGCGCGTCGGCCTCGCGCCACGAGAGTCCGGCGATGCTCAGCACGGCGCGCACCGCGAGGTCGCGCGCGGCGGGGGACGAGGCGTCGATGCGGGTGATGACGGTGCGCGCGGTCTCTTCGACGAGGCGTGCGAGGGTCGGTGCGGCGACGTCGGTGCGGAGGAGGTCGGCGTCCTGGCCCTCGCGCACGATGCGCACGACGGTGCGCCGCAGCGGCGCGAGGGCGGTCGCGGTCTCGTCGAGGTGCGCCTCGTCGAGCGCGATCGCCGCGAGCACCTGCACGTGTGCGGCCTCGGTCCACAGGGCCGCGGCGAGGCGGGCGAGGGCGACCCGCGCGTCGGCGTCGTCGATCGCGGCGGCGACGGCGTTGAAGCGTGCGGCGCCCTGCGCGACGAGCTCGCGCACCAGTGCGTCGCGGTCGTCGAAGTGCCCGTAGAGCGCGCGGCGCGAGAGGCCGGCCTGCCGGGCGATGGCGTCGACCGACGCGCGGGGGTCGTGCGCGAGGGCGACATGAGCCGCGGCGAGGATGCCCGCGCGGTTCTCGAGGGCATCGCGCCGCGGACGGCGCGCCGCATCGGTCGGGGAGGTCATGCCTCCACGTTAGATAACTTGCACAGTGGTGTGCAAGTTAATGCACGATGACTCAGTCGGTTCCCAGGTCGAACGCGGACGCCTCGTTCGCAGCATCCGTCGCCTCTGCGAGTTCCTCGCCCGCGGCCGACAGCGGGGTCGCGCTCTCGGTGATCTCGCCCGCCTCGCCCTGCGTGAGGTGGCCGACGAGCTCGCCGGTGGCGCCGCCGATGAGGCCCTTCGACGCGTAGTACTCGAGGCGCACGCGCGAGTCGGCGATGTCGAGGTTGCGCATGGTGAGCTGGCCGATGCGGTCGGTGGGGCCGAACGCGGCGTCGCCGACGCGCTCCATCGACAGCTTGTCGGGGTGGTATGACAGGCGCGGGGCAGTGGTGTCGAGGATCGTGTAGTCCTCGCCGCGGCGCAGGCGCAGCGTCACCGAGCCAGTGATCGTCGAGCCCACCCACTTCTGGATCGACTCGCGCAGCATGAGCGACTGCGGCTCGAGCCAGCGGCCCTCGTACATGAGGCGGCCGAGGCGGCGGCCCTGCTCGTGGTAGGTCGCGAGGGTGTCTTCGTTCAGGATGCCGTTGACCAGGCGCTCGTACGCGGTGAACAGCAGCGCCATTCCCGGGGCCTCATAGATGCCGCGCGACTTCGCCTCGATGATGCGGTTCTCGATCTGGTCGCTCATGCCGAGGCCGTGGCGGCCGCCGATGCGGTTCGCCTCGAAGACGAGCGCGACCGGGTCGGCGAACTCGACGCCGTTGAGGGCGACGGGGCGGCCGGCCTCGAAGGTGACCGTGACGTCCTCGGTCTCGATCTCGATCGACGGGTCCCAGAAGCGCACGCCCATGATGGGCTCGACGGTCTCGAGCGAGACATTCAGGTGCTCGAGGGTCTTCGCCTCGTGCGTGGCGCCCCAGATGTTCGCGTCGGTCGAGTACGCCTTCTCGGCCGAGTCGCGGTAGGGGAAGCCGTGCTCGACGAGCCACTCGCTCATCTCTTGCCGGCCGCCGAGCTCGGTGACGAAGTCGGCGTCGAGCCAGGGCTTGTAGATGCGCAGGGCGGGGTTGGCGAGCAGGCCGTAGCGGTAGAACCGCTCGATGTCGTTGCCCTTGTAGGTGGAGCCGTCGCCCCAGATGTCGACGCCGTCCTCCTTCATGGCCCGCACGAGCAGCGTGCCGGTGACGGCGCGGCCGATGGGCGTCGTGTTGAAGTAGGTGCGGCCGCCTGAGCGGATGTGGAACGCGCCGCACGCGAGGGCGCCGAAGCCCTCTTCGACGAGGGCGGGCTTGCAGTCGACCAGGCGCGAGACCTCGGCGCCGTACTCCAGCGCGCGGCTCGGGATCGCGTCGATGTCGTCTTCGTCGGGCTGACCGAGGTCGCCGGTGTAGGTGCAGGGGATCGCACCTTTGTCGCGCATCCACGCGACGGCCACGGAGGTGTCAAGTCCTCCCGAGAAGGCGATGCCGACGCGCTCGCCGACGGGCAGGGACTGGAGGACCTTCGACATGCGCTCAAGTCTAGTTAAAGGGACGGATGCTGCCCCCCGAAGTGTCGTCCGTCACACCAGTAACGCCAGTAACTCTGGCGTGGCGCGTCGAGTCCTGGCTAGGCTGACCGCGAGGTAGGAATCCGGTCGTGACTTTGGATATGTGACCGGCCCATTCGTAGCAGCGACAGTGGGACCGGGGGGTCTCTTGTTCTCGAAAGCGCGCTCAAGGATCGCAGCATCCGTCACGATCCTCGCCGTCGCCGTGGCGACGCTGGTGGCGCCGGCGGCCCTCGCCGCTCCCGTCCTGCCCGATCCGCAACCGGGCGACATCACCGCCGTGGCGACCCTCGACAAGGGCGCGTCGGTCGCCGTGATCGCACCGGGCGACACCTTCACCTACACGCTGACCGTCGGCTGCTCGGCCATCACCGACCTCGGCTGCCGCGGCGCGGTGCTCACCGATGTGGTGCCGGCGCCGTTCGTGGTCGTCGAAGCGGTGGTCGGCGGCGGCGCCAACACCGCCGCCGAGCCGGTCATCGACGGCAACACCGTGACGGTGAACTGGACGACCCCGCTCGGCGACGGCACGGTCGGCATCCTCGACAACACGACGGGCATCGTCGAGATCACCGCGCAGCTGCCCGCCGACGCCTCGTACGACGTCAGCGGGACCCCTGTGATCAACGAGGCCACGATCGAGGGCGTGAACTTCGCCGACGACGACGCCGTCGCGCCCGTCACACCGGTCGTGCCCCTCGCGCTTGCGACGACTGCGAGCAAGGCGTTCACGCCGACCGAGGCGATCGCCACGCCCGGTGCCGCGGTCTCGGCCGCACTCGGCGGCACGAACACGTCGAACGCGACAGTCGAGTCACTGTCGATCCAGGACCCCGTCGACCCGGACGCCCCGACCAACCCCTTCGACTCGCTCGCCTTCAGCTCGTTCGGCACGGTGACGCCGCCGCCCGGCGCCGACCCCGCCCTCACGACGTACGAGGTGTACGTCGCGCCCGACTGGATCGCCGCCCCGGGCGGCGCGCTGCCCGCCGATGTCTCGGCCGACGACGTGAAGGGCACCCGCGTGACGTTCCACGGGGCGATCCCCGCGGGCGCCTCGGGCTCCGTCGCCCTGAACCTCGCGGTGACGGATGCTGCGGCCTCCGAGCCCGACGGAACCTCGGTGCCGAACGACGTGCTGTCGACGGTCGCCATCGGCGACGAGACAGCCACGGGCGCGGCGGACGCCTCGTTCACGCTCCGCCAGAACACCGTGACAGTGGCGGCGAGCAAGGCCTTCGATCCCGATCTGGTGATCGCGGGCGATTCGACGACGGTCATGATCGGCGGCCGCAACACCTCGACGATCCCGATCGACACGCTGACGATCCGCGAGCCGGCCACCGGGACGTTCCCCGACGCCTACACGTTCGGCGGATTCACCGGACCGGTGGACTGGCCGGCCGGCGCGACGTCCGGTGAGGTCACGTACACGCTGGCCGGCGGCGGGGGGACCGTCACCGTGCCGTTCGACAACGGAACGGTTCCCGCCCTTCCCGACGGGGTCGACCCCGCCGACGTCGAGGCGTTCGAGTTCACCTTCACCGGCGGCATCGTCCCTGGCGGTGAGACGGAGATCCCGTTCACGGTCGACACTGATCCCGACCTCACCGGGCTGCCGCTCACCGTCCCGAACCTCATCGCCGTCGATGGCGAGAACGCGGGAGCCGCCGGCACGGCGGAGGCCGGGGACGACCTCTACATCTACGACGAGGTCATCGAGCCCTACATCTCGAAGCAGATCCGCCCGACGCCGATCCTCGCGGTGCCCGGCGAGGTCGTCACGGTCACCCTGAACGGCGGCCTCACCGAGCGGCCGTCGCCGCCCGACGACCCCACCGGCACGACGGGCCGGGCGCAGCAGGTCGTGATCCAGGATCCCGAGGACCCGGTCGAGGGCGACCCGTGGTGGAACGCGTTCGACCTCACCGCGATCACGCAGACGCCGGTGCCGGCCGACTCGACGCTGACGATCGAGTACTACGACACGACGACCGGCACGTGGGAGCCGCTCGCCGGACCCATCGACGGGCCGACCATCTACTCGCAGCAGGTGGCCCCCGAGGTCAGCGACGTCGCAGGCGGTGTGCGGTTCGTCTACGACTACACGGGCGACGCGGGCGGCTTCGCGCCGGGCACCGACTTCGCCCCGAACTTCACGTCGTCGCTGCGCGCGGACGGCCGCTACTCCGAGGTGCCGCCGTTCAGCGACGACGAAAGCACCTTCGTGCCGAACTGCGCACAGACCGACGCCTCGAGCGCGAACCCGGGCGTGCCCGACGGGCAGGCGGTGCTGCCGCCCGACGACTGCCCGGTGCTCGAGCTCGTACCCCCGGGCGCCGGCAACGGCGACCTCATCGACAAGGAGTTCGGCACGTCGAGCTCGGGCGGCCTCAAGTCGGTGATCGCGCGCTCGGGCGACACGATCCCGTCGACGCTGCGCTGGTCGACCGGCGGGTACTCCAACCTCGAGCGTGTCGAGATCACCGACATCGCCGCGCCGGAGACGACGGCGATCACGGCGTCGCTGTTCAACTCGTTCGACCTGACGCGCATCGACGCCATCACGACGGCGACGGATCCGCTCATCGCGTATGACGCCGTGCAAGCCGTGCAGCTCTACGACGGCTCGGACTGGGTCACCGCGACGAACAACCCGTGCAGTCCCCTCTGCATCGGCCAGTTTCCGGGGATGAATCTCACGACGGCCGAGCGCGCATCCACCGTGGGCGTGAAGCTCACCTTCGTCGAGAGCCCCGACCGCTCCGCCGCGTCGGCAGGCGACCCGACCGCCCCGCCGGTGGGCTCGGGCGTCGCACGATCGTTCTCGAACGAGCGGCCGGTCACGCTGGTCTGGCAGGTGCGCGACGAGCGCCGCAGCGACGGCACCGCCGTACTGGGCGACGAGCTCTACAACCTCCCGACCGCCGGGGTCGTACGCAACACCGCCAACGCGACAGGGTTCCCGGCCGGCGGCGGCGACCCGCTGTCGGCGGACGATCAGGACGACGTCATCATCGTCGACGTCCCGCTCACCACGACGACCGACAAGAACTGGCAGGGTGGCCCGCTCGCGGTGCCGACGGATCCCAGCGTCCTGCCGAGCCAGTACCCGCTCAGCCGGATCACCGTGACCACGCGGAACACGACCCCGGCCAAGGTCGACATGCTCCAGATCACCGACACCGCCCCCGGCTCGGTGACCGACCGGCGGCAGGACCCGTTCCAGGCCTTCACCTTCAACAACTTCGTCCGCATCGACGTGCCGACGGGTGCGACCGACACCGTCGTCACGCTGTCGTGCTTCGCGGGCGGCCCGATCGAGTTGACACGGGGCGAGGCGCTCGCCCTGGTGCCCAACACGATCCCCTGCGAGGTCGCGGGCGTGCAGGTGACCTACACCGGACGCATCGCCTCGAATGCTGCGGGCGTCGTCGAGTTCGACCTGCGGCTGCGGGCGAACTGGCAGGGCACGACCGAGCGCGTGTCGGTCGCGGACTCGCCGATCGCCAACACCGCCGAGGGTGTCATCGCGGATGTGGACCCCTTCTTCGAATGCCCGCCGCAGGACGGTGCCCGGTTCGCGTGCGACGACGCGAGCGCGTCGATCGCGTTGGAGGAGCCGACGTTCTCGGTCTACGCCGGCAAGACGATCTCGCCGAACGCGCAGAAGGAGGACGACTTCTCGCCGGTCACCGTGACGCTCACCGGTCAGCCCGGCGGTTCGGCCCGCGCGTACACGATCCAGATGACGGACGACGACCCCACGTTCTGGAACGCGATGGACTTCGTCGGCCCCGATCCGCTGTGGCAGCTGCCGCCACCCGTGGCACGCGTGCAGGCCTGTTATCTCGACGGCGGCGACTTCACGGACGCCGACGTGATCGCCGGCACCGTCGGCGGCACGTGGACGTGCATGTCCCGCACCGGCGACCTGTCTGTCGCGGCGGCGATCGCGTTCCTCGACGGTGCGCCGAGCACGCTGCACGGTCTCCGCTTCAACTTCTGGTCGGCGACGGAGCTCGGCTGGCAGAACCCCGTCAACCCGGTCATCAACGTGCCGTTCCTCGTCGAGCGGCGTCCGGACCTGCGCACGGGCGAGCCCACGCCGACGACGCGCAACGACCAGGTCCCCGCCCCCGGCGAGCAGGACGCCGGGATCTTCTTCGATACCGTGCGGGTGGACGGCGTCTCCGCCGAGATCGGGCTCGGGCAGCGTCTCACCGCTGACGATTCGGCCGAGGCCGAGTACCGCAACCTGCATCTCGAGGCATCCGTCAACGTCGTGAAATCGCCGACCGGCGACGTGCGGCCCGGAGTCGAGATCCCGTTCACCCTCGCCTACACGAACACCGGCGAGCGGGCGCTGACCGACATCGTCTTCACCGACGAACTGCCGCTGACGGCCGGCGGCGAGCCGCAGCTGATCTTCAACCCCGACCGTGATCCGAGCGTGCCGCCATGGTCGTTCGCGCTCGCCGGCGCCGCGCCCACGCCGCCGAACGGCGACCCGTTGCCGACGGATCCCGACGACGTCGACGTGCAGGACCTCGGCACGAGCATCGTCTTCACGATGCCCGAGGGGTCGGTGCTCGAGCCCGGCCAGACCTACACGATCACGTTGCGGATGATGCTGCGTCCCGGCCTCACCCCGAACGACTCCGTCACCAACACCGCCACCATCGACGTGGCAGAGCCGCTCGACGAGTGCGTGCCGAGCTACGACGAGGCCACCGGACTGTGCGCCGACACCGCGACCGTGCGCCCGCTGGCCGTGCCGGCGCTGAGCACCGTCAAGTCGGTGCGCGCCGACAACCCGCCGAACCTGTCGGACGTGCCGAACGTGCGCAGCGACGACGCGAACTTCACGTGCGAGGGCACCGCGAACGCCGACGGCTTCTACCGGTACCCGTGCGTGCCGCTGACGCTGCCGGGCGACACCGAAACGTGGCGCCTGCGCGTCACGAACGCGGGCACGGTGCCCATCTCGAGGCTCGTCTCGATCGACAACCTGCCGACCCCCGGCGACCAGGGCCTGATCGTCGTGATCCCGCGCGGCAGCGAGTGGCAGCCGACGTACGCGGGTGAGGCTGCGTTGATCGTCGATCCGACGACGCCGCCCAATGCGCAGATCTCGCTGTTCTACTCGACCGCGTCGGTGCCGTGCACCGCGGATCTCAACCCCGTCGGCACGCCCTGCGGGCCGGGCGCGTGGCTCCCGCTCGACGACACCGTCGACCCGTCGATCGTGCGCAGCGTCAAGGTGGCGGTGGACTTCCCCGGCAAGGAGAAGTTCGAGCCCGGTGACTCGCTCACGCTCCAGTTCAAGACTCGCACGTCGCCGAACCGCCAGATCGAGAAGGACCAGCCGACGGCCTACAACACGATCTCGACCGGCGGCGCGGCGCTGAGCGGCGACGCGACGGTGCTCGTGCCGGCCACCGAGGGCCGCCGCGTCGGCGTCGCGTACCCGACGGGGTCGATCGCGCTCGAGAAGATCGTGTCGGGACCGGCCGCCGAGTTCGCCCCCGGCTCCTTCCCGGTGCAGCTCGTATGCACTGTCGACGGGGAGCCGATCGCGGGCCTGCCCGAGATCGATCTCGTGCCGGGCGCCGACCCGGTCGTCATCGACGGCCTCCCGCTCGGAGCCGAGTGCACTGCGACCGAGGGGCGGTGGGGCCAGACCGAGACCGACATCGGCACCGCCACGGTCGCCCTCGACACCGAGGACATCCCGCTCGTCACCGTGGAGAACATCTACGACGTCGCGGACCTGCGCATTCGCAAGGCGGTGGACTCGGATGCCGTCGACAGCCGTGGCGACGCGATCCCGTACGGCCCGTTCGCCTTCGAAGTCACGTGCGAGTTCAACGGCCGGCCGGCATACGCCGACGGCTACGGACCCGACCAGCCGATGGTGGCGGAGCTCACTCCCGAGGAGTCGTGGGCGCTGAGCGGCCTTCCCGTCGACGCGATGTGCAGCATCACCGAGACCGACGACCTCGGCGCTGAGGGCACCACGATGCAGGTCACGGTGGACGGCGACTCCGCCGAGCCCGTCGAGGGCACCTCGGTGGACGTCGCGATCCAGGAAGGGATCGCGGTCGAGGTGCTCGCGACCAACTCGTTCGGCGTGGGATCGTTCCGCATCGTGAAGGAGCGCGAGGGTGCGGCCGTCGACGACTTCGGCGCCGGCCCGTTCGAGTTCGCCGCGGTGTGCACGCTCGACACCGGCAGCGGCACGCCCCGCATCGTGTGGGCGGGCTTCCTGACGCTCGACGAGGGCAACGGCTACGAGACGCAGGTCGACGATGTGGCCGCCGGCGCGAACTGCGCGGTGCGCGAGACGGACGACGGCGGCGCGACCTCCGCGTCGATCGACTCTCCGGAGTTCCAGATCGGGTCGGGCGGGGAGCCGGTGGTGATCACCGCGGTCAACACGTTCGACGCCGGATCGCTCACGGTCACCAAGGTGATCGACGGCGACGGCGCCGAGCTGTGGGGCGCAGGGCCGTTCACCGTGCTGCTGGCGTGCGTCGACCAGAACGGCGAGCCGGTCGAGATCCCGGGCGCCGGGCAGGTGCTGAGCGCCGACACCGAGGTGCCGTACACGTATACGTGGTCGCCGCTGCTCATCGGCCTCGAGTGCACGCTCACCGAGACCGACACCGGCGGTGCGCAGGCGACGACCATCGCCGACGGCGACGGTGAGCCGGTCGAGACCGTCGAGATCGTCGAAGGTGACACCGGCCTCACCGTGACCAACACGTTCGACATCGGGCAGATCGAGGTCGCCAAGACCGTGTCGGGCGGCGACGCGTCGCTGCACCGCGGCGACACGTTCGAGGTCACCGCGGCGTGCACGTGGAACGGCTCCGTCATCGAGGTGCCCGGCGGCGCCGCGCGCGCGCTCACGGTGGCGACCCCGGTGATCTACGAAGACCTGCCGGTGGGTGCCGAATGCGCGGTGACCGAGACCTCGAGCGGGGGAGCGGATGCCGTGACCTACACGCCGGCGGATCCCCAGGGCGCGCAGCGCGCCGTGGTGACGGTCGGCGGCGAGGACGCAGCATCCATCACCGTCGACAACAGGTTCGACAGCCCGCTGCCGGCGACCGGCGTCGAGGGCGCCCGGCTGGCAGGACTCGGAGCGATCGGAGCGCTGGCGATCCTGGCCGGCGTGTTCGCGATCGTCCTCGTCCGCCGCCGCGGCCGGAGCGTCTGACGACGGTGGGCGGGTGCGTCATCGCACCCGCCCACCGCCGGCCTCCCCCCGACGCTGATCAGATCATCAGCGAGTGGTGCGCGGCCGGTGCGCCGTGGCGCGTGGCCCGCTTGTCGCGGTACCGGCCGATGAGGATGATCATCGAGCCGATCGCCAGGAACCCGGCGAGGATCACCCCGATGTAGACGAACGCCGACGAGTAGCCGCCCGCGCCGTGCGGGTCGAGGAACGGGTACGGGTACCACCAGGGCGTCGTGCCGTCGGGGTTCGCGACGCGCTCGCCGCGGACCATCGTGTACGTCGTCCAGGCCAGCGGGTAGCCGACGAGCACCGCGAGCGACCACCAGGGCAGCGCGCGGCGGCGCGGGGCCAGCAGCAGGTCGAGCACGAAGTAGATCGGCAGGACCACGTGCAGCACCTCGGCCGCGTACTTGTCGAGCATCGCGATGCCGGCGGAGTCGCCGAGCGCGACGGCCGACGGCAGTCCGCGCAGCAGCGCGTTGTAGACGAGCCCGAGCAGCAGCACCGGTCCCGTGACGGCGGCGAGGGCCAGCGCGATGCCGAACGGCTCACGCGCCGAGGCCGGGTGCCGCATCGCCCACGACGCGGCCACGAACAGCGTGACGATGCTGAGCACCGTCGACACGATCGTGAACAGGCTGAAGTAGTTCGCCAGCACATCGCCCAGGCCTTCGCCCTGGCGCGCTGCGCGGTCTACGTTGACGATGAACCCAGCGACGACTCCGGAGATCCCGGTGAGTGCCGCGGCGATTCGAAACCATGCCCAGTGCATGTCCCACCCCTTTCGACATCACGCCCTTGCGTGTCGGTTCTGCCCCGAGCACAGATGTACTCCTGTCGATGCGGGGGTGTGGCAAACCTTTGTGCCGGCGAAGCGCGGAAAACGCGCGCCCGCGATCCGGCGTTGTGCGGAAGCTACAACGTGTCCTCCATTTGGTGGACAACCTCGACAAAAGCCGCGGAACTCCGGGCCTGTCCGCCGTTCGGGGGACACGATTCACCCCCGGTGAACCGCCGGTCCGGGGTCAGTCCGAGACGACGGAGGAGGGGACGGATGCTGCATCCCCGGCGTCATCTGGCGCCCCGGCGAGTGCGCCTCGGCGCCGCCCGCACCACACCACGAACGCCCCGACGGCGACGATCGCGAGCGCGATCCCGATGACGTAGATCACGACCGACGGCCATCCGCCGGGGTTGTTCGGATTGAGGAAGGGATACGGGTACCAGAACGGGTCGCCGCTCACCGGGTTGGTGACGAGGGCTCCGCGGATCATCGTGTAGACCACCCACACGATCGGGAACGCGACCACGGCCCAGAGGCTCCGCCACGGCAGCGCGCGGCGGAGCGGCCCGAGCAGCACGTCGAGCAGCAGGAAGATCGGGCCGATCAGGTGCAGCACCTCGTTCGACCAGGGGATGGGCTCGCTGCCCTGCGGCAGCTCGATGTTCCGCAGCAGCGTGTTGTAGACGATGCCCGTGATGATCATGTAGGTGCTGACGCACGCCAGCGCGACCGCGAGACCGCGGGGCTCGGCATCCGTCTCCCGTCGGCGCCCCCGGAAGAGGTACCAGAGCGCGATCCAGGCGAGCACGATCGCGGCGGAGGCGTTCGAGAGGATCGTGAAGAAGCTGAAGAAGTTCGCGATCGTCGTGGTGACGTCGCGGCCGAGCTCGATGGCGGTGCCGACCGACTTCGTCAGCTGAGCCACGATCGCCGCGACGGTGACCGCCGCCATCGCGAGTCGCAGTACCGTCCAGGTCGTCGCCCATCCCCGCGTGCGCGTCATGGGCCCACCATATCGAGTGGGCTGTGTCGCGGAGCGTCGGGGTGTGACTCCGCGTGGCGCGGGTCGGCGCGTCGCGGCGATGAGTCGGGTTAGCCTCGGCCGCGGCGGGTCATCCGCCCTGCCCGATCGAGGAGGATGCCCGTGCCGACGCTGCTGGAGGACGAGGCGCTGCAGTTCGTGCGCGACCTGATCCGCATCGAGACCGTGAACACCGGTGTCGCCGCGACGATCGGCGACGGCGAGACCCGGGCGGCGCGATGGGTGCAGCAGCGCCTCGCCGAGGTCGGCATCGGGTCGGAGCTCGTCGAGTCGCGCCCGGGTCGCGGTTCCCTCGTCGCGCGCCTCGCCGGCAGCGATCCGGATGCCGGTGCCCTGCTCGTGCACGCGCATCTCGACGTTGTGCCTGTCGAGGAGGAGGACTGGACGCACCCGCCGTTCGGCGCGGACATCGAGGACGGTCACCTCTACGGCCGCGGCGCCGTGGACATGAAGAACTACGCGGGAACGATCCTCGCGGTGGCGCGGCACTTCGCCCGCGAGGGGATCGTGCCGCGGCGCGACCTGGTGTTCGCGTTCCTCGCCGACGAGGAGAGCGGCGGTGTGTGGGGTGCCGGCTGGCTCGTCGAGAACCGGCCCGACCTGTTCGCGGGCGTCACCGAGGCGCTCAGCGAGGTCGGCGGATTCTCGGTGCCGCTTGTGGACGAGCCGGGCGACGACCGTCGTGCGTACCTCGTGGCGACGAGCGAGAAGGGTGTCGCGTGGTCGACGCTGCGCGCTCGTGGGCGCGCAGCGCACGGTTCGCGGCCCACCGCCGACAACAGCGTGGTGCGTCTCGCTCGGGCCGTGGCCGCCGTCGGCGAGCACCGCTTCCCCGTGGTGCGCACGCCCGCGCTGCAGCGCTTCCTCGACGTGTTCGGGGAGGCGCGCGGTCTCGCGTTCACCGACGAGTCGCTCGCCGACGACCTCGAGAGCCTCGGATTCGTCTCGTCGCTCGTCGGCGCGACGACGCGCAACACCGCCACCCCGACCGTGCTCGACGCCGGTGACAAGACGAACATCATCCCGGCTGAGGCCGCGGCGCGGCTCGACATCCGCATCCTCCCCGGCCAGGACGACGCGCTGCGCGAGGGTCTGCGCGAGCTCGTGGGCGACGACATCGACATCCGCGAGGGCCGGTGGTGGTCGGCGACCGAGGCGCCGGTCGACGCTCCGATCATCGGCGTCCTCCAGGACGCGATCTCGGTCGACGACCCCGACGGTGTCGTCGTGCCGTACCTGCTGCCGGCCAGCACCGACAACAAGCACTTCGCGAAGCTCGGCATCCACGGCTACGGGTTCGTCCCGCTGCGCGTGCCCCGCGACTTCGATGTCTTCGCGCAGTTCCACGCCGCCGACGAGTGCGTGCCCGTCGATGCGCTGTACTTCTCGGCGCGGGTCACAGAGCGGATCCTGCGCACGGCGTGAACGACCGAGCCGACGCGTGCTGAGGCCTGTCAGCCGCCGAAGCGCTCGGCCTGCATCCTCGCGGCGGCCGCAGCGGGATCCTCGTCCCACGTCCGCGGGCGGGCGCCTTCGAGCGCGCGGCTGAGCGGTACCCAGCCGACCCAGCGCAGCGGCTCCCAGCCGGGCGCCGGCATCAACGCCTCGAGGGCGCGGTACTCGTCGACGCGCACACGATCCCACGCGTGCACGACGCGGCCGTCACCGAGGCTCAGGCCGACGTGGCCCCAATCCCGGCGTTCGCCGAAGAGCTCGCCCACGCTCTCGTAGAACACCAACGCATCGGCGAGCGGCGCCCCCGTGTTCGCCGACGCACCGTACAGACGGGCGGACTCCGCCGCGTCGTCGCCGCCGAACATCTCGAGGTCGTTCGAGCGTTCGATCGCGTCCTCGACGAACGCCAGGCAGCGCGTCGCGTACTCGTTCGAACCCTCGTGCCCGAGCGCCCAGGCCACCGCGTTCGCGCTGCAGGTCTCCACATCGAAACTCATCGACAGCAGGCTAACGGTCAGAACGGAGCGTCGCCGCAGTCCACGGCCCGGAACACGGGCACGGTGCGCTCCGGCTCGACTAGGTACCGGCGGCCCGAGGGCGACGTCCACTGGATCGCACCGCCCGAACCGGCGACCTGCTCGGGCAACGGGATCGGCCCGATCCCCTCGACGACTGGCGGTTCGATGCCCGCGGCCGCGCGGGAGGCGTCGGACTCGTGGAGGAGAGCGAGCACCGGGACCGTGACGAACACCGTCGCCCGCACACCGCGGGCCTGCTCAGGATGAGCCTCGACAACCCCGTCGATGAGGAGGTCGAGCACGACATCTGCGCGAGCCTGGTCGAGGGTGCGGGTGTCGCCGTCGCCCGCCTTGATCACCTTGGCCATCGCGGTCGCCCGTGACTGCGCCGCGGTGATCGCGACCATGGGGGCGTAGAGATGCAGCCACCCCATCCCGTCGTCGTCGGGCTCGACCGCGATCCGCCGCTTCGTGACGGCGCGCTCGTATCGTTCGGTCAGCGTCGCTGACCGCACGATGTCGATAAGAGCTCGCAGTTTGCGGCGGAACGTGCCCACCGGCTCCGCCTCGGCCAGCGCAAGGCCCGGCTCGAGCACCCGCGTGCGGAACTCTGGTTCCAGCTCGTTCACTGCGGAGACCAGGATCTCGGCGTGCCGCTCGGTGATGTGGGCGCGCTCCATCGATGCCAGCACCAAAGGGTAGGAGTGCACCGACTTTAGAACATACCTACGACATCTCCGAAGGTGCGAGCGACTCCCGAAGCCGACGTCAGGCAACCGACCCGGGCGAACGCCGGAGCACGATCGCCGCCGGCATCCGCTTCACGATGGAGCGGAACAGCGGCTTCGCGAGATCCGCCGCCTCCGCCGGGTCGACGATCTGCGGCGACGACACGGAGTGGGTCGCGCCCGACCACGCGAGCTCAGCGGATCCCGCCGCGACGACGTTGCGCGCCCAGTTCGTGTTCCGGCCCCACGGCAGGCCGATCATCACGAGCGCCGGATCCACCGTGGGCACCATCGCGACGGGCGTCGCGTACGCCGTGCCGGTCTTGCGCCCACGATGGTGCAGCACCGCCCACAGCGGGAACCAGCGGCGACCGGCGAGGGCGTTCGCGAGGGGTTCCGTGACCTTCACGAGCGCGCGCGGTGGTCCGGAGCCTCCTGCCGACCGCCGCACCGAGAAGCCGCGAAGGCCACTGCCTCCGGCGAGCACGTCGCCGAAGTGGTACGACACCGTCATCGCCATGGCGACGGCGCCGACCGCCGCCCCGACAGCTTCGCCGGGCGAACGGATACCACGTCGCAACAGCAGCAGCCCCGCGAGCGCGTTGCCCGCACTCCACGCCACGTTCACCCGCGGCGACGACAGGCCGACACCCGGCGGATCGGCGAACGGGCTGGGAAACGGCCGTCCCTCGACACCGCTCACCCCGTGAGGCACGGCGTTGACGAGCAACGCGGCGCCGACGGCGCTTCTGACGACCGACCAGACCGACACGGGCCCACACTACGGTCGGCACCGGTCGGCGTACCAGAGGGCCGGGTGGACGATGACCTCCGAGATCACGGCGGTCGACCGCCCGTCACGGTTCGTCGATCAGCAGGTCCGGGGCCCGTTCCAGACCCCGATCCGGATTACGCCGCCAGCTCCGCCCGCTCGCCGACCTCCGGCAGCCCGAGGTTCTCCCGCAGCGTCGTGCCCACGTACTCGGTCGGGTAGATGCCGCGCTGCTGCAGCTCGGGGATGAGCCCGTCGACGATGTCGTCGAGCCCCTCGGGCACGAGGTAGGGCGAGACGTTGAACCCGTCGACTGCGCCTGCGTCCACGTACTGCTGCACGCGGTCCGCGATCGTCGAGTATCCGCCCACGAAGGTGCGCAGCGACGACCGCTTGATGACGAACTCGCGGATCGAGAGGCCCTCGCTGGCCGCGCTCTCGCGCCACTCGCGCGCCGTCTCGACCGCGCGGCGGCCCTGGAACAGCGACCCGCGCTGCCCGTCCACCTCGTCGACGACGGGGTCGATGTCGGGCAGCGGACCGTCGGCGTCGAACTCTGAGAGGTCGCGGCCCCAGACCGGCTCGAGGAAGCGGATCGCGGTCTGCGGCGACACCTGCGCCCGCGTGACCCACTCCGCCTTCTCGCGGGCCTCGGCGTCGGTCGCGCCCAGGATGAACTGCGCACCCGGGAAGAACTTGAGGTCGTCCTCGCTCCGGCCGTGACGCGGCAGCCGGCGCCGTACGTCGGCGGCGAACGCCACGGCGTCCTCCAGACCCGGATGCCCCGAGAAGATGACGTCCGCGCTCGCCGCGGCGAACTCGCGGCCCTCGTCGGAGTCGCCCGCCTGGAAGAGCACCGGCCGGCCCTGCGCGCTCGGCGGCAGCGGCGCGGGGCCCTCGAACGACACCAGCTGATCGCCCACCCTGACGGGCGTCCCGACGCCGTCGGCCCCGGCATCCCACAGCCGCTGCGCCGCGGCCACGAACTGCGCCGCCCGGCGGTAGCGGTCGGCGTGCTCGAGGTAGCCGCCCCGACGGAAGTTCGCGCCGGTCCAGGCGTTGTCGGTCGTGACGATGTTCCAGCCGGCGCGACCGTCGCTCAGCAGGTCGAGCGAGTTCAGGCGCTTCGCGAGGTCGTAGGGGTCGTTGTACGTGGTGTTCTGCGTCGCCACGAGGCCGATGCGCTCGGTGACGGCGGCCAGCGCCGCGAGCTGCGTCTGCGCGTCCGGCCGGCCGGCGATATCGAGATCGTGGACGCGGCCGAAGTGCTCACGCAGCCGGAGGCCCTCGCCGAGGAAGAACGCCGAGAAGAGCCCGCGCTCGGCGGTCTGCGCGATGCGGCGGAACGACTCGAAGTCGTACTGCGAGCCGCTGCGGTCGCTCGACCAGATGGTTCCGAAGTTGACCCCCTGGAAGAAGACACCGAACTGGATGCGACGGGGCGTGGTCATGCGAACTCCTTCACGGCGGCATAGCGATTGACGGGCCTGTCGAGTCCGAGCGCGTCGCGCAAGGTCTCCCCGGCGCGCGGCGAGCGGAACCCGATCCGCTTTCGCAGCGCCGGAAGCACCGCGCGCCCCACCTCCTCGAGATCGACATCGAGCTCCGCGACCCGCAGGCGGACGCCGTCGATGGATGCTGCGAGCTCCGCGACCAGCTCAACCAGACCGTCCGCTCCACCCGCGTAGCGCAGCAGCCCGGCCTCCGGCCACGGCCCCAACGCCGACTGCCGTCGGGCGGCGGACACGCCCCGGGCATCGAGCACCACTTCGACCTCGGCCCAGACGAGAGCCGCGCCCGCCGCACGCGCGCGGGCCGCAGCATCCGTGATCTCCGCCGGATCGGCACCCGAGACCAGCGCGACATCCGCACCCGTCGCACCGGCCGGCGCCAGCACGACCAGCTGCCCCTGCGGCGGGCGCGGCGTGATTAGCGGACCCTTCACCGTGAAGCGCTCGCCCTCGAAGTCGACGTAGTGGAGGCGGTCGGCGTCGAGGTAGCGGCCGGTCGCGACGTCCTGGATGACGGCGTCGTCCTCCCACGAGTCCCAGAGCCGGCGCGCGACCTCGATGACGTCGTCGCGCTCACGGGCGAGTTCGGCGTCGGTCAGCGCGTCGCGTCCGTAGGCGGCGGCCTCGCGCGCGGATCCGGAGGCCGCGGCGATCCAGCCCGCGCGTCCGTTCGAGGCCCAGTCGAGGCTCGCGAGCTGCGTCGCGACGTGGAAGGGCTCGCTGTAGGCGACGTGCGCGACGGGCACCAGCCCGATCGCCGACGTGAGGGGCGCGACGAACGCGGCGCGCTGCACGGCATCGAGCCGGGCGACCGCATCGCCGACGGGCAGCGGCGAGTCGTCGAACGTGACGGCGGTGAACCCGAAGCGCTCGGCGTCCGCGACGCGGGCGGCGAGAAGGCGTGGTGACAGCGCAGTGGAAGCGCCGGACGCCGCGGGGTGAGCGCCGTGGGCGTCCAGCTCGAGGGTGATGGCGAACGGGGTGTCGGTCATGCGAGCCACGGTAGGTCCCGGGCCGCACGGCCCGACCACGTGCGTCGCCTCGTTCCGGAGTGTGACGCCGCGTTGCACACCGTCACGGTCCGTGTCGGCCGGGGCCCTCGCCGGCTCGGCAACCCCGCGATCACGGCCCTACCTTCGGCGTACCGGCGCACCGAGCTGCACCCCCGAGACCCCCGCGCCCCGACCGAGGAGCCCCTCATGACCGACACCCTCCCGCGCCAGGCAGGCGCCGCCAAGGCCGCACCGCCGTCGTCCGCGGCGTCGTCGCGCGTCGACCTCGGCGCCCTCCGCGTGGTGCACACCCGCCACTGGTTCCGGTGGTCGATCGGCCTCGTCGTGCTGTTCGTGGTCGCCCAGTTCGCGTGGTCGCTCGTGACCAACGAGAACTACGAGTGGGACGTCTTCGCCCACTACTTCCTCTCGGAACCGGTGCTGCAGGGCGTCGGCATCACCCTGGCGCTCACCGCGATCTCGGCGACGATCGGCTTCTTCCTCGGTACGCTCCTCGCGCTCGCCCGCCTCGCGAAGTCGCCCCTTCTCAACTCGGCGGCGTGGCTGTTCATCTGGTTCTTCCGCTCGGTGCCCCTCGTCGTGCAGATCATCGTCTGGTACAACCTCGGCTACCTCTACCCGACGCTCGGCCTCGGCACTCCGTTCACGACCGACTTCTGGATCGTCGAGTTCCCCACCGTGCAGCTCATCAGCGCGTTCGCCGCCGCGATCCTCGGGCTGAGCCTCAACCAGGCCGCGTACTCGGCCGAGATCATCCGCGGCGGACTGCAGTCGGTCGACCAGGGCCAGCTCGAAGCGGCCGCGGCCCTCGGCATCCCTCCCCGCCGCCGGCTGAC
Source organism: Microbacterium sp. NPDC056044 (assembly GCF_042267145.1). Classification (NCBI taxonomy): domain Bacteria; kingdom Bacillati; phylum Actinomycetota; class Actinomycetes; order Micrococcales; family Microbacteriaceae; genus Microbacterium; species Microbacterium sp. NPDC056044. The sequence continues at coordinate 370,269 of NZ_JBHJWZ010000002.1, read as the reverse complement.
CCGCATCATCCTCCCGCAGGCGATGCGCTCGATCGTCCCGAACGCCACCAACGAGGTGATCGGCCTCGTCAAGGGCGCGTCGGTCGTGTTCGTGATCGCGATCCCCGAGGTGTTCTACGCCGTGCAGGTGATCTACAACCGCAACAGCCGCGTGATCCCGCTGCTCTTGGTCGCGGTGGTCTGGTACACGATCATCACGACGATCCTGAGCATCGCGCAGTACTACATCGAGCGGCACTACGCCCGCGGCACGGTGCGCGTGCTGCCCCCGACGCCCGTCCAGCGGGCGCGCCACTGGATCGCCGTGCAGTGGGCCCGCCTCGGCGACTCGGGTTCATCTCCGCCTCCTCTGGAGCGGACGGATGCCGCGCCCCTGACGACTGCGGCACAGCAGGGTCCGAGCAACGACGCGAAGTTCGGAGGGCGCTGACATGAGCACCACCGTCACCGAGACCCCGACCAAGGGGCTCGTCAAGATCCACAACGTCCACAAGAGCTACGGCGGCATCGAGGTGCTGAGCGGGATCGACCTGACGGTCCAGCCGGGCGAGGTCGTCGCGATCCTCGGGCCGAGCGGCTCGGGCAAGTCGACGCTGCTCCGCACCATCAACCACCTCGAGAGCGTCGACCGCGGCTCGGTCACGGTCGACGGCCAGCTGATCGGCTACGAGCTGCGCGGCGGGAAGCTGTACGAGCTGTGCGAGCGCGAGGTGCTCGAGCGCCGCACCCAGATCGGCATCGTCTTCCAGAACTTCAACCTGTTCCCGCACCTCACGGCACTCGAGAACGTCACCGAGGCGCCGATCGCGCTCGGCCGGCTCTCGAAGGACGACGCTCGCGAGCTCGCGCTGGGCCTCCTCGACCGCGTCGGGCTCGCCGACAAGGCCGGGCACTACCCGAGGCAGCTGTCGGGCGGCCAGCAGCAGCGCGTCGCGATCGCGCGTGCCCTGGCTCTGAAGCCCAAGGTGATCCTCTTCGACGAGCCGACGAGCGCGCTCGACCCGGAGCTCGTCGGCGAGGTGCTCGACGTCATCCGCGACCTCGCGCAGCTCGGCACGACGCTCGTCATCGTCACGCACGAGGTCGGGTTCGCCCGTGAGGTCGCCGACCGCGTCGTGTTCCTCGACGGCGGCCGCGTCATCGAGCAGGGCCCGCCGTCCGAGGTGCTCGTGCGCCCGAAGAACCCCCGCGTCCAGGAATTCCTCGCGAAGGTCCTGGCCTGAACCGAGATCTCGCGCCGTCGAGTCCTCACCCGAAGAGAAAGAAGCAATCACATGGCACTGAGCAAGAAGCAGGGCATCGCGATCGGTGTCGGCGCCGTCGCGGTGGCCGCGATCGTCGTCGGCATCGTCTGGGGCGTCAACCAGAACCAGCCCGCCGAGGCGGCCGCTCCCGAGACGACCGAAGAGGCGAACGTCGCGACCGACGACATCCAGTGGGTGCGGCTCGACGAGCCCGTCGCCGAGGCCGTCGAGGCGCTCGAGGCGAGCGGCTTCGAGCCGGTCGAGCCGGGCAAGCTGACCGTCGCGCATTCCGCCTATGTCCCGCCGCTGGGCTACATCCCCGAGGGCGAACCCGACCCGGCCGGCACCGAGCCGAACATCGGCGCGCTGATCGCCGACGCCCTCGGCCTCGAGTACAACCCTGTCGTGGTCGCGTGGGCGGACTGGCCCCTCGGCATCCAGTCCGGCAAGTACGACCTCATCACGTCGAACGTGACAGTCACCGAGGAGCGCAAGGAGCTCTACGACTTCGCCAGCTACCGCGAGGACCTGCTCGGCTTCTACGTGAAGAGCGACAGCGACATCGAGAAGATCGAAGAGGCCGCCGACATCTCGGGCCTGAAGATCGCGGTCGGCTCGGGCACGAACCAGGAGCAGGTGCTGCTCGCCTGGAACGAAGAGCTCGCCGCCGCCGGTGAGGAGCCCGCCGAGCTGCAGTACTTCGACGACAACGCCGCGACGGTCCTGGCCCTGCAGTCGGGCCGCATCGACGCGACGTTCGGTCCGAACGCGACGTCGGCGTGGGCCGCCCGTGAGACCGGTGACACGAAGCTCGTCGGCCTCGTGCCCGGTGGCTGGCCGCTCACCGCGAACATCGCCGCCGCCACCGCCAAGGGCAACGGCCTCATCGAGCCTGTCGGCATCGCGCTGAACCACCTCATCGAGAACGGCCAGTACGACGAGGTCCTCGAGATCTGGGACCTCGAGTCCGAGCGCGTCGACGAGAGCATCATCAACCCGCCCGGGCTGCCGAAGTCCTGACCCGTGCGACACAGAATCGGAGGTTCCGCACGACATGCCGGGAAGTGGATGCTGCGCCCCGGCGCGTCGCCGAGAACCTCCGATTCTGCGCCCCGGCCTCGCGCCCCGGGTTACGGTCGAATGATGCACAGCATTCCCGGCCCCGGCGCCGACCTTCGCTCACCGGAGCCCGGCGCACACGGCGGGGACGCAGCATCCGAGTCTCCGAAGTGGACGATCCGCCCGGTTCGCCCTGAAGAGTATGCGCGCGCCGGCGACGTGACCGCCCAGGCCTACCTCGCGAGCTACGACGGTCTGACGGACGAATACGTCGCCTCGATGCGCGACGTGGCTGCCCGCGCGAGCGACGGCGATGTGTGGATCGCGGTCGAGCCGGACGGCGAGATCCTGGGCACCGTGTGGGTGGCACGGCCCGGCCGGCCGCTGTCGGAGATGGCCCAGCCCGGCGAGACGGACTTCCGCCAGCTCGCGGTGGCTCCCGCCGCCAGGGGCCGGGGCGTGGGCGAGGCGCTCACCCGCCACGTGCTCGACCTCGCGCGGGAGCGCGGGTCGCACCGCGTCGTGATGAACAGCGGCGCCGAGATGACCGGCGCCCACGCGCTGTACGTGAAGCTCGGCTTCGTGCGGCTCTCGGAGCGCGAGGGCCTGGTGGAAGTGCAGCCCGGCCGCTGGATCGAGCTCTACGCCTTCGGGTACGACCTGGCCACCGGCACGGGGTGAGACGCGGAGTCCCGATGATGCATGATGGGGTGCAGCATCACGACGGGAGCCCCCCATTTCGACGCCGCCGCAGCCCACCGATGAGTTCCACGACCTCACCGAGCTGCTGAGCGACGAGCGGGAGGTGCTGGGCCGCGGCTGGGTCGACCCGCAGGCGCGGTGCCGCCGCCGGCGCATCGGGTGGATCGTCACCGCGATCGTGCTCGTGATCCTGCTCGCCGTCCCCGGCGGGTACGTGTGGTGGGCGCTGACGGCACCCCTGAGCGCCCCCGTCGTCGAGACGCAGGCGCCGCCCGTGACGGTGCCGGCTGCCGCCGCGGTCTCGCTGCCGTCCACCGGCTCGGCCGCGATCGCGGTCGCCGGCGGCGACGAGTACCTCGGCGAGGGGGCGAGCGGTATCTGGGCGGCGAGCGGCTCGGCCGAGCCGCAGTCGATCGCGAGCATCACGAAGCTCATCACGGCCCTGGTGATCCTCGAACGCCATCCCCTGGCGGATGCCTCGGACCCCGGCCCGACCATCACCTTCAGCAAGGCCGACCACGACCTCTACGACCAGTACTACGTGCGGGGCGCGACGATCGCGGCCATGCCGACGGGCAGCTCGATGTCGCTGCACGACGCGCTCGCGACGATGCTCATCCCGTCGGCGAGCAACTACGCGGAGGCCGTCTCGACGTGGGCGTTCGGCTCGCAGTGGGCCTTCCGCGGTGCCGCCCAGCAGTGGCTCGCGGCGAACGGCCTCACCGGCACGACGATCGTCGAGCCCACCGGCCTCGACGCGCGCAACACCAGCACACCCGCCGATCTCATCACGCTCGGCAAGCTCGCCGCCGCGAATCCGACCATCGCGAGCATCGCGAAGACCCCCTCGCTCGGCCTTCCCGGTCCGGGCGCGATGCAGAACACGAACGACCTGCTCGGCAGCAACGGCATCACCGGCCTCAAGACGGGCAATCTCGGTGAGGGCACCTACAACCTGCTGTTCACCGCATCCATCCCGGTCGGCACGCCGGAGCCGCTCAGCGTGACCGGAGTCGTGCTCGGCGGCATGACCCGCGCGAACGTGAACCGTGACGTGATGGCGTTGATCGACAGCATCCGTTCCGGGTTCCATGAGGTCCCCGTCGCGAAGCGCGATCAGCCGGTCGGCACGATCACGACCCCGTGGGGGTCGTCGGCGCAGGTCGTCGTCTCGGACTACGTCACGATCTTCACGTGGTCCGACACCCCGATCTCGGTCGAGATGACCACGACCACGCCGAAGACCTACACCGACGGCGAAGTGGTCGGCAGCATCACGTGGACGGCCGGGCCGAACACCGTGACGGTTCCGATCGAGATCGATGGCGCCATCGAGCCGCCGACGGACACGTGGCGCCTCATGAACCCGGGGGAGCTCGGGAAGTAGGCCCGTGGGCGGCGGTCGGGCCGCGGAACCCAGGGCCGTGTCGCCCGGAACGCCGCGGGACTATGGTCTGGACCGTGAAGCGAATGTGGCCGTTCCTGGTGCCCGGCGTGATCCTCGCCGCCGTGGGGCTGGTGTGGACCCTGCAGGGTCTCAACGTGCTGGGCGGGTCGGCGATGAGCGGTTCCCCGCTCTGGGCGACGATCGGGCCGATCGTGCTCGTCGTCGGGGTGGTGCTGATCGGCATCGGCTTCGCGCGGCGCCGACGCCGCACCCCCTGACCCGCTGACGTCTGACCCTTGAGCCCCGGCGTCTGCGCTCCGATGGCGGGGCGCGGGGTGCGTGGGGACGGCGATGCCGCCGTCCCCACTCACCTGTTCAGCGCACCGGAAGGCGGAGCGCGTCGGATTGCCAGCGCTGTTCGCGTGCCGCGCGTGCGGTCTCCGTGTCGTGCCGGCGCCGGATCGACTCGCGATCGTCGGTGACGGTGGAACGCGTGGACCACGCGAGCAGTCGAAGTCCCGCCACCCGTGCGAGGCGGCGGACCAGTCTGGCGTGCTCGGGCAGATCGGCGAGGCCGAGGTGCTCGAGCGCGATCGATGGACGCTGCGGTGCAGCGATGATGTGCATGATGCGGAGTTCCTCTCCAGATCGTCGGTGTGCGGCGAGCCGTGCCGATCGGGCGCCGGCGGCCGCGAAGGATGTCGTGGCGGCGCGCGAGAGTGTGGCGCGCCGAAGCGAGGTCTCACCGAGACAGAGGGAGGTGCGCGCGAGCGCGGAGCGACCTCCGGAGGGCGTAGTTCTCCCCCGCGGCGCCTACGAGTTTCTGACGACCATCGTCACCGGCACGGCGGTGACGATGGTTCCGCTCATGGGCGCGCCGAAACGCTCGTCCGCGAATGCGGACGTCACGATCAGTGCTGCGGGCATGCCGAAACCTCACTTATGGGTCCGAACGCCGAACAAGCTAGACCCGCCAGGCCGTGCCGTCAAGAGGTCCGGCTGTGCACGACCGGCAGGAATCGAACGCTGGCTGGCGGTCGAGCGCGGGCGTGAGGACCTATCGTGACCGGATGGGCTCGATCGACATTCAGCGATGGACGGCGTTCTCCTCCGACCCCGCGGGCGGGAATCCCGCGGGTGTCGTCCTCGATGCCGAGGGACTGACGGATGCTGCGATGCTCGGCATCGCCGCAGACCTCGGGTACGCCGAGACGGCGTTCGTGAACGCGGCTCGTAACGGGGACGGCCGGAAGATCCGCTACTTCTCGCCGCTCGCAGAGGTGCCGTTCTGCGGGCACGCCACCGTTGCGGCGGCGGCGGCGATCGCCGAGACCGGCGGCGACGGAGCGATCTCGTTCGAGACGCCGGTCGGTGTCGTCGACATCGTGATCGCGACCGATGCTGACGGGCGGCGGGTGTCGTTCACCAGCGTTGAGCCCGACATCGCCCCGCTGCCCGCCGAGGCGCTGGCTGATGTGCTCGGCGCGATCGGACTGTCGGAGCAGGATCTGCACCCGGACTTCCGCCCCGTGCAGGCCTTCGGCGGCAACTGGCACCCGCTCGTCGTTCTCGCCGACCGAGACGTGTTCGACGGGTTCACGATCGATCCCGAACGGGCGCGTGCGGTGCTCGACGCGCGGGACTGGCCCGCGACCATGATCGTGCTCTGGCCCGAAAGCGCCGGCCGATGGCACGCGCGCAACGTCTTCCCGGTCGGCCCGATCATCGAGGACCCGGCCACCGGGGCCGCGGCGGCCGCGACCGGCGGGTACCTGCGCGCCACCGATGTGGTGAAGACGCCCGGGCGCGTCGTGATCCTCCAGGGAAGCCACGTGGGGCGGCCGAGCGAGCTCACCGTGGACATCGCCGAGACGGGCGGGATCGTCGTGTCGGGAGCGGCTGCGCGCATCGGCTGACGGCGGCCGCGCGACGTTCCGCCGCCGGCGCTGAAAGACTGGCGGGATGCCGGGCTTCCACCATGTCGAGATCTGGATCGCTGATCTGCCGCAGGCGCGAGCCGAGTGGGGCTGGCTCCTCGAACGCCTGGGATTCTCGCTCGAGAGCGAATGGTCCGAGGGGCAGACGTGGGCCGCGGGCGGCGCGTATCTCACTTTCACGACGTCGCCGAATCTCGTGGGGTCGACCCACGATCGCCGGCGACCCGGGCTGAACCATCTCGCGTTCCTGGGCGGCACCACCGATGACGTCGACGCGGTCATGGCCGACGCCGAGCAGTATGGCTGGCGCCCGCTCTACCAGGATCGCTACCCGCACGCCGGCGGACCACGCCATTACGCGGGCTGGCTGGAGAACTCGGCCGGCTTCAAGGCCGAAGTCGTCGCGGATCAGTCCTGAAAGCGCCGGCAATCATGCCACCGCTCAGGTTCTGAGCGGTGTGAGCGCGGGGGCGCGGTCTTCCCGGGTGCCGGTGGTGTATTCGTGACCGGTGGGGCTGGTCCAGATGAGGAGCTCGTCGTCGAGTCGGGCTGTCCACCGGGTGTGGTGCTTGAGGCGGTGGTGCTTCTTGCAGAGGTGGGCGAGGTTGTCGTGGTCGGTGCAGCCGCCGTCGGCCCAGGCGAGGTTGTGGTCGGTTTCGCAGCCGGTGGCGGGGGTGTCGCAGCCGGGGAACCGGCAGGTGCCGTCGCGGTCGGCGAGCCAGGCGCGCAGCGCGGCGGGGGTCTTGTAGGTGGTGCGGTCGTAGACGAGCCGGATGCCGGTGATGGGGTGGGTGAGCACGCGCCGCCAGGAGGTGGCGCCGGCGGCGAGGGTCAGCGCGACATCGAGGGGGATGGGCCCGTACCCGTCGAGCACGGCGGGCTCGTCGCTCTCACCGAGCAGGGTGAGCGCGGGCACGGTCACGGTGACGTCGACGTGAACCGGGCGGAGCGATTTCCCGGGGTCGGCGCTGTCGGGTAGGCCGACGGGGCGGTCGTTGCGGAGCAGGGCGTCGATGAGCGCGTCGAAGCGCAGCTGCCCCAGCGTGCGCGGGTCGCCGGCGTCGTGTTCGTCTTTCGCGGTGCCGGTGAGCAGGGTGTGGGCGAGGTGGAGCTGCATGATGGGGCCGTAGACCATGAGCCAGCCCATGCCGTCGCGGGCGGGCTGCACGGTCACATCCCGGGAGCGGACGGCACGGTCGGCACGTTGCTGGATGGTCTCGGGGTCGAGGTGTTCCCGGATGCGCCGGGAACGGTGTGCGAACCGGTGCGCGGTGACGTCGAGCCGGCCGGCGAGGACGGCGTCCTCGAATGCGCCGCGGTGCAGCGGGGTGAACATCTCCGCGTCCTCCACCAGCGCGGCGGCGTGCTTGTACGAGATCTCGCCCGAGGTGAGGGCGGTCATGGTCGCCGGCAGGTCGGCGCACAGCACCCGGGCTTCGCGGAGCAGGTCGGCGGCCTGGCGTTCGGTGACGCGGAGCACGCAGGCGACTTCGGCGCGGGTGGAGCGGGCGACCCAGTCCGCAGCATCCACCACCGGATCCTTGCCCCGCGCCGACTTCTCAACAGCTGCGGACCCCGGCTCGTACGACAGGATCTGCTGCTGGTGCGCCTCGCTGACCCGCCGCAGCGCGTCGAGCAGCCGGGTGCGCTCCGCCTCCAGGCCAGCCTGTGCCCGCCGCACCCGATCGAGCTCGCCGACGATCGTCGCCGCGTCGTCGCAGTGGAGCGCATCCGTCGTGCACATATCTCGAGATTAGAACATATCTCCGACATTCCCGTGGTGCTCGGAGCGGAGTACCGACCGTCTTGACAGCCCCCTCAAACGCGAGGACCGTCGGAACCAAACCGGTGCCGACGCCCGCACGCACCGTGCGGGCGCTGTGGCCGTGTGTGTCGATGGGAAGGTCGACCATGTCCATGAAAGTGATGGATTCGCTGCGGAGCAGCGTGAAGGGTTCCGTCGTCGAAGAAGGCGACGACGGGTACGACGAGGCGCGGGCGGTGTACAACGCGATGATCGACCGCAGACCCTCCGCGGTCGTGCGGTGCCAGGACGCGGCGGATGTCGCGGCCGTCGTGCGCGCCGCAGCCGAGGACGGCAGCGGTGTCGCGGTGCGCGGCGGCGGCCATAGCGTGCCGGGATTCGGTACCGCCGACGGCGCGCTCGTGGTGGATCTGGGGGACCTCACGGCGGTGACCGTCGATCCGGGGTCCTCGACGGCCGAAGTGGGCGGCGGCGCCACCTGGGGGATGGTCAACGAGGCGGCGGCGCAATACGGGTTGGCCACGACCGGCGGGATCATCTCGACGACCGGGGTCGGCGGGCTGACGCTGGGCGGCGGCATCGGCTACCTCGCCCGCGCCTACGGGTTCTCCTGCGACAACCTGTTGTCGGCGGAGGTCGTGCTCGCCGACGGCAGAGTCGTCACCGCGAGTGCCGACGAGGAGCCCGACCTGTTCTGGGCGCTCCGCGGCGGTGGCGGCAACTTCGGGGTGGTGACGAAGTTCCGCTTCGGGCTGCACCCGGTCTCCGAGATCTACGGCGGCCCGATGTTCTTCGAACTCGCCGACGGCCCGGCGATCCTGGCGTACTTCGCCGAGTTCATCCGGACAGCTCCTCGCGAGTTCGGCGGGTTCCCGGCGTTCCAGATCGCGCCTCCGCTGCCGTTCGTCCCGGAAGATCGCGCCGGCGAGCCGTTCGTGGCGGTGGCCTTCTGCATCGACGGCCCGGCGGAACAGGCCGCGAAGTTCGTCCAGGGGTTCCGTGACGTCGCCAAGCCCGTCGCGGAGATGGTGGGCCCGATGCCCTACCCGGCCATGAACAGCCTGTTCGACGGGCTCGTGCCGCGCGGCCTCCAGCACTACTGGAAGGCCGCGTTCCTCGAAGACATCACGCCCGAGTCGCTCTCGGCGCACCTGCAGCACGGGCCGCTCGTTCCCACGGTCAACTCGACAGTCCACTTCTACCCGATCAACGGCGCGTGCCACGATGTCGCCGCCGACGCCACGGCCTTCGGCCACCGCGACGCGAACTTCGCGCTGGTGATCGCCGGCATGTGGCCGGATCCGGCGGAGAACACCGCGAACACCGCGTGGGTGCGGGATTACTACGCGGCGATCGAGCCGTTCGCACTGGGCGGTGGATACGTCAACTTCCTCTCGCAGGACGATCAGCCCAAGGCATCCAGCAACTACGGCGCCAACTACGGGAGGCTCCGCACCGTGAAGCGCGCCTACGACCCCGGCAACATGTTCCACCTCAACCAGAACATCGCGCCGTAGCCTGCCGACGCCGACGCCGACGCCGACGCCGACGCCGACGCCGACGCCGACGCCGACGCCGACGCCGACGCCGACGCCGGCACCGACCGCCCCCGCAACCTCCGCGCGAGGGCGGTCAGGCCGCGGCGAGCTCGGGCGCGCGCCGTCCGAGGGGATCGGCATCCGTCCACAGCGCCGTCGGGAACTCCCGCCGGAGCACCGGCGCGACCTCGACAGCGAACCGCTCGAGGATCTCGAGCTGCTGCGGGAACGGCACCGTCGTCGGCAGGCTGATCGATTGCAGGTCGTGCCCGAGCCGGCCGTGGAACCGGGCGATCTTGTCGATCACCTGCTGCGGCGTGCCGACGAGGGCGGGACCCTCGGCGACGGCGTGCTCGATGTCACGGAACGGGGTGTTGTTCCCGGGCACGTTGGTGGCGGCGACGATCGCGTTGTACACCGGACCGTACTGCGCGATCGCCTCCTGCGTGGTGTCGGCGATGAAGAGCGCCCCCGAGCCCGCGGCGACGAGCGCGCCGGCGGGGTCATGGCCGTGTCGCGCGAACTCCGAGCGGTAGTGGTCCACGAGCACGCCGTAGTTCTCGAGCGGCTGGATCGCGTTGGCACTGAACAGCGGATCGCCGAACTTCGCGGCAAGACCGGCCGAGAAGAGCGTCGTCGCGGACCCGTGCCACACCCGCGGCGCCCCGGCGTACGGCCGTGGCAGTGTCGTCACACCCGACAGCGCCCGGGTGAACTCCGTGCCCGGCCAGGTGACGTCCTCTTCGCGCCAGAGCGTCCGCAGCAGCTCGTACTTCTCGGCGAGCAGCTCCCACTGGTCGTCGATGTCGAGTCCGAACAGCGGGAACTGCGCGACCTCGTTGCCCTTGCCGATCGTGATGTCGAGGCGCCCTCCCGACAGCTGGTCGATGGTCGCGTAGTCCTCGGCGACGCGCACCGGATCCAGCACCGAGAGCACGGTCACGCCGGAATTGAGACGGATGCTGCGCGTCCGGGCCGCGATCGCACCCAGGAGCACCGTCGGCGACGAGGAGATGAAGTGCCCGGCATGGCGCTCACCGATGGCCACAGCATCCAATCCCAGCTCTTCCGCGCGGATCGCCTGCTGCAGCGTCTCGGCCAACCGCTCGGCGGGCGAGACCTGGTGGCCCGTGATCGGATCGGCGCGGTAGGGGACGATGTCGAGCAGCTGGAACCTCATGCGGCCGCCCCCGGTGCGACGAGTTCGGCGTTCGAGATCACGCGGGCGAGCGGCGTCTTCTCGCCGGCCTCGATGCCGACCGGCAGGCGGTTGCCGGCCGGCGGCAGCGGGCACGTCGCGAAGTCGGTGTACGCGCAGGGGAGGTTGACGGCGCGGTTGAAGTCGATCGCGGTCCAGCCGTCGGCGTCGGGGGCCTCGATGCCGACCGACCGATTCGCGGCGTACGTGGTGACCCCGCTCGTCGCATCCGTGAACAGCACGAGCAGGTCGCCCGGCGTCTTGCCCTCGAACGCGATGAGCGAGAACTCCTCACCGCGCCACGAGAATTCGAGCACGCCGGGTGCGTCGTAGACGTGGGTGAGCCCGTCGACGGCGGCGCCGACCTCTGTCGGCACGGGCGCCTCGAAGGGGCGGAAGCGCGCCGCAACCCGCCAGCGAGGATTGGGCACGTAGGTCGGAGTGCCCGAGTACTCCGCGAGGAACGGGTGGTCGGCACGACGGGGGCGGAGGATCGTGTGCCGGCCGCGGATCGCGATCTCGACCGCGCCGGCGATCTCGCCGTCCGTGAAGGTGGGCGTGACGCTGCCCCGCTCGGCGATCTCGCCGAACGCGTGCGTTCCGGTGATCGTCACGCCGTCGAGGGTGAGGCTCTCGCCCTCGGCGAGCTTGACGACCACACCGTCGGCGCCGAGGCGCCACGTTCCGGGCGCACCCGGCAGCGGGATCGGGTCGGCGCCGAGCCAGTGCAGGCCGGTGATCGCGAAGAAGCCGAGGGGGTCGGCGCGCCGCGTCTCATGCGTGCGGTGCCAGTCCTCCCACTCGCGTCCGAACTGGGCGCGGTCGACTTCGGTGTTGAGTGCGGTGGGCATGGGGTCCTCCTCGGGGTGGGTGATGTGGGGTCGTCAGGAGTGGGTCGCGGGCACCGGGGCCGACAGCGTCGAACCCGGGATCGCCTCGATGAGCCGTCGCGTGTACTCCTCACGCGGGGTGCGGAGCACCTGGGCCGTCGCGCCCTGCTCGACGATCCGGCCCTGCTGCATCACCGCGACGCGGTCCGAGATCTCGCGGACCACGGCGAGGTCGTGGCTGATGAACAGGTACGACACTCCGACGTCGCGCTGCACCGCGGCGAGGAGGTCGAGGATCTGCGCCTGCACCGACACGTCGAGCGCCGACACCGCCTCGTCGAGCACGACGAGGTCGGGCCGCAGCGCGAGTGCGCGGGCGATCGCGACGCGCTGCCGCTGGCCGCCCGAGAGCTCGGCCGGCCGCCGCGACGCGGTGCTCGCCGGCAGCGCGACCTGATCGATGAGCTCGCGCACGCGGCGCGCCCGCTCGGCCTTGTCGACGCCGTATGCGCGGAGCGGCTCGTCGATCACCTCGGCGATCGTGAAGCGCGGGTCGAGGGATGCGAACGGGCTCTGGTACACGAGCTGGAATCGCCGTCGCAGCGCGCGCAGATCCTCACGACTCGCGGAGACGAGATCGGTGCCATCGAAACGGATGCTGCCCGCCGACGGCTTCTCGAGCCGCAGCGCCAGTCGCGCCGTCGTGCTCTTGCCCGACCCCGACTCGCCCACGATCGCGAGCGTCTCGCCGCGGTCGACGCGGAACGTCACGTCGTCGACGGCGAGGAGCTTCTCGCGGCCGGGCAGCGGGAACTCCTTGCGGAGGCCTGTGACCTCCAGGAGTGCCGGGGTCGCAGCATCCGGTTCCGTCCGAAGCGGTCGCTCGGACACGCGCACCGTCCCGCCGCGAAGTCCGGGTGCCGCGGCGATGAGTGCTCGGGTGTACGGATGCCGCGGATTCTCGAGCACCTGGCGGGCGGCGCCCGTCTCGACGATCTCGCCGTTCTGCATCACGATGATGCGGTCGGCGCGGTCGGCGGCGACACCGAGGTCGTGCGTGATGAGCAGCACGGCCGTGCCGAGCGTCGAGGCCAGCGTGTCGATGTGGTCGAGGATCTGCTTCTGCACGGTCACATCGAGGGCGCTGGTCGGCTCGTCGGCGATCACGAGCTGCGGCTCGGCGGCCAGCGCGGTCGCGATGAGCGCGCGCTGCTTCATGCCGCCCGAGAACTGGTGCGGGAACTGCTTGGCGCGTGCCTCGGGCTCGCCGATACCCGCGAGGCGCAGGAGCTCGACGGCCTGCGCGTCAGCGCCACGGCGCGTGGCGAGGCCGTGGATCACGAGCGGCTCGCCCACCTGACGACCGACGCGCTTGACGGGGTTCAGGCTCGTCGTCGGGTCCTGCGGGATGAGCCCGATCGCACGACCCCGCACCTCGCGCCACGCGCGACGCGAGAGTCCGGTGAGGTCGGTGCCGTCGAAGACGATCGAGCCCGCGTCCACCGACGCGTTCGAGGCGAGGAGGTGGATGACCGCGTGTGCGGTCGTGCTCTTGCCCGAGCCGGACTCGCCGACGATCGCGACGACTTCTCCGCGGTCGACGGTGAAGCTCACATCGCGCACGGCGGGGCGCGACGCGCCGCCCAGCGTGTACGAGACGGACAGGTTCGAGACCTCCAGCAGGGCGGTCATCGGGCTCCTCCGTTGCGCTCGAGGGCGCGCGAGATGCGGTTGGCCGACAGCACGACGGCGACGATCACGAGACCCGGGAAGGTCGTGAGCCACCACGCGACCGCGAGGTAGTCGCGCCCTCCGGCGACGAGCGAGCCCCACTCGGGCGTGGGCGGTGGCGCGCCGAAGCCGAGGAACGACAGCGAAGAGATCGCCAGCACCATGACCCCGAACTCGAGAGCCGCGAGGGCGATCACCGGGCCGGACGCGTTCGGCAGCACGTGCCGGCGCAGCACCGTGTACCAGCGCACGCCCGACACGTGCGCGGCCTCGACGTAGACGGCGGTGGCGATCTGCAGCACCTCGGCGCGCATCACGCGGGAGAACGAGGCGATGCTCGCCAGTCCGACCGCGATCGCGACGTTGAGCGTGCCGAAGCCGAGGGCCGTGATGAGGGCGAGCGACAGCAGCAGGCTCGGGATCGCGAGGAGCACGTCCATGAAGCGCATGATCGCGTCGTCCACGATGCCCCGGAGGAAACCGGCGAGCAGACCGAACAGCGACCCGACCGCGAGGCCGACGATCACCGCGACCGAGGTCGCGGCCAGCGACGTCGCGGATCCGTAGACGACGCGGGCGTACAGGTCGCGGCCGAGGTTGTCGGTGCCGAAGAGGTGCTCCGGGCTCGGTGGCAGCAAGCGGTCCTGGGGGACGCCGACGATCGGGTCCCACGCCGTGAACCAGGCCGGCACGAGCGCCCACAGCGTCACGAGGGCGAGCACGAGGATCGACGCGACGAGCGTGGGCTGCTTCAGGAGGGCGACGACCGGGCCGAGCGCAGAGCGGCGGGACGCAGCATCCGTCCGCCCTTCATCGAGGGCGGCCGCGTGAGGGCTGCCCGACCGATCGGCGTCGGGGTCGACGATCGATTCGAGGAACGGGTCGTGCGGTTCGAGGGTGCGCGCGGGCGGGGAGAGCACGTTCTCGACGGTCATGGCGGCTCCTGTCAGGCGGCGACGAACGCCGTGCGGGCGAGCGTGATGCGGCGGTCGATGAGGGGGTAGACGAGGTCGACGACGAGGTTCGCGACCACGAAGACGAGGGCGGCGAAGACGACGACGGTCTGCACGACGGGTACGTCGCGGTTGTTGACGGCGGTGACGACGAGGCGCCCGATGCCGAGGCGCGAGAACACCGTCTCGGTCACGACGGCGCCTGAGAGCAGGCCGCCGATGAGCACGCCGACCATCGTGAGCGAGGGGATCGCGGCGTTGCGGAATGCGTGGCCGAGCTGCACCCGGCGCTCGCTCGCACCCTTGGCGCGCACGATCTCGACGTACGGCTGGGCGAGGGTCGAGCGGAGGCTCCGCGACAGCAGCTGCGCGATGAACGCGCCCGAGGGGATGGCGATCGTGATCGCGGGCAGCACGAGGCTCTCGAAGCCCTCGTTGCCCATCGAGGGGAACAGGCGCAGGCGGAACGAGAACGCCTGCAGCAGCAGGAGGCCGATCCAGAACACCGGGATCGAGACGCCCAGCGGCGGCAGCGACGACAGCAGGTTGCGCAGCCACTGCGCGCGGGCGAGCGAGGCCGACAGTGCGAGGACGATGCCGAACACGACCGACAGCACGAACGCGAAGGCGGTCAGCGCGATCGTCGGGGGGAGGGACTCGAGGAGGAGATCGGATGCCGGGCGCCCGGTCTGCGTCGAGACGCCGAAGTCGCCGGTCAGCGCCTTGCCCAGGGCGACGAGGTACTGCTCGTACAGCGGGCGGTCGAGCCCGAGCTCGCTGCGCAGCTGCGCCACGAGCTCGGGGTCGATGGCCTCCTGGTCGCCGCCGCCGGCGAACAGCGTCGCGGCGTCGCCCGGCAGGAGGTACAGGATGAGGAACGAGATCGTGTACGCGGCCCACAGGACGATGACGCCCTGCCCGATCCTCCGGGCGATGTATCGACCCCACATGATTTCGTTCCTCATCCCTTGCGTTGTGCCGGTGCGGACTTACTCGGCGATCCAGGCGTCGTAGAAGTCCAGGCGGCTGGAGGCCTCGAAGCCGAGCCCCTGCACCTTCGACGCGGCCGTGATCGTGGTCGACAGCTGGTAGATCGGGATCGAGTAGCCGCCCGTGATCAGCAGCTCGGCCGCCTGGTCGACGACCTTCTGACGAGCGGCCGGGTCGATGATCGCGGCCTGCTCGTCGAGCAGCTCGTCGATCTCGGCGGGCTCAGTGCGCTTGGTGGCGTTGTTCGTGCCGTTCACCGCGAACACCGTCCGCAGCACGTCGGGGTCGGCGCGCGTCAGGTTGCCGTACGAGAAGTCGTACGTGCCGTCGGCGTTCGCGGCCTGCACGTCGGCGATGCTCGCGAAGGTGAGCTGCAGGTCGATGCCGATCTGGCGCAGCTGCTGCTGCACGAGCTCGAGCACCTCCTTGGGCGACTGCCAGTAGGTCACGTGGAAGCTGAGCTTCTCGCCGTCCTTCTCGCGGATGCCGTCGTCGCCCTCGGTCCAGCCGGACTCCTCGAGCAGGTCGGCCGCCGCTTCGGGGTCATACTCGAGCACGTCGCTCAGGTCGGTGAAGTACGGCGTCGACGACGCGAGCGGTGACACGGCGGGCACGTCGTCGGGGCCGAGCAGGGTCGAGGTGATCTGCTCGCGGTCGATGCCCTTCTGGATCGCGAGGCGCACGTTCTCGTCGGCGAGCTTCTCGGTCGACTGGTTCGCGTACAGGTTGTAGACCGACCCGGGATTGGCGCGGTTGAGCGACCAGAAGTCCTCGCCCTCGAACAGCACGGCGTCGGCCGTCGCGATGCCCGTGGTCGCGTCGATCTGGCCCGACTGCAGGCTGCCGGTGCGGTTGCCCGACTCGGGCACGACCTTGTACGTGATCGTGTCGAGGTACGCCTCGCCGGTGTGGACGGCCGTCGACGGCCCCCACTCGTAGCCCTCGCGGCGCTCGAGCACGGCACCCTCGTTGGGCGTGTAGCTCTGCACCGAGAACGGACCCGAGCCGACGAAGTCGCCGAGGCAGCGGTCGGCCTGGCTCACCGCGGCGGTCGCGGGCGACAGGAGGCCGAGCGAGAACGTCGAGGTCGCCTGGAGGAACTGCGCGCTCGGCTCCGAGAAGTTGACGATGACGGTGCGCTCGTCGGGCACCTCGATGCTCTCGAGGTCGGCGAGGTAGGACGAGCCGAGGCTCGCCTTCGCGCCGAGCGCCTGGATGGCCTCGAAATTCGTCTTGACGGATGCCGCGTCGATGGGCTCGCCGTCGGCATACGTGGGGCCGTCCTGCAGGGTGAACGTGAAGCTCGTGGCGTCGTCGTTCACCTCGTAGTCGGTGGCCAGCCACGGCAGGATCTCGCCGGTCTCGGGGTCCTGGATCGTCAGCGATGCGACGGTCTGGCGCGCGATCGCGATCGCGTCGTTGTTGCCGACCTGCTGCGGGTCGATGCACTGGCTGTCGACGGCGATCGCGAAGGTCAGGTCGCCGCCCGAGACGGGCTCCGCCTCGGCGGGAGCGGACGGTGCGGCGTCGCCGGCGCCGGTCGCGCACGCGGTGAGCGCGAGCGCGACGACGCCGATCGCCGCCAGCGCGGCGGTACGGGGTCGGGTGAACGACATGGGGTCTCCAGAAGCTGTGGTGGGCGAGCCCCGGCGGGGTGCCGGGCTCGTGGCTTCAGCGTCCCGGAGAGGTGGTTCGGCGCTCGACCTCCTGTGTCACGCGGCGTGAATCGAGGTCGCGGGTGGTCACGCACCGTCATCGGGCGTCACATCGGCTGCACGCCGGCGGCTCCGGATCCGGCCTTCCCCGGTGTCTTCGCGCCGAAAGACGGGTCGGCGACGAGACACGCCGGGGGCGGATGCCGTAGCCCGGCGTGTCGCCGTGACGGACCCGTGTTTCGGCAGAGGACGCCGGGCGGGGTCGGGCCGAGCCGGGCGGGGTCGAGCCGGGCGGGGTCGGGCCGGGCTACGGGGCGACGGGCACGGCGACGCCGAGACGCGCGGCGACCGCGCCCGCGACCGCGTCGGTCTGGCGCAGCGAGAGCGAGTCCGCGGCCGGGCGCGTGAAGGCGCCCGACTCGGTCAGCGACGTGAAGGGGCCGATCGCGAACAGTGCGTCGTGAGGCGCGCCGTCGGCGCGCAGCACGCGCCCGTCGTCGCCGACCCGCACCCGTCCGAGCGAGCCCTGGTACGAGGCATCCGTCACGCGCAGCACGCTGCCGTGGACCGTGGCCAGTTCGCGCAGCGCGACGTTCGTGCTGAGCTCCGCGTCAGCGGCCGGCAGCCACGCGTCGACGAGGGCGCCCGCGACCGTCTCACCCGGAACGCGGAGAGTGGATGCTGCGAAGCCGCGCGCATCGACGGCCACCTCGACGTCGGGCCCGAGGAAGCGCACGACTCCCGCATCGGCCAGGGCGAGCAGCTCCTCGAGCCGGTGCGGCGGCGGACCACTGGCGAGATAGCTGAAGAAGGTGTGCCAGCGGACGGGCAGCGTGTGCGCGCGGGAGCGGGCGTTCCATCGCTCCTTCGGGATCTCCGCGAGCGCCATGAACGACAGCAGTGCCGCGAGGAACACGCCCTGTGCGGGGCTGCGCTCCTGCGTCGTGCGCAGCGTCAGGTCGTCGGCGATGTGCGCGCGCACCCGGCGCTGCACGTCGTCGGCGTCGGCGAACTCCGCGTCGGTGAACGGCCGGTCGAACGTGCCCACGTCGAAGCGGTCGAGCGGGTCGGGAACGACCGCATTGATCGCGGCGCGCAGGGCGGGGTCGTCCCAGGCGTGCGCCTGCAGTGCGGCACGGAACTCGTCCCACGTGCCGGTGACCCGAGAGGGATGCCCCGTGAACAGCTCGCGGTAGTGCCCGTGCAGCAGCTCCCCGGCGACGAGCGGCCACACGTCGCGGTCGAAGTCGATCGGCCGGCCGGCGCCGACGAGCGCGGCGATCGCGTCGGGTGTGAGCACCTCGCGCTGTGGAGCCG
Source organism: Microbacterium sp. NPDC056044 (assembly GCF_042267145.1). Lineage (NCBI taxonomy): Bacteria > Bacillati > Actinomycetota > Actinomycetes > Micrococcales > Microbacteriaceae > Microbacterium > Microbacterium sp. NPDC056044. The sequence goes on along the minus strand of NZ_JBHJWZ010000002.1, from coordinate 351,963 downwards.
CGCCCTGCAGCGTCGAGGTCACCTTGGAGCGATAGGGCACCCCGCGGCGGGAGCCGAGGTGCAGCCGGGGCTCCTGCCCTGACGGCAGGTACCGCAGCGCGCCGTCGGGGGACCTGTCGAACCTGCCGCCGCGCCCCTGGGTGAGGAGCACCACCAAGTCGACGGCGGCGAGTCCCATTCCGCGCACGATCACGTCGGCTCCGGGCGTCAGGGCAGACAGGTCGGCGTCGGCGGTGAACGCAGGCGGGACATAGACCGAGCCCGACCGGGCGGCGGCCGACGAGATCGCTGCCGACGCCGGATCGAGTTGGCGCTCGGTGTGACCGAGGCAGTAGGCCGCAGCATCCGTCACGATCTCGCGACCGCTCGCGAGGGAGACCGTGTACCGTCCCTGCGGCCGAGGCTGCACCGACGTCACGGTGTCGGCGTGGAGCCGGATCGCCACGCCCTCCGGCGCGCTCGCCGCCGTGCGGCGGTAGAACCAGTCGAGGTAGTGGCTGTGGAGGCGGCGGGTGGGGAAGCCTTCCGGCCCGAGAGAGGCGGCCTCGGCGGCCGACAGCTCGTCGAGCTCGACGTCGGGCAGCTCCCCCGCCCGCCACTGCTCGAGCCACTCGCTGAGCGACGGACCCGGACGCACCGGCCCGTCGATGGTGCAGCTGTCGTCGGTGAAGACCGTCACGTCGCGGGTCATCGAGTTGAGCTTCAGCAGCGGCGACTGGGTGTGGCGCCAGATGCGGCCCGCTCCGGGGGGATGCGGGTCGACGAGGTCGATGTCGAGACGGGTGTGCTCGTCCGCGCGCGCCAGCACGCGTTCGAGGAGCATGATCGCCCGGGGGCCCGCTCCGACGAACAGCAGGCGCGCGCGATCGTTCATCGGGCCGCGAGCGCCGGGGCTGCGGGACCCGGAGCCGCGACCGGGGCCGGCGCCGGCAGCCCCAGCAGGTCGCGGAGCGTCGCCCCCTCGTCGTACGACCGGCGGTACGAGCCGCGCTCCTGCAGCAGCGGCACGACGCGCGCGGTGAACTCGTCGAGGCCGTGCGGGGTCAGGTGGCCGACGATCGTGAAGCCGTCGGTCGCGCGCTCCTGCACGTAGCGGTCGATCTCCGCTGCGATGTGCTCGGGCGTGCCGATGAAGGTCGGGGTGGCCGTGAGGCGGATGACGGTCTCACGGACGCTGAGCCCCTCGGTCTCGGACAGCTCCCGCAGCTTCGCGATCCGGGCCCGCACCGCCGCGTGCCGGTTCGCCCAGCCGCGCGCGGTCTCGTTCCCGGTGTCGGGGTCGACGTCGGGGAGCGGGCCGTCGGGGTCGTAGCCCGACAGGTCGCGGCCCCACACCTGCTCGACGTAGGTGAGCGCCACCTCGGGGCGCACCTGCTGCAGCGCGACCTCGCGGGCGCGCTCGCGCGCCTCGGCCTCGGTGTCGCCGATCGAGAACGTCGCCCCCGGCAGGATCTTGAGCGAGTCCTCGTCGCGCCCGAACGCGGCGAGCCGGCCCTTGACGTCGTCGTAGAAGGCGCGGGCGTCGTCGAACTCCTGGTGCAGCGAGAAGATCACCTCGGCGTGCTCTGCGCCGAACGCCCGCCCGTCCGCCGAGTCGCCGGCCTGCACGATCACGGGGCGCCCCTGCGGGGACCGGGGCACGTCGAACAGCGCGTCGACCTCGAACTGCGGCCCGCTGTGGCGCACGTTCGCGGGAACGCCGTCGTCGAGGAAGACGCCCGTCGCCGCATCCGCCCGCACTCCGTCCGCCGGCCACGAGTCCCACAGCTCCTCGCGAGGGCGGCGAACTCGCGCGCCCGCTCGTAGCGGTCGGCGTGGTCGAGGTAGCCGCCGCGGCGGAAGTTCGCACCGTGGAAGGCGTCGGAGCTCGTCACCGCGTTCCAGCCGGCACGGCCGCCCGACAGGTGATCGAGCGTCGCGAGCTCGCGCGCCAGCTCGTAGGGCTCGTTGAACGTCGTGTTGAGCGTGCCGACGACGCCGATGTGCTCGGTGATCGCGGCGACGGCGGCCAGGATCGCCAGCGTGTTCGGCCGGCCGAGCACATCGAGCTCGTGGACGCGGCCCTTGTGCTCGCGCAGGCGCAGGCCTCGGCGAGGAACACGTAGTCGAACAGCCCGCGCTCGGCCGTCGCGGCGAAATGCTCGAACGACGAGAAATCGATCTGGCTGCCGGCAGTCGGGTCGGTCCAGACTGTCGTGCTGTTGACGCCGGGGAAGTGCGCGGCGAGGTGAATCTGACGGGGACGGATGCTGCGGCTCACAGCGCGAACTCCTTCTCTCGGGCGTAGCGGCTCTCGGGGCGGGCGAGGTCGAGGCGGGCGCGCAGCGATCCGGCCCCGTCGTCGGAGCGCAGCGCGCCGGTCGAGCGCAGCAGCGGCACCACCTGCTCGGCGATCGCGACGACGTCGGCGGGCTGGCGCGCGGGACGCAGGCGCACGCCGTCGACGCCTGCCGCGGCGAGCTCACGCACCGCGTCGGCGACGTCGCCCGCCGTGCCGGCGACGATGCGCGCGTCCGACGTCAGCGGCGCGCCGTCCCATTCGTCGAGCCGCGCCAGCGCTTCCCCTGCCGCGGCCGGGGTGTCTTCGATCAGCACGAGCAGGTCGGCGAAGACCCGCAGCCGCTCGTGACCCTCGCGCAGAACGTCGGCCGCGGCATCCACCTCCGAAAGGATGTCGGGGAGCGCGAAGCCCGGACGCCCGCCCTCGACGTGTGGCGTGACGAACACGAGGTCGGCGTGCTCGGCGGCCAGGCGATACGGCACGGTCTGGTGCGCGAGCACCGTGATCAGCGGGCGGCCCTGGGGTGACCGCGGCACGATCGAGGCGCCGTGGACCGAGAAGAACTCGCCCTGGAACTCGATGTCGTGCACGCGGTCGGCGTCGAGGAAGCGGCCGGTCGCGGCATCCCGGATGATCGCGTCGTCCTGCCAGGAGTCCCACAGCCGCGCCAGCACGTCGGCGAACTCTCCGGCCTCGCGGAACGCCGCGAGGATCTCGGGGGCGTCCTCGACGCGGCCCGAGGCCGGGATCGCGTCGACGCCCCACGCACGGCGGCCGAAGTTCGCGCGCTCAGGAGCCGAGGCGCCCGCGACCAGACGCACACCGGCACGGCCGCGGCTGGCGAAGTCGAGCGTCTGGATGCCGGTCGCGACGTGGAACGGCTCGGGGTGGACGGTCGTGACCGTCGGCACCAGCCCGATGCGGCGGGTCAGCGGCGCAGCGTACGACGCGATGAGCACGGCGTCGAGGCGGCCCCGCACGCGATCGCGGCGGAGGCCATCGACGGACTCGAAACGGTCGCTCAGCGCGAGGGCGTCCTCGATCGTGGCGAGGGCGATGCCGGCGTCGTCGGCCGTGCGCAGCAGGTCGCGCCAGTACTCGGCGGTCGCGAGGTCGCGCGGGCGGGCCGTCGCCTCACGCCACGCGGCGGGGTGCCAGCCGGCCCGTTCGAGGCCGATGGCGAGGTGCACCTGTTCGGTCACGGAAGCTCTCCATTCTTCGCACGAGGCGATCCGCTGCTCACGATCCCCGGGGCCGCGGAGGTGCGTCCACCGCCGGATGTCACGGGAGGACTCACGGCGCCAGAGGGCGTAACGGAGCGTCCGGATAGGATGGGGTGTAACCGTCCGATAACGGGGGAGTAGCCCATGCCAGGCATCGTGATCGTCGGAGTCCAGTGGGGAGACGAGGGCAAGGGCAAGGCCACCGATCTCCTGGGTGAGCGCACCGACTGGGTCGTCAAGTTCAACGGCGGCAACAACGCCGGCCACACTGTCGTGATCGGCGACGAGAAGTACGCGCTGCACCTGCTGCCGTCGGGCATCCTGTCGCCCGGCGTCAACGCCGTCATCGGCAACGGCGTCGTCATCGACCTCGAGGTGCTCTTCTACGAGCTCGAGGCGCTGCACGCCCGTGGCGTCGACACGTCGCGCCTCAAGGTGAGCGCCAACGCGCACATCATCACGCAGTACCACCGCACGCTCGACAAGGTCACCGAGCGCTTCCTCGGCAAGCGCCAGATCGGCACCACCGGTCGCGGCATCGGCCCCGCCTACGCCGACAAGATCAACCGCGTCGGCATCCGCGTGCAGGACCTCTTCGACGAGAACATCCTGCGCCAGAAGGTCGAGGGCGCCCTCGACCAGAAGAACCACCTGCTGGTCAAGGTCTTCAACCGCCGCTCGATCACGTGCGACGAGATCGTCGACGACCTGCTGTCGTACGCCGAGCGCCTGCGCCCCATGGTCGCCGACACGTCGCTGCTGCTGAACGACGCCCTCGACGCGGGCGACGTGGTCGTCTTCGAGGGCGGCCAGGCCACGATGCTCGACGTCGACCACGGCACCTACCCGTTCGTGACGTCGTCGTCGGCGACCGCGGGCGGCGCGGCCACCGGCTCCGGCGTCGGACCCAACCGGCTGGACCGCATCGTCGGCATCGTCAAGGCGTATACGACGCGTGTCGGCTCGGGCCCGTTCCCGACCGAGCTGTTCGACGAGAACGGCGACTTCCTGCGCTCGCGCGGCTTCGAGTTCGGCACCACCACCGGCCGCCCGCGCCGCGTCGGCTGGTACGACGCGCCCATCACGCGCTACGCCACCCGCATCAACGGCATCACCGACCTCGTGCTGACGAAGCTCGACATCCTCACCGGTCTCGACCAGATCCCGGTGTGCGTCGCGTACGACGTCGACGGCGAGCGGTTCGACGAGATCCCCGTGAACCAGTCGGACTTCCACCACGCGAAGCCGATCCTCGAGTACTTCCCCGGCTGGAAGCAGGACATCTCGACGGCCCGCACCTTCGACGAGCTCCCCGTCGAGGCTCAGCAGTACGTGCTCGCGCTCGAGGCGATGAGCGGCACGCGCATCTCGGTCATCGGCGTGGGCCCTGCCCGCGACGCCGTCATCGTGCGCCACGACCTCGTCGACTGACCCGGCCCGCATGAGGTTCTGGCTGGGCGGGTACACCGCCGACATGGGCGGCAGCGCGTCCGGAATCGGGATGCTGCTCGCCGGCGCCGCAGACGACGCCTCGGCGGGCGGCGCGCTGACGTTCGCCGGCGAGGTCGCGACGACGGATTCGCCGTCGTGGCTCGCGCCGCACCCCGGCTCGCTGACGGTGGCGCCGGGCGACGTCGTGTACGCGGCCCTCGAGGCGCGGCAGCAGGTGCAGGCGTTCCGTCGCACCGGCGGGGCGACGTTCGTGCCGCTCGGTGCTCCGGTCGCCGCCGGCGAGGCGGTGTGCCACGTCGCGGTGTCGCCCGACGGCCGCTTCCTCGTCGCGAGCTGCTGGGGCGACGGACGCGTGGTGCGCATGGAGCTGGATGCCGCGGGCCGCCCCTCGTCGCCGGTCATCGCTCCTGCGGCGGTCGACCCGTACGGGCCCGACGCCGGATCGGAGCCCGTCCGCGCCGGCGACATCGACCTGGCCGCGGCCGCCCGCGCGCTGCGCGAGGCCGCCGGCGAGGAGTACGCGCACCTCGTGCCCGACCACGACCGCGACGAGGCCGAGGGTTCGGAGGGCGCGGGGGACGAGGCATCCCTCCGCCCCTCTCGCGCGCATCAGGCGGCGTTCCTGCCCGGCGGGCTCATCGCGACGACCGACCTCGGGTACGACGTGGTGCGGTTCTGGCGCGACGGCGGCAGGGGGCTGCGGCAGGTGCAGCAGGTCGCGCTGCCGCAGGGCAGCGGGCCGCGGCACATGGTGTGGCACCCGAGCGGGCACCTGTACGTCGTGACCGAGTACTCGTGCGAGCTGTTCGTGCTCGCGCCCGCGGCCGACGGCACGTGGAACCTCATCGGCGGCACGTCGCTCGGCGCCGGCACCCTTCCCGGCGACAGCGCCGCGGAACTCGCGGCGTCGCGCGACGGGGAGTTCCTCTACGCCGGCGTGCGCGGCAGCAACACCCTCGCCACGCTGCGGGTGCGCGGCGCCGGCGAGTACGTCGAGCCGGTCGCGCTCGTCGACGCCGGCGTGGACTGGCCGCGCCACCACGTGGTGGTGCGCGACATCCTGCTCGTCGCGGGCCAGCTGTCGAACGAGGTCGCGTCGCTCACCCTCGACGTGCGCAACGGCGTCCCGGGCCGGGTGCGACACCGCACCGAGGCCCCGTCGCCGACCTGCCTGTTGCCCGTGCGCTGACCGGCCTCACGCGGCCTGCGCCACCGGCGCGGGCGCGAGGAGGTGCTCGACCACGTACTCGGCGTCGGGACGCATGCCGACGAGGGTCGGCGACATCACCGAGTACTGGAACGGCAGGCCGACGAACGCCAGGCCTGGCGCCGCCTCGACCATGCCACGCCGGTGCGCGACCGACCCGTCGGCCGACAGCACGCCGGGCACGTCGATCCAGCCGAAGTCCGGCAGCGAGCCGGTGCACCACGCGACGTTCGCGACGTCGAGCGTCTCGCCGGACTCGAGCAGCGGCATCCCGTCGCGCACCCCCGCCACGCGGGTGACCTGCGCGATCCCGGCCCTCACGAGGTCGCGGGTCTTGTTGCGCACGAGGTTCACGCCGTGACCGCGGTTCGCCGCCAGGAACGCGCGCCCGCGTTCGGTGTCGATCGTGGTGGCGCGCAGCCGCCGCAGGAACAGTCCCGACATGAGGTTGCCGATCGGGGTGTCGATGTCGGGCGGGATCTGTCCCGGGTGACGCCCCGAGATCGTGGTCGGATGACCGGATGCCGCCGCCTCGAGTGCGATGTCGGTGCCCGAGTTCGCGGCGCCGACGACGAGCACGGCGCCCGGCTCGAGGTCCTCGGGACCGCGATAGTCGAGGGAGTGGACCTGGTGGATCGCCGGGTCGAGGTCCGCGGCGAACGGGGGGATGACCGGCACGCCATGCGCACCTGCGGCCACGGCCACGTGCGTCGTGACGATATCGTCCCCCGTCGACAGTGCCAGCCGGAACCTGCCGTCGCTCTCGAGCGAGAGCCTCTCGACCCGCGTCGAGAGGCGGATCGGCGCGCCGATCGCGACCGCGCAGCGCTCGAGGTAGTCGCCGAAGCCGACGCCGGTCGGGTACTCGAAGAACCCGATGCCGAGGCGCATGCCGGGCAGCTCGGCCCAGCGCCGCGGCGTGAACAGCCGCAGCGACCGGTACCGCTCGCGCCATGTGTCGCCGACGCGGTCGCCGGCGTCGATGATCTCGAACTCGACGCCTCGCGACGCGAGCAGCTGGGCGGTGTGAAGGCCGGCGACGCCTGCGCCGATGACGACGGTGTCGAGGGTGGTGGTGTTCATGATTGACCTCCTGCCCTCACGGTAGGAGCGAGGCGGAGGGGCCGGCATCGGCAGAAATGACCATTTCCCGCGCTTCAGGTGCCGGCCGCGACCCCGTGCTCGAACGCCCACGCCGTGGCCGCCGAGCGGCTCGGCACGCCGAGCTTCGCGAGGATGCTGCCGACGTGCCTGGCGACCGTGCGCTCGCTGAGGAAGAGGTGCTCGGCGATGCGCCGGTTCGACCAGCCCCGCGCGACGAGCGAGAGCACCTCGCGCTCGCGGCGGCTGAGTCCGGGATCGGATGCCGCGTCCCGCGCCGCCGCGACACGCTCGAGCCGCGCGAGGTCGGGGATCGCGCCGAGCCCCTCGAGCACCCCGCGCGCCGCGTCGAACTCGAGCTCGGCGCCCTCGGGGTCGCCGATGTCGCGGATCGCGGCGCCGATCGAGATCCGCGTGAGCGCGGCATCGTACGGGGCGTCGAGCCGGCGCCACGCCGCCCACGACGTGCGCAGCAGCGCGAGCGCCTCCGCCGCACGGCCCTCGCCGAGGGCGACCTCGCCGTCAGCCCGCGCCGACAGCGCCCTGAGGTACAGCGTGTCGAACGCCGCGGCGCACGCCCGCAGCTCGTCGGCGGCGTCCACAGCCTCGGCCAGGCGTCCGCGGTCGAGCGCCACGTGCACCGCGGCCGCCAGCAGCTCGGCGCGCACCGCCGGCTCGTGGGGTGCCGAGCGCGCCGCCTCGAGCCCCGCCCACGCGCCGCCCAGGTCTGCAGTGTCGCGGTGCAGCAGTGCGAGCCCCGGCTGCACCTCCCGCCCGAGCGCCGCGGCGCGGCGGAAGGCCTCGCGCGCGGGCGCCGACCGCCCCGCGACCCGGTGCAGATCCGCCGCCCGGTACCAGGCGTTCGCGAGCGTCTCGCCGCGCGTCTCGGTCGCGCACACGTCGTCGATCGCGCTCGCCGCGGCCCGCCACTCGCCGCCGAGCTGCATCACACCCGCCCGGTGCAGCGTGCACTCGCCGCGGAACGGCTCCAGCCCGTGCTGCGCATCGCACCAGTCGCCGAGCTCGCGCGTCCACACCCGCGCGCGCTCGATGTCGCCGCGGCCGAGCAGGCTCGCGATCGCCGCGCAGTACGCGGGGCCGGCCGCCCGGTCGCTCACGCGCCCGTCGGCGATCAGCAGCATGACGCGGTCGATCTCGGCGAACGCCTCCGCGATGCGCCCCGTCGCGAGGAGCGCGCGGCCGAGCCCCATCGTGCCGAGGGTGACCGCATCGGCGTCGGCCGCAGCATCCGCTCTCTCGATCGCCCCGCGGAAGAGGGGGATGGATGCCTCGGCCTCTCCCCGCGCGAACATGCCGACCGCGACGCACAGGGCGCGGGTGGCGTCGGTCGCGGGTGTCGCGCCGTCGCGCGCGCACAGCTCCATGAGCCGGCCCATCCAGGCGCCCGCGCGCACCTCGTCGCCGTGCTCGCTCAGCGTGAAGCCGAGCCAGAAGACGCAGCGCACCGCCGCGGCGAGGTCGCCGTCGTCGAGGTAGCGCAGGTGCGCCCGCTCCCACGCGCGCACCGACACGTCGTCGCGGCCCACGAACCAGGCCGCCTGGCCGAGCTCGTCCAGCTCATCGCCGGCCAGCGCGGCCTCGCGTGCGGTGAGCTCCTCGAACCGGCCCGTCCAGTCCACGACGCCGGCCTCCCGGATCGCCATGCGCACAGTATGGGCGCGCGCTCAGGCGCCGACAAGCCCCGGCGCCCGCGGCCGCGGGCGCGAGGCTCGAAGGGTCAGAGCTTGGCGTCCTGCTTGGGGATGAAGACCTGCTTGATGATGAGGAGGATCGACGCCGTCACCGGGATCGCGACCAGGGCTCCGAGGAGGCCGAGCAGCGTGCCGCCGACCATCGCACCGATCACGACGAGGGCGCCGGGCACCGAGATCGCCTTGTTCATGACCTTGGGCGTCAGCACGTACGCCTCGAGCTGCATGTAGATGAGGTAGATGATCGCGAAGATCAGCGCGGGCACCCAGCCCGTGAAGAGGGCGATCACGGTGGCGGTGATCCAGTACAGCACCGAACCGATGAGCGGGATCAGGGTGATGAGGAACGCCAGCACACCCATGAGCGCCGGGAACGGCAAGCCCAGGAACAGGTGCAGCAGGAACGCGATCACCGAGTTGCAGAACGCCAGCACGACCATGCCCATGAGGTACGCGCCGATCGAGTCGGTGATCTGGTCGGTCATGGCCGCCGCCTTCTTGCGGTTGCGGGCGGCGACGAAGCGGTTGAACGCGACCTTCATGTTGGGCAGGCCCGCGAGGAAGTAGAGGCTCAGCACCAGCACGATGATGAGGCCCGAGATCGTCGTGCCGACGCTCACCGCGAAGTTGACGACGCCGCCGCCGATCGCGGCGATGTTCGCCGGGTTGGTGAGGAACTTCTCGACCTGGTCGGTGATCTGCCCCACCTGCGAGCCGAACGTGTCGCTGAGCCAGCCGTAGAAGTCGGATTTCTGGAAGGTCGCGATGGTGCTCGGCAGGTCGCTGAAGAACGCGGTGATCTGCTTGATGAGGGTCGGCACCACGAGCAGCAGCACTCCCGTGAGCACCAGTGCGAACGCCGTGTAGACGATCACGATCGCCCACGGCCGCGAGACGTTGTGACGGCCGAACCAGCGCACGACGGGGTCCAGACCCAGTGCCGCGAACAGCGCGAAGACGACGTAGATGATGATCGTCGAGAGGTTCCAGAATGCCAGGCCCAGGGCGACCGCGGCCAGGGCCCCGAGGGTGAGCACGAGGCCCAACCGGAACGGGCTGTTGAGGTTCGCCCAGAAGGTCTTGCCCGCGGGCGCCTCGCCGGTGAACACCGGCGCTTCGACGTCGGCGGCGTCCGCACCGTTGACGGAGGCCGCGGGGGCGGGCGACTGGGCGTCCGTGCCCGCCGCAGCATCGGCGGAGAGCGGCTCAGCAGCCTCGGCTGCGGTGGCACCGAGGGTGGGCGAGGCGTCGGTCATGGGACACACTCTAGGACTGCGGAGTGCGCGCGACGAGATGTGCGGGGCAAACTTCACCCGGATCGTGTGACCCCGCGTCATCCCCGGGGGAGCGGGCCGAGCGCTCGGGTATCGTCGAGGGGCGAGAAGGAGCGCCATGACCGAAGACCCCACGACGACGCTGGCCCGGCTGCGCAGCAGCATCGACAACATCGACGCCGCCCTGGTGTATCTGCTCGCCGAGCGCTTCAAGGCGACCAAGCAGGTCGGCCATCTGAAGGCCGAGCACGGCATGCCGCCGTCAGACCCCGCCCGCGAGGAGCAGCAGACCGCGCGCCTGCGCAGCCTCGCCGAGCAGGCCGACCTCGACCCCGCCTTCGCCGAGAAGTGGTTCAACTTCGTCGTCGCCGAGGTCATCCGCCACCACACCGAGGCGGCCGACTCCCGCTGACCCGCACTGTTTCACGTGGAACATCGAGGGAATGGATGCTGCCACCCGGCGTGATCGCCGGGTGGCAGCATCCATTCCCCCTCTGATTACGGGATGGTGCGTCGCAGGGTCAGGTACGAGAACCCCGCCAGGACAGCGATCAGCACCAGCGACCACAGCGCCACACCGACCGGGCCGAGTTCTGCGAGCCATGTGAAGAACGCGACCCACGCGTTGCCGAGCCCGACGACGAACAGCACGGCGACGAGCAGGAGGCCCACGCCGACCAGCGCGATGGTGAGCCCCAGCGAGCCCCAGCGCTTGTAGATGGTCGCCGTCCAGAAGCCGACGACGAAGAACAGCGACGCGACGGCGAAGTAGAACAGTCCGGCTCCCGCGGGGCCCGACGCCCAGATCCAGTCCAGGCGGAAGAACCAGCCGTTGATCCACCACCCGCCGGTCGCCTCTTCGAAGAGCCCGCCCACCACGAAGATCGCCGCGAGGATGAGAGACGTGAGGCCGGCGGTCAGGAGCGTTCCCAGGTAGAACTCCCGGCGCGTGATGCTCATCGCCTGCGAGAACGGGAAGCTCAGCGTCAGTGCGTACACGCCGACGATGAGGAAGTACCACAGCGGCGCCTGCGCCCCGCCTCCGTAGAACGGTCCCGGCAGGCCCGAGCCCGCGAGGATCCCGTAGATCGCGAGCGCGATGGCCAGCGATCCGCCGAGGATGATCAGCGGCAGCCAGATGTAGGTCTGCCGGTTGATCAGCTGAAGGCGGACGACGTTCAGTGTGCGGCTCATCGGAGGGCTCCTTCGTCGACGGCGGTGGCTTGCTCGGCGGAGTGCTGCGTCGTGCGCACGATCAGCTGCTGCAGCGAGACGGGGGCGACGTCGAGGCCGGCGGCCGCGAGGCGCTCGCGGTCGGCGAGCGACAGCGCTCCGAGGACGGTGACGGATGCCACGTTCCCCAGGCTCTCGCGGTGGATCACCTGGCGGTCCGCCACGAAGGCGGCGACGGCGCTCGCCTCACCCACGATGTTCGCGGCACGGTTGCGCACGGCATCCGTCTCCTCGTCCATCACGATGCGGCCGCGGTCGATCACGAGCACGCGCTCGATGAGGTTCGACACCTCGTCGATCAGGTGGCTCGAGAGGATCACCGTGCGCGGGTGCTCTGTGTAGTCCTCGAGGAGGCGGTCGTAGAAGATCTGACGCGCGACCGCGTCCAGACCCAGGTACGGCTCGTCGAAGAACGTGATCTCGGCGCGCGAGGCGAGGCCGATGATCACGCCGACCGCCGAGAGCTGACCGCGCGACAGCTTCTTGATGCGGCGCTTCGTGGGCAGCTGGAAGTCCTCGATGAGCTGCTCGGCGAACTCCTGGTCCCAGTTCGGGAAGAAGAGCTGCGCGGCCGCGAAGGCGTGACGGGGCAGTGCGTCGTCGGGGTACTTCTGGCTCTCGCGCACGAAGCACATGCGCGAGAGCGCCTTCGCGTTCTCGTACGGGTGCATGCCGAAGATGCGGACATCGCCCGACGTCGCGAAGTTCTGCGCCGTGAGGATCGACATGACGGTCGTCTTGCCGGCGCCGTTGCGGCCGAGCAGGCCGTAGATGGTGTCCTTCTCGATGGTGAAGCTCACGTCGTCCACCGCGACGACGTCGCGATAGCGCTTGGTGAGGTTCTTCACCTCGATGACGTGATTCCCGGTCGTCATCGTGGGTTCCCTTCCGTGGTGGTCGCGATCTGCGCCGCAGCGCGATCGCGGATGAGCAGTTCCAGGTCGTCGGGCCCGAGCCCGAGCTTGCGGGCTTCGGCGAGCAGCGGCTCGACGAAGCGGTCGGCGAAGACGGTGCGGCGCTCGGTGAGCAGCAGGTCGCGCGCGCCCGGCGCGACGAACATGCCGATGCCGCGCCGCTTGTACAGCACGCCCTTGTCGACGAGCATCGCGACTCCCTTCGCGGCGGTCGCGGGGTTGATCCGATAGAAGGCGGCGAGCTCGTTCGTCGACGGCGCCTGCGCCTCTTCGGCGAGGCTTCCGTCGATGATCGCGTCCTCCACGCTCTCGGCGATCTGGAGGAACAGCGCCCGGCCTTCTTCGATCACATCCGCTCCCTGTGTGTTGGTTAGTTACTTGACTAAGTAACCATGGAAGTTGGATGCCGTCAACCCCCGCCGTGCGCCGGACCAGGGATGTCCGCAGGCGGCCCGCGGCGCAGCGAGGCGTGGTATCACGCGGGCGCGAGGTAGCGAAACGGCCGGTCGGTGTCGAATTTGCGGCCCATGCGGGCGCATGAAACGGTGGATGAGGCCCTTCACTGGGTCCACCCGACCAGTCCGCGGTCGCTGGTGACGCCTGAGCGTCAGACCGGCGAGCGTATGGTCGGCGGCCGCGGCGCGGATCCGACATCCGCTGCAGGAACGGCCGCCACCCGGGCGCGACCGATGCAGTTCCCCGCACCGGAGCTGCCGAGGTGCACAGTGACCATTCCGCCTGCCATCGAGGCGCGAAATCTCTTCAAGGTCTTCGGGCGCAATCCCAAAGACGCCATCAAGCGCCTGCGTGCGGGCGCCACCCGTGCCGACGTGGCCGACGCCGGCTCCGCCGCCGTCATCGACGCGAGCTTCACCGTCCAGCCCGGCGAGATCTTCGTCATCATGGGCCTGTCGGGCTCGGGCAAGTCCACCGTCCTCCGCATGCTGAACGGGCTCCTGCCCCCGACGGCGGGGGACGTGTTCGTGCAGGGGCAGAGCGTGACCAAGGCCTCCGCGAAGGCGCTGCGCGGCATCCGTCAGCGCTCCATCTCGATGGTGTTCCAGCACTTCGCGCTGCTGCCGCACCTCACCGTGCTCGACAACGCCGCGTACGCTCTCGAGATCCAGGGTGTCGGCCGTGACGAGCGCCGGGCCCGGGCGCGCGAGATCCTCGAGAAGGTCGGTCTCGCCGACCGCGCCGACGCGATGCCCGACGAGCTCTCGGGCGGCATGCGCCAGCGTGTGGGCCTCGCCCGCGCGCTCACGTCGGGCACCGACATCCTGCTGATGGACGAGGCGTTCTCGGCGCTCGACCCGCTCATCCGCCGCGAGATGCAGGAGCAGCTCGTCGAGCTGCAGCGCGAACTCGGGCGCACGATCGTCTTCATCACGCACGACCTCAACGAGGCGATGTTCCTCGGCGACCGCATCGCGGTGATGCGCGACGGGCGCATCGTGCAGAACGGCACGCCGGAGGAGATCCTCACCGACCCCGCGAACGACTACGTCGCGCAGTTCGTGCAGGACGTCGACCGCGCCCGCGTGCTCACCGCCGGCTCCGTCATGGCGCCGCCGGTCGCGACGACGCCGGTCAGCGCCGGCGTCCGCGGGGCCCTCCGCGTCATGCGCGACCTCCAGGTCGGCTCGGTCTCGGTGATCGAGAGCCGCCGCTACCTCGGGTCTGTCACCGACCGCGCCGTCATCCGCGCCGTCAAGGACGGCCGCACCGACCTGCGCGCGCTCGTCCGCAACGGCCGGCCCGCGGTGCACGTCGACGACCCGCTCACCGACGTCGTGGAGCGCGCGGTCGAGAGCCCGGTGCCCGTCGCCGTGATCGACGACGCCGGGCGCCTCGTCGGCACCATCCCGCGCGTGACGCTGCTCGCCGCCCTGGGCGACGTGCCGCCCGTGACCCGCGAGAACCCGATCATCGACGTGCCCGCCACCGTGCCCGCGAGCGTCATGACGCAGACCATCGAGGGCGTCGGCCTGCCCGCGGCGCCCGCCGCCACCTCCGCGCCGGGCGGCCGGGCCGCCGCACCCACGGAGGTCGGCGCCCACGAACCCGCCGTCGCCGCGACGGAAGGAGCCGCCCGATGAACGACCTGTTCCGCCTGCCCCTGGGCGACGTCGTCGAGACCGGCGTGCGCTGGGTGATCGACGCGCTCGGCGGCTTCTTCGACGTCATCGCCGTGCTCTTCCGCGGCCTCTACGACTGGCTCGACGCGTCGCTGTCGAGCCCGCCGTTCTGGGCCGTGATCCTCGTGATCGCCGCGTTCGCGTACTGGTCGAAGGGCCTGATGCTCGCCGTCGGCAGCGCGCTGGGCCTCCTCGTCATCGTCGCGGTCGGCCAGTGGTCGAACGCGATGGATTCCCTCGCGCTCGTGATCCTCGCCGCCGTCGTGGCGATCGCGATCGCCGTGCCGCTGGGCATCTGGGCCGCGCGCAGCGACCGCGTGTCGAAGACGCTGCGGCCCGTGCTCGACTTCCTCCAGACGATGCCCGCCTTCGTCTACCTGATCCCCGCGATGCTCATCTTCGGCGTCGGACCGGTCCCCGGCATGGTCGCGACCATCGCCTTCGCGCTCGCCCCCGGCGTGCGCCTCACCGAGCTCGGCATCCGCGGCGTCGACCCCGAGATCGTCGAGGCGGGCCACGCCTTCGGCGCCTCGCCGGGCCGCATCCTCCGCCAGATCCAGCTGCCCCTGGCCCTGCCGAGCATCATGGCGGGCGTCAACCAGGTCATCATGCTGAGCCTGTCGATGGTCGTCATCGCGGGCATGGTCGGCGCCGGCGGCCTGGGCGGCCAGGTCGTGCAGAGCCTCAGCCGCATCGACATCGGCCTCGGCGTCGAAGCGGGTCTCTCGGTCGTCATCCTCGCGATGATCCTCGACCGCGTGACGTCGGGCTTCTCGCAGCCGCGTGCCCGCACTCCGCGAGCAGCCGTGAAGAGCGGGAACTCGGATGCTGCCACCCCGGCACCCGCGACCGCGACGTCCGCAGAAGCCGAGGCCGCAGCATCCGTCCCGTCCGAATCGTCCGCCGAGCGCCCCGCGCCCGTCCCGGCCTGACCCGACAGGAGAGAACCACATGACCAAGCGACGCATCATCGCCGCAGGCCTCGCCCTGGCCGGAACCGCCGCCCTGCTCGTCAACGGCGCGCTCGTGCAGACGGGCGTCGGCGGCGGCGACGACAAGGGCCACCTGACGATCGCCGTGTTCAACGGCTGGGACGAGGGCATCGCCGCGTCCGAGCTCTGGAAGGCGGTGCTCGAGGAGAAGGGCTACACCGTCGACCTCGAGTACGCCGACCCCGCCGCCGCGTACACCGGCATCGCGAAGGGCGACTACGACCTGACGCTCGACACCTGGCTGCCGCTCACGCACGCCGACTACATGGAGACGTACGGCGACGACCTCGTCGACCTCGGCGCCTGGAACGACGAGGCCAAGCTCACGATCGCCGTGAACGAGGACGCGCCCATCGACTCGCTCACCGAGCTCGCCGCCAACGCCGGCGTGTTCGGCAACCGTCTCGTCGGCATCGAGGCGGGGTCGGGGCTCGTGACCGTCACGCAGAACGCCGTGATCCCGGGGTACGGCCTCGAGGGCATGGAGTTCGTGACGTCGTCGACGCCCGCGATGCTCACCGAGCTGCAGTCCGCGACCGACGCGGGCCGCGACGTCGCCGTCACCCTGTGGCGCCCGCACTGGGCGTACAACGCGTTCCCGCTCAAGGACCTCGAAGACCCCGACGGGCTGCTCGGCGACGCCGAGGGCATCCACACGGTTTCGTCGAAGGGGTTCGGCGACGAGTTCCCCGAGATCGCGAAGTGGCTCGAGGACTTCCGCATGGACAACGAGCTGCTGTACTCCCTCGAGGACGCGATGTTCGGCGAGTACGACGGCGACGACTACGGCCCCGTCGTGGCGAAATGGATCGCCGACAACCAGGACTACGTCGACAGCCTGACCCGCTGACGTCCGGCCGTCATGCCCGCACCCGCAATAGGGTGTGGGCATGACGGTGGCCTTCGTTCTCGGCGGCGGGGGTGTGCGCGGCGCTGTCGAGATCGGCATGCTGCGGGCGCTTCTGGAACGAGGCATCCGTCCCGATGTCGTCGTGGGCACGTCGATCGGCGCGATCAACGGCGCGCTGGTCGCGAGCGACCCGACGCCGGCGGTGATCGAGCGCCTGCTCGACGCGTGGACGTCTCCCGAGGCGAACGCCGTCTACGGCGACTCGCTGTTCGCGCAGTTCACGCGGCTCGTCAAGACCAAGACGCACCTCAACTCGCCGGCGCCGCTGCAGCACCTGCTCGAGCGGGCGCTCGGCGCCGACACGACGTTCGAGGACCTCGCCGTGCGGCTGCGCGTCGTGGCCGCGAGCATCGAGCGTGCGGCCGAGCACGTCTTCGAATCGGGGCCGCTCGTCGAGGCGATCCTCGCGTCGGCCTCGGTGCCGGGTCTCCTGCCCCCGACCCGCATCGGCGACGAGCACTTCATCGACGGCGGGATCGTCAACTCGATCCCCATCGAGCAGGCTGTCGAGGTCGGCGCGACCACCGTCTACGTGCTGCAGGTGGGGCGCATCGAGACGCCGCTCGTCGCTCCGAAGTCGGCCGTCGACACCGCGCGTGTGGCCTTCGAGATCGCCCGTCGTCACCGCTACGCCCGCGACGTCGCGACGCTGCCCGCGGGCGTCACCCTGCACGTGCTGCCGAGCGGCG
Organism: Microbacterium sp. NPDC056044; assembly: GCF_042267145.1. NCBI lineage: Bacteria > Bacillati > Actinomycetota > Actinomycetes > Micrococcales > Microbacteriaceae > Microbacterium > Microbacterium sp. NPDC056044. The sequence goes on along the minus strand of NZ_JBHJWZ010000002.1, from coordinate 334,837 downwards.
GCGGCCTCGACGGCGACGATTCGCTCATGTCGTACCGCCGCATGGACACCGTCCACCGCCGCATCGAGGCAGCCTACGACGCGAGCCTCGCGTTCCTCGCCGAGCGCGCGCTGGGTGCCGAGAGCGAGGATTCGTGATGCGGATGCCGCCCACCTGGGTGCGCCGCATCCTTCTCGCGCCCCTCGTGATCGTGGCGGCTCTCGTGATGCTGGCGTTGACGCCGTTGTGGCTGATCGTCGCGCTGGCGCTCACGTCGCTCGTGCCGGGACGGTTCCGGCTGCCGCGCGTGCTGTGGCTCGTGACCGTGTACCTGCTGTGGGACGCGATGCTCGTGATCGCCCTGTTCGCCCTCTGGATCGCCTCGGGCTTCGGGTACGCGCTGCGCCGGCCGGGCTTCATCACCGCGCACTACACGCTGGGAGCGTGGGCGCTGCGCGTGCTGTTCTGGATCTTCGGCGGAGTGCTGCGGCTCACGATCACCACGACGGGCTCCGACGACGCGGACCCCGCGACCGGCCGCGCCGCCTTCGAAGCGCTCTTCGCACCCGGCACGCCGCTCGTGGTCGCGAGCCGGCACGGGGGTCCGGGCGACTCGTTCATCCTCATCCACACGCTGCTCAACGAGGTCGCACGCCGGCCGCGCATCGTGCTCAAGTACACGCTGCAGTGGGACCCGGCGATCGACATCCTGCTGCACCGCATCCCGGCGCGGTTCATCGTGCCGTCGGGGTTCGGCCGCGGGCGCAAGGGCGGCGGCGCGTCGGTGGAGGCGGCCCTGGGCGACCTGGCCACGGGCCTCGGGCCGGAGGACGCCTTCGTCATCTTCCCCGAGGGCGGTCAGGTCAGCCCGACCCGCCGGCGCTCGCGCATCAAGCGACTGCGTGACGCGGGGCGCGAGGCGATGGCCGAGCGGGCCGAGGCGATGACGCACGTCATGGCCCCGCAGCCGGGCGGGATGAACGCCGCACTGGATGCCTCGCCCGACGCGGACGTCGTGTTCATCGCGCATACGGGCCTCGACCGCCTGCACACCCTGCGCGACATCTGGCGCGAGCTGCCGATGGACAAGGGCATCACGATGCGCGCGTGGCGGGTGCCCCGGTCCGAGATCCCCGACGACCTCGACGCCCGCGCGGCGTGGCTCTTCGACTGGTTCGCCCGCATCGACGGCTGGATCGACGCCCACCCCGAACTCGCCGCCTGACGCCGAGGCTCCCGGAGGGTCCGGACGTCCCGGAGGTCAGCGGTGCGGCTTGGGGTGCGTCACGCGGCCGGGGGAATCGCCGTTGGTGCGAGACGGCACCGGCCACGTCCCGGCAGCCGGAGGCGGCATCGTGCTCGGGCGCTTCGGCGCGAGCAGGGGCTCGGGCTCGGGGGCGGGCACGGGCGACGCCGGGGCCTCCGCGCGGGGCGGGGCCGCAGCATCCGTCCCCGTCGTCGCGGGGGAGGAGACGGGACCGAGCTCGAGCATGACCTTGTTCTCGAGCACCTCGATCGCCTCGTCCGAGATCGAGATGAGGCCGTCGAGCTCCTCGCGCACGCGGCGATAGGCGAGCTGGCGCTCGGCGGGCGTCGCGGCCTCGTCGATCGCGACGGTGAGCAGCTTCTTGGCAGTGGTGAGGCGCTTGCGCTCGTCTTCGGTGAAGGTGGAGTCGCGCAGGCGCCGCGCGTCGCGCTCGGCGACGTCGAACGCGACCTCGAAGTCGGCGACGGCGTTGCGGTACTCGGCCAGCTGCTCCTTCGACAGGCGCGCCTTCGCGGAGGCGGGACGCAGCCCGTCGGCGATGCGCTTCGCGCGCAGGAACGCGGCGGTCAGCGGCTGGCGCCCGTCGCTCATGGCGGGGAACGCGATGATCTTCGCGACGTCGAGCTCGTACTCGAGCCAGCGTGCGGTGACGGCGTCGTGCGTGGCGAACAGGCGCTCGAGCTGCGTCGTCTGCGTCTCCCTCGAGGCGGTCGCCGACCCGCCCTGCGCCGACGCGACGGTCGCCGTCGCGGCGGTGATCGGGGGGAGGGATGCCGCGGGCACCGCCTTGCCGCGGGCCGCGGCCTGGGCGGCCTTGAGCTCGGCCTTCGCGTGCATCATCTCGAGGCGGCGCTTGTGGCGCATGCGCGCGCCACGCTCCCAGGCATTGCCGACCATGCCCAGGACGCCCATGAGCGGGAACACAAGCCACCAGAAGCTGCCCGCGAACTGCCAGAACTGCTCCACACAGTCATGCTAACGGCCGCTCGCCGCCTGGTGGTCCGGCTCAGGGCACCCTGCCAGCGGGCGGCTCGCTCCCGCGGGGCGGAGGGATCCGCGCGATGAGCGCGGGAAGCCGGTCTGCGATCTCGGCGAGCACTGCGGCGGCGGCGGTGAGCCCGGCCGCGGCAGTGGCACCCGCAGACGACGTGCGGGCCGAGCCCGGGACGCCGGCCTGGCGCTCGGCCTCGGCGAACGTCGCCTCGAGGTGGCGCACCGCGACCCGGTACTCGAGGAACTGCTGCGGGGTCACGCGGTCGCGCAGGGTCGGGCGCTTCGCGAGCGCCTCGCGCTGTGCGCGCAGGAAGACGACGGTGGCGGGATGTCGCGGGTCGGTCATCTGCGGATGCGCCAGCGCCAGGTCGACATCGGTCTCGTACGCGAGCCAGCGGGTGTTCACGGCGTCGTGCGCGGCGCACAGCCGGTCGATCGGCAGCGGGTCGGTGGGCGACGCGGCGCGGTACTGGGCGTAGCCGGCCTTCACGCGGGTGCGGCTCGCGCGGAGCGCCAGGGACGCGGTCTTCTCGTCCTGCCGCGCGGCCTGCAGCTCGCGCCGCGCCTCGGCGGCGTGTGCTGGCGGGACGGACGAGCGCGACTTCGCGGTCAGCAGGTCGGCCTGCGCCGTGCGCAGACGCGCCTTCGCGGCGACGAGGTCGCGGTACGCCTGGGACTCCTCGGCGCGCGCGGCGTCGAGCTCGAGGCGTCGTGCCCGGCGGTTGCGTGTCGTCATGCCCGCATAGGTCGCCGCTCCGGCGCCCACGGCGGCCGGAGCGATCCACCACCAGCTCGAGACGATGAGGAGGAAGGGCTCCACCCTGCCATGGTAATCGCGATATAGCGCAATTGTCGCCGGGAGTCCGCTGACATCTCGGCGGCCGGCATCGACGTCAGCCGAACAGGAGGGCGAAGACGGTGGCACCACCGCCGACGAGGATCAGGGCGACGATCGTCACCCACGCGATGATCTTGACGCGCCGCTGCCGGGTGTCGTTGAAACCGCTGTACTCGTCGTCGTCCGGCGCCATGCGTCCAGTCTACTGACGGGTTCGGGGCGCGATTCTTCCGTTGGGGCGGAGAAATCGCGCCCCAACGGAGAGAATGCGCCCCAAACCAAAGGGGGTGACGCGGGTCAGGCGGTGTGCTCGGTGATGATCGGGCCGAAGGCGTCCGGCAGCGTCGAGGTCGACAGGTCGCGGAGCTCGGCGAGCGGGACCGTGAACAGACCCTGCACCTCGAGCGCCGGCTCGTCGCCGTCCGCAGCCGCGTCGGTCACGCCGATGCGCAGCACCGGGTAGCCCCGGCCCTCGCAGAGACCGCGGAACTTCACGTCGTCCTCGCGCGGCACCGAGACGATGACGCGGCCCGTGGACTCCGAGAACAGGGCGGTGGCAGCATCCACTCCGTCCCGCTCCATGATCTCGTTCAGCCACACGCGCGCGCCGACGCCGAAGCGCATCGTCGCCTCGGCGAGGGCCTGAGCCAGGCCGCCGGACGAGAGGTCGTGCGCCGACGAGATGAGCGACTGCTGGCCGCCCGCGTGGATGAGCTCGGCGAGCTTCTTCTCCTGCGCGAGGTCGACCGCCGGCGGGCGTCCGCCGAGGTGGTCGTGGATCGTGCCGGCCCACTGCGAGCCCGACAGCTCGGTCGAGGTCACGCCGAGCAGGTAGATGTTCTCGCCGGCGTCCTGCCAGCCCGACGGGATGCGGCGCGCGACGTCGTCGATGATTCCCAGCACGCCGACGACGGGCGTCGGGAAGATCGGCTGGTCGCCGGTCTGGTTGTAGAACGAGACGTTGCCGCCGGTGACGGGGACGCCGAGCTCGAGGCAGGCGTCCGACAGACCGTCGACGGTCTGCGAGAACTGCCACATGACCTCGGGGTTCTCGGGCGAGCCGAAGTTGAGGCAGTCGGTGACGGCGGTCGGCTCGGCGCCGGTGACGGCGACGTTGCGGTACGCCTCGGCCAGGGCCAGCTTCGCGCCCTGGTACGGGTCGAGCTGGCAGTAGCGGCCGTTGCAGTCGGTGGCGATCGCGAAGCCGAGACCCGAGTGCTCGTCGACGCGGATCATGCCCGCGTCATCGGGGAACGACAGTGCCGTGTTGCCCATGACGTAGTAGTCGTACTGGTTCGTGATCCACGACGTGTCGGCGAGGTTCGGGCTCGCGACGAGCTTGGTGAACTGCGCGCGCAGCGTCTCGGCGTCGGTCGGACGCGGGAGAGCGGATGCCGAGTCCTCACGCAGCGCGTCGATCCACGTGGGGTAGGCCACCGGGCGCTCGTAGACGGGGCCGTCGACCGCGACCGTCGACGGGTCGACGTTCACGATCTCCTCGCCGTGCCAGAAGATCTGCAGGCGTCCGTCGCCGGTCACCTCGCCGAGCACGCTCGTCTCGACGTCCCACTTGTTCACGACAGCGAGGAACGCGTCGAGCTTCTCGGGCGCGACGATCGCCATCATGCGCTCCTGGCTCTCGCTCATGAGGATCTCCTCCGGCGTGAGCGTGGGGTCGCGCAGCAGCACGTTCTCGAGGTCGACGCGCATGCCCGAGCCGCCGTTGGCGGCGAGCTCCGACGTCGCGCACGAGATGCCGGCGGCGCCGAGGTCCTGGATGGCCTCGACGAGCTCGTCGCGGTACAGCTCGAGGCAGCACTCGATGAGCACCTTCTCGGCGAAGGGGTCGCCGACCTGCACCGCGGGGCGCTTGGTCGGGCCGCCGTCGGCGAAGGTGTCGGACGCGAGGATGGAGGCCCCGCCGATGCCGTCGCCGCCGGTGCGGGCGCCGAACAGCACGACCTTGTTGCCGGCGCCGGTGGCGTTCGCGAGCTTGAGGTCCTCGTGGCGGAGGACGCCGACCGCGAGGGCGTTGACGAGCGGGTTGCCCTGGTAGACCGCGTCGAACACGGTCTCGCCGCCGATGTTCGGAAGGCCCAGGCAGTTGCCGTAGAACGAGATGCCGCTCACCACGCCGTGGACCACGCGCGCGGTGTCGGGGTTGTCGATGGCGCCGAAGCGCAGCTGGTCCATGACGGCCACCGGGCGCGCGCCCATCGAGATGATGTCGCGGACGATGCCGCCGACGCCGGTCGCGGCGCCCTGGAACGGCTCGATGTAGCTGGGGTGGTTGTGCGACTCGACCTTGAAGGTGACGGCCCACCCCTCGCCGATGTCGACGACGCCGGCGTTCTGGCCCATGCCGACCATGAGCCGTTCCTTCATCTCGTCCGAGACCTTCTCGCCGAACTTGCGGAGGTAGATCTTCGACGACTTGTAGGAGCAGTGCTCCGACCACATGACGGAGTACATCGCCAGCTCGCCCGACGTGGGGCGACGGCCGAGGATCTCGCGGATCTTGTCGTACTCGTCGGGCTTGAGGCCGAGCGCCGCGTACGGCTGCTCCTTCTCGGGCGTGGCCTCGGCGTTCGAGACGGTATCGGCGACAGAGGTCGAGGAGGGGGTGGTCACGCGGCTCAGCTCCAGGAATTCGGGGATGCCGGACCTGAACAGTCTAGTTGCGCAACGGATGGGGTGACGGATGCTGCCGGCCGAGGCATCCGTCGCCATCTCCGTCGTCGAACACGGGGGTCAGGCCGACGCGCGGGGGACCAGCACGCCGGGAAGGACGCCCCGCGGTACGTCGAGATCCCGCCCCTCGACCATGCCGACGACGTCGGCGGCGGCCACGTCGTCGTCGGGCCCGAACCTGATGGTCGTGAGGCTCGGCAGCAGATGCTCGGCCAGCGGGAGGTCGTCGACGCCCATCACCGCGATGTCATCCGGCACGCGGTGGCCGCCGTCGTGCAGCGCACCGAGAAGAGCGGCGGCGACCTCGTCGTTGTACGCGGCGATCGCCGTCACCGGGCGCGCGGTGCGGGCGAGTCGCTCGAGCACGTCGGAGTGGTCCGTGCCGGCGCCGAGGTCGTGCAGTTCGAGCCCGAGGCGTTCGGCTTCGTCGTGCGCGCGCCTGCGACGCGCCTCGCTGAACTCGGCGAGCTCGGGCACGGCGCTGCCCCGGTACCCGATCACGGTGTGACCGCGTTCCGCGAGATACCGCACCTGCATCGCGGCCGCCGCCGCGACCGACTCGAGCAGGGCCTCGCGGGTGGACAGCAGACTGATCACGCGGCACTCGGGCGATTCGATGAGCGCGCGGGTGGGGTCCGCCAGCGGGGTGACCGTGATGACCGCGGCCGGCGCGAGCACCGCGGCCATGCGGCGCACGAAGCCGTGCTCCTCGTCGCCGTCCGCCAGGAAGTTCACGACCGGGATGTAGCCGCTCTCGCGGAGGGCCGTCGCGAACACCCGCAGCACGTCCGCGGCGCGCTCGCCGTACGGCAGATCGCTGAAGTCGAGGATGACGGCGCGGGACGTGCCGCGAGCGAGGGCCTGCGCGACCGCGCTCGGCACGTAGCCGAGTTCGCGGGCGGCCGCCAGCACGCGATCACGGGTGGCCTCGGGGATCGTTTGCCCGGCGGTGCGGTTCAGCACGTAACTGACCGTCGCCGTCGAGACACCGCTCAGCCGCGCGACATCAGCGGCGGTGGGTCTCTTCTTGGGGGCGGGCACCGTCTGATCGTCGCACACCCCCGGAGGCGTTCTCCGACCCCGCTCCCGGGTGTGTGCCGCGCGTGTTACCGTGTCACCTAAGCGCTTAAGCGCGCTGACCCCGATCACCCGTGGCCGCTCGTCGGCCAGCCCCGAAGGAGCGGCAATGTCCCTGCCAGCCGAATCACTCGAACCCGTCGAGCTGCTCTCGCAAGACGGCCGCGTCGCGACCGACCAGCCGTCGTCCGGGCAGCCGAAGCTGCGTGCGGGATCGATCTGGGCCTTCCTGGGGGCGTACCTCGGCGCCTACCTCATCCTCATCGTCCCGGTCGCCACGACCCTCGCGATCAAGGTCTCGGAGGTGGCCGGTGACCAGCGCGAGAGCGCGCTCGGCGTGATCGCCGGTGTGGGTGCGCTCATCGCCCTGCTGTCGAACCCCATCATCGGTGCGTTCAGCGACCGCACGACGTCCCGCTGGGGCATGCGCCGTCCCTGGATCTTCGCCGGCGTGATCGTCGGCTTCGTCTCCCTCATGGTGCTGGCGTTCGCCCCGTCGGTCCTGGTCGTCGGCATCGCCTGGGCCTTCGTGCAGCTGTCGATGAACGCCGTGCTCGCCGGCCTCGCCGCGTTCCTGCCCGACCGCGTGCCCGAGGTGCAGCGCGGCAAGGTGTCGGCGTTCACCGGCATCGCGCAGCAGGTGGCGCCCTTCTTCGGCCTGCTCGTCGCCAACATCGCGCTCGGCATGGGCGGCGGAACCGCCGGCATGTTCGTCGCCCCGGCGTCGCTCGGCCTGCTGCTGATCCTCGTCTACGTCTTCACCACGCGCGACCGCGTGCTCTCGCCGAACCTTCGTCAGCCGATGCGCTTCGCCACGGTGTTCCAGGCCTTCGCCTTCAACCCGCGCCGCAACCCCGACTTCGCGTGGGCGTGGCTCGGCCGCTTCCTCATCACGCTCTCGTTCGCCGCGGGTGCGACCTACCAGGTCTACTTCCTCAACGACCGCCTGGGCGTCGACATGGCCACCGTCGCCACTCTCCAGCTCGGCGTGCTCCTGCTGACGACGGTCCTCCTCTCGGTGAGCGCCTCGATCTCGGGCGCACTGTCGGACCGCCTGAAGCGCCGCAAGGTCTTCGTCTTCGTCGCGTCGGCGCTGGTCGCCACCGGCAGCCTGGTCACCGCGTTCTCGTTCGACCTCTGGGTATACATCATCGGCGCGGCCATCTCGGGCATCGCGACCGGCGTGTACTTCGCAGTCGACCTGGCCCTCGTGACCGAGGTGCTCCCCAACAAGGAGACCGCGGCCGCCAAGGACATGGGCATCTTCAACATCGCCAACGCCCTGCCGCAGTCCCTCGCGCCCGCCATCGCGCCGCTCCTGCTCGCCATCGGCGGCGGCGGCAACTACACAGCCCTGTTCATCGGTGCCGCCGTCGTCGCGATCCTCGGCGCGCTCACCGTCATCCCGATCAAGAAGGTGCGTTGACATGACCACGTCGAATCTCCACCCCGCTGTCGCCTCGCTCAGCCTCGAAGAGAAGGCGGGGCTCGTCTCGGGCGAGTCGTTCTGGAAGACCCGCTCCGTCGAGCACGCCGGTGTCGAGGGCGCGGTCCTCACGGACGGTCCGCACGGCGTGCGCCTGCAGGGCGCGGCCGCCGACCACGTCGGCATCAACGAGTCGCACCCCGCGACGAGCTTCCCGACGGCCGCGGCCACGGGCTCGAGCTGGGACCCGGAGCTGCTGCACGAGATGGGTGTGGCGCTCGGCGACGAGTCGCGCGCGCTCGACGTTGACGTGCTGCTCGGCCCGGGCGTCAACATCAAGCGCTCCCCGCTGTGCGGCCGCAACTTCGAGTACTTCTCCGAGGACCCGCTGCTGTCGGGTGCTCTCGGCGCCGCCTGGGTGCGCGGCATCCAGTCCCGCGGTGTCGGCGCGTCGCTCAAGCACTACGCCGCGAACAACCAGGAGACCGACCGCATGCGCGTGAGCGCCGAGGTCGACGAGCGCACCCTCCGCGAGATCTACTTCCCCGCGTTCGAGCGCACCGTCACCGAGGCGCAGCCCGCCACCGTGATGTGCTCGTACAACCGCATCAACGGTGTGTACGCGAGCGAGAACCGCTGGCTGCTGACCGACGTGCTGCGCGGCGACTGGGGCTTCGAGGGCTACGTCGTCTCGGACTGGGGCGCCGTGCACGACCCGGCCGCCGCTGTCACCGCCGGCCTCGACCTCGAGATGCCGTCGACCGGTGACCGCAGCCCCGCCCAGATCGTCGCCGCCGTCGGTGACGGCACGCTCGCCGAGGCCGACCTCGACCTCGCCGTCTCGCGGGTGCTCACGGTGCACGACCGGCTCCGCGCGGCGCGGGGCGACGCGGCGCAGGGCACGCCCGACGAGCACCACGCGCTGGCCCGACGGATCGCCGCCGAGAGCTCGGTGCTGCTGACCAACCGCGACGGCATCCTCCCGCTCGACGCCGCCGCCTCCGGTGCCATCGCCGTGATCGGCGAGTTCGCCCGGTCGCCGCGCTACCAGGGTGCGGGCAGCTCGCACATCAACCCGACGCGTCTCGACAACGCGCTCGAGGCGATCACGGCCGCGACGTCCCGCGAGGTCGTGTTCGAGCCCGGCTTCACCCTCGACGCCGACGCCGAGGGCGATGCGGCGCTCGCCGACGCCGCCATCGCCGCAGCGGCCGGTGCCGAGGTCGTCGTGGCGTTCCTCGGTCTGCCCGACGACGAAGAGTCCGAAGGCTTCGACCGCACGCACCTCGCGCTCCCCGCCGTCCAGCGCGAGCTCCTCGCGCGCCTCGTCGCGGCGAACCCCCGCGTGGTCGTCGTGCTGAGCAACGGCGCCGTCGTGGAGCTGTCGGAGGTCGCCGCGTCCGCCGCGGCGGTGCTCGAGATGTGGCTTCCGGGTCAGGCCGGCGGCAGTGCCGCGGCCGACATCCTCTTCGGCGCAGTCGAGCCCTCGGGCCGTCTCGCCGAGACGATCCCGCTCGCGCTCACCGACACCCCCGCGTTCACCAACTGGCCCGGCGCCCACGGCACCGTGCTGTACGGCGAGCGGATGTACGTCGGCTACCGCTGGTACGACACGACCAAGCGCGAGGTCGGCTTCCCGTTCGGCTTCGGTCTCGGCTACACCACGTTCTCGTACGACGACCTCGTCGTCGAGGTGCCCGACGCGACAGTCGCGCACGCCGTGGTCGAGGTCACCGTGACCAACACCGGCGACCGCGCCGGGGCCGAGGTGGTGCAGGCGTACGTGCGCGACCTCGAGGCGAGCGTCGACCGCCCGCACCACGAGCTGCGGGCGTTCCGCAAGGTGCGCCTCGCGCCGGGTGAGAGCACCCGCGTGCGGCTCGAGCTCGACGAGCGCGCCTTCGCGTTCTGGGGTCCGCTCGGGTGGACGGTCGAGCCGGGCGCGTTCGCGGTCGAGGTCGGCTCGCACTCGCGCGACGTGCGCGCCGAGGCGATCATCGATCTCGACGTGCCGGTCATCGCGGTGCCGCTGGATGCCACCTCCACCGTCGCCGAGTGGATGGCCCACCCGGTCGGTGCCGGTGTCCTCAGCGCGGTGTTCGCCCAGATGGGCGGTGCGGCCGAAGTGATGACGACGTCGCCCGAGATCCTCCGCATGATCGAGTCCATGCCGCTGTCGACCATGCTCGGCTTCGGCGGCGACGGCGTCGACACCGCGGCCGCCGTCGAGGGCCTGCTCGCGCAGGTGCAGAGCCTCGAGGCAGCGCACTGATCTCACGCCGACACATCACGACGACGGATGCCGCGACCCCGCCGGGTCGCGGCATCCGTCGTCTCATGGGTTCATCACCTCGACGGCGAAGGTCCCGGGTGCCCGCTGCTGGCGTCGAGGCACGGCGTTTCCGCCGAAACCGGGGACGTCGCCCTCGGTCTCGGCGGGCATCCCCTGTTTCGGCGAAGCGGTGCTGAAAGAGGGGTTGACGGATGCCTCGGCCCGGGCTAACGTACAACCAAATGGTTGTAGGAATTGAGCTCAGCGATGACGAGATCGACCGTGTGTTCCATGCACTGGCGGCGGCGACCCGGCGCGACATCCTGCGTCGGACGCTCACCGGCGAGTACTCCGTATCGGCGCTCGCGAGCGAGTACGACATGTCGTTCGCGGCCGTGCAGAAGCACGTCACCGTGCTCGAGGCCGCGGGCCTCATCGTCAAGCGCGCCGAGGGGCGCGAACGCCTCGTCCGGGCGGACCCCGAGATGATCGCCCGCGCCCGGGCGCTGCTCGCCCGCTACGAAGAGCTGTGGCGCGCACGCATCGACCGCCTCGATGCGCTGCTCGCCGAACCCGCCGGATCCGCCGGGTCCGCCCCCGCACCCACCACCGAAGAACCGAAGAACGACCACCGCAGTAACGAAGGAGAATGACGATGCCCGTCACCGACGTCACCACCGATCCCGTTGCGCTCACCATGACGCTCACGGCCGACTTCGCCGCTCCCGTCGAGCGGCTGTGGGAGGCCTTCACCGACCCGCAGCAGCTCGAGCGGTTCTGGGGCCCTCCCGGCTGGCCGGCGAGCTTCCCGACGTTCGATCTCACGGTCGGCGGCAAGGCCGTGTACTTCATGACCAGCCCGCAGGGCGAGAGGTCCTACGGCGCGTGGGAGTTCCTCGAGATCGACGGCCCCCGCAGCTTCACCGTGCTCGACAACTTCGCCAACGAAGACGGTGCCCCGCTCGACGGCATGCCGGTCATGCGGGTCGTCTTCACCTTCGAGCCCACCGCGACCGGGTCGCGCATGGTCAACGTGTCGCACTTCGCCTCGGCCGAGGCGCTGCAGCAGGTCGTCGACTTCGGCGCCGTCGAGGGCTCGACCATGGCGATCAACCAGCTCGACCGCGTGCTCGAAGGACTGCGCGCCTACTCGGCGGGCAAGGGCACGCAGACCGAGATCCTCGACGACACCCACGTGCGCATCACGCGGCTCATCGAGGGCCCGATCGACCTCGTGTGGCGCGCCCACCAGGAGCCCGAGCTCATCCAGCGGTGGCTGCTCGGCCCCGACGGCTGGCGCATGTCGGTCTGCGAGGTCGACGGATCCGTGGGCGGGAAGTACCAGTACGAGTGGGAGCCGCTCGAGGGCACGGAGGGCGAGACCTTCGGCTTCGACGGCGAGACCGTCCTCTCCGAGGCGCCGCGCCGCGCGGTCACGACCGAGCACATGACCGGGACCGACTTCCCGTCGACGCTCAATGACATGAGCCTCTACGAGGAGGACGGCGCCACCCTCATCACGCTCGTCATCGAGTACCCCGACAAGGAGACGCGCGACCTCGTCCTCGCCACCGGCATGACCGACGGCATGGAGGCCAGCTACGGCCGCCTCGAGGGCGTCCTCGCGGAAGTCTGACCGGCGGACGGCGAGGAGCGACACGAGATGACCGAGAACACCGCCGAGCGGACCGTCACCACCCACGTCGTGGGTGCGGGCGACGACGCGATCACGTACGACATCCACGGAGACCTGACGACGGCCACCGCCGACCGGCCGGCGCTGTTCCTGTTCGCCGCGCCGATGGACGCCGGTGGACTGGCGCAGCTGGCCGCACAGTTCACGGACCGCCCGGTCGTGACGTACGACCCGCGCGGCGCCGGGCGCAACCCGGTGGGCACCGCCGACATCACGGTCGAGCAGCACGCCGACGACCTGCATCGCGTGATCGCGGCGCTGGACTGCGGTCCCGTCGACGCCTTCGGCAGCAGCGGCGGGGCGGTGAACCTGCTCGCGCTGGTCACCACCCACCCCGACGATGTGCGCATCGCCGTGGTGCACGAGTCGCCGCTCGCCGAGGTGCTGCCCGATCGCGACGCGGTGCTCGAGGTGGTCGCCCACATGAAGCGCACGTATGCCGAGCAGGGCGACGGCGCCGCCATGGCGGCCTTCATCCCGTTCGTCATGCTCGACGGCCCGGTGCCCGACGGCTATCTCGAGCAGCCCGCGGCCGACCCCGCGATGTTCGGCATGTCGTCGGAGGACGACGGCACCCGCACCAACCCGCTGCTGCGGAACATGCCGGCGATCATCGAGTACCGCATCGACGCCGACCGGCTGCGGGCGCGCGGCGACCGGCTCGTGATCGCGGCGGGCGTGGAGTCCGGCGACACGCTGCCCGCGCGCGGAGCGCGGGGCGTCGCCGCCGCGATCGGCGGGACGGTCACGGACTTCCCGAGCCACCACGGCGGCTTCGCGGATCAGCCCGGCTATCCGGGCGACCCCGCGGGCTTCGCGGCGCGGCTCCGGGAGGTCCTCGGCTGATCGCCGCACGGACTGATTGAGAAGAGGAGACGGATGCTGCGAGGCATCCGTCTCCTCTTCTCATGAGCTGATCAGGCGCACCGTGCCGATCACGATCAGCAGCGCGCCGACGAGGACGCCGAAGACCTGCAGCACGGTCGACGCGTGGTCGACGAGGAAGACGCGCAGGCGGTCGAGGCCCGGGCGCACGCGGGTCTTGCCGAAGGTGTACACGACGACGAGCCCCACCACGGTGGACGCGGCCACGACGGTGAAGATGACGACGATCGTCGAGGTCGCGACGAGGTCGAGCGCGGCCGCGCCGATCGCGAGGCCGCCCGCCACCGTGAGGACGATGTTCTTCGGCCGGACGTTCATCATGAGCCCGAACGCGAACGCACGCGGTCCGGTCAGGCCGGTCGTGAGGCCCGACAGGTCGAGGCTCTTCGCCGTGTCGGACGTGCGCGCGCGCCGGCCGATGACGAGCGTCATGACGATGAGGACGACGCCGATCAGGATCTCGGCGACATGCGCCCACGGCGGGAACGGGCCGCGCGCCACGTCGGGAACGAGCGCGGCGCCGATCGTGAACGCGGCGACGAGGACCAGCAGGCCGCCGAACCACCCGCCGGTGAACATCACGCTGCGCCGCATCGGGTCGGGGGCGAGCAGCAGCACGAGCACCGAGACGATCGGGAACACGCTCAGCGCGATCGCGACGGCGATCGGGATGGTGTACCAGAGCACCGCGTCCATGTCCGGCGTCGACTCCCGTCTCCCTCGCGGCGAGACGAGGGCGCGTCCTCATCCTGCCGCACCGCGCGGGCGGAGTTCGGTATTCCGCCATGCCGGTCACCCGGCCTGCGCGGAGCGTTCACCCGTCACTCATACGATGGCGGCGTGGACTTCTCCTTCGCCTTCACGCCCGATCTGATCGCGGTGTTCCTGACGCTGTTCGTGCTCGAGGTCGTGCTCGGCGTCGACAACGTCATCTTCATCTCGATCCTCGCGTCCAAGCTCCCCAAGGAGCAGCAGGCCAAGGCCCGCAACCTCGGCCTCACGCTCGCGATGCTCATGCGCGTCGTGCTCGTGCTGTTCGCGGGCTGGATCATCACGCTCAAGGAGGACGTGTTCTTCATCGGCGAGATGGGCTTCTCGTGGAAGGACATCATCCTCATCGCCGGTGGACTGTTCCTCGTCTACAAGGCGGTGACCGAGATCCACCACAAGCTCGAGGGCTCCGAGGAGGAGCACGGCACCGGCGGACGCAAGGCCGTCACCTTCGGCTCGGTGATCGCCCAGATCCTGGTGCTCGACCTCGTGTTCTCGCTCGACTCGGTGATCACCGCGGTCGGCATGACCACGAACCTCGTCATCATCATCACGGTCGTGGTGCTGTCGTTCGGCATCATGCTCTTCGCGTCGCGCTTCATCTTCGCGTTCGTCAACAAGCACCCCACGGTGAAGATGCTGGCCCTCTCGTTCCTGCTGCTGATCGGCGTCTTCCTCATCGCCGAGGGCTTCGGGTTCCACATCGACAAGGCGTTCATCTACGGCCCGATGGCGTTCGCGATCTTCGTCGAGGCCCTCAACCTCTGGGCGGCGGCGTCGAAGGCGAAGCGCGAGCAGCGCCGCCGCACGCCCGTGCAGCTGCGCCCGCAGTACCCGGACGTCGACGAGTCGGTGGCCGTCGCCGCCGCGCTCTCGAAGGACCCGGCCTCGGGCTCGGTGGGCCTGTCGTCGAAGCCGGTGGCCGGCGACGCCGCACCGTCCGCAGCCGAGGAGCGCCAGGGCCTCGGCTGACCCCTCGGGTGCCGTCAGGCGGCGGCGTCGGCGAGGAGGCGGTAGCCCATGCCGGACTCGGTCAAGAGGTGCGCGGGGTTGCCGGGATCGGACTCGAGCTTCTTGCGCAGCTGCGACATGTACAGCCGCAGGTAGCCGGTGTCGGCGACCTGCTCGGTACCCCAGATGTCTTTGAGCAGCGCCTGCCGCGTGACGAGAGACCCCGGGTTGCGGGCGAGGAACTCGAGGATCTTCCACTCCGTCGGCGTCAGGTGCACCCGATCGCCCGCGCGGGTCACGGTCTTCGTCGAGAGGTCGACGACGACGTCGCCGAACGTGACGACGGGGACTCCGGATGCTGCGGACACGCGTCGCGACAGCGCCCTGAGCCGTGCGAGCAGCTCGTCGATCTGGAACGGCTTGGTGACGTAGTCGTCCGCTCCGGCGTCCAGCGACTCGACCTTGTCGGCGGAGCCGGTGCGGCCCGAGACCACGATGATCGGGGCGCTGGTCCAGCCCCGCAGCGCCTCGATGACCTGCACGCCGTCGAGTCGCGGCATCCCGAGGTCCACCATCACGATGTCGGGGTGCTCCTTCGCGGCGAGGGCGATGGCCGAGGCGCCGTCGGGCGCGGCGATGACCTCGTAGCCGTGCGCGGCGAGCGTGATGCGCAGCGCGCGCACGAGCTGCGGATCGTCGTCGGCGATCAGGACCTTCACTCGCTCTCCCTCCCGCTGACGGGGATCGCGTCGGCGACCGGCAGCGCGATGACCATCGTGAGGCCTCCGCCGGGGGTGTCCTCGGGGGCGAGCGTACCGCCCATGCCCTCGGTGAACCCCTTCGACAGGGCGAGGCCGAGGCCGAGGCCCGCCGTGTTGTCGGTGTCTCCGAGCCGCTGGAACGGCACGAACATGTCGTCGCGGCGGTCCGGGGCGACGCCCGTGCCGTGGTCGACGACGCGGATCTCGGCGGTGCCCCCGAGCCGGCTCGTGGCGACGCGCACGTGCGAGCCCGCCGGGGCGTGACGCGCGGCGTTCGCCAGCACGTTCACCAGCACGCGCTGCAGCAGCACCGGGTCGGCCTCGACGTGAGGCAGGTCGGGGTCGAGCGCGAGCTCGAAGCGGTCGGGTCCCGCGCCGAGCTCGTCGAGCGCTGCCAGCACGATGCCGGCGCTGTCGACGGCCTGCAGCGACACCGCGAGCACGCCCGCCTGCACGCGGCTGACGTCGAGCAGATCGGTGACGAGCGCGGCCAGCGTCGAGAGGGATTCGTCGGCCGTGGCGAGCAGCTCGGCGCGGTCCTCGGGCGAGAGGTTCGGCCCCGCGGCGCGGAGCCCACCGACGGCGGCGACCGCGGCGGCGAGCGGGCGGCGCAGGTCGTGGCTCACGGCCGACAGCAGCGCGCTGCGCACCTGGTCGGTCTCGGCCAGCGCCCCGGCCTGCCGCGCCGTGGCGGTGAGGTCGGTGTGCTCGAGGGCGGCCGAGAGCTGCGCGGCGACGGCGTCGATGAGCCGGCGCTCGGAGGCGTCGAGCACATGGCCGTGGAGCTCGAGCATCGCGGGCGGCCCGCCGTTGCGTCGCGCGACCGTTACCGCCTCGTACCGCCCGTCGCGCACGGGCTCGCCGTCGGTCGCGACCACGGTGCCGTCGGCGTCGACCAGGCGCACTCCGGCGAGCCCGAGCGACTCGCGCGTGCGGCTGATGAGCGCGGGCACGGCGGACTCACCGCGCAGGACGCTCCCCGCGACGTTCGCGAGCAGCTCGGCCTCGGCCTCGGCGCGCCGGGCCGAGCGCGCGGCTCGCGCCGCCCGGTCGACGATGAAGCTCACCAGCACCGCGATCACGACGTAGAGGAGGAGCGCCCAGACGTTGCGCGGATCGGCGACCGACACCGTGTAGTACGGCGCGACGAAGAAGTAGTTCAGGGTGAGCCCCGACATCACCGCTGCGAAGACCGCGGGCCAGATGCCGCCGACGAGCGAGACGAGCACGACGAGCAGCTGGTAGGCGAGCACGTCGCTCGTGATGGTGTCCTCGCTGCGCAGCGACACCAGCAGCCACGTCAGCAGCGGCCCGCCGATGAGCGCGAGCGCGAACCCGAGCAGACGGCGTCGCACGCTGAGGGCGCCGCCCGTCATGCGCGGCAGCGGGAACCGGTCGCCCGCAGCGTCGTGCGTGACGATGTGCACGTCGATGTCGCCGGACTCGCGGATCACCGTCGCCCCGATGCCGGGCCCGGTGAACAGCGTCGCGAGACGCCCGCGTCGGCTGACGCCGATCACGAGCTGCGTCGCGTTCACCGAGCGCGCGAACTCGACGAGCGCACGCGGGATGTCGTCGCCGACGACCTGGTGGTACGTGCCGCCGAGGGACTCGACGAGGGCCCGCTGCGCGGCGAGGGCGCCCGGGTCGCCCGAACGGAGGCCGTCCTGGCTCGACACGTGCACCGCGAGCAGCTCGCCGCCCGCCGACCGCGCGGCGATGCGGGCGCCGCGGCGCAGCAGCGTCTCGCCCTCCGAGCCGCCGGTGAGCGCGATGACCACGCGCTCGCGCGCCTGCCACGCGCCCTCGATGCCGTGCTCGGCGCGGTAGGACTTGAGGGCGCTGTCGACCTCGTCGGCCAGCCACAGCAGCGCGAGCTCCCGCAGTGCCGTGAGGTTGCCGAGCCGGAAGTAGTTCGACAGCGCCGCGTCGATCCGCTCGGCGGGGTAGACGAGCCCGGCCGACAGCCGGTCGCGCAGCGACTGGGGTGAGAGGTCGACGACCTCGACCTGGTCGGCGGCGCGCACCACGGCATCCGGGACCGTCTCGCGCTGCGCGACACCGGTGATCTGCTCGACGACACCGCCGAGCGACTCGATGTGCTGCACGTTCACCGTCGTGATGACGTCGATGCCCGCGTCGAGCAGGTCGGCGACGTCCTGCCAGCGCTTCGGGTGCGTGAGGCCCGGCGCATTCGTGTGGGCGAGCTCGTCGACGAGGGCGATCTCGGGGCTGCGCTCGAGGACCCCCGCGAGGTCCATGTCGCTGAGCTCGACGCCCCGGTGCGACACGACCGCGCGGGGCACGACGGGCAGCCCGTCCATGAGCGCCGCCGTGGCCGCACGCCCGTGCGTCTCGACGACCGCGATCACGACGTCGCGCCCGTCCTCGGCGAGGCGGCGGCCCTCTTCGAGCATCTCGTACGTCTTGCCGACGCCGGGTGCCGCACCGAGCAGCACCCGCAGCCTTCCGCGCTTCACGTGCTCACCCTATGACCCGCGACGGATGCCGCGACCGCCGTCCTCACGGAATCCGAACGGCCGGCCTCGGAGACCCCGCCGCTGGTGCGCCCGCACCGCACATCGGGTTTGGGGCGCGTTTCGCACGTTCGGGGCGCGTCTCGTGCGCCCCGCACGCACGCCGTGCGCCCCAAACCCGTGGGCGCAGTGGGCGCTACCGCCCGCGGCAATCTCGACCCTCTC
Source organism: Microbacterium sp. NPDC056044 (assembly GCF_042267145.1). Classification (NCBI taxonomy): domain Bacteria; kingdom Bacillati; phylum Actinomycetota; class Actinomycetes; order Micrococcales; family Microbacteriaceae; genus Microbacterium; species Microbacterium sp. NPDC056044. The sequence continues at coordinate 316,528 of NZ_JBHJWZ010000002.1, read as the reverse complement.
TGTTCGCCTGTCACGAGGTGCCGTCGCACCCGGCGGTTTGCGACAGGTGAGCAGGAGAGAGCTGGATGCTGCGGCCCGAGGCACGCTCAACCACCCAGGCCGTCCAGGGCGAGGTTGAGCTCGACGACGTTCACCCGCGGCTCGCCGAGGAACCCGAGGTCGCGGTGCTCGGTGTGCGCCTCGACGACCGATCGCACCTCGGACTCCGACAGGCCCCGCGCGGCCGCGACCCGAGGCACCTGCAGCAGCGCGTACGCGGGACTGATGTGGGGATCCAGCCCCGAGCCCGAGGCGGTCACCGCGTCGGCGGGCACCTGCGACGGGTCGACGCCCTCGAGCTCCGCGACCGCCGCCTTGCGCTCCTCGATCGCCGAGACGAGGTCGGGGTTCTCGGGGCCGAGGTTGGAGCCGCTCGACGCCCCGCCGTCGTACCCGTCTCCCGCGGCGGACGGACGCGACTGGAAGTACTGCGGAAGGGCCGCGCCCGAGGCATCCGTGAAGGACTGCCCGATGAGAGCCGACCCGACGGTCGTGCCCGCGGAGTTCTGCACGAGCGAGCCGTTGGCCTGCCACGGCAGGGCGAGCTGGCCGATGCCGGTGACGAGCAGGGTGTAGCCGACGCCGAGCACGAGGGTGAAGACGAGCATCGCGCGGACGGCGACGCCGGTCGTGCGGACGGTGGAGCGAGTGGACATGTGCGTCTCCAGAGGGCGGGTCAGAAGCCCGGGATGAGGCTCACGACGAGGTCGATGAGCTTGATGCCGATGAACGGGGCGATCACGCCGCCGAGCCCGTACACGAGCAGGTTGCGGCTGAGGATCTGCGACGCGCTCGCCGGTCGGTACTTCACGCCCCGCAGCGCGAGCGGGATGAGCACGACGATGATCACGGCGTTGAAGATGATCGCGCTCGTCACCGCCGACGCGGGCGACGACAACTGCATGACGTTGAGCGCCGCGAGGCCGGGGAACACCCCCATGAACATCGCGGGGATGATCGCGAAGTACTTCGCGATGTCGTTGGCCAGTGAGAACGTGGTGAGCGCGCCGCGCGTGATCAGCAGCTGTTTGCCGATGCGCACGATGTCGATGAGCTTCGTCGGGTCCGAATCGAGGTCGACCATGTTGCCGGCCTCCTTCGCGGCCGACGTACCCGTGTTCATCGCGACGCCGACATCGGCCTGCGCGAGCGCGGGGGCGTCGTTGGTGCCGTCGCCGGTCATCGCGACGAGGTTGCCGCCCTCCTGCTCCTTGCGGATCAGTGCGAGCTTGTCTTCGGGCATCGCCTCGGCGAGATAGTCGTCGACGCCCGCCTCCTTCGCGATCGCCGCGGCCGTCAGCGGGTTGTCGCCCGTGATCATGACCGTGCGGATGCCCATCGACCGCAGCTCGTCGAACCGTTCGCGCAGGCCGTCCTTGACGATGTCCTTGAGGTGGATCACCCCGAGCACCCGCCCCGTGCCGGAGGGATCGAGCTCGGCGACGACGAGCGGCGTGCCGCCCGACTGCGCGATGGCGTCGGTCTCGCTGGTGAGGTGTGCGCGCGACGACGCCGAGACTTCGGATCCGGATGCTGCGAGCCACGCGATCACGGCAGAGCCGGCGCCCTTGCGCACCTGCGTGCCGTCCGCGAGGTCGACGCCGCTCATGCGCGTCTGCGCCGTGAAGGGGACGACCGTCGATCCGGTCGGTTCGGAGACGTGGATGCTGCGCACCGCCGCCAGCTCGACCACGGAGACGCCCTCGGGCGTGGGGTCGGCGAGCGACGCCAGGGCCGCCGCCCGGGCCAGCTCGTCCTCGCCGATGCCCGGCATCGCGACGAAGTCCGAGGCGCGGCGGTTGCCGTACGTGATCGTGCCCGTCTTGTCGAGGAGCAGCGTCGTGACGTCGCCCGCGGCCTCGACGGCGCGCCCCGACATCGCCAGCACGTTGCGCTGCACGAGGCGGTCCATGCCGGCGATGCCGATCGCCGAGAGCAGGGCGCCGATGGTCGTCGGGATGAGGCACACGAGCAGCGCGACCAGCACCGGGATCGACACCGGCGACGCCGCGTACGAGGCGATCGGGTTGAGGGTCAGCACCACGATCACGAAGACGATCGACAGGCTCGCGAGCAGGATGTTGAGCGCGATCTCGTTGGGCGTCTTCTGCCGCGCGACGCCCTCGACGAGGGCGATCATGCGGTCGACGAACGTCTCGCCCGGCTTCGACGTGATGCGCACGACGATGCGGTCCGACAGCACGCGGGTGCCGCCGGTGACGGCCGAGCGATCGCCGCCTGACTCGCGCACCACCGGGGCGGACTCGCCCGTGATCGCCGATTCGTCGACGGTCGCGATGCCCGCGACGATGTCGCCGTCGCCCGGGATCAGCTCGCCGGCCGACACGATGACCACGTCACCGAGCTTCAGGTCGGACGAGGCGACTTCGACCGTCTCGGCGCGGGTGGCCGCAGCATCCATCGCTCCGTCGTAGGCGATGACGCGACGCGCCATGGTCGACGTGCGGGTCTTGCGCAGCGACGCGGCCTGGGCCTTGCCGCGGCCCTCGGCCACCGACTCGGCGAGGTTCGCGAAGAGCACGGTGAGCCACAGCCAGACGGCGATGCCCCAGGTGAAGCCGAAGGGCACGGCGGTGCCGCCCGACTGCTCGTGCCCGCCGAGGAACGGCTCGGCGATCGCGATCGCCGTGGTGAGGGCGGCGCCGACCCAGACCAGGAACATGACGGGGTTGCGCCACAGCGCCGCGGGGTTGAGCTTGCGCAGCGCTCCGGGGACGGCCGCCCACAGCTGAGCGGCGCTGAACGCGCGCGACGACGGCTTCGGAGGCTTCGGGGGGACGGCGCCCGCGACGGGGCCGGACTCCGGGATCAGGGTGGACGTGGACATGGTCAGACGAGCCCTTCCGCCAGGGGACCCAGCGTGAGAACGGGGAAGTAGGTGAGTGCGGTGATGACGACCGCGACGACGGCGAGGAGGCCGACGAACTGCGGGCGATGGGTGGGGAGGGTGCCGGCCGTCGAGGGCACCGGCTTCTGGGCGGCGAGCGAGCCGGCCAGGGCGAGCACCAGCACGATCGGCAGGAACCGCCCGAGCAGCATCGCCACGCCGAGCGCCGTGTTGAGCCACGGGGTGTTCGCGGTGAGCCCCGCGAACGCCGATCCGTTGTTGTTCGCGGCCGAGGTGAACGCGTAGAGCACCTCGCCGAGGCCGTGGACGCCGGGGTTCCAGATCGAGGTCGACTCCATGTCGGACCGGATCGCCGGGTTGCCGAAGCTCAGCGCCGTGCCCGCGAGCACGAGTGCGGGCGTCACGAGGATGTACAGGCTCGCCAGCTTGATCTGGGTCGGCCCGATCTTCTTGCCGAGGTACTCGGGCGTGCGTCCGACGAGGAGCCCGCCGACGAACACCGCGATGACGGCGAGCACAAGCATGCCGTAGAGGCCCGACCCGACGCCGCCGGGGGCGACCTCGCCGAGCATCATGTTGATCATCGGGATCATGCCGCCGAGCGCCGTGTACGAGTCGTGCATCGAGTTCACCGCGCCGGTGCTCGTGAGCGTCGTCGCGCCGGCGAAGAGCGTCGAGCCCCAGATGCCGAAGCGCGCCTCCTTGCCCTCCATCGCGGCGCCGGCGAGCTGGGGCGCGGTGCCGAGCCCGAGCGATTCGAGCCACGTCACGGCGGCGATCGACGCGACGGCGATCGTGCTCATCACGGCGAGGATCGCGTAGCCCTGACGGTCGTCGTGCACCATGCGGCCGAAGGCCCGCGGCAGCGCGACCGGGATCGCGAGGATCAGCAGGATCTCGAGCACATTCGACCACGGGGTCGGGTTCTCGAACGGGTGCGCGGAGTTCGCGTTGAAGAAGCCGCCGCCGTTCGTGCCGAGGAGCTTGATCGCCTCCTGCGAGGCGACCGGCCCGCCGGGGATCGACTGCGTGCCGCCCGCCACCGTGCCGACGTCGACGAACCCGTTGACGTTCTGCACCACGCCGGCGATGACGAGCGCGATCGCCGACACGACCGCCAGCGGCAGCAGCAGCCGCGTGAGCCCACGCGTGAGATCGACCCAGAAGTTGCCGATCGTCGCCGACCCGCGCCGCGCGAAGCCGCGCACGAGGGCGACAGCGACGGCGATGCCGACTGCTGCCGACACGAAGTTCTGCACGGCGAGTCCCGCGAGCTGCACGGTGTAGCCCATCGTCAGCTCGGGGGAGTACGACTGCCAGTTCGTGTTGGTCACGAACGACACCGCGGTGTTGAAGGCGAGTCCCTCGGGAACGGCGGGAAGGCCCAGCGAGTACGGCAGCACGGCCTGGAACCGCTGCAGCGCGTACACGAAGACCACGCCGACGGCCGAGAACACCAACACACCGCGCAGGTACGCCTGCCACGTCTGCTCTGACCTCGGGTCGACTCCGACGAGCCGGTACATGCCGCGCTCGACGCGCCAGTCCTTCTCGGCGGTGTACGTGCGGGCGATCCAGTCGCCGAGGGGCCGGTACAGGAGCGCGAGGATCAGCACGACCGTCGCGATCTGCAGCACGCCGGCCCACGGGGTGAAGGCGTCCATCAGAACCTCTCCGGCTTCACGAGGGCGACGACGAGGTAGACGATCGCGGCGAGGCCGAGGATCGCGCCGACGAGTGAGAAGACCATCACAGCTTCTCCACCGCCCTGGCGACGAGTCCGACGAGCGCGAACAGCGCGATCGTCACGGCGAGGTAGATGACATCGAGCACAGGGTCTCCCGGTAGGTCCGTTCAGGTGCGGATTCGATGCAACTCCGGGATGGATGCTGCGACCGCCGTCCTCACGGAATCCGAACGCCGCTCGCACCTACGCTCACGGGACCCTGACGTATGCGCCGGGTCCGGCCACGACAGATCCGGCTTCGTGTGGGAGTGGTCCCGGACGTCAGGCGGCCCCTGGCTCCTCGACGACGACCCCCGGGAGGTCTCCGAAGCGCGCCGCGGCATCGCGGCTGACGATCGTGCGCCCGGTCTCGGCCGCGTGCGCAGCGATGATGAGGTCGTATGCGCCACGACTGCGGCCCGCGCGGCGGGTGTGCGCCAGGAGACGGGCATGCTCCGCCGCTGTCGTGGCTGTGTAGTCGAGCACGTCGACGGCGCCGACGATCGCGTCGACGAGCCGCGCCCGCGCGGCGGCCTGTGCGACGGTCGCAGCCAGCTCGATCCCGACGCGGAACTCGGCGACGGACACGGCGGCGATGGCGAGTTCGTCCTCGTCGAAGCTGCTCTGGTCGACGAGGCCGCGCTCGAGCGCGATGAGAACGTTCGTGTCGAGGATCAGTCTTCGTGCCACGGGTCTCGCCAGTCATCGACAACGGTGTCCCGCGCGGCCGCAAGATCGGCCTCGAACGCGTCGTCGAGCGGCGGGAGGCCCTCCAATGCGAGGCGGAGATCACGGCCGGTGCGGCGGCGGGCGGGGCCGATCTCGGCGATCGGGCGGTTTCCGCGCGTGATGGTGATCGCCTCGCCCCGCTCCACCGCATCCAGGAGCGCCGAGAAGTTGCGGGACGCCTCGGTCGCCGACATCGTGCTCATACCTCGAGTCTAGATCTGATTATCAGATTCCGACAGGTGGGTGATCAGGCGCGGGCGGTGGCGTCCTCGAAGGCGACCCACGCGAGCATCGCGCACTTCACCCGCGCGGTGAACTTCGAGACGCCCGAGAGCGCTGCGGCGTCGCCGAAGACCTCTTCGTCGAGCGCGATCTCGCCACGCGAGCGCAGCGCTTCGCGGAAGCCTTCGACGAGAGCGGCTGCCTCGGCCCGAGGCATCCGTCCCTCCTCTTCGATCAGCGCGGCGAGCATCGATGCCGAGGCCTGCGAGATGGAGCAGCCGGCGCCGTCCCACGTCACCTCGTCGACGGTGGTGCCGTCGTCGGACAGGCGCACGCGGAGCGTGATCTCGTCGCCGCAGATCGGGTTGCGCTGGTACGACGACGCGACCCGGCCCCCCTCGGCGCCGAGGCCCTTGCCGTGCGGGCGCTTGGAGTGGTCGAGGATGAGCTCCTGGTAGAGCGATTCGAGGCCGCTCATGCGTCCGCTCCGAAGAACGCGCGCACGCCCGACAGCGCGTCGAGGAACACGTCGACGTCGTCGGCGGTGTTGTAGAGCTGCGTCGAGGCGCGCACCGAGGCGGTCAGCCCGAAGCGGCGGTGCAGCGGTTGCGCACAATGGTGCCCGACGCGCACGGCCACGCCGCGGGCGTCGAGGAACTGGCCGACGTCGTGTGCGTGCACGCCGTCGACGTCGAACGACCAGAGCCCCACGCGCTCGGCGTCGGGCGCATCGCCGAGCAGCCGCACGCCGGGGATTGCGCGCAGCCCCTCGCCCATGCGAGCTTCGAGCGCCTTCTCGTGCGCGTGCACCGCCCCCATGCCGACGCCGTCGAGGTAGCGCACCGCGGCCGCGAGCCCGATCGCCTGCGACACCGGCTGCGTGCCGGCCTCGAAGCGCTGCGGCGGCGGCAGGTACGACGCCTCGTCGAGGGTGACCGTGGTGATCATCGAGCCGCCGGTGAGGAACGGGGGCAGCGCCTCGAGCACGTCGGCGCGGCCGTAGAGGCCTCCGACGCCGTAGGGTCCGAGCATCTTGTGGCCCGAGAACACCGCGAGGTCGACGCCCAGCGCGGGGAAATCGAGCGGCAGGTGCGGCGCGGACTGGCACGCATCGAGCACGGTCACAGCGCCGACCGCCTGCGCGAGCGCGACGAGCTCGGCGACCGGGTTCACGATGCCCAGCACGTTCGAGACATGAGTGAAGGCCACGACACGCGTGCGCTCGCCGATGAGGGCGGCCGCAGCATCCATGTCCAGGTTCCCGTCGTCACCGACCGGGATGTGACGCAGCACCGCGCCGGTGCGGGCGGCCAGCTCCTGCCAGGGGATGAGGTTGGCGTGGTGCTCGGTCTCGGTGATGACGATCTCGTCGCCGGGCACGAGCGCGAAGCGCGCGCTCGCCGGAGCGCCGCGGCCGGCCGACGCGTTGCCGATCGCGTAGGCGACGAGGTTGAGGCCGGCGGTGGCGCCGCTCGTCCACACCAGCTGCTCGGGGCGTGCGCCGACGAAGCCGGCGACGGCCGTGCGGGCGTCCTCGAAGAGCTCGGTCGCCTCGGCCGCGAGGGTGTGCGCGCCGCGATGCACGGCGGAGTTGGCACGCGTGAGGAAGTCGACCTCGGCGTCGATGACGGCCTGCGGCTTCTGGCTGGTCGCGCCCGAGTCGAGGTACACCAGGCGCTCGCCGTTCACGCGCTCGCCGAGCAGCGGGAAGTCGGCGCGCAGCGCGGCGGCGTCGAGGGGCACGGCCGAAGCGGGTGCGGTTGCGGGAGAACTCACCTATCCAGGCTACGCGGGATGCTGCGACCCGGCGCCGGGCGCTTTCCGGGGGGTGGCGCCCGACGCCGGTGTCAGGACTTAGTCGAGACTGTCGTGTCGGGCGCTCCGGCCTTCTCGGGCGGCCCGGCGGGGCGCACCGCGCGACGGCCGACGCGGTGCACTTCGGGGGCCGTGACGCGCCCTGCCCGCTCGTCGCCGGGCAGGACGCGCGACCGGCGTCCGTAGATGAGCTCGGACGAGTCCAGGAGCCACGGCACGAGGGTGATCGAGACGCCGTGCACGAGCATCAGCTGCTGCGCGATGCGGCGGGCGCGGCGGTTGTGCAGGATCGACTCCCACCAGTGCCCCACGATGTACTGCGGCAGGTAGACGGTGACCACCGACGAGCCGTGCTCCTCGCGGTACTTCTTGACGAACTCGGCGATCGGGCTGGCGTACATGCGGTACGGCGACTCGATGATCTTGAGCGGGATCGGCATGCGGTGCTGACGCCACTCCTCCTCGAGGGACGCGGCATCCTCCTTCGTCACCGACACGTGCACCGCGAACGTCTTGTCGTGCTTGGCGGCCAGCGCGTAGTCGACGGCCTTCACGACGGGCTTCTGCAGACGGTTCACGAGGATCAGCGCGACATCGCCCGTCGAGCCGAAGTGCGTCTGATCGTCCATCTCGATCTCGTGCTCGACGTCGCGGTAGTAGCGGTGCACGCCCACCATCAGGAACGACAGGATCGGGATCGCGAGGAACACCAGCCACGCGCCGTGCGTGAACTTCGTGATTGTCACGATGACCAGGACGGATGCCGTCATCGTGGCGCCGAGGGAATTGATGACGAGTCCCTTGCGCAGGCCGAAGAGCTCGGTGCGGGCCGAGGCGCTGCGCCGCGCATCGGCGGGGAGTTCGCGGATGCCCCGGATCCCCCGCATCCAATGCCGGATCATGCCGATCTGGCCGATCGTGAACGAGACGAAGACGCCGATGATGTACAGCTGGATCAGGTTCGTGAGGTTGGCCTGGTAGACGATCAGCACGCCGATCGCGATGAGGCCGAGGATGATCATGCCGTTCGAGTAGACGAGCCGGTCGCCGCGCGTATTGAGCGCCTTGGGCGCGTAGCCGTCGCGCGCGAGCACCGAGCCGAGCAGCGGGAAGCCGTTGAACGCCGTGTTCGCGGCGAGCAGCAGCACGACCGCCGTCGCCGCCTGGATGACGAAGAACGGGATCGAGTTCATGCCGAACACGGCCGACGACACCTGCGCCATGAGGCTCGGCTGCGGGTTGGAGCAGTCGAAGCCGACGAGGTCGCACGGGTTCTCGGCGTAGTGCACGCCCGAGACCAGGGCGATCGCGGTGAGCCCGGCGAAGAGCAGGATCGCGATGCCGCCCATCATCGCGAGCGTGGTCTGGGCGTTGCGCACCTTGGGCTTGCGGAACGCCTGCACGCCGTTCGACACCGCCTCGACGCCGGTCAGCGCCGAACAGCCGCTCGAGAACGCGCGCAGCACCAGCAGGATGACCGCGGCCTGGGTGAGGCTCTCGGTCTGCACCGCGTACTGGGCGCTCGAGGCGACCGGCGGGTTGCCGGTCACGATCTGGAAGATGCCGACGACGATCATGACGCCGACCGACCCGATGAAGACGTAGGTGGGGATCGCGAAGGCCCGCGAGGCCTCGCGCACGCCACGGAGGTTGACGACGACGATCAGGATGACGAAGCCGACCGCCAGCTCGACGCGCCACGGGTTCAGTCCCGGCAGCGCCGAGATGATGTTGTCGACGCCCGAGGCGACCGACACCGCCACGGTCAGCACGTAGTCCACGAGCAGCGCCGACGCCACGATGACGCCGGGGATCTCGCCGAGGTTCTTGCGGGCGACCTCGTAGTCGCCACCGCCGGACGGGTACGCCTTGATGAGCTGGCGGTAGCTGACCACCACGACGATCAGCAGCACGATGACGGCGGCCGCGATCCACGGGGCGAAAGCGAGGAACGCGAGACCGCCGGTGAGGAGGATGAGCAGCAGCTCCTGCGGGGCGTACGCGACGGACGAGAGCGCGTCCGAGGCGAAGATCGGCAGCGCCATCTTCTTCGGCAGCAGATGCTCATCGGAGTCGGTAGACGCGAGCGGGTCGCCGAGGATGAGACGCTTCGCCATCGGCGTCTCGTCGACCGACTGCTCGCGGCTTTCGTTCGTCACGGCCGGAACGCTACTCGTGAGGAGAACGTGAGGACGCATCCGGGCGGGCATCCTCACGAAATCCATACGGGTGCCCCTCTGGGACACTCGTAGCGTGGACGAGCAGATCATCCTCGGCGTGCTCGCGATCACCCTCGGGGTGGTCGTGGGGGTGCTGCTGTTCGTCCCCTTCGTCGCGCTCAGCTACCGCCGCCGCGGCGGTTTCGGCGTCGGCCGTTTCGTGCTGTGGGGCGCCGCGCTCATCTACGTGATGGCGATCTGGACCTACACGCTGCTGCCCCTGCCCGACCCCGACACGATCGCGTGCGCGGGCGTGAACGTCGACGTGACGGCGCTCGCCGACGAGGTGCGCGCAGCGATCGCACGACGCGGCAGCGCCTTCGCGACGGACCCCGCGGTGCTGCAGCTGCTGCTGAATGTGCTGCTGTTCGTGCCGCTCGGCTTCTTCCTCCGGGTGCTGGGCGGCCGCGGCGTGGTGTTCGCGGTGGTCGTGGGCCTGGGGCTCTCGGGCTTCGTCGAGGTCACGCAGTTCACCGGCGTCTGGGGGCTCTACCCGTGCGCCTATCGCGTGTTCGACGTCGATGACCTGCTCACGAACACCCTGGGCGCCGCGCTCGGCTCGCTGCTCGCGCTTGCCGTGCCGCGCCGCCACCGCGGGTCGCCGCGTCTTCCCGGCGCCGACCTGCCGCAGCCGGTGACACCGGGTCGGCGCCTGCTCGGCATGCTGTGCGACGGGCTCGCGGCGTGGGTGCTGACGCTCACCGTCGTCGTCGTGGTGCAGCTGGTGCTGTACCTCCTCGGCGCCGGCGCGGCGGTGCGCGACGGGGCGGCGGCGAACCTCATCGGCTCGGCCGTGCCGATCGCCGTGTGGCTCGTCGTGACGCTCGCGACCGGAGGCACGATCGGCGACCACGCCGTGCAGCTGCGCTTCACCGGCGGCCCGCTCCCCGTCGGCCTCGCGCGCTTCCTCCGCTTCATCACGGGCATCGGCGGCTACCTCGTGCTGAACGCCCTCCCCGGCGCCTGGACCTTCGTCGCGACGGTCTTCGCAGTGGTGTCGATCGTGCTGGTCTTCACGACCGAGGGCCGTCGCGGCGTCCCCGGGCTGGCGTCCGGCCAGCGACTCGCCGATGCGCGGGAGCTGGAGGAACCGGATGCTGCGCCCCCGGGCTCTGCGACGGCTCCCGGCCGGTGAGCCCGTGCCGCGGACCCCTGTGGTGGCGCGCCGCCCGGGAGTAGAATCCGGCTGATCACCGCCTGGGGTCGTCACCGTCGACGAGCTGCGGGGATCGGGGGTGCGATATGGCCACGAGACTGCCCTCCTCCGGAGCGATGCCAGAGGGGCAGGAGCCGGGCTGCGACACGTCCGGCCTGATCCTGGTGCACCGGATCTTCCGGTGGCTCTACCGCGAACTGCCCGAGCTCGTGCGCGGCGTCCCGCCTGGCGACCTCGAGCGCGCCGCGGTCGTCGGCCGGTACGCGCATCTCGACTTCTACGCGCTGCACATGCATCACCACACCGAAGACGTCGCGCTGTGGGACAAGCTGGTCGCGCGCGACCCCGGCTGCGCGCTGCACGTCGATCAGATGCGCGCGCAGCACGCGGAGGTCGCCGCGCAGCTCGCCCGGATCGAGCCGCAGCTCGAGCCGTGGCTGGCGACGGCGGACCCCGCCATCGGCGATCCGTTCGCCGCCGACATCGAGCACCTCCGCGACACCCTCATCGCCCACCTCGGGCACGAGGAGGACGACATCCTGCCGGTCGCCGGCGCCGTGCTGTCCCAGCAGGAGTGGGACTGGATGGAGGAGCACACCCGCGCGGAGCTGATGGCCCACCGCAAGGAGCTCGGCAAAGACATCATGTCGCTCCAGCTCGGCCTGCTCATCGCGAGCGTGCCCGAGGGCGAGCGCGACGAGTGGATGCGCGCGAACGTCCCCGCACCGATCCGGCTGCTGTATGCGCTGCTCATGAAGCGGCAGTACGACAGGGCGATGCGCGAGCTCTACCCCGGCCGCCCGGTTCCCGCGATGGTGTGACGGCCATGTGGAGACGCGTGACGCTGGACGTGCATCTCGATCATCCGCCCGCTCGCGTGTTCCCGTACTTCGCCGATCCCGGCACCTGGCACGAGTGGGCGCCCGCGGTGGAACTGCGGCAGCGCGTCGGCGACGGACCCGCGAGCGTGGGCAGCCGCTGGACGGCGGTCGACCACATCGTCGGCCCGTTCCGCGTCCGCTTCCAGGACGTGCTCGAGGTCATCGAGCCCGACGAACGGGTCGTGTGGCACTCCACCGCGCCGTGGAACTCGCGCGTCGAGTACGCCTGCACCGCCGACGGCGGCGGCACCCGGGTCCACGCCGATTACGGGGGCGACGTCGCCGGCTGGCTGCGACTGGTCGCTCTGCTGCCCACCTTTGTGCTGGCCCGCATCCTGATGCGCGACTTCACCGGCCTGCAGCGGCTGCTCGACGGCGAAGACGCCCGCGTGGCACTCGTCGCCGACCCTGCACAGCAATGAGGGGGACGGATGCTGCGGGCCGCAGCATCCGTCATCCGTCTACGCCGTCGGCTCGGCGAGGAACTCGCGCGCGGCGACCACGAGCGCGTCGACGCCGCGGCTGAGCGTGGGCTGCAGCACCGGAGCGAAGAAGGGCGAGTGGTTGGTCGGGATGTCGCGATCGACCGTGCCGGCCGCCGTGGCTTCGGCGAACTTCACGGGATCGACGCCGCCCCAGAACCAGAACACGAGCGGCACGCCGGCCTCGCGGGCGAACCACGAGACGTCCTCGCTGCCCGTGAACATGCCGGGGTCGATGACCGTGCCGTCGCCGAAGGCGCCGTCGAACGCGGCGGTCAGGCGGGCGGTCGCCTCGGCGTCGTTGATCGTCGGGGGGAGCGTGTGGTCGGTGACGATGACCGGCGGCTCCTCGGCGCCCGAGGCCTGCGCCTCGGCGCGCACGATGCGCTCGACCTTCTCGAGCACGCGCGCGCGGGCCTCGTCGTCGGGGTAGCGCAGGCTCAGCTCGAGCTTGGCCTCAGCGGGGATGATGTTGTTCTTGAGCCCCGCGTGGATCGAGCCGACGGTCACGACCGCGACGTCGCGGGGGTCGGTCTCGCGCGACACGACAGTCTGCAGGCGCATGACGGTGGCCGCCGCCATGACGACCGGGTCGATCGTCGCCTGCGGGCGCGAACCGTGGCCGCCGCGGCCGAGCAGCGTGACCGTGAGACCGTCGGAGGCCGCCATCTGCGTGCCGCTGCGGACGCCGATGGTGCCTGCCGGCAGCGGGGTGACGTGCTGGCCGAGCACGATGTCGGGCTTCGGGAACCGGTCGAGCACGCCGTCGGCGATCATCGCCTGCGAGCCCGCGCCGTACTCCTCGGCGGGCTGGAAGACGGCGACGATCGTGCCCGACCACTCGTCTTTCGTGGCGACGAGGCGCTCGAGCGCCCCGAGCAGCGCGGTGACGTGCATGTCGTGGCCGCAGGCGTGCATCACCGGCACGTCGTTGCCGGCCGGGTCGGTGCCGCGGGCCGTGCTCGCATACTCGAGGCCGGTCTGCTCGGGCACCGGCAGGGCGTCCATGTCGGCACGGAGCCACACCACGGGGCCTTCGCCGTTGCGGATCACGCCGGCGACGCCGGTCTTGCCGATCCCCTCCTCGAACTCGACGCCGAGCCCGGTCAGGTGCTGCGCGATCACCCCCGCCGTGCGGGTCTCCTGGAAGGACAGCTCCGGATGCCGGTGCAGATCGACGTAGATCGCTTCGAGGTCGAGGGTCATGCCGTCGAGCCTAGGGGTCTACTGCGGAAGGCGGGCGGTCGAGCCCCGCACGATGAGCTCGAACGGCAGTTCACCGGGGCGGTGCGTCGGGGCCTCGGCATCCGTCGATTCCAGTGCTTCGAGGATCGCGTCGGCGGCCCGCTCGCCCTGACCGAGGGGGAACTGGTCGACCGTGGTGAGGCGGAAGAACTCGCCGAGCTCGTGACCGTCGATGCCGATGACCGAGAGGTCCTCGGGCACGCGGTAGCCGAGCTCGCGCGCGGCGAGCAGCGCCCCGATCGCCATCTCGTCCGAGGCCGCGAAGATGGCCGTCGGCCGGCTGCCGGGCTTGCCCAGCAGCTGCTTCGCGGCGCGGAACCCGCCCTCGATCGTGAAGTCGGCGGGCTCGAACAGCGACGGGCTGACCTCGATGCCCGCGTCGGCCAGCGCCTGCTCGAAGCCCTGCCGGCGCTGCGTGGGGATGTGGAAGTCGATGTCGAACTCGGGGCTCGCGCCGATGTGCGCGATCCGCCGATGGCCGAGCGCGAGCAGGTGCTCGGTGGCCAGCCGCGCCACGGCGACATCGTCGACGGTGAGGGTCGTGAGCAGCGGATTGGGCCCGCCGATCGCGATCACCGGCAGGTCGAGCTCGACGAGCCGCTCGGTCTCCTCCTGCCCGAGCTCGAGCGAGATCGCGATGACCCCGTCGACCCGCTGGCGGCGCAGGAAGGTGTCGAAGACGTCGTGCCGCTCGCCCCGGTCGGCGGTGAGGCTGTACAGCGTGATGTCGTACCCGCGGCGCATCAGCGCCGAGGCGATGCCGCTCAGCACCGTCGAGAAGAACCAGCGGTCGAGGAACGGCACCAGCACGCCGATGTTGCGCGTGCGCCCCGAGGCGAGGCTCGACGCCGACGCCGACACGACGTAGCCGAGGCTCTTCGCGGCCTCCTCGACCTTCGCCTTCGCGCCGGCCGAGACGTGGCCGCGCCCGCTCAGCGCGCGCGAGACGGTCGCGGTCGAGACGCCCGCCGCGCGGGCGACCTCGTCGATGCTGACCACGTCGTCACCTGGCTTTCGAAGGAGAGTGGATGCTGCGGCTCAGACCGTTTCGAGCCAGACCGTCGTGTCGCCCGGCAGCTTCCCCTCCGCGACCGGACCGCTCGACGCGATCACGATACCGCCCGGAAGCGCGATCGGCGTGGAACCGGTGTTCGCGATCACCGTGACATTCCCGTTGCGGAATGCGACAGCATCCGTTCCGTATCCGTCGATCCACTCCAGCGAGCCGGCACCGAGCGACCGCGCGCGGCGCTCGGCGAGGAGCGTGCGGTACAGCTCGAGCGTCGAGTCCTCGACGCCGGACTGCGCGTCACGGGCGAGCGTCGCCCACTCGGCCGGCTGGGGCAGCCACGACGCACCGGTCGCGTTGAACCCGTAGGCCGGGGCATCCGCGTTCCACGGGATCGGCACGCGGCAGCCGTCGCGACCGTACCGCTCGCCGTTCGTGCGGAACCAGGTCGGGTCCTGACGGGCGTCGCCCGGGATGTCGATGACCTCGGGAAGGCCCAGCTCCTCGCCCTGATAGAGGTACGCCGAGCCCGGCAGGGCGAGCATGAGCGTCGTCGCGGCGCGGGCGCGGGCGAGGCCCACCTCGCGGATCGGCTGGCCGGGGGAGTCCGGGCCGATGCCGTGACCCTGCGGGTTCTCAGCCGTGAGCGCGAGACGCGACGCGTGGCGCACCACGTCGTGGTTCGACAGCACCCACGTCGAGGGCGCGCCGACGCCCGGGAAGGCGGCGAGCGAGACGTCGATGACCTTGCGGAGGTCGGCGGCGTCCCACTTCGTCTCGAGGTACGGGAAGTTGAAGGCCTGGTGCATCTCGTCGTGACGCACCCACTCGGCGGTGCGCTCGGCGGTCGGCAGCCATGCCTCGGCCGCCAGCGCGCGGTGGCCCTCGTACTCCTCGAGGATCTTGCGCCAGTCGCGGTACACCTCGTGCACGGCGTCCTGTCCCCAGTACGGCACATTCTCGGCTTCGCCGCCCATGGAGCCGGCCTCGGGGTCCGGGATGTAGTCAGGCAGGCCCTCGGCCTTCACCAGGCCGTGGGCGACGTCGACGCGGAAGCCGTCGACACCGCGGTCGAGCCAGAAGCGCAGGATGCGGCGGAACTCCTCGCGCACCTGGGCGTTCGACCAGTCGAAGTCGGGCTGCGACGAGTCGAAGAGGTGCAGGTACCACTGGCCGGGCTCACCGTCTGCCTCGACCACGCGCGTCCATGCCGGCCCGCCGAAGACGGACTCCCAGTTGTTCGGGGGCAGCTCGCCGTGCTCGCCCTTGCCGTCGCGGAACATGTAGCGCGCGCGCTCGGCACTGTGGGGAGCCGCGGCGAGGGCCTGCTGGAACCACTCGTGCTGGTCGGACGAGTGGTTCGGGACGAGATCGACGATGACACGGATGCTGCGCCCGTGCGCCGCCGCCAGCATGTCGTCGAAGTCGGCCAGGGTGCCGAACAGCGGGTCGACGTCGCAGTAGTCGCTGACGTCGTAGCCGGCGTCCTTCTGGGGCGAGCGCTGGAACGGGCTCAGCCAGATGGCGTCGATGCCGAGGTCGGCGAGATCGTCGAGGTGCGACGTGATGCCCGGCAGGTCGCCGATGCCGTCGCCTGATGCGTCCGCGAACGAACGGGGGTAGATCTGGTAGATGACGGCGGTGCGCCACCACTCGCCGCCAACAGCGGTGAGGAACGCGTCCGTGCGCTCGACGGTCTCTGCGGAAGTCATCCGGCCAGCATACTGCAAGCGCTTACAGTTCGATCGTCCGGTGTCATTCTTCCCACCACGGCGGCGTCGGCGGGTATCAGCGGCTGACGGCGCGCGCTCCTCGTCAGGGTCAGAGTCCATCGATCCGGAGGTGCAGCAATGAGCTCTCCCGAAATGCCGGGCGGCCCCGGCGAAGAGACGCCGGACGGCCCCGCCGCCCTGCGCCTGATCTACGAGTACGAGGGCGGCGAAGTCCGCCTCGTCAGTCAGCAGCGCGTCGATGTCGCGGTCTCGGGGTTCGATCTCGACGAGGCGCCGACGGCCGACCACGTCGAGGTCCGCGACGCCGACGGCGCCCCGCTGTCGCGGGTGCGCGTGCGCGATGCGCTGCCCGAGTCGCTGGAGGTCTTCGGCGAGCCGGGCGAGGCGATCACGCGCGTGCCCGACACCGTCCAGCGCGGAGCCTTCACCGTGGTGGTGCCGGCGCCGACCGCGGCGGCGCGGGTCGTGCTCCAGCGCCCCGGCACCGAGGCGCCCCCTGGCGAGCGGGGGGTCGAGTCCGTCGAGCCGATCGTCCTCTCGGACGACGCGATCGAGGAGACGGGGCGATGACCACCGCCGACGGCGCCGTCATCGGCACGACGCAGATCCACGGGAACGCGCCGCGCAACCGCGCCTTCAACATCGTGCTGCTGGGCGACGGATTCACCGCGGCCCAGCAGGGCGCGTTCGATTCCGCGGCCACGGCCTTCGTGAACGCGCTCTTCGCCACGAACCCGTTCAGCGACCTGCGGCCGGTGATCAACGTCTTCCGGGTGAACGTCCGCTCGACCGACAGCGGCGCCGACGACCCGGCGGCCGCGGGCGGCACGGGCGCGACGGCGCGGACCTACTTCGACGCGACGTTCGGAGGCGGAGGCATCCGTCGCCTGCTCCTCGCGAACAACACCACGGTCCTCACGACGGCGGCCGCGCAGGTGCCGGAGTTCACGCTCGCGCTGCTCGTCGTGAACTCGACTGTCTACGGCGGAGCGGGCGGATCGATCGGCACCTACTCGCTCGCGGGCGGGGCGACCGAGATCGCCATCCACGAGGCGGGCCACACCGCCTTCGGCCTGGCCGACGAGTACCCGTACTGGGCGGGAGGGAACGAACCGGATCGGCAGCACCATCCGGCGGTGGAGCCCGGCGAGCCGAACGTGACGATCAACACCGACCGGAACACGCTCAAGTGGCGCTGGGCGGTCGCGGCGAACACCCCCATCCCGACGCAGACCAACCCCGACCCGGCGGTCGAGGACTACTCGCCGAGCCCGGTCGCCGCGGGGACGGTCGGGACGTTCGAGGGTGCGCACTACTACCACGCGGGCGCGTATCGCCCGGAGTGGAACTGCAAGATGCGCAACCTCGGCGTCGAGTTCTGCGCCGTCTGCAAGGCGGTGATCTGGAACAGGTTCCGCCCGCTGATGAACCAGCAGGTGCGCGCGAGCGCGGTGATGTCGGTGGTGGCGCGCTACCCCGAGCACCTCGACGTGTTCGCGGTCGCCCCCGACGGTCGCTGCGTGTCGAACTGGTGGGACGCGGGCTCGGGCTGGGCCGGATGGTTCTCGCTCATGGGCGGGGTCGCCGCTCCCGGCGGCGCGGGGTCGCCGATCACGGCCATCTCGCGCTTCGACCGGCACCTCGACCTGTTCACCGTGGGCACCGACAACCGCGTGTACTCGGCGTGGTGGGATGCCTCCTCGGGGTGGTCGAGCTGGTTCGTGCTGGGCAGCATCCGGTGCCGACCCGGCTCGGTCGTCACGGCCCTGTCGCGGTACACCGACCAGATCGATCTCTTCACCACCGACGAGCGCGGTCGCACGATGACGCTCTGGTGGAACGGCGGGGGAGGCTGGGCCCGCGACTGGGTGCACCTGGGCGGAGGCGTGGCCGCGAACGGCGCGCCGGTCACCGCGGTCGCCCGCCGTCCGCACCACCTCGACATCTTCACTGTCGGGACCGACAACCGGGTGTACTCGGCGTGGTGGGACCAGCGCTCCGGCTGGTCGGGGTGGTTCCCCATCAACGGCATCACGTGCCGACCCGACTCGACGGTCACGGTCGTGGCGCGTCATCCGGATCAGCTGGACCTGTTCACCACCGACAGCCAGGGACGCATCATGTCGACCTGGTGGAACGTCAACGGCGGATGGGCCCGCGGCTGGTTCCAGGTGTCGGGCGGCGTCGCCTCTCCGGGGTCCGACGTCA
Organism: Microbacterium sp. NPDC056044; assembly: GCF_042267145.1. NCBI lineage: Bacteria > Bacillati > Actinomycetota > Actinomycetes > Micrococcales > Microbacteriaceae > Microbacterium > Microbacterium sp. NPDC056044. The sequence continues at coordinate 298,195 of NZ_JBHJWZ010000002.1, read as the reverse complement.
CCGCCATCGCCCGCTACGACAACCACCTGGACCTGTTCGTCATCGGCACCGACAACCGCGTGTACTCCACGTGGTGGCACGAGGGCGGCAACTGGGCCGGCTGGTTCAACGTGTCGGGAGGAGTCGGCAAGCCCGGCGGCCAGGTCGCGGCCCTCAGCCGCGTCGCCGAGCAGATCGACGTGTTCGTCACCGGCAGCGACGGGCTGGCCTACAGCACGTGGTGGAACGGAGCCGGCGGCTGGGCCGGCTGGTTCCAGCTCGGGATCACCTGACCCGCGGGGAACGGATGCCGCCGCCGACGCGATCGACGGCGGCATCCGTCGTGCGGACCCGGCGTAGGGTGGGCGGGTGCTTTCTGAAGCCCTCACGCGCGCCGAATCCCTCATCCGCACGATCCCCGACTACCCCGAGCCGGGCGTGCAGTTCCGCGACATCACGCCTCTGCTGGCGGATGCCTCGGCCCTGCGCACGGTCATCCACGCGATGATCGCCCCGTTCGAGGGGTCGTTCGACGTCGTCGCCGGGGTCGAGGCGCGCGGGTTCCTGCTCGCGGGCGCCGTCGCGATGGAGGCCGGCGTGGGCCTGGTGCCGATCCGCAAGGCCGGCAAGCTGCCTCTGCCCGCAGCATCCGTCTCCTACGCGCTCGAGTACGGCACCGCCACGATCGAGGCGCACGACGACATCGTCTCGGGCACCCGGGTGCTGCTCGTCGACGACGTGCTCGCGACCGGCGGCACGCTCGTCGCGGCGCACGAGCTCGTGCAGACGCTGGGCGGCGTGGTGGTGGGCACCGCGGTGCTGATGGAGCTCGAGGCCCTCGGCGGCCGCGCGATCGTCGGCGACGTGCACACGGTCTTCACCGCCTGACGACCGCTCGGCGCGTCAGCCGTCGGTGCGCGGTCCCGGGATGGTGTCCTGCGGACCGGTGCGCGGCCCGAAGTGCGGGATCGGCGCCGGGCGCTCGGCACGGGGCGGCCGTGGCGGCTCGGGCGCGGTCGGAAGCGTCGCGTCGCCCTCGAACGCCTTCAGCGGATCCTTGCGGCTCGCATGCCGGGGGAAGCGCCGGCCGGTCACCGAGTTCGCCACGACCTTCATCACGAAGAACTTCGCAGTCGGGCTCCACGACGCGAGCTGCCGCACGCCGCTGTCGCGGATCTCGTCGTCGCGGGTCACGCGCTCGGCCTTGCCGCGGATCACGACGCTCCAGTAGTGGTCGTCGTCGCCGGTCGCGCCGTCGACCTCGAACGCCACCATCGGGTGCTGCGCGATGTGGAGGAGCTTCGCGTCCCGCGCGGTGCGGATGTACAGCGCGCCCTCGTGCGCGACGTAGTTGACCGGGAAGATGTCGGGCGCACCGTCGGCGTTGTCGACCGCGAGCCGGCCGAGCTCGGCGCTCTGCAGGTACTCCCAGCACGCCGAGGCGGCAAGCCGCTCCACCCTCGGCGAGGGGTCGGCGCTCGGGGAGCCGTTCGGGGCATCCTTCGGGGAATCGTTCGGGGAATCGTTCATCGCGCACCAGGTCCGTCCCTTCCGGTCTACCCCAGAGCGGCGGAGAACAGAAGGGGGCGCGGGCTCAGCCGCCGAGCACGACGTTGAGCGGGGGCTCGCCGGCGGCGAGGCGCTCGATCTGCGTGCGGACGAGCTTCGCGACCCGCGGCCGCATCGCGCTCGACGCGCCGCCGACGTGCGGGGCGATGAGCACGCCGGGCAGGCCCCACAGCGCGTGGCCCGCGGGGAGGGGCTCGGGGTCGGTCACGTCGAGAGCCGCGCGGATGCGACCCCGGCGCACGTGGTCGACGAGGGCGTCCGTGTCGACGAGGGTGCCGCGGCCGACGTTGACGATGAGCGCGCCGTCGGGCAGCGCCGACAGGAACGCGTCGTCGACGATGCCCTGGGTGGCCGCGCCGCCGGGGAGCGTGAGGACCACGATCTCGGCCTGGGGGAGGAGCCCCGGCAGCTCGTCGATGCCGTGCACGGCGACGCCGTCCTCGTCGCGGGCGTGCGATGCCACCGCGGTGAGCTCGACCTCGAAGGGCTCGAGCCGCGCCGCGACAGCCTTGCCGACGCCGCCGTAGCCGAGCAGCAGCACGCGCCGGTCGGCGAGGCTCTGGGTGAACACCGGGGCCCAGCGGCCGGCGGCGGTGTCGACGGCGAACGCGTCGAGGCGCCGCTGGGCCGCGATGGCGAGGCCCACGGCGAGCTCGGCGGTCGAGGTCTCGTGCACCGACGCGGCGTTGGCGAAGACGAGCCCCTCGGGCAGGATGTCGGCGACGCCGTCGTAGCCGATCGACTGGCTCTGCACGAGCCCGACCTCGATGCCCTCGAGGCGCTGGAGGACGCGCGCCATCGACATGTAGGGCGGCACCACCATGTCGAACCGTTCGCGGGGGGCCGCGGCATCCATCGGCCACACCACCAGCTCGACGCCATCGGGCAGAGCGCCGAGATCGGCGGCGAGCTCTGCGGTGGGGACGCTGACGACGAGATTCCGGATGCCACTGCTCACCCGCTCCACGCTACCGGCGCGGTGCGACACCGGTGTCGCCGGGCGGCGCTACGCTCGCGTCGAGCGGCGGCCGCGGCTTATGCGGCGCCCGGGCGGAGGAGGCGGACGTGGTTCCCGAGATCAACTACTGGGCCGTGCTGATCGCGACGGCGTCGAGCATGGTCGTCGGCTCGATCTGGTACACGCCGAAGGTGTTCGGCACGCGGTGGGCGAAGCTCGCGAAGGTCGACATGGACCGGCCGGCCGCGACCGCCGTCGTGCCCATCGTCGTGACCGTGATCGTCAGCTTTGTGACCGCGTGGGTGCTGGCGGGCGCCTCGTCGATTGCGTGGCACTTCTACGGCGGCAGCTACCTGTGGGCGGCGCTGCTCACCGGCGTGATCCTGTGGGCGGGCTTCACGGCGGCGCGCTTCATCACGCACGACGCGTTCGAGGGCCGGCCGTCGTCGCTGACCGTGATGAACATCTCGCACGAGCTCGTGACCATCGTCGTGATGGCGCTGATCATCGGCCTGTGGCCGCCCGCGGGAACGGTCTAGAAGCGGATCCGGATGCTGCGGCTCAGGCCGCGGCGCCCACGACGGCCGCGATGGCCGAGGTGAAGAACGACAGGCCGTCGACGCCCGAGCGCATCGCGGCCACAGTGTCGGGACCGAAGCCGGGCTCGACGGCGTGCTCGGGGTGCGGCATGAGGCCCACGACGTTGCCGCGCTCGTTCGTGAGGCCGGCGATGTCGCGGAGCGAGCCGTTCGGGTTCACGCCGAGGTAGCGGAAGGCGACCAGGCCCTCGCCCTCGAGGCGGTCGAGCTCGGACTCCGAGGCGATGTAGCCGCCGTCGGCGTTCTTCAGCGGGATGACGATCTCCTGGCCGGAGGCGAAATCGCTGGTCCACGCGGTGTCGTTGTTCTCGACGCGCAGCTTCTGGTCGCGGCGGACGAACTGCTGGTGCGCGTTGCGGATCAGGCCGCCCGGCAGCAGGTGCGCCTCGACGAGCATCTGGAAGCCGTTGCAGATGCCGAGGACCGGCATGCCCTTGGCCGCGGCATCCTTCACCTCCGCCATGATCGGCGCGAGAGCGGCGATGGCTCCGGCGCGCAGGTAGTCGCCGTAGCTGAAGCCGCCGGGGAGGACGAGCGCGTCGACGCCGTCGAGGTCGTGCGAGCCGTGCCAGAGGGCGACGGCCTCGCCGCCCGCGATCTCGATCGCGCGCTGCGCGTCGCGGTCGTCGAGCGAACCCGGGAAGGTGATGACCCCGATGCGGGCGGTCATTCCGTGACCTCGATGCCGACGACGTCCTCGATCACGGAGTTCGAGAGGATCTCGTCGGCGATGCGGCGGGCCTCCGCGAGCACCTCGTCGGTGACCTCGCCGTCGACGGTGAGCTCGAACCGCTTGCCGATGCGCACCGCGCTGAAGTCGGAGACGCCGAGGCGGGCGAAGGCGCCTGAGACGGCCTTCCCCTGCGGGTCCAGAAGCTCGGCCTTGGGCATGACGTCGACGACGATGGTGGGCATGTGACAGCTCCGGATGTCGCGGGCAGGGGTCCCCTCCAGTCTACGGGCCCGTGCGCGCGAGGTTTCCCCGGGCGTCCGAACCGCCCGTGACGCAACCGTGACCAAGCCGTGGGAGCGCTCCCTTGACTTCGTGGGAGCGATCCCATAGCGTTGCGTCTCGATCGATGGGAACGCTCCCACGATCGCTCAACACGGCACGGTTCCCCCGGGCCGGTCCTGCAACACACACGACCCTGACAACACAAAGGAGTGACAGTGAACGCACGCGCCTTCCGCAGAAGCGCTGTGGCAATCGCCGCATTCTCGGCTTCGGCCATCGTCCTCGCCGGCTGCGCCGGTGGTGGCGACGACGCCGGCAGCTCGGACGAGCAGATCACGCTCACCGTGGCCACCTTCAACGACTTCGGGTACACCGATGAGCTCTTCCAGGAATACATGGACGAGAACCCGAACGTGAAGATCGTCCACAACAAGGCAGCGACGTCGAACGACGCCCGCGCCAACTACTTCCAGAAGCTCGGCAAGAAGGGCCTCGCCGACATCGAGGCGATCGAGGTCGACTGGCTGCCCGAGGTCATGAAGTACTCCGACCTGCTCGCGCCGGTCCCGGCCGATCTGACGGACCGCTGGCTCGACTGGAAGACCGCGGCGGCGACCGACGCCGACGGCAACCTCATCGGCTACGGCACCGACATCGGCCCCGAGGGCGTCTGCTACCGCTCCGACCTGTTCGCTGCGGCCGGTCTGCCGACCGACCGCGACGAGGTCGCCGCCCTCCTCGAGGGTGACTGGGCGAAGTACTTCGAGGTCGGCGACCAGTACGTGGCCGCGACCGGCAAGGCGTTCTTCGACTCGGCCGGTGGCACCTACCAGGGCATGATCAACCAGGTCGAGGCCGCCTACGAGGACCCGAAGACCGGTGACATCATCGCCACCGAGAACCCTGAAGTCCAGGACATCTACGACCAGGTCACCGCCGCCAGCGCCACGCAGTCGGCTCACCTCGGCCAGTGGTCGGACGACTGGTTCGCCGGTCTGTCGGACGGCGCCTTCGCCACGATGCTCTGCCCGGGCTGGATGCTCGGCGTGATCTCGGGCAACGCGCCCGACACCACCACGTGGGACATCGCCAACGTGTTCCCGAACGGCGGCGGCAACTGGGGCGGCTCGTACCTGACCGTTCCCGCGAACGGCGCTCACGTCGAGGCCGCGCAGGCGCTCGCCGACTGGCTGACCGCTCCCGAGCAGCAGATCAAGGCGTTCGAGGGTGCCGGCACGTTCCCGAGCCAGGTCGAGGCCCTCGAGTCCGAGACCCTGCTGAGCTCGACGAACGAGTACTTCAACAACGCGCCGGTGGGTCAGATCCTCACCGACCGTGCCAACGCGGTCACCGTCGCGCCGTTCAAGGGCGAGTACTACTTCCAGATCAACGACGCGATGCAGAAGGCTCTGACGCGCGTCGAAGACGGAACGCAGGATGCACCGGCGTCGTGGGACCAGTGGGTCTCCGAGGTCGACGCGATCGGCTGATGATCCAGGATGCCGGGGGCGCGCCTGAGCGGCCCCCGGCATCCCCCTGACCCCTTCCCCCCGGACCCGAAACGAGGAGCCCCGTGACCACCACCGTCTCGCCGGCGAGCTCGACCACGTCGGGCGCGAGCCCGCGATCGCCCAAGCGCATCGGCTTCGGCCATCGGATGAGCGCGTGGGACCTGAAGCTCTCCCCTTACCTCTACATCTCGCCGTTCTTCCTGCTGTTCATCGTGGTCGGGCTGTTCCCGATCGCCTACACCGCCGTGATCTCGTTCATGGACTGGGATCTCGTCCGCAACTCCGGCGAGTTCATCGGGTTCGCGCAGTACGAATGGGTGCTCGCCAACCCCAAGTTCTGGGTGGCGCTGCGCAACACCTTCAGCATCTTCCTGCTCTCGAGCATCCCCCAGCTGATCGCCGCGATCTTCATCGCCGCGATGCTCGACCAGAACATCCGCGCCAAGACCTTCTGGCGCATGGGCGTGCTCGTGCCCTACGTCATGGCCCCCGTCGCCGTGGCCCTCATCTTCAGCAACATGTTCGGCGACCAGTACGGCATCATCAACACGATGCTGAACCGGATCGGCATCCCTGACATCCCGTGGCACTCCAACGCCTTCGCGAGCCACATCGCGATCGCCACGATGGTCAACTTCCGCTGGACGGGGTACAACACCCTCATCCTGCTCGCCGCGATGCAGGCCATCCCGCGCGACTACTACGAGGCCGCGACGGTCGACGGCGCCGGCAAGATCCGCCAGTTCTTCTCGATCACGGTGCCGAGCCTGCGTCCGACGCTCATCTTCGTGATCATCACGTCGACCATCGGCGGCCTGCAGATCTTCGACGAGCCCCGCATGTACGACCAGTACGGCACCGGCGGCGCCGACTCGCAGTGGCTGACCATCAGCCTGTGGCTCTACAACATCGGCTGGGGCGAGTGGAACTTCGGCCGCGCCGCAGCGCTCGCGTGGATCCTGTTCCTGATCATCCTCGCGATCGGCATCGTGAACCTGTTCGTCTCACAGGGCCTCATCCGCAACGAAGGAGGCCGCGGGCAGCTGACCAGAGCGCAGCGCCGCGCCGCCGCCAGGGCCGCGCGCGCCGCCGTGGCCGCCCAATCCGCGACCGCGTCCGGCTCGGCCGCGTCCACCGACACGCAGAAGGAGGTCGTGCGATGAGCGCTCCCGCCGTGATGCCGCTGCACCTCGACGATCCCGAAACACCCCGCGAGGAGCGCCGTGCGCCGCGTCGCCGCCGTCGTCGCGGCGGTGCGGGCGAGCGCCCGGGCTGGTTCGTCTACACCGCGCTGAGCTTCGTGCTCCTGGCCTCGCTGCTGCCGTACTACTGGTCGCTGCTGATCGGCTCGGGCGACTCGTCGACGATCCGCGACCCCAACATGTCGTGGATCCCCGGCGGCAACTTCTTCGCGAACGCCGCCGCGGTGATCAACGACCCCGCCGTGAACTTCTGGCTGGCGCTGTGGAACTCGATCTGGAGCTCGACGATCATCGCGCTCTCGGTGGTGTTCTTCTCGACGCTCGCCGGCTGGGCCTTCGCCAAGCTCCGCTTCCGCGGCGCGAGCTGGCTGCTCATCTTCGTGATCGCGACGATGGCGGTCCCGACCCAGCTGGGTGTCGTGCCGCTGTACATCCTGTTCGCCGACCTCGGCTGGACGGGCCAGATCGGCGCGATCATCATCCCCGCGCTGGTGACGGCGTTCGGTGTGTTCTGGATGACGCAGTACCTGCGCCAGACCGTGCCCGACGAGCTCATCGAGGCGGCGCGCGTCGACGGGGCGAACTCGTTCCGCACGTTCCTCACGGTCGGCCTCCCCGCCGCGCGGCCCGCCGCCGCGATGCTCGGCCTGTTCACGTTCGTGACCGCGTGGAACAACTTCTTCTGGCCGTTCATCGTGCTCGACCGGCAGAACCCGACGCTCCCCGTCGCGCTCTCGCTCCTGCAGTCGAACTACTTCGTCGACTACTCGATCGTGCTCGCCGGTGTGCTGCTGGCCACCATTCCGCTCCTCATCCTGTTCGTGTTCACGGGCAAGCAGCTGGTCAGCGGCATCATGGCCGGCGCCGTCAAGGGCTAGACCTTCCCCACCCTCGGCATCCCTTCTGCCCTGGGCCTCCTGACATCGACGTTCCCCGAGAGGATCATTGACCTCATGACGACCGCGATCTCTCGCGCCTTCCCCCAGGACTTCCTGTTCGGCGCCGCGACCGCTGCCTTCCAGATCGAGGGGGCCGCCCACGAGGACGGCCGCCGCGATTCGATCTGGGACGCCTTCTGCCGCGTGCCGGGCGCCGTCATCAACGCCGACAACGGCGACGTGGCGTGCGACCACTACCACCGCTACGGCGATGACGTGGCGCTCATGAAGGAGCTGGGCCTCCAGACGTACCGCTTCTCGACGTCGTGGTCGCGCGTGCGGCCCGACGGCGGGGCGGTCAACCTCAAGGGCGTCGACTTCTACAAGCGCCTGGTCGACGAGCTGCTCGGGGCCGACATCCTCCCGTGGCTGACGCTCTACCACTGGGATCTGCCGCAGGCGCTGCAGGAGAAGGGCGGCTGGGCCAACCGCGACACGGCCGACCTCTTCACCGAGTACGCGCTGACGATGCACGACGCGCTGGGCGACCGGGTGAACGTGTGGACCACGCTCAACGAGCCGTGGTGCTCGTCGTTCCTCAGCTACACGGCGGGCATCCACGCGCCGGGCCACTACAGCGTCGAGGAGGGCGTGCTCGCCGCGCACCACCTGCTGCTCGGCCACGGCCAGGCCGTGCGCGAGCTACGGGCCCGCGACGAGTCGCTCAAGCTCGGCATCACGCTGAACCTCACGGTCGCCGAGCCGGTCGACGAGAACGACCCGGCCGACGTCGACGCCGCGCGCCGCATCGACGGTCAGTTCAACCGCTGGTTCCTCGACCCGATCTTCCGCGCGGAGTACCCGGCCGACATCGTCGAAGACATCCGGAAGGTGGATGCTGCGGCCATCGCCGCGTGGGAGACCGCCGTGCGCCCGGGTGACCTCGAGACGATCGCGACGCCCATCGACACGCTCGGCGTGAACTACTACCACGGCGAGTACGTGGGCGGCCATGAGCCGGTGAACCCGCCGATCGGCGGCGATGCGCCGACCGACCGCCCTGCGCGCTCTCCGTTCCCCTCGCACGATGCCATCTACTGGCACGAGCGCGGACTGCCCCGCACGCCGATGCAGTGGGAGGTGCAGCCCGAGGGGCTGACCACGCTCCTCGAGCGCGTGTGGGACGAGTACGCCCAGCCGGCCGGCACGGTGCTCTACGTCACCGAGAACGGCGCCGCGTACGACGACGAGCTCGTGGTCGACGGCGGCGAGAAGCGCGTGCACGACGCCGACCGCGTCGAGTTCCTGCGCGGCCACCTCGGCGCGATCCTCGACGCGGCCGAGGCCGGCGTCGACGTGCGCGGGTACTTCTACTGGTCGTTCCTCGACAACTTCGAGTGGGCGTGGGGGTACGAGAAGCGGTTCGGAATGGTGCGGGTCGACTATGACACGCAGGAGCGCACCCCGAAGGACAGCGCTCTCGAGTACAGCCGCATCATCGGCGCCCGCGCGATCGACCTCGCGTCCGCGCGCGCCGCGACGGTGGCGTCGTAGCACAGGGCCGCGGGATGGCTGCGGCGCAGTAGCATCCGGGAAGGAGGGGGCAGCAATGAGTACCGAGGCCATGCGGCAGAGCCAGCGAGGAGCCGGCATCGCGCACGCGGCGACGATCGAAGAGGTCGCCGCGGCGGCGGGCGTCTCGCGCTCGACGGTGTCGCGCGTCGTGAACGGCTCGACCGCGGTCAGCCCCGAGGCTCTCGAGTCGGTGACGCGCGCGATCAACGAGCTCAACTACGTCCCCAACCGCGCCGCGCGGTCGCTCGCGAGCCAGAAGACGCACGCCGTCGCGCTCATCGTGCCCGAAGACACCACCCGGTTCTTCGGCGACCCGTTCTTCGCGGCGATCGTGTCGGGCATCAACTCCCGCCTCAGCCGCTCGGACTACGTGCTCAACCTCTTCATCGCGAGCGACGACCCGGGCGACAAGACGACCTCGTATGTGCGCTCCGGCGCGGTCGACGGCTGCATCGTCGTCTCGCACCACACCAGCGACACGTTTATCGACCGCATCGCCAACGTCGTGCCCGTCGTCTACGGCGGACGCCCGGTGCGTGAGCGCGAGCTCGACTACTACGTCGACGTCGACAACGTCCGCGGGGCGTACGACGCCACGGTCTACCTCATCGAGAGCGGGCGCCGCCGCATCGCGACCATCACGGGCCCGCGCGACATGCCCGCCGGGGTCGACCGCCTGCAGGGATACCGCGACGCGCTCGCCGCGTGGAACCTCGACGAGATCGCGGTCGAGGACGGCAACTTCACCGCCGACGGCGGTGCCGACGCGATGCGCCGGGTGCTCGCCACGGGGGCGAAGCCCGATGCGGTCTTCGTCGCCAGCGACCTGATGGCGCGCGGCGTGCTGACGGTGCTCACGGCCGCGGGCATGCGCGTCCCCGAGGACGTCGCGATCATCGGCTTCGACGACTCACCCGTGGCCACGTCGGTCCTCCCGCAGCTGACGACGATGCGCCAGCCGTCGTTCGCGCAGGGGGAGCGCATGGCCACGGTGCTGCTGGACCTCCTCGCGGGGCGGCATCCTCGTCACGTCACGATCCTCGAGACCGAGCTCGTCGTCCGCGACTCCGTCTGACGCCCCGGCGCGTCAGCCGCGGCCGGGAACGGTCGCGTGGAGCAGGTTGAGCCAGGGGTCGTCGAAGGCCAGGGTGCGGCCGTCGTCGCGCACCTCGAGGCCGTGGTGGCGCAGCCGCTCGGCGAGTTCGCCCAGTGAGTCGCCATCGGGAAGCGCGAGGTCGACGCGGCCGAGGCCGAGCGCGGGCATCCGCGGTCCCGCGCCGCGCGAGTTCCACACGTTCATCGCCATGTGGTGGTGGTAGCCGCCGGCGCTGACGAACAGAGCCTGGTCGCCCATCGCCGCCGTCTCGTCGAAGCCGAGTGCGTCGACGTAGAACGCGCGGGCGCTCGCGACGTCGCCGACCGACAGATGCACGTGACCGACGGATGCCGCGTCCTGCCCGGTCCCGCCGCTCGCGGCCCGTTCGGTCAGGTGCTCGCGCAGGAAGCCGTTGGGGTCGAGGTAGAGGGTCGCCATCTCGACGCTGCCGTGGATCCACGACCAGTCGGTGCGCGTGCGGTCCCGGTACAGTTCGATGCCGTTCCCCTCGGGGTCGGTGAGGTAGAACGCCTCGCTGACCAGGTGATCGGCCGACCCCGTGAAGGTGTGGGGCGCCCGCTGCGCGACGCTGTAGAGCGCCGCGGCGAGGGCCTCCTGGGTCTCGAACAGGATCGCGGTGTGGAACAGCCCCGCGGCGCCCGGCGTCGCGTGGCGCAGCGCCGGCTCGTGCTTCAGGATGACCACCGGCCGGCCCGCGCGTCCGAGCACGACCTCGTCGCCCTCGGCCGACAGCACCTGCAGGGTGACGACGTCGCGGTAGAACGCGGTCATGCCGTCGAGGTCGCCGACGAGGAGCGTCACGGCCCCCATCGAGGTGTCGGCGGCGAGCTTGTCGTGGTGTGCGATGTCATTCACGTGTACCTACAACCATTTGCCCGCAGCATCCATTCCCCCTTTTCGCTGCCCGAAGAAGGGGAGTGGATGCTGCGGCCCCATGCCTACTTGACCTGCGAGTCCTGCGGGTCGCCGCCGAGCTGGCCCACGGCGGGGAGCGGGCCGCCGTCGTCGGCGCCGGTCTTGCGCCAGCGGGCGATGGCGTTGCCGAGGTGGTAGATCAGCAGGGCGGCTGCCGCGCCGATGACGATCGCGCCGAGCTGGAAGTCGCCCCAGACCATGGTGAAGCCGGCGATCGCGATCACGAGCGAGACGGCGGCCGTGTACTGGTTCACCGGGCGCGAGAAGTCGACGCGGTTGTCGACCCAGATCTTGATGCCGATGATGCCGATGAGTCCGTAGAGCGCGGTCGTCACGCCGCCGAGCACGCCGGCGGGGATCGAGTTGAACACCGCGCCGACCACCGGCGACAGCGACAGCAGGATCGCGAAGATGCCCGCGACCCAGTAGGCGGCCGTCGAGTACACGCGGGTCGCCGCCATGACGCCGATGTTCTCGCCGTACGTCGTCGTGCCCGAGCCGCCGAACGAGCCCGCGAGCACGGTGGCCGCGCCGTCGGCGATGAGCGCCCGGCCGGTGTACTTGTTGACGGATGCCTCGGTCATCGTCGCGACGCCGCGCACGTGCCCGACGTTCTCGGCGATGAGCACGAGCACGACCGGCAGGAACATGGCGATGACGCTCCAGGTGCCGGGGTTGCCGAACGTCGGGAACTGGAACGTCGGGAGGCCCACCCACTGCCCGTTGGCGACGAGCTCGTTCACGGCGTCGAAGTTCACCTCGCCGCGCAGCAGCGCCACGATGTAGCCGACGATCACGCCGAGGAAGATCGAGATGCGGCCGAGGAAGCCGCGGAACAGCACGCTGCCGAGGATGACCGCCGCGAGCGTGATGGTCGCGGTGATCGGCGCCTGCTGGAAGTTCTGCCACGCGACCGGCGCGAGGTTGAAGCCGATGAGCGCGACGATGGCGCCGGCGACGACCGGCGGCATGAGCTTCTCGATCCAGCCGAGGCCTGCGAACTGGACGACGAAGCCGACGATCGCGAGCAGCACGCCGACGGCGACGATGCCGGCGAGGGCCGAGCCCATGCCCTGCGACGCGGTGGCGGCGGTGACCGGCGCGATGAAGGCGAACGACGAGCCGAGGTAGCTGGGGAGGCGGTTCTTCGTGACGAGGAGGAACAGCAGCGTCCCGATGCCCGAGAACAGCAGCGTCGTCGACACGGGGAAGCCGGTGAGCACCGGCACCAGGAACGTGGCGCCGAACATCGCGATGACGTGCTGCGCGCCGATCGCGATGGTCGCGGGCCAGTTCAGCCGCTCGTCGGGCTTCACGACCTTGCCGGGTTCGACGGTCCGGCCGTTGCCGTGAATGGTCCACAGAGGCATGCGCGCTCCTTGCGCTCGGGTGATGGTGCGAGCATCACCCTAGCGAGCGGGCGCGCGCGAGTTGCCTCGGCCACGCGGCATCCGAAAGGGTGGAGGGAGAACCGCCCGCACCCGACGCCGAATCGACGGAGGACCGTGACCGACCCCGCAATGCCGCCGACCCCGTCCGCGCTCGAGCTTCGAGGCCTCCACAAGCGGTTCGGCGACAAGCTCGCGGTGGCCGATGTCAGCCTGCGCGTGCCCACCGGATCGTTCTACGGATTGGTCGGCCCGAACGGCGCCGGCAAGACCACGACGCTCTCGATGGCGACGGGGCTCCTCATGCCCGACGCCGGTCAGGCGCTCGTGCACGGCGTCGACGTGTGGCGCGAGCCGGTGAAGGCGAAGGCGATGGTCGGCAACCTCGCCGACGGCGTCAAGCTGTTCGACCGCCTCACGGGCGAGCAGCTCGTCACCTACAACGGGCTGCTCTTCGGCCTGCCGCACGACGAGATCGCGCAGCGCACGGCGGATCTCCTCTCGCTGATGGATATGACGGATGCTGCGGGCACGATGGTCGTCGACTACTCGGCCGGCATGACCAAGAAGATCGCGCTGGCGTGCGCCCTGGTCCACGCCCCGCGGCTGCTCGTGCTCGACGAGCCCTTCGAGTCGGTCGACCCGGTGTCGGCCGCGAACATCGAGGACATCCTCGCCGGCTACGTTGCCGGCGGGGGCACCGTCATCGTCTCGAGCCACTCGATGGATCTCGTGCAGCGCATGTGCGACCACGTCGCGATCGTCGCGGCCGGACGCCTCCTCGTCGCCGGCACCGTCGACGACGTGCGTGCGGGCCAGTCGCTGCAGGACCGCTTCGTCGACCTCGTCGGCGGCCGCCGCCACACGGAAGGCCCGGAATGGTTGCGGCGCTCCTGAGGCTGCGGTTCCGCGTCCTCGGCAATCAGCTCGCGCGGAGCCCCTGGCAGCTGGTCGGGTTCATCCTCGGCGCGCTGTACGGCGTGGTGATCCTGCTGGGGATCGTCGCGGGCCTCGTCGCGCTGGGATTCGCGGACGTGCGGCTCGCGGGCATCGTGATCGTCGGCGCCGGATCGCTCGTCACGCTGGGGTGGGCGCTCATCCCTCTCGTGGCGTTCGGTGTCGACACGACGCTCGACCCCGACCGGCTCGTCGTGTTCCCCATGACGACGTCGCGCATGATGGTCGCGCTCACGCTCGCCGGGGTCTGCGGCATCCCGGGCATCGTCACGTCCGTCGCCGCCCTCGCCACGATCGCGACGTGGGCGCACTGGCCGGCGGCGATCGTCGCGTGGCTGGTGAGCACCCCCGTGGCGATCCTCACGGCGGTGGTCGCCTCGCGCGCCGTCGCCACCGTCGCCTCGGGCTTCGGCGGGGGTCGGCGCTTCCGCGAGGTCGCCGGCATCCTCGTCTTCATCCCGCTCATCCTGGCTGGACCGATCATCGCGGCGCTCGCGTCCGGCGTCTCGGTGAACGCCGCCACGCTCGCCGAGACGCTGCCCCTCCTCGGGTGGACGCCGCTCGGCGCTGCGTGGGCGGTGCCCGCCGACGCAGCCGCCGGCGATCTCGGCGCGGCCGCGGCGAAGCTGCTCATCGCGTTCGCCACCCTCGCGGCGCTGTGGCTGCTGTGGCGCGCGTCGCTGGCACGCTCCCTCGTGCGTCCTCGGGCGGCCTCCTCCGCTGCCGTGCGCGCGGGATCGATCGGGTGGTTCGGCCGCGTTCCGACGGGCGCCGCGGGCGCGGTGTTCGCGCGGGCGCTGACGTACTGGACGCGCGACCCGCGGTATCTGCGCCAGCTCATCGCGGTGCCGCTGGTGCCGGTGCTCCTCTGGTTCTACGCGCGGGACGGCGACCCGCTCGTGGCGCTGGCGTTCTCGGCGCCGATCATCGCGTTCGTCATCGGCATCGTGGTCTACGCCGACATCTCCTACGACGGCACGGCGTTCGGCACCGAGGTCGCGACGGGAGCGCGCGGCCGTGCGGACCGGCTCGGCCGCACCCTCGCCGCCGCCGCGGTGGCGGTGCCGCTCGTGCTCCTGGCCGCGATCCTGCCCCTGGCGCTGGCCGGCGACTGGACGCAGCTGCCCGGCATCCTCGGCATGGCGCTGGGAGTCCTCTTCACCAGCTACGGCGTGTGCGCCGTCACCTCCGCCCAGCTCGTCGTGCCGGTTCCCGGCTCGGGGGACAACCCGTTCAAGCGCGTTCCTGGCACGACGTTCCTGCAGGGCATGGCCTTCCTCGGCATCTGGCTCGTGGCGCTCGCGCTCTCGGCGCCCGCGATCATCGTGGGGCTCATCGGCTACTTCACCGAGAACCCGACCCTGAGCTGGATCGCCTTCGCCATCGGCATCGTATTCGGCACCGCGGTGCTCGTCGGCGGCATCCTGATCGGCGGCACCATGCTCGACCGCTCCGGCCCGATGCTTCTCGCCCGGTTGAAGGCGATGAAGAACGCGTGACGGATGCTGCACCCCTGACCACGCGTCGCAGCAGCAGCCGCCCACCCTCCTGAGCCCGCGCACCATCCTGAGCCCGCGCACCCTCCTGAGCCCGCCCAACCTCCTCGGGCTCCGTCCTGGCTAGCTCGCCTCGGCGCGAGGTGGCGAGACTGGGGGAATGCGTCGAGACACAGGGCGTCGTCCCCGGTCTCGTCGACGATCCCCGGTCCCGGCAAGCCCGAAGCAAACGCGCCGGACGCCGCACGCCGGACGCCCAGCCCAGGCGAGCGCGCCGGACGCCCAGACAGCGGGATGCGGGATGCCCCGCCGCGGTGTCAGGCGGCGGTGAGGCGCTCGAGCAGCTCGCGGTAGCGGGCGGTGGTGCGCTCGACGATGTCGGCGGGCAGCGCCGGCGGCTCGCCCTCGCGCGGCGCCGGCCAGTTCGCGGCGAGCCAGTCGCGCACGATCTGCTTGTCGAAGCTCGCCATGCGCTCTGCGGGAGTGGTGCCGGAGGCCCAGGCCGCAGCATCCCAATATCGTGACGAGTCGCTCGTGAGCACCTCGTCGGCCAGCGTCAGCACGCCGTTGGCGTCGAGGCCGAACTCGAACTTCGTGTCGGCCAGGATCACGCCGTGCGCCTCGGCCGTCGCGGCCGCGCGCGCGTAGATCTCGAGCGAGAGGTCGCGCAGCTCGGCCGCGCGCTCGGCGCCGACGAGCTCGACGGTGCGCTCGTACGAGATGTTCTCGTCGTGCTCGCCCAGCGGCGCCTTGTACGCGGGGGTGTAGATCGGCTCGGGCAGCCGGTCGCCGTTCGACAGACCCTCGGGCAGCGCGATGCCGCACACCGTGCCGTTCTCGCGGTACTCCGCCCAGCCCGACCCGGTGAGGTATCCGCGCACGACGCACTCGATCGGCAGCATGTCGAGGCTCTTCACGACCATCGCGCGCCCCGTGACGGCGTCGGGGATCAGGCTCTTCAGGTCGTCGGGGGTGTTGGCTTCGCCGTCGGCGCCGAGGGTGAGCGCGTGCGAGGCGGCGAGATGATTCGGGATGCTGCGGCCCCCGTCCGCGCCGGCGAGCCGGTCGAACCACCACAGGCTGAGGGTGGTGAGCAGCTCGCCCTTGCCCGCAATGCCCGGCGACAGCACGTGGTCGAACGCGCTGACGCGGTCGCTCGCCACGACGAGCATGCGCTCGGGCGTCGCCCCCTCGGGCGTGTCCGCCGGAACGTAGAGGTCGCGCACCTTGCCGGAGTAGGCGTGGCGCCAGCCGGCGAGCTCGGTCGTGGGGGTGGGGATAGCCGTCACCCGACCCATTATCCCGCCTGGACAGACGCCGCTCGCTAGCCTGGAACAGTGACCGAGGCATCCGATCAGTCCGAGCCCGCCACCGCCGCCGACCGCCGGCCGACGATCGAGCGCTGGGTGTTCTGGCCCGCCGCGGGTATCGCGATCGCCTTCATCGTGTTCGCGCTCGTCGTGCCGGAGACGGCGGAGCGGACGTTCGGCACCGTGCAGGCCGCGATCGTCGCCGGGTTCAACTGGTACTACGTGCTGATCGCTGCGCTGTTCGTCGCCTTCGCCCTCGTGATGGGCTTCGGCCGGTTCGGGTCGATCAAGCTCGGCGCCGACGACGACGAGCCGGAGTTCTCGGTGATGTCGTGGTTCTCGCTGCTGTTCGCCGCCGGCATGGGCATCGGACTCGTCTTCTACGGGGTGAGCGAGCCGCTGAGTCACTTCACGAGCCCGCGACCGGGCGTCGAGGGCACGCCCGCGCAGCTCGCACAGGCCGCGATGTCGCAGACCTACCTGCACTGGGGCGTGCACGCGTGGTCGATCTATGTCGTGGTGGGCCTCGCGCTCGCGTACGCCTTCCACCGCCGCAAGCGGCCGATGACGATCCGCTGGGCGCTCGAGCCCGTGCTCGGCGCCGATCGCGTCCGCGGCGGCTGGGGTCACGTCATCGATGCGGCGGCGCTCGTCGGCACGATCTTCGGCGTCGCGACCTCGCTCGGGCTGGGCGTCCTGCAGATCAGCGCCGGGCTCGAGGCGCTCGGCGTGATCGAGGCCACGCCGCTCGCGCAGACGATCATCATCGCGATCATCACGGCGATGGTGCTGTGGTCGGTGCTGTCGGGCGTCGCGCGAGGGATGAAGTGGCTCTCGAACTTCAACCTCATCCTCGCCGCCGCGCTGCTGGTGTACCTGCTCGCGACCGGGCCGACGGCCTTCCTGCTGCGGGAGTTCGTGCAGTCGATCGGCGCATACCTGCAGAACTTCATCGCGCTGTCGTTCAATCTCAACGCCTACACGGGTGCCGAGGGGCTCGCCTGGCAGGGCAACTGGACGACGTTCTATTGGGGCTGGTGGATCTCGTGGGCCCCCTTCGTCGGCGTCTTCATCGCGCGCGTCTCGCGCGGCCGGACCGTGCGCGAGTTCGTCACCGGAGTGATCCTCGTGCCGACGCTCGTGGGCATCCTCTGGTTCAGCGTGCTGGGCGGCACGGCCATCTGGCTCGAGCTCACCGGCCAGGCCGACCTCACCGGGGCGGACGGCGCCGTCCAGGTCGAGACCGCCCTGTTCTCGATGCTCGCCGAAGTGCCGGGCTCCGCCATCGTGACGGTCGGCGTGATCATCCTCATCGGCATCTTCTTCGTGACGTCGGCCGACTCCGGCTCGCTCGTCATGAGCATGCTCGCCACGGGCGGTCAGGCTGAGCCCAAGCGCTGGGTGCGCGTGTTCTTCACGCTCGCCACCGCGCTCATCGCGCTCACGCTGCTGTTCGCCGGCGGGCTTCAGGCATTGCAGACCGCGGCGATCAGCATCGCGCTGCCGTTCAGCCTCGTCATGATCGCGATCTGCTGGGCCACGGTCATCGCGTTCCGCCGCGAGATCCGCGCGTACGACAAGGCCGAGCGCGCGCAGTTCCGCGATCAGATCGGGCGCTACTACGGCCTCGAGGTCGAGGAGCCCACCCAGCGCGGGGTCTTCGGCCGCTGGCGCCCGCGCCGCCGGGGGCCGGATCCGTCGAGCGCGGCCGCTGCGGCATCCGTGTCGGCCGATCGCGCCGATCGCGCCGATCCTGCCGACACGACCCCGCTCGACGCCGCATCCGGCGACCCGCGCGACCCCGACACCCCCTGACGCGCCCTATGGCGTGATCTCGTCGACGTGCGCGAACGCCTCGGCGACGAGCGCAGGCCAGCGGGCCGCAGCATCCGTCCCCGCGGTCGCCCATTCGCGCATCGGTCTGCCGCGCATGACGGCCGGCTGGGCTTCACCCGCCTCGGCCAGTTCGCCGACGCGCTTCTCGGGGAGCTTCACCATCAGCTCGCCGTCGAACGTCACGAACGCGAACACCTTGCCCCGGACGTTCAGCCCCTCGGAGCCGAACATCGCGCCGAGCGCGACGTCGGGGCGGGTCGTCCACTCCGCCACGATCGGGTCGAAGATCGCGTAGGACGCGGGGAACTTCTCCCTGCGGGCGGCGCCCTTGTCTGCCATGACCCTCACCGTACGACGCCCCACCGACACCGCGCGAGAGGTGCACCTCGCGACGAAGAAGCGTATAGTCCACGTGGACTAATCGACTTGGAGTGATCACCGTGAAGGATGCCGTCGCCCGACTGACCCCGCTCGGGGTGGCCGTGCTCGCCCTGCTGAGCGAGGGGGACATGCACCCGTACGAGATGATCCGGCTGATGCACTTCCGCCGCGACGACCGGCTCGTGACGATCACCAACGGCACGGTCTACCACACCGTCGGCCGGCTCGAACGGGCGGGACTCATCGCCGAGGTCGGCGTCGACCGCGACGGCAACCGCCCCGAGCGCACCACCTATACGCAGACGGATGCCGGCGCCGCCGCGGTGCTCGAATGGGTGCGTCGCGAGCTGCCGCGCGTGGACCGGCCGGCCGAGTTCCGGGTCGCGCTCGCCGAGGTGCACGGACTGGATCGCGCCGAGGCGATCGAGCTGCTCGAGGCCCGGCGCGATGCGCTCGCCGCGGCGCTCGAGGCCCTCGCCGACGGCCTCGCGGTCGCCATGGAGAAGGGCGTTCCCGCGCAATACCTCATCGAGATCGACCGCGAGCTCGCGCTCCTCCGCGCCGAGCTGGCGTGGATGGACGAGATCATCCCGCGCATCACCGATCCCGAGTTCGCCTGGGGGCCCGCCCCGACCCCCTCGGAACGCTATCTCGCCCAGAGAAAGGCAGCACGACAGTGACCACCCCCGACGCCCCGGACTCCCGCCGCACGGCGGCCGCAGCATCCGGAACCGCCTCCGCGACCCACCCGCCCACCGGCGCCTATGCCGCCGGACACAAGCCGCACAGCCCGTGGCCCGCCCTCTGGGCGCTGGTCATCGGGTTCTTCATGATCCTCGTCGACACGACGATCGTCTCGGTCGCGAACCCCGCCATCAAGGCGGCGCTCGACCCGAACACCAACAACCTCGACAACGTCGTGTGGGTCACCTCGGCGTACCTGCTCGCGTACGCGGTGCCGCTGCTCATCACCGGACGCCTCGGCGACCGGTTCGGGCCGAAGAACATCTACCTGATCGGCCTCACGGTCTTCACGCTCGCGTCGCTGTGGTGCGGGCTGTCGGGCACGCTCGAGATGCTGATCATCGCCCGCGCGGTGCAGGGTCTCGGTGCGGCGCTCATGACGCCGCAGACGATGGCCGTGATCACGCGCACCTTCCCGCCGAACCGCCGTGGCGCGGCGATGGGTCTGTGGGGCGCGACCGCCGGTGTCGCGACCCTCGTCGGGCCGCTCGCCGGCGGGCTGCTGGTCGACGGCCTCGGCTGGGAGTGGATCTTCTTCATCAACATCCCGGTCGGCATCATCGCGTTCGTGATGGCGTGGATCCTGGTGCCCAAGCTCGAGACGCACCCGCACCGGTTCGACATCGTCGGGGTCGTGCTGAGCGCCGTCGGCCTCTTCCTCATCGTCTTCGGGCTGCAGGAGGGCGAGAAGTTCGACTGGGCGCCGTGGGTGTGGGCGATGATCGCGGGCGGTGTCGCCGTCATGGCGCTCTTCGTCTGGACGCAGGCACGCACCAAGAACGAGCCGCTCGTGCCGCTGCCGCTCTTCCGCGACCGCAACTTCTCGGTCTCGAACATGGGCATCGCGATCGTCGGGTTCACCGTGACGAGCATGTCGCTGCCGCTGATGTTCTTCATCCAGCTCGCGCGCGGGCTCACCCCGACGCAGTCGGCGCTGCTGCTCATCCCGATGGCCGTGCTCTCGGGCGTCGGCGCGCCGTTCGCCGGTCGCCTCCTCGACCGCACCGACCCGCGGTTCCTGCTGGTGCCCGGCCTGCTCATGGTCGCCGGCTCGCTGTTCTGGTACTCGTCGCTGATGAACGTCGACACCCCGATCTGGATGTTCCTGCTCCCGTCGGCGCTCATGGGCATCGGCAACGCCGGCATGTGGGGTCCGCTCGCGACCACCGCGACGCGCAACCTGCCGCCGCGGCAGGCCGGTGCCGGCGCGGGCATCTACAACACCACGCGGACCATCGGCTCGGTGATCGGCTCGGCCTCCATCGCCGCCTTCATGCAGGCGCGCCTCGAGGCGAACCTGCCCGGCGCGTCGGACGCCCCGGGCGGCTTCGGCGAGGGCACGCTCCCGCCGTTCGTCGTCGACGGGTTCAGCCAGGCGATGGCGCAGGCGATCCTGCTGCCGGCCGCGGTCATGCTCGTCGGTGTGGTCGTGGTGCTGTTCCTGCGCCGGCCGAAGACCACGTCCACCGAGGAGTGGCAGGCAGCCAGCGGCGTCGCTGCCGACTAACCCCGAATCGGCAGCTTGTCAAGAGGTTGGCCGGTGCGAGCGGCGCGTCCCACCATGGTCACATGACCGGACTCGCAGTGATCCTGCTCATCGTCGGAATCGTCCTGCTGCTGTTGGGCGTGTTCATCGAAGCAGCCAAGTTCTTGCTGTGGATCGGCCTCGTGATCATCGTCATCGCCGTGATCGCGTGGCTGATGCGCTTCATCCGCCGTCAGACCTGAGTCCCCCAGCTCAGGTCTCGCGACGCCTGCCGGGTCCTCCTCGATCCCGGGCGTCAGGACGCCGGCCCCGTTGTCCCCCAGCACACGGCGCCGGCGTCCTTCTCTGTGCGCTCGGCGTTCGGTGCGCGCGGCGCTCGGTCCGCTCGGTCCGCTCGGTCCGCTCGGTCGCTCGCGGCTCAGCGCCGGCCGCGGCCGCGTTCGTGAGCCCAGATCGCGAGCTCGACGCGGTTGCGGGCGTCGAGCTTGGTCATGATGCTCGCGAGATGGGTCTTCACGGTGCTCAGCGAGACGTGCAGCTCGTCGCCGATCTCGCTGTTGCCGAGGCCCCGGGCGACCCCGGCGAGCACTGCTTCCTCGCGTTCAGTGAGCGGGCTCGACGGCGGCGTCGGCGGCTGCGGCGCCGCCCCCGCGAAGGCCTCGATGAGCCGCACCGTGACGTTCGGATCGATGAGCGCATCGCCGCGGGCGGCCGCGCGCACGGCCTCGGCGAGCAGCACCGCGCCGGCGTCCTTGAGGAGGAAGCCCCGCGCGCCCGAGCGCAGCGCCTCGTAGACGTACTCGTCGAGGTCGAACGTCGTGATGACCACGACCGGGATCGGATCGGCGACGTCAGGCCCGGCGAGGGCGCGGGTCGCCGCGAGCCCGTCCATCACGGGCATCCTGATGTCGAGCAGGCACACGTCGGGCCGCAGACTCCGCGCGAGAGCGACCGCCTCGGCGCCGTCGGCGGCCTCGCCGACCACCTCGATGTCGGGCTGCGCGTCGAGGATCATCCGCAGCCCCGTGCGCACGAGGTCCTGGTCGTCGGCCACCAGCACGCGCACGGTCATGCGGTCCATCCTGCCCGGGGGAGCGTCGCCGCGACGACCCAGCCGCCGCCGGGCGCGGGGCCCGCGTCGCACGTCCCTCCGAGCAGCGCCGCGCGCTCCCGCATGCCGGTGATCCCGTAGCCGAACGACGGAGTGGATGCTGCGCCCCCGCCGTCGTCGCGCACCTCGAGTCTCACGCCGCCGGCGTCGACCTTGACGCCCACCTCGATCCGCGTGGCTCCGCGGGCATGACGTCGGGCGTTCGTCACGGCCTCCTGGGCGATGCGGAACACCGCGGCCGCGACGGCCTGCGGCACCGTGTCGAGGTCGCCGTCGAGGGTAACGACGACGGCCGGGGACGCAGCATCCACTCGCTCCAGAGAGCGGATCTCGGCGAGCCCGGGGGTCGGCGCGAGCGCGTCGTCGGGCGTACGCAGCACGCCCACCATCGCGCGCATCTCGCGGAGCGTGCGGGTCGCCTCGGCCTCGATCGCGTGCAGCACCCGCAGCGTCGCGCCCGGGTCGGTCGCGGCCACCGCGGTGCCCGCCTGCGCCTGGATCGCGATCGCCGACACGTGGTGGGCGACGGTGTCGTGCAGGTCGCGGGCGAGCTGCTCGCGCTCGAGCAGCCGCACCTGCTCGAGCTCGCGTGTGCGGGCCCGGCGCCGCCACCGCACCGCGAGGCCGAGCGTCGCCGTCGTCACCGCCACGGCCACGCCGCCGATGACGTCGGCGACCTCGGGCGGCGTCGCGACGAAGGTGAGCAGCATCCCGATCACGACGATCGCGCCGCCCGCGATCATGGCCCGTCCGGATCCCCACCGGAACACCGCGTACAGCAGGATCAGGAAGTACGCCGTCGTGAACAGCTGCGGGTCGCCCGCCGTCGCGAGGCCCACGGTGGTGCCGACGGCGAACGCGATCGCGAGCATCGTGAACGGGCGCGCCCGGCGCCACAGCAGCGTCGGGGCGAGCGCGGCGAGCACGATGGCCCACAGCCAGCGCCACGGAACGTCGGTGCGGACGGATGCCTCGACCACCGCCAGCGCCGGGATCACGCCGACGAGCACCCAGTCGCGCCAGACCCGCCGGGGCGGCGCCGGAACCGCCGCGGGCGCATCCCAGAGCGCGCGGACGGGGCTCGTCATGCCCTCATGATAGGCGGGCACCGGTCGCCGCCAGCGGGGCTCCGGTGCGGCGGCGCGCGGTGCGGGCGCGCCGCCGGATCACGACCTCGGCGACCGCGAGGTTGATCACCCAGCCGGCGCTCATGAGCAGCGTGTGCGTGAGGGGTGCGGGCGTGCCCGCGAGGAGCGTGTACGGCAGGAACACGAGCACCTGCGTGCCCGCGCCGAGGCCGATCGCGTAGGCGCGCGTCATCCACGCGCTGTGGGTGCGCACGTCCCCCCGGCGGATCGCGACGAACGCGAGCACGATCGCCGCGGCCATGGCCGTGCCGAGCACGATCCGCACGGCCGCGAGGCCCGGACCCGTGACGGCTGCCGGCATCTCATAGAACACGGTCATCCACAGGGCCGACAGGGCCGAGACCAGCCCTGCGGGAGCGACGACGCGGCCGGCGATGCGGTGCCAGCGCCGGCGGCGCAGCGAGGGCGCGAACTGCAGCGCGCCGAGCAGAAGGAACACGCTCGACCCGACGATGTGCGCGACCACCGGGATCGGCGAGTCGAAGAACCGGGCGTTCTCGGCGGTGACCGCGGCGCCGGTGGCGAGCTGCGTGAGCCGGGCCGAGCCGGCGATCATCGGCACGAGGCTCAGCGCGATCAGACCGGCGGGCACGAGCCATTCCGGCCGGGAGCCGCGCGAGGTGGTGGTTGTCATGTCGCCATGTTGGCGAGGACGGATGCTGCGCCGCTTCGCCCGCCCGGCTCGAAACGCCTCGTCCGATCGGCCGATCCTGCGGTGCCGGCGGTCAGCGCGGCGCGTCGAGGTAGTGCGCGATGACGTACTCGGCGATCGCGATCGAGCTGGTGGCGGCGGGCGAGGGGGCGTTGCGCAGCAGCGTGACCGGGCCGACCTGGTCGACCGCGAAGTCGTCGAGCAGCTCACCGGCGCGGCCCCACGCCTGCGCGCGCACCCCGGCGCCGTGCTTGTGCGACAGGTCCGACGCGCGCAGCTCGGGGATGAACCGGCGCGCCTTGCGGAAGTACAGCGGCTTGATCAGGGACCCCGAGATCTCGTCGACGCCCATCCGCCAGTGCTGCTTCGCGAGCGGCCATGCGCCCGGCCAGCGGAGCGACTCGATCGTGTCCTTCGCCGACCACTGCAGCCAGTTGTAGCCCTCGCGAGCCAGCGCGGGCACCGCGTTCGGGCCGACGTGCACGTTGTCGTACACGCCTCGGGTGAAATGCACGCCGAGGAACGGGAACCGCGGGTCCGGCACCGGGTAGATCATGCCCTTGACCAGGTCGGTGCGCTCGGGCGCGAGCTCCCAGTACTCGCCGCGGAAGGGCAGGATCTTCGGCGACGGATCGGCGCCCACGAACCGTGCGACCACGTCGGACTGCAGCCCGGCGCACACGATGACCCGGTCGAACACGTCCTCCGACACCGGCGTCACGACCCGCACCCGGCCGTTCTCGCGTGTCATCGCCGTGACCTCGTGGCCGAGCCGCACCTGCCCGCCGGCGGCGCGGACGTCCTGCGCCATCGCCTCGGTGATGCTGGCGTAGTCGACCACCGCGGTGTGCGGCGAATGCACCGCCGCGACCCCGGCGACGTGCGGCTCGATCTCGCGCAGCCGCTCCAGGTCGTCGATGCGGGTCAGATCGGGCACGCCGTTCTCGAGCGACCGCCGCTCGATCTCGGCCAGCGCGCCGAGCTCGGACTCGTCGACCGCCACGACGAGCTTGCCGACCTCCCGGTACGGCAGTCCCTTCGCCTCGCAGAACTCCCGGATCGACACCCGCCCCGCCGCGCACAGCGTCGCCTTCAGCGACCCCGGCTTGTAGTACAGGCCCGCGTGCACCACCCCGGAGTTGTGCCCCGTCTGGTGCTGCGACAGCCGCGATTCCTTCTCGAGCACCGTCACTTCGTCGCCGCGCGCACTC
The DNA here is from genome assembly GCF_042267145.1 of Microbacterium sp. NPDC056044. Taxonomy (NCBI): domain Bacteria; kingdom Bacillati; phylum Actinomycetota; class Actinomycetes; order Micrococcales; family Microbacteriaceae; genus Microbacterium; species Microbacterium sp. NPDC056044. The sequence goes on along the minus strand of NZ_JBHJWZ010000002.1, from coordinate 273,217 downwards.
AACGCACGGGCCAGGGCGACCCCCACGATGCCGCCGCCGACGATCCCGGTCCGCCGGGTCGTGGGCGTCATCCGAGGATCCTCACGGGCACGGGACGGATCTCGTCGACGCCCCTCGCCGCGGCCGCGGGCAGCGCGCCGATCACGGCTCGCGGACGCATCCGCCGTCGGCGTTCACGCCACCGAGGTCGATCGAGACGGTGCCCGAGGCGCCGACCGAGCCGTACACGCACCCACCCGAGACCTCGGCGCCGAACAGCAGCGTGTCGCCGGCGACGCGGGTCTCGACCTCGGCGGCGCCGACCTTCTCGAGCGCATCGCGCACCGCGTCCTCGGTGACCGCGCCGCTCGCCTGCAGGGCCTGGAGCCCGGTCGTCGCGGCGGCCACGAGGGCCTCGTCGGCGACCTGGTGCGCCTGGTCCATCAGCTCGGTGCCCGGGGCGTCGATGTCGATGCCGCCCGCGCACCCGGTGACCACCCCGCCGACGAGCAGCAGGCCGATCGCGACGGTCCCCACGCGCCGGCGCATGCGTCAGAGCCCTTCTGCGACGCGCGCGGCGATGTCGGAGCGGTGCTGGCCGCCTTCGAGGCCGATCGCGCCCAAGGCCCGGTAGGCGCGCTCGCGGGCCTCGACGAAGGTGGTGCCGACGCCGACGACGTTGAGCACGCGGCCGCCGGTGGCGACGAGGCCTCCGTCGGTCTCGGCCGTGGCGGCGTGGGCGAGGTGCACCCCCTCGACCGCTTCGGCGTCGCGCAGGTTGGTCAGCGTGCGCCCGGTGAGCGGCGACGCGGGATAGCCCTCGCTCGCGAGCACGACCGTCACGGCGACGTCGTTGGCGAAGGCCGGGAGGGGGAGATCCTCGAGGTGACCGGAAGCTGCCGCCAGCAGCAGCTCCGACAGCGGGTCGACGAGCCGCGGCAGCACGACCTGGGTCTCGGGGTCGCCGAAGCGGGCGTTGAACTCGATGACCTTCACGCCGTCCTCCGTCAGGATGAGGCCTGCGTAGAGGAGTCCGATGAAAGGGGTGCCCTCAGCATCCAATTGACGGATCACGGGCTCGGCGATGTCGCGCGTGACGAGCTCCACGAACTCGCGCTCGCTGCCGAACCTGCCGTCGAGCCAGGGGAGCGGCGAGTACGCGCCCATGCCGCCGGTGTTGGGGCCCTCGTCGCCGTCGAGCAGGCGCTTGTAGTCCTGGGCGGGGCTGAGCGGCAGCACGTGGTCGCCGTCGCTGAGGAAGAAGAGCGAGACCTCGGGGCCGGCCAGGAACTCCTCGACGAGCACGGCGCCCGAGGGCAGGTACTCGTCGGCGTGCGCGAGGGCGGCGTCGCGGTCGCTCGTCACGATGACGCCCTTTCCGGCGGCGAGGCCGTCGGCCTTGACGACGTGCGGAGCGCCGAGCTGATCGAACGCGGCCTCGACCTCGGCGCGTGTGTGCGCGCGCACGGCGCGGCCGGTCGGAACCCCGGCGGCATCCATGATCCGCTTCGCGAACGTCTTCGATCCCTCGAGCTGCGCGGCCTCCTTGCCGGGCCCGAACGCCGGGATGCCGCGCGTGCGCACCGCATCGGCGACGCCCGCGACGAGCGGGGCCTCCGGGCCGATGATGACGAGCGCGATGTCGTTGTCGATCGCGAACTGGCTGACCGCCACGGGGTCGTTCTGGTCGAGGGCGACGAGTTGCGCATCCTGCCCGATCCCGGCGTTGCCGGGGGCCGCGAAGATCTCGTGTTCGGCCTCCTCCGACCGCAGCGCCAGGATGATGGCGTGCTCCCGCGCGCCCGAGCCGAGAACCAGGATCTTCACGTCGTCCAGACTACCGGCGGCCCTCGGCGTGGTTTCGGGTGGTCGGAGGTGCCGTTCGGGATTCAGTCCAGGAAAGCCGGGCGCTCCGTGGGTGCCGCGGAATCGCGCGCCCGGCGCGCCCGGCGCGCCCGGCGCGCTCGGCGCCGCTCGCGCAGACTGAATCCCGCACAGCGCGGGCGGCGTAGCCTGGCACGATGGCCCGCAAGATCTCGACCGACGACGGCCGTTCCGCCCTGAGCGCGGTCGCGGCGGCGGTGGAGGCATCCGTCCCGCCCGCCCGCACCGACAACGCGACGGCCGTGCGCTATCTGCTGCAGCTGCTGGCAGAGAAGGCGCCGGGCAACTCGGTCGAGGTGCGGGTGCCGCCGTTCGGCGCCGTGCAGGTCGTCGAGGGGCCCCGGCACACGCGCGGAACCCCGCCGAACGTCGTCGAGACCGACGCCGCGACCTGGATCGCGCTCGCCACGGGCAAGGAGCAGTGGACGGATGCCGCGGCCGCGGGCCGCATCGTCGCCTCCGGCACGCGTGCCGACATCTCGGACCTCCTGCCGCTGCGCCCCTGAGCGGGCCCGATCAGCGGCGGGGCATGACCACGGGAGTGCCCGACACCGGGTGCGGGAACACGTCGACCCGCTGCCCGTAGACCTCCTCGATCGCCTCCGACGTCAGCACCTCCGCGGGCGGGCCCGAGGCCACCACGCGGCCGCGCGACAGCAGGGTGACGCGGTCGGCGACGCCGAGCGCCGCGTTAAGGTCGTGCAGCACCACGGCCACGGCCGCACCCTCGCGGGCGCGATGCGCCGCGATGCGCAGCACGTCCTCCTGATGCTTGAGGTCGAGCGCCGCGGTCGGCTCGTCGAGCAGCAGCACGTCGCACGCCTGCGCGAGCACCCGGGCGAGAGCCGCCCGTGCACGCTCGCCGCCCGACAGCGACGTGACGCCGCGCCCGGCGAGCGGCACGAGGTCGGTCACCTCGAGCGCGCGCGCGACAGCGGCGTCGTCGTCGTCCTCGGCGGGCGTCCGCGCCCACGGCGCGCGGCCCATGCGCACGACCTGCTCCACCGTGAAGGGGAACGACACGGCGTTCTGCTGCAGCAGCACCGCGCGCTGCTGCGCGAGGAGGCGGGGACGGATGCTGCCCAGCCGCGTCCCGTCGAGGCTCACGTCGCCGGCATCCGGCGTCACATCGCCCGCGAGCACCCCGAACAGCGTCGACTTGCCGGCGCCGTTCGGGCCGACGAGGGCGTGGAGCTCACCCGCGCGGACGTCGATCCCCGCGTCGATCAGCACCGGCCGCGCCGCGCCCTGCGGGGTCACGGTCACGCCGCGGGCGCTGAGGCGCACGGCCCCCGAAGCCACAGCGACACGAGGGGCCGAGGCATCCACCATGGCGTTCATCCCCAGCCCCCCGCCTTGCGGCGTGTGCGCAGCAGCAGCCACAGGAAGAACGGGCCGCCGACGAGCGACGTGATCATGCCGATCGGCAGGTCGGCGAGCGGCACCGCCGTGCGGGCGATGAGGTCGGCGACGGCGATGAGCAGGGCGCCGCCCAGGGCGCTCGTGACCATGAGCGGCAGGTGCGCGGGTCCGATCGCCATGCGCATGAGGTGGGGGACGACGAGCCCGACGAAGCCGATGATCCCGGCGAACGCGACGGCGGCGCAGACGAGCAGCGCGACCATGACGATCACCACCACCCGCAGCAGCTCGACCCGCACGCCGAGGTGGCGCGCCGTGCGCTCGCCGAGGGCGAAGAGGTCGAGGCGGCGCGCGACGAACACCGCTGCGGCCACGCCGATCGCGACCAGCGGGGCGACGAGCGCGATGTTCTGCCACAGCGCGCCGTTGAGGCTGCCGAGCTGCCAGAACACGATCTGCTCGCGGGTCGAGGTCGTGCCGAGGAACGTGAGGAACGCCAGGCCTGCCCCCGCGATGGCGTTGATCGCGATGCCGGTGAGCAGCAGCGTCACGACCTCGGTGCGCCCGCCCGATCGGCTGACCAGGTACACCGCGAACACCGCGATGAGTCCGCCGACGAAGGCGAAGGCGGGGGTCGTCCACATGCCGAACACCGCGAGCCCGAACGTGAGGCTCGCGGCGGCGCCGAACGCCGCCCCCGACGACACGCCCACCACGGCGGCGTCGGCGAGCGGGTTGCCGAAGATCGCCTGCATGAGCACGCCCGACACGGCCAGAGCGGCCCCGACGAGGAGGCCCAGCACGATGCGGGGGAGCCGGATGTCGAGGATCACGCCCGCCGCGGTCGGCGCTTCGGGCGCCCACGTGTTGTCGATGCCGACGGCCTGCAGCAGCACGCCCAGCACCTGTGCCGGCGTGAGCCAGTACTGCCCGAGGCCGAGCGAGACGACCACCACGATCACGATCGCGACCGACAGCCCCGCGGTCATGAGCGCGAACCGGCGTCGGCGATGCGTCGTCGGCACCTCGGTCACGACCTCGGCCGTCCCGTCCTCCGCGGCCTCGACCTCGGAAGCGGTCATCGTGCCCGTCACGACGCGGGCCCCTCGCCCACGGCGGGCCCCTCGCCCGCGGCGGCCTCCGCACCGGTTCCCGGCGCATAGACCGCCCGCGCCAGCGCCCGGATGACCTCCGCCGTACGCGGTCCGAAGCTCAGGATCTCGGCATCCGCCATGTCGACGACACGGCGGTGCTCGCCCGCCGGCGTCTGCTGCAGCGCCGGGATGCGATCGAGCAGCCCGTCGACTCCGCCGACCGAGGCGAGCCCGTCGGTCATCATGACGACCACGTCGGGCTGCGCCGCGACGAGCGCCTCGGCGGTCATGGGCTTCATGCCCTCCCAGCCGATCTCGCTCGCGACGTCGACACCGCCGACCGCTTCGATGAGCGAGTCCGCCCCCGAGTCGCGGCCGAAGATGTAGTACACGTTCGCGTTGCCCCGCACGTACAGGAACAGCATGCGCGGACGATCGGATGCTGCCACCGGCGCGATCTCGGCCGCCTCGGCGCTCGCCGCCACGACGTCGGCGTCGAGCTGCTCCGCGAGCGCGTCGCCCCGGCCGGGCACGCCCAGCGCCGCCGCGATCTCGCCCACCAGGTCGGACACGGTGTCGGCGCGCCGCTCGCTCGAGACCACGACGACGGCGACGCCGGCGTCGCGCAGCTGCTGGCGCACCTCCTTCGGGCCGATCGAGGTGTCGGTCAGCATGACGGTCGGCGCGAGCTCGAGGATCGCCTCGGCGTTGAGCGTGTGGCCCGACTTGGTCACGACGGGGAGTTCCTCGGTGCCGTCGAACGAGGTCGACGAGTCGCGTCCGACGACCGCGTCGCCGAGCCCCAGCCCGAACACGGTCGCGGCGATCGTGCCCGAGATGTCGACCGGCAGGATGCGGCTGACATCGGTGATCTCGACCGCGCGGCCCTCAGCATCCGTCACCGTCACCGGCAGGTCGGGAGCGTCATCGGCCGCGATCGGCTCGATGGCGTGCGACGCCAGGCAGGCGGTGGACGGACCGGTCGCGGTGCGGGGGTTCTCGGCGAGATCCAGAGACGCCAGGGGGATGGATGCTGCGGGGCAGTCCGCGTCGATCGCTTCGGCGGCAGGCGCGGCACAGCCGGCGAGGGCGATGACGGCCGCGAGCAGTGCGATGCCGCCGGCGAGGCGCGTCGACACGCGGGGGGAGGAGTCGGTGCGAAACATTAGGAGAGCCTTACCTTAGGCTTGACGTCGGCTGGAAGAGTGCCCTACGTTCGAGTTCAACATTAGGTTAGCCAAACCTAATCACCCAACCCGAATCGCACTGATGCGCCGGTGCGCCTCGGCGTGCGCGGCGCCGGAGACACACCCCGTGAATACGCAGCCGTTCTTGGATCGCAGTCGCGCGAGCATCGCCGCGCTCCTCGCCTTCCTGCTCGTCGTGGCAGGAACCCTCACCGCCGTCCCGGCCTTCGCCGCCGGACCCGCCGTCTCGGCCCCGCAGGCCCCACGCGCGGGCGGCACGATCACCGTCACCGGCTCGGGCTTCTCGACCGAGGTCTCGGCCCCGACGGGCAAGGCTGTCGGCGTGTACCTGGGCGTCGGGCCGGTCGGCCTCGCGGGGTTCTATGAGGGCTCCGCGCAGATCGCCGACGTCGTGTGGATCGCGCCGGGCAACGCTGACAACGCCGCGGGTGGCCAGCGCACCGCGCCCATGACGGCCGACGGCGCCTTCAGCGTCCAGGTCACGGTCCCCGCTTTCGCCGAGGGCGCGCAGTACGCGATCTACACGTCGAAGGCGCACGGGCAGGGCATGGCCGACCGCAGCCAGAACACGAGCACCTCGCTGGCCTGGGAGCCGCTCCCCGCCGTCGCGACGACCACGACGCTGACCGTCGCCCCGGCCGCCTCGAGCCTGGCCGGAGCGGACTTCACGCTCGGCGCGACCGTCGAGCCCGCAGCATCCGGAACCGTCTCGTACTTCAACGGTGAGACGCAGCTCGGCTCCGCCGCCGTCGGCACGCCGATCACCGCGAGCATCGCCGCCGCGGGAACCGCGCAGCTGAAGGCGGTGTTCACCCCGGCCGACGCCGCTGCGTTCACCGGCTCGACCTCTGCGGTCGTCTCGTACCAGATCACCGCGCCGCCCGTGGAGCCTGAGATCCCGACGCCGACGGTGACGGTGTCGAAGACGACGGGTGTGAACCCTGAGGGGGAGACGATCACGGTCTCGGGGAGCGGGTTCGTTCCGAACGCGCCGGCGACGACGGGCACGCGTCCGCCGCTGGCAGGCAAGTTCGGCGGCTCGTATGTCGTGTTCGGCAAGTTCGCCGACGTGTGGCAGCCGTCGGCCGGCGCCGCCGGTTCGGCACGCAAGGTGCTGTCGCAGAAGATGGCCGTGCTCGAGGCCGACCTGGCCACGATCGGCGGTGCTGCCGCCGGCGGGATCGTCATCGCCGCGGACGGCACCTTCGAGACCACGCTGACCGTGTCGAAGACCGAAGCGTCCGAGCTGCTCGCGGGCAACTACGGTGTCTACACCTACCCGGCCAGCGGGGCGAGCTATGCCCCGTTCGAGACCTACACGCCGCTCACGTTCGCCACCCCGACCCCGACGCCGACGGTGACGGTGTCGAAGACGACGGGTGTGAACCCTGAGGGGGAGACGATCACGGTCTCGGGGAGCGGGTTCGTTCCGAACGCGCCGGCGACGACGGGCACGCGTCCGCCGCTGGCGGGCAAGTTCGGCGGCTCGTATGTCGTGTTCGGCAAGTTCGCCGACGTGTGGCAGCCGTCGGCCGGCGCCGCCGGTTCGGCGCGCAAGGTGCTGTCGCAGAAGATGGCCGTTCTCGAGGCCGACCTGGCCACGATCGGCGGTGCTGCCGCCGGCGGGATCGTCATCGCCGCGGACGGGACCTTCGAGACCACGCTGACCGTGTCGAAGACCGAAGCGTCCGAGCTGCTCGCGGGCAACTACGGTGTCTACACCTACCCGGCCAGCGGGGCGAGCTACGCACCGTTCGAGACCTACACGCCGCTCACGTTCGCCACCCCGACCCCGACCACCGACCCCGCCATCGGCGTGTCGGTGACGGATGCCTCGGCCACCGCCGGTGCGACCATCCGCGTCGTCGGCACCGAGTTCGGCGACATCACCGGCGCCTACGCCGCGGTCATCGAGAAGGGCACCGAGGCCGCCGTCAGCACCGGCGGAGGCTACGTTGCCTTCGGCTACTGGCTGACGCCCGGTGCGATCTCGGGAGGCGCCTTCGACAAGACACTGGTCGCAGCCGCCGCGAAGCTCGACCGCGCGAAGAAGTACGAGGTCATCGTCTGGGAGGGTCACACGACGCCGACCGCCGACACCATCTACGCGCGCGCCGACGTGCCGTTCACGTCCTCGAACTGGGCGGCGCTGTTCCCGACGGTGCCCACGCTGGACGTGTCGGTGAAGGATGCCTCGGCCGCCGCGGGTGCGAACATCCGCGTCGTGGGCACCAACCTCGGAGACGCACCCGGCGCCTATGCCGCGGTCATCGAGAAGGGAACCGAGTCCCAGCTGACGGGCTCGGGCGGCTACGTCGCCTTCGCGCTGCCGTTCCCTGTGATCACCGCCGGCAAGACGGCCTTCACGGTCGTCGCCCCCACGGCTGAGCTCGACCGCACGAAGCAGTACGAGGTGATCGTGTGGCGCCAGCACTCCACCCCCGGCCCCGACACGATCTACGCCCGCACAGATGTGCCGTTCACGGCGAGCGACTGGAAGAAGCTGTTCCCCGGAACCCAGCCGCCGGTCGATCCCCAGCCTCCCGTCGACCCCGAGCCTCAGCCCGAGCCCGAGACGCCGGTCGACCCCGGGACTCCCGGCACCCCGGTGACTCCGCCCGCGGCGGAGCACGGCGGCTCGCTCTCGTGGGCGATCTCGTCGAGCTTCGTGAGGTACATCACCGAGGGCGCGGCGCACGGCTCGATCTCGGTGTCGGGCGGCGCCACGCGCGCCGGCGGCCAGTTCCAGTTCGGCCAGGCGACCGGCAGCACGTATGACGCGGCGACCGGCACGGGCACCGTCTCGTACAACGGGTCGGTCCGCTTCACCGGTCACGGCGGCGTGCTCGACGTCACGATCGCGAACCCGCAGGTGCGGATCACCTCGGCGGACGCCGCGACCCTGCTGGTCACCAGCGGCGGCTCGCAGGTCGCGTTCGCGAACCTGGACCTCGGCTCCGCGGTGCGCGTCACCGCCAACGGCACGGTCTCGTACTCGCGGGTGCCGGCGACGCTGACCGCGGCCGGTCGCACCCAGGTGCTGCAGGGCTTCTCGACCGAGCTCGACCAGCTCGCGTTCACGATCGGCGTCCCGGCGGCCGCGCCCGCGGGCTCGACCGGCACGGTCGCCGCGGCTCCCGCGTCGACCACCCGCACGACGTCGCTGCCCGCCACGCCGCCGGCGTCGACGGGCATCGACCTCGACGACGCGACCCTCGCCGCGCTCCAGAAGGGCGAGCCGGTCACGGTGACGGCGTCGGGCTTCACCCCGAATGAGAAGGGCATCAAGGTCGTCGTCTACTCGACGCCGACGCTCCTCGGCGAGGTGTCGGCGGACGCCTCCGGCAACGCCACCTGGTCGGGTGCGCTGCCCGCCACCCTCGCCGACGGCGAGCACACCCTGACGTTCCAGGGATCCGTGGACCGCGGCATCCGTTTCACGCTCGCCCGTGCGGCGATCGCGGCCGGCTGCTTCGTCGAAGCCGCGAGCCTGAACTGGGGCTTCAAGGAGACCTTCCGCACCTACATCGAGGGCATCGCTGGCGGCGGCTGGGAGCTGACCGACGTCGCGTACGAGTACCCCGAGTTCGTCTGGAACGCGGGCACGGGAGCGGTGGATGCTGCGACCCGAGCCGGTCTCGTCACCTACGGCGGCAGCATCCGCTTCACGGGTCACCAGGGCGCGCTCGACACGACGCTGTCGAACGCGCGGGTGGAGCTGGCGGGCGACACCGGGTACCTGGTGTTCGACGTCATCGGCACCACGCAGGCGGGTGAGCCGGTGACGGCCGCCGGCGTGCGGTTCGCCGAGTTCGCCCTGCCCGACCTCGAGGTCACCGACGAGGGGCTCGTGCTCGACGCGCTGCCGGCGACCCTGACCGACGCCGGTGCGGCCGCCTTCGGCACGTACCCGGCGGGCGACGAGCTCGACCCGGTGTCGGCCGTGCTGCCGGTCGCCGCGGACTGCGCGGTGGCGGCGGCGACGCCCGCCGAGCCCGAGGTCGCGGTGGCCGAGGCCACCGAGGCTCAGGCAGAGACCCTCTCCGTCGACCAGACCTCGGCCCCCGTGTGGCCGTGGGCGCTCGTGGGGATCGCCCTGGCGCTCGGGATCGGCGCCGTGGTCTGGATCGTGGTCTCCCGCCGCCGCGCGACGGCCGGCGGCAACGGAGACCAGACGGCCGGCTGACCCCCGGCCCGTCACTCCGGCGGCGCCCCGCTCTCGGCTTCCGAGCGGGGCGTCGCCTCTTTTCGGCTCCGAGCCGCGCGCGGTTCCCCAGCCGCCGGGGAGCGAACCCGCGGCGACGGTGGGACAATGGGTGCATGCCCGAGCACAGCCAGGACCGCATCGAGACCGTGCGCGTGCGACGCGCACCGAAGATCTCGGTGTTCCTGATCGTCGGGGCGCTGGTCGGCGTCTTCGTCGCGATGATCCTCACGTTCGCCTTCAACGGCACCGCCGAAGTCAGCCCCAACACCGGGGTGCTGTACTCGCAGGGTCAGGTGTTCGGCTTCCTGGCGCTGATCTGCGCCCCCATCGGCCTGGTGCTGGGCGGCATCCTCGCGCTCATCCTCGACCGCCGTTCGCGCCGTCACACGCACGAGGTCGCCGTCGACCACGAGAGGGTGCACGTCGACCCGGAGCCCGGCACCAACGGCCACGGCCCCGCCCACTGAGCCGCCACCCCTGGGCCCGCCTGGGCCTCCTGAGCCGGCGCGCTACGCCAGCTCGGCGATGATCGGGTGGATCGCGGCGTCGAAGGCCGCGACATCCCCCCGCAGTCCGTCGGTGACGGCGATCGTGAGCGAGCCGATCCACCACACCCCGCGCTGATTCAGCGGCAGCACCTGCACGTTGAGCTCGAACGAGTGCGCCCGGCGGCCGACCTGCCGCTCGTGCTCGGCGATCGCCCCGGCGTAGGCGCGATACGCCGTGCCCGTGCTGTGCGACGCCTCTTTGCGGTACCGCGCGTTGGCCGACTGCGCGAACGCGAGCGCCTCCGCCGCGTGCGGTTCGAACGCCGCCCGCAGTTCGGCGCAGCCCTCTGTCGGCAGCGCCAGCGCCGTGTCGAAGCCCTCGACGAGATCGAGGGGGACCGGCGACGGGTGCGCCTGCGGCTCGACCGTCATCGCCCAGAACTCGCGCCACTGCCGTTCGAGCAGCGCCTGCGACTCTTCGGACCGGTCGTTCGCCCGGGGCGGGATACCGCGCAGGTGCGGCAGCTCCTCAGGAGAGCGGATGCCGAGCACCTGCCGCAGATAGAGCGCGAGAAGAACCGGCTGACCGGCGTCTTCGCGGATCAGCCACTCCGGAGCACCGGCGCCGCCCATGCGGCCATTGTAGATCCGGGCATCGACGTCGCGGCGGGCCCGGAACAGCATGGAGTGGATGTCGCCTCCCGTCGCCCGCCCGCAGTCCGCGCGTGATGTCGGGAGGAGATGTGGGGAAGGGAGGACCGGTCCACCCGCTCGCCTCCTCCGTTCCCCGCATCTCCTCCCTTCCTCACGGGCGAGGCGAGGCGGACCACGCCGGCGGAGCGTCCTCCCCAGCGGGTCCGCGCCGCGAGTTCTGCACAATGCGGTCATCTGCTCGATCCGTGCGGTCGGCGCGTCCGCATGATCAGGACGATGAAGCTGAAAGCCGAGCAGCGCACGCTCGCTCTCTTGTCCGCGGTGTCCGATCAGGGCGGAATCGTCCGTCGTGTCGCGATGGTGAAAGCCGGACATGCGCAGCGCACGATCGAGACGGCGATCGCCGGCGGGCTCCTTCGCGTCGTGCGGCGCGTCTGGGTCGCCGTTCCCAGCGTCGATCCCCTGATCCTCAACGCTGCGCGGGCAGGCGTCGTGATCTCGTGCGTCACCCGCGCACGTCGTCTGGGGCTGTGGATCGCCGCCGAGAGCCCGGACACGCACGTAGCCGCGCACCCTCATGCCGGCCGCGTCGCGCTGCGGCCGGGAGTACACCTCCATCGGGCTGCGCCGGTGATCCCACGAGACCCGGCGGCGCTCGAGGATTCCCTCGAGAACGCCCTCGCCCTGGTGTGCGCATGCCAGCCGTTCGAACCGGCGCTCGCAATCGTGGAGTCCGCACTCAACAAGGGCCTCGTGCAGAAGCCGGCACTCCTGCGGCTGCCCTTCACGCCGGGGGTGCGGAGGGTCATCGAAGTCGCCAGTCCCTACTCGGACTCCGGGCTCGAGACGTTCGTCGTACCGCGGCTCCGATGGATGAAGCTGCGCATCGTTGCGCAAGCCTGGATCGCGGGGCATCGGGTCGATTTCCTCATCGGCGAACGACTGGTGCTGCAGATCGACGGAGGCCACCACGTGGGACGGCAGCGCGCGAGCGACAACGCCCATGATGCGGTCCTCCGTCACATGGGGTACCACGTCATCCGGGTCGGGTTCATCCAGGTCACGGAGGACTGGCCCGGGGTGCAGGCCCTGATCATGCAGGCGGTCGCGCAGGGACTGCATCTCGCACCGACCGGTGACGCCTGACCCGTCGCGGCGGGAGGAGATGTGGCCGGCGGAGGACGTCTTGGCGCAGCATCCATCCTCCGCTCACCACATCTCCTCCGCTGGTCACGGGAGCCGCGGCGTCGGGGAGCAGAATCGTGGATGCTACGCCCCAGCGCATTGAGCACGCCTTCACTCCGCGGGGTGCGGCGTAACAGCGGAGGCCCCCGGCATCCGTCCAGGTGGGTCGCCGGTAGGCTGGTAGCCGTGGCCTCATCCGAACGCGATGCCCCTTCCCGCCCCGAGCAGCCTGTGAATCCCTACCAGGCTGCGGGTGTCGACACCGCAGCCGGCGACCTCGCCGTCGAGCTGATGAAGTCCGCGGTGCGACGCACGCACGGCCCCGAGGTGCTCGGGGGCGTCGGCGGCTTCGCCGGACTCTTCGACGCGAGCGCGTTCAAGGCCTACGACAAGCCGCTGCTCGCGACCAGCACCGACGGCGTCGGCACGAAGGTCGCGATCGCGCAGGCCATCGACAAGCACGACACGATCGGGCAGGACCTCGTCGGCATGGTCGTCGACGACATCGTCGTGGTCGGCGCGAAGCCGCTGTTCATGACCGACTACATCGCGTGCGGCAAGGTCTTCCCCGAGCGCATCGCCGACATCGTCCGCGGCATCGCCGAGGGCTGCTCGGCCACCGGCACGGCTCTCGTCGGCGGCGAGACCGCCGAGCACCCGGGTCTGCTCGGGGTGAACGACTACGACGTCGCGGGCGCCGCGACCGGCATCGTCGAGGCCTCGCGCGTGCTGGGAGCCGAGCGGGTGCGCGAGGGCGACGTCGTCCTCGCCCTCGCGTCGAGCGGCCTCCACTCCAACGGCTACTCGCTGGTGCGCCACATCGTGGCGGGCTCCGGCATCCAGTACGGCGACAACGCCGCCGACTTCGGCACGACGTGGGGCGAGGCCCTGCTCGAGCCGACGCGCCTCTACACGCTGCCGCTGCTGCGCCTCATCACCGAGACCGGCGACGCGGTGCACTCGCTCAGCCACGTCACCGGCGGCGGCATCGCCGCGAACCTCGCGCGCGTGCTCCCGCAGGGCACGTGGGTCGAGGTCGACCGCTCGACGTGGTCGCCCTCGCCGGTGTTCCGCGTCCTCGCCGACCTCGGCAACCTCGAGCTCGAGGCGACCGAGGGCACGTGGAATCTCGGCATCGGGTTCCTCGCGGTCGTGGCGGCCGACAAGGCCGAGGCCGCAGCATCCGCACTCTCCCGTGAAGGCATCGCGACGTGGCAGGTGGGTGTCGTGCACACCGGTGACCGCCCCGCCGACGGCCACTGGGAGCAGGGCGCCAAGGGCGTCGACGGCGGCGCGGTGCGCCTCGTCGGCACGTACGCAGACCACGCGGCTCGCTGAGCCGAGTCAGAAACACAGCAGGAGCAGGCAACACCCATGTGCGGAATCGTCGGAATGGTGGGCCGCGGGTCCGTCACCCAGGAGATCTACGACTCCCTCCTCCTCCTGCAGCACCGCGGTCAGGACTCCACGGGCATCGCGACCGCCGAGCGCCACGGCGTCGTGCACATGCACAAGGTCAAGGGGCAGGTGCGCGAGTCGTTCCGCACGCGCGACATGCGCGCGCTCCTCGGTGAGATCGGCCTGGGCCACGTGCGCTACGCGACCAAGGGCACGGCGTCGAACGAGGAAGAGGCGCAGCCGTTCTACGTGAACGCGCCGTACGGCATCGTGCTGGTGCACAACGGCAACCTCACGAACACGCGCGAGCTCACGCAGGAGCTGTTCCACAAGGACCGTCGCCACCTCAACACGTCGTCCGACACCGAGCTGCTGGTCAACGTTCTCGCGAACGAGCTGCAGTCCTCGATCTCGGGGCTCGAGCTCGACCCGGCGCAGGTGTTCCAGGCGGTCACCCGCGTGCACGAGCGCGTCGAGGGCTCGTACGCCGCCATCGCGCTGATCGCCGGCTACGGGCTGCTCGCGTTCCGCGACCCCTACGGCATCCGTCCCCTCATCCTCGGCACGCGCAAGAACGAGGACGGCCACCACGAGTGGGTCGTCACGAGCGAGTCGCTGGTGCTCGAGAACGGCGAGTTCGAGGTCGTGCGCGACGTCGACCCCGGCGAGGCCGTCTTCATCGACCTCGAGGGCAACCTGCACACGCAGCAGTGCGCGAGCGAGGCGCAGCTCGTGCCCTGCTCGTTCGAGTACGTGTACCTCGCGCGTCCCGACTCGGTCATGAACGGCATCTCGGTGTACGAGGCACGCCTGCGCATGGGCGACCGGCTCGCCGACACGATCGCCAAGTACACGCCGAAGGAAGCGATCGACGTCGTCATGCCGATCCCCGACTCGTCGCGGCCGGCCGCCATGCAGGTGGCCCGCAAGCTGGGCGTCGAGTACCGCGAGGGCTTCTACAAGAACCGCTACGTCGGCCGCACGTTCATCATGCCGGGGCAGGCGGCGCGCAAGCGCAGCGTGCGCCAGAAGCTCAACGCCATGTCGAGCGAGTTCAAGGGCAAGAACGTGCTCCTCATCGACGACTCCATCGTGCGCGGCACGACGTCGAAGGAGATCATCCAGATGGCACGGGATGCCGGGGCCAAGAGCGTCACGTTCGCCTCGGCTGCGCCGCCCGTGCGTTACCCGCACGTCTACGGCATCAACATGCCGTCGCGGCACGAACTCGTGGCCCATGGCCGCACCATCCCCGAGATCGCGGAAGAGCTCGGCGCCGACTTCGTCGTCTACCAGGAGGTCGAAGACCTGAAGGCGGCGATCCTCGAGGGCTCCGACGTCGAGGACCTCGACATGAGCTGCTTCGACGGCCGCTACATCACCGGAACCGTGACCGACGAGTACCTGGCGTGGGTCGAGGGCTCGCAGGAGTCCTGACCTTCGCGCCCACGCCGGGCCGAGGCATCCGTCACCGCCCGTAGGGTGGATAGGTGAAGTCGTCTCCTGCCCGTCCGATGTGGCAGGGGAGGACCCTCGCGCTCGTCGGGATCGTGCTGTTCGCGTTCTCGCTGCGCTCGGCGGTCGCCTCGCTGTCTCCCCTCTACGACCACATCGCCGCGGACTTCGCCGTCCCGCCGGCGGTCATCGGGCTCATCGGCACGGCGCCGCCGGTGTGCTTCGCGATCTTCGGCCTGCTGACGCCGGCGCTCGAGCGCCGGTTCGGGCTCGAACGCCTCGCCGTCGCTGCGATGGCGGTCGTGACCCTCGGCCTCGTGGCGCGCAGCTTCGCGCCGAGCTGGGGACTGCTGCTGGCGGGCACGGCGCTGGTGTTCGCCGCCGTCGGCACGGGCAACATCCTGCTGCCGCCGCTCGTGAAGCGCTACTTCCCCGATCGCATCGGGCTGATGACGACGCTGTTCTCGACCACGATGGCCGTCGCGACTTTCGTGCCGCCCCTCATCGCGGTTCCGGTGGCGGATGCTGCGGACTGGCACGTTTCGCTGGGCCTCTGGGCCGTCTTCGCCCTGGTGGCGATGATCCCGTGGATCCGCCTTGCGGTCCGCCACCGTGCCGCGCAGGCCGAGAAGGACGACGACGATCTCGAGGAGCCGAGCCCGCAGGCGTTCGGACGCATGTGGCGGCTCCCGCTCGCGTGGGCGCTGCTCGTCGCGTTCGCGGTGTCGAGCACCATCGCGTACACGTCGTTCGCGTGGCTGCCGCGGCTGCTCGTCGATGTGTCGGGCGTCAGCCCGGCCGCGGCCGGTGCGCTGCTGTCGCTCTTCGGATTCATGGGGCTTCCGGCATCCCTCGTGGTGCCGCTGCTCGTGACGCGCTGGAACGCCACCCGGCTGCTGTTCGGGATCGCCGTCGCGTGCGGCTTCGCCGGCATCGCGGGGTTCCTGTTCGCGCCGACCGCAGCGCCGTGGCTGTGGGTCGTGCTGCTCGGCCTCGCGCCGCTGCTGTTCCCGATGATCCTCGTGCTCCTGGGCCTCCGCACCCGCACGCACGAGGGCTCGGTCGCGCTGAGCGGGTTCGCGCAGAGCGGCGGCTACGCGATCGCGGCGCTGTTCCCGTTCGGCATCGGCCTGCTGCACGAGGCCACGGACTCGTGGACGGGTCCGCTCATCGTGCTGGCGATCGTCGTCGCCGCAGCGATCCCCGCAGGGGTCGTCGCCGCGCGCCCCCACACCGTCGAGGACGACTGGGAGCGGCGCCACGGCGCCTGGTGAGGCGGCCCCGAGCCCTGAGCACCCGGGCCGTAGAGGCTCCGGGTCTCCCGACTGCGGGGTCGGCGAACACCGGTCAGGCCGCCGGATCGGCGGCCTGCCTGCGAGGTGTTACGCCTGCGACGAAGAGAGCGGCGAGGTCTCGTCCTCGTCTTCGTCGCTGTACTGGTCGGCCCACTTGTCGACGTACTCGTCTTCACTGTGGTGACCGAGCTCGCGCTCGAGCGCCGAGTAGTTCACGCTGTACGTGTCGTACTTCAGCTCTCGGGCGATCTTGGTGTGCTTCGCCTTCTGACGGCCACGCCCCATGCGAGACCCCCTCATTTAGGATCGCGGGCTATTTTGCGGGCTCTCAGCCTCGCAAACCCGGGCATTCACGAATCCGGCTTCGAACCGGTAAGAGTAGCATTCAGGATAACACGGAGCCCCCGCACCCCGGCGGTTCCGACGCCACCGGTGGACGAGGAGTGCGGACATATGACCGACGAGGCATCCGAGCCGGAAGGCGCAGCGACGACCGATGAGGGTCTGCGCGGAGCGGTGGTCGCGGGTGTGATCCCCGACCAATCGCCGCGCGTCCTCAAGGAGGCGGCACGCTACGCGAAGCTCTTCCAGGCTCCGCTCGTGGTCGTGCACGTCGACGTCACGCGCTTCGTCACCTACGAAGATCCCGACGGTTACGTGCACTCCGCACCCATCGACATCAACATCGCCGCCGGCGAAGGCGAGCTGGCGAAGGTGCAGGAGGCCGCAGCATCCGTTCTCGGCAATACCGGGCCGACGTGGACGGTGCGCCAGCTCGTCGGCGACCCCGCGATGGCCATCAAGCAGTTCGCGGACAACATCGATGCCCGCCTGCTCGTGGTCGGCACCCGCAAGCGCGGATTCGGCGAGTCGGTCCGCGAGTTCTTCACCGGGTCGGTCGGCGCGCGCCTCGCGCACCGCCAGCACCGCCCGATCCTGATCGTGCCGCTCGGCGAGCCCGTCCCCGACGACGAGGAGATCTGGCCGGCCTGACCGGCCCACCGCGCGGGGCGCGGCCCCTCGACGCTCAAACGACAGACGGCGGACGAGACCCTGGGTGAACCCCGAGGTTTCGTCCGCCGCCTGTCGTCTCACCGGAGGTGAGGGGGGAGTGGATGCTGCGGCTCAGCCTCGCAGCGCGCGTGTCACGTCGCGGGCCACGCGGTCGAGCTCCGACGCGAGCTGGTCGACGACGGCGGCGGCGAGCTCGCCGCCGCGGGCGACGTGGACGCGGACGTCGCCGCGCACGTTCGCGCGGAACTCGTTCACGAGGGCGTCGACGCGCTGCACCTGCTCGCGGCTGCGCACGCGGGGGTCGTCCTCGCGGGAGGGCTGCGGGGTGGACTCGCGCTCGTCGCGGGACGCGGCCGCCAGGTCGGCGCGGAGGCTCTTCATCGCCTCGCGCACGCTCCCGCGCACCTCGTCGGCGATGAGCCGCACCGAGTCGGCGAGACCTGCCTCGATGCCCTCGAGCTCGCCGGCGCGCGACTGCACCTCGGCGTGGCCGGCCTCGGTGATCGCGTAGACGGTCTTGCGTCCGTCGACGGACTTGGTCACGAGGCCCTCCTCTTCGAGCTTCGCCAGGCGCGGATAGATGGTGCCGGCGCTGGGGGTGTAGGTGCCCCCGGTGCGGTCCGACAGGGCCTGCATGATGTCGTAGCCGTGGCGCGGCCCCTCATCGAGCAGGTTCAGCAGGTACAGGCGCAGGTCGCCGTGCGAGAAGACCGGGGCCATGGTTTCACCACTCCTCTTCATCGACGCCAGCGGCGGGGGCCGACGTCTCGGCGGGAGCCGAAGCCGGAGCAGACGCGGGCGCGTCGACGGACTCGTGGGGCGCAGCATCCGTCACCGACGTCGCCGCGCGACGCAGCACCGTGATGTCGCCCGAGACGCTGTGCGCGCGCACGTCGGCGAAGCTGCCCGAGAGCTCGCCGACCGAGCCGGAGTAGTTCGTGGTCGGGCCGGTGCCGCTGCCGGAGCGCACGACGCCGTCGATCTGCACGCGGCCGCTCACGCTGCGGACGACGTAGTTGGCCGGGTGGCCCTCGTCGAGGCGCACCGTCGAGGTGCCGCTGACGGTGTTGAGCCCGGCCGTCAGGAGGTCGCCCGTCGAGTCGACGAGCAGCGAGCCCGAGACCGTGTCGATGGTGGCCTTGCGGATGGTGCCGGTGGCGGCGACGTCGCCCGAGACGCTGTTGGCGTTGAGCGAGCCGACGAGCTCGCGCACCTGCACGTCGCCCGAGACGGCGTTGACCGAGAGGTCGCCGGTGAGGCCGTCGACGATGATGTCGCCCGACACGGTGTTGAGCGAGGCGCCGTTCTTGAGGCCCGAGACGAG
This sequence comes from Microbacterium sp. NPDC056044, assembly GCF_042267145.1. Classification (NCBI taxonomy): domain Bacteria; kingdom Bacillati; phylum Actinomycetota; class Actinomycetes; order Micrococcales; family Microbacteriaceae; genus Microbacterium; species Microbacterium sp. NPDC056044. The sequence continues at coordinate 254,670 of NZ_JBHJWZ010000002.1, read as the reverse complement.
GGCGCTGGCGCTGACGACGCCGAGGGTGAGGGCGACGTCGCGGGGGACTGCGACGCTGATCTCGGCCTTGGGGCCGGTGTTGCCGAAGTTGCGGAACACCTCGAGGAAGTTGTCCCAGCGCAGCTGCGGGTGGTCGATCTCGACGTGGTCGTCGGCGACCTCGATGCGGAGGTCCTTGACGGTGACGTCGTGGACTTCGATGCGGATGCCGGGCTCGTCGTGGGCGATCACGTCGACCTGGCCGCCGACGAGTCCGATCTTGAGCGTGCGCACGGTCTCGATGTCGATGACGCGCGTCTCGCCCGGGTGGATGATCCACTTCTCCAGGGTCATGACTGCTTCTCCTGCGGTATCTAGGGGTGATCCATATCGCGATATATCGCGTGACACGAGAGTAACACGATATATCGCGTCTGTGTCAAGAAACTCAGTCGACCGCCCTTGACCTTGACGCAACGTCAACCTTTAACGTGGTCAGCGACGACGAACGAGAGAGAGGAGGTCGTCATGGAGGACGAGCAGGAGTGGTCGATCCAGCAGATCGCGAAGCTCGCCGGCACCACCAGCCGGACGCTGCGTCACTACGACGACATCGGGCTGCTCGCGCCGTCGAGCACGGGCCACAACGGCTACCGCTATTACGACCAGGCCGCGCTCGTGCGGCTGCAGCGCATCTTGCTGCTGCGCGAGCTGGGACTCGGGCTGCCGCAGGTCGCGGCGGTCATCGAGCGCGAGACCGGCGAGGTGCCGGCCCTCGAGGCGCACCTCGCGTGGCTCCGGCAGGAACAGGACAGGCTGGCGCGGCAGATCGCGTCGGTCGAGAACACGATCAACGCAGTGAGAGGAGGTGAACGACTGATGGCAGAGAACATGTTCGACGGCTTCGACCACACGCAGTACAAGGATGAGGTCGAAGAGCGCTGGGGCAAGAAGGCCTACGCCGACAGCGACCGCTGGTGGCGCTCGATGAGCGCCGACGAGAAGGCCGCGTGGCAGCAGCGCGTCTCGGACCTCGGCCGTGACTGGATCGCGGCCGCGGAATCCGGCATCGCCCCCGACAGCGCCGAGGCGCAGGCGGTCGCGAAGCGGCACGTCGAGTGGCTGACCGGCATTCCCGGGACCCCCGCGGCGGTGCCCGGCGGCGACGTGAAGGCATACGTGATCGGCCTCGGTGAGATGTACGTCGCCGACCCGCGGTTCGGCGCGAACTACGCGACGACCCAGGGCGGCACGCACGGCGCCGAGTTCGTGCGCGACGCGCTCCGCGTCTACGCCGACGCGAACCTCTGAGTCCGAGCGCCACCTCGACCACGAGAAGACGGACGGATGCCGCGGCCACCTGTGGCCGCGGCATCCATCCGTCAACTGTCCTGAGGTGCAGGGATCAGGTGCCCCGTCCGCCGCTGATCACGCGGAACAGGAAGGCGATCAGGGCGATGACGCCGACGATGATGGCCACCCACAGCAGCCAGCTCAGCGCCGAATTGAGGCCGCCGACGATCGCGAGGATGATCGCGACGACGATGATGATGATCAGGGCGAGGTTCATAGGAGCTCTCCTTCTTCGTCGTCGATGCATGTGATGCATCGCGTGCCTCGTGGGCACATCTCGACAGTGGCACCGGCCCCGCGGCGTCCGTAGGGGGTTGACGACGCCGGTTTTCCGGTGATACGCCGGGCCCACCGGCGCTGTGCGTAGAGCCGCTCCGAGGGGAAGTCAACCCCTGTGCGACGTCGGCGGCCCGACCGTAGCTTCGCGGGTATGAGCACATCCGCGACCGATCCGACGACCGCTCACCACGAGGACGGCTTCCCGGCGCAGCATCAGGAGCAGCCGGGCCTCACCGACGAGACGCGCCCCGAACCCGACCACGGCGAACGCGCGTACCAAGGCGCGCTGCGCCTGTCGCAGCGCCGGGCGCTCATCACCGGCGGCGACTCCGGTATCGGCCGCGCAGCAGCGATCGCCTTCGCCCGCGAGGGCGCGGATGTCGCGCTCACCTACATGCCCGAGGAGAAGGAAGACGCCGACGACACCGCCCGCTGGATCACCGAGAGCGGCGCGAAGGCGCTGCCGCTCGAGGGCGACCTCCGGGACGAGGACTTCTGCGGCGAGATCGTCGAGCGCACCGTCGCCGAGTTCGGCGGCCTCGACCTTCTCGTGCTGAACGCCGCGTACCAGAAGGACCGCGACAGCCTCGCGACGCTCGAGACCGAGGAGCTGGACCGCGTCTTCCGCACCAACCTCTACGCGCAGATGTTCACCGCGCGCGCCGCGATCCCGCACCTGCAGCCCGGGTCGTCGATCATCGTCACGACGTCGATCCAGGCGTTCAACCCGTCGCCGTCGCTCATCGACTACGCGATGACCAAGGCTGCGCAGGTCGCGTTCATCAAGGCGCTCGCCGAAGAGCTCGGGCCGAAGGGCATCCGCGTGAACGGCGTCGCGCCGGGACCGATCTGGACGCCCCTCATTCCCGCGACGGGATGGGATGCTGAGCGCCTCGCCACGTTCGGACAGGACACGCCGCTCGGCCGGGCGGGGCAGCCCGCCGAGCTCGCCGGCGCGTACGTGTACCTCGCGAGCGACGACGCGTCGTTCACGTCGGGCGCGATCCTGCCGGTGACCGGAGGCAAGGGCCTGTGAAACCCGCCCCCGCGGCGGTGGACGAAGGAGGAAGCCATGCCCGGAAAGCGTGGAGCGAGCCTGAAGGACCGCGACATGTACGAGGAGCTCCGCAAGGACGGCGCCTCGAAGGAGAAGGCCGCGCGCATCTCGAACGCCGCGGCGGCGCAGGGCCGCAAGACGGTGGGCAAGCGCGGCGGCAACGCCGAGGACTACGAGGACCGCACGGTGCCCGAGCTGCGCAAGCGCGCGAAGGAGCTCGGACTGAGCGGCTACTCGGGCAAGAAGAAGTCCGAGCTCATCTCGATGATCCGCAACCACTGACGTCGCGTGTGACCCGGCCGGCGGGTCACCCGAGTCCGTCGGCCGACACGACGACCCCGGTAGCGTGAACGGATGCCGAAGCTCGCGCGCGTCCGCCCCTACGAGGACCCCGGCTTCCGTCGGCTGCGGGCCGGGTCGGGCTTCCGGTATCTCGACGCGAAGGGCCGCACACCCGCGCCCCGGCACCTGGACCGGATCCACGCGCTGGTGATCCCGCCCGCGTGGCAGGACGTATGGATCAGCACACGACCCGACGGGCACATCCAGGCCGTGGGCGTCGACGACGCCGGCCGCCGGCAGTACGTCTACCACCCGGACTGGACCTCGGGCCGCGACCGCGGCAAGTTCGCACGCTCGCTGGCGCTCGCCGAGGCGCTGCCCCGCGCGCGGGCCCGGGTCACCACGTCGATCCGTCGTGCGGACCTCGATCGCGAGCGGGTGCTCGCTGTGGCGTTCCGGCTCCTCGACGACGCCGCACCGCGTATCGGCTCGGAGCGGTACCTCGCCGCGCACGGCAGCCGGGGCCTCACGACGCTGCAGCGACGGGATGTCTCGGTCGAGGCATCCGTCGTCTCCTTCGAGTTCCCGGGCAAGAGCGGCAAGCACCAGGTGCTCGAGCTCGAAGACGCCGACCTCGCAGCCGTGATGGAGCTGCTGGCCGCGGGCCGGCCGCGGTCGCCGCTGCTCGCGTGGCAGCGGGGCGGGCGGCGCGTGGCGCTGACGCCGGCCGAGGTGAACGCGTACGTGCGGGCGCTGACGGGCGGGAAGTTCACCGCGAAGGACTTCCGGACGCTCCGGGGCACGATCCTCGCGGCCGAGGCGCTCGCGCGCATCGGCACCGTCGACACCAAGACCGACCGCAAGCGCGCCGAGGTGCTGGCGGTGAAGGCGACGGCCGAGGCGCTCGGCAACACCCCCGCGGTGGCGCGTGGCTCATACATCGACCCGCGTGTGTTCACGCGCTACCGCGAGGGGAACGTGCTCGACCTCTCGATCACGCCGGAGTCCGCGATCCGCGGGCTGCTGAAGCCGGGGCGGTGACGGCGGCGGGAGTAGCGTGAGGGGATGCCGCAGCCCGTCGATCCCCGGATCCTCGGGGTGACGGTGGCCGGTGGGGCGATCGGCGTCCTCGCCCGCGCGCTCGTGCTCGACCCGGTGACCGATCCGACGGCGGTGCCGTGGGTCACCCTCGGGATCAACGTCGCCGGATCCCTCATCCTCGGGGTCGTCGTCGGCTGGCTCGACGACCGGCGCCCGCTGCTCCGCTCCTTCCTCGGCACGGGAACCATGGGCGGGTTCACCACGTACAGCGCGTTCGCGGTGGCCACAGCCCTCTGGGTCACGACCCCGTGGCTCGCGGCGGGGCTGGCCGCAGCATCCGTCATCGCGGGTGTCTTCGGCGCGATCGTCGGACTGTTCATCGGACGCCGGATCGCCGACCGGCCGGGCGAGATCGAGTACCCGGAGGACGCCGCGTGAACCCCTGGCTGCTCGTCGCCGCGCTCGCGGGCGGTGTCGGCGCGGGGCTCAGGTACCTCGTCGACCGGTGGCTCACGCCCGCCGCGGGCGGGCGGTTCCCCGTCGGGATCCTCGTGGTCAACGTGTCGGGCTCGTTCGTGCTCGGCGTGATCACCGGGCTCGGCACCGCCATCGCGCCCGAGCTGTCGCTCGTGCTCGGACTCGGGCTGCTGGGCGGCTACACGACCTTCAGCACCGTCTCGGTCGAGACCGTGCTGCTCGCGCAGCGGGGGCGCTGGCGCCACGCCGCGCTCAACCTCTTCGGCACGCTCGCGCTCGCCGCCGTCGCCGCCGGGCTCGGGCTGCTGCTCGGGAGCGGTTTCATGAGAGCCGCATGAAATACTGAAACGCGATACATCTCCGTATCGATCGGGCTCCCGCCCTCCCCCTGCACCACTCCAGCGAAGGCCTCCTCGTGTCGAACCTCGCCGTTCTGAGTCTCAAGAACCGTGCGCTCATCGCGCTCATCACGATCGTCGCCGCCATCTTCGGCGGGCTCGCGCTCACCAACCTCAAGCAGGAACTGATCCCCTCGATCGAGTTCCCCGCGCTGATCGTCGTGTCGACGTACCCGGGCGCGTCGCCCGAGGTCGTGAGCAACGACGTGTCGGTGCCCATCGAGACCGCCGTCCAGGGCGTGCCGGGGCTCGAGTCGACGAGTGCGACGAGCACGACCAACGCCTCGATCGTGCAGGCGTCGTTCACCTACGGCACCGACCTCGCGACCGCCGAGCAGAAGATGACGCAGGCGATCAACCGCATCAAGTCGCAGCTGCCGAGCGGGGTCGAGCCCAACGTCATCTCGGCGAGCATCGACGACTTCCCCGTCATTCAGCTCGCTGTGACCGGCTACGACGACGAGGCGACGATCCAGGCTCAGCTCGAGGCATCCGTCATCCCGGATCTCGAGGAGGTCGACGGCGTCAACGCGGCGCAGATCGTCGGCGGTGTGGGCCAGCGCGTCACGATCACGCCCGACCAGGCCGCCCTCGCGGAGGCCGGCTACACGCAGCAGGCCATCCGCGATGCGCTCGACCAGAACGGCGTGCTGTTCCCGGGTGGGCAGATCACCGAGGGCGACGAGACGCTCACGGTGCAGACCGGGTCGAAGATCGGGTCGGTCGACGAGATCGCGGCGCTCCCGCTCGTGCCGTCGACCGCCGACCAGTTCATCGCCGGCCAGAAGACCGTCGGCGACGTCGCGACCGTGGCCGAAGAGGCCGACCCCGTCACGACCATCTCGCGCGTGAACGGCGAGCCGGCGCTCACGATCGCCGTCACGAAGCTGCCCGCCGCGAACACCGTCGACGTGTCGCGCGGCGTGCTCGAGGTGCTGCCCGACCTCGAGGACAAGCTCGACGGCGCCGAGTTCACGGTCGTCTTCGACCAGGCCCCGTACATCCAGGAGTCGATCGACACCCTCGCGAAGGAGGGTCTGCTCGGCCTGCTGTTCGCGGTGCTGGTGATCTTCGTCTTCCTGCTGTCGGTGCGTTCGACGCTCGTCGCGGCGATCTCGATCCCGACGAGCATCCTCATCACGTTCATCGGTCTGCAGGCGTTCGGCTACTCGCTCAACATCCTGACCCTCGGTGCGATCACGATCGCGATCGGGCGCGTGGTCGACGACTCCATCGTCGTGATCGAGAACATCAAGAGGCATTACGTCGGCGATGCCGACAAGGGCGACTCGATCCGCCGCGCGGTGCGCGAGGTGGCCGCGGCCATCACGGCGTCGACGATCGTGACCGTCGCGGTGTTCCTGCCGATCGCGTTCGTGGGCGACATCACGGGCGAGCTGTTCCGTCCGTTCGCGATGACGGTGACGATCGCCATGACCGCGTCGCTGTTCGTGGCGCTCACGATCGTGCCGGTGCTCGCGTACTGGTTCCTCAAGCCGGGCAAGCCGCTCCTCGGCGCCGACGGCGTCGCGGTCGACCCCGAAGACGCGTCCGCGCCGCCCAGCCGCCTGCAGAAGTCGTACCTGCCGATCCTCCGCTGGACGCTCAAGCACTCGTGGGTCACGCTGGCCCTCGCCGTGCTGGTGCTCGTCGGCACGATCGCCGCCGCGCCGCTCATGAAGGTCAACTTCCTCGGCGACTCGGGGCAGAACACGTTCACGATGACGCAGAGCATCGGCGCCGCTCCCTCGCTCGAGGCCGAGAGCGCCGCCGCCGAGCAGGTCGAAGAGGCACTGCTCGACATCGACGGCATCGAGACGGTGCAGGTCTCGATCGGCTCGAGCGGCTCGGCCCTGCGCGACGCCTTCTCGGGCGGCGGCAGCGGCATCACGTACTCGATCACGACCGACCCGGGCGTCGACCAGGTGGCCCTGCGCGAAGAGGTGCAGGCGGCGGTCGCCGAACTCGACGACGCCGGCGAGATCACCGTCAGCGCGGGCGGCGGCGGCTTCGGCTCGACCGACATCGCGATCGACGTCACGGCTCCCGACTCCTCGACGCTGCAAGAGGCGACGGATGCTGTCATCTCGGCCGTCGACGGAGCCGAAGGCGTGGGCCAGGTCTCGAGCAACCTGTCGGCCTCGCTGCCGTACATCGCCGTGACCGTGGACCGTGACAAGGCCGCGGAGCTCGGCCTCTCGGAGGTCGCGGTCGGCGCGCTGGTGTCGAACACGATGCAGCCGCAGTCGATCGGCACGGTCGAGATCGACGACACGTCGCTCACCGTGTACCTCGCGGCGTCCGAGACGCCGGCGTCGCTCGACGACCTGCGCCAGCTGCAGGTGCCGAGCGCCACCGGGCCCATCCCGCTCGAGCAGGTCGCGACGGTCGAAGAGAGCGAGGGCCCGACCTCGATCACCACCGAGGGCGGCCAGCGCACGTCGACCGTGACGATCACCCCGTCGACCGACGACCTCCAGGTCGCGACGGCCTCGGTCACGACGGCCCTCGACGATGCCGACCTGCCGTCGTCGGCCGACGCCACGCTCGGCGGCGTCGTGACCCAGCAGCAGGACGCCTTCTCGCAGCTCGGCCTGGCCCTGCTCGCGGCGATCCTGATCGTCTACATCGTGATGGTCGCGACCTTCAAGTCGCTGCGCCAGCCGCTGCTGCTGCTCGTGTCGGTGCCGTTCGCGGCGACCGGCGCCATCTTGCTGCAGATCATCACCGGCGTGCCGCTCGGCGTCGCGTCGCTCATCGGCGTGCTGATGCTCATCGGCATCGTCGTGACGAACGCGATCGTGCTCGTCGACCTGGTGAACCAGTACCGCGAGAAGGGCCTCTCGGCGCACGACGCCACCATGGCCGGTGGCTCGCGACGCCTCCGCCCGATCCTCATGACGGCGCTCGCCACGATCTTCGCGCTGACGCCCATGGCGCTCGGCATCACCGGCCAGGGCGGCTTCATCTCGCAGCCCCTCGCGATCGTCGTGATCGGCGGCCTGGTGTCGTCGACGGTGCTGACGCTGCTCGTGCTGCCGACGCTGTACAACCTCGTCGAGGGTGCCAAGGAGCGGCGGGCTGAGAAGCGGCGCCGTCGCGACGAGGGCGACGGTGGCGGCGACGGTTCGGGTCCCGAGGGCGATGGGCCTGAGGGCGGAATGGATGCTGCGGCCGCAGGCGTGCTCGTGGGCGCCGGTGTCGGCGCGGGCGCTGGTGCGGCGGGGGCCGCGGCTTCGGGTGAGGTCGCGGGTTCGGACGCTGTGGGTGGTGCCGGTGCCGCGGGTGCTGTGGGTGCTGTGGGCGCTGCGGCGTTCGAGACCCGCCGGCAGCGGAGGCAGCGTGAAGGCGGTGGTTCGGCCGTCGGCGAGACCTCGGAGGTCGCGGTGCCCGTGATCGAGGAAGGCCCCGACGTCGAGGTGTCGGACTCTACGCCGGCACCCGTCGAGGCTGAGGCTGCGCCGCAGCCCGTCGACGCGGGTGAGCCCGAGGCGGACGCCGCTGAGGTCCCGCCTGTGGAGACCGTTGTGCCTGAGCCCGAGGCTGGTTCGGAGTCGGACGAAGTCGCCCTCGCTGAGGCAGATGTCGCCGGCGAGACCGAGGTGGTCACGGACGCAGCCGCTCACGATGAGCCGGCGGCTGAGGCCGAGGAAGCAGAGCCAACGCCGGCTCCGGCCGATGAGGCCGAGCAGACGGACAACACCGAGCGAGCAGACGACTCAGTGCCGGTCGCCGACGCGGAACCCGGACAGCCGGGCGAGCCGGAGGTCGAAGAGCTTTCCGAGGCCGAAGACGCGACAGGCTCTGAGGAGCCCGACGCAGACCCGCAGCCCCACGAATCCGAGGACGCGCCCGACCCCGCCGAGCAGACGGAGGATCTCCCCGCCGAGGACGGTGATGGCTCGGCCGGGGCCGATCGGGCCGAGGGCACTGCGGATGAGGTGCCGCAAGCGGCGGACGAGCACAATGGTGCGCCCGAAGGCGAAGCGAGCTCGCTCGACGAGGGTTCAGACGAGCCCGCGAATGGCGAGGATCGTCCGCGCGACGGCCACTGACCCAGCTCTCGCGTCGCAACACGACATTGCTGCGACGATCCCGTGTGGCCGCGCGAATAGCGCGGCCACACGGGCATCTTCACCGGGCTGGGTAAACGGGCACTCCCGCTGAAGTTCCCGCCGGCGCTCCGAGTCCGCGTTTCGGTTGCGCGATGAAGGACCCGCAATCGGGCTTGGTGTCACCATGAGCCACAGTTCGGGCGGAGAATGGGGCGATGAACATCGAGGTCCTGCATATCGACGAGTGCCCGAGTTGGGTCGAAGCCGGGAACCGCCTCCGCGATGCACTGAATGAAGCCGGGTTCAGTGAGACGGCAATCATCTATCGGTTGATCAGCACGCCCGAAGATGCAGCCCAGTTTTCCTTCGCGGGTTCGCCCACCATCACGATCGACGGCCAGGATCTCTTCCCGAGCGGTGGGCGCACTACCGACCTCGCCTGCAGGGTCTATCCGACTCCCACTGGTTTGGCTGGCCTCCCCACAGCCGAACAGCTCGTCGACGCGATCGCCGCCTATGGACACTGACGCGGCGGTCCAGTGTTCCTGCTGCGGCCGAACCCTGCCCCGCCGCCGAGTGCACGCATTGCACGGCACCGCCGCCTACGTGTGCCGACGCTGTGGTTTGTGGATCGCGTTGCGGCCGCACAAACGATAGACGCGGATGACTGAGCACTGACATTGAGCGCTATCCGAACGCCGCCACCAAGCGCAAAGCTCCACGGGCCGGGGCCGGCGAGGCCGAGCCTGCGATCGCCCGGCCAATTCCATGAGACGTCGCATAAGGCATGGGTTACGAGGCAGGAGGCTGGTGGTGGTGGCGCCTATTCGTCCTTCATCTCGGTGAGCACCTCGAAGGGTGATTCGACGTCGCCGCGCCATGCTTCGATGCCTTCACGGACGGCGAGGGCGGCGACGATGAGGGCGGCGACGGAGTCTGCCCACCACCATCCGAAGAGGCTGTTGAGGATGAGGCCCACGAATACGGCTCCGGACAGGTAGACGCAGAGCAGCAGTTGGCGTGCGTCGGCGAGAACACTCTTGGATCCGAGTTCGCGGCCGGTGCGGGTCTCAAACCAGGCGAGCAAAGGCATCACGAGCAGGCTGAGTGCGGTGATTCCGATCCCTAGCGGGCTGTGCTCTGGGCCTTCTTGCGAGATGAGACTGACGATGGCGTCGATGCTGACGTAGGCGGCAAGGGCGAAGAACGCGAGTCCAATCGCCCGGACGGTCGCTTTCTCCCAACGCTCTGGGTCCTTTCGCGTGAACTGCCAGGCGACCGCGACTGCGGAGAGGACCTCCACGACGGAGTCCAGGCCGAAGCCGATCAGTGCCGCTGAGGATGCCAGCACACCCGCGGTGATCGCGACGACTGCTTCGATCACGTTGTAGGTGATGGTGAACGCCACGATGAAACGGACGCGGCGGTGCAGCCGCTCCCGGCGTTCGGTCGTCAACGCGGTCACGATGCAACCTCACAGCAACCGGGAACGGTGCACGCGGCGTCCAGGCACGGGGCATCCTCATCGACGGCCAGGGCGACATCAACGAGCGCAGTGAGGGCAGCAGTGAGATGCGGGTCGGAGATCTCGTAGCGGGTCTGCCGGCCTTCCGGTTCCGCAACAACGATCCCGCAATCGCGAAGGCATGTCAGATGATTCGAGACATTCGAGCGAGTCAGGTCGAGATCGCGAGCCAGCACGGCCGGGTAACTTGGCCCCTCCAGCAGGGTCATCAGAATCCGTGATCGGGACGCGTCGGCCATGGCGCGGCCGAGGCGGTTCATCACGTCCAGACGAGTCGTTATGGTCAGCATTCGCTGATCATACAGTCTCCGCTGTATTGACGGGCGGGAGATGCTCCCTACTCCGAGCACAGCTCGCTGGAGGATCCCGACGATCGGGACACTTGGGGGTAACGTGGCCGTCGATGTTCCGCACAGGCCATGGAGAAGGCCATCTATGAATCGCCTGCCCAAGGGATTGTGGCCCACTGAATACCGTTCCACGTATCCCGCAGTTCTGCATCGGATTTCGGAAGAGCAAGGGCTCGCAGATCTGCCAACTGCGCGGCAGCCCAACGGGCATCGCGGAGCAACGAGCGAGATCCTCCCAGCTCCGCCAGAGCCCTTGACGCACCACCCCCGTGCGCAATCGCATTGCGGACGCCGTAAACCTGGTCGTATCGCTTGAACCGCTCCTCACGTAGAGCGGGGTTGCGTTCGAGAAGCGCGAAACGCCCCTTGCTGACGGCGCCGGGGGCAGCGTCTTTCCCAGTCAGTATCGAGTCGAGCGCGACGCAGACAGCCAGCGCCGCGTCATCCTCGGACGATGCCCAGAAGGCGCGCGCGTACCATCTCGCTGCCACGCGGAGCCGTTGCGCAAGGGCATCGTCCGCCTGAAGCAACTCTGCGATCACACGTTGCTCATCGCCCGCGAGCAGCTTGTCGATGGGCATCGGGTCAGCGCTGAACCAATGGAATCCGTTTCGGCTTCCGAAGCCGCCAATAGACAGAACGCGTGCACCCAGCTCGCCCGCTCCCCTTTCGGTGAGCAAACTTCCTAGCGCGCTCCTGTCCAGCGTGACCCCACGGACACCGGGACGATTGGTGGCACCTCGTCCGGAATGAATCCCGTGACTCTCGAGGTGCCTTGAGTACATCAGCGTCAACCCCACCAGGTCCTCAAGCGAGCGCTCGAAATCGTTGTACGCGAGACGCTCTTGTCGGTTGCTCGCCGCCGTCGCCACTACATACGATCCGAACTCGCGCGTGAGCTGTGCCGTGTGGTGCCTGAGAGCGTCGGTTGATGGTGCGTCAAGTTTCAACACCCCGGCCAGTCGTCTCGCGTCTTCCTCCGATGCCAAGTGAGCGAGCGTAAGCCCTCCGATCGTCTGGGGCTCAGAGTGCCATGTCACGTTGGCAAGGGCAGCCACCACACGAACCGACTGAGGCTTCAGTATCCGGTCGACCGCGGACTCCAGATCAGTCTGGGGGTTTACCGCGATATGAGCGAGCAACTGGAGAACGACCGTCCAGACATCTTCATCGCGCCAGACTTCGCGCACTTGGGGCATCCGAAGGAGGCTTTCGACCGCGTCGGTAAGGGTTGCAATGCCCGCATCATCGACGGTCATCGACCCATCGGGCCCTGTAAAGGCCCTGAGGGGTGATGCACGGTAGTCGGGGTCGACCCATGCCCATCCGATGCGTGGGTCAGCATCAGTGCTGCGCACCGTGGCTCGCGCCCGCTCCAGCCCCGCGATGATTGATGCCTTCTGGTCCTTGACCTTCATTGCATCTTCCTTTGCGCTCCGCGACCACACGGCTGGCCTCGATGAATCCGGGTGGATCGAGCACGAACTGCTCAGTGCAGTTGTGGCGCCGATTGCATCACCGGGATCTCGTCAACATATCTTTACTCCATGACGCTCATCGCCGCCGTCGCCCACGACTCCGGGATATCCATCGCTGCCGATACAAAGGTGACGTACGAGGATGATGCCATCGCGTCCGCGCGGGTCTTCGATCTCGCGCTCCCCAAGATAGTCCTCCTACGGGATGAACTTGCCGTAGCTATCTCGGGCGCCCGCCCGACCGCGCTGATTCGACAGTTGATTGACCGCCGTGATCAGGAGCTGGGCGAGATCATCGAACACCTTCGTGGCGTTGAGGATGCAGGTTTCATCGTCGCCTCGCTTGGTGGACCATCTATCTGGACCGTTAGCGACGGAGCCGTAGAAAGTGTGGCAGCCGGCGAGCTGGCACTAGAAGGCGATGACACGGCCTTCGATGATTTCGCCATGCTCTTCGAGGACTCGCGGCGTGCTTGCGGAGCAGGGCACGGCCTATACATGGCCATGGACAGTCTCGCGGGCCCGGGGCCGTGGGGTCGACACCCAAGCGTCGGCGGCTACAGTCTTGTGGCAGTGACTAGCGGCGACGGCTTCCGATTTGCTAGCCGTCCGACGACCATCGCACCCCGCGCAGAGCAGCCGGCCCAAGTATCGTCCCGTGATTCCGATCTTCGCGTCAGAATTCCGCTACCAAGTGGGAACTCGTCCTGGTACCAGTCGTTGGTGTTCGGTGGCCGAGGCCGAACGCCCGGCGCGGTGGGCATCTATGTGCTTCAGGCTCAGGCGGGTCGGCTGTTCACCCACGCCCGCCCCTACGAAGGCATGACGCTCTCCGCGTCTGACGCCGATGACTTCGGAAGGCTCGCACTCGAGCATGGTCAGGAGTTGCACCTCATCCAAAGTCCCCTGCCGCCGTTGTGAACGAGGTGTTACAACCTCAGTAGGCTCGAGCCCGAACCGACGACATCACAGCGTGGCTACCGCTCGCCACTGCAACGACCGCCCCTGGCCCTGCTTACGATCGACGCATGGATCGCGACCCGGTAGCCATCAGGAAACGACTGGTCTCACACATTTGCTCGCGACCTCCGGCGCCTGTGAGCCCAGGCAAGCCAAGGCCGCGGGACGACTCCGAACAGCAAGACCTCATCCTCACGGAAGTCAGTCGTCAGTTACAGGACGTCATGGCGCGGCAGACGAATGCCGTCACTCGGGGCTCGATCGTAGTGGGCGCTGCCGCCGCGACGTCGATCGCGCTGACGGCGACTGCTGAGTCGCCATGGGCGCTGATCCCGATCGTCATCGGCGCAATCGCCGCAGTTTATGGGTTCTTGTCACTCTGGCTATGGAAGACGCACGCAGCAATGCTCACGCCGGATGTCGCAAAGATCTACCAAGCCGCACCTGCGGCAGCGCTTCGCAACTCGTTCATAAGCGACCTGTTGACTGAGCTACGCAGTGCTCGCGCCGACCTGAATCGCAAGAATCGCCACATCCGACGCGCGATGATTATCGCAGCAGTGTCGTGGGCCTCTGCGATAATCGTGACCATCCTCGATGTATTGGGAGCTCTGTAGGGAGTTGGATATGGGCAACGAGTCATCGACTGGCGACACGCACTCCGTTCCTGCGGCAGCCCCCATGCTTCCGAGCATGGTCGGTGAGACTCTCACGGCATCCGGCAACCCGCCGATCGTCCATCGCCCCGGGCCGCGTCACGAACACCGCTAATTCTCCTGGAGACTGCGCAGGCGACTGGGGTTGACCAGAGCCTCCACCCGAGCGTCCTGCGCGATCGGCGTCCCTGGTCGTGCGCATGCCCGCTTAGGGATGGCAACCGCACGCGCCCTCGGCCCCCCATAGTCTCCCCCTTGCGGGCGATGCGCGTTTACGGATCGCCCTTCACACCGCAGGCGACACGGAGAACCCGTTCGGACTCACGGGATTTGGATGCCGCCCACTCAACTGTCGTGCTTTGCGAGACATCCCCTGCGCCTCACGGCTGGAGGGCGCGACGATGCGATAAGAGTTGCCCTGAATACCATAGGGGGGTATGGTATTTGCCATGAACGGCTATACGGCGAGCAAGGATGACCTGCTGAAGCGGCTGCGACGCGCGGAGGGTCAGGTTCGTGGGATCGCGCGGATGGTGGAGGAGGACAAGTACTGCATCGACGTCCTCACGCAGGTCTCCGCGGCGACGAAGGCACTCGAGTCTGTCGCGCTGTCACTGCTGGGTGACCATCTCTCGCACTGCGTTGCCGAAGCAAGCGCCGAGGGTGGTGCCGTCGCGGAACAGAAGATCCGCGAAGCCAACGATGCAATCGCCCGTCTGGTCCGTTCCTAGCCCGCCTGCCCACGCACTATGAGGAGACGATGATGAACACTGAGAACCGCAACGACCTGGGCTTGAAGGACGCAGGCGCCGGCTGTGCGTGCTGCGCGACCGCATCGACGCCCGAGACCGTGGGTGAGGTCACGGCGGCGGTGACGTCCGAGGTGCTGGTGACGGGGATGACCTGCTCGCACTGCGTGGCGAGCGTCACCGAGGAATTGTCCGCGATCGACGGGGTAGATGGTGTGTCGGTTGACTTGAACGCGGGCGGTGCGTCGCGGGTGACGATCCGCAGCTCGACGCCGATCCCTGCTATCGCTGTGGAGGCGGCGGTGGCGGAGGCTGGTTACGCCTTGGCCAGCAGCCCGTCATGAAAACGGTCGATGTCGAGCTCGACATCACCGGGATGACCCGCATCCGTCGAATGCGAACAGTGGAAGGAAGCTCATCATGAGCCAGCACGACCACCACGCACACCACCGCTCGGCGCCGACCCAGGCGGGCGATGACGACGCCGTTCAGGGCGCCCGAGCCGCGGTCGTAGAGCCCGAGACCGCTGGCGACCTCCACGCACACCACACATCCGCGCAGCACAGCACCGATGAGCGACACGGCGGCGTCCACGAGGGGATGCAGCACGGTGGGCACGCCGGGCATGGTGCGGACCATGTCGCACGGTTCCGTCGATTGTTCTGGATCAACCTGGTCCTCGCTGTCCCGGTGGTGGCGTTCTCGGGCATGTTCTCGATGCTGCTCGGGTATCCGCTGCCCGACGCGGCATGGGTGGGCTGGATTTCCCCGGTCCTCGGCACTGTCATGTACGTGTGGGGTGGCGCCCCGTTCCTGACCGGTGCGGTCAGCGAATTGCGGGCCCGCAAGCCCGGCATGATGCTGCTGATCGGGCTGGCGATCACCGTCGCGGTCGTCGCGTCGTGGGGCGCGAGCCTCGGGCTGCTGGATCACGAACTGGACTTCTGGTGGGAGCTGGCGCTGCTGATCGTCATCATGCTCCTGGGGCACTGGATCGAGATGCGCTCGCTCGCGCAGACCACCTCCGCCCTGGATTCCCTTGCCGCTCTCCTCCCGGACGAGGCGGAGAAGGTGGACGGGGATACCATCGTCACGGTCGCGCCGGCGGATCTGCAGGTCGGTGACGTCGTGGTGGTTCGCCCGGGTGGACGAGTCCCCGCTGACGGCCGGGTGGTGCAGGGTTCGGCGAGCATGGACGAGTCGATGATCTCCGGCGAGTCCAAGCCTGTCCGCCGAAGCGACGGGGACGCGGTCGTGGCCGGCACCGTTGCCACCGACTCCGGCATCCGTGTCGAGATCAGCGCGGTCGGGGAGGACACCGCCCTCGCCGGCATCCAACGCCTGGTCACCGAGGCGCAGAACTCCTCGTCGAAAGCGCAGCGCCTCGCTGATCGTGCCGCCGGGTGGTTGTTCTGGTTCGCACTGACCGCCGCAGCGATCACCGCCGTGGTGTGGACCCTGGTTGGGCTTCCTGATGACGCGGTGATCCGCACCATCACCGTGCTGGTGATCGCCTGCCCCCACGCTCTCGGCCTGGCGATCCCGCTGGTGGTGTCCATCGCCACCGAGCGCGCAGCCCGCGGCGGGGTGCTGATCAAGGACCGTCTCGCGTTGGAGAGCATGCGCACCGTGAACACGGTGCTGTTCGACAAGACCGGCACCCTCACCAAGGGCGCCCCCGCCGTCACCGCTATCGAACCGGCAGACGGGATCGACGCCGACCGGCTGATTACCCTCGCGGCCGCCGCGGAGGCCGATTCCGAGCACCCGTTGGCTCGAGCCATCGTCGCCGCCGCGCGGGAGAAGAGTCTGTCCGTGCCGGGTTCGACGGACTTCGAGTCGTCACCCGCGGTCGGGGTTCGCGCCACGGTCGACGGCCAGGTGGTGCAGGTCGGTGGCCCGTACCTGCTCGAGCAGACCGACACGCAGGAGCTGCCCATCGCCGACACCTGGCGTGGCGAGGGGGCGATCATCCTGCATGTCCTCATCGACAGGAAGGTCGCCGGTGCGCTGCGCCTGGCCGATGAGATCCGACCCGAGTCCCGGCAGGCGATCGACGCGCTCCACGCCCGCGACGTGCAGGTCGTGATGATCACCGGAGACGCCGAAGCTGTCGCCGCATCGGTGGCCGCGAAACTGGGCATCGACCGGTTCTTCGCCGGTGTGCGGCCGGAGGACAAAGCCTCGAAGGTGAAGCAGCTGCAGGATGAAGGGCGCAAGGTCGCGATGGTCGGCGATGGGGTGAACGACGCGCCCGCTCTCGCGCAGGCTGATGTCGGGATCGCCATCGGCGCCGGCACGGATGTCGCGATCGCCTCTGCCGGGGTGATCCTGGCCAGCGACGACCCCCGATCGGTGCTGTCCGTGATCGAGTTGTCCCGCGCCAGCTACCGGAAGATGAAGCAGAACCTGTGGTGGGCTGCCGGGTACAACCTGATCTCGGTGCCGCTGGCCGCCGGCGTCCTCGCCCCGATCGGTTTCGTGCTGCCGATGTCGGTGGGCGCGATCCTCATGTCCCTCTCCACGATCGTCGTTGCCCTCAACGCCCAACTGCTGCGCCGACTCGATCTCACCCCCGACGCGGTCATCCGACGCTGACGGGTGTGACGTACCGTGGAAGAGAGGGAGGTGACATGTCGCTGATCGCACTGACGGACCGGCTTCGTACCGGCCGGACGGTGGCCCGCAGGCTGCTGCTGCTCATCGCGGTCACCGGCGCGATCATCGTGGGTCTGCTGGCCATGCACTCCCTCAACGCCCACACCGCCACCGACACCGGTCACCAGGCCACCGTCACCGCGTCAGCGGCTGCAGGTGCCGGTGACCACCACTCCGGCACCACCGCCACCGACGAGCCGTGCGCGGAGTGCGGCAGCGGACACTCCGACATGCTCGCGATGGCGTGCGTGCTGGCGCTGTTGGCGACCGTGCTGCTGCTGATGCGGCCCGGCGCCGTCGTGCGGTGGTTGTCGATCCTCCCGCGACCGAAACCCTCGGTCCTGACGGCACTGCTCACCAGGCCGGCCCTGCGTCCACCTTCACTCACCGTTCTCTGCCTCAGCCTTACGTGATGCACCCGAGCCGCACCCTCGTGTCCGGCTCCCGCACCCGCACGCCCGTCACCCTGACCGGCGCTGCTTTCACGTACCCCTGTATTGGAGAACCCTGATGAAGATCCGTACCACCGCAACCGCCGCAATTACCCTCGCTGCCGCCCTCACCCTCGCCGGCTGCGCCGGCGGCACCGGCTCAGAGTCCATGCCCGGCATGGACCACGGCAACAGCTCCGCCCCGTCCTCCTCGTCCGCGGGCACAGCGGACGTCAACGACGCGGATGTGATGTTCGCGCAGATGATGATCCCGCACCACGAACAGGCCGTCGAGATGTCCGACATGATCCTGGACAAGGAAGGCATCGACCCGGCCGTTCTTACCCTGGCGTCCGAGATCAAAGCTGCCCAGCAGCCCGAGATCGACCAGCTGCACTTGTGGCTGGACGAATGGGGCGCTGACAGCGACACCGGCGCCGTGGGCGGCATGGACCACGGCGGCGGCATGATGAGCGACGACGACATGGCGACCCTCGATGCGGCTACCGGCGCGGAGGCGTCGCGACTGTTCCTCGAGCAGATGACGATGCACCACGAAGGCGCCATCACCATGGCGCACGACGAAGTCGACAACGGCCAGAACCCGGACGCGATCGCGATGGCGCAGACCATCATCGACACGCAGACCACGGAGATCGCCACCATGCAGGAGCTGCTCGGGAGCCTCTGACCCGTTGCGTGCGGGTCGGTGCAGTTGCAGTGCGCCGACCGCACGCGATCGACTCAGAAAGCAACACCATATGCTTCTTCATCGCACTCTGACATCGCCCCTGCGCCATCACCATGCGCGTCGCAGCATCCTCGCTGCGGGCGCGCTCGCCGCGCTCATCTTCATCGCCGGTTGCGCTGCCCAAACGCCCTCCACCGGCGACGACCACACCGCGTCCACGATCGAACACGCGCATAACGTCGTCGCCGACCCGTCCGGGTCGGGGTTCCTGATCGGTACGCACGACGGCATCTACACCGCAACCGACGACGGCAAACTCGGCCCCCGAGTCGACGGTCCCCGCTTCGACGCCATGGGCCTCACCGCCGTCGGCGACATCCTGCTCGCCTCGGGACACCCTGGCCGCACCACCCCTCCCGGGCTCGGCGACCCACACCTGGGCATCATCCGCAGCACCGACACCGGTCGTAGTTGGACTCCGGTCGCGTTCACGGGGGAGAAGGACTTCCACGTCCTCGCGACCGCCCCCGACGGCACGGTGTACGGGGTTCCCACCGACTCCTCGGATGTCTTGGTGAGCACCGACGAAGGAGACACCTGGACACCTACGGGCGGCTCCATACCTGCCTTCAACCTGGTCGCGGACGCCACCGGCAGAGTCATCGCGTCGACACCCGACGGGCTACAGGTCAGTACTGACGGCGCAGCATCGTTCGGCCCGTGGGCGGATACGCCGCTCATCGCACTGCTAGGCGTCTCACCGGATCATCAACGAATCGTCGGAGTAGCCAGCGGCGGGAAGATCTGGACGACTACCGCCGGAGCCCCCTCCTGGAGCGAAGCAGGAACCGTGCATGGTCAAGCCCAAGCGATCGCCATCACCAACACTGGCGACCTGCTCGTCGTCGACGACAGCGGCCTCACGCTGCTCCCATCACCCCCTTCGCCCTAGCAGCCCCCACCACCCACGATCCTTCGCCACCCCACGAAACAAGGAGACAACCGATGTCCCACCACGACGAGCACTCCGGCACTCACCAGGAAGAGCAGCAGAAGCACGGGTCCGTCAGCATGTACATCCGCTTCGGCGCGATGATCCTCACCGCTGTCGTCATCATGTACTTCGTGATGTTCGCCGGCTCCTGGGAATGGAGCCACATCCGCCTCAGCGAAAGCCGCATCTTCATGGCCCTCACGATGGGCGGCACGATGGTCCTCATCATGCTCGGCTGGATGCTCAACATGTACAAGAACACCAAGGCGAACATCGCGATCATCATTGCGGGTGTGGTCCTCATCGGCGGAGGGATCGCCCTCGACCGCAGTCAGATCACAGTCGACGACACCGCCTTCATGCAGGGAATGATCCCGCACCACTCGCTCGCCATCACCCGCTCAGAGCGTGCACAGATCCAGGACTATCGCGTGTGCCAACTCGCCGTCGACATCAGCGAAGCGCAGAAGCGCGAGATCCACGAGATGGACTGGCTCATCAACGACATCGCAGAGAATGGCATTGCTGCGACGGCCGAGCAGGCCGCAGACCGCCCCGTGCCCACCTACGACGACACTGCGGATCGCACCTGCCCGCCAGAATGACGCCGTTGCCCCAGACGACTCGTTGAGACTCGACGAGCGGCGACGAGGCGAATGCACGCTGCCCTCCGCTCAGCGTGCATTGCCCGCTAGGGGATGCCAAACGCACGCGCCCTGGCCCGCTCGCAACCGACCTCGTGCGAGCAATGCCCGGTCAGGGATGGATACGGAACGCGCTCAGACCCGCACGCAACCAACGACTACCGAGCGCTGCCCGGATAGGGATCCATCCCTGGTGCGCGTGCGCACTACGGGTAGCACGCTCGGCCGCATGAACGGAATACAGATTGGCTATGCACGAGTCTCCACCGCCGATCAGGACCTCACCTCACAGCGGAATGCGCTACTGCGACTCGGGGTCCTCGATTCGAACATCTACGTCGATCACGGACTGACCGGCACCAACCGTGCCAGACCCGGACTGCGCGAGGCACTTGCCGCCGTCCGGCAAGGCGACACCCTCGTCGTCACCAAACTCGATCGGCTCGCCCGTTCGTTGCGGGACGCGCGTGACATCGCCGACGAACTGACGACGAAGGGCGTAGCGCTCAGCCTCGGCGGCAGCAGGTACGACCCCACCGACCCGGTAGGGCGGCTGCTGTTCAACGTGCTCGCCATGGTGGCCGAGTTCGAGCGCGACCTGATCAGCATGCGCACGAAAGAAGGGATGGCGGTCGCCCGCGCGAAAGGACATCTCAAGGGCAAGCAACCCAAGCTGTCGACCACGCAGCGCAAACTGCTGTTCGAGGTGCAGGACCGAGGCGAATACACCCAAACTGAGATCGCCGAGCTGTTCAGCGTGTCTCGCGCCACCGTCTACCGCGAACTCCAGCGCCGCCGCGCGGCGTTCCTCGCCACCTGCGAAGCACACATCTTCTGACACTCGCCAATGCCGCAGCCACCCGCTGCTGCCCCGCGCGCGACTCGTGGCTGCGGCGACGGCTCTATCCGGAGAGGTCCCGCACAGCGCATAACCTCGCTGCCGACAAGGAACCGCCCTCGGGCGGTGCCCGAACACGAATCGTCGGGGCGACACTCGACCAAGCATCGAAATGCGCGGTGCTAGTTGATGATCTCGGCGTCGCTCTCGCGCAGCGCAGCCAGCCGAACGCGCCATGACTCGAGGGCCTCCGGTGTCAGCCGGGTCCATTCCGGGATTTCCTCGACGACGATCATGGGCGCGCTAGTCCGGTAAGAACGCGTCGGGTTG
Organism: Microbacterium sp. NPDC056044; assembly: GCF_042267145.1. NCBI lineage: Bacteria > Bacillati > Actinomycetota > Actinomycetes > Micrococcales > Microbacteriaceae > Microbacterium > Microbacterium sp. NPDC056044. The sequence goes on along the minus strand of NZ_JBHJWZ010000002.1, from coordinate 233,445 downwards.
CCCGGGAACTTCTTGTCGGTGACATTCGGGTCGTTCTCGAAGTGTCCGGTCGGCTCGACCAGGTAGACGTGCGGCTCTGCTTCGGCGGGTCCCAGCATCGCCGCGATCTCGGCGGCCAGGCCCGCGCCGTCTCGGAGGGCCGTGAAGTAGACGTGGTTCATGACGACCTCGGGCCTGTAGTTCGACCGATGCCCGGCGACGAGGTTCGCACGCGTGCCGTGAAAGAACGGGCCGTCGTCGAGTGAAGCAGTGCCGCTCATCGCGCTATTGTCGCACCCACCCCGAGCAGGCCTGAGGATCGCGGCTGCGCGGGTGCGTCCCCTCCATGAGCGCCGCGCGCATGGGGATCCGGGGGCGACGTGACTGCAGCGACCCCGGAGTCTATTCGCTGCCTGCCGTGCGTCAGTTGGTGAGGAAGAGGACGCTGATGAGTAGCGCGATGATGAAGGTGCTGAAGGCGAAAGCGATGTACGTCTGTCCGGTGACGATCGATCGAGCGCGGGTCGTGAGTACGTTGATGTCGGCGGACGAGAAGGTCGTCGCGATCTGCGCGGCCAGGTAGTAGTAGTCCGCGAAGACCGGGCCGTCGGCCCGCTTGCCGGGCAGTTCGAACGACTCCTCCTGGGCGTCCAGTCGGGCGTAGTGCATGGCGTACGCCGTGACGGTCACCAGCCAGCCCGCTATCACCACGACGAAGCCGAGCGCATTGGCGAGCACGCTGTCGAGCAGCCCGGGCAGGATGAGCACGAGGATCACTGCCACGAGGGCGAGCACCGCCCACTGCACCGCACTCGCCGGGAGTGCGAGGCTGCGGCTTCGCGAGTTCGTCGCCGACAACCAGGCCCGCAGCGTGCGCGCATCCGCACGGCCGAACGTGTACTGGGTGAGGATCAGGAACGACAACGAGTAGGCGATCCAGAACACGAAGATGGTCAGAACCACGGCGTCGGTGGTGAACCGGACCGGCCACAGCGCGTTGAAGACGAGCAGGGCCACGACCGCCACGACGGCGGCGATGCCGAGCGACACGAGATTTCGGCGTCCCTCACCCGCCAAGGCCGGTGTCGGGCGCTCTTGCGCCTGCATGGCGCGATCGTACTCGGCGAATTGAGGCCGATGTGGCCATCGTTCGTTATTTCAGGGCACGCCCGCAAAGCGCCGAAAGAACGATGGGCCGTCCTCCTCGTACGTGCGCCCGCGGGGATCCGGCTGGGCGCTCGCTGCTACTGAGCGGTCGAGTTCAGTGCCTCCGCATTGCGACGTGGTAGACGTGCTCGGGGTCGATGAGGTGGTCGTGGCTGTCGTCGCCGACATCGAGCCGCACCCAGGCGATCTTCCCGGTGAACTTCGATCCCCGGGCGTCGTAGTCGCCCGAGACAGTCGTGGCCGTCTCGGCGCCGACGTCGGTGGTCTCGTCGCCGGAGAAGATGAACGGATGCGTCGCTCCGACGCGTCCGGTCGCCATCTGCTGGCCGTCGACGAAGAGCGTCACGGTGCCGCCCTTGCCGAGGCCACCGCCGTCGTAGGCGAACTCCGACCGGACCTGGTGGATGCCTGCGGAGAGCTTCGCATCGGCGCGGACCGGGTACCAGTCGACACCGAGCACGTTGTAGCAGAAGCACAGCGAGTTCTCGAGGGCGTACAGCGCCCACCCGCCGAACCGGCCGCCCTGCGCGACGATCGTGCCGTTCACCCCCGCCTCGGGCACGGTGATCTCTGCGGTCACCGAGAACGACCGGTTCTTGATGTTGAGCACCGTGTTCTCGGGCAGCCGCCGCATCGAGGGGAACAGCGTCTGCGTTGTGCCGGTCACGAGCTCCGGACGGCCGGCGATCGTCGCATTGAGCCGCTCTGCCTTGCGGTCATCGAGGGGGAAGACGTTGTAGCGGTCGGCTTGCAGCAGGAACAGCCGCTGCAGCTCGGCGAGCTTCTCGGGATGCTGCGCCGCCACGTCGTGCGCCTGTGACCAGTCCGTGGCGCCGTCGTACAGCTCCCAGCGGTCCTCGTCGAAGCCCTGGGTCATCTGGGTGATGCCGGGCAGCCCCGGGTAGCGGTGGATCGTGACCGCCGACCACCCCTTGTGATAGATCCCCCGGTTGCCGAGCAGCTCGAAGTACTGCGTCTCGTGCTGCTCCGCAGCATCCGTGTCGTCGAAGGTGTAGACCATCGACGTGCCGTGCAGGGGCTCCTGGGTCACGCCGTTGACGGTCGACGGCTCCGGGATCCCGGTCGCTTCGAGCACGGTGGCCGCGACATCCGTGATGTACGTGAACTGCTCACGGATGCCGCCACCCTGCGTCACCCGCGACGGCCAGTGCACGATCGCGGGATTGCGGGTGCCACCCCAGTGCGAGGCGATCTGCTTCGTCCACTGCAGCGGCGTGCACATCGCGTGCGCCCAGCCGAGCGCGTAGTGGTTGTACGCGTCGGGGCCGCCGAGGTCGTCGAGCTTCGACGCGAGGAACTCGGGGCTCTCGATGTCGCCGCGATAGTTGATCGAGATGAGCTCGCTGAACGTGCCCTGCAGGGTGCCCTCGGGCGAGGCGCCGTTGTCGCCGATGATGTAGTAGATCAGCGTGTCGTCGAGGATGCCGAGCTGCTCGAGCGAATCCACCAGCTTGCCGACATAGAAGTCGGCGTACTCGAGGTATCCGGCGTACACCTCCATCTGCCGGCGCAGCACCGGGAGGAGATCCTCGGGCATGTCGTCCCACGCCGGCATCACAGCATCCCGTGCCGTCATATCGGTGCCCTCCGGAATGATGCCCATCGCCTTCTGACGCTCGAACGTGCGCTCTCGCAGCGCGTCCCACCCGTCATCGAAGGCGCCCTTGTACTTGTCGGCCCACTCCTTCGGCACGTGGTGCGGGGCGTGGGTGGCGCCGGGCGCGAAGTAGACGAAGAACGGCTTGTCGGGCGTCATGGCCTGCTCGGTCTGGATCCAGCCGATCGCGCGCTCGGTCATGTCGTCCATGAAGTGGTAGCCCTCTTCGGGCGTGCGGTCGGGCTCGATCGGGATCGTGTTCTCGTAGATCGCCGGGTAGTACTGATTCGTCTCGGCGCCGAGGAAGCCGTAGAAGTACTCGAACCCGCCGCCCGGGCTCGGCCAGTGGTCGAACGGGCCGGTCGGCCCTGTCTCCCACACCGGCACTTCGTGACATTTGCCGAACTGCGCCGTCGAGAAACCGTTGAGCTTCAGGACCTCGGCCAGCGGCGCACACGTGTTGGGACGGATGGACGTCGTGCCCGGCGCCGAGGTCGCCATCTCGGTGATCCCACCCATGCCCACCGTCTGGTGGTTGCGGCCCGACAGCAGCGCTGCCCGCGTCGGCGAGCACATTGCCGTGGTGTGGAATCGCGTGTACTTGAGGCCGGCGGCGGCTAGCCGCTCGGCGGTCGGCATCGCGACCGGCCCGCCGAAGGCGCTGGATGCCCCGAACCCGACGTCGTCGAGCATGATCACGAGCACGTTCGGGGCACCCGCCGGCGGCCGCAGCGGCGTGATCGGCGGGAACGCGGTGTCGGGGTCCTTCGCGTCGAAAGTGGTCGTGGTCGTCGCCCGCTGATCGGGAATCGGAAGGATGGATCGCTGGATGTCGCGTGCCCCGGTCATTCTCGCCCTCTCATCGGCTACCCCGCCCACGCTACGGCCCGGCCGGCCGCGGCCGCCACAGCGACATCAAGGGGTCGGGCCAGTCGACCGTCTAGATAAACGGCAGAGGATCGTTAGGTCAGGCGCGCTGGTAGGCGGCCCGCAGGAGGCGGGCGAGTTCGTCATCGACCTCGTCGACTGATGAGATCCGCACCCTGTGTGAGCACATGCCAGTCGTCTGCTCGAGCCGACCGTCCGCGGGTGCGTCGCCGAGGTTGAGCCCGACGTCGATGCGCGTGCGCGTCGCGGGCGTGAGCACCGCGAACTGCTTCGAACGGCGCAGTGACACGCTCGTCTTCTTCGGCGACACCTCGACGTCGTCGCCCAGCGACGCGGCCAACGTCACGAGCCGATCGTAGAGCGGCCGCAGCGACTCCTTCCCGCCGGCGTACTGAGCCGCGACGAGGTCGACGGGCTCGACCTCTCCGTCGGCCGCCGACGCGAGCGCGAGTGCGTTCGCGTTGCCGTGCGTCAGTCCGTGCTCGCTCTTGAGCCAGGCCACGAGCTGACCGCGCTTCAGCCCTTCGGCCCGGCGACCCTCGATGAGTGCGAACCAGTCGGCAAGCGGGGTGCCCGTCGACTGCTCGATGTTGCGCAGCTGCGTTCTGCGTGCCTCGTCAACGTCCATACCCTCAGGATGAGGGCTCACGGTGCCACGTGCCTTGTACCGAGTTCACCCCTGTGAGGCGAGGAACCGCGGATCGTCGTACCGTGTGGCCGCCAGCGCATCTCGATACTCGCGCGGTGAGATGCCCACGAGCCGCCGGAACGAGCGGATGAAATGCGACTGATCGACGAATGGACTGTCGGCGATCATCTGCGTCCACGACGGCATGGTGCCCGTCGTCGGCACCGCCCGAACGATGGCATCCACCATCACCAGACGCGACAGCTGCGACGGCGTGACACCGGTGACGCGCCGGAACCGAGAGATGAGCGTCTTGTGGGTCACGCCCAGTTCGTCGGCGATCCCCGCGATCTCACGGGCGGGATCGGCGACCAGCGCGTCGGCGGCCTGGCGCACGGTGCGCTCCGCGTCCGTCTCGGGCCGCACGTGACGTTCCAGCAGTCCGAGTACCTCGCAGGCAGCATCGGTCACATCCGAGTCCCGCGCGGAGTGCAGGGCGGAGGCGAGGGCTGCCAGGTCCGCGCCGAGCGCTCCGGGCACGGGTGCCGGTGCTGCCGACGGAGGGACGCCGAACCGTGCGGGACCGTACGCGGGTAGCCGCACCGCCACGTGCCGCAGCGTCGGCGGGTCTTCGAACCGCACCACGCCATGCCGAATCCCCGTCCCGAAGACCGCCGGCGTCTCCCAGATCGCCCCGCCGGGCGTGTGCACGCGATAAGGCCCCGAGAGATTGACGATGATCTCCGTCGTCGGCATCGGCAGAACCTGCTCGCCCTCGTGCTGACGCGGCATGTCGAGCGCCCAGACTTCAAGCACGACACCCGACAGCACGTCCGGCAAGGGCACGGGCTCTGGTCTCATGACTTGAGCGTATGACGGGCTCACCTGCGGCAGACGAGCAGGCAGCCAACAAATCGCGGCTCCTGTGCATCGTGCTCATCGAGGTGTCTGGCGCCGCCTCCTAGAGTGGTCGGGTGCGCCACCGCCTTACCTTCGCCGCATCGGTTCTGGCCGCCCTCGCCCTGACCGGATGTGCGACCGGTCAGACACCTGCGGGCGCGCCCGCCCCGGCAGCCGCGACCACGCCCGAGTCGACACCACCTCCCTCTGGTGTCATCGCGTCTGGAAGCGGCGACGAGCAGGCACAGGCGCAGGCCCAGGCATGGCTCGACGACATCTCCCTTCCGCCCGGTACGACCGCCGCCACTTCGACTGTCGCCTCGTTCATGTCCTACACGGGCTGGCCGTGCGGGCCAGTATCCGAGCTTGAGGCGTTCTGGCTAGTACCCGACGCCACACTCAGCGATACCGCCGATTGGCTCGACCAACACCCCGCCCCTGGTCTCGTCTCCGTATGGGGAGACCATCGCCCCGACGGCACGAACAGTGACGGGATGTCCCTCGGGTACATCCCGGAACCGGGCGCTCAGGAAGGAATCGTGTACACCCTCCGAGTCGTGCCGGACGGCGTCGCTGTGCGTGCCGAGATCGCAGCCCAGACCGCTGACGCTTCTTGCCCGGAACTGCCGGATGGAGCCCAGTATGGGGCGCCCGGCATGGGGTGAGCTCCCGCATCCGGACGGGAGCTCTCGCTTGGGCGGCGCGCTATCGCCTTGCTGCGTCGCAGTGCCAACATGAGTGATTGATGACGTGGACGCACACGAAACCGAGGCGCCGGTGGCGCACGATTCTCGCGTGCGCCACCGCTACCGCGGCGATCCTTCTCTTGGTGAGCACCGCAGTCCTCGTCTCGATCGTTCACGCATCCGCAACCACTCCGGCGAACGTCTCGCCTCTGGTTCCCGCTGCGCCGGCGGAGTCACCGTCGCCGACTCTTGACCCGACAGCGACACCGACACCGACACCGACGGCCTCACCGTCGCCGTCGCCCACCGTCACGCCCACGTCCACCCCCGAGCCGACGGCCTCGCCCGACGCGACCCCGACGCCCACCGCCACCCCGACGCCCGAGCCGACCGCCACTCCGGTGCCGACAGCAACACCCATTCCGGCCATCCCGCCCGCGGTGACGGAATCGACCACCACGCTGCCGACGGTGCTGCTGGCACTCGGCGTGCTCGTCGCGGCGGGCGTGCTGCTGTGGCTGCTCGCACCTCGCGGGCCTGCGCGTGAGGCCACCAACTCGATCACTGGTGTGGCCGGCAGCCAGTCAGCGTCCGCCGTGCTGGACGCGATGGCATCCTTGGGCACCGCGATGATCGACAGCGGCTACCCGGTAGGACAGGTCCGCAGCGCCCTGGACGACATGGCGAAGGTGAACGGTCTGACCTCCGCCGAAGCCGTCGTGTTCCCGACATCCATCCTCGTCTCGTCGGGAGATGCCGGTGCTGTGCAGACGAGGGCGGTGACCGCCGGCGACAGCACCGCGCTGCTCTACCAGGTCGATGCCGTGGATCGCATCGCGGGCGTGGCGCGCACCCGACCGAACAGCGCGAGCTGGGTGCGTCGGCAGCTCCCGCGCGTTGACGGTCTGCCCCAGCCATTCACGAAGTGGCAGCGGATCGGTGCATACGGGCTGCTGTCTGCAGCGCTCAGTGTGCTGCTCGGCTCATCCTGGCCCGGTGTGATCGCTGCGGGTGTGCTGGGCGTCGGCGTCGGCGCGCTGCTGCTCGGGACGGAGCGCCTGCAAGCGGCGTACCAGGCTCTGGTGGTGGTGGCGGCATCATTCGGGGTCGGTGTGGTCATGCTCGGGGTCGCGCATCTCGTCGATCCGGGTGTGCTGCCGGCGATCGTCGCCCCGTTGATCATGCTGCTGCCTGGCGGGCTCCTGACGATCGGCGTGATCGAACTCGCGACGGGACACATCGTCTCGGGCGCTGCACGCGTCGCCGCCGGAGCTATCCGGTTACTCCTGCTCGCGACCGGCATCGTCGCGGCTGCCGCGCTCATCGGTGTTCCCTCGATCACCGCGACGCATTGGCCGTTGGGCCCCATCGCGCCGTGGGTGGCCGTCGCGGTCTTCGGCGTGGGCATCAGCGTCTACCAATGTGCGCGCCCCTCGTCCATGGGCTGGATCCTGGTTGTGCTGTACGTCGCCTACGGCGCCCAGGTGCTCGGTGATGTGTTCTTCGACGGCGTCCTCTCGGCGCTCGTGGGCGCTGCGGCGATGACGCCGGTCGCCGTGGTCGTGGCGCGCCAGCGCACCGGGCCGCCGGCACTGGTGAGCTTCCTGCCGGCGTTCTGGCTGCTCGTGCCCGGCGCGCTCGGCCTCATCGGCGTCGCGACCGCGCTGGACGGGGAGTCGTCGGGCACCAACGCCATCATCACCACGATCGCCACGATGGTGTCGATCGCGCTGGGCGTGCTGCTGGGGCTGGTGGCGTCAGGCTCCGCGCGAGGATTCCGCAGCGCTCCCGCCGCGGACTGGATGGACGACGACACCCCCGTCGAGTCGCGCTGACTTCGTCGCTCGGTCAGACCGTCTTCGCGTAGGACCGGAGGAAGAGCGCCTCGGCCACCGCCAGGTTCTCGATCTCTGTCGGATCGACGCTCTCGTTGGGCGCGTGGATGAGCGCCAGCGGCTCTTCGACGCCCATGAGGATGATCTCGGCTCTCGGGTAGGTGTCGGCGAAGACATTGCAGAGCGGAATCGATCCGCCCTGCCCCAGCCTCGTCAGTTCGATCCCGTACGCCGAGTGCATCGCGGCGGCGAACGCGCGGAACGCGGGTCCTTCGGTGGAAGCGCGGAACGGTTCTCCGACCGCCTCGGTCTCGACGTCGATCCGCACGCCCCACGGAGCATGGTTCCGAAGGTGCGCCGCCAGCGCGTCGTGCGCGTCCTGTGCGTGCACGCCGGGCGGGATCCGCAGGTTCAGACGGGCCGCGGCGCGCGGGACGATGGATGCTGATGAGCCGACCACCGGCGGACAGTCGATGCCCAGCACGGTGAGCGCCGGCCGCGCCCAGAGTTCGTCCGCCACGGTCCCGTCGCCCAGAAGGCTGACCCCGTCGAGCACGCCGGCGTCGGTGCGGAACTGCCCGGCGTCATAGGGCTCACCGACCCAGGTTCCGTCCTTGCTGAGGCCGTCGATCGTCGTCGCACCGTCGTCGTCGCGCAACGAGGCGAGCACAGCGACAAGCGCGGCAAGCGCATCGGGCGCCGGGCCGCCGAACATGCCGGAATGGATCTCCGACGCGAGCGCTTCGACCCGCACGACGACGTTCGCGAAACCACGCAGCGAAACGGTCGCCGCAGGGCGCCCGACCGCGGCGTTCCCTGTGTCGCATACGAGGATCACGTCGGCGGAGAGGACATCGGGGTTCTCCTCGACGTAGCGTTCGAGCCCGCCCGTGCCCTGTTCCTCGCTGCCCTCGACGACGAGCTTCAGGTGGACGGGGATCTCGTCCTGCAGGGCGCGCAGCGCCAGCAGGTGCATCAGGATGTTGCCCTTGCAGTCCGCGGCCCCGCGGCCCGCCCAGCGGCCGTCGACGTCGGTGAGCACGAACGGCGGCGTCCGCCACGCGGACTCCTGGAGGGGAGGCTGCACGTCGTAGTGGGCATACAGCAGGACCGTCGGCGCGTCCGGGTCAGCTGCTTGCCGGCTCCCGACGACGGCGTCACTGCCATCGGGTGTGCGCTCCAGCCGGGCGTCATCGAAACCGAGCGCAGCGAATCGTCCGCGTACCCACTCGGCCGCTTTGGCGCATTCCTCCCGTGGGTATTGGCGCGGGTCGGCGACGGAGGGAATGGCGACGAGCTCGGCGAGCTCGCCGCGGGCGGCGGGCATCATCGCGCTGATCCGCGCGCGGATCTCGTCACTCACGAGCCGTCGCCGCCGACCGTGTTGAGGCTGTCCACGAACTCCTGGAACTCTTTGGCCTCATCGGGGCAGTACGTCTGGATGATCAGCAGCTGGCCCTGTAGGAGCCTGGATTCCACCAAGGTCGGGCGCAGGCCTGGCCCACCGGCGCCGTTCGAGAGCGCGGCGAGCAGCGTCGACCGCGCGAGCGCGGAGTTCGGGTCGGCGCAGGTCGCGCCTCCGTCGTCGCCGAGCACCGATGCGACCTGCTCCGGTGTGAAGCTGACCGCGATTCCCGCGTCGGCGAACGCGTCGAGCAGTTCCTGTGCCTTGTCGACATCCTTGGCCTGCTGCCGGGCCCCGACGAACATGACGGTCGCGATCACTGCGAGCGCGACCAGCACGACGATGGCGACGGTGGCGATCACCGAGCGTTCTCGTTTGCTCTGGGTCTCAGCATCCGTGCTCATGATTCACCTCCGGGTGCCGCGGCCGGCTGCTTCCAGGAGGGCTTGCGGAACCGGTAGAAGAGGAACGGCACGAGCAGCCCGAGTCCGAGCGCGCCCCCACCCACGATCACGAGATAAATCCACGGGCTTTGGTCGCCGAACTGCGACGGCGGGATGAAACCGACGAGGAGTGCGGCGAGCGACGCGGCGAAGCCGACCCCGCAGAGCGCGACCAGCATCGGGGCGCGGTATCCGCGCGGGTGATCGGGATGCAGCCGGCGCAAGCGGACCGCGGCGACGAACATGAGCAGGTACATGATCAGGTAGACCTGCGTCGTGATCACGGAGAAGATCCAGTACGCGCTGGACACGTTCGGGATGAGCGCGTATCCCAGCGCGATGACCGAGGTGACGATGCCCTGGGTGACCAGGAGGTTCTGCTGCACGCCGTTCTTGTTGAGCTTCTGCAGGAATGGCGGGAGGTAGCCCTCTTCCCGCGAGATGAGCAGCAGGCCCTTCGACGGACCCGCCAGCCACGTGAGCATGCCACCCAGGGACGCCGCGACGAGCATGATCCCGACGATCGGGGTCAGCCACGAGATGTCGAAGGTGGCGAACACGGCCTCGAACGCCTGCATGATGCCGGCCGTCAGCGAGATCTGCTCGGCCGGGACGACCCAGCTGATCGCGAGCGCGGGGAGGATGAAGATCAGCAGCACGAGCCCCATGGCCAGGAAGATCGCCTTCGGGTACTCCTTACCCGGGTTCTTCAGCGACGACACGTGCACCGCGTTCATCTCCATGCCGCTGTAGGAGAGGAAGTTGTTCACGATGAGCACGAGGCTGGCAAGGCCGGCCCACTGCGGGAGCAGGTTGTCGACGGTCATCGGCGCGGCCGACGGGTTGCCCTGCCCGAGGAAGAGCGCGCCGAGGATCACCAGCACCGCGCCGGGGATGAGCGTGCCGATGATCAGACCCCAGCTCGCGAGGCCCGCCACGCCCTTGGTTCCTCGCGACGACACGAAGACACCGGCCCAGTAGCAGACCATGATCACGAGCGCCGTCCACACGCCATTCGATGCCAGCGCCGGGTTGATGACGTACGCGAGAGTGGATGCTACGAACCCGAGCAGCGTCGGATAGTAGAAGATCGTCATCGCGAACTGGCACCAGATGGCCAGGAACCCCATGGGCTTCGAGATGCCCTCGGACACCCACTTGTAGACGCCGCCCTTCCAGCCGGAGGCAAGCTCCGCGGCCACCAATGACGTGGGCAGCAGGAAGACGACCGCCGGGACCAGGTAGAGGAAGACCGCCGCCAGCCCGTACACGGCCATCGTCGGCGCCGGCCGCAAGCTGGCGACCGAGCTGGTCGTCATGAGCGCGAGGGCGATCCACGAGATCCACACCGGTGCGGGCACGGCCGCGGCACGCGCACGGACCGTGTCGCGTCGGCGGCTTGACGATTCCGCGCCGCTCATCGCGCGCCAACTCGAAAATCAGGCGAGTGAAGCATCGGACGTCCCTTTCCGCGTGGCGAGGTACCGAAACAGAAGCCGATCAGTGCTGAAGATAGCGCTGAGGGGGGCCCGACGGTAGAGCACCACCGATGCATGCGCCCAGCGGCGCCATCGGGTGCCGATCACTCGACGATGGTGAGCCCGTGGTCGGTGTCGTTGAAGCGACGCCCGCCGTCCTCGGTCACGGTGACGATGTCCTCGATCCGGACGCCGAAGCGGCCCGCGAGGTAGATGCCCGGCTCGATCGAGAAGCACATTCCCGGCACCGTCGGCCGCCACTCACCCTCGACCATGTACGGCGGCTCGTGGGTCGTCATCCCGATCCCGTGCCCGGTGCGATGGATGAACTCGTCGCCGTACCCGGCCTCGGTGATGACCCGACGAGCGACGCGGTCGACCTCCTGGCAGGCGATGCCCGGGCGCACGGCTTCGAACGCCGTCTGCTGAGCGGCGCGCACGACGTCGTGGACTTCCCGCATCTCCGCGGTCGGCTCACCCACGCACACCGTCCGGGTCGTGTCGGAGCCGTACCCGTGCATCAGCCCGCCGAAGTCCAGCACGACCATGTCTCCGGCAAGGATCGTGCGATCGCCCGCCTCGTGGTGCGGGTTGGCGCCGTTCGGCCCCGACCCGACGACGGTGAAGTCGACCTGTTCGTGCCCGAACTCACGGAGCAGCCGCGCAAGATCGGCGGCGACGTCGGTCTCTTTGCGCCCCACGAACGGCACCTTCACGATCTCACGGAAGGTGGCGTCCGCAGCCGCGCCCGCGGCCTCCAACCTGGCCAGTTCCGCGGGGTCCTTCACCGCCCGCAGCATGGGCAGTCGTTCCGTGACCGACGAGTATCTGGTCTTCGGTGCGCGTGCCTGCAGACCCAGAAGGTGCATCGCCCACGCCGAGTCCGATATCGCGTACTCGCCATCGGATCGGAGCAACGGCGTTGCCGCGGTGTACGGGTCCGTGCCGTCTCGCCAATCCGTGATGGTCACGGCGCCCGCACCGGCTGCTGACTCGGCATCCGGACGTTCCAGAATCGGCACCAACAGCTGCGGCTCGGCATCCTCGCGGAGCACGAGCAACGTCAGCCGCTCGGTGATGGCCGTCGGTTGATACCCGGTGAGCCAGAGAAGATCCGGGCCGGGCGTGACGAGCAGCCCGTCGAGACCTTCCGCCGCGGCGGCCTGCGCCGCCCCCTTCATGCGTGCTCGGTAGTCATCCGTCGTGAACGGCACCGACACGGCATCCATGGGTGTCTCCTCAACCCGAACGAGGCGCGCAAATCGACACCATTTTGACCGCGGAGGAATCGGTCCACAAGGCCCGCCCAGGTACGCCCACGGGCGCGGGCAACTCCTGGCGAGCAAGGCGCCACCGCTCGCGCGAAGGGCGCGCCGATCAGTGGGTGGTGAACCCGCCGTCGACCGGCAGTGCGACGCCGACCACGAAGCTTGCGCCGGGGCTGCACAGCCACAGGACGGCGGCGGCGATCTCGTCGGCCGTGCCGAGTCGGCCGATCGGCTGCTGCTGCACGATCGCGGCCATCGCCTCGGCCTGACCCTCGAGCATGTCGGAGACCATCGGGGTCTCGATGACTCCGGGGCAGATCGCGTTGATGCGGATTCCCCGGGGCGCGTACTCGACGGCGGCGCTCTTGGTGAGGCCGATGACCCCGTGCTTGGAGGCGTGATACGCGGCGCGCTCGGGCAGCCCGACAATGCCGCCCAGCGACGAGTTGTTGACGATGGCACCGGACCCCTGCGTGCGCATGTGCCGCAGTTCGTGCTTCTGGGCGGCCCACACTCCGCGGAGGTTGACGGCGTTGACCCGGTCGAAGTTCTCGGCGGTCTCGTCGGCCGCGTCCGAGGGCGGGGCCTGAATGCCCGCGTTGTTGAAGGCCATGTCCAGCCGGCCGAAGGCCGCCACCGCCGTGTCGACCATCGCGGCAGCCTGCGCCTCGTCGGCGACGTCGCACGCGACGCCGATCGCCCGGTAGCCGGCATCCACCAGCGACTGCGCAGCGAGATCCACGGCGTCCTGGTTCAGGTCGGCGAGGACCACGGCCGCGCCGTTCTCGGCGAAGGCGCGCGCCGCGGCCAACCCCATGCCGGACGCGGCGCCGGTGACCAGGGCGACCTGGCCGGTGAAATCGTACTGAGGGTTCTTGATCGACATGTTCGTCTCGCTGTCTGTGGGGGCGGTGGTCACGGGGTGACGAGGACCTTGAGCGCGGTGCGCTGATCCATGTCGCGGTAGCCGGCCGGGACGCCGTCGAGGCCGGTCGTGGCGTCGAACACCTTGCCGGGGTTGATCTTCCCGTCGAGGATGTCGGGCATCAGCTCGTCGATGTAGGCCCGCACGGGGGCGGGGCCGCCGGCGAGGCGGATGTTGTGGCGGAACAGGCTTGCGAAACCGATCGGTGCGTCCTCGTACTGGGGCACGCCGACGCGGCTGATCACGCCGCCGCGACGGACGACGCCGAGCGCCTGCTCGTACGCGGACATGTACCCGACGGCTTCGAGCACGACGTGGGTGCCGTGTCCGCCGGTGAGGTCGCGCACCTGGGCGATGCCCTCGTCGCCGCGCGCCGAGACCACATCGGTCGCGCCGAATTCCCGGCCGAGGCCGGTGCGCACCTGATGGCGGCCCATGAGGATGATCCGCTCGGCGCCGAGGCGCTTCGCCGACAGCACGCCGAGCAGTCCGACAGCGCCGTCGCCGATCACGGTGACGGACGAGCCGGTCTTCACGCCGCCGGCGACGGCTGCGTGGTAGCCGGTGCCGAACACGTCCGACAGGGTGAGCAGTGATGGGAGGAGTGCGGAGTCGGCCGCGACGGGCAGCTTGACGAGGGTGCCGTCGGCGAGCGGCACGCGGATGGCCTCGGCCTGTCCGCCCTCGTCGGGGATGCCGTCCCAGAAGCCGGCCACATGGTGCAGGCAGGAGGTCTGCAGGTTCTCCCTGCAGATCTCGCAGACGTTGTCGGAGATGGCGAACGGCGAGACGACGAGGTCGCCCTTCTTCACGGTCACGACGTCGGATCCGACCTCTTCCACGACCCCGATGAACTCGTGACCCATGCGGGCAGGTGCGGCCGCAGCATCCATCGAGTGATAGGGGTGCAGGTCGGACCCGCAGATGCAGGATGCGGTGATCCGCACGAGCGCGTCGGTGGGGTTCTTGATGCGGGAATCGGGGACGTTTTCGATCCGGACGTCGCCGGGACCGTACATGAGGGTGGCACGCATGATGAGTTCCTTCGGGGGTTGACAGCATCCATCACATCCCGTCCCTCGTAGGCGCGGGAGGTCGCGTCTATAGGGGGTACAGGCTCCACCCCCTCAGCCGTGACGCCCGGGGTTACCGTGGGGGAATGGAGAGCCCGAGCAACCGCGATGACATCCGGGACTTCCTGGTGAGCCGGCGCGGACGCATCTCCCCCGAGCAGGTCGGCCTGCCCGCCGGCAGCCGCCGGCGCGTGCCGGGCCTGCGTCGCGAGGAAGTCGCGGTGCTGTCCGGGGTGAGCACAGAGTGGTACACCCGCCTGGAGAAGGGGCACATCACGGGCGTCTCGGAAGAGGTGCTCGGCGCCGTGGCGCGCGCGCTCGAGCTCAACGACGACGAACGCGAGTACCTCTTCGATCTCGCCAAGGCGGCCCGTCCCACGGTGCGGCGCGCGCCTCGTCCCAAGGACGGTGCCCTGGATGGTCCGGTGCGCTGGCTGATCGACTCCGTGACGCTGTCGGCGGTGTTCCTCCGCAACGGGCGGCTCGATGTGCTCGCGACCAACGCGCTGGCGCGCGCCCTGCACGCGCCGATGTTCGACAGTCCCACCACGATCGGCGATCGGGCGAACTTCGCCCGCTTCCACTTCCTCGACCCTGCCGCACGCGACTTCTTCGTCGACTGGGAGGGCGGAGCATCCGCCACGGTTGCCCTGCTCCGCGCCGAAGCGGGACGCGAACCCGACGACCGGGCACTTCGAGAGCTCATCGGGGAGCTCTCCACCCGCAGCCATGACTTCACCCGGCTCTGGTCCTCCCACGATGTGCGCAGTCGTCACGAGGGTGTGAAGCGCCTCCGCCATCCCGTCGTGGGGCACCTCGAACTCACGTACCAGTCGGCCGAGCTCGCCAACCCGAACCGCGCGGCACGGACACTGAACCTCTACACCGCCGAGCCGGGCAGCCCTCACGAGGACCGGATCAAACTCCTCACCAGCTGGGCCGCGACACACGCACCGAGCGACGCCGGGCACCTCGCCGACGACCTCCCCGGGTAGTCAGGCACGTGCCCGCGCGCTCCGACGTGTTCCCTTGCAAGCCGCGCCACTAGCCTGTGGGCATGGCGTTGCTCCGAACCGTCGTCCTCCCGGGCCTCGGCGCGATCGCGGTGTTGGCCGCGGCGGGGTGGGCGGTGCGGCTCCTCGGCGGCGACGACCCACGGGAGGATCAGGCCGTGCGCGGGCTCCAGGGCGCGTTCGGCCACCGACCGGACGACGGCGAAGCCGCGATCGCGACCGACCCAGCAGACCCGACCTCGCCGCCCGACCCGACCTCGCCGCGCGAGCCGATCGACCGGGTCACCGCACCGCTGTCGTGGTACTCCGGCGTGCCACAGACCATCGCGAACGGGGCGATCTGGTGCGGCATCACCTGGTTCCTGACGCGCGACCGGCGCTCAGCGGTCGCCCCCGCCGCGGTGCTGGCCCTCGAGACCGCGTGCTTCGTCGCATCCGCGGCGCTCGTGGGGCGGCCGCGGCCCACAGGGCTGTGGCGCCCGGAGCAGCCGCACGCGACGTCGTCGTTCCCGTCCGGGCACACGGCGGCAGCCTTCGCGCTCCACGGCACGCTCGCCGACCTGCTCGATCGCCACGGCGCCCGCGGTGCGCGGCTGCTCGGTCCCCTGCTCCGGTACGGGATTCCCGGAGCGATCGCGTTCTCGCGGGTCTATCGCGGCCAGCACCACATCTCGGACACCGTCGCGGGCATCGTGCTGGGACGGTGGAGCGCCGCCGTCGTGCGGCGGGAGCTGATGTCGCCGTAGGCAGAGGGGACGCGGAGCGCGTCAGCCCTGCTGAGTAGCATGCAACGCATGCGCATCACGCTGGAGAATGTCGGCATCGCCGTTCGTGACCTCGAAGCGACCATCGCGTTCTTCACCGACCTCGGACTCACCGTCCTCGGCCGTGACACCGTGAGCGGAGAGTGGGCCGACACCGCGGTCGGGCTCGACGGGAACCACGCCAAGATCGCGGTGCTCCAGACGCCGGACGGCCACGGCCAGTTAGAGCTCTTCGAGTACATCCACCCCGACGCGATCGAGACCGAGCCCACTCTGCCCAACGAGATCGGCATGCACCGCGTCGCCTTCTCCGTCGACGACATCGATGAGGCCCTCGAGATCGCGGCGCGGCATGGGTGTCATCCGCTTCGCGGAGTCGCGAACTATCAAGGTGTCTACAAACTCACGTACCTACGCGGTCCGAGCGGCATCCTCGTGATGTTCGCCCAGGACCTCACGAAGAGCTGACGAACGCCAGAGCTCATGGACGCCGTCCTGATGTTCCCGCTGGGCAGCGTTCTGCTGCCCTACACGCCGCTGATGCTGAGGGTGTTCGAGCCGCGCTACCTCACCATGATGGGTCGCCTGCTCGACGTGGAGGATCCGGAGTTCGGGGTCGTCCTCATCGAGCGTGGGTTCGAAGCGGGCGGTGGGGATCAGCGCGCCTCCATCGGCACGATGGCGCGCATCCTGCAGATCGAGGCGGGTGCGGCGGACCTGTACGTGGTCGCCGTGGGCGGGGAGCGGATCACCGTCGACCGATGGGGCGAGGACGACCCGCACCCGGTGGCCGACGTGACGACGATGGCCCCGCTCGTCTGGGACGAGGCGCTCGCGCCGCTCCACCGCGAGGCCGAGCAGATCGTCCGCCGCCTCGCGACGCTCGCCTCCGTTCTGGATGAGGCTCGATGGGATCCCGGGACGGACCTTTCGGAGGATCCGGTGGAGTCGTCCTGGCAGCTCGCCGCGATCGCTCCGCTGGGCGAGTACGACCGGTTCCGCCTGCTGAGCTCGACCACGCTCGGAGGCCTGCTCCGCGGCATCATCGACCTCTGCCTCGAGGAGGAGCCGGTGCTCGTTGCCCGCGTCGCCGATGCGCGGGGTGACGGAGACGACGACCTCTGAGGCTGCGAGACGAGCCGATGCCGATCAGGCGAAGAGTTCGTCGAACGCGTCCGTGCGCACGCGCGGCACCGCGGCGGCCCGTGCGATCGCCGGCTCGGGGGTGATGGCGGCGGTGCGGACCGATTCCATCAGAGCGCGAGCAGCCTCGGTCAGGAACCTGCTGGGTTTGGCGGCGACGTGCTTGGCCAGGAACGCGGTGGGATGGGTGGGCAGCTGCGAGGGCACGTACACGTCGAGGGTGTCGCGTGCGCGGGTGAGTGCGACGTAGAAGAGGCGCTGCTCCTCGGCGAGGCCGGCGCGCGAGGTGAGGGCCATGTCGGAGGGCATCGCGCCGTCGTTGGCCCGCATCAGATGCACCGTGTCCCACTCCAGGCCCTTCGCGGAGTGGATCGTCGACAGGGTCAGCCAGTCCTCGTCGAGGTGCGGCTGTTTCGCCCAGTCGCCGGCGACGTTCACGGGGTCGATCGCCTGCTCGCTCACGAACGTGCGCAGATCGCTCTGCCCGGCGGCGGCTTGTGCGATGCCGTCGACTTCGGTCACCCGACGGTGCCAATCCGGGTAATGCGCGCGCAGGAGCGGATCCACCGCGCCCCGGCAGGCCTCGACCAGCTCGGGCACAGCGGTCGTGGAGTCGACGCCGCCGAGGAGCGACAGCGTCGACGCGAGCCCGGTGCGCGCCTTCGCCGGGGCGGCGGCGATCGCGTCGGCCGCGCGATCGACGCCGCCGTCCGCGAGGATCGCCGCGAGCCCGCGCGCGCTCGCCTTGCCGATCGCACGGTGCCGGGTGAGCAGGCGGTACCACGACACCTCGTCGGCCGGGTTGAGCACGACTCGAAAGCCGGCGAGCAGGTCGCGCACATGCGACGTCTCGAGGTAGCCGATGCCGCCGAACTTGTGAAACGGGATGCCTCGTACCTTGAGCTCGACCTCGAGCTGCGCGCTGTGGGACCCGGTGCGCATCAGCACGGCCTGCGAACGCAGCGGCGTGCCATCGACGTGCGCGGCGAGGATGCGATCCGCGATGGTGCGGGCCTCGTCGTCGGCGTTGCGGCAGGTGACCAGCGTCGGCCGGGCGCCCTGCTGCGCGCGGTCGGCGACCAGCCGCAGCTTCAGCTCGCCCGGGCGCACGTCGTTCGCGAGGTCGAGGATCGGCTGCGTGGAACGGAAGTTGCGCTCCAGGCGCACCAGCGTCGCGTCGGGGTACGCCTCGACGAGGTCGAGCAGGTGCCCGGCGCTCGCTCCCCGGAACGCGTAGATCGCCTGCGCATCGTCGCCGACGACGGTGAGCCCGCGGCCGTCGGGACGGAGCCCCCGCACGATGTCGACCTGAAGCTGGTTGACATCCTGGTATTCGTCGACCAGCACCCAGTCCCAGCGCGCCCGCAGCCTCGACCCGACATCGGGATCAGCGACCAGCGCCCGCCAGGCGATGAGCAGATCGTCCAGATCGAGCAGGCCGCGCGCGCGTTTGCGGTCACGGTAATGGCGCAGCAAGCCGGCGATGGTGTCGGCCTGCTCGAGCGCCCAGGGGAACTGCTCTTCGATCACCGCGCGGACCGGGGTCGCGGTGTTGACCACGCGAGACCCGATGTCGGCGATGGTGCGTGTCGTGGGCAGTCGCACCTCGGTGCCGTCGAGTCCGTGCTCCGCGCGCAGCAGGTCGATGAGGTCGATGACGTCGTCGGGATCGATGACGGTCACGTCCTCCAACCCCAGATGCTGCGCGTGCTCGGCGACGATGCGGTGCGCGACGGCATGGAATGTTCCGCCGGCGATGCGCTGCGCAGCCTGCGCGTCGCCGCACAGCGCTGCGGCACGGGAGAGCATCGCGGACGCGGCACGCCGCGTGAACGTCAGCAGCAGGATCCGCTCCGGCACGACCCCCGCCTCGAGCAGTCGCGCCACCCGTGCGGTCAGCACCCGCGTCTTTCCGGTGCCCGCTCCCGCCGCAACCACCAACGGTCCATCGCCGTGCTCGACCGCCTCCAGCTGCGTCGGGTCCAGCCCGGCCAACGCGTCACCCACTGCCACGCAGGCGACGGTAGCCAGACCCTCAGACATTCACCGCGCATGCGGGGGACCCGCTCAGACGCCGGGACCGACCCGGCGACCGTGCGGGCACCGCCCGCACTCCGCCCGCACTCCGCCCGCACTCCAGTCCGCGTAGGCTCCTCGGATGAGCTTCGATGCGAACGACGCGGATACCGGCGTCGACGGAATCCGCCGCGGGATCCTCGTTCTCGACGGGAATGGTGCCGCGTGAGCGTGCACCTCATCGGGGGCGGCGCGACCACGGCAGCGGATGCCTCGCTCTACGCGCCGTTCGTCGCTGAAGCGGCGAAGCGAGCCGCCGACGCGGGGCGCGCGCGGCCGCGCATCGCCGTGATCTCGCTGCACCCCGAAGCCCAGGAGAAGGCGGTGGCGCTCGGCGAGCTTCTGGCCGAGGCCGGGGCGGGACTCGCGATCGAGGCGCACCTGACCGCGGGGCGGCCCGGCGAGCCGATCGGGCTCGATGCGATCGCGGACGTCGACGGCATCGCGGTGGGCGGCGGTGTCGTCGAGGACGTGCGCGCCGGGCTCGAGCCGGTGTTCAGCGAGTTGCGCCGACTGGTCGCCGGCGGCGTTCCCTACCTCGGCGTCTCGGCCGGCGCGATGATCGCGGCGGAGGGCTCGCTCGGAGGCGGCTCGCGCATCGGCGGCGTAGTCGTCTCACCTGAGGACCCCGACGAACCGGGCGACGAGCTGGAGATCGAGGCCGGCATCGGCCTCGTCGACGTGGCCATCGAGGTGCACGTCGCCCAGCGCGGCATGCTCTCCCGGATGGTCGCCGCCGTCGAGTCCGGGCTGATCGCGGGTGGGCTCGGCATCGACGAGCGCACGGCGCTGATCGTGGGCGATGGCGCGCTCCGGGTCGAGGGCGCGGGCAGCGTCTGGCGGGTCCTCCCGATCGAGGGCGGCGTGCTGGTCTCCACGATCGGCACCTGAGCCCCGCACTGCCGCGATCCGGTCACCGCGCCTTCGGGGGAGGGCTGTCCCGCACGAGGGAGGGGAGGTGGTGGTCGAGCAGAGTCAGCACGACGGCGATGAGAACGCCGCCGGCGAGGATCACGGCCGAATTGCGGACGGCGTCGGCGAACCCGATCATCGTCACGTCGACGAACGGATACGGGTACCACCCGGTGATCGCTCCATTGACGAACGTGCCGACGAGGTACGCCACCGGCCAGATGAACGCCAACGCGGTGGTGGCCCACGTCATGCGGGGGCGAGGCCCGAAGATGAGCCAGCCGATGAGCGTCGCCCACGGGGAGATGTAGTGGAAGCCGATCGTCGCGGCCAGCGCCCACCCCTCGGGGTGGATGAGCTGCGCGAGGATCGTCTCGTAGACGGCCCCGGTGATGATGATGCCGAGCAGCGCATCGAGTCGCAGGACCCGCCAGAGCTTGCCGTCGCGGTGGATGTTCAGCGCGAGTGCCAACGAGGTGAACATCACGAACAGGTTGCTCTGGATCGTGAAGAAGCTGAACAGCCTCACCAGCCGTGTGGGAAGGCTCTCGCCGGCGGTGTCCTGAAACGAGTTGACGTCCTGGCCGCCTGAGAAGACGAGGACCAGCTGGATGGTCAGCGCGATCGCCACCACGACGGCGATCCCGCCGTACCAGACGCGCCCCACACGTTCGCGAACACCGCTCGCAGGCTTCGTCGATACCGCTGTGTCCATCTCGTCCCCCCGGATGATGGGCATCAGCGCCCGCGCTCATGCTATCGAGACGGGCAGTCGCATGGACGTCATTTCGGGACGGTGGCCGCTGTCGGCGCCCGGGCGTACCCTTGCCCCATGGATAGGCGGCACCCGCGCCGGTCACCCGTTCGTTGGCTCTCGATCGCCGGCGCCTTCGTCGCGGTCGCGGCCGTCGCCGCAGCCGTGGTCATCCCGACCGCGGCCGATGCCCAGGTGAATCTCCCCGACAAGACGCCAGCCCAGCTGATCGAATTCGCCGCCGCGAGCGATGTCACCGCGATGACCGGCACGATCGAGCAGACCTCGGATCTCGGCCTGCCCGACCTCTCCAGCCTCATGGGCACGTCGGGCAAGACGGGGGCAAGCCCCTCCGACGCCATCGACCTCCTCACCGGTTCGCACACCGCGAACGTCTACCTCGACGGCGACAAGTCGCGACTGCAGGTGCTCGACCGCCTCGCCGAGCGCGACGTGTACGTCGACCGGTCGGCGCGCGAGGGCTGGTTCGTCGACTCCGAGACCCAGACCGCGACGCACTACACGGCCGCCGGCGACACCACCGCTCCGCAGCAGCAGCCCGACACGGGGCAAACCCCGCAGCAGATGCTCGACGACGCTCTCGCGAAGCTCGGCGAGTCGACCGATATCTCGGTCGGCATCGACGGGCGCGTCGCCGGACGTGACGTGTACGAACTCGTGCTCGAGCCGAAAGACGATGCCGGTCTCGTCGGCGAGGTGCGCTTCGCCATTGACGGCGAGACGGGCGCTGCGCTCGCAGCATCCATCACCGCCCGCGAAGCCGACCAGCCCGCGTTCGCCGTCACGTTCACCGACGTCTCGTACACGGCGCCTGACGCCGCGACGCTCACCTACACCCCCGCACCGGGCTACACCGTCGAGAACAAGACCTTGCCGGATCACCCGGCGTCGCCCGGCACGCACGATTCGGGGACGGATGCTGCGACCCAGCCGATCGTTCACGGCCAAGGCTGGGCCGCGGTCGTCGAGCTGCCGCCGCCCGACACCAGCACGTCGGGTGCGACGAGCGAGCAGCAGGCGCAGCTCAAGAGCCTGACGCGACCTGTCGCGGGCGGACGCGTGCTCGAGACGGCGCTCGTGACGGTGTACTTCGCCGACGACGGACGTGTCTTCGCGGGCGCCGTCAGCGCCGATCACCTCGCACGCGTGGCGGCCGGCGACTGAGCCTGCGGTGGCCGACCTCGCGATCGAGACCTCCGGTCTGACCAAGCGGTTCGGCGCGCAGACGGCCGTGGATGCGGTCGCACTCGAGGTCCCGCACGGTTCGGTGTTCGGGTTCCTCGGCCCCAACGGGTCGGGCAAGACCACGACGATCCGCATGCTTCTCGGCCTCATCCGTCCGACGGCGGGCGAGGCCCGCGTCCTCGGGCGGCCGATCCCCGAAGCCCTTCGCGCCGTGCTGCCACAGGTGGGCGCACTCGTCGAAGGCCCCGCTTTCGCCCCGTTTCTCACTGGCCGGCAAAATCTGCACCGGTTCGACGCGGCGGGCCGGCACGCAGCATCCATCACCCGCCGTCGACGCGTCGACGAGGCGCTTGAGCGTGTCGGCCTGACGACGGCAGCCGACAAGAAGGTGCACGCCTACTCGCTCGGCATGAAGCAGCGTCTCGGCATCGCGGGCGCGCTGCTCACGCCCCGCGAGCTGCTCGTGCTGGACGAGCCGACGAACGGGCTCGACCCGCAGGGCACGCGCGAAGTGCGCGGACTCATCCGCTCCCTGGCCGGCGAGGGGGCGACCGTGTTCGTCTCGAGTCACCTGCTCGCCGAGGTCGAGCAGGTGTGCACGCACGCCGGGATCATGAGCGCGGGGCGGCTCGTCGCGGCGGGCACGCTCGACGAGCTGCGCAGCGGCGACGGCACAGCCCGCCTGCAGCTGCAGACTCCCGACGTCGCGCGGGCGCGAGAGGTGCTCGCACACGCGGGGATCGAGGCGATGGATGCTGCGCCCTTCACGCTCGTCGGCACGCTCCGTGCGAACGGGCCTGAACCGGAAGACATCGTCGCGGCCCTCGTGCGTGCAGACGTGCGCGTACGAGGCATCACCGTCGAGCGGACGAGCCTCGAGGACCGATTCGTGGAGCTGACGGGGCGGGGCTTCGATGTCGTCGCGTGATGCCGCCTCTCGCCCGGCCGACGCGGCGTCGGCGCCGTCGCCCTCGGCCCCGGGCGCGGCACGGGGGAGCGGAATCCCGGGTCTTCTCGGAAGCGAGCTGGCGACGCTCTTCCGCCGCCTGCGCACGTGGATGCTCCTCGGAGCCCTGATTGTCATCCCCGTTCTGCTCGGCGTCGCGGTGCGGATCGCGGGCGGCACCCGTGCCGGTCGCGGGCCGGCGTTCCTCGACCAGATCACCGACAACGGCGTCTTCGTCGGCCTCGCCGCGCTGGCGATCGCGATCCCGCTCTTCCTTCCGCTCACGATCAGCGTCGTCGCGGGCGACACGATCGCCGGCGAGGCGAGCCTCGGCACCCTCCGCTACCTGCTCGTCGCACCTTCGGGGCGCGTGGCGCTGCTCGCGGTGAAGTACATCGCCGCCGCGGTGTTCTGCATCATCGCGACCTTCGTCGTGGTCGCGGTGGGGGTGGTCGTCGGGGCGATCCTCTTCGGCGCCGGCCCGCTGACGCTGCTGAGCGGGACGCAGGTGAGCCTCGCCGAGGGACTGGTGCGGTGCCTTGCCGTCGTCGCCTACGTGTCGGTGTCGATGCTGGGGCTCGCCGCGATCGGGGTGCTGCTCTCGACCCTCACGACGGTGCCGGTCGGCGCCATGGCCGCGACTGCGATCCTCGCGGTCGCGGCGCAGATCGTCGGACAGATCCCCCAGCTGTCGGCGCTTCACCCCTACCTGTTCACCGATCGCTGGCTCGACTTCGGCGATCTGCTGCGCTCGCCGATCTCATGGGATTCGTTCGTCGGCAACGCGCTCCTTCAGATGGTCTGGATCGCCATCGCGGCAGCGCTCGCCGTCTGGCGGTTCACGACCCGCGACGTGCTCACGTAGCTCGCGCTGCGCCGCGTCGTCAGTGCAGGGTCTCGCCCCGCTTCAGCATCTCGACGTACTCGGCGACCCGCGCCGCGCGCGACGCGGGCCGTTTCAGGTTGGCCACGCGGAAGGCCATCGCGAACCGGTTCTGGGCGGTCTGCGCCGCGAAGGCTCGAGCGAGCGTCGGGTCTGCGTCGAGCGCCTCCTGCAGCTCGGCGGGGAGGTCGCCGTCACTCTGCCGATACGCGCGGTCCCATCGCCCGTCGGCCTTCGCGCGGTCGATCTCGCGCTGACCCGCCGGCCGCATGCGGCCCTCCTCGATCAGTCGGGTCACGTGGCCGATGTTGACCTTCGACCAGATGCTCCGCGCCCTGCGGGGCGTGAACGTCTGCAGGAAGTAGTCGGCGTCGAGGGAGTGCTTCTGCCCGTCGATCCATCCGAAGCACAGCGCGACATCGAGCGCCTCGGCGTACGTGATCCCGGGTCGGGTTGTCGCCGCCTTCCGCAGGCGCAGCCGGATCCCGTTCGGGTCGGGGTCGGCGTCCAGCCAGGTCTCCCACTCCGCGACGGTATCGACGTGAAGTTCGGGCTTGTTCACGCGGTCGACCATGGCGGCAGAGTAGCGCCGACCCCCGACGCGGCAGATCTTGCGCGCGCGTCCTGCCGGGTGCATCATCACGACGGACCGGTCCTCGCCCTGCGGGCATCGTGTCCATGGGGAGGTCGGCCATGAATGACACCTCGAGGTGGAACCGATCGCGCGCGCGGCTCCTCGCGGCCGTCATCGCCGCGCCGGCGCTGCTGCTCACGGCATGTACGGCAGGCGCCACGGCGACATCTGCTGCGCAGCCCGCTTCTTCGGCGTCTGGCACGGCGACAGCCGTTGCCGGCTGGCCGTCCGCCATCGCGGCGATCGGGCACTCGGGGCTGACCGGATACGACAGCGGCCAGCCGCAGGTCGACGCGAGGGCCAACTCGTGGGCGACGGGCGACAACCCTGCAGTCGACAGCGTGTACCAGCGGATCCTTGCGAAGAACCCGGCCATCGAGGGTCATGCGACGAACCTGGCTGTCGACGGGTCAGGGGTCGTCGACCTGCTCAGCCAGGCGAAGGCGCTCGCCTCGACGACGCCGAAGCCCGACCTCATCGTCGTTCAGTCGATCGACAACGACATGCAATGCGACGGCACCGATGCGGAGCACCTGCCTGTCTACCGCGAGGGACTCGTGGAGGTGATGGAGGCGCTCACCGAGGGCGTTCCGGACGCCACAGTGTTCTTCGTCTCGCAATGGGGGACAGTCGAGATCTACGACGCCGCCGTCTCGCAGATCGACCCGTCCCACGTCGCAGGCACGGGACCGTGCGACACCGTTGATCCCGCGACGCTCGAGGTCGTCCCGGAGAAGGAAGCGGGGGAGCAGGCGATCGTGGACGACTACTTCGCCACGATCGTGGATGTCTGCTCGGCGTACGAGAACTGCCGCACTGACGAAGGGGCGATGCAGAGCATGGCGATCGATCCGGAGGATCTGACGCCCGACCTGAACCATTTGATGGCGACAGGGCACGCCAAGATGGCCGCCATCGCGTGGGCAGCGCTGTACCCCGACACGTAGATCGCGTCGCAACCCCGAGCCGGTGCCCAGCCGAGCGCTCGCCACCTTTCCCCGACTGTCGTTCCGCTGCTGCACAGGAAGCTCTTGACGCCGAGCCTCCGTGACAGCGAGCATGCTGGGGGTCTGCAACGCGGGGCGCAGCGCACCTCTGCGTCACGCCGTACCGAATGGCGCAGCATCCACCCCCTCCGCTCGCTCGCAAAGGAGACCTGACATGTCCCGCGTTCGCATCGATCTCTTCTCGTCGCTCGACGGGTACACCGCGGCGCCCGAACCCGGCGACGACAACCCGATGGGCGAGGACTGGGGGCCGCTGACGGCCGCGTACGCGGCGACGCGGACGTTCCGCCGCATGGTGTTCGGCGACACCAGCGGCGAGGGGACGACCGGCGTCGACGAGGACTTCGCGGCCGAGTTCTTCACCGGGGTGGGCGCCGAGATCATGGGCGCGGCGATGTTCGGCCTGCACGCCTACCCCGACGACCCCGACTGGAAGGGCTGGTGGGGTGAGCGGCCGCCGTTCGGGTCGCCCGTCTACGTGCTCACGAACTCGGCGCCCCGGCCGTCGATCCCGATGGACGGTGGCACGACGTTCCACTTCCGCAGCGGCGACATCCGCGAGGTGCTCGCCGAGGCGACCGCCGCGGCCGGCGGCCTCGACGTGCGCGTCGGTGGCGGCGTCCGCACCGCTCAGGAGTTCCTGCGCGCGGGGCTCGTCGACGAGCTGCACGTCGCGATCGCCCCCATCGTGCTCGGGCGCGGCACGAAGGTCTGGGACGACCTGCGCGGTCTCGAGCACACCCACACGGTCGCGACGAAGGTCGCCGAGAGCGGCACGATCCACGTCACCTTCACCCGCGAGGGCGGTCGCTGACGGCGAGAAGCCTCTCGAGGAGCATCAGGGACTCGTCCTGCGGCGCCTCGGCGTCGAGCAGCCATTGGGTCTGCAGGCCGTCGGATGCTGCGATCACGAGTGCGGCGACGGCTTCGGGGCCGACGTCGGCCCGCACGCGTCCCGCCTGCTGGCTGCGAACGACCCGGTCGACCAGATCCGCGCGCACGCGGGCGAAGCGCTGGGTGGCGAAGTCCCGCGCGGCGGGCCGCCCCTCTTCGAGCGCCGCCGCGACGAGCGTCGAGTACAGCTGCACCAGCCCCGCGATCTCGCGGTTGGTCCGCGCGGACTCGCGCATCACCCCGACGGGCGTCGCGTCGGGGTCATCGGGGTGGCGAATATCGCCCTGGCGCTCCGACTCGCGGTAGACCTCGACCAGCAGCTCCTCGAGCGAGCCGAAGTAGTGCCGCAGCGCCGCGTGCGTGACGCCGACCTCCTCCGCGATCGCGCGCAGGCTCGTGCGGTCGGCTCCGCGCCGGGCGAACACCTCGATGGCCCGGTCGAGGATCTGCTGCCGCCGCGCGACGCCCTTGGCGTACGAGCCGCGAGACACCGGCCTGCGCGCAGGGGCGACGGGGGTCTCATCGGTCACTCGGTCATCCTAGGGCCGCGAAAGGAACAAAACCTCCACATGGAGGTTTTGT
The DNA here is from genome assembly GCF_042267145.1 of Microbacterium sp. NPDC056044. NCBI lineage: Bacteria > Bacillati > Actinomycetota > Actinomycetes > Micrococcales > Microbacteriaceae > Microbacterium > Microbacterium sp. NPDC056044. Next base: position 206,338 of record NZ_JBHJWZ010000002.1, on the reverse strand, counting down.
GCTAACCTGCCTGGGCACGATGCCGTCGATCCGCACGAAGAAGTACGAAAGGGGTCCGAAGTGACTCGACCCGAGAGCTCGGTGCAGCTCTACACCCTGGCCGCCGCCTTCTCCGCCGACATGTCCGGCTCGCTGGACAAGCTCGCGGCGATCGGTCTCAAGAACGTCGAAGCGTTCGACTTCGTCCGCCGCCCGCAGGAGATCCGCGCGGCGCTGGACGCGGCCGGGCTCGCGTCGCCGACCGGTCACGCCCCGCTGCTGTCGGACGAGCTGTGGACCCCCGACGGCTCGATCCCCACGCCCGCCCCGGAGGTCGTCTTCGAGGCCGCGGCGACGATCGGCGCGAGCGTCGTCATCGACCCGATGGTGCCCACCGACCGCTGGCTGACCGAGGAAGGCGTCGCCGACACGGCCCGGCGCCTCAACGACCTCGTCGGCACCGCCGCCGGATTCGGCCTCACGGTCGGCTATCACAACCACGCGCAGGAGTTCCTGGCCTCGTTCGACGGCAAGACCGCGTTCGAGCGCTTCCTCGAGCTGACCGACGACCGCGTCGCGATCGAGCTCGACCTGTACTGGGCCGCCGTCGGCGGACAGGACGTCACGGCGCTGACCCGTGCCATCGGCGACCGTCTCGTCGCGCTCCACATCAAGGACGGGCTGGTGCCCGACACCAACCCGTTCGCTCCCGACGCGCCCGCCTTCACGTCGAAGAGCCTGCAGCAGACCCGCCCCGGTGAGGGTGTCGTGGCGCTCGCCGACGCGCTGAACGCCGCCCCCGCGGTCAAGTACGCGGTCATCGAGTACGACAACGCGCCGGGCGACGTCTTCGCCGACATCGCGGCGTCGTTCGAGTTCCTGCGCGACGGTGGGTTCGTCCGATGACCCGCGTGGGAGTCGGCGTCATCGGCGCCGGTGTCATCAGCGACACGTATCTGCAGAACCTGACGTCGTTCGCCGACGTCGAGGTCGTGGCCGTGGGCGACCTGCTGCCCGACCGCGCGAAGGAGAAGGCCGAGCAGTACGGCGTGCCGGTGTTCGGCGACGCCGCCGCGGTGCTGGAGCACCCGGACGTCCAGGTGGTCGTGAACCTCACCATCCCGGCGGCGCACGTCGCCGTCTCGGAGGCTGCGATCGACGCCGGCAAGCACGTGTGGACCGAGAAGCCGATCGGCCTCGACCCCGCCGACGTCTCGCGCATCCTGGACGCCGCCGCTGCCGCCGGGCTGCGCGTCGGGTCGGCGCCCGACACGATCCTCGGCCCGGGCTTCCAGACCGCGAAGCGCGCGATCGCGGAAGGCGTGATCGGCGAGCCGCTGTTCGCGCAGACCGCGTTCCAGACGCAGGGCCCCGACCTGTGGCATCCGGATCCCGCGTTCCTCTTCAGCACGGGCGCCGGCCCGCTGCTCGACATGGGTCCGTACTACATCAGCGGCCTCGTGAGCCTGCTCGGACCGGTGGCCCGCGTCTTCGCGGCGGGTCTGCGTGCTCGCAACGAGCGCACGGTTCACCTTGGCCCCATCGCCGGCACCAACTTCACCGTCGAGGTGCCGACGACGGTGCAGCTGACGACGGTGTTCGAGGCGGGCCAGCAGGCGCAGAGCCTGCTGAGCTTCGACTCCGCACTCGAGCGCCACGGCATCTTCGAGGTGCACGGCACCGAAGGCACGATCGTGCTGCCGGACCCCAACCAGTTCGAGGGTCGCATCGCCTACGTGAAGCCGCTCGGCGTGCTGCGCGACGGTGCGAAGTTCGAGCAGGAGTGGATCGACGTGCCCCAGCAGGGCGCCGTCGTCGGTCGTGGCCTGGGACTCCTCGACATGGTGCGCGCCATCGCCGAGGACCGCCCGCACGTCGCCAGCGGCCAGCTCGGCCTGCACGTGCTCGACGTCATGCTCTCCGCCGAGCGTTCCGTCGAGTCCGGCCAGTCCGTCGAGATCGCGACCACCGTCGACCCCGTGCCGTCGGTGCCCGCGGACTTCGACCCTTTCGCCGCGACGCTCTGACGCCGCATCCGCATCCGCGCACGAGGCCGCGTCGTCCCTTCGGGACGGCGCGGCCTCGTCGCTGCGGTGAGCGCCCGTCAGCCGCGGTCGGCGAGCATCCCGCGCCAGGCGATGTCGAAGGCGTCCTGGCAGCGCCGCCATACGAGCGGGTCCGACATCTCCTCGCCGCGGACCACCAGCTGGTAGTAGACGACCCCGGCGAGCAGATCGCAGCAGGTCGTGGGGTCGAGTTCGGGGCGAAGGATGCCGCGCTCGATGCCGTGTGCGATCGCACGCTCCAAGGGCACGCGTCGTCGTGACACGTGCGAGGCCCAGTACGCCGTCTGCAGTTCGCGATCGCCCATCGCCAGGCGGATGCGCTGGCGGAACCGCTCTTCCGAGTAGCCCGCGGCGCTGACGCTCCGACCGCCCACCAGCGTTCCCATCACCGCGTCGCGCAGGTCCCCGTCGTCGAGCGCGATGTCCGGGGGGACGGTTCGTCCGACGTCCAGCGCCGCAGCCACGAGCGTCGTCATCGACGGCCAGCGGCGGTAGATCGCGGCGCGGCTCACGCCGCTGCGCTCCACGAGCCGGCGCACGGTGACGGGCTCGCCCTCGTCGATCAGCGCGAGCGCGCCGGTGAGGATCTGCTCTTCGAGATCCTCGTCGCGCGGCCGACCGGGGCCGCGGCGAACCGCGTCCCCGGTCTGCTGGAGGGCAGCGATGCTCACGCGGCGACCGCGCGGGCCCGCAATCGGGCGACGATGTCGTCCGACAGGCCGGCCGCACGGACCGGGGCCAGCGCGTCGCCGTGGCGCTCACGGAGCCGGGCGAGCATGGTGCGCATCGAGATGTCCATGGGTTCGGCATCCGTCAGCATGGTCATCTCGTCGAGGTCGAACCCGAGCCGCTCGAGCAGCACCCCCATGACCGGCTTCATGCGCGCCTGGATGGCCGGCATGTTGGCGTCGGTGCGGGCGTAGTCGGCGACGATGTCGTCGTCCGACGCGCCCAGCGCGAGCAGCAGCATCGCGGCGAGCACGCCGGTGCGGTCGCGTCCGGCCGCGCAGTGGAACGCCGTGGCGCCCGGCGCGAGAGCGATCACCGACAGCGCGGTCGCGAGCTGCGGCGCCGAGTTCTCGACCATGTGCGCGTACATCTCGCCCATCGACACGTGGTCGAACGAGACCCGCCCGCCCCGCGGCATCCCCGCTCCGATGCTCGCCATGAGCGGGAGGTGGTGGTACGCGACGGGCTGCTCGGCCAGCGGCCCGCGGCCGGTGAGGGCCGCCTCGTCGTTCGTGCGCAGGTCGATGACCGCGACCAGGCCGCGATCGACCAGTTCGCGGGCGTCCTGCTCGGTGACCACGGCCAGATCGTCGGCACGCACGGCCACGCCCTCGCGCAGCGTGCCGCCGGCCACCGGGATCCCGCCCAGGTCGCGCAGGTTGACGGGGGCGCTGAGCTCCAGATCGATGAGGGCGGTGGTCATGTGATTCTCCTTCTGATGAATGCGCTGCCCTGGTCGATGGCGGTGACCAGGACGATGATGCAGATGACGATCGCGCACAGGTGCCCGTAGTCGTACATGCGCATCGCGGTGGTGAGCTCGAGCCCGATGCCGCCGGCACCGACGAGCCCGAGGATGGTCGCACCGCGCACGTTGCCCTCGAAGAGCAGCAGCGTGTACGACACGAGCAGCGGTGCCGCCTGGGGCAGCACGCCGTACTGGATGACCTGTCGCTTCGAGGCGCCGACGGCCTCCATCGCGACGAGCGGTCCGCGGTCGACGGACTCCATCGCCTCGGCGAACACCTTGCCGATGGAGCCGACCGAGCCGAGCGTCATCGCCAGGATGCCCGCGAACGGGCCGAGCCCGACGCCCGACACGAACATGAGCGCGAACACGAGGTCTGGCACCGACCGGATGATGTTCATCAGCCAGCGGCACGGGTAGTAGACCCATTTCGGAGCGAGATTGGATGCTGCGCCGAAAGCGACGAGCAGGGCGAAGACCGCGCCGAGCACGGTGCCGACGATCGCCATCTGCAGCGTCTCGATCAGGAGCGCCACGATCGTGCCGAAGTCCGAGAAGTCGGGCGGGAAGAGGCGGCCGAGGAACTCGGTCATGTTGACCGCGCCGTCGGCGAGCTTCGCGAAGTTGAACTCCGCGCCCTGGAACGACCACACCAGCACCGCGAACGCGGCGATCAGGCCGAGCCCGAACCGGGCGCGCGGGATCCGGAAGGAGTGCTCCAGGCGTTCCCGCTCGTGAGGGTCGAGCTGCGGTGCTGTCTTCTGCGGGCGCGTGCGCTCAGCGGTCGTGCTCATCGGATTCCTCCTCGTCGTCGTAGACGACGGCCAGGGCGTCGGCATCGAGCTCGGAGGTCGGGGCTGAGACGACCACTTCGCCGTGCTTGAGGCCGACGATGCGGTCGCTGTGCGCGAGCGCAAGCGGCAGCACGTGCAGGCTGACCAGCACGGGGATGCCGTCCTGGCGGGCGATGCCCTGCAACAGGGTCAGCACCGAGTCGGCCAGCTTCGGGTCGAGCGAGGCGACCGGCTCGTCGGCCAGGATCACCCGCGGCCGCTGCATCAGGGCCCGAGCGATCGCGACGCGCTGCTGCTGCCCGCCGCTCAGCGACCGCGCCGGCGCCGTCGCCTTGTGGGCGATGCCGACGCGGTCGAGCAGGTCGAGGGCGCGGGTGCGCTGCTCCCGCGTGAAGCCTCCGACGAGGTTGAACGGTCCCGCGTGGTGCAGGGCACCCGTCAGCACGTTGGTCAGCACACTCAGCCGGGGGATCAGGTTGAACTGCTGGAACACCTGCCCCACCTGCGCCCGCAGGGCACGCAGCTCACTCGGTCGCATCGCGGCGACCTCCTGGCCCGCGACCTTCACGCTGCCCCCGGTGATCGGCGCGAACCCCGTGAGGCTGCGCATCAGCGTGGACTTCCCCGAGCCGGAGGCGCCGAGCAGCGCCACCGTCTCACCCGGCCGCAGGTCGAGGTCGACCCCCCTCAGCACGGGAGTGGTGTCGTAGGCGACGGCGAGGTCGCGCACCGACACGACAGCGGGCACGGATGCCGCGACCGCCGCCGCATCCGTCGTCATGGTCAGCGTCATCAGCGCAGGTCGTCGAGCTTCACGCCCGCGACGGCGGCGATGTCGACGAAGCCCTGGAACAGCTCGGGGTCGGGCGCGATCACCGTCTCGTGGCCGATGAAGCCCTCGCCCAGTGCGCCGAGAGCTTCGGCGTTGTCCTCGGAGAACACCGCCGGCAGCGACTTCTCGAGGAGCGCACGCGTCTCGGCGTCGAGCGATTGGCGCGCGAGCACCGTGCCTGCGACCGGCATCGACGGGCTCTCGCCGACGCCGCGCCACTCGCCGTCGGCGAACGGGAAGTAGGGCTCGCCCATCTGGGTCAGCATGATCGCGGTGCACGCGGCATCGACCTGCCCCTGCGCGAGCGCGGCGAAGCTGCCTTCGTGGCCGCCGGCGAAGATCGACTCGTAGTCCTCGCCCTGCTCGAGGCCCGCCTCGTGGAGCATGAACACCGGCATGAAGTAGCCCGAGCTCGACGCCTGGTCGGCGAACGCGACAGTCTTGCCCTTCAGGTCCTCGACGTCCTGGATGGGGGAGTCCTTCAGCACGACGCACGTGGAGACGGGCGTGTCGTCGCCCTTCCACGCGAGGAGCGCGTCGACCTCGCCGGTGTTCACCGCGAGTGCCGACGGGAAGCCGCTCATGATGCCGATGTCGACGTGATCGGCGCGGATGGCCTCGACCACGCTCAGGTAGTCGGGCACGTCCGTCACCTCGACGGTGCGGCCGGTCGCCTCCTCCAGCAGCGCGGCGAACGCCTCGACGGGGTTCTCGGCCGACGGGTCGTCGCCGAGCGGGATGGTGGCGATCGTGATCGGGGCGTCGGCGGCAGCATCCGCGTCAGAAGCGGATGCGGTGCCGCCGCAGCCCGTGAGGGCGAGAGCGGCGATGCCGAGAAGGCCGAGGGCGGGGAGTGCGGCGCGGCGCATGAGTGTTCCTTCCGGAGTTTCGGGGGATTTCGAGAACACCGGTATGCAAACTCCGCGAGGTGACCGCGAATTACGAGACCGCTGGACTCCGAATGGAACAGAAGATGAACAGCTGGCGGTGCGATCGATCGCACCGCGCAGGGATCGACGGATGCTGCGCCCCGGGGTGAGACCCCGGGCCGCAGCATCCGTCTCCCGGACTATCCCGCGAAGTGGGCCAGCATCCTGGCCACGACGTCGGCGCGAGCGGCGTCGGACTCGAGTTGCTCGAGACCGAAGCCGAAGAGCAGCGTGTCGGGCGTCGCCGTCACCGCCACCACGTCGCCGAGGCCGTCGGCGATCTCGAAGTCGCTGACGTTCGCCGGGCTTCCCTCGGGCTGGCCGAGCACCGACCAGGCGCCGAAGCCTGCTTCGAAGCCCTCCGCCTGGGTGAGCGCTCCCCTGACGACGAGCTTGGTGTCGTCGACGATGAGCCCCGCACCGCCGGTGGACGGGTCGGTGACGTAGCTCACGACCACCTCGATGTTCTTGCCGGCGTACGCGCTGAGATCGAACGCGACGGGAACCCAGCCGCCGGACGAGCCGGTGAACGCGTTCCAGGCGCCGGTCGTGCCCGTGGGTTGGCAGGGGTCGCCGAAGGTGAGGTAGTGCGCGAGCTGCGCGTGCTCTCCCATGTAGAAGCCGGCCTCGCACTCCGCCGGAACCGCGGTCGAGGTGCGGCCGTTGAGGTCGGGCAGGGTCGTCCAGTCCTCCGACCCGACCTGGTGCACCTCGACGATCACGTTGTCGTAGCCCTCTTCGGTGTCGTACGCGATCTGCGCCTCGAACCGCGGGGCGTCGGCGGCGGTGATGCCGGTCAGATCGAACGTCCTCCCCAACCGCTGGTAGCTGTCGTCGACATGGGTCGCTGCGGCCGCCAGGGCTCCCTCCACCGCGACGATCCTGCCCGTCACCTCCGTGTAGTCCGCGGCTGCCCAGCTCTCGAACTGCGGGAACTCCGCGACCGGGAGCCGCTCGCTCGTCGGCGTGAAGGCGCCGACCTCGTCGATCGGGTTGTCGACCGTGGCCGGTCCGCCGAAGAGCGCCTGGAAACCGTCGAGCGGTTCAGCGGTTCCCATTACGCCCGCAGCCGACAGGGGAGCGCGGTCGTACGCGCCCATCCAGTACTGGGTGAAGTCGTCGGCCAGCAGCAGGCAGTCGCCGCCGGGATCCGTGGTGACCACGCACTCCTGATCGGGATGCCCGTTCAGGCCGTAGTAGATGCCGCCGAACGTGCTGCCGCCGAGGCCGTAGTACGCCGTCGTCTCGCCCGAGTAGGCGACCTTGCCGCCCTCGTTCAGGTAGTCCCGCACCGCCATCGTCAGGTACTGCTGACGTTCGGCCACCGCGAGGTCGGGGAGCTGCGCCGAACCGTACTGCGTGAGCTCGTCTTCGGGATCCTGCGTCAGCCTGTTGTCGCCGAGGTACCAGAGCACCGCGTCGTAGTGATCCAGCACGGCGAGGTCGTGCGGGACACCCTGCGCGTCGACGTCCCACACGTCGGGGGTGACGCCGTTGGCGCGAAGCGCGTCGACGTAGTCGCCGACGTACTTCGGTGCATTCGTGCCCGCCGGGTAGGTCGGGTTCACGCCGGTGTAGTCCTCGTTCGCGATGATCAGCACCGAGTTTCCGGTGTCCTGCGCCACGGTGTAGGTGAAGTGCGCGCTCTCGAGGGGGCCGGCACCCTGCTGGCCCTTCGGCGTGTCCTTGCCCGTGGCCGTGCCGGTGAACCACACCTCGACGCTGTCGCCCGGTTTCGCGCCCGTCACGACACCGCGGTACTCGGCGTAGTAGTCGGTGTTCTCGGCCCCGTAGCGCTCGCCGCCGGCCCACTCGGTGACGTCGACCTTCTTGGGCCGTGCGCCGTTGATCGAGTACAGCATCTTCTTGGCCTTCAGCGCCTTCTTCGCCCAGACCGCGACGGTCTGCGGGTCGCCGTACGAGACCGCGAACGAGTCGACACGGAAGTCCTCCGCGTCGCGACCCACGACCGAGACCGGGTCGTCGGGGTCGATCGCCGACTCGGCGACGGCCAGCGCGAAGGGGACGTTCTTCTCGAACTCCGCCTGGATCAGCGCCTCGTCGTCGGGGAAGTCGAAGCCGAGGTACTGGCAGTCGTCTTCGGTCCAGTCGTCGTCGGGCACCGAGTTCACCGCGTCCTCGCACGTCGACATCTCGGGGGTGAATCCCAGCGTGCCGTGTGCCTCCTGCATGTGCGAGTCGAGGTCGCCGTTCGTGGTGTACAGCTCCGCCGAGATGTCGGGGTCGTAGCCGGGGACCGCGGGGTTCTCGTCATTGCCCACCATCGCCTCGTAGATCACGTCATCGGGGGAGGGCGTCGAGACCTGCCAGCCGATGCCGTGCAGCAGCAGTTCGGCGGCGGAGTGGTAGTTGATCATGAACTGGGGCGTGATGGCGCCGAACAGTCCATCGATCGCCTGGGTCTCTGGTTCGGACGCCGGCGACGGTCCGCGGTAGGTCTCGCTGGCCGGGTTCGGAGAGGAACCCTCGTTGTCGTAACCCCACCGGGTCGCCGAGTTGCGGTTCAGGTCGACGCCGTCGCCGACGGTGATCTCACCGTTGCCGTCGTTGTCGCGCAGGTTCTTGCGCCACAGCCGCTGTCCGTCCTGGAACGTGAAGTCGTAGCCGTCCGGGTTCGCCACGGGAACGAACCACAGCTCGGTGTCGTCGATCAGGTCCGTGATGCGATCGTCGGTGCCGTACCCGGCCAGATAGAGATCGAGCAACCGGCGCACCATCTCGGGGGTGATCCACTCGCGGGCGTGCTGGGCGGCGACGTATACGGTGGTCGGCTTCTTGCCGTCCTTCGTCTTCGTGACGTTCTTCGTGACCCGCACGGCGCCGATCGGCTGGCCCTGGACCGTTTCGCCGAGGACACGGAACTCGGCGATCTTGGGGTTCGCGGCGGCCTGTGCCATGAGCTCGTCCAGGATGCCGCCGTCGCCGCTGTACATCCGGAAGACGCCGTCCGTCTGCTGCAAGGATCGCCGCTGACGGGCTGGGTCGGCCTGGACCTGCAGGTCGGTGCCTTGCGCCGCGAGCGCCTCGACCTGGCCGCCGCTCAGGATGACCTGCACGTCGATGAGCCCGGATCCGCCGGCGCTCGGCACCGTGACCATCTCGCCGCGGTCGACGCCGAGCTCCACGATGGCGGCGAGGCCGTCGGCATCGACAGTCCCCGAGTACACCGCGAGGCGATCGTCGCCGCTCGATGTCGGCGGACTCGCGACGCTGGGGGCGGCAGCCAATCCTGTGAGAACAACGGCGGACACAACGGCGACAGCGATCTTGCGGAACATCTCTACTCCCTCGTAGCTGACGTTTCCGACCTGGGAGATTCCCGGGGAGATCGGCGCAAAGAACCCCCACGCGGCCGAACGGTCCCCATCTTGGACCCGCTTTCGGGGGCGGTCAACAGCATGTCCGGCGAGCGTCAGTCGCTGACGCTCGCCGGACAGCTGCGATCACGCCTCCGGGATGACCCGGCCGAAGGCCTCGAGCGTGATCGCCTCCGGCTCGGGGCCGCCTCGCTTGCCGGTGTCGAGCGCGTCGATCTCGGCGAGCTCGTCCGCGGCGAGGTCGAAGTCGAACACGTCGAAGTTCTCGGCGATGCGCTCGGGCTTGGTCGACTTGGGAATGACATGGATGCCCTTCTGGATGTGCCAGCGGAGCATGACCTGCGCGGCCGACTTTCCGTACTTCTCGCCGATCGCGAGCAGCGCCGGCTCGTCGAAGCTGCGACGGTCGGAGTCGCGATAGGACGTGATCCCGCCGATCGGCGACCAGGCCTGCGTGAGGATGCCGTGCTCCGCGTCGAGCGTCTGCACCTGCTTCTGCTGGAAGTAGGGGTGCACCTCGATCTGGTTCACCGCGGGCACCACCTCTGTCTGCGCGAGCAGTTCGGCGAGGTGCTCCGGCATGAAGTTGCTCACGCCGATCGCGCGCACCTTCCCGTCGGCAAGCAGCGTCTCGAGCGCCTTGTACGCGGCGATGGTCGTGTCGAACGCGGAGGGCAACGCCTGGTGCAGGATGAGCAGGTCGATCTGGTCGACGCCGAGCTTGCCGGCGCTCTTGTCGAAGGCGTGCAGCGTCTGGTCGTAGCCGTAGTCGCTGATCCACACCTTGGTCTCGATGAAGACGTCCTCGCGGGCGACGCCGGATTCACGGATGCCTCGACCCACCTCCCGCTCATTGCCGTAGGCCGCGGCGGTGTCGATGTGGCGGTAGCCGGTGCGAAGGGCTGCGGTCACCGCGTCGACGGTCTCGTCCGGGGGAGTCTGGAAGACCCCGAGTCCGATGACGGGGATCTCGACGCCGTTGTTCAGGGTGAAGTTCGGAACGCTCATGCTTCCACGGTAGGCACGGGGTCCGCGCCGTGGGAGGCCCTGCCACTCACCCCGTCCGGGCCTACTCAGGGATCTGAGGGGTGACCTCGCGGGCGGTGTCGGCGGCGGGCTTCTGCGCACGGCTCAGCAGCACGAAGGGGACGGCGACTGCGGAGAAGACGCCGCTCCAGACGAGCGAGGCGCCGTACCCGCCGACGTCCGCCACGCGGCCCAGCACGGGCTGAACGACGACGCCGCCCGCAGAACCCATCAGCGAGTCGAACGAGAGCACGGTCGCACGCTGCTTCGACGGGATCATGTCGTTGAGGTACGCGCGATGCACGGGGTCGTCGATCGCCGACGCGATGCCCCACAGCGCGACGAGCACGACGGCGACCCAGAAGTTGCGCACCAGCCCGATCCCGACCAGCACGACCGCGCTGGTTACCGTCGCCAGCAGGATCGTCGAGGTGCGCCGGCGGAAGAGCTTGCGCACCCACGGGGCGATGGCGCCGCCGATGATCGCGGTGCCCGAGACCAGCGCGGCCGCGAGTCCGGCGACGGTGTAAGCCTCTTCGTCGCCCCAGAGTTCGAGCAGGTACGGCTGCAGCGCGTAGAACACGTAGATGCCGACCCCCGCCGTGAACGGGCTCGCGAGCATCAGCCACCGCACGGGCGGGTCGCCCAGCCCGTACCGGATCGAGGCGCGCAGCACGGTGCGCGTCGCGCGCAGCGGATTCTCGCTCCTGTCGGGTGTGAAGCCGAGGTCGCGCATCAGCAGCGCCGCGACCACGAACATCAGCAGCAGGATGGCGCCTCGAAGGAGGAACGGCACGCCGAGGTTCGTCACCTGGGCGATGACACCGCCGAGCACCGAACCCGACAGCATCGCGACCCCGCCCACGATCTGCGCCCGGCCGAACACCGTCTCGAGGCTGCCCTGATACGACGTCGCCTTCAGCGCATCGACGAGCCACGCATCGACCGCCCCCGAGAAGAACGTGAAGCCGAGCCCGAGCAGCATCGAGACGATCGCCCACGCCCAGAAGGGCGACTGCCAGAGCCACAGCATCCAATACAGCACCGTCGTGACCGCCAGCGTGACCGTGCCGAGCAGATACGACGCCCGGCGGCCCACGGTGTCGGCGACGACACCCGTGGGGATCTCGAAGATCAGCATCCCGGCGCTGAAGAAGGCGTTCGCGGCGAACGCCTCGAGGTTGGAGAGTCCGGCGTCGAGGAGGAACAGCGTGTTGACGCCCCAGATCAGCGACGCGGCGAGGGTGTTGCCGAGCATGAGCGTGTAGTACGTGCCCTGCACCCTGCGGGGACTCGGCAGGGTGGACGTGGATGTCCTGGAGATGGCGCCACCGCCTCTGTGCACCGGAATCAGACGACACCGCGACCGTATCCCTCACGCGCTCACCCGGCTACCCCGGTTTCGGTATTCCGCGGAACGCATGATAGAGTTGCGAGTTCCCTACCGGGAACCCAGCGTTCACCTCTCTGCCTCAACGTAGAGACGCAGCTCTGAACGCCTCATCCTTCCCGCGGCTTCTGCACGCCGCCGCGCGAACGCCTTCATCGCTTCGCGCCAGAACGAAAAACTGATCATGCACTCCCCTTCACCGGCAATCGCCTGGCGACAGGCCGACGCCGATGTCTATGTCGCAACCCGCGCTGACGAATACGCTGGGTTCATCGACACGACGCCGCGCGGATTCCGCGCGCACGGACCCCGCGGTGAGGACCTCGGTCTTCACGCCACGCAGGATCACGCGCGCGCGGCGGTCGCAGCATCCGTCTCCACACCGCTGTCGGCACCGGCACCGGTCACCGATCGTCCGCACCGCATTCGTCGGCGCGGCACCCCCGGTCGCTCCGGCGGCCCGAAGAATAGGAAAGACACGATGGCCACTGGCACCGTGAAATGGTTCAACTCCGAGAAGGGCTACGGCTTCATCGCTCCCGATGACGGCTCGGCCGATCTCTTCGCACACTTCAGCGCGATCGCAGGCAGCGGTTTCAAGGAGCTCCGCGAAGACCAGAAGGTGGAGTTCGACGCCGAGCAGGGCCCCAAGGGCATGCAGGCGGCGAACATCCGCCCGCTCTGACGCTCCCGCGTTCACAGGCGCCCGCTCCGGCTTCGGCCGGGGCGGGCGTTTTGTTCACCTGAGGGTCACCCTGGAAGACGGGAGGTATTCCCTGAGCCACATGTGGGCCGACGTAGCCTGGGGGCAGCGATGGGCAACCGCCTCTGGCTTCACCCGGCCGAACGGTCCCCACCGGAACTGGTGCATCATCTCCTCCACCACTGTCGAGTCCCGGCTCGGTCCCATCCGCCAGACGTACGCCGGCACCGCTGAGTTCCCGCCGATGACGCGCGCGTACACCGAGGTGTCGCAGGTCGTCCGTGAGACGGGCCTGCTCCGCCGTGCCGAGTGGTTCTACGCCCTCGTCGGCTTCGTCCTTCTTCTGGGGTTCGGCGGTGTCATCACCGGCTTCGTCCTGCTCGGCCAGACCTGGTACCAGCTCCTGATGGCCGGAGCCCTCGGAATCCTCTTCACGCAGGTCGCGTTCCTCGCACACGAGGCGGCGCACAAGCAGATCCTCGCCTCCGGCCCCGCGAACGACCGGCTCGCCCGGTTCCTCGCCGCCGGCATCGTGGGCATCAGCCTCTCCTGGTGGAACAACAAGCACAACCGCCACCACGCGAACCCCAACCGGGTGGGCAAGGATCCCGACATCGAGATCGACACGATCTCTTTTCTGGAGACGGATGCCGCGTCCGCAGGTCGCTGGCGCGCTCTGGTGACGCGCAAGCAGGGGTGGCTCTTCTTCCCGCTGCTCACGCTCGAGGGCCTGAACCTGCACGCGCACGCGTTCCGGCACCTGTTCTCGCGTGAAGGCGTCAAGGACCGCTGGATCGAGCTCTCGCTCATCGCCGTGCGCTTCGCCGTGATCCTGACGCCGGTGTTCATCTTCCTGCCGGTGGGCATGGCGTTCGCGTTCCTCGGCGTGCAGCTGGCCGTGTTCGGCGTGTACATGGGCGCCTCGTTCGCGCCGAACCACAAGGGCATGGCGATCATCGCCAAGGACGCGAAGCTCGACTTCTTCAGCAAGCAGGTGCGCACCTCGCGCAACATCAGCGGCGGCTGGTGGGCGTCCCTGCTGATGGGCGGGCTCAACTACCAGATCGAGCACCACCTGTTCCCCAACATGCCCCGCCCGCACCTCGCGCGCGCTCGCGAGATCGTGATGGACCAGTGCCGCGCCCTCGGCGTGCCCTACACCGAGACGACGCTGTGGCGCTCGTACGGCATCGTCATCGCCTACCTCAACCGCGTCGGCCTCGCCGCACGCGACCCGTTCGACTGCCCGATGGTGCGCGCCTACCGCGGCGTCTGACGCAGGCGCTCCGCCTGGCGGAGCAGGTGCTGCTGTTCCAGCGTGCTGGTCGCACGGCGGGCTGCTTCCGCGTATTCGGCGGCCGCAGCATCCGTCTCGCCCTCCCGTTCGTGGAGATAGGCGAGCGCGGCGTGGTACCGCGGCACGTCTTCGCCGACGGTGTCGAGGGCGACGAGGCCCGCGCGCGGACCGTCGGCCTCGCCCACGGCGACCGCGCGATTCAGACGGATGACCGGCGAGTCGCCCAAGGCGAGCAGCTCGTCGTACCACTCCACGATCTGCACCCAGTCGGTCTCGTCGGCCGCCGGGGCATCGGCGTGCAGCGCCGCGATCGCGGCCTGGGCCTGGTACTGCCCGAGGCAATCGCGGGCCAGAGCCGGCTGCAGGATGGCGACGCCCTCGGTGATCGCGTCGACGTCCCAGAGGGCGCGGTCCTGCTCGGCGAGCGGCACCAGACGCCCGCCGACCACGCGGGCCGGCTGTCGCGCATGGTGCAGCAGCATGAGTGCGAGAAGGCCGGCCACCTCGGGTTCGTCGGTGAGCGCGGCGAGCTGCCGCGTCACCCGGATCGCCTCGGCGGCGATGTCGATCTCGCCGGAGTAGCCCTCGTTGAAGAGCAGGTAGAGCACGCGCATCACGCGGGACAGATCGCCCGGCTGGTCGAGCGGGATGCCCGCGAGCCGCTGCTTCGCGCGACTGATGCGCTGCGCCATCGTCGCCTCCGGCACGAGGAACGCATCCGCGATCTGCCGGGTCGTGAGTCCTGCGACCGCCCGCAGCGTGAGCGCGATCGCCGAGGTCTGCGTCAGCGCCGGGTGGGTGCAGAGGAAGTAGAGCCCGAGCGTGTCGTCGTGTTGCGGCACGGGTCCCGGTTCGGGCTCCTGCGCGAGCCGGTCCTCGCGGGCGGTGCGGGCCGTGTCGCTGCGCACCTGATCGAGGAACGCGCGCCACGCGACGGTGACGAGCCACGCACGGATGTCGCGGACTCCCTCGATCGCGGGTCGCTCGAGCGCACGCACCAGGGCGTTCTGCACGGCGTCCTCGGCCGACGCGAAATCTGCGCCGCGCCGGACGAGGATGCCGACGACCTCGGGGATCGCGCGGCGGAGGGCCGCAGCATCCGTCTCGGTCATCCGACCTCGGCGGGCGGCGCGCTCATCACCTCGCGAAGCTCGAGCCACTCGCCGAGTGGAGTGCCACCGGCCCACGGCGCCGCCGACAGCTCGGAGGCGAGGTCGAGCGCGCGCTGGTAGGAGTCGACCTCGATCATCATCCAGCCGGCGATGAGGTCCTTCGTCTCGGCGAACGGGCCGTCGACGACCGGCGGGCGCCCTTCGCCGTCGAAGCGTACCCACGCCCCATCCATCGAGAGTCCCTCGGACGAGACCAGCTCGCCCGACGCGATGAGGCGCTGCTCCATGTCTTGCATGTACTGCACGTGGGCGGCCCATTCCTCGGGGGTGAGCTGGTCCATCGGCACCGAGTTCACCGAGGTGCGACCGCTCCGGTAGTGCTTGAGCATCAGATACTTGGCCATGAGAGTCTCCCGTTCAGTGCGGCCCATTCTGGCCGCTTCAGATAGGAGACGGAACCGAATCGTCGTTCTCTACATCGGCGCCGAAATTCGGTGAGGTGCGGCGCCAGGGTCAGCCCACCGTGATCACGGAGTGCTCGTTGGTGGCGGTGTCGCACGTCGTGATCCGCCACGCCGGCGAGCCGTGGTCCATGACACGGGACATCTCGATGATGAGAGGGCTCGGCCACTGCTCGCCAGAGAGCTGGGCGGCCGCGAAGGCGCTGGTTCCCGGCATCCTTTGTTCCGCCTCGGTGAGTTCTATGTCATGACTGGCGCGGACTTCCAACGTCCTGACGTCGACGATCGACTCTTTGCCGTAGCTCGGATCGTCGACGCGGTCGCCGGCCAGATCCTCCCTGGTGGCGGCGCTCCGAAGACGCCATACCCACGCGGAATCGACGTACTCGAGGCGCAGACCGACGATGGTGCCGCCGATCGCAGGGGATTCGCCGGCCAGCCCGTCCAGGAAGTCGGTGGGCCACGAGAGCTCGCCCGGCATGCATGTGCCGGGGTAGTTCTCGCCGAGCGCGTCGGGTGGCTCGGGAACGGTGGAGCATCCGGCGACCGCGACGGTCGCGAGCAGCAGGACAACCCCCGCATGCAGGCGCTGTCGCCTCTTCATCGCACACCTCTCGTCCTCGGCCGGCATCCGGAGCCTACCCCGCGTCCCGTCGCGGTCCCGACGGCGGCTCCCGATAGCGTGTGAACGTGCAGGGACGCAGAACGACGTGGCGGGTCGGCGGGATCGGACTCATCGCGTGCGGCGTCATCGGGATCATTCGCGGCTCGATGCTCGGGATGCCGGGAGGCGGCGCGCTGACCCTCGTCGCGGACCTGCTCTGGGCGGCCGCGGTGCTCGTGTTCGCGATAGGCGCCAGCCGCGACGCGAGCGTCGTCGCGCGCAAGCCGCTGGGCCTGGCCGCGATGGCGATCGTCGCCGTGTGGCCACCGATCCACACGGTCGTCGGCCTGATCGCACCGGGGCCGCAGACCCTGGCGGAGGCGAACGACTGGCTGTTCTGGTGGTACCTGTCGCTGGCGCTCCCGGTCATCGCCGGGCTGATCGCCGCGGTGCAGATCGGCCGGGCGGGAACCGTCCCGAGGCCGTGGAACTGGGCGCCCCTGTGGGTGCTCGCCGGCCAGGTGGTGCTGTGGGTCGTGCCCCAGGTCGTGGGGATCGCCGCTCCCGAGGCGTTGCTGCAGGCGCCGGGGCTGCTCGCCGCCACCGGGACCCTTGGCTTCCTGGCGGGCACGCTGGGGCTCGGCATTCTCGCGGTCGTCGTCGCGGCTCGTGCTCCCGCCGGGACCGTCGAGATCTTCCGCTCCGCCGCCAGCGGAACGTACGACGAGAACGCCGCGAGCTAGCGAGTCGCGAGAAGGTGGGCGTTCCGCCTCGCGATGAGTCTGCGAAGGTACGGGACGAGCACGACTCGTTCAGCGAGGGCGCCGAAGATGGGCGAGGCGACGGTGATGGTGTCGGTCATGCGGCACCCGCTCGCGATCGATTCGAACCGGTGCTCGTGGACGAACTTCTTGAACGGTCCGCGCACTTGCTCATCGACGAAACGCGTTGGTCTGTCGAGTGCCGTGATCTGCGACGTCGTCGTCCACCAGATCCCGAAGTGGCGGGCTCGCCACGTCACCGTCTCACCGAGACCGATCCGGCCCGTCACGATGCCGTCCACCGCCCGCTCGGCTGACTGAGACATCGACGCGACGTGCGCGTCGATGTCGAGCGACAGATCGAAGATGGCCTCCGCCGAGAGCGGCGTCTCGGTCACCAGGATGAAGGTCGAAGGCACGCTCCCATCTTGGCGCGGACCCGTGCGGTTACGCGCGGTCCGCCGTCGCGCCGGGGCGCCGCTCGCGAGCGCGCCCCTTGCGAAATCGCCCTCGGTGGGTGGTGAATGGGCGCATGGACGCTGGGGTGCGTCGGTCCTTCGCGGACCGGACGAGGTGGTGGCGACTGGCGCTGGCGGTGGTGGGCGGTGTCTGGGCCGCTCTGACCTTGCCGCTGGTTGCGACGGCGTTCGGCTCCCCGGCGTATGTCTGGGTTCTTCGAAGTCGCGTCTACTTCGCCGCGAATCAGTGGGCAGACGACCCGTACATCACCTACGGGACACTCGCGGGATTCTCGTTCCTGGCCATCGGCCTCGCTCTGCTCCCCGACCTCCGTCGTGCGGGATGGGGTGGCACGGTCATGGCGTGGCTCATCATCGCCGGTGGGCCGCTCTGCGCCGTGAGCTATCTGAGTACCCCGCGCTCGGCGCCCTTGCACTTCTTGTGGGGCGCCGAGGGCGTGCTCCTCTTCGTGGCATGCGCGTTCGGCGTGGCGGCGGCGGCCACGGCGGGTCCGAGATGGCGGCTCGGGCTCCGCACCCTTCTGGGCTTCACGTTCATCCTCGTCGCGATCGGCACGATCGCCCTGGGCTATTGGCCCCACGGGAGCCTCGTCGTCCTCGCGATGGAAGCCGTCGTGATCATCGCCGTGGCGCCGAGGGACGCGGCCTTCGAAGCTGAACCCGCGCTCACTGCTGCGCCGGGTGTCGCAGAGCCACCCGTGTCGCCCTGAGCGGGTCGTGATTCCGGCCGAGTCAGGCCGCAGCATCCGTCTCCGCCGCCGCCGAATCGGCGCGCTCGGCCGTCGCGAGGGTGCGCGTGAACAGCAGCAGCCACCCGACCACCAGGCCGGCGCAGACCATCTCGTGGGTGGCGAGGGTGTAGTAGCCGACCCAGAACAGGCTCGCCGAGAAGAAGATGCCCGCCGCCACCGCGAGCGCCAGGGCGATGATCGGCCAGCGCAGGCACGGCAGCACCCACCGGAGGCCGAGCAGGAAGGCGCCGAAGACGACGGCCATGCCGATCGCGAAGATGTTGTGCCCCACCTGGCTGAAGGTGACGGGCACCAGCGCCGCGCCGATGAAGCACGCCGCGAGCGTGAGGAACACGCCGTAGACGATGAGCGCGCTGGCGCGCGTCACCCGCGACTCGGTGCGCGCCCACGCCTCGAGGCTCGTCAGGAGGTACATCGCGAGCAGCGCCGTCACGCCGCCCGCGAGGATCAGCGTCACGTTGAAGACCGCCGACGTGACCCCGCCACGGCCGCCGAGTTCGCTGAAGTTGAGCCGGTACCACTCGTCGTCCTGGGTGGTTGCGACGCTCACGGTGAATCCGGTCGCCACCACGGCGAACAGCAGCAGCACGAGCCGGGTCGCCGTGACATGGGCCGCGAGCGCGAACGCCGTGTACCCGCTCGCACCGGCGACCAGCGCCACGATCATCGACGCCGTCATCGTGTCGACCAGGGCGCCCGGCCAGATGAGCGACGCCGCGTGGAACAGCATCCATTGCGCCAGCCCGAACACCGCCGCGAGCGAGATCGCCAGCGCCGCCGTCATCCACCGCCGTCGCGAGCGTGCGACGCCGTTCAGCCACGCCTGCCGCGGATCGCGCGCGGCGAGCCGGTAGCTCACCGACGCGGCGGCGAGGGTGACGGATGCTGCGACCACGATGCCCGCAGCCCCGACCGAGGCCCCCGCCCACACGGGTGCGGCGCGACCCCAGAACCCGAGGGCTCCGCCGGCGAGCCCGATACCGAAGGCGAGAGCGGCGACGACGATCGCGCGCGCCTCGGTGCGCACCGCGAAGCGTCGCGCTTCGACCACCCCGTCACGATGCAGCCGCCGCTCGACTCGCATCGCGGCAGCTTCGAAACGTGCCCCCTGGGTCCACGTGACGCGTCCCATGGCTTGATTGTGCACCCGCCGAGCGCGGTCTGGGGCCGTGTCGCGCTGCGCGGTCCGGTCGGTAGCCTGAACCGGTGTCGATCGCCGAAGTCCTCGCCGCCCAGCCCGTTCTGCGCACGCCGCGACTGACCCTCGTGCAGCACGGCCCCGAATACCTCGACGACGTGATGGTCGCCTTGCAGGACGCGGAGGCGATGAAGCTCACGGGCACCCGCACGGAGTTCATCCGCGAGCAGGTGCTCGCACACCTCGAGCGGCTCGTCGGCGCCGACGACCGCGCGGACTTCGCCATCCTCGACGCGTCGGGCGCCTACCTCGGCGAGATCGTGCTCAACGACCTCGACCACGACAACCTCGCGATGAACTACCGCATCGGGCTCGCCTCGAGCGGTGTGCGCGGGCAGGGCTACGGCACGGAGGCCGGCCGGGCCGTCGTCGAGTGGGGGTTCGACGCCGTGGGCCTGCACCGCATCTCGCTCGACGTCTTCAGCTTCAACCCCGGCGCGCAGCGCTCGTACGAGAAGATCGGCTTCGTCGTCGAAGGCCGGGCCCGCGATGCGATGCTGTGGGACGGCGAATGGGTCGACTCGATCCTGATGTCGATGCTCGCCACCGACCCGCGACCCTGACGCCATCCGGGCTCGGACGCCGGGTGCTCAGGGTCGAAGCTGTCAGCGCCGCTCGGCGATCGCCTGCACCTGCCAGTCGTGGACGTCGACGAGCCAGTCCAGCGGGGCGTTCGGGCCGATGCGCGGATCGTCGGGAGTGCGGCCATCGCGCATGGCCTCGACGTAGGCGCGATCCTGGGCGATGCGGGGACGCAGCCGGCCGGGGCCGCCGACCGATCCGTGACCCGGGATCACGGCGACGACGTCGTCAGCGACGCTCTCGAACAGGTCGAGCGCGGCGAGGTAGTCGCCGATCGGGTCGTCCGCCTGCAGATCGAGGAACGGCATCAGGATGTCGGAGAGCATGTCGCCCGCGATGAGGACCCCGCTTTCTTCGACGAGCAGCGCGGCGTGCCCGGGCGCATGCGCGCGGTGCTCGAGGATGCGCACCGCCGGACCGTCCCACGGGAGATGCGTGGTCCCCGCTGGAAGGCCGGTGATGTGGCCGAGCAGCTCCATCGGGATGTCGTCGGCGTACTCCGGCGGTAGCCCTTCGGCGATCTGCTCCTTCCAGTCCGGCATCGAGAGCAGTTCGCGGATGGATGCTGCGCCCCGGGCGGTGCCGTAACGCGGCGCTTCTCCGAAGCCCGGGTGCCACAGCACGTGGTCCCAGTCGGGGTGGGTCGAGAAGGCCGCCACGACCGGCCGGCCGAGCTCGTCGAGATCGTGCGCGAGGTCCGCGAGCTCGGCGTGCGTGATCCCGGGGTCGACCAGGAGGACCCCGTCGCGCCCGTGCACGACGGTCGTCTGGGTCTGGATGAACTCGCTCTCGTGGGTGAGAACGCCCTCGGCGACGTCGTTCAGCATCGGATGCCTCCGCAGGTGTGTGGGATCGCTCGAGCAAGACGCTAGTCCCGCGCCTCACCCGCGATCCAGCCTGGCGCCCTCGGCGTCGCACGTGACGAGATCGCACTCGCGAGACAGGGATGCTGCGGGCCGCAGCATCCGTTCCAGCGACGACGCCCTTTTCACCGCGCGCGGGGGTACGTTGAGGCCGTGGATGGAAGGTCGTCCGCACCGGGCCCCGATCCCGAATCGCCCGGACTCACGGAAGGAAGCCCGCGCCCGTCAGACACCGAACGCGAGCTGGCCGCGCTGCGCGCACGCGCGTACGGCCCCGACGCCGACATCGCGACGGATCCGGCGGCGATGGTGCGGCTGGCCGAGCTCGAGGCCGTTCATCTCGAAGCCGCTCACCATGCGACCGCCGCCGCGCGGGCCCGTTCGATCGAGGCCAATGCCGACGCTGCCGCGGCGGCGAGCGAGCCGCTGCAGAACGCCACGCGGAGGCGTCCGGTGCGGGCGTGGATCGTCGCGGGAGCGGTGGTCGTCGCCGGCATCGCCATCGCGGCCGCCGAGTGGAGCCTCGCGGCGCGTCCCGACGTGACGCTGCGGCAGGTCGGTGACGGGGCCGGCAGCGACATCACCCGCGTGCTGAACGCGCAGGGGATGGGCGTGGACGTCTCCACGCTCCGCGAGTTCGAGCGGTATCACGATGTCGCGGTGTGGTCTGCCGTGAACAGCGCGGGCAGGGTCTGCTTCACCGTGTGGGACCTCGCCGCGAGCGGCAGGTTCTCGAGCAAGTGCGCGCCGCCGGGCAAGGAGGTCTCACTGACCCTCAGCGTCGACTCGGAGGGGGACGACTTCGGCCGTTGGCTGCCCGACGGGAGCAGCGTCGACTTCCGGTTCCACGACGACACGGTGGAGGTGTTCGAGCAGCCGCCGCCCTAGAAGTCGGGTCGTTCGGGGTCGAGCATCTCCTGGTACTCGTCGTGCATCGCGACGAAGGCGCGCACCACCGGGCAGAGCACCGTGATGCGTGCTCCCCGATCCCGGAGGTCGTCGAGCACGTAGCCGATGAGCTCATCGCCGATGCCTCGTCCGCGGAACGCGGGAACGACCGTCGTGGTGAGCAGCACCACGCGCCCCTCCGCCTCGGTGTACTGGACGGTGGCCACCTCGACGTCGGACTCGAGGGCGAGGTACTCGTGCCGCGCTTCATCGCGGTGCACGGCGATCTCGAAGTCCGCTTCCGCGGACGGCTCGTCGGCGAGCGCGATGTCTTCGGGCCCGGTGGGTGGTGCGGTGCTCATCTTCGTGCTCCCATCCTTCGCGATCAGAGCTCCTTGCCCGTCCGGAGGCGTCCCGGGCGGGCAAGGAGCGGCCTGCATCAGTGTTGACCGGATACGCGTGACGTCTGTGACACGTTCCGGTGGCGAATGTCGTCAGCCGGCGTGGCTGACGCCCTTCGTCAGGAGGTCCTCCAGGCGGCTGAAGTCGCCGGCGCGGGCGGCGAGGAGGAACGCCTCGACCAGCTGCCGGGGCGCGCTCGCGACGACCGGCCGGTCACGTGGCCCGACGATGTGCGCCTGCGCGCGGCGGATGAGCTGTCGCGCGTTGGGCACGCTGGTGCGCAGCAGGCGGGCGATGTCGGCGTACGCGTAGTCGAACCCCTTGCGCAGCACGTAGGCGGTGAGTTGGGCGGGCGAGAGCCGCGCCATCAGCACGCTCAGGACCTCGGCGGCGACGACGCCCTGCTCGGCCTGGACGGCGGGGTCATGGGAATCGTCGACGAGGGTGTCGGGCAGGGAGTCAGACGGAGTCTCGTGTCGGTGCCGCGCGGTCTGGATGAGGTTGATGGCGATGTGGGTGACCGTCGTGGCGAGGAACGCCGGCGCATTCTCGATGCCGCTGCGGTCTGCGAGCTGCCACCGCAGCCATGCCTCCTGCACGCAGTCCTCGGCCCGGGCGAAGTCGCGGGTGATCCCGCAGGCGATGCGCAGCAGCCGAGCGCGCTGGCTCAGGAACACCTCGAGCGCGCACCACTCGTCCTCGAGGGCGAGCGGCGCCGCGTCGTCGTCGTCGGTCTTCGACGTGGATGGAGGGGGAGCCTCGACGCCGGATGACAGCATGACCTTCCTCCTCGGATGGCTGGGTGATGTCGGCATCAGCCTCTTCCCGGCGCTGTGGGCATCGCGCCACGTGGTCACGTAGTCGAGAGGGTCGTCCCACGTGGGGTACGCGGGGCCACCCCGGGGCGCACGGGGTGTCACGCCCTCGGCCGCGATCTGGTCGTCCTCGTAGGGGCAGCAATCAAACGAACGGAGATCATCATGTCCACCACCTCCACCCCGTCGCCGCAGAGCGATGCACGGCCCACGATCGTCCTCGTCCACGGCTCGTGGGCGGACGCCTCGAGCTGGACGAAAGTCGCGGCGCGGCTCCAGCAGGACGGCTTCGTCGTCCGCGGCGTGCCGAACGAGCTGCGGTCGCTCGCGGGCGACGCTGCCGTCGTGCGCGCGTTCCTCGAGACGGTCGACGGCCCCGTGGTGCTCGTCGCCCATTCCTACGGCGGCGCCGTGATCACCAACGCCGCGACCGGGCTCGCGAACGTGACGGCGCTCGTCTACGTCAACGCCTTCGCGCCCGACGAGGGCGAGTCCGCGTTCCAGCTGGCCGGTCGGGACTCGGCGCTCGCGGCGCCGGACCCGACGACGGTCTTCGACCTCGTGCCGCCGCAGCTGCCGCCGGTGCCCGACAGCGCGGTGTACCTCAAGGAGTCGGCGGTGGCCGGTCCGTTCGCCGCCGGCCTCAGCGCCGAGGAGAAGGCGCTCGTCTACGCGACACAGCGGCCCGCCGCGTTCGGGGCACTCGTCGAGGGTTCGCGCGAGCCCGCGTGGAAGTCGATCCCCTCCTGGTATCTGCTCGGGCTGAAGGACCAGATCATCCCGCCCAGCGCGCAGCGGGCGATGGCCGAGCGCGCCGGATCGACCATCTCGGAGTACGACGCCGGCCACCTCGGCCTGCTGTCGGAGTCGTCGATGGTCGTCCATGTCATCGAAGTCGCCGCCGAGGCGAGCCTCGTGCGGCAGTCGAGGCCCCCTCGCCCGGCCGGCCGCGCGGCGCCGGCCGGGCGCAGCGCCGCGGTGGCGGCCGGAACGGCGGGTGTAGGCTCCCGCCGGGAGGCCACGGTGACTCTTGGCGGTTCAGGCGTCGAACTGCTCGGGCGAGAGCGAGAGTGTCAGGTCCTTGACGACCTGCTGGCGGGTGTCAAGGCGGGGACGAGTGCGGCCATGGTGCTGCGGGGCGAGGCCGGGATCGGCAAGACCGCCCTACTGGAACACGTGCAGTCGAATGCCGATGGATGCCGCGTCCTCAGGGTCGCCGGAGTGCAATCCGAGATGGAGCTCTCATACGCCGGACTGCACCTGCTGTGCGGACCGCTCCTCGGCGGCATCGACGCCCTCCCGGAGCCGCAGCAGGAGGCGCTCGCACGGGCCTTCGGCCTGCGTTCGGGCGGGGCGCCCGACCGGTTCATGGTGGGGCTCGCCGCGCTCAGCCTGCTCGCCGATTCGGCGCAGCAGCAGCCGCTCGTCTGCATCGTCGACGATCTGCAGTGGCTCGATCAGGCGTCGGCCCTGACTCTCGCGTTCGTCGCGCGCCGGCTCCAGGCCGAGGCGGTGCTGCTCGTCTTCGCGGTCCGCGAGCCGGCGGAGGCGGTGGTTCTGAGCGATCTGCCCGACCTGCTCGTCGGTGGCCTGTCGGACGACGCCGCGAGGGAGCTGCTCGGCTCCGTGGTGCCCGGCCGGATCGACGAGTCCGTGCGCGACCGCATCCTCTCCGAGGCGGCCGGCAACCCTCTCGCGCTGCTCGAGCTCCCGCGAGGCCTCACCCCTCCGGAGCTGGCGAGCGGCTTCATCGGGCTCGACGCCCGCCCGGTGCCGAGCCAGGTGGAGGACGACTTCCTGCGCCGCGTGCACGCGCTGCCCGACGACACCCGCCGGGTGCTCGTCGTCGCGGCGGCCGACCCGTCGGGCGACGTCCGGCTGCTCGGCCGTGCCGCGCGCCGGCTCGGGATCGACGCGAACGTCGTCCTTTCGCAGGGCGACGCGGCCGAGCTCCTCTCCATCGACACCCGCGTGCGCTTCCGGCACCCCCTCGTGCGGTCGGCCACCTACCGTGCCGCGTCGCATGCCGACCGCGTCGACGCGCACCGCGCACTCGCCGAGTCGATCGACGTCGCCGTCGACCCCGACCGCCGGGCCTGGCATCGCGCGCAGGCGACGACCGTCCCGGAGGAGGACGTCGCGCGGGAGCTGCTGCGGTCGGCCGAGACCGCTCAGGAGCGCGGCGGCGTCGCGGCGGTCGCCGCCTTCCTGGACCGCGCGGCGGCGCTGACCCCCGACCCCGCGCTGCGATCGCAGCGGGCACTGGACGCCGCGCAGGCGAAGCTCCTCTCGGGCGCCTTCGATCAGGCGGCCGGCCTGGTAGCGATGGCGGAGGTCGGCCCGTCCGACGACCTGGGGCGCACGGACCGATCTGCTCAACGCCCAGATCGCGTTCGTGCAGAACCGGGGCGGCGAGGCGACGCCGCTCCTCCTCTCCGCCGCACGCCGCCTCGAGGGCGTCGACGCGTCGCTCGCCCGCCAGACCTACCTCGACGCGATCGGTGCGGCACTGTTCGCCTCGCACCTCGCGCAGGGTGCGGGACTGCGCGAGGTCGGTGCGGCCGCCCACGCGGCTCCGTCCGTCGACGAGCCCCAGCTGGCCGACCGCCTGCTGGAGGCGCTCGCGGTGCGGCTGACGCGCGGCTACATCGACGCCGTTCCCGCGATGACGGCCATCCTCGACGAGCTCGTCGGCGACGAGATCTCGGCCGCAGACACCCTCCGCTGGCTGTGGTTCGGGTCGGTGCTCGGCTCAGAGCTGTGGGACTACGAGCCCTGGCTCGCCGCCACTACCAGGCACGTGCTCGCGGTGCGCGAGGCCGGCGCACTGAGCGAGCTGCCCACCGCGATCGACTCGCTGACCACAGTGCACCTCTTCGCCGGAGATCTCTCGACCGCGGCGGCGCTCGCCGAAGAGGCCAAGACGATCTGCGACGCCATCGCCAGCCCGCAGGCTCGCATGGGTCCGCTGGGCCTCGCCGTCTTCCGCGGGCAGGAGAGTCTCGCCCGCGCCCTCATCGAGGAGCACATGAGGGACGCCACGGCGCGTGGTCAGGGCGCGGCCGTCATCGTCACGGACTGGTGCCACGCCCTGCTCTGCAACAGCCTGGGCCAGTACGCCGAAGCGCTCGCCGCCGCCCAGCGCGTGACCGCGCACGAGGCGTTCACCACGCCGCGGTGGGGCCTTGTCGAGCTGATCGAAGCCGCGGCGAGAACCGGCGAGGACGCCATCGCCGCGTCGGCGCTCAAGACGCTGTCGGCGCAGCTGTCGGCGACCGGCGCGGAGTGGGCGCTCGGCGTCGAGGCCCGCTCGCGGGCGCTGGTGAGCACCGGAGCCGAAGCCGAGGGGCTGTACCTGCGCGCGATCGAACTCCTGTCGGCGACGCGGGTGCGCACCGACCTCGCGAGGGCCCACCTGCTGTACGGCGAGTGGCTCCGCCGCGAGAACCGCCGCGTCGACGCGCGCGAGCAGCTGCGCACCGCCCACCGGCTGCTGAACGACCTCGGGCTCCATGGCTTCGCCGAGCGCGCCCGCCGCGAACTTCAGGCCACTGGGGCGGTCGTCCGCCCGCGCGCCGCACCGACCCCGACGACGCTCACGGCCCAGGAGGAGCAGATCGCCCGCATGGCCGGCGAGGGCCTCACCAACCCGGAGATCGGCGCGCGCCTGTTCCTCAGCCCGCACACCGTCGACTGGCACCTGCGCAAGGTCTTCTCCAAGCTCGGCATCGGCTCGCGCCGCGAGATCCCGGCACTGCTCACCACCTCGGCCCCCGTCTGACCCATCGGCCGTCCCCGGTCGGGATCCGCTCTCCAGCCCTCGGCCGTCCGCGTGAGACGATGCACGAGATGGATGCCGCGACCCTCGACGAGCTGCGCACGCTGCGCGCTCGCGCCTATGGCCCCTCCGCCGACATCGACCAGGACCCTGCAGCGCTGCAGCGGCTCCACGAGCTGGAGGCTCGCAGCAGCGCGCCCGATGCCCCGGCGTCGGAGGAAGCGGACCTCGTCGTCTCCGCCGAGCCCGCGCCGATCCAGGCCCGGCCGGGGGAGACCCCGGTGCCCCGCGGCGCCGAGGACGTGCTCGTGTCCGACGAAGCGAGCAGCACGGAGAAGGAGGCCGCGCCCGCCCGTACCCGGAAGCCCCGGCGAATCTCCGGTCGGTCCGTCGCGCTCTGGACGCTCTCCGTCGTCGGGGCAGCGGCCCTCGCCGCCGGGCTCACCTACTCGCTGACCGCGGTGTCGCCGGTCGACGCCACCACCGGCGTCACCCAGATCGACACGCTCGAGCCCGATCCTTTCGTCGAACTCCCCTCGGGCTGGTTCGGCGCCGGTCCGAGTTCGGTCGCCTTCGAGTACTACGGCCTCACCCTGTTCGAGAGCGCCGGCGGCTACAGCGGCTACGGCACCGACTGCTTCAGCGTGGTCGGCAGCGAGCAGCTGCCGGAGCCGGGCGCCGACACGAACTCGTGGACGATGTCGGGCGTCATTTACAGCGGCTGCCGCGCGGGCGCGTTCCCGGCGACGGTCCAGTTCGTCGTCGACAGCAACGCCCCGCAGCAGCTCCGCGACCGCTTCCCCGCCGACAGCGCGCTGCAGTTCATCTTCGACGGCAGCCGCATCGGCGTCTTCCTCGCGCCCGGCGACTCGTGATGATGATGGATGCTGCGGGCCGCGGCATCCACCATCCCGTCAGTCCTTCCGGCCGGCGACGCCGAGGAAGCGGATGAACACGGCGATCCACCCGAAGATCAGCGCGAAGACGATGATCTCGAACGCGGTCAGCGAGAAGTACCCGACCGCGGGGATGAAGAGGACGACCGAGACGACCATCGCGGCGAGGAACGTCCACGACGCGACGAAGTAGGTGCGCGGCATGCCGCGGAAGAAGCGGGGGCCGCCGATGAGCAGCACCAGGTACATCACGGCCATGCCCGACGCCGACAGGTTGTGCGCCGGCATGTTCACGTCGACGGGGAAGATGCCGACGCACGCGAGCATGATGCCCATGATGACGAAGAGCACGGGCACCGTCCGCGCGCCGCGGGGGTTCTGCAGCACGCCCTGCTCGGTGAGTGCGCGCATGTCGTTGGCGACGTAGACGGCGAACGTCGTCACGAGGAGGCCCGCCGCGATGAGGGTGCCGTTGAAGACCCAGCTCGAGAGGTCGTCCTCGAACGTGCCGAGCTGGCTGAAGTGGAGCTTCCACCAGGTCGGGTCGGGCGTGGTCACCATCGCGGTGAGCGTGCCGATCGCGATGAACGTCAGTAGCAGGGACGACATTCGCTGCGTGGTCATCGCCGACACCGACAGGTAGACGAACCAGGTCGTGAGGCCGAGCGTGATCGCCATCAGCACGACCGCCCAGAACGTGATGATCGGCAGCCCGATGAACCCCATCGCGAGCACCCGCCCCAGCGCGTACACAGCGACGAACGCCAGCGCCGCGTGCACGATCACGACCGAGACCGTGTTGACGATGTACTTCCACGACGGCAGCGACTGCCGCCACTCCTGGCCGGGTCGGTTGCGGGAGCGCCAGTACTCGACCGTGGAGGCGACGGCGGCCACGACCGCGGCCCCGCACGCGGCCCAGAACGCGAGCGAATCGGCCTGGCTGCCCAGCTGGATGTCGGGGGCGAGGATCCCCACGAAGAAGCCGTAGATCGCGCCGACGACACCGGCGGCGAACGCGGCGTAGACCGCCTCGGATTCGGCCTTGCGGCCGGGCGACGGGGGCGCCGCGTCCGGCAGCGGCGAGGTGTTCACAGTGCTCACGAGGTCAGAGTACGACCGCGAGGCCTGCCCGAGGGCGATCGCCGCAAGACGATTCGGTGACGGATGCCGTCACCTCCGGCTTCTCGCCGGGTCAGGCGCCGCGCTGGAGCCAGGGGCGCAGCATCCGTGTGATCCAGGGAAGAACCGCGTACGTCATGACCGGAGTGAGCAGCACCGTCGAGAGGAGGACGCGGGCGATCAGCGGCCACTCCGCGAAGCCCGGGACGAAGCCCAGGAGCCACGACGCGAGGAGGTTCGTGGGGAAGAAGCCGAGCCAGATCGTGACGGCCTGCTTCCAGCGCGGCGGGGCGACCGGAATGGGCTGCTGTACCGGGCCGGTGACCGGTGCAGCCGCATCGCCCGGATGCCGCGGCTCGACGTGCGTGGCGAACGGGGCGTCGAACCATCCCTCGATGCCGGTGCGTCGCTCGATCCGGACCTCGCTCGCGAAGGCGCGACCGGAGTCGAGCCACCATGACCGCTGCGGCGAGTCCTCCCAAGCCTCGAGGGTCGGGATGTCGCGGAAGCGGTAGAGCATGTACCAGAGATCGCTGCCCTCGCCCGCGCGGACCCAGCCGGAGCCGAGGAAGCCCGCGAAGCCCGCGGCGAGATCGGTGCCGGCTTGCATCCAGCTCGTGGCTTCGACGGTGCGAGAGGGATCGATGCGCCGTTCGATCGCGACGGTGATGGGGTGGGCCACGGGTTCTGCCATGGCATCCATTCTGCGGAAGCCGCCGCCGGAGCGGGGTGCGGCGTCGCTGCGGGCGCGTAGGCGAGGGCCTTGGGCAGCGACAGCAGCCAGAGGCCCATCGTGACGAACGCGACGAACTCGAAGAGCGCGAGGGTGATGAACCCGGCGGTGAGCACGCCCATGCCCGTGGCCAGCAGCGCGACGCAGAGCATGGTGACGGTGCGGAATCGCTTGCTGCGACCGGGAATTGCAAGTCCCGTCGCGACGGTCGAGACGAAGGACAGCCCGAGCGCGGTGGCGATGAGGTCGTGGCCCACCGGGCTCACCGGGATCGGCACGAGCCCGACGCCGGTGAGGAAGAGGCCGGCCGACACGAGCGATCCGCGGAATGCGCGCGAGGCACGACGACGGATGCCGCTGGGCAGCGCCACCGCGATCAGCACCCCGTACACCGCGAGGAAGAAGCCGGAGAAGATGGTGATGGTGTTGAAGGTGCGGCCCGAGAAGTCGGAGTGCGTGCCCAGCTGCGAGAAGTGGAGCTGCCACCACGTCGCGTCGTGCGTGGTGAGGATCGCGATCGCGACGCCGACCGGGAGCGACAGCACGGCGAGGCGCCCGATGCGGTGGGCGATGTAGCCGTTGTCGGTCTTGCGGGTCGCGGGTGCCGGCACCGTGGCGACCGTGGTGGTCGTGGTGGCTGTGGCGGTGGCCGCGGCGGCGGTCGTGGTCGTCGCCGAGGGGGTCGCTGCATCGGTCGCGGTGCTCGTCGTCACAGGCGAGAGCACCTGTGGCACGGCGGTTTTCGGGTCGACGCGGGTGAGCGTCGGCGCGCTTATGGCGACCGTTGCGCGCGACGGCGAGACGGTGACCTGCGGAGCGTCGGAAAGGGTCGTGGGAGGCATTCGACTCACGATCGGTTCTGTACGGCGTGCCGGAAGCCGGACATCCTCCCAAAGAACCCCCGGTCCGGGGCTCGTTGGTCAAGACGGTAGATCCCCAGTTCAGCGGCGAACCGCTTACCGAAACTGTATCCCGATGAACCGGGAAAGCGCTGGTCGATGGTATATGGCGAGTCCGTGGTGGACATATTTCGCCGGGTACGCTGGACGGGCCGGTTCACGCGACGCGCCACGTGGAGTGCGCGCGGGTGCCGCGAACCCGCACCTGGAGGAGCCGGATGCCCAAGAACAAGAAGCCCGGCGGCGGCCGCGCGGCGAAGAACTTCGACCCCCGTTACAACCCGAAATACCGCTCGGGCGGCGAGAGCCGCGACGGCCAGGACGGCAAGCGCCGGCCCGGCGAATCGTCGGCGGGAAAGCCCGGCAGCCGCAGCGCCGGACACCGCGGACATCGCGCCGAGACGCCGGACTCGGGTGCGGGGGCGCCGAAGCGCCGCTGGACCGCGCAGGAGCGCGCGGGCCGGGACGAGGCGCGGGGGATCCGCACGCACGCACGGGACGACCGCGGGCGGCCGGGGCGGGACCGGGACGAGCGCCGGGATGCCGGACGCGACGACAGGACGCGCCGGGAAGGCGGTGCGCGTCGGGAGGTCGAGCCGCGGGCCGGTGCGGGTCCGCGGCGGGACGTCGCGCCGCGCCGCGAGGCGGCGCCGCGCCGCGAGGCGGGTGCCCGCCGCGACGCTGCGCCGCGCCGGGATGCGCCGGCTCACCGCGACGTCGTGCACGAGCGGCTCGAGGCCGACGCCGTCGCACCCGCCGCGCTCGAGGGTGCGACGTTCGCCGATCTCGGTCTGGGCCAGAACATCGTCAAGACCATCGCGGAGCTGGGGGCGCAGCATCCGTTCCCCATCCAGGCCGCGACGATCCCCGCGATCCTCCACGGGCGCGATGTGCTCGCGCGCGGGCGCACCGGATCCGGCAAGACCATCGCGTTCGGCGCGCCGCTCGTCGAGAGCGTGCTGCGCTCGCAGGCGCGGGAGAAGCGGGAGTTCGGTCGTCCGCCCCGTGCGCTGATCCTCGCGCCCACGCGCGAGCTCGCGCTGCAGATCGACGCGACGATCCAGCCCATCGCCCGCAGCGTCGGACTCTTCACGACGCAGATCTACGGCGGGGTGCCGAAGGCGCGTCAGCTCGGCGCGCTGAAGCGAGGCATCGACATCGTGATCGGCACGCCGGGGCGCATCGAAGACCTCGTCGAGTCGCGAGCCCTCGACCTCTCGCAGGTGCGCATCGCCGTGCTCGACGAGGCCGACCACATGTGCGACCTGGGCTTCCTGGAGCCGGTGCAGCGCATCATGCGCCGCACGTCCCGCGACGCGCAGCGCCTGCTGTTCTCCGCGACGCTCGACGGGGAGGTGTCGTCGCTGGTGAAGGAGTTCCTGAGCGAGCCCGCCGTGTACGAGGTCGCCGGCGAGACGCAGCACACGGGCACCATCGAGCATCGGGTGCTCGTGGTCGACCATCGCGACAAGCGCGACATCCTGCGCACGCTGGTCGACCGCCCGGGCAAGACCCTGGTGTTCACGCGCACGCGGGCGTTCGCGGAGATGCTCGCCGATCAGCTGGACGACGTGGGCATCCGCGCGCTCGCCCTCCACGGCGACCTCGACCAGGCCCGGCGCACGCGCAACCTCGAGAAGCTCACGTCGGGTCGCATCGACGTGCTGGTGGCGACGGATGTCGCGGCCCGAGGCATCCACGTCGACGACATCGACCTCGTGGTGCAGGCCGACGCGCCAGACGAGTACAAGACGTACCTGCACCGGTCGGGTCGCACGGGCCGCGCCGGCCGCCCGGGAACCGTCGTCACGCTGGTGACGCGCTCTCGCCGCGAGCGGCTGGCCGACCTGCTCGATCGTGCCGACATCGAGGCGCCGTTCGACGAGGTGCGCCCGGGCGACGACCTGCTGGATGAGCTCGCCGGCAACTGACCCTACGTCGGTCACCGCCCCGGGGGTGAGCCTCGGTGGCGCGGACAGTCTCCCCATTGAGACATCCTGTCTCAAGCCGGGAGGGCGCGCCAGGGGGTTGTGTGCGCGGCAGTCGGGACTTCCCCGGGAGGGGCTTTCGGCGGGGCATCGCCCGGGACTGCGGTCCCGTCGGGTCGACGCGAGTCACGCAGCCGGCGCGGCGCCGATCGTGGCGACGAGCCCGGGGTCAGCGCCCAGGGATGTGAGGCGCGCGCGCAGCGCGGCCTCGGCGCGGCGGTAGGGCTCGTCGCTGGTGTGGAGCAGCGAGCGCGTGTTCGCGGCCTCGAGGAACGACACCATCTCGAAGGTGAGCTGGCGCGCATCGTCGAGCAGGGGCAGCTCGCCCGCGGCCATCGCGTGCTCGATGCTCACGGTGAGGTAGTCCTCCCACTCGCTCGAGGCCGCGACGATCGCGTTGCGGACGACGCCGGGCCTCGCGTCGAACTCCACGGAGGTCGCGGCGAAGA
Source organism: Microbacterium sp. NPDC056044 (assembly GCF_042267145.1). Lineage (NCBI taxonomy): Bacteria > Bacillati > Actinomycetota > Actinomycetes > Micrococcales > Microbacteriaceae > Microbacterium > Microbacterium sp. NPDC056044. The sequence goes on along the minus strand of NZ_JBHJWZ010000002.1, from coordinate 173,725 downwards.
AGCACCCGCCGCGGAACACGCGATCGCGCGAGTAGTCCAGCCAGTCGCTCAGCAGCGTGCACACGCGCACGAGGCCCCGGGGCGTGCGGGCGCGGGCGGGCGCGACGACGCGCTCGATGAAGACCTCACGGGCGGCGGCGACGACCGCGAGCTGCAACTGCTCCTTCGAGCCGAAGAGCGTCGCGATGCCGCTCTTGCTGTGGCCCGAGGCATCCGCCAGTCGTCCGATCGTGAGGCCGTCGAGACCGTCGACCGTCGCGGTGTCGACCGCGTGCGTCAACACGGCGCGGCGCGACTCGTCGCCTCGGAGGCGGCGCCGATCAACGGGGGCTTGTGTCACACCCCGAGGTTACCGTACGATCGTTCGTATTCATAAGTACGACCGTTCGCATTCTTCTGATCGGAGTCACCCATGGATCTCGCACTCGCTTCCGCGGCCGTATCGGTGCGCGTGACGGCCGCCGTCTCGCCGCGGTGGGGAGCCGCCGTGGCCATGCCGCTCTTCGGGTATGTCGCCACGCCTCGGCCCGTGCACGTCGACGACGAGCCCACTATGCTGCGGGCCCGCCTGCGCACCGTGCGCATCCCCGGGATCGACCGCCGTGGCGTCGACGTCGACACCTACGAGTGGGGGCGCGGCCCGCGCACCGTCGTGCTCTCGCACGGCTGGAACGGACGCGCGAGCCAGTTCTCGGTGCTCGTGCGGGAGCTCGTCGCCGAGGAGTATCGGGTGGTCTCGTTCGACGCGCCGGCCCACGGGGCATCGGGCGGCCGTCGCACCTACCTCGTCGACTGGCTCGACGTGTTCGCCGCGCTGCAGGAGCGCCACGGATCGTTCGACGCCATGGTCGGCCACTCGTTCGGCGGGCTTGCCACGCTGGTCGGCGTCGCCGGCGGCGTCGATGCGGCGCGCGTGGTGACGATCGCGGCGCCGGCCGATGCCGACCTGCTGCTGAGCCAGTTCCAGGCCATGCTCGGCTATCCCGATACGGTCGCGGCCCGCATGCGCGAACTCTTCGCGACCCGGTACTTCCCCGGGCAGCCCGACCCGTTCGCGTGGCTGTCGGGCGTTCGGCGCCCGCTCCCGCCCGGGATTCCACTCCTCGTCGCCCACGACCACGGCGACCGGGTCGTGCCCTTCGGCGAGTCGGGCAGGATCGTGGACGCGAACCCCGGCGCGAAGCTGCTCGCGACGAAAGGCCTCGGGCACAACCGCATCCTCGTCGACGATGTGGTGCTCGACGCCGTGCTGGACCACGTTCGCGCCCCGCTTGCCGAGGTCGCACCGGTCGCCGCCGAGGAGTTCGGGGCGGTCGCCGCGTAGCGCCACCGCGACGCAGACTGCTCGTGGGGGCGGCTCAGAAGAGCCGGGCGGATGCCTCGGCCCCGGGTGCCGACCGGGTCGATGCCGCTCGCAGCGAGGTCGCGGCGGCGCGTCCGCGCGAGGTCACGATGATCGGCGGCGCGCTGCGCGCGTCGGCACGGTCGGCGAGTCCCGGGACGGGCCCGCCGCGCGGATTCTCCTCCTCGGCGTGGCCGTCCAGGCCGTGAACGCGCAGCAGCGGGCGCACGCGCTTGGCGAGCCATGAGCGGTAGGCCTTCGGCGCGTACGCAGTCGCGCCGGGATACAGCCCGCGGTACGACGACACGAGTTCGGGGTGCCGCTCGGCGAGCCACTCGAGGAACCACTGCTTCGCGCCGGGCCTGAGATGCAGCGCGCCGTAGACGACCCGCACCGCTCCCGCCGCCTTGATGCGGCTGAGCGCATGGTCGATCGCCGCGATCGAGTCGGTGAGGTGCGGGATGATCGGCATCAGGAACACCGTGACCCGGAAGCCTGCCTCGGTGGCCGCGCGCACCGTCTCGAGGCGTGCGGTCGCGTTGGGCGTGCCGGGTTCGATGAGGTGCTGCAGCTCGTCGTCGAAGACCGCGATCGACATCGCGAGCGTCACTCGCACGTGGGACGCGGCATCCGTCAACAGCGGCAGATCCCTCCGCATCAGCGTGCCCTTCGTGAGGATCGAGAACGGCGTCCCCGACTCGGTGAGGGCCGAGACGATGCCCGGCATCAGCTTGTAGCGCCCCTCGGCACGCTGATACGGATCGGTGTTCGTGCCGAGCATGACCGGCTCGTGCTGCCAGCTGCCCCGCCGCAGCTCCTTCTCGAGCACCTCGGCCACGTTGACCTTCACCACGACCTGCGTATCGAAGTCGCGCCCCGCATCGAGCTCGAGGTACTCGTGCGTCCCCCGGGCGAAGCAGTTGTGGCTGACAACCCCGTTCGCAATGAAGTCGCCGGTCGACGTCGTGATGTCGACCATGTCGATCGTCTCGCCCAGATCCTCGATCGAGACGACGCGGAGTGGCGCATCCGACGTGACCGCATCGCCGAGAAGGCTCAGCTTCCGCGTAATGGCGGGTTGCGTGAGTTCGAAGAATCTCCTTCGCGCCGGAAGGCCTCCCAGCAGCCGAACGCAGCTGACTCCATTCGGTCGAGGCGGCTCCTGCACGAATGCAAATCCATGGGCTCGGAGGGAAGACCCGATCGCCTCAAGGATCTCGTTGTCCCCGTTGCTGATCCGCAGGACCCCGCGACTGCAGCTGCCTTCGGCGTCGAAGATCCCTGCAAGGAATCCCCTCGACCACTCCGGCGTCGGCAGTTCGGGCCACCGGATGATCGTGCTGATGGCTTCGAAGTCCGCCGCCTCGGACGTGAAGATGGCGTCGATCCTTCTTCGTTCGGCTGTCGCGGCGGTGAATTGGCGAAGCGTGGTGTCCACGCCTGCGGTGCGCAAGAAGTCGCGCGATCGCTCGAGTGCCTCCGCGTCGGCAAGCGCGAGACGGAATCGGTGCGCCACAAAGATCCCTCTGCCGTTCGACCGCGGATGCGGGGGTTTCAGCATCATGCCGTCACCGCGAACCATCCCGCAGAGATATCCCTGGCGGTACGCGTCGGTTTCTGCCGTGGTCGCCGTCGACCCCCCGGTGCCGAAGCCCATCAGCTTGTTGTTGGTCGTCAGGTGGGGCCGCTGGGCCGAGCCCGCTGGAGCCGACTGGACGTACTTCCAGCCGCGCTCGGTGAGGAATCTGTGGTCGCCACTGGCCACGAGCTCAGTGCCATCGGCGAGCGTCACGCGATAGGCGCGCTTGCGGGTACCCCACTGGGCGGAAACGGTCGCTCGCACGTAGCGCCGATACGCGCCCTCGCGCTGGGTGCCGACCACTTCGTCGCCGGCGCGGATGTCGCCGATCCGCTTACTTCGACCATCGGCCATCAACACCTGAGTGTCCGGATGCACGCAGTACACGCATGCATGAGAGCATCCGCGATACGGGTTGACGGTCCAGTCGAAGGGCATCGCGGAGGCGCCCGGCACGTGGTTGAGAGCGGACTTGCAGAGCACCTCGTGGAACGTCACGCCCGCGAACTCGGGTGTCGTCACCGAGCGCACGAGACCGTTCAGCTGTTCGAGGCCAGGCAGGGCCGCAGCATCCGCCACTCCGAGTTCCTGACCCTGCCACCGCATGCATCCATGAGAACAAAGGTTCGAAGTTAAGTCAAGATGTGCCGCAGCCTGTCTAGAACATCGCCGGGATGGACGCCGCCTGCCTGGCCAAAACCGGCCGTCACGGGTCAGAATGGCAGACGTGACGGAGCCTGGCCGGCTCGCTACCCCCCGAGCCGCCCCCGAGACTCGTCGTGCCGCCCGAGCGATGCGCGAAGAGGCTGCGAGGCGTGCCCGCGCCGAGGAATCCGCCCCGGCCATCGCGCCCGCCCCGGTCGCGACGCCTGCCCCGGCCGCCGCCCAGCCTCCGGTCGCGACGCCCGTGCCGGCTCCCGTGGCCTCCGCCCCCGCCGACGGCTTCCTGGCGTCCGACCTGCCTAGCGACGACTTCGCGCCCGGGTCGATCTCGGCGGGTGCTCCGTCGACGCTGCCGATGGACTTCCGGCCGACCGGCGCGCCCGCACCTCTCTCCGGCGATTCGACGCCGCACGGCATCCCCGAAGCGCGGGTTCGTGGCCGCCGCCGCGCCGTGCGATCGCCGCGGCCGGTCGTCAGTGAGCGTCGCGCGGCCCGCGCCGACGAGCTGCTCGCCGACGACGAGGCGCAGCCGGTGCGCCATGCGCGGCCTCGCCGGCTGACCAAGCGCCTGATCGTGGTGGCGGGTCTCGCGACCGGCGCGGCGCTGCTGCTGGGTTCGGCGGCGATGACCGCGATGATGCTGCCGTCCACCCCCGAGGCGAGCGACGAGGCGGCCGCGACGATGGCGCTGGTTCCACCTGAGGTCGAGCAGCTCCCGGTTCCCGCCGTCGAAGAGGCGCCGCCGGCGGCGGACATCTGCGCGCTCCCCGAGGTCGCCTCCGCGGTGCAGCGCGGCGACGACGAAGCCGCGATCGTCGCAGCCGGCGGCGGCGAGGCGTTCCGCGCCGCCGTCGTCGACGGCCGCGCTCCGTGCGTGGACCTCGGCGACTCCGCCCGCATCTGGACCGTCATGGACAAGATCCGCCCGGCCGATCCGATCGACTACCGCCCGGACGCGCTCGTGCTCCCCGACGGGGTGCGCAACATCGAGGGCGGTGCACTGCGTGCGGACGCAGCATCCGCTCTCGCCTCTCTCGTCACGGCCGCCCGCAACGCCCAGGTCGGCGAGATCGCGCTCGAGAGCGGCTTCCGCTCGTACCAGACGCAGCAGCAGACGTACGGGCGTCACTTCGCCGAGAAGGGCGAGCGTGCCGACCAGGTGAGCGCGCGGCCCGGGTACAGCGAGCACCAGCTCGGCCTCAGCGCCGACGTCGTCGCGTGCGCGGGAGGGTGTGGCACGCTCGACCAGCTGGCGGCGACGCCGCAGGGGCAGTTCGTCGCCGGGCACTCGTGGGAGCACGGGTGGATCGTCCGCTACGCCGAGGGAGCCACGCCGGTGACCGGCTACCTCCCCGAGCCGTGGCACCTGCGCTACATCGGCCCCGAGCTCGCGAAGGCCTATCACGACGGCGGCTGGAACTCGCTCGAGGAGTTCTTCGCCCTCGACCCGGCGCCCGACTACCTCGGCTGACGTCGGGCGGTCGCAGTACTCTGCGGATCATGGATGCCTCGGCTCACAGCATCCGCATTCTGAAACTGAGTACCATTGCATGTGAGATGCAATTCCACCGGGGCGCATCTCGCACAGACTCGAGGATGAGAGGAAGGCGCACCATGGAGCGCGAGATCTACGACGAGGACCACGAGGCGTTCCGCGACGTCGTCAAGGAGTTCGTCAAGCGCTACGCGTCGGACGAGAAGCGCAAGCAGTGGGACGCAGACGGCGAGATCGACCGCGCGACCATGCTGGCCGCGGGCGAGGCGGGCATCATCGGCCTGTCGGTGCCCGAGGAGTTCGGCGGCGCAGGCATGCTGCAGGACTACCGCTTCCGCTCGATCGTGCTCGAAGAGACGATCGGCGCCGGCCTCGGCTCGCTCGCCGGTGCGCTCGGCATCCAGGACGACCTCGCCGTGCCGTACATCGTGCACATGGGCACGCAGGAGCAGAAGGAGAAGTGGCTCCCCGGCATGGCGACCGGCGAGATCCTCGGCGCCCTCGCGATGACCGAGCCCGGCGCGGGCAGCGACCTCCGCGGCATCAAGACCACCGCCAAGCGGGTCGAGGGCGGCTACATCGTCAACGGCGCGAAGACGTTCATCTCGTCGGGCAAGACCGCCGACATCGTCGTGACGTTCGTGAAGACAGGCGAGGGCAACCGTCCCGACGCGTTCAGCCTGCTGATCCTCGAGGACGGCATGCAGGGCTTCGACCACAGCAAGAAGCTCGAGAAGATGGGCTTCCACGGGTGGGACACCGCCGAGCTCTCGTTCACCGACGTGTTCGTGCCGGAAGAGAACCTCATCGGCGGCAAGGAGGGGCTCGGCTTCATCCAGCTCATGATGAACCTCCCCCTCGAGCGTCTGTCGATCGGTGTCGCCGCGGCGGCAGCCGGCGAGGCCGCGTTCGCCTGGACCCGCGACTACGTTCTCAGCCGCGAGGCGTTCGGCGAGCGCATCGCCGACTTCCAGAACACCCGCTTCAAGCTCGCCGACATGGCGACGACCGTCGACGTGATGTGGGCCTACGTCGACCGCGCGATGCTGCTGTACAAGGACCAGAAGCTCACGGCCGAAGAGGCCGCGAAGGTCAAGTTCTGGACCACCGACCGCGAGGCCGAGCTCCTCGACGTCGGCGTGCAGCTGCACGGCGGCTACGGCTACATCACCGAGTACCCGATCGCCCGCGCCTACCTCGATGCCCGTGTCCACCGCATCTACGGCGGCACGAACGAGATCATGCGCGACCTGGTGTCGCGCCAGATCGTCGGCAAGCGCTGACGCTCACTCGACAACGGATGCCGCGACCCGGTGCCTCTGCGGAGGCACGGGGTCGCGGCATCCGTCGTTCAGGTCAGTGCTGGCCGGCGGGGCCGGCGCCCCGGCCGAGCCCACGCGAGGCCAGACCGCGGCGGCGGGCGAGCTTCGCGACCCCGGCCTTGCGGAGGCGGTCGGCCACGAGGATGCCGAGGGCGACACCCGCGACGCAGCTGGCGATCGTGAGGGCGAAGAAGGTCATGAGGGCCCACGGCTCCATCGCCCACAGGTTGAACGAGGCGGCCGCGAGCACGGGGTAGATCGCGCCGACGAAGACGGCTCCGGCGTAGTACTGCCACGTGCGCCACGACCGGTAGAGCGTCACGAGGAATGCCAGCTCGGCGAAGAACGCCCACCAGATCGCCGCCCCGAGGAACGGGAAGACGACCAGGCCCGAGATCACGCCGACGAGGATGCCGGCGAACGGCCGCTCGAGCAGGCGCAGCGCGACCGTGGCGGGCAGCAGCCAGAGACCCGCGATCGCGACCGAGACGAACGGCACGGTCGCGAAGAGCACGGTCGAGACCCAGCCGGCACCCCACAGCATCACGCCGCCGGCGACGCCGATCGCGGCGCACGTCAGCAGGTACGCCGTGGTGACGCGGCCACGAGTGCTGCGCAGGGGAGCGTTGGGGGACGGAGTGGGCGCGCCGCTCACGAGTGGGCCTCGGCCGTCGCGCGCTGGGACTTCGGGGCGGGCGAGGCGGCGCCGACGCGCCAGTAGCCGGTGAAGCTCACGAGGTCCTTCGAGACGCCGCGCTCGCTGACCAGGTGCCGGCGGCCCTCGGTCGCGAGGGCCTGCTCGCCGACGACGTACGCGTGGGACGCAGCATCCGGAATCGAAGCTTCGCGGAGCGCCGCGAGGGCCAGGGTCCCGGGCTTCACGTCGTGCGGGCGGACGATCCAGTCCACCGTGACGCCGGCGGGGTGAGGGAAGTCGAGCGCGTCCTCCGTCGAGGGGACCTCGACGATCGCGAGCCCCGTCGCGTGGGCCGGCAGCGCGGCGCAGATGCCGGCGACCGCGGGGAGGCCGGTCTCGTCGGCCACGAGCACGACGCGCTCGGTGCCCCGGTCGGGGTTGAACGTGAGACCCTCGTCGATGACCACGACGCTCTCGCCGGCGCGGCACGACTCGGCCCAGCGCGAGGCCGGCCCTGCCGTGCCGTCGGCCGCGGAGCCGTGCAGCACGAAGTCGACGTCGATCTCGGCGCCCGCGGTCTCGGTCGCGGGACGGAACGCGCGCACCGTGTAGTTGCGCATCACCGGCCGCACGCCGTCGGGGATGCGGAGGTATTTGAGGTATCCGAACAGCTTGTTCGCCTTCGCGGGCAGGCGCTCGAGGCCCGCGTCGCCGCCGAGCGGCAGGAACAGCCGGAACCACTGGTCGTAGCCCATCGGGCGGAAGCGGTCGATCTCGCCGCCGCCGAGGGTCACGCGCATCCAGTGCGGCGACAGGCGCTCGGTGCGCAGCACGGTGAGGTGCACGAGACCCTGGGTCTCGGGCTTGACCAGTCGGGGGTGAGCCATGCGGTGCTCCTTTTCGGCGAGGGGGCGAGGGGGTCAGTGGCCCCAGGGGAAGAAGGCGACGAACAGCGCGGCCGAGACGGCCCAGAACGCGAGCACGAACACGGTGTCGCGGACGCGCCACGGCACGAGGTACCGCTCGGTGCGGTCGGGGTGGGCGCCGAAGGCGCGGGCGTCCATCGCGAGGGCGACGCGCTCGGCGTGGCGGATCGCGCCGGCCATGAGCGGCACGACGTACCCGAACCAGCGGGCGATCGCCGAGAACGGACCGCGCCCGCCGTGGGCGCCGCGCACGCGGTGCGCCTGGCGGATGACGTCGAGCTCGTGCCCGAACCGCGGCACGAAGCGGAACGCCGCGAGCGCCGTGTACCCGATCCGGTACGGCACGCGCAGCTGCTGCACGGCCGCGCGCACCAGGTCGGGTCCGGTCGTCGAGAGGCCCGCGATGAGCGTGAGGGCGAGGATCGACGCCAGGCGCAGACCCGTCGCGAAGCCCACTTCGAGCGCGCCGCCGTACATCGTCCAGCCGCCGAGCTGCCACACCACGACCGACTGGTCGACCTTCGAGGCGTCGGTCCACAGCGAGAACCCGAAGCCGACGATGAGGGCGCTGAGCGGAAGCGCCAGGAACAGGATCGCCGCGAGCCGCCGCGTGAAAGACACCCCCACCAGCAGCACGACGTACGCCAGCGCGAGGAACGCGGCGGGCGTCGCGAGATCCCGCACGAACACCAGCAGCGCCATGGCGGGCAGCGGCGCGGCGAGCTTCGCGAGCGGGTTCATCCCATAGAGGAAACGGACAGTGGATGCCTCGACCCGCCGCGCGTACGGATCGAACGTCGAGTGCGCGGCCGTCGCCGCGGTGAGCGGGCCGGTGTCGGTCACGCAGCACCTCCCGTAGCCTGCGGGGCCGGGGTGGCGTGCGGGTCGGCGGTCGCGGGTGTCGCGAACTCCGGAGTTTCTGCGACCGAAGCCGCGGAACGGGCGATTTCGCGCGATTCTGCGGCGGTTCTCCGGAGTTCCGAACGCGTCGAGGAGCCGGGCAGGTCCGCGAGGCGGGTGACGCGGGACAGCTCGGGATGCTGCTGCACACCCTGGAGCGCACGGCGCAGCGGCGGCGGGCGCAGACCCGCGCGGGCGATGAGCTGGTCGTCGGCGAAGAGGTCGGCGGTCGGGCCGTCGGCGAGCACGCGGCCGTCGGCCAGGATCACCGCACGGTCGGCGTAGTCGGTCACGAGCTGCATGTCGTGGGTGACCACGATGATGGTGGTGCCCTCGGCGTTGAGCTCCGACAGGAGGGAGAGCAGCTCGTCGGCGCGGGCGCGGTCCTGACCGAAGGTCGGCTCGTCGAGCACGAGCACGGGGGCACCGGCCACGAGCGCGGTGCCCACCGAGAGGCGGCGCTTCTGGCCGCCCGACAGCAGGAACGGGTGGCTCTCGGCCTTGGCCGCGAGTCCGAAGCGCGCGAGCAGAGCCTCGGTGCGGGCGCGCACCTCGGTATCGGGGAGGTGCTGCCGGCGCAGTCCGTGCGCGATCTCGTCGTACACGGTGTGCGCGATGAACTGGTGCTCGGGGTTCTGGAACACGAACCCGATGCGCGAGCTCAGGGTGCGGGCATCGGCGCGGCCGACGTCGAGCCCGTCGACGTGCACCGTGCCCTTCGGCGGCGAGACGACGCCCGCGAGCGCCTGGATGAGGCTCGTCTTGCCCGCGCCGTTCGCGCCGACCACCGCGACGAAGGCGCCGCGGGGGATGTCGAGGTCGACGTCGTGCAGCACCTCGGTGCGCCCGCGGCGGAGGCTGAGGCCGCGCACCCGGATCAGCGGCGGCTCTCCACCGGTCTTCGCGGGTCCGGAATTCGGAGATTCTCCGGCGTTCCGGACTGCGGAGGCCGCAGCATCCGGAATCGATGCGATCGTCCGGAATTCGGATGCTGCGGGGAGGGGCGCGTGCGCGAGCCCGGCGGGGGCGGGCTCGGCGTCGAGCGCGGCGCGAAGCTCGTCGGGCGTCAGCGGCAGCGGGTCGAGGTGGAAGCCGGCGCGGCGCAGCCGCAGGGCCGCGATCGTCGACACCGGCAGCCATACCCCCATCGCGTGCAGGTCTTCGGCGCGCTCGCGCAGCACGTGGTCCACCGGGCCGTCGGCCGCGAGGAACCCGTCGTGGTCGAGCACGACGACGCGGTCGACGAAGCCCACGGCGGCATCGAGGTTGTGCTCCACCAGGAGGATCGCCCGGTCGCCGGCGGCGACCAGCTCGGCGAGGGCCGCGTAGACCTCTTCGATGCCGGCCGGGTCGAGATTCGCGGTGGGTTCGTCGAGAACGAGGAGGGGCGATCCCATCGCGAGCGCGCACGCGATCGCGAGACGCTGGCGTCCGCCCCCCGACAGACGGTCGGGGTTCTCGCGCCGGCGCTCCCACAGGCCCACCCGACGGAGGGCCTCCTCGGCGCGGGCGAGCACCTCGGCCACCGGCATGCGGAGGTTCTCGGGGCCGAAGGCGACCTCGTCGAGGAGGGTTCCGGTCACGAGCTGCGCGTCGGGGTCCTGGAAGACCATGCCGACGCGCGTGCTGAGCTCGGCGACCGGCGTGGTCTGCGTGTCGCGCCCGTCGACCTCGACAGACCCGGTGACGGTCGCCGGCACCGCCTGCGGCAGCAGCCCGTTGAGTGCGAGCGTGAGCGTCGACTTGCCCGAACCGCTCGGGCCGAGCAGCAGCACGACCTCGCCCGGGGCGACGTCGAACGAGACGGATGCCGGCGCCGGCGTGGTCTCACCGTCGTGGGTCACGCCGAGCTCGCGCACGCGCAGCAGCGGCACCGCAGAGGACACGGGCATCCGATCGTCGAGGGAAACTTAGCCTTCCCTAACTTACCGGCCCACGCGGCGGTGGCGAAACGTCACCGGAGGGACGGATGCCTCAGAGCTGGCTGCGTCGGGCGACCCCGGCCCGGCGCAGCGCCGAGCCGATCGCGAGGCCCACCGCGGTCCACGCGACGGGACCCAGGATGAACAGCGCGACGTAGACGATCTGCCCCCACAGGGGGAAGCGCGTGACGTCGGCCGCGAACCAGATCGCGACGGCGATGACCGCGCCGACGATGACGGCCGAGAGGAAGAAGCGCCAGGGTTCCCAGCGCTTGTAGCGGGAGATCGCCGCGATGAGTTCTTGAAGGCCGCCGATGAGGAGGGCCGTGCCGATGTAGCGGCCGATCCAGAGCGGCACGACCGCACTCGCCACGAGCGCGGCGACCATGTGCGTGATCAGCGCCACCCACGGGCGGCGGAGCAGCTCCTGCGCGACGACGCCGGGAAGCACGTGCACGCCGAGCACGAGCCCGTAGAGGATCGGTGCACCCGCTGAGACGAACCCGCTGATCGCTCCCGCGCCCGCCTGCAGCACGCCGGTCGCGACGCCGATGGCGGCGCAGGTGAGCAGAACGCTCGTCGAAATCCGGGTACGGGCAGCCACCTGCCCAGAGTAGTCGGGACCAGGCGTCCCGGTTCTCACCGAGCTCTCATTCGCTGGGAATCTCCTGGCGGTTACGTTGGAGAGTGCTGCGCCCCAACGATGTGGCGCAGCGACTAACTCTCCGCGACGACTCGCCCGTCAGAGCCGGCGGCGCCGGCGGGTGAGACGTACGGCGGGCATCGGCGGAGCGGGGATGCGCTCGTCGCCATGGCCGACGACGTGCCCGAAGCGGTCGGAGTCCGACTCCCAGGCCTCGCGCGCCTCGACGATCTCTTCGTGGGTGCGGCCGACGAAGTTCCACCACATGACGACGTCGTCCTCGAACGGCTCGCCGCCGAGGAGGAACAGCGTCGCGCCCGCAGGGCTCGAGATCACGACGTCGTCGCGGTGCGTGCCGAGGTAGAGGAGGTGCGCGGCGTCGACCACGACGTCGTCGCCGGCGTCCGCCGCGACGACGGCCTGGCCGTAGACGGCGACGAGCGCGTGCTCCCACTCGGGGTCGAGCGGCACCGTCACGGTCGAGCCCGCGGGGATCCGCAACTCGGCGCCGACGATCGGCGTGTAGACGGTGGCGGGCGACGCGACGCCGGCCAGCTCGCCGAGCACGACCGTCGCCGAACCCGCGTCGCCGGTGACGGGCGCGAGCTCCAGCTCGGGCAGCACCGCGTGCTGCTCGAACGCCGGACCGCCGTGACGTCGCGACTCGGGCAGGGCGACCCAGAGCTGCAGCGCGTCGAGGGGTGCAGCATCCTCTCCCACCGAGTACTCGGAGTGGGCGATGCCCGCGCCGCTCGTCATGAGGTTGAGTGCGCCGCGACGCACCACGACGTCGCTGCCGACGGTGTCGCGGTGGCGCACATCGCCGAGGTACGGCCACGTGACGGTCTGCAGGCCGATGTGCGGGTGGGGCTCGACGCGCATCCGCGTCTCCTGCGGGCCGAACCGGTCGAGGAAGCACCACGCCCCGACGAGGGGAAGCTCACGCTGGGGCAGTGCGCGGTGCACCGACATCGCGCGCACGCCGCCGAGCGGCACCTCGCGGGCCTCGAGCAGCAGCGTGCGCGGGCCCGCGCACTCGACCGCGGATTCGGTGGCGACCGCGTCGTCGGCGTCCAGTCGGGTCATGTCGCCGGCTCCGATCACTCCGGGTGCGGCTGGTCGGGCCACTCGACGGTGAGCCCGGGCACGTCGTGCTCGCGGAGGTACTTGGCCACGACCGGGCAGTGCGGCACGACCGTCTCGCCCCGGCGCGCGGCATCCGCCATCGCCTCCGCGACGACGATCTGCGCGAGGCCACGACCGCGGAACGCCGGGTCGACCTCGGTGTGCGGGAAGTGCAGCCGGCCCTTCGGGTCGATGCGGAAGACGGTGAAGCCGGCGAGCACGTCGTCGACGTGCACCTCGTAGCGGCGGTCCTCGTCGTTGCGGGTCACGATCGTCTGCGCTTGCGTCTCGGTCACGTCAGTCCTCTTCCGTCGTCCTTCTCAACGTACGGTGCCGCCGCGCGATTCCGCCACCGCGCTCGCCCGCGCAGATCACCGATGCCCCGGATGCTGCGGCCCGGCCGCTGCGCCGGGCCGCGGCATCCATCACCCTTCGGGGTCTGCCGGGCGACCTGGCAGACTCGGACGGTGACGCTTCTCGAGACCATCGCGGCCGCGACCGAGGCATCCGGATCGCCCGCAGGGGCGCCCGATGCGGACGCGCTGTACGACGCGTTCGTCGAGTGGGCGGGGGATCAGGGCTTCGCGCTGTATCCCGCGCAGGACGAGGCGGTCATCGAGATCGTGTCGGGCTCGCATGTGATCCTGTCGACGCCGACGGGCACGGGCAAATCGCTCGTGGCGGTCGCGGCGCACGCGGCGTGCGTCGCGCGCGGCGGGCGCACCTACTACACCGCGCCGATCAAGGCGCTGGTGAGCGAGAAGTTCTTCGCACTCGTCGAGATCTTCGGCGCCGCTAACGTGGGCATGGTCACCGGCGACTCGTCGGTGAATCCGGATGCCCCGATCGTGTGCTGCACCGCCGAGATCCTCGCGAACCTCGCCCTGCGCCAGGGCGCCGACGCCGCCGTCGACCAGGTGGTGATGGACGAGTTCCACTACTACGGCGACCCCGACCGGGGCTGGGCGTGGCAGGTGCCGCTGCTGCTTCTGCCGCGAGCGCAGTTCGTGCTCATGTCGGCGACCCTGGGCGACGTCGCCGACATCGCTTCGGACGTGGAGCGGCGCACCGGCCGCCCCGTCTCGCGCATCACCGGCGTCGAGCGCCCGGTGCCGCTGCACTTCTCCTACGCACGCACGCCCGTGCACGAAACGGTCGAGGAGCTGCTGCAGACCGGCGAGGCGCCGGTGTACATCGTGCACTTCTCGCAGGCGGCCGCGATGGAGCGCGCGCAGGCGCTGTCGTCGATCAAGATCGTCTCGCGTGAGCAGCGGGACGCGATCGCCGAGGCGATCGGCGGCTTCCGCTTCACGACCGCCTTCGGCCGCACCCTCTCGCGTTACGTGCGCGCGGGCATCGGCGTGCACCACGCCGGCATGCTGCCCCGCTACCGGAGGCTCGTCGAGACGCTCGCCCAGCGGGGGCTCCTGCGCGTGATCTGCGGCACCGACACCCTCGGCGTCGGCATCAACGTGCCGATCCGCACCGTGCTGATCACGGCGCTGTCGAAGTTCGACGGCACGAAGATGCGGCAGCTCTCGGCCCGTGAGTTCCACCAGGTCGCGGGCCGCGCCGGCCGCGCCGGCTACGACACCTCGGGCACCGTCGTCGTGATGGCGCCGGAGTGGGAGATCGAGAACGAGGCCGCGCTCCGCAAGGCCGGCGACGACCCTGCGAAGCGCAAGAAGATCGTGCGCAAGAAGGCGCCGACCGGCGTCGTCAACTGGGGCCTGGGGTCGTTCGAGCGCCTCGTCGAGGCCGAGCCCGAACCCCTCGTGCCCCAGCTGCAGCTCACCGCCGCGATGCTCATCAACGTCATCGCTCGCGGCGGCGACGTGTTCGAGAACGTGCGGTCGCTGGTCTTCGACAACCACGAGCCCCGCGCCCGGCGGTACGAGCTCGCGCGCCGCGCGATCGCCATCTTCCGCACGCTGCTGGCCGCCGATGTCGTCGAGATCGACCGGAGCGGGCCGGATGCCTCGGGCCGAGGCATCCGGAATCACATCCGTCTCACCGTCGATCTGCAGCCGAACTTCGCACTCAACCAGCCCCTCTCGCCGTTCGCTCTCGCCGCGATCGAGCTGCTCGACCCGGACGACACTGCGGGTGCGGCGGGCACGGGGCATTACGCGCTCGACGTCGTGAGCGTGATCGAGGCGACACTCGACGACCCGCGGCCGATCCTCGCGCAGCAGGAGTTCAAGGCGCGCGGCGAGGCCGTCGCCGCGATGAAGGCCGACGGCATCGAGTACGACGAGCGCATGGCGCTCCTCGAAGAGGTGACGTACCCGAAGCCGCTCGAGGAGCTGCTCGCGCAGTCGTACGAGGTGTTCGCGTCGAGCCAGCCGTGGGTGCGCGACTTCGAGCTGTCGCCGAAGTCCGTCGTGCGCGACATGTTCGAACGCGCGCTGTCGTTCTCGGAGCTCATCTCGCTGTACCAGCTCGCCCGCAGCGAGGGGCTGGTGCTGCGGTACCTCTCCGACGCGTACCGCGCGGTGCGCCAGACGGTTCCCGCCGAGGCGCAGACCTCCGAGGTGGTCGATCTCGTCGAGTGGCTCGGCGAGGTCGTGCGCCAGGTCGACTCGAGCCTCGTCGACGAGTGGGAGGCGCTGGTCAACCCCGCTGCCGACCCCGGCGCGCCGGTGGTGCCGCCCGCGCCGCCGTCGGTGCTCACGAACCGGCGCGCGTTCGGCGTGCTGGTGCGCAACGAGCTGTTCCGGCGGGTGCAGCTGGCCGCGCTGCAGCGCGACGAGGAACTCGTCGAGCTCGACCCCGACGTCGACTGGCCGGCCGCCCTCGACGCCTACTTCGACGACCACGACGAGATCCTCACGGGCGGGGCCGCGCGGTCGCCGCGCCTCGTGACCGTGGACGAGACGGATGCTGCGGCCACGGGGCTCTGGCGCGTGGAGCAGACGATCGACGACCCGGCGGGCGACCACGACTGGCGCATCCGCGGTGTCGTCGACCTCGCCGAGTCGGAGGAGGCGGGCACCGCTGTGGTGCGCGTGACGGAGGTCGTGCGGCTGTAGGTGCCGCCGCGCGGGTTCTGCGCGCTGCCGCGTGCTGATGCAGCCATCCGCCGGGTGCGAAGTCCGGACTTCGCAGGGTGCGGCCTGCGGTTGGGGACCGAAGTCCGGACTTCGCAGGGGACCGCCCGCGGATGGCGGCCGAAGTCCGGACTTCGCAGGATGCCGCGTGTGGATGATGGCCGAAGTCCGGACTTCGCAGGGGACCGCCCGCGGAGGGCGACCGAAGTCCGGACTGCGCATGGTGTCGCAGGCGGACGGCGGCCGAAGTCCGGACTTTGCAGGTGCCGCCTGCGGTTGGGGGCCGAAGTCCGGACTTCGCAGGGTGTGGCCTGCGGTTAGGGGCCGAAGTCCGGACTTCGCAGGGCACCCGCCCGCGGAACGCGGCGAAGTCCGGACAAGCCTGTGGGGCGCGGCGAGGGGAGGCCCTCAGCCGAGGCCGAGGCCGCCGTCGGTCGACAGCACCTGACCCACGACCCACGCGCCGTCGGGTGTCGCGAGCCAGCCGATGAGGCGCGCGGGGTCGGCGGGCTCGCCGTAGCGGCCGAACGGGGTCGCGCGCATCCACTCCTGGATCTCCTCGAGCGGCCGGTCGGTCGTCTCGGGGTCGAGGTACCCGGTGTTGACAGGCCCCGGATCGATCGTGTTGAGGATGATCCCGAGGTCGAGCAGCTCGGCCGCCACCGTCTTCGTGACGCCCGCGAGCGCCGCCTTGCTCGCCGCGTACGCGACCTCGCCGCGCATCGCGCCGTGGATCTGACCCGACGTCATCCAGAACACCCGGCCCGTCGGCTCGGCGAACGGACCGCGTCGCTCGACGCGCTCGCCGGGTCGTGCCGCAGGGTCGAGCGGACCCGCGTGCAGCGCCGCGAACTCCCGCGTCAGCAGCAGCGTCGACCGCGTGTTCGTCTGCCAGAACGCGTCGAGCCGCTCGGCCGTCATGTCGAGGATCGACCCGTCGTCCCCCGACTGCGCGTGGTTGCACACCAGGATGTCGAGCCGCCCCGTCAGCGCCCGTGCGGCCTCGATGACGAGGGGGACGGATGCTGCGTCCCGCAGGTCCGCTTCGAGGTCGCCGAGCTGCGCGCCCGGCGCGAGCTCGGCGCGCAGCGCCTCACGCACGGCGTCGAGGTCGTCGCCGCCCCACGGCAGACGCGTGTCGTGCGGGCGGTAGTGGTGGAGGAAGACGTCGGCGCCGAGGCGGGCGAACTGCGTGGCGACGGCGAAGCCGATGCCCCGGCGGCGGGATACGCCGGTGACGAGGGCGGTCTTGCCGGCGAGCGGCAGGGACGACGATGAGGGGAACATGCGATGCCTTTCGGGAGGACGCTGAGGCGCAGCATCCATTCAGAGTCCGCGCGAAAGAGGCGGACGGGGTGGTGACGAAGGCAGGTCACAGGCATTGCATGACGGCGACGCTACCGCATGGGGGTCGGAGGTATCGGGGATGATGGCGTCATGCCGACCTATGTGGCGTTCCTGCGGGCGATCAATCTCGGGGCGAAGCGGAAGTTCCCGAAGGGCGACATCGTGAGGGTGGTCGAAGGCGTCGGGTTCACCGACGTCGAGACGCACATCAACACGGGGAACGTGCGGTTCACGACGCCGATGCGCTCGCGGGCGAAGATCGAGACGACGCTCGAGGACGCGTTCGCCGCGGATCGCGGGTTCGAGGTGCCGGCGATCGTGTTCACCACCGCGGAGCTGAAGGCGATCGCGGCGGAGGCCTCCGCGCTCTCGGCGAAGAACCCGGGGCTGGAGCGGCACTACGTCTACCTGCTCAAGGACGAGCCGCCGCAGGCCGCGGTCGCGCGCATCGCGGAGACGGCGACGGAGGCGGGCGAGATGCTCGTGCGCGGACGGGCAGGGCACGCCCTGCTCGGGCCGGGTTATCAGGCCGGCAACGTCGATCCGCTGAACGCCGCGAAGCTGCTCGGGATCGCGACGAGCCGCAACGTCAACGTGATCATGACGCTCGCCGACAAGTGGTGCTGAGCGGCCCCTCCTCCCCAGCCGCGCGGGGGCAGGTGTTCGCGCGGGGTTGTGCACGAGGTCGGGGACGCGGGGGAGGGCGTCGGATGCCGCGGCTACCCTGGGACGGGTGACAATCCCCCAGGGCGACCCGTACGCCGACCTCGCGTGGGAGGCCGAGTTCGCGCCTCCGCCCGACGACTCGTGGGCGCCGCCGGAGGACGGATGGATGCCTCCGCCCGACCCCGCTGCGGGCGGCTCGACATCGATCGACCCGTTCGAGGGCGCGGGCCCGCGCCGGGACTTCACCGGCGCCGACGCGCGCACGGTGCTCAGCGAGGTGTACGGGTACGACGCGTTCCGCGGTGAACAGGGCGCGATCGTCGACCACGTCATCGCCGGCGGCGACGCCGTCGTGCTGATGCCGACCGGCGGCGGCAAGAGCGTCTGCTACCAGGTGCCCGCTCTCGTGCGACCGGGCACGGGTCTCGTCGTGAGCCCGCTCATCGCGCTGATGCACGACCAGGTCGACGCGCTCGTCGCCAACGGCGTGCGCGCCGCGTACCTCAACTCCACCCAGGCGCCGCCCGAGCGCGCGGCCGTCGAGCGTGCGTACCTCGCCGGCGAGCTCGACCTCCTCTACGTCGCCCCCGAGCGGCTCAACACCGAGACGACGCTGCGCTTCCTCGCGAAGGGGACGCTCAGCGTCATCGCGATCGACGAGGCGCACTGCGTGTCGCAGTGGGGACACGACTTCCGGCCCGACTACCTCGCTCTGGGCGCCCTCGCCGAGCGGTTCCCCGGCGTGCCGCGTCTCGCGCTCACCGCGACGGCGACGCCGGCGACGCACCGCGAGATGACCGAGCGGCTGCACCTGCCGAGCGCGCGGCACTTCGTGTCGAGCTTCGACCGGCCCAACATCCAGTACCGCATCGAGGCGAAGTCCGACCCGCGGCGCCAGCTCGTCGCGTTCATCCGATCGCAGGGGTCCGGGGCGGCCGGCATCGTCTACGCGCTGAGCCGCAAGTCGGTCGAGCAGACCGCGGAGTTCCTCTCCGCCCAGGGCGTCGACGCCCTGCCGTACCACGCGGGTCTTCCCGCCGAGACGCGGGCGGCGAACCAGTCCCGGTTCCTCCGCGAGGACGGCGTCGTCATGGTCGCGACGATCGCCTTCGGCATGGGCATCGACAAGCCCGACGTCCGCTTCGTCGCGCACATCGATCTGCCGAAGTCCGTCGAGGGGTACTACCAGGAGACCGGTCGAGCGGGCCGCGACGGCGAGGCATCCGTCGCCTGGATGGCCTACGGACTCGGCGACGTCGTGCAGCAGCGCCGCATGATCGACCAGTCGCCCGGCGACCGCGCCTTCAAGACTCGTCTCGGCCAGCACCTCGACGCCATGCTGGGTCTCTGCGAGACGGTCGGATGCCGCCGCCAGAACCTGCTCGGCTACTTCGGCGAGGCGTCCCGCCCGTGCGGCAACTGCGACACCTGTCTCGAGGCGCCCGACACGTGGGACGGGCTCGTCCCGGCGCAGAAGCTGCTGTCGACGATCGTGCGACTGCAGCGCGAGCGTGGCCAGGCGTTCGGCGCCGGCCACCTCGTAGACATCCTCCGCGGCGCCTCGACCGACCGCATCCGCCAGCAGGGCCACGACCAGCTCTCGACGTACGGACTCGGCGCCGACCTCAGCGACCAGGACTGGCGCAGTGTGATCCGGCAGCTGCTGGCCCGCGGCATCCTCGTCGCCCGCGGCGAGTACGGCACGCTCGCGCTCGGCGAGTCCGCGGCGGGCGTGCTGCGCGGCGAGACGCCGGTGCCGCTGCGCCGCGACGTGATGGGCCGCTCGGGCGGGGTCGCGCGCGTGCGCAAGTCCGCCGCACCCGCGAACCTCGACCCGGCGAACGCCGGCCTGTTCGAGGCGCTGCGCGCCTGGCGCGCCGGCGTCGCGAAGGAGCTCGGCGTGCCGGCCTACATCGTGTTCGGCGACGCGACGCTGCGCGCGCTCGCCGAGCGCCGCCCCGAGAGCCTCGCCGACCTCGACGGCGTCTCGGGCATCGGCGCCAAGAAGCGCGAGGCCTACGGCGAGGCCGTGCTCGCGGTGGTCGCCGCCGCCTGAACCCGCGCTGCTGACCCGGAGCGTCGTCCCCGAGCGAACTCAGCCCCGCGGCAGCACGTCGTCGAGGTGCGCCGTGAGCTGGGCCGCGACATCCACGGACGAGCGGTCGTAGAGCCACTGGTACTGCAGGCCGTCCCAGAGCGCGGTGAGCCAGAGGGCCTCGAACTCGGGGTCGCGGTGAGAGGGGAGGTCGCCGTCCTCCTGGGCGGCGCGGAACAGCGCGGCGAAGTGGTCGACCACGCTGCGGAAGCGCGCCTCGAAGTACGCGTGCGCCGGGTGGTCGGCGGGCACCGCCTCCGACGACAGCACCGCGTACACCTCGATGAGGCCCGGAGCCGTCGCCGCGTTGACGGTGGCGCCCCGGGGCAGGCCCCGCAGCTCGTCTGCCGCGCGATCGGCGGGGACGTAGTCCGCTCGCGACTCGATCTGCTGGTCGCGGTGGCTCAGCACCGTGCTCAGCAGCCCCTCCTTCGACCCGAAGTAGTGCAGCAGCGTCGACTTCGAGACCCCGACGCGCGCGGCGATGTCGCGCAGGCTGGTGTCGCCGTAGCCCTCCTCGGCGAAGAGCGCGGTGGCACCGTCGACGATGAGCGCGCGGCGCTCGCGACCCACGCGATAGCCCGAGGGCGCAGCATCCGTTGACGCGAAGGTGGGCATCGGTGGCACCGCTGCCGCCGTCGACGATGGTGGGGGCTCGCCGGCGTCGCGCCAGCCCAGGGGCAGGGCGAGCGACGCCTCGTACGTCTCGAGGGTCTCGGCGATGTCGACGTGCTCGGGGAGGTACTGCGCGAGCAGCTGCAGCCCGTCCCACGCGGCGGCGATGCGCACCGCCTCGCCCGCCGGGTCGCGGTCGGCCGCGACGATGTCCTGCGTGATCGCCTCGTCGATCGCGTCGATCGACAGCTCGCGGAGGCGCGCGTATCGGTCGCGCATGATCTCGTGCGCGGGATGACGGGGAGTGGATGCCTCGCCCGTGAGCGCGGCGAAGAGGGCGAGGTAGCCGGGTACGGTCTCGTTGCGGCGGGCGAGCTCGCTGTAGGCGAGCGTGCCGGGGTCTTCGGCCGCGAGGCGCTCGAGCATCTCGGTCTCGTTGTCGCGCTCGAAGAGGTCGACGACCGCGGCGAGCACCTCGTCCTTGGTGGCGTAATGCCGGAGCAGCCCGGGATGACTGATGCCCGCTGCGGCGGCGATGTCGCGCAGCGACGTGGCGCGATAGCCGCGGGTGACGAACGCATCGTGCGCGGCCGCGACGATCGCGGCCCGCGTCTGTTCGGTGCGGGCGGAGCGCACGGAGCCCGCTGTGACTGTCGTCACGGATCACCCGCCTCTCTGCGCTCACCCTGCGCGCCCATCCTATCTTCGTCGATTACCACGCGGTCGAATTTCAGTTACCAAACGGTCGAGTTTCATGTACGCTCGTGCCTGGACGCGCGTCGGAGTCGACCCGCGTCGCACCCGAGAAAGGACTCCGATGACAGAGTTGTCACCCGCCGCGACCGCTGCGGCCGCCGGCACGACCGGCTTCAAGGCCCCGGGCACCACGCCTGGGAAGACGCCCCGCGGCTACACCCCCGGCCTCGCCGCGGTGAACTTCGGCGTCTATCTCGCGCTGCTGACCCCGGTCATGGTGTCGATGGCCTTCAAGATCCAGCACATCTCGGCGACGCCCGAGGAAGCGACCGGCAACCTCGGCCTCGTGCTCGGGGTGGGTGCCCTCTTCGCACTCATCGCCAACCCGCTTGCGGGTCGCCTCTCCGACCGCACCACCTCACGGTGGGGCATGCGCCGCCCGTGGATCCTCGGTGGCACGCTCGTCGGACTCGGTGGGTTCGCCCTCATCGGCGTCACCGAGTCGCTGTGGGTCGTGCTCGTCGCGTGGTGCGTCGTGCAGGCCGCGATGAACGCCGTGCTCGCCGCGGCCAACGCGACCCTTCCCGACCAGGTGCCGCAGCAGAGCCGTGGCAAGGTGTCGGGCATCATCGGCATCACCACGCCGCTCGGCATCCTCGGCGGCAACTTCCTGGTGACCTTCCTCTCCGACGACTTCGCCCGCTTCGTGGTGCCGGCGGCAATCGCGACGGTGCTCTCGGTGCTGTTCGTGCTCGTCCTCAAGGACCGCCGCCTCGAGCACAAGCCGACGCAGCGCTTCACGGTCGGCCAGTTCTTCGGCTCGTTCGTCTTCAATCCCGTCAAGCACCCCGACTTCGGCTGGACGTGGCTCACCAAGTTCTTCGTGATGTTCGGCTACGCCGGCGTCGCCACCTTCCTGCCCTTCTATCTCACCGAGAAGTTCCAGCTCGACGAGCAGGCCGCCATCACCACGATCCTGGTCGCGAACCTCGCGTCGATGGCCGCCATGATGATCTCGGCCCCGCTCGGCGGAATCCTGTCCGACAAGATCGGCAAGCGCCGCCCGTTCGTCGCGATCGCCGGCGGCATCATGGTGGTCGGCCTCGCTCTCCTCGCGGTCGCACCCGACATCACGACGCTCATCGTCGCGCAGGCGATCATCGGCCTCGGCGCCGGGTCGTTCCTCTCGGTCGACCTCGCCCTCGCGACGCAGGTGCTGCCGAACCCCGACGACACCGCCAAGGACCTCGGCGTCCTCAACATCGCCAACGCGCTGCCGCAGTCGATCGCCCCCGCAATCGCCCCGGCCATCATCGCGGTCGGCGCGGCCACGCCGCTCGGCGGCTACACCACGTGGTACCTCTTCGGCGCGCTCGTCGCCCTCGCCGGCGCCGTGCTCGTCTACCGCATCAAAGGAGTGAAGTGATGACAGACGTTCTGACAACGGTCCCCACGCCGCCGGCCTCGCCCGAAGACCGGCCCTGGCTCGACACGAGCCTGTCCGTCGACGCGCGCGTCGAGCTGCTCCTCGCCGAGATGACGGTGGAGGAGAAGGCCGGTCTCTTCTTCCAGACGATGATCGTGATGGGCGAGGGCGGCGAGCTCTCCGAGGGCGACTCCGCGTTCGGCATCCCGGCCAACCGCGAGTACGTGGTCGGCCGCCACATGAACCACTTCAATCTGCTGGGCGTCGCGCCCAAGGCCAGTGACATCGCAGCCTGGCACAACAAGCTGCAGGGGCTCGCAGCATCCACTCGCCTGGGCATCCCGGTGTCGATCTCGACCGATCCGCGCCACTCGTTCAGCGACAACCCCGGCGCGGCGATGTTCGCCGGCCCCTTCTCGCAGTGGCCCGAGCCGCTCGGTCTCGCGGCGACGCGTGACGCCGAGCTCGTCGAGCGGTTCGGCGACATCGCACGCCAGGAGTACACCGCCGTCGGCATCCGCGTGGCCCTCCACCCGCAGGTCGACCTCGCGACCGAGTCGCGGTGGGCGCGCCAGCTGCAGACGTTCGGCGAGGACGCTGCTCTCGCCGGCGAGCTGGGCGCGGCGTACGTGCGCGGCTTCCAGGGGTCGGCCTTCGGCCCGGGCTCGGTGAGCACGATGACCAAGCACTTCCCCGGCGGCGGCCCGCAGAAGGACGGCGAGGACCCGCACTTCGACTACGGCCGCGAGCAGGTCTACCCCGGCGGGCAGTTCGAGCTGCACCTGAAGCCCTTCGAGGAGATCTTCGCCGCGGGCGGCCGCCAGATCATGCCGTACTACGGCATGCCGGTCGGCACCGAGTACGAAGAGGTCGGCTTCGGGTTCAACAAGGGCGTGCTCACGGGCCTGCTGCGCGAGCGCTTCGGCTTCGACGGCATCGTGTGCACCGACTGGGGCCTGGTCACCGACCAGCCGATCATGGGCACGGACTTCGCCGCCCGCGCATGGGGGGTGGAGCACCTGACCCCCGCCGAGCGCATGGTCAAGATCCTCGACGCCGGCGCCGACCAGTTCGGCGGCGAGCACGACCCGTCGCTGCTCCTCGGCCTCGTGCGCGACGGCCGCGTGAGTGAGGAGCGCCTCGACGTCTCGGCCCGACGCCTGCTGCGCGAGAAGTTCGAGCTGGGACTGTTCGAGAACCCGTACGTCGACGTCGAGGCGGCCGACGCCATCGTCGGCTCGGCGGAGTTCCGCGCCGCGGGCGAGGCCGCGCAGCGCGCCTCGATCGCCGTGCTGTCCAACGACGGCGCCCTGCCGCTGCGACGCGGCCTGAAGCTCTACGTCGAGGGCATCGCGCCCGAAGCGGTGGCTCACCACGGCGAGGCCGTCGGGACGCCGGAGGAAGCGGATGCTGCGATCCTGCGCCTGCAGGCGCCGTACGAGCAGCGCGCCTCGATGTTCGAGAACTTCTTCCACGCGGGCTCGCTCGACTTCCCCGAGGACGTCGTCGCCCATGTCCGCGCGGTGTCTTCGGTGGTGCCGACGGTGGTGGACGTGTTCCTCGATCGCCCCGCGATCCTCGGCCCGATCGTCGAGGCCGCCTCCGCGGTCACGGCGAACTGGGGCGCGAACGCCGACGCGCTGCTCGACGTGCTGACCGGCGGCTCGCCGGCGACCGGAAAGCTCCCGTTCGACGTGCCGTCGTCGATGGCGGCGGTCGAGGCCTCGCGCCCCGACGTGCCTTTCGACACCGCCGACCCGCTGTTCCGCTTCGGCCACGGTCTCTCGCTCTGACCCGCTGACACCCGGATGCTGCGCCGCGACCTCGCGGCGCAGCATCCGTGCATCTTCCCTTCTGCTGTTCACATCACGTGTTCTCGCCGAGAACACCCGTCGTGCGCGTGCCTGACGGGTGTTCTCGGTGAGAGCACACGATGTGGACGGAGCGTCCCGCGGCGAGGTGCCCCCGCATAGGCTGGCGGGAGCGGGCGACGAGGCCCGCCGACGGGGAGCGACGCGTGGCCACGAGCAACATCGAGATCGCACAGCAGGCCGAACTCTGGCCGATCACCCGGATCGCCGAGGGGCTCGGCATCCCTGACGAGGAGCTCGAGCCGTACGGCCGCTTCAAGGCGAAGGTGTCGCTGCGGCACCTGCGGACGCTCCAGGAGAAGCCCCGCGGACGGCTCGTGCTGATGACCGCGGTCTCGCCGACTCCGGCCGGCGAGGGCAAGACCACGACCACCGTGGGCCTCGGCGACGCGCTCACCCGCATCGGAGAGCGGGCCATGATCTGCCTGCGCGAGCCCGCCCTCGGGCCGGTGTTCGGCATGAAGGGCGGCGCCGCGGGTGGCGGGTACGCGCAGGTCGTGCCGATGGAAGACATCAACCTCCACTTCACCGGCGACTTCTCGGCGATCGCGATCGCGACGAACCTGCTCGCAGCCCTCATCGACAACCACGTGCACCACGGCAACGCGCTCGGCATCGACGTGCGCCGCGTCATGTGGCGGCGCGTGCTCGACGTCAACGACCGGGCGCTCCGCGACGCGGTGATCGGGCTCGGCGGTCCGTCGAACGGGTACCCCCGCGAGGACGGCTTCGACATCGTCGTGGCGAGCGAGGTGATGGCGATCTTCTGCCTCGCGACCGACCTCGCCGACCTGAAGGAGCGCCTCGGCGAGATCGTCGTCGCCTACACCCGCGACCGCACGCCGATCCGCGCCCGTGACCTGCAGGCGCATGGCGCGATGGCCGCGATCCTGCGCGACGCGCTCGCGCCCAACCTCGTGCAGACGCTCGAGCACACGCCCGCGTTCGTGCACGGCGGCCCGTTCGCGAACATCGCCCACGGCTGCAACTCGTACCTCGCGACCGACTCCGCTCTGCGGATGGCCGACTACGTCGTCACCGAGGCGGGCTTCGGCGCCGACCTCGGTGCCGAGAAGTTCGTCGACATCCTGTGCCGCACCACGGGCCTCCGCCCCGACGTCGCGGTGGTGGTCGCGACGGTGCGCGCCATGAAGTTCCACGGCGGCGTCGAGGTCGCCGACCTCCCGCACGAGAACGTCACCGCCCTCGAGCGCGGCACCGCCAACCTCCTGCGCCACCTGAAGACCCTGCGCGAGACGTGGGCGATCTCGACGGTGGTCGCGATCAACCATCGCGAGGAGGACACGGATGCTGAGACCCAGGCGCTCGTCGCGGCGGCCGAGTCCGTCGGGGTCACGGCCGTGGTCGCGAAGCACTTCGCCGAGGGCGGCGCGGGTGCGGAGGAACTCGCGCGCGAGGTCGTGCGGCTGTGCGAGGAGCGGGCCGCAGAGCCTGGGGACGCGGCATCCACTCTGCACTTCACCTACCCGGATGACGCGACGCTGTGGCACAAGATGAGCGCGATCGCGACGCGAATCTACGGGGCGTCCGAGATCACCGCGTCGACCGCGGTGCGCGGGCAGATCAAGCGCCTGCAGGACGAGGGGTACGGCGACTACCCCGTGTGCGTCGCGAAGACGCAGTACTCGTTCTCGACCGACCCGAAGCTGCGCGGGGCGCCGACGGGGCACGTCGTCGACATCCGCGAGGTGCGCCTGGCGGCCGGCGCGCGCTTCGTCGTGATGATCTGCGGCGACATCATGACGATGCCCGGGCTGCCGGCGTCGCCCGCCGCGAACTCGATCGACGTCGACGACGACGGCCGGATCGTCGGCCTCTTCTGAGGCCGGCGCGCGCCGTCCCGAGCGCGCGGCCCGGGTCCGTCCCGCGCCCGCGGCCCGCGCCGTCCCGCGCCCGCGGCCGCCCGCCTCCGCCCGCGTCCCGCCCCCGCCGCGCGCCGTCCCGGCCACGCCTCAGGCCGCGAGAGTACAGCTGGTGGACGAGAGGTAGGGAACCAACCCGCATCTCGTCCACCAGCTGTACTCTCGGCGAAAGTCGGGCGGGCGGACGGACGGGCGCGCGGGGGCGGGCGGGTCGACGACGGCGGCCGGGGTCAGCGCGGCGGGAAGGTGCGCACGCGCTCGACGCGGAGCGTGTGGGGGAGCGCGGCGAGGTCGCGGGTGCCGTCGCTGCGCGGCAGCTCGTAGAGGTCGAGCATGAGCTGCACGGGGTAGTCGATGCTCTGGTGCACGGTCTTCACCCAGCGGTGGTCGATGAAGAAGCGGATCGCCTCGGGCGTCCACTCGACGGCGTAGTCGTGCATCTCGGTCAGGTCGCCGTCGACCCGGACCTTCTCGAAGTCGTCGAGCAGGCGAGGGTCGTGCTGGGCCTTGACGCCGACGCCGACCCAGCCGCCCTCGTCGTCGAGCTCGCTGCCGAAGATCTCGGCGATGCAGATCTCGCCGGAGTCATCGGGCCGGCCCTCGAAGCCGATCGGCCAGAACGCGACCATCGCGTCGGGGTGGCGCACCGCGGCCATCCGCACCTCGATCACGCCGAATCGCGGGAGGTGGAGCCGGCGCTCCGGCTGCTCCTCGCGCACCACCAGACCATCGCGGAAGCGGTGCTGACCGATCGCGCTGCCCTGCTCTCCGGAGAACTGGCCGGTCTGCACGTGGGAGACGCGGTTCTCGCCGTCGAACTCCGGCGACCACGGCGCGGTGCCGGCGTCGATGAAGAGCTCGAGCGCGTCGGGGGCCACGGTGTACCGCGCCGCGGTGCGCTCGCGCGACGACCAGTGCGGGAGATAGTGCGGCCACCACACCTTCTCGTCGAGCACCCCTTGGCCGAAGCGCTCGTCGAGGTCGGGCTCGCGGCCGTCGAGGTCGAGCGGCGACGTGTCGAGCGGCCCGGTGCGGTGAGTCAGATCGGCCATCGAGCCCCCGTCAGCGGTCCGTGACGAGGATCGTGTTCCCGTCGGGGTCGGTGGCCGTGAAGAACAGGCAGCGGTCGGGGTCTCCGAGCTCGTCCCCGGGGTGCGCCCCGAGCCGCACGAGACGTTCGTGCACCGACCCGAGGTCGTCGACGCGGAAGTTGCAGGTCGCCCACGGCAGGCCGGGCTCGACGTGGATGCCGCTCTTCGGCCCCATCAGCGTCACCTGGCCGTGCGAGCCGGCGAGCACGCTGGAGGCATCGGTCTCTTCCACCACGCCGAGGCCGAACGCGTCGGCGTACCAGTGCGCGCTCGCGCGCGGGTCGTGCACGGGGATGAACGCGGTCGTGATCGCCGTCGGCGGGCTCATGCCCTGAGCCTAGGCCTCGCCGCGGGCGTTCGTGAGGGCCTCCGCGAGCGGCACCGGCTGCCCGTTGAGGCCACCCCGCCTGTGCGTCCCGCACAACGGGACCGCGACCCGTCTCGCGCTAGCTTTGTGGAGATTCGCCAGAGGCTTTGGGGTGAGGTTGTGGGAGTCCTACGGTCGAAATCAACTTGATCCTTCCCCTCGCACCGAGAGGCGATGCACATGGCCGACGCCGCCGTCCGCACCAAGAAGCCTTCCGTCCACAAGAACATCCCCGCCGGCGGAGCCCCCACCGCCCCGCACACGGCGGCCGAGGCATCCGATCCCCGCATCGATGTCGACGCTGTCACCGACCTGCTGCTCGGCACGTGGGGCGAGACGCGCCGCGAGGCGCGCGAGATGATCAAGGACCCCGCGTTCTGGCGCATCGAGGGGCAGCCGATGCCCGAGCACCGGGAGCGCGTACTGACGCAGCTGCACCTGCTCGTCGAGCACGGCGGCTCGCGCCGCGCGTTCCCGCACGAGTACGGCGGGCTGAACGACAACGGCGCCAACCTCGCCGGCTTCCAGGAGCTCGTGCTCGCCGACCCCAGCCTGCAGATCAAGTCGGGCGTCCAGTGGGGGCTGTTCGGCTCCGCGATCTTCCAGCTCGGCACCCAGAAGCACCACGAGGAGTGGCTGTCGGGCGTCATCGACCTGAGCCTCCCGGGCGCGTTCGCGATGACCGAGACCGGACACGGATCGGATGTCGCGGCCATCGGCACGACCGCGACCTACGACGCCGAGACCGAGGAATTCGTGATCCACACGCCGTTCCGCGGCGCGTACAAGGACTACCTCGGCAACGCGGCGCTGCACGGCAAGGCCGCGACGGTGTTCGCGCAGCTCATCACCGGCGGCGTGAACTACGGCGTGCACTGCTTCTTCGTGCCGATCCGCGACGACGAGGGTGCGATGCTCCCCGGCATCATCAGCGAGGACGACGGCGTCAAGGGCGGCCTCAACGGCATCGACAACGGCCGTCTCGCGTTCGACCAGGTGCGCGTGCCGCGCTTCAACCTGCTCGACCGCTACGGCCAGGTCGCCGCCGACGGCTCGTACACGTCCGACATCCCGAGCCCCGGTCGCCGCTTCTTCACGATGCTCGGCGCCCTCGTACAGGGCCGCGTGTCGCTGGACGGCGCCGCGACCACCGGCACCGCGCTCGCCCTGCACATCGCGCTCACCTATGCGAACCAGCGCCGCCAGTTCGACTCCGGCGCGGGCACCGAAGAGGTCGTGCTGCTCGACTACGGCAAGCACCAGCGGCGCCTGCTGCCGCTCCTCGCCCAGAACTACGCGCAGTTCTTCAGCCACGACGAACTGCTCAAGAAGTTCGACGCCGTCTTCTCGGGCCGCACCGACACCCCCGAGGAGCGCGAGGACCTCGAGACCCTCGCCGCCGCCCTCAAGCCGCTCAGCACCTGGAACGCGCTGAGCACGATCCAGGAGGCCCGCGAGGCCTGCGGCGGCTCGGGCTTCCTCGCCGAGAACCGCATGGTCGGCCTCCACCAGGACCTCGACGTCTACGTCACCTTCGAGGGCGACAACAACGTCCTGCTCCAGCTGGTCGGCAAGCGCCTGCTGTCGGACTACGCCAAGCAGTTCAAGGGAGCGGATGCTGCGAAGCTGGCGCGGTTCGCCGCCAGGCAGACGGCGGGCAAGCTGTTCCACGGTGCCGGCCTGCGCCAGCTCGGCCAGGCGGTCGCCGACCTCGGCTCGACCGCCCGCTCGATCGAGCTGGGCCTGCGCACCGACCAGCAGCACGAGCTGCTCGCCGGCCGCGTGCAGCAGATGGTGGCCGACGTCGCGGCCGCGCTGCGCCCCGCGTCCAAGCTCTCGCCCGCCGAGGCCGCCGCCCTGTTCAACAGCCACCAGGCGGAGCTCATCGAGGCCGCCCGCGCCCACGGCGAGCTGCTCCAGTGGGAGGCGTTCACCGACGGCGTGAACCGTGTCTCGGACGAGGGCACCAAGCAGGTGCTGACGTGGCTGCGCGACCTCTTCGGTCTGCACCTCATCGAGAAGCACCTCGCGTGGTACATCATCAACGGCCGGCTCTCGACCCAGCGCGCGGCGTCCGTGACCCGTTACATCGACCGGCTCGCGGCGCGGCTGCGTCCGCACGCGCAGGATCTCGTCGACGCCTACGGGTTCGCTCCTGAGCACGTGCGCGCGCCCATCGCGTCGGGTGCCGAGCGGCAGCGACAGGACGAGGCGCGCGAGTACTACCGCGCGCTCGCCGCGTCGGGCGACGCCCCCGTGTCGGAGAAGTCGCTCAAGAAGAAGTGAGCGTCAGGTCAGTTCGCGTTCCAGCCGCACATGCCGCACTCGCCCGTCGCCGACACCTCGACGAAGCAGTTCGGGCACATGGCGCGCAGGCGCTCGGGGACGACGGGCTTGGAGACGCGGCGCTCGGCTGCCGGGCGCGACGACTTGGCGCGGGTGGCCGGCGCGGCCGCCGCCGGCTGCGGGACGATCGCCGCGGCGGGCACGTGGTACGCGCAGTAGAAGCGCACGAAGCCGTCGTGGTTCTTGGGGTGCCGGTGCTTGTACGCCCACAGCTCGGTGCGGGGGAGGAGCTCCGACTCGGGGCCGCACGTGAAGCAGCGCGTCGGCTCGCCCGGGATCACATCCGCGACCAGGACCGGGTTCTCGAAGGGGACCGAGTCCCGCCAATCTGCCGACGCGACGATCTTCATGGTCCTGCCTCCCAGCTGCCGAGGCTCGAACAGCCCGACATTCCAAGGTAAGCGACGCGGGCGGCATCCGGGAATCGGGCCGGTGAAGGGGCGTTGAACACCGCGCATGGGGGCCGGCGTCGGAGGCCGCCCCTAGGCTGGCGCGATGAGCCTCGACGTCCGCGTCGGCGCCGACGGCCGCGCGCGGTGCGCGTGGGTCGGCGACGACACCGAGTACGCCCGCTACCACGACGAGGAATGGGGCGTCGCGCTGCACGGCGACCGCGCGCTCTTCGAGAAGATGAGCCTGGAGGGGTTCCAGGCCGGGCTCTCGTGGATCACGATCCTGCGCAAGCGCCCGCGGTTCCGCGAGGTGTTCGCAGGCTTCGACCCCGAGGCGGTGGCGGCGTTCGGCGACGACGACGTCGAGCGGCTGATGACCGATGCCGGCATCATCCGCAACCGCGCCAAGATCCTGGCCACGATCTCGAACGCGCGGCTCGTCCTCGACCTCGAGCCGGGAGAGCTCGATGCCTTCATGTGGTCGTTCGCCCCGGCATCCCATCGGCGTCCTTCGACCTTCGCCGAGGTGCCCGCCATCACCGTCGAGGCCGAGGCGATGAGCAAGGCCCTGCGCAAGCGAGGCTTCCGCTTCGTGGGCCCGACCACGATGTACGCGCTCATGCAGTCCGCGGGCATGGTCGACGACCACGTGGACGGGTGCTGGCGCGTCGGACATTGACCGCTGATGCGTGATGCGTGATGATCGATGCATGCGCACCACGCTCACGATCGACGACGACGTGCTCGCCGCCGCGAAGCAGTTCGCCGACGCGCGCGGCATCACCCTCGGCGAGGCGGTGTCGCAGCTGGCGCGCGCGACGCTGACCGAGCGTCAGCGGCACGGCGGCACCCGCAACGGCATCGTTCTGCTGCCCGCACCGCCCGACGCGCAGCGCGCGACCCTCGACGACGTCACCGCCCTCCGGGACGACCTCGCGTGAGCCGTCATCTGCTCGACGTGAACGCGGTCATCGCGCTCATCGACCCGCTGCACGTGCACCACGAGCGCGCGCACCGCTGGTTCGCGTCCCGCGGCGACGAGCCGTGGCACACCTGCCCGATCGTGCAGAACGGCGTCGTGCGCGTGGTGAGCCACCCGAACTACGCCAACAGCCAGCCCGCGCCCATCGTGCTGGCGAGCCTCGCGAGCCTGGCCGCGCACGCGGGACACGTCTTCCTGCCCGACGCGGTGAGCCTCCTCGACAGCTCGGTGCACACCGAGCGGCTGCTCGCGAGCTCGCAGGTCACCGACACGTATCTGCTGCACCTGGCCGCCTCGAACGACGCGCTGCTGGCCACGTTCGACACCCGCATCGTCACGTCGGCCGTGCCGTCCGGCGCGACGGTCCTCTTCCCCATCCCGTAGGCCCGCAGGCGCGCCGCAGACGTATGCGGCGGAATGAACCGCGGATGCTGCGGGTTCAGGTGTGCGGAGGCATTCATGGATTACGGACACGCGCTCGAGTTCGGTGCGTTCATCACGCCCACCGCGGCGAGCCCAGAGGCGCCGGTGCTGCTGTCGCAGGTGGCCGAGGCATCCGGTCTCGATCTCGTCACCTTCCAGGACCACCCCTACCAGCCCGCGTTCCTCGACACGTGGACCCTCATGTCGTTCGTGGCCGCGCGCACCGAGAGCATCCGCATCGCGCCCAACGTGCTGAACGTGCCGCTGCGCCCGCCCGCCGTCGTGGCGCGCGCGGCGGCCAGCCTCGACCTCCTCTCGGGTGGGCGTTTCGACCTCGGCCTCGGCGCCGGCGGCTTCTGGGACGCCATCGAGGCGATGGGCGGCACGCGGCTCACCCCGGGTCAGGCCGTCACGGCGCTGGGCGAGGCGATCGACGTCATCCGCGAACTGTGGCGCACCGACGAGCGCGGGGGCGTCTTCCGCGACGGGAAGTACCACGCGGTGCACGGCGCGAAGCGCGGGCCGCGGCCCGCGCACGACATCCCCCTCCACATCGGCGCGTACAAGCCGCGCATGCTCGCGCTCACCGGGCGCAAGGGCGACGGGTGGCTGCCCTCGCTCGGCTACATGAAGCCGGGGGACCTCGGCCGCGGCAACGACGCCATCGACGAGGCGGCCACCGGCGCCGGCCGCGACCCGCGCGAGATCCGGCGTCTCCTCAACATCGGCCAGCTCGCCGCCGACCCGCGCGAGTTCGCCGACCGCCTCGCGCAGCTCGCGCTCGAGGACGGCATCGGCACGTTCATCATCGCGGCCGACGACCCGAACCTGCTCCAGCGCTTCGGTGAAGACGTCGCGCCCGCCGTGCGCGAGCTCGTCGCCGCCGAGCGCGGCCGGCGAGGCACGGCCGCAGCATCCGTCCGCTCCGCCGCCGCGCTCGCCGCGCGCCGCGACGGCATCGCGTACGACGACGTGCCCGTCGGCCTTCGCGCGATCGAGCCCGGCGACTTCGACTACGGCGACGTGCGCGCCACCTACATGCGCGGTGGGCGCCCCGGTCTCGTGCTGCAGCCCTCGTCGCCCGCGCAGGTCGCCGAGGCGCTGGCGTTCGCGCGGCGGCACCCCGAGCTTCCGCTCGCGGTGCGCAGCGGCGGCCACGGCATCAGCGGCCGCTCGACGAACGACGGCGGCATCGTCATCGACCTCCGCAGCCTCGACGAGATCGAGGTGCTCGATGCCGGTCGCCGGCTCGTGCGCATCGGCCCGGGCGCGCGCTGGGCGCAGGTCGCGCAGGCGCTCGGCGAGCACGGCTGGGCGCTCAGCTCGGGCGACTACGGCGGCGTGGGCGTCGGCGGCCTCGCGACGGCGGGCGGCATCGGCCTGCTCGCCCGCGAGCACGGCCTCACCATCGACCATCTGCGCGCCGCCGAGGTGGTGCTCGCCGACGGTTCGATCGTGCGGACGGATGCCTCGGCCCACCCCGATCTCTTCTGGGCGATCCGCGGGGCCGGCGCCAACGTCGGCATCGTCACGGCCTTCGAGTTCGAGGTCGACGAGGTCGGCCAGGTGGGCTACGCGCAGCTCGCATTCCAGGTGGACGACGTCGCCGAGTTCCTCGAGGGCTACGGCCGGATCGTGGAGGCGTCGCCGCGCGACACCACGCTGTTCCTGCTGACCGGCGGACCGCGACCCGGCCAGCCGCAGATCGTCCAGCTGTACGGCATCGTCGACTCCGACGACCCCGACACGATCATCGCGCGCCTGCAGCCGTTCGCCGAGCTCGCGCCGCTCGTGCAGCAGTCGGTGCAGCTCACGACGTACGCGCAGGTCATGGCCAACGCCGACCTCGGCCCGCAGCACGGCGCGGGCGAGCCGCACTCCCGCTCGGCGCTCATCGAGCACGTCACGCCCGGCTTCGCGGCGGCGGTGGAACGGATGCTGCAGACCGGCGCCGTGCCGTTCTTCCAGCTGCGCGCGGTCGGCGGGGCAGTGGCCGACGTCGCCGAGGACGCGACCGCGTACGCGCACCGGTCGGCGAACTTCTCGGTCGCCGCTCTCGGCTCGCACCCCGACCGCCTCGACGCCCACTGGCGCACCCTCGCGGACCACGTCGACGGCATGTACCTGAGCTTCGACTCCTCCGAGCGGCCGGAGCGGATCGCCGAGGCCTTCCCGCCCCGGACGCTGGAGCGCCTGCGCCGCGTGAAGGCCGCCTACGACCCGGCGTCGGTCTTCCGCGACAACTTCGCGGTCGAGCCCGCGGAGTCCGACGCAGCCTGAGCCGCGGCATCCAACCTCTTCTTCCGGGTTTGGGGCGTATTCCGTCCCTTGGGGCGCAGATTCTCCGCCCCAACGGAGGAATCGCGCCCCAAACCCGGAGCAACCCGGGAGCACACGGCGGGCGGCAGGGGAGCAACCCGGAATATGACCGGGGAGCAACCCGGAACATGACCGGGGAGAAACGCGGGGGCGGCAGGGATCGAGCAGGCTTCAGGAAGCGCGGTGTCCGGGTTGACCGGCATACTCGTGCGCATGGCATCCGAGTCCCACATCGCTGATTCGCACGAGGTCATCCGCGTCGTCGGCGCCCGCGAGAACAACCTCAAAGACGTCTCCGTCGACATCCCGAAGCGGCGGCTCACCGTCTTCACCGGGGTCAGCGGGTCGGGCAAGTCGTCGCTCGTCTTCGGCACCATCGCCAACGAGTCGCAGCGCCTCATCAATGAGACCTACCCGACGTTCGTGCAGCAGTTCATGGGGCAGCTGAGCCGCCCCGAGGTCGACGCGCTCGAGAACGTGAGCCCGGCGATCATCGTCGACCAGGAGCGCATGGGCTCGAACGCGCGGTCCACGGTCGGCACCGCGACCGACGCGCACGCGATGCTGCGCCTGCTGTTCAGCCGCATCGGGCAGCCGCACGTGGGGTCGCCGCAGGCGTTCTCGTTCAACATCCCGTCGGTCTCGGGTGCGGGCGCGATCACGCTCGAGAAGGGCGGCAAGAAGGTCAAGGAGCGTCGCTCGTTCGAGATCACCGGCGGCATGTGCCCGCGCTGCGAGGGCCTCGGCGAGGTGAGCGACGTCGACCTCGACGAGCTCTACGACAAGACGAAGTCGCTCGCCGAAGGCGCGCTGACGGTGCCCGGCTACAACGTCGACGGCTGGATGGTGAAGGGGTTCACCGAGTCCGGCTTTGTCGACCCGAACAAACCCATCCAGGACTACACCGACCAGGAGCGGGACGACTTCCTCTACAAGGAGCCGACCAAGGTCAAGATCAATGGCATCAACATGACCTACGAGGGTCTCGTGCCGAAGATCACGAAATCGTTCCTCCAGAAGGACCGCGAGGCGCTGCAGCCGCACGTGCGCGCCTTCGTCGACCGCGCGGTGAAGTTCATGCCGTGCCCCGACTGCGGCGGCACGCGGCTCAACGAGGGCGCGCGGTCGTCGAAGATCAACGGGACGAGCATCGCGGATGCTGCGGCCATGCAGATCACGGATCTCGCGGCGTGGCTCGACACGGTGGACGACCCCTCCGTCGCACCGCTCATGGTGGGTCTGCGTCAGACGATCGCGTCGTTCATCGACATCGGACTGGGCTACCTGTCGCTGGATCGCGCGTCGGGCACGCTGTCGGGCGGCGAGGCGCAGCGCACGAAGATGATCCGCCACCTGGGGTCGGCGCTCACCGACGTCAGCTACGTCTTCGACGAGCCGACGGCGGGGCTGCACCCCCACGACATCCAGCGCATGAACCGGCTGCTGCAGCTGCTGCGCGACAAGGGCAACACCGTGCTGGTCGTCGAGCACAAGCCCGAGGTGATCGAGATCGCCGACCACATCGTCGACCTCGGACCGGGCGCCGGACGCGCCGGCGGCGAGGTCCAGTACGAGGGGAGCGTCGAGGGCCTGCGCGCCTCGGGCACCATCACCGGCCGCCACCTCGGCGACCGCGCCCGCATCAAGGAGTCGACGCGCGCCGCGAAGGGGGCCCTCGAGATCCGCGGCGCCACCCAGCACAACCTCAAAGAGGTCGACGTCGATGTGCCCCTCGGCATCCTCACCGTCGTCACCGGCGTCGCGGGTTCGGGCAAGTCCTCGCTCATCCACGGCAATGTGCCGGGCTTCGACGACGTGGTCGTCGTCGACCAGTCCCCGATCAAGGGCAACCGCCGCTCGAGCCCGGCGACGTACACCGGCATCCTCGACACCATCCGCTCCGCGTTCGCGAAGGCCAACGGCGTGAAGCCCGCCCTCTTCAGCGCGAACTCCGAGGGGGCGTGCCCCGCGTGCCGCGGCCTCGGCGTGATCATCACGAACCTCGGCTTCACGCAGACCGTCGAGACCCTGTGCGAGCTGTGCGAGGGATCGGGCTTCAGCGACGAGGTGCTCGAGTACACCCTCGACGGGAAGAACATCGCCGAGGTGCTCGCGATGTCGGCGGCCGAGGCATCCGCCTTCTTCACGAAGGGCCCGGCGCACACCACCCTGATGCGCATGATCGACGTCGGCCTCGGCTACATCACGCTCGGCCAGGCACTCAACACGCTGTCGGGCGGCGAGCGCCAGCGCCTCAAGCTCGCGATCTCGATGGCGAAGAAGGGTGCGATCTACGTGCTCGACGAGCCGACCACCGGCCTGCACCTCGCCGATGTCGAGAACATGCTCGGGATGCTGGACCGCCTCGTCGAGGCCGGCAACAGCGTGATCGTGATCGAGCACCACCAGGCCGTGATGGCGCACGCCGACTGGATCATCGACATCGGTCCGGGTGCCGGTCACGACGGCGGAGCCATCGTCTTCGAGGGCACGCCCGCCGATCTCGTCGCGGGTGCCGAGACGCTGACGGCCCAGCATCTGCGGGAGTACGTGGGCGCCTGAGGCCCGCGCCCACGGGGATGGGTGATTGTCCCCATCGATCGCCTCTGATCAGGCGGAATACGATCTCCTTCGTTGACATTTCCCATCCCATCGCCGGCCGTGCGCCGGGTTAGGCTGGAGTGTTCCCCCAGGTCCTCTGTGAGCGCCCGACGCCCCACGTCGGTTCCCGACGCCACGTAGAGACGCACGACACCCCGGAGGAGGCCGAGGTTCGATGAGGTCTTTCGCATGGCTGCGATCGCGCCCCCGCGCTGTCGCGTCGGCAGGCGCGGTGACCGCTGCCGCGGTCACGATCACGACGCTCGCGTTCGTGTATCAAGGCGTTCCCACGACCGAGGTCGACCTCCACGACGGCGGCGTCTGGGTGACGAAGCAGTCGAGCCTGCTCGTCGGCCACTTCAACCACGAGTCGCAGGTGCTCGACGGGGCCCTGCGCACCACGAGCGACGACTACGACATCCTCCAGTCGGGCAGCACCGTCCTCCTCGTCGACGACTCGAGCTCATCGGTGAGCGTCATCGACCCGGCGATGGTCGCACTCTCGGGCGCGGCGGGCGTCCCCGGCGACGCCGACGTGACGCTCGGCGGCGACACCGTGGCGATCCTCGACCGCGCATCGGGCGACCTGTGGGTCGTGCCGAGCGCAAGCGTCGGCTCGTTCCAGATCGAAGGCACCGATCCGACCGCCAACGTCGGCCGGGGCGCGGATGTCGCGGTCGGCCTCGATGGGGTCGTCTACGCCGCCTCGCCCGAGACCTCCGAGCTCGTGACGATCCGCGTCGGCGCGGACGGCGCACCCGAGGAGCCGAGCCGGACCGGCCTTCCCGACATCGGCGACGACGCGGAGCTCTCGGTCACCGTGGTCGGCGACAAGCCCGCCGTGCTCGACACCGCCACCGGCACCGTGATCGTGGACGGCCGCGCGACCGAGGTCGACGGCGGACGCGATGCGGTCCTCCAGCAGCCGTCCGCAGCATCCGATGCCGTCTCGCTCTCGACGGCCTCCGCGTTCGTGCGCGTGCCGTTCGACGGCTCGGAGCCGACGACGGTCAGGGCAGGATCCGACGGCGCCCCCGCCGCACCGGTGTGGCTCGAGGGCTGCGGCTATGCCGCCTGGACGGGCTCTGGCCGGTTCGTGCGCGACTGCGCGGGCGAGGCCGACGACCTCGCGGTCGCAGTCGACGGCATCGAGCCGACGTCGCTCTTGACGTTCCGCGTCAACCGCGACGTCGTCGTGCTCAACGACGTGGTCAGCGGCGCCACCTGGATGGCCGTCGACGAGCTGCAGCGGGTCGACAACTGGGACGAGATGACGCCGCCCGAGGGCGAGACCGAGGACGACGAGCAGACCACCGAGGAGACGACCGAGACGGTCCTCCCGGAGCGGTCGGAGATCAACACGCCGCCCGTCGCCAACGACGACGACCTGGGCGTGCGTCCGGGCCGCACCACGATCCT
Source organism: Microbacterium sp. NPDC056044 (assembly GCF_042267145.1). Lineage (NCBI taxonomy): Bacteria > Bacillati > Actinomycetota > Actinomycetes > Micrococcales > Microbacteriaceae > Microbacterium > Microbacterium sp. NPDC056044. The sequence goes on along the minus strand of NZ_JBHJWZ010000002.1, from coordinate 135,582 downwards.
CCCCATCCTCGACAACGACAGCGACGCCGACGGCGATGTGCTGACGACGCGCGTCGTCGACGGCGGGCCGTCGATCGGCGAGGTGCAGTCGATCGACAACGGCCGGTCGCTGCAGATCGCGGTCCCGGAGGACGCCGAGGGGTCGACCTCTTTCACCTATGAGGTCTCGGACGGCCGCGGCGGCACCGACACCGCCAAGGTGTCGCTGGCGGTGCACGGCTGGGACGTGAACTCGCCGCCGAAGCAGAGCCGCGTGACGACGGTCGCCGTCGAGGCCGGCGGCACCATCACCTACAACGTGCTGCCCGACTGGATCGACCCCGACGGCGACGACGTCTTCCTCGGGTCTGTGCAGCCCGCCGAGGGCGACGAAGCCGACTACACGTCCGACGGCCGCATCACGTATCGCGCCGTCGGCGGCGCGCAGGGCCGCAAAGACGTCGAGATCACGGTCTCGGACGGCACCGACGTGGCGGTCGGCACGGTGCGGTTCGATGTGCGACCCGTCGGGTCCATCGACCCGGTGACCAACGCCGACTACATCGCCGTGCGCACCGGACAGACCGCGACGGTCTCGCCGCTCGCGAACGACGTCGGCGCAGGACGCGAGCCGCTGCGCCTCGCTCGCGTCGACCCGGTGACCGGCGCCGACATCGTGCCCGACTACGCGAACAAGACCTTCACGTTCCGTTCGGCGATGCCGGGCACCTACTACGTGCAGTACATGGTGGCCGCCGGCGCCGCGGGCGTGCCCGGCATCGTGCGCGTCGACGTGCTGCCCGAGGGCGAGACCGATCTGCCGCCCGTCGCCGTGCGCGACGTGGCGCTGCTGCCGAGCGGCGGCGAGGTGCTCGTCAACGTGCTCACCAACGACTCCGATCCCTCCGGCGGCATCCTCGTGGTGCAGTCCGTGACCGTCGAGCCCAACTCGGGCGTCGCGGTGGCCGTGCTCAACCACGAGACGCTCCGGATCAGCGACCAGGCGGCGCTGTCCGAGCAGGTGCGCATCTCGTACCGCATCTCGAACGGCTCGCAGTCGGCCGAGGGCGACGTCATCGTCATCCCGATCCCGGCCCCGGCCCAGCTGCGGCCGCCCGTCGCGAACGACGACCAGGTCGTGGTGCGCGCGGGCGACGTCGTGACGATCCCGGTGCTCGACAACGACTACCACCCGAACGGCGACACGATCCACGTCGCGCCCGCGCTCGTGCCGCCGCTGATCAAGCCCGAGAACGGCGAGATCTTCGTCTCGCAGGACACCGTGCGCTTCCGCGCGTCCGACGCGCCCGGCACGGTGTACGCCACGTACGAGGCCGTCGACAGCACGGGACAGAAGGATGCCGGCTACATCACCATCCAGGTGCTGCCGGTCAACGCCGACACCAATGCCGCCCCGAGGCCCCGCGACCTCACCGCGCGCGTGCTGGCCGGCAGCCGCGTCCGCATCGGGGTGCCGCTGGACGGCATCGACTCCGACGGCGACTCGGTCGAGCTCGTGGGGCTCGCGTCCTCGCCCGGCAAGGGCCGGATCTCGGAGACCGGATCCGACCACCTCGTCTACGAGGCGTTCGACGACACCGCGGGCGTCGACACCTTCACGTACCGCGTGCGCGACCGGCTGGGGGCCGAGGCCACCGCGACGATCCGCGTGGGCGTCGCACCCGCCGAGGGCGTGAACCAGGCGCCGTACGCCGTCAAGGACTCCGTCATCATGCGGCCGGACCGCTCGGTCGCGGTGCCTGTGCTCGCCAACGACTCCGACCCCGACGGCGACGAGTTCGGCATCGTCAAGAACGGCCTGATCCTTCCCGACGTGCCGGGCCTCAAGGCGAAGGTCGACGGCAACCGCGTCGTCGTGACCTCTCCCTCACAGCCCGTCGAGACCTCGCTGCAGTACACGATCCGCGACGCGCGCGGCGCCGAGGCGAAGGCCGTGCTGCAGATCACGGTCGCCGACGACGTGCCGCTGCAGAAGCCGATCGCGCGCGACGACTACGTGCGCGCCGCCGACGTCGAGGACGGCGTCGTCGACCTCGAGGTGCTCGCGAACGACGAGGACCCCGACGGCACGGTCGACGACCTCGAATTGAAGGTCGCCGATGCGGACTCCCGCGTGCTCGCGGACGGCAAGGTGCGGGTCACGCTCGGCGACACCGGGCGGCTCGTGACGTACACGATCACCGATCGCGACGGGAACGAGGCATCCGCGTTCATCCACGTCCCGTCGCTGTCGTCGCTGCCGCCGACCCTCGTCTCGACCGAGCCGATCGAGGTCAAGAGCGGCGAGACGGTCGAGCTGGCGCTGTCGACGTACGTGCGCGCGGCGGGCGGTGGCAAGGCCATCGTCACCGAGGCCGCCAAGGTCACCGCCGCCCACAACGACGGCTCGTCGCTCGTCAAGGACCAGACGACCCTCGTCTACACCTCGGCCGCGGGTTACTTCGGTCCCGACGCGATCACGTTCGAGGTCACCGACGGCACGGGGCCCGACGACCCCGAGGGGCGCACGGCGACGCTGACCCTGCCCATCACCGTGCTGCCGCCCGAGAACCAGCAGCCGACGTTCGTGAACGGACAGATGGATGTCGCGCCCGGCGAGGACGCGACGACGCTCGACCTCGGCGGGCTCACGACCGACCCCGATCCCGAGGACGCGGGCCGCATCGCGTACCAGATCGTGGGCGGATCGCCCGAGGGCATGACCGCCACGATCGACGGCGACGAACTGAAGGTCAGCGCGGCGACCGAGACGAAGAAGGGCACCGCGGCCACGATCCGTCTGAAGATCGACGACGGCACCACCGAGCCGATCGACGGCGTGGTCAACGTGCGTGTGATCGCGTCGACGCGGGAGCTGCCGACCGCCAACGACGACATCGTGCCGGAGGCCCACCAGGGCAAGAAGATCACCGTGCCCGTGCTGGACAACGATGTGAACCCCTTCCCCGGCGAGCCGCTGAAGGTCACGACGGCGCTCACCGAGACGGGCCAGGGCGAGGTCGCCGTGGTCGGAGACCAGGTCGAGGTCACCCCTGACGCCGAGTTCTTCGGCACCATGGTGGTCCGCTATCGCGTGCAGGATGCCACGGGCGACGCCGACCGCGAGGTCGAGGGTCGCATCCGCCTGACCGTGCAGGGCAAGCCCGACGCGCCGGGCACGCCGATCGTCTCGAGCGTGCAGGACCGCACCGTCGTGCTGTCCTGGACGCCGCCGGCCAACAACGGCGCCGACATCGAGCGCTACCTGGTCACCTCGACCGTCGGCGGCTACGAGAAGGTCTGCCTCGCGACCACGTGCACGCTCGACCAGCTGACGAACAACGTCGAGTACAACTTCACGGTCGTGGCCGAGAACCGCGTCGGTCCGTCCGACGCCTCGGCGCCGTCCGAGACGGCACGTCCCGACGCGCGCCCGGACACCCCGGCCGCGCCGACTCTGAAGTTCGGCGACCGCAGCCTCAGCGTCTCGTGGGTGACGCCCTCGACGCCGGGGTCGCCCGTCGAGAAGTACACGCTCGAGATCTCGCCCGCTCCAGCGTCGGGCCTCGGCCAGAAGACCGAGGTGACGGGGAACTCCCTCGTGTGGGACGGGCTGGAGAACGGCGTCGCGTACCAGGTGCGCGTGCAGGCGCACAACCGTGCGCCCGACCCGTCCAGCTTCAGCCCCTGGTCCGTGAGCGAGATCCCGGCTCGCGCGCCGGAGAGCCCCGCCGCCCCCTCGGTGAACCGGCTCGACCCGGTGGGCGACCAGGCCCAGCTCGAGGTGGTGTGGGGTGCGCCCGCCGACAACGGCGACGCGATCTCGGGCTACGAGGTGCAGGTGATGCAGGGGTCCTCGGCGGTGACGACGGTCACCGGCATCCCGGGGAGTCAGACCAGTCAGGCCATCAACGTCGCGACCTCGACGAGCGACTACACGTTCCGCGTGCGCGCTTCGAACAAGGCGGGTTGGGGCGAGTGGGGCGCCGCGTCCGCGCCGCGCCGCGCGTTCGGCGTGCCGGGTGCCCCGACGGGCGTGAGCGCGTCGACGCCGAGCGGCGACAGCACGATCCACGTCGCCTACACCGCAGCCTCGGGCAACGGCGCAAGCGCCGGCGAGGTCGCGTACGAGTACTCGCTCAACGGCGGGAACTGGCAGGCGCTGAACAGCACGACGATCGGTGGTCTGAACAACGGCACCACCTACACCGTCCGGCTGCGGGCGTACACGGCTTTGGACGGCGTCCGTTACAACGGCGACCCGTCGGCGGCATCGAACGGGGCGATCCCTTACGGACCGGTGCGCACGCCGGGCGCGACCGCCGCCCGGAGTGGAACGAGCATCACCTACACGTGGACCATGCCGTCGACCAACGGTCGTGCGATCGCACGGCTCGAGACGAGCATCGATGGAGGCGGCTGGGTCAATCGCGGTGCCCAGACGGGTAGCCAGACGATCGGATATGGGCACAGCGAGACGCACTCGATCCGCGTCCGCGCCGTCGACGTCGAGGGTCAGGTCTCTGCGATCGCGAGCGATTCCGCCACGACGGTCGCGCCGCCGCAGCCGCGCGCGTGGACCAGCAAGGGGTCGAGCGCCCAAGGCCAGGACGGTTGCACGAGCGCGGGTTGCGCGTACATGGTGCTGAACGTCGAGAACTGGGTCGCGGGCACCTACACACTCAAGTGCAACGACACCCGGGGCCAGTGGGGCAACCGCACCTACAACGTGCCGCAGAACGGCAGCGTGCAGCTGAGCTGCTACACGGGCTACACCGGCTACACCAGCTGGGTGAGCTACAGCGGCCCCGGCGGCTCCGGCAACGCCCAGTCGATGGTCTGGTAACAGGCCCGGCGAACACGACAAGAACACGAAGAGAACGAGACACTCATGACGATGACCCCCGAACAGGCGGCCTGGTTCCAGGGCACCTTCGCGCGACTGGTCGACAACGTCGATCAGGCCCTCATGGGCAAGCGCGAGGTCGTGGGCCTGGTGCTGTCGGCGATGCTCGCCGAAGGCCACGTGCTGCTGGAGGATGCCCCGGGCACGGGCAAGACGAGCCTGGCCAAGGCCCTCGCCGCCACCGTGCAGGGCACGTCGAGCCGCATCCAGTTCACACCCGACCTGCTCCCGTCGGACGTGACCGGTGTCACGATCTACGACCAGGCGTCGCACCGCTTCGAGTTCCACCGCGGCCCGGTGTTCGCCTCGATCGTGCTGGCCGACGAGATCAACCGCGCCTCCCCCAAGACGCAGTCGGCGCTGCTCGAGGTCATGGAGGAGTCCCGGATCACGGTCGACGGCATCACGCATGACGTCGGACGCCCGTTCCTCGTCATCGCGACGCAGAACCCCATCGAGCAGGCGGGCACCTACAAGCTGCCCGAGGCGCAGCTCGACCGCTTCCTCGTGAAGACGTCGATCGGCTACCCCGACCTCGCGGTGGCCGAGCGCATCCTCGCCGGTGCCGCCGACCGCAACCCGTCCGCGCACCTGCCGGCGATCATCACGACCGGCGCCGTCGCCGACATGGCCGACCTCGCGGGCACCGTGCACGTCGACCCCGCGGTGCTCCGCTACACTGCGCAGCTCGCCGAGGCGACCCGCAACGACCCGGCCACGCGCCTGGGCGTCTCGGTGCGCGGCTCGCTCGCGATGATCCGCATCGCCAAGGTCTACGCCGCCGCACAGGGCCGCCACTTCGTGCTGCCCGACGACGTCAAGGCGCTCGTCGCACCGGTGTGGACGCACCGCATCGTGCTCGACCCCGAGGCCGAGTTCGCCGGCACCTCGGCCGAGACCGTCATCGGGCGCGTCCTCGAGTCGGTCGCCGCACCCCAGGCGAGGTCCGCGGCCTGATGACGACGGAAGCACTCGGGCAGACGGCGGCCGCCGACGACCGCCGCGCCTGGTACGGGCAGCTGATGCTCGGCGCGCTCCGGCGCACCGGCACGGTGCTCGGCCGCGTGCTCGGGGTCGTGCGCCCCGTCGCCTGGGTGCTCATCGCCGGCGCGCTCACGCTGTGGATCGCCGGCCGGTCGCTCGGCTGGTGGGAGCTCACGGTCGCGGCGATCTCGATCACCGTCGTGCTGGCGCTGTGCCTGCTGTTCCTCATCGGCCGCACCGCCTATGACGTGTCGCTCGACCTCAACCGCACGCGCGTCGTCGTGGGGGAGCGCGCCGTCGGCGCCCTGACCCTTGCGAACACCGGCCCGCGCGCCATCCTGCCCTCCCGCGTGATGCTGCCGGTCGGCGGCGGCCGCGGCGTGTTCGACGTGAACCGGCTCGCGGCCGGTGAGTCCGCCGAGGAGCTCTTCGCGATCCCGACGTCGCGTCGGGCGGTCGTCAAGGTCGGACCGGTGAGCGTCGTGCGCGGCGACCCGCTCGGCCTCTTCGAACGCGTGCACCGCCGCGACGAGCCGGTCGACCTGTTCGTGCACCCGCGCACCGTGCTGTTCGACGGCCAGTCCCTCGGGTTCCTCCGCGACCTCGAGGGCCTTCCCGCGACCGACCTGTCGCCCGACGACGTCTCGTTCCACGCGCTGCGCGAGTACCAGCCCGGCGACGACCTGCGTCACGTCCACTGGAAGTCGACGGCGCGCACCGGCCACATGATGGTGCGCCAGTACGAAGAGACGCGTCGCTCCCACTTCGTGATCGGCTTGTCGACCAGCCCCGGCGACTACCGCGACGACGACGAGTTCGAGCTCGCGATCTCGGCCGCCGGCTCCCTCGGCCTCCGGGCCCTCCGCGACTCGCAGCGCGTCGAGGTGCGCGTGCAGGAGCGCGCGCTGCCGTCCGGCACCGGAAAGCAGTTCCTCGACTCGCTCTCGGCGCTCGTCCCCTCGAAGCCGAAGGCGGGCTCCGTCGTGGAGCTCGCCGGCGTCGTCGCCGCGACGCTGCCGCTGGCGAGCGTCGTCGTGCTGGTGTGCGGCAGCAAGGTCGATTCCAACGATCTGCGCACCGCGTGCAGCCGTCTGCCGTTCGGCGCGCGCGTGCTGGCGGTCGTCGCCTCGCCGGGCGAGCCCACGCCGTCGCTGCGCAGGATCGGGGACGCGGATGTCGTGACCCTCGGCGCGCTCGACCAGCTCCCGAACGCCCTGCGCAAGGTCCTCGCATGAGCGCGCCCGTCACGCCGCTCCCGACGCGCGCCGAGTCGTCCGCACCGGCCCGGGTCGCAGCATCCACTGTCCGCATTCCACGGGTCGACGCGCTCCCGACCCGCCGCTGGATCCTCGATCTCAGCGCCGTCGCGCTGCTCCTGCTCATCCCCGTCGTCGGGTTCGCGCCGACGTTCGACGGGGCGAGCTACCTCGTCGCCGCGCTCGGCGGGCTCGTCACCGGCATGGGGCTGGGGGTGCTCGGCCGCCTCTTCCGCTGGGGCATCCTGCTCGTCACCGCCGCGACCATCGGCGCGTACTTCCTCTTCGGCGGAGCGCTCGCGCTGCCGCAGACGACGGTCGCGGGCGTCATCCCCACGATCGAGACGCTGCGCCAGCTCGCCCTCGGCGTCGTCATGTCGTGGAAGCAGCTCCTCACCACCATCGCCCCCGTGGCGACCGGTGACGGCCACCTGATCGTGCCCTTCCTGCTGACGCTCGTCGCCGCGGTGCTGACGACGTCGCTCGCGCTGCGGCTGCGCAGCGCCGGCTGGGCGCTGCTTCCCGCCGCCGCGTTCCTCGCCGTCGCGATCGCGCTGGGCACCTCCGAGCCCTTCGTGCCGGTGGCGCAGGGCATCGCGTTCGGACTCGTCGCCGTGGTGTGGCTGGCCCTCCGACAGGCGTGGCAGCCGCAGGCGGCCGCCGTGTCGGTCGGCGAAGGGACCGCGAAGTCGGGTGCGGGCACGCGGCGCGTGCTGACGGGTGCGGCTGTGGTCGCGATCGCCGCCGTCGTCGGCGTCGCCATGAGCGGGTTCGCGGCACCGTCGTCGCCGCGGTACGTGCTGCGCGACGTCGTGATCCCGCCGTTCGACATCCGCGAGTTCGCGAGCCCGCTGCAGTCGTTCCGCGCGTACGTGCGCGACCACCCCGAAGATGCGCTCTTCACGGTCAGCGGGCTGCCCGAAGGCGCTCGCGTGCGCCTGGCGACGATGGACGCGTACAACGGCACGGTGTACAACGTGTCTGACGACGGCAGCGGTTCGTCCAGCGCCTTCGCGCCAGCACGCACCAACATGTCGGCCTACGCCGAGGGCACGCCCGCGACGGTGCATGTCGAGATCGGCGAGCTCGAGAGCGTGTGGATGCCGGATGCCGGCGCCGTCCGCAGCGTCACGTTCGCCGGCGACCGTGCCGACGACCTGCGTCGCACCGCGCACTACAACGAGGCCACCGAGACCGGAGTGGTCACCCTGGGACTCGAGAAGGGCGACGCGTACACCCTCGATGCCGTGATCCCCGCGGTGCCGGGCGATGAGGCGCTCGCCGACCAGAAGTTCGCGCCGCTGAAGATGCCGAAGCAGACCGGCGTCCCCGAATCCCTGGCCGACATCGCCTCGAAGACGGTGGCCGAGGCCGAGACGCCCGTCGAGCAGGTGCGCGCGCTCGAGCAGATGCTGTCGGAGGGCGGCTACTTCAGCCACGGCCTCGCCGGCCAGCCGCTCTCCCGCGCCGGCCACGGCGCCGAGCGCATCGCGACGCTGCTCGGCTCGGAGCAGATGGTGGGCGACGACGAGCAGTACGCGACCGCCATGGCGCTGCTCGCCGCCCAGGTCGGTATTCCGGCGCGCGTCGTCATGGGGTTCTACCCCGATGAGGAAGCCGCCGCCGAGCCCGTCTACACCGCGACGGGCGAGACGCTGCACGCCTGGGTCGAGGTCGCGTTCGACGGCGCCGGGTGGGTGCCGTTCGACCCGACGCCGCCCGAGGACCAGGTTCCGAGCGACCAGACCACGAAGCCGAAGGCCGACCCCAAGCCGCAGGTGCTGCAGCCGCCGCCCCCGCCGGCGGAGGCGGTCGACCTGCCGCCGACCGTCGCCGACGACCGCGGCTCGGAAGACGAGAACCCCTTCGACGCGGGCCTGCTGTGGACGATCGTCTCGATCGGCGTGGGCCTCCTGGGCCTTCTCGCCGTGCTGCTCGCGCCCTTCATCGTGATCGGCGCGCTGAAGGCCACGCGCCGCCGCAAGCGCCGCGAGGCCGAGCGCGCGTCGGATCGCATCAGCGGCGGGTGGGACGAGCTCGTCGACCGCGCCTCCGACTTCGGCGCACCCGTGCGCCCGGGAGCGACCCGCCAGGAGGACGCCGGTGTGCTCACCGCGGCGTTCGCCGAGCCGCGCGTCGCGACCCTGGCCTCCCGCGCCGACCTCGAGGTGTTCGGTCCGGCCGACCCGTCGCCCGACGACATCGAGGCCTTCTGGACCCAGGTCGACGAGATCGTCGGCGGCATGGGGAAGGGGCGCTCGGTGTGGCAGCGTCTCGGTGCGAGGCTCAGCATCCGGACCCTCCTCGAGGGCACGCGATTCGCGCTGCCGGCGCGGCCGACGCGCGTGGCACGCCCCGCGCGTGCTCCGCGGGCGACACCGACGCCGGCCACGACGGCCACGACGCCCGTGACACCGGCACCGACACCGACACCCGGCGGCGCGGCCACGTCGGCCGACGCCGCGTCGAGCCCTTCGACCCGGCGCTCGCGCCGCGGCGGCAAGACCCGGAGCGCACCCGAGCGCTCCGCCCACCCCCCACAGGAGAACGAATGACCGTGAGCCCGCCAGGCGCCGCCCCCGCGGCGACCATCGGACGCCGTGTGGGGGCGTTCGCGATCGACATCGGCGTCGCCTGGGTGATCACCATCGTGCTGGTCGGCATCATCCTGGGCATCGTCCTCGGCGCGGGCCCGGCCGGACAGCGCGACACCCTGGCGGCCACGATCCTGCTCGGCTACGCCGCGATCGGCCTGCTCCTGTTCGCCTGGTGGCTCGTCTACTCCGCGATGCAGGGCAGCCACGGCGGCTCGATCGGGCAGCGGATCCTCGGCCTCCGCCTGCACGACGCCGCCTCCGCCGGACCCATCGGCTTCTGGCGCGCGATCCTGCGCAACCTCGTGTTCAACCTCGCCGCGTCGGTCGTGGTCGGCTACTTCACGCCCCTCTTCGACGCGAGCGGCCGCCGCCAGGGCTGGCACGACATGGCCGCGCGGGCGGTCGTCGTCGACATCCGGAAAGTGGATGCTGCGCCCCCGGCGCCCGCGACGGCCGCCATGGCGAACCCGTACCTGGCGCGGCCGACCGCCGTCGCCGCACCGCTCCCGTCGGCGGCTCCTCCGCTGCCCGTTGCGGCCCCGCCGCTGCCGCCCGCGCCCGCGGCTCCCGCGCCCGGCTACGCGCCTGCATACGCCGCAGCGCCCGCCGCCACGCGCCCGGCGGCCGCACCGGCGCCGACCGGCGTGATCGCCGATGTGCCGTGGATCACGCATGAGCCACCCGTCGTGCGGCCGCCGCAGCAGGCCGACGCGTTCCCCAGCGTCACCATGCCGTTCCCCGCCGCGACGACGACCGAGCCGTTCGGCGCCACCGCCACCGTGGCACCCGCCGCGGCTGCACCCGCCGCAGCGCCCGGGGGCGCAGCATCCATCGCCCCTCCGGTCCTCGAGGACGACGTCGAGTCCACGCGCATCGTCGTGCCACCGCCGGCGGAGCGCGCCGCGCTGTTCGACGGCGCGCCGGTGATCGCCGTGCTGACGTGGGACGACGGCACGCGCATGGCGGTGTACGGCCGCACCCTGTACGGCCGCAATCCGGCGGGCGAGGCGGGCGCGGTCGCGATCCCGGTGCGCGACGAGACGCTCTCGCTGTCGAAGACGCACTTCGAGGTCGGCGGCGATGCCACCGGCGCGTGGATCTCGGACCGCCACTCGACGAACGGCACGACGCTCGTGCGCGACGGCGGGCGCCTACCGCTCACGCCGGGGGTGCGCACGAATCTGCGCGACGCCGACACGCTCGAGTTCGGCGACCGGCGCGTGACGGTGGGGCTCTCGTGATGACCTCCGCCCCGCCCATCGCTGTCGCGTTCGGTGCCGCGACGGATGCGGGCCTTCGCCGCCGCATCAACGAGGACTCGTTCCTCGCGGTGCCGCCGCTGTTCCTCGTGGCCGACGGCATGGGCGGCCACAACGCCGGCGAGATCGCCAGCGCTACGGTGATCGACCAGTTCGCGGGCCTCGCGGGTCGCGAGAGCCTGACCATCGACGACGTGCAGGCGGGGGTCGTCGCCGCGCGCCGCCGCGTCGCGGCGCTGCCGCCCGGCGCCGGTGCGGGTGCCGGCACGACGCTCGCGGGCGTCGTGATCGCCGACGTCGAGGGCGAGGGCTACTGGCTCGCGCTCAACCTGGGCGACTCGCGCACCTACCGCCTGAGCGAGGGCCATTTCGAGCAGGTGAGCGTCGACCACTCGGTCGTGCAGGAGCTCGTCGACAGCGGGCAGCTCGCCGCCGACGCGGCCCACCGCGACTCCCGCCGCAACGTGATCACGCGCGCGATCGGGGCGGGCAGCGACGCCGAGCCCGACTACTGGCTGATCCCCGCCGAGGACGGCGACCGCATCCTGGTGTGCTCCGACGGGCTGTCGGGCGAGCTCGAGCAGGACGCGATCCACGGCATCCTCCTCGCCGAGGCCGACCCGCAGGCTGCCGCGACGCGCCTGGTGCACGAGGCGATGGTGCGCGGCGGTCGCGACAACATCACGGCGATCGTCGTCGACGCCCTCGCGGTCCGCACGCGGGCGCACCGCACCTACGAGCGCGACACCGTGCCGGTCAGCCCGGCCGCCGTCGACGACACCGACGACGCCGACATCGACGAAGACACGCTGCCGCGCGCGGTGTTCGCGGGAGGATCCTGATGCCCACGCACTACGCCCCCGGAACCACGCCGGTCGCCGTCACCCCGCACGGGTTCGCCGTGCTCGAACCCGGCGCCTCCGCGGCGCTCCTCGCCCGCGTGCGGTCGGTGCTCGCCGACGGCCGCGGCCTCGGCGGGGTGATCGAGGCGCTCACCGGCGCGTACGGGGCGTCGCTGACCGCGATCCCCGCGTTCGCGGTCGCCCTCGCCGACGCCGACGGCGTCCGGGTCGCCGTCCGCGGCGGCTTCGCCTTCGATGTGGATGCCGCCGCCTCCGAGCGCGTGTCGGGCGCCGGCGTCACGACGTGGACAGAGCGCGTGATCCCGGGTGCGCTGCGCGTGGCGCTCACGACGGCGGGCTCCGACGCGCCCGCCGAGTTCGAGATCGCCGACGGCATCGTGCTGGCGAGCCGGATCGAATGGGATGCTGCGCCCGCCGGTGCGTCGCCGGCCGCCGCGCCCGCGCGGGCCGCGGCCGCCCCGGCCCGGGCCGCCGCGTCCGAGCCCGGTCGGTCCGGTGTTGCCCCGGCCGAGCCCGCCCCCGGTCCCCGGCGGCGAGAGGCGCCGTCCGTCCCCGGGGCGTCGTCCGTCCCCGGGGCACCGTCCGTACCGGGGGTCCCGTCCGTTCCCGGGGTCTCGTCCGTTCCTGAGGTCCCGTCCGTTCCCGGAGTCCCCGTCCTTGCCGAAACACGGGTCGGTCACGACGACACGCCGGAGACGGATGCCCCGGCCCGGCGTGTCGGGCGACCGACCCGTGTTTCGGCGGCTGAACGGGGGGCCGAACCGGCCCTGGAGCCCGCAGTCACGGGGCTCATCGACTCGAACTCCGTGCCGTCGGTCGTCGACGCCGAGACCCTGCTCCCGCTCGACTCGGCGCTCGCGCCGCCCGCGACGACCGTCGTGCCGCTGCCTCCGGCCGGCCCGGCGTCGCCCGGCGAAGACGAGTCCGGCGCGGGCTTCGACGACGTCTGGGGCGCCACCGTCATCCGCTCCGCCGACGACGCCCCCGCCGCGCCGACCGCGCTCGCCGGCGACCACGACGGTGCGACGATCTCGCTGGCCCAGGCCCGCGCACTGCGTGAGGCGGCGGGACAGCCCGGAGCGGAAGCATCCGGGATCTCCGTCGACTCGGCCCCCGCACCGCTCGCGCCGCCGCGTCCGCCCGCCCCGGGACGCGTCCGCGTCTCGACGGGGCAGGTGCTGCAGCTCGACCGCACGATCGTGATCGGCCGGCGCCCGCGCTCGACGCGCGTGAGCGGCACCGACCTGCCGCACCTCGTGGCCGTCGACAGTCCTCAGCAGGACATCTCGCGCAGCCACGTCGAGCTGCGGGTCGAGGGTGAGAGCATCGTGGCGACCGACCTGCGCACGACGAACGGCACGACGCTGCTGCGGCCGGGAGTCGACCCGGTGCGGCTGCATCCGGGGGAGGGCACGGTCGTCATCCCCGGCGACGTGCTGGATCTCGGCGACGGCATCACGGTCGCCATCGAGGCCCTGTCGTGAGCGCCAAGCGCGCGCCCATGGCGCCGCCGGATCTGCCCGGCTTCACCTACGTCGACCTGCTCGGCTCGGGCGGCTTCGCCGACGTGTTCCTGTACGAGCAGCAGCTGCCCAAGCGCCGCGTCGCGGTGAAGGTGCTGCTCACCGACCGCATGTCGAGCGGCTCCGTCGAGGAGTTCACCGCCGAGGCGAACGTCATGGCGATGCTGTCGACGCACCCGGCGATCGTCACGATCTACCAGGCCGGCGTCGCGAGGGACGGCCGCCCCTACCTCGTGATGGAGTACTGCCCGCGGCCGAACCTGCAGGTCAGGTACCGGCGCGAGCCCTTCTCGATCGCCGAGTCGCTGCGCGTCGGCGTGCAGGTCGCGGCCGCCGTCGAGACCGCCCACCGCGCGGGCGTGCTGCACCGTGACATCAAGCCGGCGAACATCCTCGTCACCGAGTACAACCGGCCCGCCCTCACCGACTTCGGCATCGCGTCGACCACGAACGCGGCCGCCGAGTCGGCAGGGCTGTCGATCCCGTGGTCGCCGCCGGAGTCGTTCGCCGACGTGCCACGCAGCGACCCGCGCTCCGACGTGTACGCGCTGGGCGCGACGGTCTACACGCTCCTCGCCGGCCGCTCGCCGTTCGAGCTGCCCGGTCAGCGCAACGGCGCAGCCGAGCTCATCCACCGCATCGAGTCGCTGCCGCTTCCCGCTCTCGGTCGCGCCGACGTCCCCGCGTCGCTGCAGCGCGTGCTCGAGCGCGCGATGGCGAAGTCGCCCGCCGACCGCTACGAGAGCGCGCTCGCCTTCGCCCGGGCGCTGCAGACGGTGCAGATCGAGCTGTCGCACTCGGTCACCCCGATCGACATCCTCGACGACCACGTCCCCGAAGACATCGAGGAGGACGAGGACGACGGCCTCACCCGCGTCCGCGGCGTCGTCAGCATCAACCCCGACACGACGCCCGCGGCCGGCATGACCCGCCCGTCGGCCACGACCGCGCCGAGCGCGGGGGCGGCCACGCCGCGGTTCGAGCCCGCTCCCGCCGAGACCGAGACCGAGACCGTCGTCCGGCAGGCGCCGGCGATCCCGCCGTCGGCGTACGAGCAGACGGTGCGGCGTGAGCAGGCCGGCCTGCCGGCGTCGCTCGACGAGACGATCATCCGCACCCCCGCCTTCGACGCGGCCCCTTCGCAGGACCAGGATCCGGATGCTGCGCCCCCGCGTCGCCGCCGCACAGGACTGTGGATCGGGCTCGGTGCCGCCGTACTCGTGATCGTCGCGGTCGTCGTGGGGGTGTCGCTGCCCGGCATACTCTCGGGCACGGCCGGCGAGCAGCCGAAGCCGACGGAGTCGTCGAAGCCGCAGGACGTCATCGGGTCCACCGTCCCCGCGGTCACCGACGTCGTCGGAACGCCGGTCGACGGCGGCGTGGCGTTCCTCTGGAAGAACCCCGATCCGCAGGACGGCGACTTCTACATCGTCGAGGCGGTGTCGCTGACCGACAGCACCGGCGAGTCGGAGCCCGTCGAGGTGCCCGAGATCGTCGTGCCCGCCGCGGCGGCGGGGCAGACCTGCATCGACGTCACCCTGGTGCGCGCCAACGGCACGCAGCAGCCGAACCCCACGCGGGGGTGCACGCCGTGACCGCCGCGGAGGTCGACGAGCTCAGGATCGAGTTCGCGGGCGAGGAGTTCTCGGTCGCGCCCGGCACCGTCTTCACCGTCGGCCGCGAGGGCGACCTCGCGATCGACGACAACCTGTTCCTGCACCGCAACTTCCTCACGATCCAGAACCTCGAGGGGCTCTGGCTGCTCTCGAACGTGGGCTCCCGCCTGTCGGCCACGGTCACCGACTCGGGCGGACGCGTGCAGGCCTGGCTCGCACCGGGTGCGCGCCTGCCGCTCGTCTTCGCCGCGACATCCGTCATCTTCAGCGCCGGCCCCACGACGTACGAGCTCACGATCCACGCGGCCGAGCCGACGTTCCGCGACACGCAGCCGCCCGCCGACGACGACGGCCTGTCGACGATCGGCGAGGTGCCGCTCACCCACAGCCAGCGCGTCATGATCCTCGCGCTCGCCGAGCCCGTGCTGCGGCGTGAGGGCACCGGCATGAGCGAGCTGCCGACGTCGGCGCAGGCCGCCGAGCGCCTCGGCTGGACGCTCACGCGCTTCAACCGCAAGCTCGACAACGTCTGCGACAAGCTCGACCGCGCCGGCGTGCCCGGCATGCGCGGCGGGGTGCGCTCGTACGCGACCAACCGCCGGGTGCGGCTCGTCGAGCACGCGATCGCGGCACGTCTCGTCACACGAGACGACCTCCCCCTGCTCGATGTCGAGCGCGAGAGCTCGCTCAGCGGCGAGAACGCGCTCGGCGACGACGAGGGCTGACGCCCGCACCCGCGTCGGGCGGGACCCGCGGGTCGGGGTGAGGGCGGCTCCGCGTCAGCGGCCGGCGTCGTAGAGGTGGCGGCCGCCGTGGCTGACGACCTTGACCACCACGCCTCGGCGGTGCAGCTCGGTGACGGTGCGCGTCTCCTCGTCGATGTCGCGACCGAGGGCGTGCACGTTGGCGACGACGAGCACGTCGCCACGGCCGAGGGTGCCGAAGAGGCGCACGAGGCGGTCCTCCCACGACTCGAGGGTCTCGGGTGCCGGGTGACGGAAGCCTTCGATCGGCACGCCGAAACGCGTGAGGTCATTGCGCTGCTCGACGACGGACGGCATGTCGTCGCGGGCGATCACGAGCCCCACGAGGCGTGAGCCGGCGGGCTGGGCGAGCCACCAGTTGCGGTTCTGCTGCAGCTCGGTGAAGCACTTCGGGCACTCGGCCGCCTGGTGCGGCAGATGCAGCGGCGCCGTGTCGGCCGCGACGGATCCCGCAGTCGGAACCGCGTGCGTGTGCGCGGCATCCGGCGTCTTCGTCGTCTCGCTCATGTGAGGCCCCCTCGCTCGGTCCCCATTCTCTCACCCGGCGCCCGCGGCCTCGTCGAACTCAGTCGTCCTCGTCGTCCAGTCGCAGCTCGAGGCTGAGCTGGTCGGCGTCGAGCTCGGCCAGCGCGTGGCGCAGAGCCGGCGTGCTGTACTCGCCTCCCGAGGACAGCTCGTTCAGGCGCCCGCGCATCGCCTCGATCATCGCGAGCCGGAGCTCGAGCAGGTCGCGCGTCGCCAGCCCCTCGGCGTCGTCGGGCGGGTCGACCATGCGGTTGCCGACGAGCGAGACGAGCTCGTCGGCGAACTCCGAGCCGTCCCGTCGGCGCAGGGCCGGATCCGACAGCGCGCCGATCGCCGCGTCGCGCAGCTCGTCGTCGAGCGCCGACTGCTCCGCCTTGTCGAGGCTGTCGTCGCCCGGCCGCTCGAGCCGCAGGGCCTTGACCACCCACGGCAGCGTGAAGCCCTGCAGCATGAGGCTGCCGACCGCCACCGCGAACGCGATGAACACCAGCAGCGCGCGGTCGTCGGTGACGTCGCTCGAGATCGTCTGGGCCGCGGCGAGCGTCACCACGCCGCGCATGCCCGCCCACACGATGATGGCGCCGTGCTTCCAGCCGAGCGGCGACGCCTGGTAGTAGTCGAGGTCGCTGAGCGCCCGCGAGACGCGCGTGCGCATGGACGAGAGCCGCCGCTGCGCGCGGGGATCGTCGAACGACACCTCGCCGCGCCGGCCGCGGTAGCGCGGATCGGGCGCCACCGTGCGGTCGGCGATCTGGTCGAGCCGCGTGTTCATCGCCTCGAGCCGGGTGCGCTGCCGCCCGCGGGCGCGCCGGCTCTGCAGCCAGACGAGCAGCGACACGTAAGCCGCGCGCGCGGCGATGATGATCGCCAGCGCCCCGAGGGCGATGCCGAGACCCGTGCCGAGGCCGTTGTGCTGCTCAACGTTCTGCTCGACGATGTCGCTGAGCTCGAGTCCCATGATCAGGAAGACGGCGCCTTCGAGGACGAGCTCGATCGTGTGCCAGTTGTGCTCGTCCGAGCGTCGCTGCTCGGGTGTGAACCACCGTGCGGCCCCTTGGCCGGTGACGATGCCCGCGACGACCGCCGCGACGAGGCCGGACCCGCCCAGCTCCTCGGTGGGGATGTACGCGATGAAGGGCACGACGAAGCCGATCGCCGTGTTGGCGGCGGAGTTGCGGATGAGCGACCGCAGCCGGAGGTTGAGCCAGCCCACGAGCGCGCCGACCACGACCGCGACCACCACGCCCCACGCGAACGCCGGGATGAACCCGAACCCGATGCGGGTGTCGCCGCTCACGCCTGTCGCGAGTCCGACCGAGGCGATCATCGTCCGCAGCAGCACGAGCGCCGTCGCGTCGTTGAGCAGGCTCTCGCCCTCGAGCATCGTCACCACGCGCCGCGACACGCCCAGGCGCTTCACGATGGAGGTGGCCACAGCATCCGTGGGACTGAGGATCGCCCCGAGCGCCACCGCGACCGCCGGATGGATGCCGGGGATCACGGCCATGAAGAAGAAGCCGAGCAGCACCGAGCTGATGATGACGAGCAGGAACGACAGGCCCGCGATGGGCCCGAAGTCTCGGCGGAACTCGATCGCGGGGAGCGAGACGGCCGCCGAGTAGAGCAGCGGCGGGAGCACGCCGACGAGGATGAACTCGGGGTTGATCTCGGGGATCTCGACGAACGGCAAGAGGCTCACCGCGCCGCCGACGAGCACGAGGATCAGGGGCCCCGCGATGCCGAGCTTCGGGGCGACCGCCGTGGCGAGCGCGATGACCACGATCGCGATGATGACGACGACCAGGGCTTCCACGACTCAGAGCCTATTGCCGGGCGGTGCCGACCCCGCCGACGGCAGGGGGGTCAGAGAACGCCGAGCGCCCGGACCGCGTCGCGCTCGCCGACGAGTTCATCGACGGATGCTGCGATCCTGGCGCGCGACCGGTCGTCGAGGTCGAGTCCCTCCACGACCTCGTACCCGTGCTCGTGGCCGCGCGATCTCACGGGGAACGAGCACACCAGCCCCTCGGGAACGCCGTACTCGCCGCGCGAGACGACGGCCGCCGAGGTCCACGTGCGGCGGGGCGTGCCGAGCTGTTCGTCGCGCACGTGGTCGATCGCGGCGTTCGCCGCCGACGCGACCGACGACGAACCGCGCACGTCGATGATCTCGGCGCCGCGCTTGGCGACGCGCGGGATGAAGACGTCGTCGAGCCATGCCGTCGCGGCTTCGTGCCCGCCGAGCCGCTCGGCGAGCACGTCGATCACCATCGTGTCGCCCGAGCCGACGACGGCGTGCGTCACGTCGGGGAACTGCGATGCCGAGTGGTTGCCCCAGATGGCGACGCCCTCGATCTGGTCGGCACCGACTCCGAGCTTCTCGGTGAGCTGGCCGACGGCGCGGTTGTGGTCGAGGCGCGTCAGAGCCGTGAAGCGCTCGGCGGGGATGTCGGGAGAAGCGGATGCTGCGGCGATGAGCGCGTTCGTGTTCGCGGGGTTGCCCACCACGACGACGCGCACGCCGTCGTCGGCGACCGCGCCGATCGCGTCCCCCTGCGGCCCGAAGATGCCCGCGTTCGCGGCGAGCAGGTCGCCGCGCTCCATGCCGGCCGTGCGCGGCCGTGCACCGACGAGCATCGCGATGCGGGTGCCGTTGAAGGCGGTGAGCGGATCGTCGGTGACGTCGACGTCGGTGAGCAGCGGGAACGCGCAGTCCTGCAGCTCGAGCGCCGCGCCTTCGGCCGCCCGCATGCCCTGGGGGATCTCGAGCAGCCGCAGGCGAACCGGACGATCCGGGCCGAGCATGTCGCCCGCAGCGATGCGGAACATCAAGGCGTAGCCGATCTGGCCTCCGCCGCCGGTGATGGTCACGGTCGTGGGTTCGGTCGCCATGCTCCCGAGCTTAGGCCCGCGGCATTGTACTCATTCCCGGCGATTCGGGAATGGTTCCTGCTGTGCATCGGTGTGTCGGGGTACCGTGACAGGCATGACGTTCAATGAGAACGCCAACGTCGGGGGGAATACGGCGCGGCGTCGAGGGGCGGGCGTGGCGGTCGCCGGCGGCGGCATCGCCGGCCTCGGCGCGATCGCCGTGATCCTGTTCCAGCTGTTCACCGGACAGGACCTGTCGAGCGTCATCCCCACGCAGCCGCAGGTCGGCTCCGGCGGCGAGTCCGAGATCCAGCAGTGCGAGACGGGCGCCGACGCGAACAGCAACGACGAGTGCCGCCTCGCTGCCGGCAGCGTGGTGCTCGACCAGTACTGGGCGACACAGGTGCAGGGCTACCGCGCGCCGCATCTGATCATCGTCGACCAGCAGACCGGCACCGCGTGCGGCACGGCATCCAATCAGACGGGTCCGTTCTACTGCCCGCCCGAAGAGAACGTCTACATCGACCCGACGTTCTTCGGACTGCTGCGCCAGCAGTTCGATGCCTCCGCCGGCGACCTGGCGCAGCTCTACGTGCTCGCCCACGAATACGGGCACCACGTGCAGAGCATCACCGGCATCATGAACGAGCACCCGAACAACGGCACCGGCGCCGACAGCAACAGCGTCAGAACCGAGCTGCAGGCCGACTGCTTCGCCGGCGCGTGGGTGGGCGACATGACCGACCAGCGTGACGAGAACGGCGTACCGTATCTCAAGGAGCCCACCGAGCAGCAGATCGCGGACGCGATCAACGCGGCCGGGGCGGTGGGCGACGATCACATCCAGCAGGAGTCCGGGGGTTTCGTGAACCCCGAGTCCTGGACGCACGGTTCGAGCGAGCAGCGACAGCGCTGGTTCGCCACCGGCTACCAGAACGGCCCCTCCGCCTGCGACACTTTCGGCGTTCCGGGGGGAAGCCTATGAACGAACACCTCGACGACATCCTCTATCCGCCTCTCGAGCCCTACGACACCGGCACGCTCATCGCCGGCGAGGGCAACCGCATCGCGTACGAGCAGAGCGGCAACCCCGAGGGCAAGCCGGTGGTGTTCCTCCACGGGGGTCCGGGCGCCGGGACGTCGCCCTGGCACCGTCGCTTCTTCGACCCCGACAAGTACCGCATCATCCTGCTCGACCAGCGAGGCTGCGGCCGTTCCACCCCGCACGCGAGCGAGCCCGACGCCGACCTCCGCCACAACACCACGTGGCACCTCGTCGCCGACATCGAGCTCCTCCGCAAGAACCTCGGCATCGAGAAGTGGCAGGTCTTCGGCGGCTCGTGGGGGAGCGCGCTCGCCCTCGCCTACGCCGAGTCCCACCCGTACGCGGTCAGCGAGATCGTGCTGCGCGGCATCTTCACGCTGCGCCGCCACGAGCTGGAATGGTTCTACGAGGGGGGCGCAGCATCCATCGTCCCGGATCTGTGGGAGGTCTTCATCGCTCCCATCCCGATCCTCGAGCGCTCCCAGCTCATGGAGGCGTACCACCGCCGCCTCGCCGATCCCGACCCCGCCGTGCACGTGCCGGCGGCCGTCGCATGGTCGCGTTGGGAGGCCGCGAACCTGACGCTGCTTCCCGATCCGGCGCTCATCGAGGCGATGACCGAGCCGCGCGCCGCCGTCGCCTTCGCGCGCATCGAGAACCACTACTTCCTGCACGGCGGCTGGTTCACGCCGGACCAGCTGATCGCTCAGGTCGACAGCATCCGTCACATCCCCGCCGTCATCGTCCAGGGTCGCTACGACGTCTGCACCCCCGCCATGACCGCGTGGGATCTGCACCGCGCGTGGCCCGAGGCCGACTTCGTCATGATTGCGGATGCTGCGCACGCGGCGTCCGAGCCGGGCATCGCGTCCGCGCTCCGCGCCGCGACGGACCGCTTCGCGGAGGCGGGTGGGGCCCCGGTCGAGGAGCCGGGAACGGAGCCGTGGGGCTCGGAGACGGTGGAGCCGGGTGAGGCCCCGGCGGCGGCCGAGGCGACGCCGGGCGAGGAGTCCGGCGCGGCCGAGGCGGAGGATCCCGAGGACGCGGAGGCGGAGGCGGAGTCGGAGGCGGAGGCGGAGGCGGAGGCGGAGTCGGGGCCGGAGTCGGAGCCGGAGGCCGAGGCCGAGCGCGAGTCGGAGGCCGAGGCTGAGACGGAGCCGGTGGACGCTCCAGAGGAGTCCGAGGTGGAGCCGGAGGATTGGTCCGAGCCAGAGCCCGACCTCGAGCCCGCGGCGGGAGAGGCCGGGCGCACGTCTGCTGCCGAGCCCGTGCTTCGTCGCGAGCGCAACGGCAAGCGGTCTCAGAAGCGCAAGGACACCGTCGACCTCTGACCCCAGCCGCCCGCTCTCTCCCGCGCGTGGAGCGAGCGAGTCGAGACGCCCGCGCCCGGAGCGCCCGTCTGCCCCGCCGGGGGAACGCCCAGTCGTCCACTGGTAGGGTGGGAATCCTTGCAGCGCATCTCTGCGCTTCTCGCGTCGTAGAACGCTTCCCTCGCGCCGGCATCCGGACCCCGATCCGAAGAACCGCGCTGACATCTTTCGTACGGCGACCCGTGGGCGAAATCCGCCCCGGCCACCGACAGAGCACTCGCGTGCCCGGAGAACACCCCTCATGACCGAAACCTCGTTCGGCGCGCTCGGCGTGCCGCAGCCCCTTGTCGACGCGCTCGCCGCGGGCGGCAAGACCACCGCGTTCCCGATCCAGGTCGACACGCTCCCCGACACGCTCGCCGGCCGCGACGTGCTGGGCCGCGGAAAGACCGGCTCGGGCAAGACCCTCGCCTTCTCGATCCCGATGGCCGCGCGCCTGGGCGGCAAGCTCGCCGGCGGCAACCGCCGCAAGGGCCGCCCGCTCGGCCTCGTGCTCGCGCCGACGCGCGAGCTCGCGACGCAGATCGACGCGACCCTCGCCCCGCTCGCCAAGGCCTACGGTCTCACCACCACCACGATCTTCGGCGGCGTCAACCAGAACCGCCAGGTGAACGCGCTCAACGCCGGCGTCGACATCATCGTCGCGTGCCCCGGCCGCCTCGAGGACCTCATGAAGCAGGGCTTCGTGCACCTCGACGCCGTCGAGATCACCGTCATCGACGAGGCCGACCACATGGCAGACCTCGGCTTCCTCCCGGGGGTCACGCGCATCCTGAACGCGACGCCATCGGGCGGCCAGCGTCTCCTGTTCAGCGCGACCCTCGACAACGGGGTCGACAAGCTCGTGAACCGCTTCCTGCAGAACGAGGTGCTGCACTCCGTCGACGAGGCCCACTCGCCCGTCGCCGCGATGACGCACCACGTCTTCACGCTCGCCGACGCCGACGCCAAGAAGGACGTCGTCAAGGCGCTCGCGTCGGGCGTGGGTCGCCGCATCCTGTTCATGCGCACCAAGCACCAGGCGAAGAAGCTCGCGAAGCAGCTCACCGGTCAGGGCATCCCTGCCGTCGACCTGCACGGCAACCTGTCGCAGGCGGCGCGCGACCGCAACCTCGCGGCGTTCTCGTCGGGCGCCGTCAAGGTGCTCGTGGCGACGGATGTCGCGGCCCGTGGCGTGCATGTCGACGACGTCGAGCTCGTCATCCACGTCGACCCGCCGATGGAGCACAAGGCGTACCTGCACCGCTCGGGCCGCACGGCCCGCGCGGGGGCGGAGGGTGCCGTGGTCACGCTCGTGCTCCCCGAGCAGCGCCGCGACGTGTCGCAGCTGCTGCGCAAGGCCGCCATCTCGGTCGAGCCGGTCGCGGTCACCGCGACCTCGCCCGAGGTCGTCGAGCTCGTCGGCCAGGTCGCCCCGTACGTCAAGCCGGTCCCCGTGGCCGAGACGCCGCGCGGCACCAGCCAGGGCGCGAACGCCCAGCGCAAGCGCGCCGCGCGTGATGCCCGCGAGACCGAGGCCGCCGCGGGCGCCGGTCGCTCCGGCGGCGGTCGTCGTCGCCGCGGTTCGGGCCAGGGCGGTTCGGCGCAGGCTGGTTCGGCTCAGGGCAACGGCCGTCAGCAGGCCGCTGGAGGCCAGCGCCGCGACGCCGCCACCGCGCACGACAAGGCCTCGCACCAGCGTCACGACCAGAGCGCGGGCCACTCGCGTTCGGCTCAGCCCGCCGGCAACCCCCGCACCCCGGGCCGTCGCGCCTCGTCGGGCGGCACCGGCAAGCTCATGGTCGGCTCGGTCGTCCGCCCCAACGGCACCAACCGCCGCGGCGGCCGCTGACGCGGACTCCTCGTCGAACCCCCTCTGCCCTCACCCGGGGACGGAGGGGGTTCGTCGTTCCCGCCGGCGTCCGTCGCCGTGGCCCGCGGCGCGGCACCCGCCGTCCACGTCGAGCCTGCGAAGTCCGGACTCCGCAGGTCTCGCGCCTCCCGTGCCGGCGAAGTCCGGACTTTGCAGGGTCTTTGGGCCCGAGACGGTGCGGAATCTGCACGGGTGCGGCCGCGCTGGCCGCCGCAAGCCCGGCGGTGTCCGGACTTCGCAGGTCTGGCGCCTGATATGCCCGGCGATGTCCGGACTTCGCAGGTGCCGGGCCGGCGTGCGGGCGAAGTCCGGACTTCGCAGGTCTTGCGCCTGGGGTGGCGGCGAAGTCCGGACTTTGCAGCGTCTGCGCGGACGGCGCTGTTCACCTGTCACGATGTGTCGCGCGGGGCAGCAGTTCGTGACAGGCGAGCAGCGAGCCCGACGAGACGTCGGCGGGGTGGATGCTGCTGCCCGGGCCGGCGCGAATCAGGCGCGGCGGCCGAGCACGAGGTCGGCGGCGACCTCGCCGATCACGATCGACGGGGCGTTCGTGTGGCCGCGGATCACCGTGGGCATGACGGATGCGTCGGCCACCCGAAGGCCCCGAACGCCGCGGACGCGGAGCTCCGGGTCGACAACGGATGCAGCATCCGTCCCCATCCGTGCCGTGCCGACGGGGTGATAGAGGGTGTGCGAGTAGCGGCGGAGCGACAGCTCCGCGCGCTCGGCGGGCGTCATGCGCTCGCCGTGCTCGGGCAGCACCCACCCGCCGGTCGTGATCGCGCGCAGCGCGTCGGTGTCGAGGAGGCGCTCGCACTCGGCGAGGCCCGCGCGCAGCGTCGTCGCGTCGATGTCGCCGGGGTCGGACAGGTAGGCCGGGTCGATCAGCGGCGGGGTGGACGGATCGGCCGACGCGAGGCGGATCGTGCCCCGGCTCACCGGCCGCAGGAGGATCGCCGCGACCGTCAGCCCGTGCGCGGGCATCGGCACGAGCCCTTCGCCGACGTACGGTCCGGGCACGAAGATGATCTCGATGTCGGGGAGCCCCTCGGGCACGCCGGCCGCATCCGCCGCCGCCGTGCGCACGAACCCGTACGCCTCGGCCGCGTTCGACGTCAGCATCCCCTTGCGCGCCGCCAGGTACTTCACGAGCTCGGCGGGCTTCGTCGCGTCGTACAGCGTTCCGCCCGTCGCCGCAGGAGCGAGCCCCGCGACGAGGTGGTCCTGCAGGTTCGCGCCGACGCCCGGAGCGTCGACCAGCACGTCGATGCCGTGCTCGGCGAGGTGCTCGGCCGGACCGATACCGCTCAGCATGAGCACCTGCGGCGTGTTGACCGCGCCGCCCGACAGCACCACCTCGCGCCGCGCGCGCACGTGCCGCGTGATCCCGCCGATCTCGACGTACACGCCGGTCGCGCGCGGCTCGACGCCCTCGCCCGCGGCCGCCTCGAAGGTCACGCGCCGCACCAGCGCGCCCGTCACGACGCGCAGATTGCGCCGCTTCTTCGCGGGTCGCAGGTACGCGTCGGCGGTCGAGGCGCGGGCGCCGCGGCGCTGGCTCACCATCGTCTGCGAGAACCCCTGCCCCGCGGGCAGATTCGGCGGAGTCAACGGATGCCCCGCCTCTTTCGCCGCCGCCAGGAACGCGGTCGTGTGGGGCCGGGGGTCGCGCTGGTGCTCCACCGACTGCGGCCCGTCCACGCCGTGCGTCGGGTCGGCGGGGTCGGACGTGCGCTCCACACGCCGGAAGTAGGGGACCAGGGCATCCCACGACCACGCGGGGCCCGCAGCATCCGCCCATTCGTCGTAGTCTGCGGCGAAACCGCGGATCCACATCAGGGCATTGAGCGACGACGACCCGCCCAGGGTCTTGCCGCGCGGCCAGTACACGGTGCGGCCCTCGAGCTGGGGCTGCGGCACGGTGTCGTAGTTCCAGTCGTACGCGCCGCGGAACAGCGTCGAGAAGGCCGCGGGCACATGCAGCGCGGTCGCCGTGTCGGGCGCGCCCGCCTCGAGCAGCAGCACCGAGACGTCGGGGTCCTCGCTCAGCCGGGCCGCGAGCGCCGCGCCAGCAGAGCCCGCGCCGACCACGACGACGTCGGCCTCGAGCCCGTCGCCGCCGAAACCCGCGGTCACGCCTGCATGGCCTTGGTCAGCGTCTTCACGAGTCCGGGGAGCTTGCCGTCGACGAGGTACCGCGTGAGTCCCGCACAGACCTCGGCGCCGGTGCGCGAGCTCACGAACCACGGCGGCGTCGGCAGGATCGTGAACACGCCGCCCTTGCCGACCGACCGCGGGAACGGACGGAACGGCCCGCGCGCGATCGACCGCTCGACCCGGTCGAGCAGCAACGCGTTGTGCACGACGCCGATGCCGCTCGACACGTCGGCCAGCGTCGCGCCCGGGAACCCGCCCCACGTGAGGCGCGCCGTCAGGAAGTTGAACGCCGTCCACGTGTTGATCGCGATGTCGCCGTAGCGGAGGTCCGCGATCGCCCGCTCGAACCCGTCGCCCAGCGCCGCTTCGGTCGCCGGGTCGATGATCACGTTCGCGCCGAGCGTGCCGGTGAGCCGGTCGTTCGCGTGCGCGACCGCGGCGTCGAGGAACTCCTGGCCGGTCCCGCCGACCTCGACCACCCCGAGGATCGGCGCGAAGTACTCGACCGTCTCGACCGGGTCATCGCCTTCGCCGGCGCCGACTTCGACGATCGCGCGGGTGCGGTCGGCGTTCCACACGGCATCCGGATAGACGGATGCTGCGGCCTCCAGCCGCTCGTCGCTCCGGGGATACCAGACCGGGCGCTCGGGAGCCGCCGCGTACGCCGCGTGCAGCTCGCGCAGGAACTCCGCGCGCTGCGGCCAGTCCGAGCTCACGATCACGACCTGGCCCGCAATGCAGTTGTGGCCGGCGTTCACGAGGCGCATCGTCGCGACGTGCTCGGCCTGGTACTTCAGGTCGGCCGCGGTCCAGCGTCCGGGGACCACGATGATGGGCGAGACGCCGCCGAGTTCGGCCGTGATCGGCACCTGCAGCTTCGGGGTTCCGGCGTCGCGTGCTGTCGCAGCATCCACTCCCGTCCCCCACACGATCGCGTCGAACGTGGGCGCGGAACCTGTGATGTGCACGTGCGCGAAGCGCGGGTGCGACGTGAGGTAGGCGCCGGTCGCGGCGCCGCCGCGCACGATGCGCACGAAGCCGGGCTCGATCAGCGGCGCGAGGGCGCGCTCGAACACGGGCACGAGGGCGTCCTGCGTCGGGTTGACCTTGAGCAGCGCCACCCGGTTGTGCGCGAACAGCTCGTAGAGCACGTCGGCGACGGGGATCGAGGTCACGTTGCCCGCGCCGAGGACGAGCCCGATGCCGCCCGACGCGGTCGGGGTCAGCTGGCCCAGGCCCGCCGCGCGCCGCGCGTCGAGCGCCGAGATGCCCGGCTCGAACCACACCTCGCCGGTGAAGCCCGAAAGCAGGAACCTCTCGGTGCCGTTGAGCGGGAAGGTGCGCGCGCGCAGGCGCCCGCCCGGCGCCTCGTCGAGCGTCACGTCGTCGAGCGGGCTCCGCCCCTTCGCGAGCGCCTCGAGCGTCTCGCGCAGGGCGTCGAGCAGTCCGATGACGGCATAGGGTCCGCCGAGCCACTCCTCTCCGGAGAGTGGATGCCCCGGCTCGAGGCCTTTCGACATCGTCGCGGCGTCGGCCCACTCCTGGGCGACCGCGCCGACCGCGTCGCGCACGCGGCCGAGCAGGCGCGCCCGCTGGTCGAGCGTGAGGGCGACCCACACCTTCGCGCCCTGCTCGAGCCTGTCGAGGTCGGCGTCGAGCGCTGCGACCTCGTCGGCGGGGAGGGCAGATGCCGCGGGCTTCTTCGCCCGCGGCTTCGCGGGGGTCTTCGCGGGGCCCGTCGCCGGGGTCTTCGCGGCGGCCGACGACGTGGGTGACATGCTGCTCTCCTTCGAACTCGCGTCCCGCAACCCGGTTCGGGCGAGTCCGTCACCGGGCATCCTACGTCACCCGGCCCGGCACCCGATGTCAGTGTTCGTGCGACTCGATGCCACGGCGCGGGGCACGGAATCGCCCGGCCTTGCCGACCGGCCGGGCGGCGGCATCCGTTCCTCCGCGTGCCGGGCTCGACGGCTGCTTCAGCCGTGGTCGATGTCGGCGCGGCGCAGCGGGTAGCGGGCCAGCGTGAGGAGGCTGAGGCCGATCAGCACGGCCGGCGCGAGGCTGAAGCTGACGACGATGCCTGTGATCGCGGCATCCGGCTGCTCCACGACCTGCGTGCCGGTCGACGAGATGTAGCCCGTCACCGCGAGGATCACCGCGAGCGTCGTCGCGCCGAGCGCGAAGCCCACGGTCTCGCCGGCGGTCCACACGCCGCTGAACGAGCCCGCGCGACCGGGGCCGTGGGTGCGCTCGTCGTGCGAGATGACGTCGGGGAGCATCGCCATCGGCAGCGACTGCATGCCCGCGTACGCGATGCCGGCGACGCCGACCGGCAGGTAGATCCACTCGCCGGGCGCCCACAGCATGCCGAGGATCGACAGCGCCGCCACCGCGAACACGACGCTCGCGATGGTGAAGGTGCGCTCCTTGCCGATGCGCCGCGCGACCGCGCCCCACGCGGGGGCCGCGAGCAGCGCCGGCGCGATGAGCGCGACGAACAGCAGCTCGACCGCGGCCTGCGAGTGCAGCACCCACGTCGCGACGTACTGCGCGCCCGCGAGCATGAGCCCCGTGGCGAGGGCCTGCAGCACGAAGGTGGCGAGCAGCATCCGGAAGGCCCGGCTGCGCCGGAGCGCCCCGACCCCCGCCGCGAAGTGCTCCCGGATGCCCGGGGCCGCAGCATCCGTCGCCCCGCCCGCCGTCGCCCCGCGCGCCGTCGTCCCGGCCGCCGTCGCCCCGCTCGCCGTCGCCCCGCCTGCCGTCGCCCCGTCGTCCCGCGAGAGTACAGCTGGTCGCCGAGATGCTGGTTCGTTCCCTACCTCTCGGCGACCAGCTGTACTCTCGGCGATCGGCGGAGGGGGGACGGATGCTGCGCGCCGGGCGACGCCGGTGGCCACCAGCATCCCGATCCCGATGACGACGCCGCACACCACACCCATGACGAGGTACTGGATGAACGGGTCGTCCGACACGCGCCGGAGTGCGGGACCGCCGGCGCCGAACAGCAGGATCGCAAGGGTCAGCACGACCACGCGCCACGTCAGCAGGCGCGTGCGCTCGTCGTAGCGCGGCGTCAGCTCGGCGGGGAGCGCGATGTACGGCACCTGGAAGAGGCTGAACGCCGTCGCCGTCGCGGTGAATGCGAGGAGTACCCAGATGCCGGCGACCACCGGTCCGAGTGACGGCGGCACCGCGAACGTCAGCGCGAACAGCACCGGCAGCGCGATAGCGCCGATCAGCATCAGGCGCCGGCGGCTGCCGTGGCGGGCGAGGTCGCGGTCGGTGAGGGCGCCGATGACCGGGTCGATGACGACGTCCCACACCTTGGCGACCGTGATGACGGCGCCGGCCGCGAGCGCCGCGACCCCGAGCGAGTCGGTCAGGTAGTAGGTCAGCACCAGCCCGGGCAGGGTCGCGAACCCGCCCGTGCCGAGCGACCCGGTCGCGTAGCGCGCGATGGTGCCGCGCGAGAGTCGGGCCAGGACGGTGGATGCCGGAACCCCAGTCGCCGGCGGAGCCTCATTGCTCATCGCGCCAGTGTAGGTCAGCGGCGCCGTTCGGCCGGTTGAGCCTGTGGACGCCGCTGCGTCCTGCCCGTGCCACCCTCCGCTGTGCGCGAGCCGACGCGTGTGGTCGCCTGCGAGGTCGAGGCCCGGCCGTATGCGTCGAGTCGGTGCTCCCGACTCGGCGTCAGGACTCGGCGCGGACCGCGGCCTCGACGGCGCGGAGCCCGGCGAGGGTCTCGGCGAACGACGTCGACAGCGGGGAGAGGCCGATGCGGAGGCCGCCGGGGTCGCGGTAGTCGGGGATGACGTCCTGGGTCCAGAGCCGCGCCGTCACGGCGCGCATCGCCGGATGCGACAGCGTCACGTGGCCGCCGCGCTCGGCAGGATCGCGGGGCGACGCGACAGTGACCCCGAGGGGTGCCAGCAGTTCGTCGGCCACCCGCACGGCGAACTCGGTGAGCGCCACCGACTTCGCGCGGACTGCCTCGATGCCGACCTCCTCGAGCAGGTCGAGGGTGTCCTGCATCGCGAGCATGCCGACGATCGGCGGCGTGCCCGACAGGAAACGTCGCATGCCGTCGGCCGGGCGATACGACGGTCCCATCGCGAAGACGTCCGCCGTGCCCATCCACCCCTGGATGGGCTGGGCCAGCCGATCCTGCAACCGCGAGGCGACGTACGCGAACGCCGGCGAGCCGGGTCCGCCGTTGAGGTACTTGTAGGTGCATCCGACCGCGAGGTCGAAGTCCCACGCGTCGGCCTGGACCGGCACGGAGCCTGCCGAGTGGCAGAGGTCCCACACGATGAGTGCGCCCGCGTCGTGCGCGATGCGGGTGAGGGCCGCGGCATCCGTCAGATATCCCGATCGGTACGCGACGTGCGACAGCAGCACGACCGCCGTCTCGCTCCCGACAGCGGAGCGCAACGCCGAAGCCGACACCCCGCCCGCGAGATCCACTGGGCCCACGCGCCCAGAGGCTCCGCGCGACGCGCCAGCGGCGTGTGGAGAGGGCGTGGGGACGATCCAGCGCACGCGCCCGCCGCGCTCGGCGGCGATGCCCTCGACGAGGTAGCGGTCGGTGGGGAAGTTGTCGCGGTCCACGACGATCTCGACGCGCGCCGGGTCGGCGGCGACGGCGGCGTCGAACGCCGCGCGCACGAGCTTGTACAGCAGCACCGTCGTGGAATCGCCGATGACGGTCTGCCCCGCGGAAGCGCCGATCGCGGCGCGCCCCACGGCATCGCCGATGTCGAAGGGCAGCTGCATCCACGACTCGTCCCACCCGCGGATGAGGCGCCCGCCCCACTCGTCGCGCGCGAACGCGGCGAGCCGCTCGACGCTCGCCCGCAGCGGACGCCCGAGCGAGTTGCCGTCGAAGTAGACGAGCGACGTCTCGGCTCCCACGAACGCGTCACGGTGGGCGCGTAGCGGGTCGGCCGCGTCGAGAGCGGATGCTGCGTCCTCGAGCGATCCCGTCGCCACGGCCTCGGTCGGGTCAGTGGTCGTCATGGATGAGCTCCTCGGCGGGGACGACGGTCGCGCCGCTGAGCCACTCGGCGATCTCGTCGAGCGCGGCGGGCGGCGTCCCGGGGATGAAGGTGCAGACGCCCGAGGGCGGATCCGTCAGCGGCCACGGATCGGCCAGCGCCGCGATGAGCGCCGCCCCGCGGATGCCCGCGCGGTCGAGAGCCGCGACCTCGTCGGGGTTGACGCCCACCGGCTGGTCGCCGTTGCCGAGGTCGGTGCCGTAGAGCACGCGTCCGCCCGCGGCTGCGAAGCCCGCGAGGTTGACCCGGGCGCACTCGGCCGCCTCAGGGTCGCCCTGGTGGATCGCGAGCGTCGAGATCCACACCTGGCCGGCCCTGACGGCGTGGGCGGTGAAGGTGCGTCCGACGTACTCGGTGAACGGCGTGTGGGCGAACCCGTCGACGCCCGCGTCCAGCGCGAGCTGCGGCATCCCGTCGCCCTCCGCGTGCGCGACGACGGGCAGGCCGCGCTCGCGTGCGACCTCGACGATCGCGGCCAGCGCCTCGGCGTCGAGCACCGGTCCCGCGGCGCTGTTGAGGGAGGCCTTGATGACGGATGCCCCGAACGACGCCTGCTCGTCGACCGCGGTGGCCGCGCCGCCGGCGACGCCCGGATGGGTCGACGCGTCGGCGATCTCGCGGGAGATCTCGGCCGGCGCCCACGGGCGTCCGACCGGGTAGCCGCCGACCGCCGTGAGGAAAGCGCCGGCGTATGCCACGCGCGGAATGCTGTGGTTCCCCCGCCGTGCGAGCGCCACCGGATCGCCGCCGAGGTCGACCACACCGGCGATCCCGCCGGCGGCCAGTGCGGTCTCGTCGATGAGGTGCAGGTGCACGTGGTGGTCGGTGAAGGCCGGGAGCGAGACGCCGTGCTCGCCGGTGAGGGCGCGGCGGCACAGCGCGGCCTCCTGGCCGAGGAGTTCGCGCAGCGCGTCGGGGTCGTTCGACATCACAGCTCCGTCCGCACGGCGTACAGCTCGGGGAAGAAGGTGAGATCGAGCGCTCTCTGCAGGAACGGCACGCCGCTCGAGCCGCCGGTGCCGGTCTTGAAGCCGATGATGCGCTCGACCGTCTTGAGGTGCCGGAAGCGCCAGAGCTGGAAGTTGTCCTCGAGGTCGACGAGCTCCTCGCACGTCTCGTAGGCCGCCCAGTGGGCTTCGGGGTCGCGGTAGATCTCGGTGAAGATCGGCACGAGCTCGGCGGTGTAAGTCCACGCCTGCGTGACGTCGCGTTCGAGCACCTCGGCGGGGATCGGGTAGCCCGAGCGCGCGAGCATCTCCAGGAATTCGTCGTACAGGCTCGGTGCCTCGAGCGCCGCCCCGACGAGCGCGTGGGCGGCGGGATCGGAGGCGAACACCTGCAGCATCGCGGCGTTCTTGTTGCCGAGGGTGAACTCGACGGCGCGGTACTGCGCCGACTGGAAGCCGCTCGCGTTGCCCAGCACGCCGCGGAACTGCCCGTACTCGGCCGGGGTGAGCGTCGCCAGCACCGACCACTGCTCGGTGAGCGTCTTCTGGATGTGCTTGACGCGGGCGATGCACTTGAGCGCCGGCGCGAGCTGGTCCTCGCGCAGCAGACGGCAGGCGGCGCCGAGCTCGTGCAGCACGAGCTTCAGCCACAGCTCCGTGGTCTGATGCTGCACGATGAACAGCAGCTCGTCGTGGTGCTCGGGGTCGCTGAGCGGCCGCTGCGCCGACAGCAGGGTGGCGAGATCGAGGTAGCCGCCGTAACTCATGCGGTCTTCGAAGTCGGTGACGACCGATCCCTCGATCGCCCGGGTATTGCGTTCGACGCTCACGGCCTCAGCCTAATTCGGACGGATGCCGCGGCGTCAGGCCCGACCTCGAACCCGTGCCCGCGAGGGGCGGCGTCAGATGAGGGAGAGTTCCCGCAGCTTCGACTCGACGTCGGCGTTCGACGGCTCGACGTGGTGCGAGGCGTCCGGGTACACCACGACGGGGATGTTGGTGCGGCCCGAGATGTCGCGGGCGACGTCGGCGGCCGCCGGGTCGGCGACGAGATCCACGTAGGTGTACGAGATGCCGAGGTCGTCGAGCTGCTTCTTGGTGCGGACGCAGTCGCGGCACCAGTCGGCGCCGAACATCGTGATGGTGGAGGGGGATGCGGAGAAAGTCACCGTTCCATTCTCCGCGATGGATCCTGGCAGGGCGCCGCACGCGGCGGCCCGCGGCGCCGAGCACCGGCCCACTCCTGCGCCTGCCCTGCTCCCGTGCGTTGACCGAGGGTCTCCCATGGGTCTGCTGAACCCATAGAGCCCGATTCGCCGCTGCGTGGGAGGATAGCCCGCGATGCAGTTGTCCATCGTGGTCCCGACGTACAACGAGGCTCCCAACATCGCGGAGCTCGTCCGGCGTATCGCCGGCGCGGTGCAGACCCGCCTCGACGCCGAGATCGTCTTCGTCGACGACAGCACGGACGGCACCCCCGACGTGATCCGCGAGGTCGCCGCATCCGCGTCCCTCCCCGTCCGCCTGATCCATCGCGACCGGCCTGTCGGCGGACTCGGGGGAGCGGTGATGGAGGGCTTCGCCGCGGCAGAAGCGGACGCGTGCCTGGTCATGGACGCCGATCTGCAGCATCCACCCGAAGAGATCCCCGAGATTTGGCACCGGTATTCGCGCGGTGACGTCGATCTCGTGATCGCGTCGCGCTACGCCGGCGGCGGCACCGCCGAAGGGCTCGCCGACCGCACCCGCGTGATGGTGTCGAAGGGGTCGACCGCCGTGACGCGCGCGATGTTCCCGATCCGGCTGAAGGACGTCTCGGACCCGATGACCGGGTTCTTCCTCATCGACCGGCGCACGATCGACTCGGAGCAGCTGCGGCCGCGCGGCTTCAAGATCCTGCTCGAGATCCTCGCGCGCCGCCCGATGCGCGTCGCCGAGGTGCCGTTCGACTTCGCCGACCGCCACGCGGGCGAGTCGAAGGCGTCGGTGCGGCAGGGGCTGCACTTCCTTACGCAGCTGACCGCGCTGCGCTTCGGCAAGATGTCGCTGTTCGCCGTCATCGGCGGACTCGGCGCCATCGCGAACATCGGCATCGTCTGGGCGCTCACCCACCTCGGCGTGGACTACATCGTCGCGGCGATCGTCGCCGCCGAGGTCACGATCATCGGCAACTTCCTGCTGCAGGAGCGCTTCGTCTTCCAGGACATGCGCGAGAGCGCCGCGGGAGTGTGGCTGCGCTTCGCGAAGTCGTTCACGTTCAACAACGCCGAGGCGGTGATCCGCATCCCGATCGTCGCCATGATGGTCTCGACCGGCCATATCTCCGCCGTGCTGGCGACGGCGATCACGCTGGTGGTCGCGTTCTTCGTGCGCTTCCTCTTCCACTCCCTCGTCGTGTACGCGCCGCGCAAGGCCGGCGCCCAGGTGAGCCCCGCCCGCCGCTTCGTCGAGGAGCTGGACCGCGAGGCCGTGCAGCCCGGCGAGCTGTAGGGAAGTGGATGCCTCGCCCCGAGGCATCCGTCGGATCGCTCAGCCCGCGGGGCGCAGCGTCTCACCGTCCTGCACATAGCGTTCACCGGACTCGGGGCACACCCAGATGTCGCCGTTCTGGACGAGCGGCTTGCCGACGCGCCCCACCCAACCGATGCGTCGCGCCGGTACGCCGACGACGAGCGCGTACGCGGCGACGTCCTTGGTGACGACCGCCCCCGCGGCGACCAGCGCCCACTCGCCGATGGTCACGGGTGCGATACAGACCGCCCGCGCCCCGATGGAGGCCCCGTTTCCGATTGTGACGCCGACCGGGTGCCAGTCGTCGGCGCTCTTGAGCGAGAGATCCGGGTTGGCGGCACGGGGGAACTCGTCGTTGGTGAGCACCGCCGCCGGCCCGATGAAAACACCGTCGCCCAGGCGTGCGGGCTCGTACACGAGCGCGTAGTTCTGCAGTTTGCAGCTGTCGCCGATGACGACGTCGGGGCCGACGTACGCGCCCCGCCCGATGTTGCAGTCGGCGCCGATCCTCGCACCCTCGCGCACCTGCGCGAGGTGCCAGACGCGGGTGCGTGTGCCGAGCTCGGCGCTGTCGGCCACATCGGCGGTGGCCTGGACCACGGGTGCGTCTGACATGTGTTTTCTGATCCCTTGCGTCGCGGAACTCCCACCCGGTACCGGCAGATGTATCACCCGGCGGGCCCGGCGCTCCCTCAAGAGCGGGTAAAGGTATGCCGAACCACCCCTCCACGGAGGGACGGCATGAGGATATACTGCCCGCGGGGAGACCCGAATCGTTGTGCCATGGGGATTTTCGGCGCGCGATCCGGAGCTCGCGTCGCGACGGGGGTCGCGGCGTTCGATGGCCGCGACGTCGGCGGGGACTGGGGATCATGACGAATTCAGCTGTGGGGACGGTCGGAGTTCGTCGACGGTGGTCTCGCGGTGCGCGGATCAGCACGTTCGTGGCCGTGGTCGCACTCGTCGCAACGGCGTTCGTCGCCTTCGAGCCGACGCCGGCGGCGCAGGCCGCGGGAAGCCCGTGCGGGGCGACCATCAACCCGGTCGTCTGCGAGAACCAGAAGCCGGGCACCGATCCGGAGGTGTGGGACATCTCCGGTGCCGGCGACTCGAGCATCCAGGGGTTCGCGACCGACATCTCCGTCAACGTCGGCCAGAAGATCGACTTCAAGGTCGACACCAACGCCCGCTCCTACTCCATCGACATCTACCGCACCGGCTGGTACCAGGGGCTCGGTGCGCGGTTCATCACTTCGGTCCCCGTGACCGCGACGCTGCCGCAGACCCAGCCGCAGTGCATCTCGGATCTCGCGACCGAGCTGTACGACTGCGGCACCTGGAAGGTCTCTGCGTCCTGGAACGTTCCTTCCGACGCTGTGTCGGGCGTCTATATCGCCCTGCTGACGCGCAGCGACACCGGCGGGCAGAGCCACATCACGTTCATCGTCCGCAAGGACGGGAACACGTCCGACGTCGTGTTCCAGACCTCTGACCCCACTTGGCACGCGTACAACACCTACGGCGGGTCCGACTTCTATCAGGGCGGCGACAACGGCCGCTCGTACAAGATCAGCTACAACCGTCCGTTCGCCACGCGCGGCCACGTCGACGGCCGGGACTTCTACTTCTCGTCGGAGTACGCGACGGTCCGCTTCCTCGAGCGCAACGGCTACGACATGAGCTACATCGCAGGCGTCGACACCGCCCGCCGCGGCGGCGAGCTGCTCAACCACAAGGTGTTCCTCTCCGTGGGACACGACGAGTACTGGTCGGGGGCCCAGCGAGCGAACATCGAGGCCGCGCGCGACGCCGGGGTGAACCTCCAGTTCCTCACGGGCAACGAGGGCTACTGGCGCACCAGGTACGAGGCGGCCGTCGACGGTTCCAACACCGCCTACCGGACCCTCGTCTCGTACAAGGAAACCTGGGGCAACGCGGCCAACCGCGGGGGCGCGAAGATCGATGTGTCGAGTGCCGAGTGGACGGGCACCTCGCGTGACCCGCGCTTCGCGACCGCGGCACAGGGCGCCCACTCGCCCGAGAACGCTCTGACCGGCACCATGTACATGGTCAACGACGGCGATCTGCCCGTGACGGTGTCCAGCGACGAGGGGAAGCTTCGTCTCTGGCGGAACACGAACCTCACCTCTCTGGCGTCGGGCACCACCGCCGCTCTCGCGCCGCACACCGTCGGGTACGAGTCGAACGAGGACGTCGACAACGGCTTCCGTCCCGATGGACTGATCCGTCTGTCCACGACCACCGGGGCGATCCCGCAGTATCTGGTCGACTACGGGAACGTGGTCGTTCCCGGGACGACCACGCACCATCTCACGTTGTACCGCGCCGCCAGCGGAGCGCTGGTGTTCTCGGCGGGCAGCATCCAGTGGGGATGGGGCTTGGACGAGACGCATGACGGCGACGGTGCGCCCGCCGACAGCCGCATGCAGCAGGCGCAGGTGAACCTGCTCGCCGACATGGGCGCACAGCCCGGTTCGCTCATGTCGGGCCTCGTGGCAGCGACGAAGAGCACCGACACCACCGCGCCGACGACGAACATCACCAGCCCTGCCTCGGGTCAGTCGATCGCCCACGGCACCAGCGTCACCCTCACCGGCACCGCATCCGACGTCGGCGGCCGCGTGGCCGGTGTCGAGGTCTCGACGGACGGCGGCGAGACGTGGCACGCCGCGCAGGGGACGACGAACTGGACTTACACGTACGTCCAGCAGGGCATGGACGCGGTCACTGTGAAGGCTCGGGCGATCGACGACAGCGCGAACTACTCGTCCGTCGGCGCTTCACGCTCGTTCACCGTCACCGGACCATTCACCGCCTTCGCGAATGCCGTCCCTGCCATCGCGTCCGCCGACGACAACCAGGCCGTCGAACTCGGGCTCCGCTTCACACCGGAGGTCGACGGGTTCGTTGCCGGAGTCCGCTTCTACAAGGGAGCCGCCAACACGGGTCAGCACACCGGTTCGCTGTGGGACGCCGCGGGGACGAAGCTCGCCAGCGTCGTCTTCAACGGCGAGACGGCGACCGGATGGCAGACCGGACAGTTCACTTCGCCGGTCCAGGTCATCGCCGGCCAGCAGTACACCGTTTCATACACGGCACCCAATGGCGGGTATTCCATGGAGGCGCTGTACTGGCCGTACACCCCCAAGACATCGCCGATCTCCGTCGACCCCGCCGTGGGCGCGAACGCGGCCGGCGTGTACGGCTCGCCCGGCCTGCGCCCCACCGACACGTGGACCGAGTCGAACTACTTCGTCGATGTGCTGTTCACGAAGTCCGACACCTCTCCGCTGCGGATCCTGACGCGTACGCCGGGCGCGGGCTACTCCGGTGTCTCGACCACCACAGATGTTCGCGCGACGTTCACGCGTGCCGCGAACCCGGCCACCGTCAGCGTCTCGGTGACGGCAGGCGGCCAGGCCGTCACCGGCACCACCACATACGACGCCGGCACGCGCACGGCGATCTTCACGCCGGCCCAGGCGCTCGCGCCGAACACGACCTACACCGTGAACCCGGCGGCTTCGGACACCAACGGCGTGGCGCTCGATGCGGCTTCGAGCTGGAGCTTCACCACCCAGGACGTCGACCGTCCCGAGGGTGAATGCCCGTGTTCGCTGTTCCCATGGAGCCATGTTCCGTCCGTGACCTCGGCCTCCGACAATGACAGCGTCACCCTGGGCGTGAAGTTCACCCCCGCGACGGCCGGCACCGTCTCCGCGATCAAGTTCTACAAGGGTCTCGGCAACGTCGGCTCGCACACCGGTGCCATCTGGAGTGCGGACGGGCAGCGCCTGGCGACGGCGAATTTCGTCAATGAGTCCGCGCAGGGATGGCAGACGGCCACGCTCGACACGCCCGTCACGGTCCAGGCCGGGGTCACGTATGTCGCGTCGTATGTGGCGCCCCAAGGCGGGTACGCGGCTACGGCGGGCGGATTCTCGGCCGCATACACCCGCGGACCGCTCACGGTGCCGGCCGGTGGCGCGGTCTATACCTACGCGGGCGGATTCCCGTCGTCGTCGTCCTCGACCGACTACGGCGTGGACGTCGTGTTCTCGCCCCCGACCGACGTGCCGACCATCGTTTCGCGCACGCCCGCCGTGGACGCGGTCGGCGTGGCCGTCGACAGCACGATCTCGGCGACCTTCGCTCAGGCTATCCAGTCGACCGTGACGGGCACCGTCCTCGCCGATGGCGTGGAGATCGACGGGGCATGGACGGTCGGCGGCTCGCAGAAGACCGCGACCTTCACCCCCGATGAGGACTTCACCGCAGGCGCGCACGTCGTCGTGACGATCACCAGCGTCCGGAGCACGTCCGGCACTGTGGCGCCCACCTTCTCGTGGGGGTTCACCGTCGGTGGCGGCACCGCCGCGGTGAGCCTGTTCAGCACCGCGGCCCCCTCCGCTGTGGACTCCGACTCGTCGTCGGTCGAGCTCGGCATGGCGTTCACCTCGACCGAGGCGGGAACGGTGCGCGCACTGCGGTACTACAAGCCCGCCGGCACGACTGGCGCGCACACCGGGTCGCTGTGGGGGCCCAATGGACAGCGCCTGGCACAGGTCACGTTCGTCAGCGAGTCGGCCTCGGGATGGCAGCGCGCCGTCCTCGCCACGCCGGTGGCCATCATGCCCAACGCGGTCTATACGGTGTCCTACCTCGCGCCGAACGGCCGTTACGCGTATACCCCGCAGACGTTCGCCTCGCCGGTGGTCAACGGTCCGCTCACTGCGATCAGCCCCGACAACGGTCGCTACCGCTACGGCAGCGGTGGAGCGGTGCCGACCTCGTCGTGGAACTCGACCAACTATTTCGCCGACGTCGAGTTCGTCTCGGACACCGGGCCGGCGGTCTCCGTCCAGAGCGCCTCTCCGGAGAAGGACGCGGTCGACGTGGCCACCACCGCCAACGTCGAGGTCACGCTCGTCGACGACCCCGGCAGTCGAGCGGTCGCGGTGACGCTCGTCGGCCCCGACGGCGCGGTGGCGGGGACATCGACGTACGACGCCCCGTCGCGTCGCGTCACCTTCGATCCGCAGGCGCGCCTGAAGAGCACCACGAAGTACACCGTCACGGTGACCTCGGATGGCGCGGCGGTAGACACCTGGTCGCTCACGACGGCGGCGACGATCCAGACGATCTTCGGCACGACGGCGCCGCAATGGACGGTGGCAGACACCGACCCCGTCGAGGTGGGCACGGTGTTCACCGTGTCCGAGCCCGGCGAGGTGACGGCGATCCGCTTCCACAAGGCAGCTGGAGTGACCGGAGTCCATCGCGGCACCCTGTGGGGAGGCGACGGTGAGATCCTGGCGCGGGTCGACTTCGTGGACGAAACGGAGTCGGGCTGGCAGCGAGCGGTGCTCGACGATCCCGTGGAGATCGTTCCGGGCACGACCTACACCGTCTCGTACTTCGCCCCGGGCGGACGCTACTCGTACACCAGCGCCTACTTCGCGCAGACGAAGACCGTGGGTTTCATCACGGCACCGGCGGGCGAAAACGGCCGCTTCGTCTACGGCCCGGAGGGAGGACTGCCGACCTCCTCGTGGAACGCGACCGCGTACTTCGTCGACGCCGAGATCGACTTCGACGCCGGTTCTACCCCGCCGCCCGCGCCGGCATTGACGAGCTTCGCGCCGGCGAACGGCGCGACCGGGGTCGATCCCGCGACCGCCGTCGTCTCTGCGAACGTATCGAATGCGCAGTCGGCCTCCATCGCCGTCACCCAGGCCGGGGCGAGCGTCGCGGGGACGTCGGCGTTCGACGCCTCGACCGGCGCGGTCGTCTTCACGCCGACGGTGGCTCTGGAGCGCGGGAAGGCGTACTCGGTGGCGGTCTCGGCGAACGGCCAGGCCGTCACGGGCGGCACTTGGTCGTTCTCCACGAAGGCGCCCGTCTCGGTCTCGTCCACCTCACCGGCGTCGGGTGCGACGAACGTCTCGCCCACCGACACCGTGTCGGCCACGCTGGCGAACGCCTCTTCCGCGTCCCTCGCGCTGGCGACCGGCGGCACTCCTGTGCCTGGAACGTCCAGCTTCGTCGCGGCCGACGGAGTCGTCACGTTCACGCCGTCGGTACAGCTCGAGCGTGGAAAGACGTACACGGCGACGCTCACGGGCGACGGTGGTGCGGTCGGCGCCGGCTGGAGCTTCACCACCCTGCCGTCGGCATCGGTCAGCGCGCGCACCCCGGCGGCTGACGCCACCAACGTCGACCCGGCGACGGCGGTCATCTCGGTGACGCTGGCCAACGCTCTGGCGGGTGCGATCACGGTCGCGTCGGGCGGCACGGCTGTGGCGGGCACGTCCAGCTTCAGCGCTTCGACCGGTGTGGTCACGTTCACCCCGACGTCGGCGCTGCAGCGAGCGAGGACGTACACGGTGACGGCGACCGCGGATGGTGCCGCGGTGTCGGGAGGAACGTGGTCGTTCACGACACTGCCCAACCCCGCGATAACGGCGCGGGCGCCTGCCTCCTCGGCGACCGGGGTCCTGGTGAACGCACCGATCACGGCGACGGTCTCGAATGCGTCATCGGCCGCCATCACGGTGACGACCGGCGGCGCCGCGGTCGCGGGCACGTCGAGCTTCAACGCGACGACGGGAGTCGTCACCTTCACGCCGGCGGCCGCGTTGGGATATTCACGGACGTACGCAGTGACCGCCACCGCGAACGGAGCCGCGCTCACCGGGGGTACGTGGTCGTTCACCACGATCGCACAGGCGACGCGATCTTCGAGTTCTCCCGCAGCCAACGCGACCAATGTCAACCCGACCGGACTGACCATCACGGCGACGCTGTCCAGCGGCGCCCAGGCCGGGGCGATGACCCTCGCACAGGGTGCGACGAATGTCGCCGGAACCTCGACGTACAACGCCACGACCCGGGTGGTGAGCTTCGTCCCCACGGCCACCCTTGACTGGACGAAGACCTATACCGCGACCGTGACCGCCAACGGCGGCGCGGTGAACAGTGGCGCGTGGTCGTTCACGACGATGGCCAAGCCGGACCAGGTCAGCCTGTTCGCCACCGGCACCCCCACCAACTCGAATGCGAGCGCCGGCGTCGCCTACCAGGTGGGAACACGTTTCACCACAAGCGCTCCTGGCGTCGTCACCACGATCCGCTACTACAAGGGCATCCTCAACTCGGGCACACACACGGGGTATCTTCGCGACGCCTCGGGCACGGTCCTGGCGCAGGTCAGCTTCCAGAACGAGACAGCGATCGGGTGGCAGACGGCTGTACTGTCGACGCCTACTCGCCTGACGGTCGGCGCGGAGTACCGCGTGACGTTGTACAGCTCCTCGGGGCGCTATTCGATAACGAACGGCGCACTGGCCTCTTCCGTAACAGTCGGACCGTTGTCTACGCTCCCCAATGGGGGCGTGGCGGGTGCCGGCACGGCCAGCCCGACGACGACCAACAGCAACAAGTACTGGGTCGATGTCGTGTTCGATCCGGACAACTGACCGCGACGCGCAACGATGTGATTTACTCCGGTTCGGGGACTGGAGTGGAAGGAATGGGGGTGGTCGGCGTGTCTGAACGACTGAACGTCGCTGTGATCGGTGCTGGGTATTGGGGGCCGAATCTGGCCCGCAACTTCCGCGCCTCGGCAGGGTGGAACCTGGCAGCGATCTGCGACCTCGATCTGGTGCGCGCGCAGCGCGTCGCCGACGGCGTGGGCGGCGTGCCCGTGACGACGAGCCTGGAGGATGTGCTCGCCGACAGCACGATCGACGCGGTGGCGATCGCCACGCCGGCGCGCACGCATCATCCGATCGTGCTGTCGGCGCTGGAAGCAGGCAAGCACGTGATCGTGGAGAAGCCGCTCGCGGACACCCGCGAGCGGGGGGTCGAGATGGTGGAGCGGGCGCGCGAGAACGGTCTGGTCCTGATGGCCGACCACACCTACTGCTACACGCCCGCTGTGCTCAAGATCCGCGAGCTCATCGAGGAGGGTGCGCTCGGCGACATCCTCTTTGTCGACAGCGTCCGCATCAATCTCGGACTCATCCAGCCTGATGTCGACGTCTTCTGGGACCTTGCCCCCCACGACCTGTCGATCATGGACTTCATCCTCCCCGGGGGCCTGGACGTCACCTCGGTGTCGGCGCACGGCTCGGATCCTCTCAGCACCGGCAAGGCGTGCATCGGGTATCTCGCGATGCCCCTCACGAGCGGCGGAATCGCCCACGTTCATGTCAACTGGCTCAGCCCGACCAAGATCCGCCAGATGGTGATCGGCGGCACCAAGCGCACACTCGTCTGGGACGACCTCAACCCCCAGCAGCGGGTGAGCGTGTACGACCGCGGTGTCGATCTCGCGCTCCAATCGAAGGAGACCGCCGACACGCGGGCCGCGAACATCTCGTATCGGCTCGGTGATACGTGGGCGCCCGCACTGCCCGAGCGGGAGGCGCTTGCGAACGTGGCCGGTGAGTTCGCCGCCGCCATCCGTGAGCAGCGCCCGGCGCGCACCAGCGGCGAATCCGGCCTCCGCGTGCTCTCCGTCCTCGAAGCCGCCTCCGCAAGCCTCGGCGCATCCGGCGCGCCGAACCTCGTCGCGTCTCACATTAAGGAAGTGCAGGAAGCATGACCACCCTCGAAGGCACCCGCGTCCTCGTTACCGGCGGCGCTGGGACGATCGGCTCCACCCTCGTCGATCAGCTGCTGGATGCAGGAGTCGAACATATCGACGTGCTCGACAATCTCGTCCGCGGCCGCCGCGCCAACCTCGACGGAGCGCGAGCGTCCGGGCGCGTCGAGCTCATCGACGGCGACATCCGTGATGCGAATCTCGTCGATGACCTGACGGCCGACAAGGACGTGGTCTTCCACCAGGCAGCCATCCGCATCACGCAGTGCGCGGAAGAGCCGCGGCTGGCTCTGGAAGTACTCGTCGACGGGACGTTCAACGTCGTGGAGGCTGCGGCCAAGCATCGCGTGAAGAAGCTCATCGCCGCCTCGAGCGCGTCCGTCTACGGGATGGCGGAGGAGTTCCCGACGACGGAGCGCCACCACCACGAGAACAACGACACCCTGTACGG
Organism: Microbacterium sp. NPDC056044; assembly: GCF_042267145.1. Classification (NCBI taxonomy): domain Bacteria; kingdom Bacillati; phylum Actinomycetota; class Actinomycetes; order Micrococcales; family Microbacteriaceae; genus Microbacterium; species Microbacterium sp. NPDC056044. The sequence continues at coordinate 92,423 of NZ_JBHJWZ010000002.1, read as the reverse complement.
GGCGGCGAAGACCTTCAACGAGGGTCTGATCCGCAGCTTCCGTGCCATGGAGGGACTCGACTACGTCCTGCTGCGGTACTTCAACGTGTACGGCCCCCGCATGGATGTGCACGGCCTGTATACCGAGGTGCTCGTGCGGTGGATGGAGCGCATCGCCGACGGCAAGCCGCCGCTCATCTTCGGCGACGGCCGGCAGACGATGGATTTCGTGTGCGTGCCTGACATCGCGCGAGCCAACGTGCTCGCGGCGCAGAGCGACATCGTCGACGGCACCTACAACATCGCCAGCGGCACGGAGACCAGCCTGCTCGAGCTCGCCGAGGCGCTGCTGCGCGTGATGGGCTCCGACCTCGGCGTCGAGCATGGGCCCGAGCGCGCTGTCAACGGCGTCGTGCGTCGTCTCGCCGACACGTCCGCGGCGAAGCGTGACCTGGGATTCGAGGCGACCATCGGCATCGACGAGGGGCTCCGCCAGCTCGTGGAGTGGTGGCAGCCGCTGCGCGAGGAGATCGCCGCTGGACGGGTGGGCGTCGGTTCATGAGCGGGCGCATCAATGTGATGGTCCCCTGGCTCGGCCAGGAAGAAGCGGATGCCGTCGCCGCCGCGATCGCCAGCGGCTGGGTCGCGCAGGGCCCGCGGGTCGCACGCTTCGAGGAGGAGTTCGCGAGCACGATGCAGGCACGCTACGCCGTCGCGACCAGCAGCTGCACGACGGCCCTGCACCTCGCCCTCATCGTGGCGGGAGTCGGCCCGGGGGATGATGTCGTAGTCCCGTCGTTCTCGTTCATCGCGACCACGAACGCGGTCAAGTACGTCGGCGCGAACCCGGTGTTCGCCGAGGTCGATCCGGTCACAGGAAACGTCACGGGTCATACCGTCGCTGAAGCGCTCACCCCGCAGACGCGCGCTGTGATCGCCGTTGATCAGGGTGGCGTCCCCGTCGACATCGACGACATCCGCTCGTTCACCGATCAGCTCAACATCGTGGTGATCGAGGATGCCGCGTGCGGCGCCGGTTCAACTTACAAAGGGCGTCCGGTCGGCGCCGGCGCCGAGATCGCGGCGTGGTCCTTCCATCCCCGCAAGCTCCTCACGACGGGTGAGGGCGGCATGATCACGACGTCGAACCCCGACTGGGCAGATCGTGCGCGGCACCTCCGCGAGCACGCGATGAGCGTGTCCGCGGCCGACCGGCACACGTCGGTGCTACCGCCGGCGGAGGAGTACACCGAGGTCGGTTTCAACTTCCGCATGACCGATCTGCAGGCGGCGGTCGGACTCGTGCAGCTGGGCCGGCTGCCCGAGATCGTCGCTCGGCGCCGGGCGATCGCCGACCGGTACCAGCGCGCAATCGGCGATGTCGCCGGTCTTCGCGCAGTGACCGACCCCGAGTACGGCACCGGCAACTTCCAATCGTTCTGGGTGGAGGTGGGCGACGAGTATCCGACGGATCGCGACGGCTTGCTCGAGGCACTCGCGAACGCCGACATCTCGGCACGCCGCGGCATCATGGCGTCCCATCGTCAGCCCCCGTATCGTGCCTTGACGCCAGAGGGCGGTCTGCCCGTCACCGAGCGACTCAACGAGAACACCCTGATCCTCCCGGTCTTCCACCAGTTGACCGAAGAGGACCAGGACCGCGTGATCGCCGTCCTGCGCGCGCCGATCGAGGCGGCGTAGTGGCGGGGGGTCTCCTCCTCGTCGGTGCGAGCGGCCTCGCGCGCGAGGTCATCGCCGCGGGGATCACCGGCGTGGTCGGCGTCTTGGACGACAATGTCGACCTGCATGAGACTGAGATCGGCGGCATTCCCGTCGTCGGGTCCGTGGTGGATGCCGTCTCCCGGACCGAGTCCCTGCTGGTGTGCGTCGGCCCGAGTCAGAGTCGTCGCAACGTCGTGCGTCGATTCCGCAAGTTCGGGATCGACGAGGATCGGTACGCGACCTTCGTCGCCCGCTCGGCCCGGATCGGCCGTTCGAGCGACGTCGGGCCAGGCAGCATCCTGCTGGACAACGTGGTCGTGACGGCCGACGCCGCACTCGGCCGTCACGTGGTGGTGATGCCGAACTGCACGATCACACACGACGATGTCCTCGAAGACTTCGTCACTCTGGCGGCGGGCGTGTCGCTCGGGGGCACCGTCACGGTGGGCGAAGCGGCGTACCTCGGAATGAATGCGTCTGTTCGTCAGGGCCTGGCGATAGGCTCCGAGTCCACGGTGGGAATGGGGGCGGTCGTGCTGCAGGATGTCCCCGCGGAGGCGACGTGGGCCGGCGTGCCTGCTCGCGAGATCGGAGCACGCGCGTGAGCCCCAAAGTCCCCTTCCTCGATCTCGCCGCCCAGCAGGCGGAGATCGCCCAAGAGGTGCTCCCGGTCTGGCGCGAGCAGCTCACCTCGGCGTCATTCATCGGTGGGCCTGAGGTCGATGCGTTTGAGCACGAGTACGCCGAGTATGTCGGAGTCGGACACGTGGTCGGCGTCTCCAATGGCACCGACGCGCTCGAACTCGCGTATCGCGCGGTCGGCATCGGCTCCGGCGACGAGATCATCATGCCGGCGAACACGTTCATCGCGACCGCCGAGGCGGCCTCACGCATCGGCGCCGTGCCGGTCTTCGTGGACGTCGACGACGAGTACCTCCTGATCGATCCCGACGCGATCGAAGCGGCGATCACGCCCCGCACCAGGGCCATAGCGCCGGTGCACCTGTTCGGTCAGACAGCTCCCATGGAGCTGATCACGCCCCTCGCCGAGAAGCACGGTCTGGTCGTCGTGGAAGATGCGGCGCAGTCCCAGGGCGCGTCGGGTCCGGCCGGCCGCGCCGGCGCGCTGAGCCGCGTCGCGGCCACCAGTTTCTACCCGGGGAAGAACCTCGGAGCCGCCGGCGACGCCGGCGCGGTCCTGACCGATGATGCGGGAATCGCCGCGCTCATCCGCAACCTGGCCGCCCATGGCAGCTCGGTCAAGTACGTGCACGACCACATCGGGATGAACGCTCGCTTGGACGCCGTCCAGGCCACGGTGCTGCGCGCGAAGCTCCGCCGACTCGACGGCTGGAACGCCGCGCGGCGCGCGGCGGCGGCCCGCTATGGCGACCTGCTCGCGCAGATCGACGATGTTCGGCTTCCCGCGGTGCGTCCAGGCAACGAAGACGTCTGGCACCTGTACGTCGTGCGCGTCGACGAGAGGGATCGCGTCATGGCCGAACTCGGTGCCGCCGGCATCGGCGTCGGCATCCATTACCCCACGGCGGTGCACCTGACCGAGGCCTACGAGGGGCTCGGTTACCGCCGGGGCCAGTTCCCCGTCGCCGAGCGGGCGGCGGACAGCATCCTCTCCTTGCCGATGTTCCCCCACCTCACCGAAGTGCAGCAGACCACTGTGGCCGATCGGCTGCGGGACGCGGTGCCGCCGAGATGACTCCGCGCCGGAGGACGGTCGAGCGGGTGCTCGTCCACCTCAACAGCCTTGAGCTGGGAGGGACGCAGATCAACGCCGTGGATCTGGCCGTGCAGGTCCGCGAGAACGGCATCGAGTCAGTGCTCGTCGGTGCGCGCGATACCCTTCCGGAAGGCCCGTCTCTGCTCGACATCGCGCGGGATCGCGGTATCGGCATCGAGCTGTACGATCCCGAGGCATCCATCCTCGCGCGGGGACGGCAGCTCACGGGCCTTGCGCGACGTCACCGCGCAGACCTGGTGCACGTCTACGGCTCATGGGGCGGGGGAGCGCGCCCCACCTACTGGGGGTTCTCCCGTTTCGGCCGCCGACCCTGGGTTCAGACGGTGTACGAGATGGAGGTGTCGCCCAAGATCAAGCTGCAGATGCCGCTGATCGTGGGCACCGGGTATCTCGTAGACGACATGCGGACCCGCCCCGGCCGCACGATCCTGATCAGTCCGCCCGTCGACACCGATGCCGATCGTCCTGATGCGGCCGCGGCGGCCGCGTTCCGGTCGGAACACGACATCGACGGCACCCTGCTGGTGATCGTGAGCCGACTGGACGCGAGCATGAAGGCGATGCCCATCGGCGTCGCGATCGAGTCGATGCGCGACCTCGCCTCCGATGCGACTCTCGCTATCGTCGGTGCCGGCGATGACGCGTCGCGCCTGCGGGCCATCGGCGCACAGGTCAACGAATCCGTCGGTCGCGAAGCTGTCCGCTTCATCGGCCCGATGGCCAATCCCCGTCCGGCGTACGCCGCGGCTGACATCATGCTCGGCATGGGAGGCTCCGCCGCTCGCTCCCTCTCCTTTGCGAAGCCGCTCGTGGTGCAGGGCGAAGCGGGCTGGTCGCAACTGTTCGAGGAGAGCACCGCCCCCTCGCTTGCGCGCAACAGCTACTGGAGCCCCGACCCCGACCCGAGCCCTCGCGCTCGTCTGACGGGGATCCTGCAGCCGCTCATCGCAGACCAGGCCTGGCGATCGGAACTCGGCGCGTTCGGCCGGCGATTCGCGATCGAGCGGTTCGGGCTGACCGCGATGGCGGCGAAACTTGCGGGGTTCTACCGCGAGTCTGCCACCTCGTACGACCTGCGGAAGTGGAGTGCCGACCTGCCTCCGGAAGTGGCCATCCTCGCGAGGAAGGTCGGCCGGCGCGCCGGCCTGCGCCTGCCTTCCGACGACGAGGTCGAACCGTGAGCGACGAACGGTCCGAGAGCAACCGCGCCGTCGCGCAGGGCGCGGATGTCCCCGAGCTCGACGTCGTCGCCTCGATCGACCCGAACGCGGCCCAGCCGCCGCAGGCCGCAGTCGGGCGGAGCGCGACCGGCGGGGTGATCTGGCTCACGGCGCAGAAGTGGGTCATCCGCATCTTCAGCTTCGTGACGATAGCGCTGCTCACCCGCCTGCTCAGCCCGGAAGATTTCGGCACGCTGGCTGCGGCGTCGACGATCCTGCCCTTCTTCTACCTGCTCGCCGATCTGGGCTTCGCGGCCTACATCGTGCAGGTGGCAAGAACCACAGAGCGCATGCTGAGCACCGCCTTCTGGTTCTCGCTCTCTGCCGGCGTGGTGCTCTGCGGGCTGCTGTGGGCCATCGCCCCGCTGATGGGCGGGGTTTTCGGTAACTCCGACGTCGTTCCGGTCCTTCGCGCGCTGTCGCTGTGGGTCATCGTGACGGCGATCGGTTCGGTCCCGATGGCGATCATGAGGCGCGAGATGCGGTTCGGCGTCATAGCCGGACAGGGCGCCGCGGCGGCCGTCGTCGCGCAGATCGTGGCACTCGTGATGGCTTTCACGGGATTCGGGGTGTGGGCACTCGTGGCGCAGACGCTCGTCGCTCCTGTGATCTCGACGATCCTGATCTGGATCAGCGCCCGCTGGCGGCCGCACTGGGCGTTCGACCGGACGGCGTTCGGAGGGATGTTCCGCTTCGGAGGGCAGGTGCTCGGCGTCGAGTTCGTTGCGATGCTCCGTGCGTGGGGTGAGGCGGCGGTCACGTCTGCGACCCTCGGCGCTGCGGCCCTGGGCTATATGAGCGTGGCGCAGCGGCTCGTGCAGATCGTGCAGGACCTCACCGGCAGCGCGATCGTTCCGGTGACGAACGTGGCGTTCGCGAAGATCCGCGAGTCGGCCGAGCGGCTTCAGGCCGCGTATCTGCGCGCCCTTCGACTCGTGTACGTCGTGCTGTCGATGCCGTTGACGATCGTTGCCGTCGGTGCGCCGCTCCTGGTTCCGATCTTGTTCGGCGACGGGTGGGAGCAGAGCGTGCCAGTGGCTCAGGTCTTGGCGCTGGCCGGCACGTTGTCGGTCGCGGCCTGGCTCGACCATGGCCTGTTCTACGGCATCGGCAAGCCCGGCACGTGGTTCGTATACGCCCTGATCACGGATGCGGTCACCTTGCTCACCACCATCGTCACGGCACGATGGGGGCTCGTCGCGATCGCCTGGGGATTCCTCGGAGTCGCCGTCTGCGCAACCGTCGCGCGGTGGTTCCTCGTCCGCCGGGTCCTGCGAGCGCGTCTCGGCTCGATCGTGCGGCCGGCGGGCTACCTCATCGTGGTCGTCGCGGTTTCCGGTGCCGGCGGCTGGGGCGTCCTGCTCCTCACCGCTGCACTCCCCACGATCCTGTCGCTGGGCCTGGTCGCCGCGACGGTCGCCGTCCTGCACTTCGCCGTCAGCCTGCTGCTGGCGAGGTCCGCGCTCGTCGACGCGGCAGCCATGGCGGCAGGCACGGGCCTCGGTGCACGCCTGCCGTTCCTGTCGCGGATCGGAGGAGTCAAATGAGCGCGCGGGCGTCACGGCGCTACATCCGTGCGCGCACGGCGGCCGCGTTCTTTGCGGCGTTAGTCGGGATCACAGACGCGCTGCCGCCTCGGATCCGGTACGGCTACGTGCACCGACTGACCGGGCTCCTGTGGCGACGGCCGCTCCCTGCGCTCACCTTCTCGCCTGCCAGGCCCGCAGTCGAAGGACCGAGCTCCTCTGACCTCGGCGAGGACGCGATCGTCTGCGCGCTGCTCACGGGCGCGATGGACGTCGGCGGCATCGGCTCGGTCGTCGAAGTGCTGGCGACCTCACTGCCGCGTGCCGGGGTGCGCCCCGTCGTGGTCTGCACCGAGGACGGCACGCGGGCGAACCGCCTCCGCGCCGCGGGGGTAGACGTGCGGGTGGCCGTTGCCGAGGACGACGCGCAGCGCGTCTTCGCCGAGCTCGCACCCCAGGTCGCGCAGCTGCACGCGGCACCCGAGCACCTTGTCTCTGCCGCTCAGCGACGAGGGATCCCCGTCGTCCCGGTCCTGCACAACACCGAGATCCACTATTCCCGCGCGCGCTGGCGCCGCTTCGCGGAGCTCCTCCAATCCTCCGCCGCGGCCATCGCGGTGAGCGAACTCGTGAGGGACTACCACGCGCGGCACGTCCCCGCGTCGACGGTCGAGCTGATCCGGGTCGTTCCGAATGCGATCCCGGCGCAGGCTCCCGTCACCGCGGACGAACGACGCAACTCCCGGGATGCCCTGGCCACGGTTCTCGGCGCTGACCTCGGGGACGACATCGTTTTCGTCTGCCTCGCACGCTACGACTCGCAGAAGAACATCGCGGGTCTGGTCGCCGCGTTCGGGAAGGAGGTGACGGATGTCTCGGCCCGCCTGGTCGTCGCCGGTGAACCGTCCGACTGGGTCGAGCTGCGCCGCGCGGACGCAATCCGGCGCAGCGCGCCCGGCGCCGACCGGATCGCCCTGCTCGGCGCATCGGACGCGCGCGCGCTCCTCGCCGCCGCGGACGCCTTCGTCCTCGATTCGTTCTTCGAGGGATGGCCGGTTGCCGCGACCGAGGCGGCGGCGTTCGCCCTTCCCCTCGTGCTGGCGGACTTCGGTGGTGCGCGGGAACTGGTCGCCCGGGACGTCGGCGCCTCCGTGCTCGTCGCCAATGCCACCGGCCCAGCCGCCCTGGTCTCCGACCGGCGAGTTGCGCGCGCGCGGCGGGGTGTGCGTCGACAGCCGAACGCTGCGGCCGTCGGCGTGGCGGTCGACAACGTCGCCTCACGGGTGCGTACCGGCGCGAGACCGCGGGTTCTGTCGTCCTCGGAGTTGATAGACGCGATGACCGATGGGCACGCCGCCGTGCTGCGTTCGGTCGCCGCAGGCCGAGACGGTACCGTCGGGGGCGCACGTGATGCGTTCGGGGGGATTTCGCGATGAACTGGTTTGCCGGTGTCCTTTCGAAGGCTCAGCGCGCGCGGCGTGTGGGCGTCGTCGGGGTCGCCCAGCGCGTCGCCCAGCGGATGTACCTGCGGACCGGTGCCGCCGAGTTGTGGTTCAACCTCGCGTTCGACGACATCCTCCCCGACGTGCCCGGTGAACTTCCCGTGCCTGCGTCGCCGCCCGACCGCGCGGACCGACTCACGATCGGGTGGGTATCGACACCGCCTGCCCCCGGGTCAGGCGGGCATACCACCCTCTTCCGGATGGTGGAGGCGCTGGAGTCGAGGGGGCACCGCTGCGTCGTCTACCTTTACGACAAGCACGGGCTCGACGTCGATCGGGCTACGCACACGATCAGGCGCCACTGGCCGCACATCCAAGCGGAGGTGCGCGACATCACCGCAGGGGTGCGGGGTGTGGATGCGATCGTCGCCTCCGGATGGGAGTCCGCCCACCTCATCGTGCGCTACGGTACGGAGCCGGTGCGGCGGCTCTACTTCATCCAGGACTACGAGCCGTTCTTCTACGGGCACGGGGCCGAGCACGAGCTCGCAGCGATGACCTACCGCATGCCGTTCCGCCGTATCGCTCTCGGGCAGATGCTCGACCGGATGATCCGCGAAGAGACTGGACTCTCGAGCGATGTCGTCCCGTTCGGGTGCGACTCGGCGGTGTACCGACCCCCCGCTCCCGCAAAGAGACGGTCGGGCATCGTGTTCTTCTCGCGCCCCGACTTCGCCCGCCGCGGATACCAAATCGCCGTCGTCGCCCTGCGGCTGTTCCACGAGCGGCACCCCGAGCAGCAGATCCACGTGTATGGGGCGCCGCCACGCGGGCTCGGCATCCCCCACACCTTCCACGGCAGGCTGACCACTGCCGAGCTCAACGACCTGTACGGGCGCACCATCGCAGGGCTCGCCATGTCGTTCACCAACATCACGTTGGTGGCGGAGGAGATGCTCGCGGCGGGGAACATCCCCATCGTGAACGACATCGCCTCCGCGCACGATGTTCTCCCGAACCGGCACGTTCGCTGGGCGCGCCCGACGGGGGCCGCCCTCGCCGAACAGCTGAGCATCGCTGTCAGCGCCACCGACGTCGATACCCGAGCCGCCGAGGCGGCAGCCTCCGTCGTAGGCCGTTCCTGGGAACCCACGAAGGAGGCCGTGGTGCGCATCATCGAGGAAGAGGTCTACGGCTCATGACGTCACCCCATGTCCTGATCATCGTTCAGAATCTGCCTGTGCCGCTCGACAGGCGGGTCTGGCTGGAATGCCAGGCGCTCATCGCCCGGGGCTACCGGGTGAGCGTGATCTGCCCGAAGGGGCCCGGCGATCCCGGGCGTCAGCACATCGACGGTGTCGACATCTTCAAGTACGCTCCCGCTCCCGAGGCGGAGGGGCTCCTCGGGTTCGCTTGGGAGTTCGCGTACAGCTGGGTCCGCACCGCCTGGCTCTCGCTCGCGGCGTGGCGCAACCGTCGCTTCGACATCATCCAGGCCTGCAATCCGCCGGATACGTACTGGCTACTCGCGCTGCTGTGGCGAGTGCGCGGGGTGAGGTTCGTCTTCGACCACCACGACCTGAACCCGGAGCTGTTCATTTCGCGCTTCGGCCGTCCCACCGGAATCCTCAAGCGTCTGGAGTATCGGGCGTTGCGGTGGCTGGAGCGCCGGACATTCCGCGCGGCCGATCGCATCATTTCGACCAACGAGTCCTACAAGGCTGTCGCAGTCCGTCGCGGTGACCGTCGACCGGGCCACATCACCGTTGTCAGAAGCGGGCCGGACACCGAGCAGATGCGACCCATCTACCCCGCCGACCCTCGCCCGGCGGACAGCATCGAGCTGGTCTATCTCGGCATCATGGGTCCGCAGGACGGCGTCGATCAGGTGCTCCTCGTCGTTGACGAACTGGTCAATGGGCGAGGCCGCACAGAGGTCACCGCAACCCTGCTGGGGTTCGGAGATTGTCTCGAGGATCTCAAAGCACAGTCTGCTCGACTGGGGCTCGACGATCGCGTGACGTTCACCGGGCGGGTCGATCGCGTGGCGATCGCGGAGTATCTGAGCCGTGCCGACATCGGGCTGTGCCCCGACCTCAAGACGCCCCTGAACGACCTCTCGACAATGAACAAGACGATGGAGTACATGTCGTACGGGCTGCCCGCGGTCTCGTTCGACCTTGTGGAGACCCGTGTGTCGGGAGCCGACGCGCTGCTGTACGCGCCCTCGGGAGACATCGCGTCTTTCGCGGACCGTATCGAGCAGCTCATCGACGACCCGGCGCTGCGCGTAGAACTCGGCCGCAAGGCGCGTGCCCGGGTGTCGACCGAGCTCGACTGGCGGCCGCAGGCCGAGGCTTACGTCGCCGTTTTCGACGAGGTCTCCGGTTTCTCTCAGCCGGGACCCGCGGTGCCGGAGGGCAACGGCGCATGTGACGCTGACGCCCAGGGCCGCCGCTACGTCGATCTGGACGACGACGTCGAGTTCGATCGCTTCCTCATGGAGAGGCGCGCCCCGTGATCCGCACGAACTTCCACCACCTCCTCGCAGGGACGGCCGCGGCGTCCCCGGACGATCCCGCGCTCAGCTACAAAGGCACGACAGTGAGCTACGCGGCGGCCTGGGCGGTCGCTCAGGCGGTGGCCACGACGCTGCTCGAGCTCGGGCTGGAACGTGGCGACAGGGTCGCCATCTACCTCGAGAAGCGGATCGAGACGGTGCTCGGGCTGTTCGGCGCCTCGGCGGCGGGAGGCATGTTCGTTCCCGTGAACCATGTCCTCAAGGCCCCGCAGGTGGGCCACATTCTGGCCGACAGTGGCGCGCGGTACCTGATCACGTCGGCAGACCGCCTCGCGCAACTGACCGATACGCTGTCCGGCGTCGCCGTCGAGCACGTGATCCTCGTGGGGGCGAGCGACGTGGCGGCGCCTGTGGCCGGCGTCCACGCCTGGCCCGACGCCGCAGCTGCCGGGGCATCCGTCCGTCTCCCGGCCGTGCTCGACATCGATCCGGCAGCGATCCTGTACACGTCGGGGAGCACCGGAAAGCCGAAGGGAGTGGTGCTGAGCCACCGCAACCTCATCGTCGGTGCCGAGAGCGTGAGCACCTACCTCGGCAACACCGCCGACGACGTCATCCTCAGTGTCCTCCCGCTCAGTTTCGACGCCGGGCTCAGCCAAGTGACGACCGCCTTCGCGGTCGGGGCGCACTGCGTCCTGATGAACTACCTGCTCCCGCGTGACGTCCCCAAGCTGTGTGCGCAATACGGCGTGACCGGGCTGACGTGCGTGCCGCCGCTGTGGATCCAGTTGGCAGAGGCTCCCTGGCCGGCCGAAGCGGCCGAACGCTTGCGTTACTTCGCCAACACGGGAGGACGGATGCCGCGGGCCACGCTCGACAAGCTCCGGGACACCTTCTCTCAGGCTGATCCGTATCTGATGTACGGGCTGACCGAGGCGTTCCGGTCGACCTACCTGGATCCGGCGGAGGTGGACAGGCGGCCCGACTCCATCGGCAAGGCGATACCGAATGCCGAGATCCTCGTCCTGCGCCCCGACGGCACAGTGTGCGAGCCGGGGGAGGAGGGTGAGCTGGTCCACCGGGGCGCGCTTGTCGGACTCGGGTACTGGAAGGACCCGGTGCGCACTCGTGAGAGGTACAAGCCGATCGACCGTCCCGGAGACGAATGGCGCACCCCCGAGCTGGCAGTCTGGTCCGGAGACACCGTCACCGCGGACGAGGACGGCTTCCTGTATTTCGTCGGCCGCAAGGATGACATGATCAAGACGTCCGGATACCGTGTGAGCCCCACCGAGATCGAAGAGGCGGCCTACAGTACGGGACTGGTGCGCGACGCGGTGGCAGTCGGCGTCGAGGACGCGACGCTGGGGCAGCGGGTGGTTCTGGTCGCGACCCCGGTGAACGGCAACCTCGACGTTGCAGGGCTCACCGTGGCACTGCGTCAACGGCTGCCGCTGTACATGGTGCCCACGTATGTGGAGGCGAGGGACGAGCTGCCCCGGTCTCCGAACGGCAAGTTCGATCGCAATCTGATCAAGGCGGAGGTATCCGGATGAAGCCGGCCGAGCATGTCGAGGCGTTCGGGACCGTCGATGGCGAACTGCAGGTGGGCGGCATGCCGCTGAGCAGGTTGGCGGCGCGGGTCGGCTCGACCCCGTTCTTCGCATACGACCGCGGCCTGCTGGATGCGCGGGTCGACCTGTTGCGCGCAGCTCTGCCGAAGCGGGTCGAGCTCAGCTTCGCGATGAAGGCGAACCCGATGCCCGCGATCGTTCAGCATCTCGCCCGACGGGTCGACCGGATCGACGTCGCGTCAGGCCTCGAGATGCAGGCAGCTCTCGACACCGAGATCAGGCCTGACCGAGTCAGCTTCGCCGGTCCCGGCAAGACGCCGGCGGAGATCCGGCAGGCGGTCGCGGCAGGGATCATCGTCGAGATCGAATCGACGACGGAGCTGCGAAGGGTCATCGCGGCCGGGGACGATCTGGGGCTCACGCCACGGGTCGCGATCCGCGTGAATCCCGACTTCGCGGTCAAAGGGTCCGGTATGCGGATGGGCGGTGGGCCCCAGCAGTTCGGCATCGACGCGGAGCAGATCCCTGAGGTACTCCGCGAATATTCCGGGACGGGCATAGATCTGCTCGGCTTTCATGTCTTCGCCGGCTCGCAGAACCTGAACGCCGAGATCATCTCCGAGGCCCAGCGTCGCACGGTCGATCTGGTCGCGGTGCTCGCCGACGGACTGGCCGGTCCGTTGCGATACCTCAACCTCGGTGGCGGGTTCGGGATCCCCTACACCGACCGAGATCAGCCACTCGACCTTCCCGCTGTGGCGGCGAACCTCCACGAACTCGTGGAGGGCCCGATCGCTGAGCGATTCCCCGACGCGAGCCCGGTGATCGAACTGGGCCGCTACCTCGTCGGCGAATCCGGGGTCTACGTCACGCGGGTCGTCGATCGCAAGATCAGCCGCGGCAAGACGTTCCTGGTCGTCGACGGTGGAATGCACCACCAGCTCGCGGCCTCTGGCAATTTCGGGCAGGCGATCCGCCGCAACTACCCACTCGTCGTCGGCAACCGGGCGGACTCGGCCGGAGACGTGGGCGTCAACGTCGTCGGTTGCCTCTGCACCCCCCTCGATCTCCTGGGCGACGACGTCGTGCTGCCGCCCGCAGAGATCGATGACCTGATCGTCATCTTCCAGGCCGGAGCATACGGTCTCACGGCCAGTCCCACCGCTTTCCTGGGGCACCCGGCCCCAGCCGAAGTCCTCGTCTGAACCTAAGGAGCACACATGACCGCCACCATCGACGCCGTCCGAGGCGTACTCATCGAGACGCTCGAGCTGCAGCAGTCGCCGAACGAGCTCACCGAGGAGACCGCGCTGTTCGGTGCTCTTCCCGAGCTCGATTCGTTCGGCGTCGTCGCGCTCGTCGGCGCGCTCGAGGATCGCTTCGACATCATCATCGACGACGACGAATTCGGCGCCGAGCTGTTCGAGACCGTCGGCACGCTCACGCAGTTCGTCGACTCCAAGCTTCCGGCCTGAGCCCAGGCCGCGCCGAAATGGAGCGACGTAACGTCGGAGGCTTTGATGTCTCCGTTCTGGGGCTGGGGACGTCACGCCTGGCATCGATGGGCTCGGGGCGATCCAAGTCGGATGCGAAGACTCTGCTGGCGGCGGCGCGCGACTGCGGGATCACCCTGATAGACACCGCCGACACCTACGGCTCGACCGCATCGGAGAGATGGATCGGTGAACTGACGCAGGCGGATCGCGACGACTGGGTCGTCGTGACCAAGACCGGTCTTCCTACCGTCGACCTGCCGGGCCCGCTGCGGGCGCTCAATCAGCCGGCCAAGAAGCTGAAGCAGGCGCGCAACGGGGGGTCGTTCGAACTCGACCGCACATCGCTCATGCGCAGGATCGAGCGGAGTCTGCAGCGGCTGCGGCGCGAGCGCATCGAGATATTCCTGCTGCATCTGCCGCCTGCCACGATCGTCGACGATGAGCAGCTGCGCGACATACTGCAAGAGGCTCAGCGTGAGGGCAAGATCGCGCAGTTCGGGGTGTCCACCGACGAGCTGCCGACGATCGACGCGATCGGGCGTACGTGGGGCTGCACCGTCGCGGAAACCGCGGTGAATCGCTGGAACGGCGTGCAAGGGGTTGCCGGTGTCGCGCGCGATATGGACATCATCGCGAACCATGCCATGGGCTCGCCCGCCCAGCGACGGGAGCTTCTCGCCCGGGAGAGCGCGTCATCGACTCCGCACCCGGCGTCGCCGCTCGGCCGACGCCTCCTACGGCATGCCGCCGCAGTCCCGGGCGTGAAGGTCGTGCTGACGGGAACGAGCGATCCTGCGCACCTGAGGGAGAACGCCCGGGCGTTCGACACACCCGTCTCGGCGGACGACCTAGGAGCGTGATGGTTTCTGATCCGTGGCCAGGTGGTCGGCGAGACGGAGGGCCAGAGCGACGATCGTGAGCGTAGGGTTGGCATGTCCAGATGTCGGCATCACCGAGGAGCCGACGACATAGAGATTGTCCACGCCGTGGACTCGGCAGTCGCGATCGACCACGCCGTCTGACGGGTCGCGCGACATCCGCGTGGTTCCGATGTGATGGGCGCCGGAGTTGACCTGCCGTGTCGACGCCTCGACCGCGTCGCGCAGCTCGTTCTCATCGAATTGCAGGTGTCCGAGACCCGTCGTGCGAAGTCGCTCGTCGAGGAGATGATGACAGCCGACGACGCTGTCGACATCGAGCTGCGTCGCACCCGGCGTCACCACGATCCGCCGCATGCCCATCGCGTCACGTTCGTCGCTCAAGGTCAGCCGCGCATCGGGATGGGGTACCTGCTCCGCCTGGAATTGCAGGTGGTAACTGGTCGAGCCGTCCGGGGGAAGGACCGCGGGCAGGCGGCGCTTCCCCACGTACCGTCCGACGATCGCGCGGTAGATCTCGGGGACGGCGCTCGGGAGGTGCCGGAAGAAGACGCCCAGGTGATTGGCGATCGCCTGACGCTCTTCCCGGAGATGGGACAGCGCGCGCGTGGGACGCCGGACCGCCGCGATGAGGGTCTTGAAGAGGAACACGCCGGAGAACAAGGCGCTGCGATGTCCGGTCGCGCCGGTGGGGGGCCGGACCGGGAAGAACACCGTGTTCAGGAGCGAGTGCTGCTGTTGCGCGTCCGGGGCGATCCAGATCCTGCGGCGGCAGTAGACGCCGTGGGCATCCCGGTCGAAGGCGACGTGGGCGGGCGGCGCATCGGCCGAGAGCTCCATCGTGGCGAGACATCCGAACAGGTGTGTCTGGTAGTAGCGTCCGAGCTTGCCGGAGTGATTGCCGATTCCGTCCAGCGCGACGTCGCACGAGTGCATCAGAATTCGTGCGTTCTCCAAGCCTCCTGCGGCGAGGACGAATGTGCCGGCGTCGATCCTGCGCGATACGCCCGTCGGACTCGTGACGATGATATGAGCCACTGAACGGCCGTCGGATGCGAGCTGGACGTGGGTGCATGTCGCATTGCGCACGGCGACGACTCGGGACGAAGCGGCCAAGCGGCGTCCGTAGCGCTTGCCGAAATGCGTGGGCGGGCTCCAGCGCTCGAGCTGATACGTGGTCACGCCGTCACCGTCCAGGCCGCGGAGGAGCCCGGGAGTGTCGGGAAGCGCCTGTCGTGCGTCGAACGACATCTCGCCCGCCTCGCACAGCTCCATGGCGATCTCGTAGTGCGAGTCGAGTTCCGATCGCGGAAAGGGCCAACCGCTCTCGGGCACCCACTCGCGACGCTCGAAGTCGAGCGCGTCGAATGGGATGCAGCGGCCTCCCCAGACCGCCGATGCCCCACCCCACTGACGTCGGCGGTTCTCCTCGAGCGGTTCGTGGCTGCCGACCGGATCCGCCGAACCGCGGTTCAAATCGCGCGCGGGCTCGGTCTCGCGGACGCCGCCGGATTCGATGAGCAGGACCGAGTGACCGAGCTCCTCGAGACGCAGAGCGAGGGAGATGCCCGCGGGCCCCGCGCCTACCACGCACACATCGGCGGTCGGCAGCTCGACAGGCATTCGCCGACGCGCATCGATGATCACTGCCGCATCCTTTCACCCAGCCTCCACGGGCCGTGGCGCTTATAGTACTGATACGCACTGGCCCCGAAGCGTGCCCAGGCCCATCCGTCCGCCGAACTCGAATCCGATCGCTGAGGTGCCGATGCTCACGACCGCGCTCCTTCCCGGACTTCTGGCGATGCGGGGAGTCGGTGCCCCCGAGGTCGCCCTTCCGCCCGGTGCTGCCACGTCGACCTTCGACAGCGTGGTGCTGAGTCATTGGGGCCTCGACGCTGTGAAGGGGGTCCCGGTCGACGCTCCCGCTTTCATCCTGAGCCGGATCGCGCGGCGCACGGGCGGGAACGTGCCTCCGCGAGAGCTCGTCGAGTCGTTGCGCAACGAACCCGGCGGACTGGTCGATCTGCTGCCACCCTTCGCGGCCGCGATGGTCTCTCGGCACGAACTCCGGGTGGTGGCCGATTCCATGGGGTTCCAGCACGTCTTCCATTCCGCTCCCGGAGCCGGAGACTCAGGGCTGGTCGCCAGCTCGCTGCTGCTCGCCGGACGCGCTACCGAGGCGTCTCTGGATCGCGTCTCCGTAGGAATTCAGTCGCTCCTCGGCTGGCAGATGGGAGACCGCACCCTGTTCGAGGGGCTGCGAAAGCTGGCGCCAGGAGCGGTGGCCACCCTGTCCCGAGACGGACTGGTCGTCGCCGACGCCGCACCGATCCGATCGGAACCCATCGACTCCGCCGATGCGGTCGCAGCAGCCGCCGCCCTTCTGCGAACCTCGTTGAACGCGATCCTCGACGACTACCCGGAGGCGGTGCTGCAGCTCACCGGCGGCATGGACTCACGGGTCCTCTTGAGTGCGATTCCCCCGCGACGCCGCCGTGGGCTGCGGGCGATGACGCTCGACGTGCCGGGGCGCGGCGACACAGCCATAGCGCACATGATTTCTGAGCGGTACGGGATCCAGCACGAGGTGCGCGGTCTCACCGACGTCTCCGGTGTCGACCCCGCCGAAGCATGGGAGCTCTGCCGAGCGGAATCGACGCGGCTGGACGGCATGGCGGATCCCGTAGCACTCGCCGCCCAGCGGATCGCCGAGCGGGCGTTCGACCAGGGCGTGCGGATCTCGGGGCTCGGCGGCGAGGTCGCGCGGGGGTTCTACTACGTCGGGCGCGTCAGCGACAGGACGTTCGATCGGAATGACTCCGCTCGGCTCGCAGCGTGGCGGATGTTCGTCAACGATTCGGTGGAGCCCGGACTCCTGAACGACGAGTTCGCGTCTTGGGCCCAGGACGTCGCGGCGGCGCACGTGCACAGCGCGCTCGTAGCCGGCGGGAGCGAGTGGTTCCGAGCGACAGACGAGCTGTACCTGCGGCATCGGATGCAGCGATGGGCAGGCGCCACCGACATCGCCGTGAGCAACGAACGGACCGTCATCAATCCGATGCTCGACCATGCCTTCCTCGATCTGGCGCGCCGGCTCACGCCGCAGGACAAGGCGAACTCGCGCTTCCTCGGCTCCCTTCAGATGGCTCTCGACCCCGAACTGGGCGTGATCCCCCTGGACGGGCGTCCGGCTCCGGCCGCGTACGCCAATCCCTCCCGGTGGGAGCCGGTGATGGACGCGTTGAGCACAGGGAAGCGCTTTGCGCGCAAGGCGGTCCAGCGGCTTCAGCGGGGTAACCGCCCTCCTGCCGGAGGCACGGTCCTCGCCGCGAAAGTGGTCGAGCATTGGCGCGCGAGACCGGCCACGCTGAGCGCCGTCGAGGATCTGGACTTCGTCGACGGAGACTGGGTCGCTCGGATGCTCGAGGGCTCGCTGGAACCGCGACCGTCGAGCGTGGCGTTCCTCACCAACTTGATCGTTGCGACGGACGACGACGGCTGACGGTCAGTCGGAGGCGATTGCCAGGGCGTCGTACAGCGCGTCCATGCGGGCGAGGCGCTCCGACCACAGGTGAGTGCTCTCGACGCGGCGGCGTCCGGCCTCGCCCATCCGCAGTCGAAGCTCCGGGTCTTCGACGAGCGTTCGGACCGCCCTCGCGCAGTCGGCGGCGAGCTGGACCGGCGTCACAGCGTCCAACAGGACCGCGCAGGACTCGTCGACGTTGGCACCGGGCCCACCGCGTCTGCAGACCACGACGGGCAGACCCCACGACATCGCCTCGAGGCTGACGTTCCCGCCCGGCTCGCGATAGCTCGGGAACACGAAAACGTCCGCGGCGCGGTAGTACTCGTCGACGACGTGTCGCGGTACTGAGCCGTGGAGAGTGATCCGATCCTCGAGACGCAGTTCGGTGATGAGCGCCTCACAGGCCGCGCGGTCGTGTCCGTCACCCAGCACGTCCAGGACCACGTCCAGGTCGCGCAGCGAATCCATCGCGCGGATGACGTCGCGCAGGCCCTTCGTGCGCACGATGCGTCCGACGTGCAGCAAGCGCACCGGCCCCGGGCGCCCTGCGCGGGCCACCGGCGCATGCACGCTTTCCACGGCCGTCTCGCTCATGATCTCGAATCGTCGCAGGTTCAACCCCGCGAGGAAGTCCCGCACGTAGTCGGCGACACCCACCACGCAGTCCGCTCGCTCGTAGGAGCCCCGCAGTAAGGGGTCATGACGTATGCGCCATCCGTCCAGAGCCCGCAGTCGCTGGTACCAGGGCGTCGCGCCCTCCTCCTCGACGAACGCGGGAGGTGAGTCGAGGCTGCCGCCCACGGGCCCGATGAGGAAGGGGATGCCCAGGCCCACAGCGGGCGAGGGGTAGCGCATCGCGACGGGGACGACCTGGTGGGCGATGTCGAAGTGCTCGCCCTCGGCCAGGCGTCGGCGGATCCAACGCCGCGCGCGGCGGTAGAACGGGAGATAGCCTGGCTGCATCAGACTGTTGAGCCGCTCGAGTCTGCCTACCCCCGGAGGCTCCTGCCATTCGATCACGCGTGCTGACGGCAGCTGCCTGGCCATCGGGGTGTGGCCACGCTTGTAGGTCGACAGAAGCGTGAGATCGTGCTGTTCGGCGAGACGAAATGCCCACTGGGCCGCGACCCACGCCTCGCCGACATCCTCCCCGTCGCAAGCGGGGGCGACCATGAGGACTTTCTTCATCGGGTGGCGATCTCCTACATCAGCGGGGCAGGACGCTGTCGCTCGCGTTGAGCGCAGGGGGACGACGGGACGGTCGCAGCAGCGCCCGCACGGTGGGCCAGGACTTGTCGTGGCCGAGCAAAGCGCGCCGCACCTCTATCAGCACCGTCATGACGTAGTACACCCAGGTGCGAAGAGTTCCTGCCCTCCGGCGGTAGAGGCGGATGCGGTTGAGCTGCTTCATCGTATGCGTGGTCGCGCTCTCGCCGGAACCACCGCCGATATGCATGGCGCCGGCCGCCGGAGTGTAGACCGTCGTCCATCCGGCGTCCTTCGCGCGGAGACTGAAGTCGGTCTCCTCGGAGTAGAGGAAGTAGCTCTCATCCATCCCGCCGAGCCGCGCATACAGTCCGCCGTCGACGAGCAGGATCGCGCCGACCGCCCAGTCCACCTCGTGCTCGGTCTCATATGCCGCGGGCTCTTCGATGCGCTCAGTGAACGCCGGCCAACCCGTGAAGCTCAGACCGCCGACCCGGCCTATGGTCGGGCCCCGGCGAAGAGTGGGGGACAGACTGCCGTCGGCTTCGCGGACGCGGGGTGCGACGACGCCCACGGCGGGCTTGCGGAGCACCTCGAGCATCGCCGGGACAGCGCCGGCGTCGAGCGTGGCGTCGGGATTGAGAATGAGCACGGCCTCGGCGGGCTCGGAGGCGCGGACGGCCCGATTCATGCCCGCGGCGTATCCATCGTTCGTGGAGCGGACTGTGGCGCAATCCGAACGCGTGGCCAGCACATCGAGGGTGGCATCGGAGGAGCCGTTGTCGACGACGACGAGCGAGTACGTCAGCGCGCCCATCGCCGAGGGGATGCTGTCGAGGAGCTCGATGATGTGGTCGGCGCTGTTGTAGGTCACGACCACCGCTGCGACGTCTACGGGCACGGTGTCATCTTAGGAGAGCGGCAAGGCCCGCTTTGGCATCCTCGACCCGCCTCAGCGCCCCGGCGAGCCCCAGGATCAGGAACAGGGTGCCCATCGTCATCGGGAAGGCGAAAGCGTCGAACATGAAGAGGCAGCTGAACCCCGCGCAGATCGCAGCGGTGAGCGTCATCGCGAGATCGCGGGACGAGTCGTCGCGAAGCCGCCGGCGCAGACGAATGGTGGTGACCGCGGCCGTGACCCCGAGTGCGAGGAAAGCGACGGTGCCGACGATGCCGATGGTCACGAGCAGCAACAGGTACTGGTTGTCGAAGATGCGGTACTTCGGAAGGAAAGTTCCCAGGCCCCGACCGAACCACGGGTTCCGCTCGATGAACTCGAGGGCCAGCGCGAAGCTGTCGGTGCGCGAGGTGATACTCGGGTCCTCGCTGGCGCCGGTGAACAGGCCGATGATCGAGCTCAGGAAGTTCGGGGCGAGCACCGTCATCGCGAGCAGTCCGACGACAGCCACTCCGATCACTCGGAGCCTTCGCTCTCTCGTCCAGCCGATCAGGCAGATCACGAGGGCGATGAGGGCTCCGAGGTATGCGGAGCGCGAGGAGGTCAGCGGAAGAATCACCGCGACGGCCGTCGCGGGCGCCCAGCGGACCAGGGTCCGCCGGTGCGTGTGCTGGAATGCGACGTGCAGCGTGATGGGGAGGATCATCGCGAGGATGACCCCATACTCGATGGGGTGGATGGCCGTCCCCGCGGGGCGAGGATAGCCGCCGCGCGAACTCAGTCCGTATCCCGACGTGCTCGTGAGCCCTGGTATCGAAAGCTGATCCACCCACAGCTGGCGCGTGACCACCTGCACGATGCCCAGCAGTGCGATCAGGCCGCCGCACACCGCAAAGCGCCAGATCAGCGTATCGAGGCGGCCTCGGTCACTGATGCCGTCGTGGGTGAGCAACAGTGTTCCGGCCCACGAGGCGAGCGCGAGAAGCGCAACATCCCCGGGGCTGGCCTCGTCCGGAATCAGCGGACTCGACATCGCCATCACGTAGCTGACGCCCACGCAGAACAGGAAGATGCCGAGGGCGATGCGGATGGGCTGCGCTTCGGTCGCCGCGCGGCGGGCGGCACCGAGAAATGAGAACAGCCAGAGCAGCAGGCTCCCGAGCCCGAACAGCATCGACGGTGCGCCTGCGCTCCCGAGGGGCCCGAAGATGAGGCGCGATGGGATGAAGAGGAGGAGGCCGAGATAGATCGTCAGCCAGGCGACGGCATCGATCCAGCGGGTTCGGCGTGCGATGCCGAGGGACGAGATCGTCAACGATGGCGTCCGGCACGTGCGCCGAGATGTTTGTCGGCGGGAGCAGGCGGCTCGCTGTCGGGATTGCTGGCACGGATGCGAGCCGAGCGCGACGCGCCGGGCCTGGCGCTTCGGTGGCCCTTGTCTTCCCCGCCTTCTGTGATGCTCGTGTCCGCGTCGGCGTCGGTCTCGCCATCGACGCCGGTCTCATCGCCGATGATGTCGTGGATGTCGAGGTCGGCGTTCAGGGGTGGGTCCAGGCCGAGATCGTGCTCGGCATCCTGCGGCGCATCGAGCGGATCGTCCTCTGGAGAGGGCGCCGCAATCGAGCCGAACCGTTCGTCGGCACGCGCCTTGCGGCGACTCCGTCGCCGCATGAGGACGCCGTCCAGGGCGAAGGTCGCGGCGCCTGTGGCGACGATGCCGACGGCCAACGCGGCGATGGTGATGCGGATGGTCCCGGAGTTGTCGGCCTCGGGTTCGGCATCGATCACCAGCGGCATCGAGGTGATGACGGAGGATGCAGGAGCCCCCACCTCGCTCTGCAGTCGCTCCAGCTCCTGCGGAACACGCTCCGTGAGGTAGTCGAGGGTGTCGATCGTGCCTTGCTCGGACGTGTCGGTGACCTCTACGGCGATGACGGGCCCGCGCGTCGAGGCGTCGAGCTGAACCGAGAAATCGGCTGTCCCGGACACCTCGGCGACCTCGGTCTGCGCGGCTGTGCTGGCGAAGTAGGCGACGACGATGCTCGCGGGCTGTTCGAGACCGCTCAGCGCGAGGAAAGGGTTGCCGCCCTCGGCGACCGCGTTGGCGCCCGGCAGGAGCAGCACGAGTCCGCGTGCCTTGTACTCGGGGGGCGTCGCCTGATAGGCGGCCCAAGCCAGGCCGAATGTCAGCAAAAGCCCGATCAGCACGATGTACCATCGTCGTGCCATCGCGCGCAATACGTCGAGTATCACTGCTGACTCTCCCCCCACTGAGATGGCGGATGGCCACCGGTGCGAGGTTTATTCTAAGGAGGGGGAACTTATGACTTTCTGGGAGTTGCTGGCTGCCCTCCTCCGAAGGTGGCCGATCCTGCTGGTGGGCGCGCTGTGCACCGCACTTGCAGGATATGCGGTCGTGAGCGACAAAGGCGTCTACTTCACGCGAACGGAGCTCGTTTTTCTTGCACCGACGAGTTCTGCGTACCCCAACGCACTGCGTACGCAATCCGAGGACATCATCGATCTCGCCGGTGTGGTCGCTAAACGGCTCATCGGCCCGGGAGAGGTGACGAAGTTCGCATCTCCGGATGTGATGCTCGCCGGGCTCGGCGTGCGCGACGGCTGGTCTCTCGGTCTCCCCGACACCGGCGGGCAGTGGGGATCCAACTTCGCGACCCAGGAGCTGGTGCTCGATATCGTCGCACCGACGCGTGAGCGGGTAGAGGAGCGTCAGGAAGAGCTTGTCGGGCAGATCATGGCCGAGTTGCATGAACTGCAGCGTGAGCGGGGAGTGGACCCTATCAACGAGGTGACGGCGATCGTGGCGCCCCAGACGACGATAATCCACCACATCGGGGGCAGCAGGCCGCGCGCTTTGGCGATGACCTCCGTCCTCGGCGCGGGCGTGACGATCGGCGTGGTGATCCTGCTTGAACATCGCCGACGCCGGGCGATGTGGGAACGAGACTCCGCCCGGGGCCTGTCGCGCATCGGTGCGGCGGCGTGACCGACGCGCCCGCAGCGGCTCGGCCGACGGTCGCGCCGATCGGCGATGACGATGCCGAGGCTGTCGCGGAGTTCTTCCACCGACACCTCAATTCACAGGTGGGCGCTGACCGCTGGCTCGCCGTCGTCCGGCCGCCGTGGTCGGCGGGGCCCAACCGCGGCTTCCGACTCATCGTCGACGATGTCGTCGTCGGAGCATATGCGGCTGTCTACTCCTCGCGCGAAACCCCCGAGGGCGCGCTGCAGGTCTGCAATCTCGCGGCCTTCTGCGTCCTGCCTGAGTATCGGGCTCACTCGCTGCGACTCGTGCGTGCTCTGCTCGGCCAGAAGGGGTACCTCTTCACCGATCTCTCGCCGAGCGGGAACGTCCCCGCGATGAACGAGCGGCTGGGCTTCGCACGGCTCGACACCGCGACGCGACTGGCCGTCAACGTACCAGGACGCGCCGGCCGTCACGTCGAGGTCATCGAGGACCTCGACGAGATCGCGGATGCCCTCGGCGGCTTCGACGCGAAAGTCTTCACGGATCACCGAGACGCCCCAGCCGCGCGGCATCTGCTCGTCCGCTCCGCGGGGGGCCACGCCTACCTCATGTACCGGCGCGACCGTCGAAAGCAACTGCCGGTGTTCGCAACGCCCCTGTTCGTCGGGGGCGATCCCGGAGTCCTCGCTGAGGCCTGGCATGCGGTGGCGTCGAGACTGCTTCGCCGCGGCTTTGCCATGACCCTCGCCGAGCGGCGGGTCTTGGGGTTCTCTCCTCGCGGCGCCGGGCGCGAACTCCGCTCACCTCGTCCGCGGATGTACAAGGGCGCCGGCGGGCCGGGCGACGTCGACTACATCTACAGCGAACTGACACTGCTGGAGTGGTGACCGACGTATCGGTCACCACTCCAGCAGTTCGTCACCTCAGTTCGCAGGGGCGACGGTGGTTCCGTCGTCGTAGAGGTTGTTGGTCCACACCGCGCCTGGAGCCTTCGTGTCGAAGGACGTGATCGGACCCCAGAAACCGCACACATATCCTCGGCCGCCGTCACCCATCTCGGTGCCGCGCTGCCAGATGTTGTTCGTGTACTTCACATTGGCGGTCTGACCCGAGAACGGCTTGCCGGTCGTCGAGCCTCCGTAGGCGCAGTAGCCACCGGAACCGGCCATGATGAGGTTCCCGTCGATGGTCACGTTGCGGACCGGATCGAAGTCGGGGTAGCCGGTGATCGCTGCCGAGCATCCGGCGTCCGGCGGGAAGTCCGGAGCGTCGCACGCGATCGTGTTGCCGATCAGAGTGCTGTTGGTGTTGAACCGGATTCCGGACTCGTGGTGAACGCCCGACCGGTCAGCGAACTGGCCGTGGACGTAGGAGTCACGGACAGTGCAGTTGGCATAGCAGTTGATCGAGCGCGTGCCGCCGATGACCTCGACTCGGGTCGCCGTGAAGTAGGCGTCGCCGATGCCGGTGCCGGCGCCTTGGCCCGCGTCGACTTCACTGTCGGTGATCGTGAAGGAGCCGACGTTGTCGTTGTAGTCGGCATAGACACCGCCGTTGATCTTGGAATTCTTGATCACGACGTCCTTGGCGAGGATGCGCAGGAAGCAGTCGACCTGCTTGCCGTCGATGACGTAGCCTGCCGTCTGGATCGTGCAGGGACCCGTGTACTTGGTCAGAGCGACACCCGCAGGCACACCTGTCGTGGCAGCATTCGGGAACGTCCTGCCGAGCACCTTGATGCCGCCCGAACTCGTCGGCGGAGGCGTCGGCGTGGTGGTGGGCTTCGGGGTGGGGGTGGGCGTCGCCGTCGGCGTCGGCGTCGGCGTTGCTGTGGGCTTGGGCGTCGCTGTGGGGGTCGGCGTTGCGGTGGGCTTCGGCGTTGCGGTGGGCTTCGGCGTTGCGGTGGGCTTCGGCGTCGCGGTGGGCTTCGGCGTCGCGGTCGCGGTGGGGCTGGGCGACGCGGTGGTCGACGGCTTGTAGACGATGTCGACGAGATAGTTCGAGCCCGAGTACGTCGAGGTCGGAACCTTGCTCGTCGGGCCGTAACGGTAGACCCCCGCGCCGGACTTGAGCGTGAACCCGTTCTGCACCTTCGTGCGGGTGAGGTCGTTCTCGGTCACCGCGTAGCCGCCGCTCGGCGCTTGATACGACGCCACGTAGGACGTGCCCGCGGTCAGACTGACCGGCTTGCTCAGGGATACGGTGCGCCACCCGACCGTGCTCGAGGCCTTGAACGACACCTGCGCCAGCACCTTGCCGTCGGACGACCAGAGCGTCGCCATCGTGACGTTCTTGGCGCCCTTGCCCTGGTAGTACTGGAGCCCGGTCACGGTGCCGGACTTGGTGGGTGCGAACTTCACTCCGAGTTCGACGGCGGTCCGGTCTGAGTCGACCGCGATCTTGGGCTTGAGGTCGTCGGCGAAGATGCCGGTGGTCGTGGGCGCGGCCATGGCGGGGACGACGGCGAATCCTGCCGCGACCAAGACACCCGCGACAAGTGCCGTGAGTCCGATGTTGGCGCGGCGTATCCGGGTACGTAGGCGTAGGCGAGCGCGTAGTGCTTTTCGTGACATAAGAATTCCGGTCGGGGGATGACGTATGCGAGGTAATGGAAGTATCACCTACGCCTAGGCCGTCCCTCAACGGATGAGAGAACACTCATGTACACTTCCCGCTCCTGTAATCTGCCAGGAGCCGGGCCGTCCTGGCGTCCGATCACCCTGAAGACAGGAGCCGTCGTGGCTGAAGGTGGGGCTTCTCGTCGACGCTGGGTGATAACGGGGCTGGCCGTCTACGCGCTGGTTGTCGGGCTCGTCCTGCTGCTGCCGCTCTCGTACTCCGGCATCGTCAACAAGATCGGCGATTGGCTGAGCGACACGTTCGGGCTGGACTGGTTCGGCACCGGCTGGATCGAGTTCGGTGCGAACATTCTCATGTTCGTGCCCCTCGGATTCCTCCTGACACTGCTCTTCCGCCACCCCTGGTACGGCGTCGCGCTCGCGCTGGCGCTGTCGGCCGCGGCAGAGCTCGCACAGGTCGTCATTCCGTCGCGACAGCCGACGCTGCGGGACATCCTCGCCAATACGCTCGGCGCGGCGCTGGGAGCTGCGTTGGCGTGGGTCATCGTCCTTCGCGCGCAGCACAAGCGCGCGCGGGAAGCGGACGTCAGCGACGCACCACCGACGGTGACCAGGCGTGCTCGATGAGGATCTCGGGGTCGCCTGAGCCGTCGGCGGAGAGCGCCCAGACGTCGTAATCACCCGCTTGTCCCTCGCGCGGCATCCCGTAAAGGATCGTGTCGTCGCCGAGCCATTCGATCTGATCGTCGACGTTGCGGGACTCCGGGAGCAGCTCGACCTCGCCGGTCGCGAGATCCATGACCGCGGGTGTCCAGTGGACGGTGGGGCCGGCCCCTGCCGTCACAGATTTGAACGCGATCCGCGTGCCGTCGGGCGATAGCGACGGGCACTCGACGTCCTCGGCGATCGTGGTCAGTGTTCGCGAAGGAGTGTCGCCCTTGACGAGGTAGGTCTTCCCCGAGTTCGTCATCCCTGCGGTGGCATAGAACGTGTCGTCGTCGATGAAGGTCACACCCCAGAAGTTCCGGTCTACGGGTGCGCTGGGCGCGCCGTCGACGACGAACGTCCACTCCTCGAAGTTTCCGAAGTCGCCACCGGTGTCATCGTGGATCACCGTCTCGGTCGAGAAGCCGATGGTGGCGTACGAGTGCCCCGTGACGAACGAGGTCGTCGAGATCCGCGTCCCGTCGTCGGAGATCCGCGTGCGGCTGGGAATTCCGGGCAACGGCCAGGTCTGCTGCACGATGCCGTTGTTCGAGTACAGCGATGCGCTATAGGAAGGGACCACCCCGCGCTCGGTGCGAAGGCAGGAGAACTCGTCGGGTGTCGCGTCGACGCGGTCGCACGCGATATCCGTGAGCGCGCGCGCTCCCGAAGGATCCGCAAGAGGCACGCTCGCGACGAGGCCGTAGCCCTCTCCCAGCGCGGTGTTGCGGAAGACGACCCGGTCACCGTCCGCCCACTCGCCGGGCGCGGCGGTCTCCGCCGCGCTGGGCGCATCCTGCCTGTCCTGGTACTGCTGCCACGCTGTCACGCCGACGGCGGCGGTGGCGACGAGGGCGACGACAGAGACACCGGCGACGACCAGCCACTTGATGCGGTTGTTCACTGGCCGGAGACCTCCGTGGACGCGCTCAGATCGGTGTCGGGATAGAGGGGTCGCGTCGTGGCGAGGTACGGGCGCAGCAGCAGCGCGACCAGCGGGATGGCGATCGCCAGCAGAACCCCCACGACGATCATTGCGGACTCGGGGCCGATGGCGTACCACAGGAAGCCGAAGCCCGTCGCTGAGACGAATCGTGTCAGAGCCACGACCGTCTGGGCGGCGGCGATCCCCGTGCCGCGCGTCTCGGGCGGTGTCAGCTGGCTGGCGAGCGCCGCCAGCACTCCGTCCGTCGAGGCGTAGAACGCGCCCAGAAGCAGGAGGCAGAGGATCGTCGCGGCGATGTCGGTGATCGGCATCGCCGCCACGACGTACGCCGCGACGAGTGCGACGTGTCCGAAGACGAACACCCGGCCGCGCCCCACGCGATCCGAGAGGCGTCCGAGGGGAACTGCGAACGCCAGGAACGCCAGGTTGGTGCCCACATACATGAGCGGGAACCATTGGGCCGCGAAGTCGCTCCGGTTCTGGAGCACGAGGTAGATGAAGCCGTCCCCGATCGTCAGGATGCCGAGGATGCCCGCGGCTATCAGGACGCGGCGCATCGGTCCCTTGGTCACGGCCGCCCAGTCGAACCTCTTGCGCTGCGGCGCGGGAGCCACCGGCACGCCCTCGCGCTGTTCAGGGGAGCCCTCTCGCGGGCGGGTGCGCACGTTCGGCACGACCAGACCCAGGATCAGCACGCCGATCAGCGCGAATGCGAGGGACGCGACGAAGATCGTGTGGAATCCGTCCGGGATCAGCAGCAGGATGAAGAAGGCGATCAGTGGTCCGACTGCCGCGCCGATGTTGTCGAGCGTGCGGTGGACGCCGAACGACTTGCCCAGGTTCTCGGGCTCCGACGTCGCCGTGATCAGGGCGTCGCGGGGGGCGGTGCGGATGCCCTTGCCGATCCGGTCAGCCGTGATGACCGCCGTGATCGCGGCGAACCCCGAGGCGAAGAGCAGCCCGATGCGGGCCACCGCGGCCAGCGCGTAGCCGACGAACGCCACCCACTTGGGCTGGTCGGAGCGGTCCGACACGTAGCCGCCGCCGATGCGCACCAGCGCGCTGACTCCCTGATACACGCCGTCAAGGAAGCCGAACGCGATCGTCGACAGTCCCAGCACACCTGTGACGTAAAGGGGGAGGATCGCGGCGACCGACTCGGAAGAGATGTCGGTGAGCAGCGACACGATGCCGAGCGTGATGACCGTGGAGGAGACCGTCCGGGTTCCCCGTGGGGTGCGCGTCGCGTCGCCGGTCTTGTCCTCCGGCTCGGGCGTGTTGGAGAAAGAGATGTACAAGCGTGCCTCAGCTCGTTCGGAAGACGCCGTAGACCATATATACGGTGCCGGTCCCGGAAGACGTCGAGAAGGCGAGCGAGATCGACGAGAACGCGTCGGAATACGTCACCGATCCATCGCCGCTGCTCGTGTCGGTGAGGCCGAGGCCTGCCCAGAGCGTGCGGTAGTGCTCCCGAACGTCATCGGCCGTGGCATCCGTGCGCGCCACCAGACTGACCTGCATCGTCGAGCCCTCCGTCGAGATCGAGCTCTCGAGGACTTGCGACTCCGGCGCGGGTCCCATCAGATCTGCAGGGAATCCCTTGACGAGTTCGCCGGATGCCGAGCCGGAGGCGGGAAGGGGGTCGCTGACGAGCGGGGTCGAGGTCGTCAATGGCGGAAGCCGGTCGATCGGCGCAGCGGTCTCATCCGGCTCCTGCACCTCGCTCCCCGTCGTCGGCGTCGCGCCAGGAATCGGTCCCTGGGTCACCGTCGGGCTGGGGCTCGCGCTGGGCTCGGGGTCCGCAGAGGCGCCAGAGCCCGGTCCGGCGGTGAGCAGCCAGACGGCGACGGCGATGCCGAGCACCGCCACCCCACCCACGATCCACAGCACCGCGCGCATCGCGGGGGTGAGCCCTCGGGTCGCGGCATCCACCTGCTCTTCGGATCGCCCGTCCGCAGGCGCTTCCTTTTCTTCCCCCATGTCGCGTCCCCCAAGACGGCGATCAGGCATCCCTGAAGGATGCGGCTCTTCTCAATGGTGCGGGTGCCCCGAAGGCTAACGCATCCGCTTCACGGCGCTGGCCAGCAGGTTCCTCGCTTCGTGGAGGCCTGGCCTGCCTCGAACGATACGTGTCACCGTTTCCACGGTGTCGGCAGAAGTCACGCTGTAGCGCGCCTGCAGCCACGAACGCGGTCGTGCCCGGAACCGGTCGCTCGTATACACAGTGCGGTATCCGGCCGACTTCAGCCGGCGCAGCGCCGACCGGTCGTACCGCCCGAGCGGGAACGCCGCCTCGGTGATCTCCGCGTCGGCGGCCTCCGCGAGCGTGGTCCGCGCTGCCACGAACTCACGATCTGCATCAGCCGGCGACAAGCCCCGCCACGGGACGTGGTCCCAACCGTGCGAGCCGATGGACATGCCGGCTCCCTTCAGCGCGCGAAGATCCCCGGCGCCGAGACTGGCAGCGTCGTCCAGTCGGCCGGCGAGCGGGAAGAAGGTGGCGGTGAGGCCTCTCTCTCGCAGAGCCGGCAAGGCGATATCGGCATCGGAGCGATTTCCGTCGTCGAAGCTCAAGCGCACGTCGGGTCGATCGGCCACGCTGTCGAGCACCCTGAGGAAGACGTCCTCTTTCATCCAGTACCGCGCCTCACCCGGCTCCCGCTCCTGGGCGCATTCACCGATCCCGTGAAAGCAGATATTGACGATCACGCCGGGGCTCCGTCCTGCGCTGACGTCGCGACGCGCGTGCTGTCGTCGCGACCCCATCCGCCGTCGATGGCTGCGGGCCGTCGCGCGCGACGCGCCGCCGTGAGCGTGATGATCACGTAGGGGATGGCCGCGAACACGAGATGCGGATGCCGCAGCACCACGTCGCGCAGCCACGACCAGCGGTCGGACTCCCGGATCGCGACCTCGACCTCGCCCGTGGCCGAGGCGGATCGCATCTCCGCGTTGCCCCTCCGCACGCGTACGAGCCGGTTCAGCAGCGCATTCGTCGTGCGCGGAGCCTCCACCACGACTTCGACGTCGTCGGCCTCGGCCTTCTCCGCGGCGGAGAACTGCGAGTCGAGGAACAGGTCGTCGGCGATCATGGCGGGAAAAGCATCGAACCGCCAGCGTCCGGTCTCGGACACCGCGATCATCCCGCGCCCGAACAGCCCGTCACGGAACACCGGGAGCCGCTCGTTGATCGCGAAGTACGCCTTCACCGTGAGGGGGCGACCGGAGGTGTCCACACGACGGCGCGGTACGGCAGCCAGCGCGCCTGCGTCCAGCAACTCGGCGAGCGCCCGAACGCCGTCGGCGGGTACAAGGATGTCGGCATCCAGGTACACCCGAGGGAACCGCGTCGCCACGCCGTCCGCGGCATTGAGCGCCCCCGGCTTCCCGGCCTCGGGACGGTCGATCACCAGCGCCCCGCGATCTCGGGCGATCTCCGCCGTGCGATCGGTGCAGCCGTTCGCGCTGACGATGATCTCCGCATCCGCCTCCACCGAACGTCGAACGGCGTCGAGGCACGCACCGATCACGCCTTCTTCATTGTGCGCTGCAATGACGACACTCACCATGCGCGGCCCCCAAGCCGTATCAGCGACCCACCCCCGTCGGTCGCCTTCCCAACGTACCCCGTCCCCACCCGAGAACGGATCCCAGGGACCCGCGGCCACGCCCCCTTGGGGGAAGGGCACCGTCTCGGGTGGCCGCCAGTGCGCACTGGCGGGGCTCGACGGAGTGGTGACCGCGGATCCGGCTCAAGTCGGCCGACGACGCCGTTGTCGTCGACCGAGTGCTGTGCGGGCCATCAGTAGGCACCCGCTCCCGACGGAGCGAGCATCACCTTGGCGGTGCGCCACATGATCATCAGGTCGCTCGTGATCGACCAGTTCTCCACGTAGCGGAGGTCGAGGCGAACGCTCTCCTCCCACGAGAGGTCGCTGCGGCCGCTCACCTGCCAGAGCCCCGTGATGCCGGGCTTGATGAAGAGGCGGCGGTAGACCTTGCCGTCGTACTCGCGCACCTCCTTGGGCAGCGGCGGGCGCGGGCCGACGACGCTCATGTCGCCGATGAGGACGTTCCAGAACTGCGGCAGCTCGTCGATCGAGAACTTCCGCAGGATCGCCCCGACGCGCGTGATGCGCGGGTCGTCCTTCATCTTGAAGAGCACGCCGTTTCCGTCGCTCTGCGCCTCCAGCTCGGCGAGACGCTCCTCGGCGTCGGTGCGCATGGTGCGGAACTTCAGGATGCCGAACTCCTGGCCATCGCGGCCGATGCGGGTCTGCCGGAAGAACACCGGGCCGCCGTCGTCGAGCTTGATGATCAGCGCGATCACCGGCATCACGAGCAGCGACAGCGGGATCATCACGAGGGACGAGAACACGATGTCCACGGCCCGCTTGAGCGCGTGCTTGCCGCCTTCGAACTCCGGGATCTTCACGTGGATCAGCGGCAGCCCGTCGACCGGGCGCAACGAGATCCGCGGGCCGGCGACATCCGCGACACGGCTCGAGATGATCAGTTCGGATGCCGTGCCCTCGAGCTCCCAGCTCAGGCGCTTGATGAAGTCGGGGTCGTCCTCGGGTCGCGTGGCGACGATGATCGTGTCGGCTTCCAGCGTGCGGGCGTGCATCGCGACGGATCCCATGGTTCCGATCACTTCGTGGACGCGCCCGTCGACGATGATCGGGTCGGTGCTCTGATCCGACGGGGCGGCACCCACGGTGACGTAGCCGGATCCACGCTCGTCGAGCGTGCGCAGCACGTACTCGATGTCGTCGCGGGTGCCGGTCACGATCGCGCGCGACGCGTAGTGGCCGTAGTTGCGCTGCCGCAGAAGCCACTTGCGCCACAGCCAGCGACCGACGAGGAGCGCGAACAGGCCCGCCGGCAGTGCGGCGATCAGCTGAAGGCGCACGCCGTGCCACTGGAACAGCACGAAGATCATCGCGATGATGCCGAAGGCGAAGCCCGTGGCGTGGATCACGCGCTTGTACTCGGTGGCGCCGGAGCCGCTGATCGATGCGGCGCGGCTCTGCACGAGTGCAAGGCAGAGCAGCCAGACGATGGCCGTCAGCACCGCGACGCGGGCGACGGCGAATGCGCCCGTCGACCAGACCGACGTATCGATCACGGCGGTGAGAACGGTTGCGCTCACGACCACGGCGGCATCGGTGGCGCGCAGGCGGCGCGCGTAGCGGTGCTCCCAGAGCCGTCGACGCTCGAGCGCGGGCTCGGTTCGAGGCACCAGCGTCGTGATCGGCTTGGTGGTGGATGCTCGGGGGGTGAGTATCGGCTGGAACGCGGGCGCGTCCAGCGCAGACACGGTCTGTACGCCGGCGTCGATGGCAGTCATCGTGCAACCCCCACGCACGACAACCGCACGGCATCTGCAAATGCCATTGCGAAAATATCCCCAGTTTGTGCGGTGGCCGGGTAACCAGCCGCGTTATCCCCAGTGCGCGCATCGGATCCCCATCCGGTGCAGGCATCGGATCCCAAACCCGATGCCCATTGAGGCCCCGAAGGGCCTCACGCAGTCGTAACTTTACATGCGGCGATCCGACTTCGGAAGCACCGATTCCTCAGCCTTTCCTCTATTTCGCATCGCCTGCTGAACATTCAGGAGACTGCGTCATCGACCCTGATACACGCGGTGCGAACGAGCGGCGCGGGGTCGCGGCATCCGTCAGCCGATCAGATTGATCAGCGCGTCCAGTCCCATGCCGTAGTTGATGCGCACGGTCGGCAGGGCGAGCTTGTCGGTGCCGATCGTGACGTAGCCGGGTTCGATGGTGCGCGCCATCTCCCAGCCGGCCTGTCGGAGGCCTTCCATCGCGGTGTCGTTGTAGTGCCCGAAGGGGTAGGCCATGATCTCCTTGACCCCGAGCACGCCGTACGACGCCTCCATGTCGGCGACGATCTCAGGCACCGAGAGGTTCGTGATGAGTCCGTCGCCGTTCGCACCTGCCCGGTGCATGTCGTGGGTGTGCGAGCGCCGCAGCACGTAGATGTTCGGCGGCGGATCCTGCCGGTAGGCCGTGATCATGAACGAGGTGGTGAGCACCTTGTACTTGTCGACGACGGGCGCGGCGAGGTCGAACCAGGTCTGGTCGGCGTCGTCGTCGGTGACGATCACCGAGTGGTTCGGCAGGAACAGCCGTCCGTCGATGAAGGCCGACAGTTCGTCCCACGTCGGCAGGTAGAAGCCCGTCGTCGCGATGTGGCTCATGTGCGCGTCGAAGTCGCCGATATAGGCGTAGTTGCCACGCAGCCAGCCGCTCTCGCCCTCGGGCTTCGACGTGAACTGGTGGTACATGAGGATCGGGATGCGGGCGTCCTCGGCCGTGTTCTGCTCGGGGCTCATCCACGCGCCGTGGAGCGTCACGCGCTGATCGGTGCAGACGACAGGTTCGGAGCCGTTGACGCGTCCGGGGATCGCGAGGGCCGCGGCATCCTCCGGTGTCGCGTACCACCCCGCGAAGACGAGCCCGTCGCGCGCGGGGATCGGAAGACCCGCGTACAGCGCTCCCTGCGTCTGCAGCAACGGGGCGTCGGCGATGCCGTCGCCGGTGAAGCTCACCGCGCACGCCGCCGGGTCTGTGGTCGACGCGAGCAGCTGCTCCTCGGGCGTCAGCGGCGTCGGGGCGGGTGCCGGCGTGGGCGACGCGCCGGCGGAGGGCGCAGCATCCGTCATCCCTTCATCGGCGCCCGCGCGCGCGAAGCCGATCGCCGCAACCGTGCCGCCGATCGCGGCGAGCAGCACGACGGCTCCCGCGACGCCCGCGAACAGGCGTCGCCGTCGCACCCGCGCCGACGGCCGTCGGGCGGGGGGTGTGCCGAAGCTGGCCATACGACTCCCCGAGTCCGGACCGCGCATCCCCACGTGCGATCTCTGGGGGGATGCTACTCCGGATGCTGCGGCCCGCCGTCCGACCGGCGCGCGGGTTGTGGATGATCGGGGCCGCCCGACGGGTACGCTCGGATCCCATGCTGCCTCCGGACTGGATCGAACACCGCCGCGGCGACGGCGAGATCCTGGGATGGATGCTCGCCGCGGGCGATGGGTTCCGCGTCTTCGACCTGCTCGGCCGCGAGCGCACGCCCGAGGGCGCCGGCGCGGTCGAATGGCTCGCCGCCGAGGAGCTCCTCGAGGGGCTCGGCATCGGCTACCTCGCCGACCAGTGGATCCTGCGCCTGCCCGACGGCACCGAGCGGCCGGTGCGGATCGCCGAGGCCAGCGCCCGCGGCGTCACCGTCGTGGCCGACGAGTACGGCGCGGCCTCCGCCGTCGGCGCCGATCCCGAACGCTTCCGCCTCCCGTTCCCGGTGACCTCCGAGCTCGCCGAGCGGCAGCGCTGACCCGATCTCTCCTGGGTGGCGCCACCCTCGATCGGTACAGTGAGCCCATGACGACGCTCGTGCTCACCGTGGTCGGAGACGACCGGTCCGGACTCGTCGCGGCGGTCGCCGACGTCGTGGGAAACCATGGCGGCAACTGGGAGAACAGTCAGCTCGCCGAGCTGTCGGGCGCGTTCGCCGGGATCATCGAGGTCTCGATCGCGCCCGAGCGCGCCGGCGAGCTGCGCGAGGCTCTCGCGGTCCTTGACGGTCTGCTGAAGGTGACGGTGCACGCCGGCGCCGAAGAGCCGCCGATGGGCACGGCTCGCCCCCTTCACCTCCAGGTGATGGGCAACGACCACCCCGGCATCGTGCGCGACATCTCGACCGTGCTGCGCGCGCACGACGTGAGCATCGACCACCTCACGACACGCACGACCGAGGCCGCGATGTACGGCGGGCGGCTCTTCGAGGCGACCGTCGTCGCCCGAGTGCCGGCGTCCGTCGACCTCGAGGCCCTCACTGACGAGCTCGAGCGCCTCGCCACCGAGATCCAGGTCGACGTCACGCTCGAGCCCTGAGCGCCCGACCCGGCCCGCCTTCGCGCCCGGACCGGGACGAGGTCAGGCGAGGTCGCGGAGTCGTGCCGCGAGGCCGGTGCCCTCTCCGGCCCGCCGCTCGTAGCCGACGGCGATGATGAGCAGCACGGCGCCGACCACCGACAGCGTGATCCACCACGGCATCGCCTCGATGCCGCGGCCGATCTGCACCATGAACGCGAGCACGTTCTCGACCGGCAGCACGATGATCCCGATGAGGAACGGCGCGGCGAGCTGCCGCGTGGCGCCCACCAGGATCGCGGCCAGCGCGATCGCCATCACGAGGATCGCGCGCCACGTGCGCGGGTCGGTGTAGGTCGCGGCGACCGACGCGCTCAGCATCACGACGAGCCCGGGTGCGAGGAGCGGCCACGACCCGGTCCGGCCCGCCGGCCAGGCCTCGATTGACCGCGTGCGCGCGAAGGGCGCCGGCCGGCGCAGCGCGAGCGCACCCGCCGCGAGGAGGAAGAGGCCGAGCGGCAGCGAGAACCACTCCACGCGCAGGTCGCGCGGGCTCCACGCGACCACCGCGGTCGTGAACGACACCGCGAACAGGAACCACACCGGCGGAAGCGCCGTCGGCGCATGCAGTCCGCGCGCCGCAACGGTCACCATGAGCACGAGGAACGCCAGCAGCAGTGCCCACATCGTCCAGATGACGGACCACTCGCGCTCGATCGCCGGCCAGACCGCGATGCCCAGGATCAGCACCGCCGGGGCGCCGAGCCAGCGCGTCTCGGCGAGCAGGGTGCCGGGCGCGGCCGTCCGGTGCAGCACCCGCGCGGCGCTCGCCGCGGCCCCGGCGCCGGCGAGTCCGAACACCAGCCCCGCGATGATCGGCGGATCCGTCGGCGCGACATCCAGCCCCGTGCCCCATCGCACACCCTGCACCGCGGCGGCCGCGGCGGCGATGATCGCGACGGCGAGCGTGGGTGTGGTCAGCGCCCGCAGGCGCCGCAGGCGTGGAGCGGACGCACGGCGGACGAGGATGGATGCTGCGACCAGCGCCCATGCCGCACCCACGAGCGCGTACGCCCGGGCGGGGAAGCCCGCGCCGACCCCGAGCGCTGGGATCGCAGCATCCGTCCCATCCAGGGCGAGTGCGATCAGCACCGGCACCACCGCGACGGCGACTCCGACGGTGTAGAGGCCGACGGCCGGGCGGCCGCGAGCGGTGAGCCAGACGGCGACGACCGCGACGCCGAGGGCCGGGGGCAGCAGGTACGGCTCGAGGCCGGTGACGCCCGCGATGCCCCACGCGCTCCACAGCGCGCCGGTGAACGCGGCGCCCGCGAGCGGCCACGCGTAGCGACGCGGCGAGAACAGGGCCGTCGCGACGAACCCGATGCCGAGGACCACGAGCACGACGAGCGTCGTCGGCAGCCCCGCCGACGTGCGCACGAGCGACAGCGCGACGGCGATCACGGCGGTGAGGAGAGCGGATGCCTCGACCGCGAGCCCTGCGGCCCGCACGTGCGCCGCGGGCAGGCGTCGCGACAGTGCGGCGGCGAGGAGGTCCGCCGACGCCAGCGTGCCGGCGACGATCCCCGCGATGACGGGGAGCACGACGGGCGATCCGCTCATCGGCAGCAGCTGCGCGCCGAGGCACACCGCGACCACCGCGACCGCGGGCACGAGGGTGGCGGCGGCGAGCGTGCGCACGACGATGCCGAGTCCCGGGCGAGTCGTCGTCACGAGCGTGAGGGCGAGGCCGAAGATGACAGCCGTCGACAGGGCGGTCCAGCCGCTGCGCTCGAACACGACCTGCAGCACGCCGATCGCGAACGGCACGGCCGTCACCGCGAGCACCGCGTACCACTCACGCGACGGCACCCGCCGGGCGTACGTGACCGCGATCGCGACGGCTCCGGCGGCGCATGTCGTGAGGCAGACGACCACCAGCGGATCCGCGCCGGCACGCGAGAGCGCCGTCGCGAGCACCGTCAGTGCGTAGGCGAACGCCACCCCCACGTGCACGAAGCGCGCCGCGCGCGGCACCGTGAGCGCGAGCACACCGAGGGTCGCGACGACGGCAGCCCCCGCCCACACCGTGAGGTCGGCGTCGCGCCACGACAGCACCGCCGCGAGAGCGACGGCCGCGTGCGCGCCGACCACGACCGGCATGCGGACGGCGGTCGAGGCATCCCGCATCCGCGTCGACACGACCGCGCCCGCGACGACCGCGGCGACGAGAGCGATCGCGATGCGCGCCCACACCTCGAGGCTCGGCAGCGTGAGCACCACGAGGAACGCCAGCACCCCGTACCACGCGCCCAGGAACCCGAGCCAGCGCGTGCCGACCGCGACAGGCCGGGGCGGCGCGACCGACTCGCCGGCGGCGTCGGCCTCCGGCGTTTGGGGCGCGTCGGATGCGTTCGGGGCGCGCGGCGTGCGCCCCGAACGGTCGGCGTGCGCCCCGACCGCGGAAACTGCGGCGATGGATGCGGCGGCCCCGGCTCCGTCCGCAGCGGCGAGGCCGCGAGGGGCCGTGAGGGCGGCGAACGACGCGAGCGACAGGGCCAGCGCGGCCAGCCCCACGGTGAGCCCGAGCGCGGTCGAGGCCGGAAGGACGGTGCCGCCCGTCGGGCCGGCGACGGTGCCCAGCAGCATCAGGAACGCGGCCACCGTCGGGATCACGGCGACGGCCGCGACGACCATGACCGCTCCGGTGAACAGGGCGCCGCGTGCGACCAGGCGGTGCAACGGCGAGAGGGCGCCCACGACGACGAGGCCGAGCCCGGCGGCGAGGGGGAACGCCGCAAGCCAGTCGCCGCCGCTCGCCCCGCCGAGTGGCAGCACCGCCACGGCGGCGACGATCGCCGCACCGGCGACGCCGCTCCACAGCGTCCCGGCGAGGTGGCGGGCCGATGCCGCGGCCAGAACGGCGATCGCCACCAGGGTCCCGCCGGCGAAGAACGCGGGGGAGACGCCGGCGGCAGCATCCGTTCCCCATACCGTCACCAGCGCCGCGGCCGCGAAGCCGAACTGCAGCACGCTCAGCGTCACGGCTTCCGCGGTGAGCGGACGGCTGCGCTCGGAGCGCGCGGCGAACGCGACGAGAGCGCCGGCGGCGGCGGCCGAGGCGAGGCAGCCGGCGGTCGTCGCGAGTGCCGACGACGAGGCGAGGGCGAGCATGAGGGGCACGAAGGCGAGGGCGACGAGGCCGCTCCCGACCCACGCGCGGATGCCGGCGCGCGGGCCGAGCACCGCGAGCGCGCCGCCCGCGACGAGTGTGGTGAGGGCGGTGAACACCCATCCGTCCACGCCCGGGGGCAGCAGTGCGAGCACCGTCGTCGCGGTGAGGGCGAGGAAGACGACGCCGAGGGCGCCGATCGCCTCCGCCGAGAAGCGCAGGCCGCGGCGCGCGAGCAACGCGGCCCCGCCGAGGAACGCCGCGGCGATGCCGCCCACGATGGCGGCGCGCGGCAGCGGGTCGGCGAGGTCGGGGTTGAAGAACGTGAAGACGACCGCCGCGACCGCGACCAGGCCCGCGCCGGCGACCGCGAGCACGGACTGCACGGTCGCGGACGGCCCGGCCTCGGGGGCGACCTCGCCGCCGGTGGGTGCGGCGGTCGCAGGCCCGGGGGCGACCTCGACGCCGGACGCCGGTGCGGTCGCCCCGGCCGCGCCCGCCGCTCCCGCCGAGGGGCCGGCCGTGCCGGGCGCCGCAGCTGCACCCTGCGGCGGCGCGATCGGCACCCGTTCGAGGAGCGCCTGGCGTACGCGGAGCGCGTCCACCGCGTCCTGCGACGCCGCCCACAGGTCGCGGCCGATCGCGCCGCGGAAGTCCGCGCCGCACGCCGGGCAGCGCCGCTCGGCGACGATGCCCGAGCCGCACACCGGACAGCGCACGACGTCGAGCAGCTCGGCGATCGCGGTGGAACTCCAGGCGGGTGGCGCCGGCGCACCCGCGGCCGTGCTCATGCCTCGCCCTCGGCCGCCGCGATGGCGGCCGGATGGTCGTCGGGCACCCACTCCAGGATGTCGCCGGGCTGGCATTCCAGCACGCGGCAGATCGCGTCGAGGGTCGTGAACCGCACGGCCTTCGCGCGGCCGTTCTTCAGCACCGAGACGTTCGCCGGCGTGATGTCGATCGCGGCGGCGAAGTCGGTGACCGACATCTTCTTCCTCGCCAGCTGCACGTCGAGGTTGATGATGATCGGCATCACACCACCTCCGAGAGGTCGTGCTCGAGCTGCGAGGCCTTGCGCAGGAGCCCGCGCAGCACCACGATCAGCAGCGACAGGCCGGCGCCGACGACGACCCCGAGCAGCAGGAGCAGCGTGATCGACGGCGTCAGGAACCCCGTCAGGCTCAGCGCGACGAGGGCGACGAACACCAGGAACGTCGCGAACGCGACGGCGGCGAGGCTGACGTCGACGTCGGGGAACGCGGTGTCGCTGAAGATGCTGTCTTCGCCCACCAGCGACAGCAGTCTCCACACGCACACCAGCACCACCTGCACGCATACGAGGAACAGGATGCCGACGATCATGCCCGGGATCTCGAAGTACGCGATCTCGGAGTAGCGCACCGCCGACTGCGCGGCGACGGCCGGGACCACGAACACCTGGCAGCACAGCAGCAGCGCGAGCAGAGCCGCGAGAAGGACCTTCAGTACGACGATCGTGGTGCGTTGCATGTGACCCTGCCTATCGATAAACAGTATGTAGCTATCGAAAAACAATAGCCGCAGCATCCATCCCCCGCGCAAGCGGCTGTTGCTGGGGATCCGCTGGCAACTCCGCGACCCTCGCCGCCGTCACTACCGGGCATGACGGCGAGCACCTCGTTCGACGCCGATGAGGTGCGCAGGATGATGGATGCCTCGGCCACCCCGGTCGCGATCGGCGGCGGCCGGCTCGCCTTCGCGAACGGGTCCGTCCATCTCAGCGATCGCGCGCTGCGCTGAAAGGCCCTCGGACGCCGCAGCAATTGTCTGCGGCGTCCGAGGGTTTCTGCGTCTCGGGGGGTCGACACGCATCGGAAGTCGGTGTCCCCAGACCCCAGCTTCCCCAGCCGGACGTGGCGCGAGTCTCCCCAGATCCCCGCGCGCTGCGTCCACCGACAACACTAGCTCGTCCCCCAAACGGGCGACAAACGCAGGCTGTCCGCTCCGCTCCTACTCCGCGTCGCCGAGCGGAACGAAGGTCTCGCGACGCGGCGCGGGCTCGTCGCCGTTCGCGGCGAGGGAGTCCCCGCTCGGGATGTCGTCGGCCGACACCAAACGCGGGACGCGAGCCGGCCGGTAGATCCAGGAGCGCTTCCGCTGGTCGAACTTCTGCGTGTCGAGGATCAGCTCGTCCTCGGCGACGCACCGGGCGCACTCGTGATTGGCCACCGTGCGCCGGTACTGAGGCGACCACCCGCACGTGTGGTCGGGCAGCTGAGCGCGGCGCATGCTCCTGAGGCTAGCGCCGCGCCCGCGCCTCGGCGGGCAGGAAACCCGGAGGCGGCTTCAGAAAGTGGCGAAGGGCCGGTCATCTGCGACGAGGTCTTCGGCAACCTGTGACGACGCGCCGTGCGCTTTGGTCTACCGGTTGATTTGCGAATAGGGTGGGGTCCGGACCGAGCCCGTTCTGGATGTTCGTCGTCGCGAGGCATCCCCAGTGCCGAAGCCTGTCCCCAGCAGGCGTGCGATGACTCCCAATGCACGGGTGAATCCGAAAAGCCCCCGGCCGCCGCAGCTTATATCTGCAGCGCCCGGGGGCACCTGCGTTCTCGGGGGGCTCGAACGCATCGGAAGTCAGTGGCCCCAGACCCCAGCTTCCCCAGCTGGACGCAACGGTGGCTCTCCCCAGATCGCCGCGCATCGCGTCCACGGACACCTTAGCTTGTCCCCCAAACGGTGGACAACCGCGCGACGCCATATTTCGGCGATATATCGCAGAGGTCTCACGCAGCGGGAGCTCACCGGAACGCCGGATGGCACAAAAAAGAACCCCGTCGACTTCGATCAGAATCTGTCTGGAGTCGTCCGGATACGTACCAGGGCGAAACATGGGTCACGCGTGCTCCTGCAGCACGCCGAAGACGTGGATGGCGAGGGTCGAGTCGAATGGCAGCACCTTGACCGCGAAGGACGGAAACGACGGGATCGGCCGCGCCGCTTCCAGCAGGATGAGATCGTCTCCGATGGCCGAGGAGGCTGGGTGCAGCCCTGGTTCACCCTCCATGGATTTCGTTATGTGCACATCA
Organism: Microbacterium sp. NPDC056044; assembly: GCF_042267145.1. Classification (NCBI taxonomy): domain Bacteria; kingdom Bacillati; phylum Actinomycetota; class Actinomycetes; order Micrococcales; family Microbacteriaceae; genus Microbacterium; species Microbacterium sp. NPDC056044. The sequence goes on along the minus strand of NZ_JBHJWZ010000002.1, from coordinate 51,322 downwards.
GTGGGCTGGCGATTGGTGAACTGATCGACATAGAGGCGGTCGTGCTTTCGTCGGTGGAGGCGGACCCAGCCGCGTTCCGCAGCTCGGATCCGCGACTGGACGCTTTGTACCGCAACGCGACCTGGAGTATGACGGGCAACTTCCTCGATACGCCGACCGACTGCCCGACGCGGGAACGCGGCGGGTTCACCGGCGACGCCCAGGTGTTCGCGCCAACGGCCACTGCATTGGCGGACGTGACCGGATTCTTCACACGCTATCTGCGATCGTTGCGCATCGATCAGTTCGACGACGGCCGCGTTCCGATGATCATCCCGAAAGAGTTCTCCCCGTTCTCCGGACCACCGAAGGGTATGACCGCGAAGGCTGCTGGTTCTGTCGGTTGGGGTGATGCCGCCGTCCTCCTGCCTTGGGAGCTCTACGAGGCGACCGGTAATGGCGCGATCCTCGATGAACAATTCGATTCGATGATCGCGTGGGTGGACTATCTGCGACGCGGCGGCGCCCGTAAGGGCTTCATCTGGGGGGAGTGGATCCGCGCTGGCGAGAGCTCGATCGCGGGCGCGGTGAGAGACAACTCCGTCAATCGGAAGAACATCGGCCTCGCCTATCTCGCTCACTCCGCTGCAGTTCTTGCGCGTAGCGCCGAAGTTCTCGGGCGCGTGGGGGAAGCCGAGCAGTACACGCGTGTTGCGCAAGACGCCGTTTCGCTGTGGCGACGCGTGGCGGTGCGGCGAGGCGGCAGTCGCATCGGGTCCGACCGTCAGGACGATTACGTCCGAGCGCTTTCGTTCGACCTGCTCGCTCCCGGCGAGCGTGCGCGGGCCGCTGATCGGCTCGCCCAACTTATCGAACACTCCGGCCACATCGGAACCGGCTTTCTCAGTACTAGCCTCATCTTGCCGGTACTGACGGCTATCGGCCGGCGCGATCTCGCCTACCAGCTGCTCCTCAACGAAAGCCCGCCCGGCTGGCTGGCTCAGGTGGGGAAGGGTGCGACGACCATCTGGGAGAACTGGGAAGAGCCCGACCGCAAGGGGCGCCGGGTCGGCTCGTCCAACCACTACGCCTTTGGCTCGGTCGCCTCTTGGCTGATTTCGAGCGTCGTTGGCCTCACCAGCAGCTCACCCGGTCGTCGTGAACTACAGTTCCGTCCGATCCTGGGGGGCGGACTGACGCAGGCAACCGGCAGCCTGATGACTGACTTTGGTGCCGTCACCGCCTCCTGGCGGCTCGACGGCAATCGGCTCGTCGCCTCTCTCAAGATTCCCGTCGGCGTGTGTGTGGTGGTGCCCATCGCGGACGAAGTTCGGCGGCTCCAGCACGGGGCCCATGAGATCCAGCTTCCGTTGCAACCCGCGTCACCCCTCATCGCCGGACAAGCGCCTGAGCTCGCAGTCGCGGAGTTATAACGACGGGATCAAACAGGACAATAGTCGGCGAAGACGGGGCCTGAGATGACGTCGTGACCTCGAGATGATGGCGATCATGCTGGCGCGCCGACCACGGTGCCCCGCGCGTCGGCGGCAGCGTCGCCTGTGCAGGATTGATCGAGGGGAAGAACCCCTCAGGAGGGAAGGCTTTGTGCGGCGGCGCGGCGCGGCCAGGCCGACGTCCACAGCGGGACGGTCGCGGGGTCCATACCGTTTCGTTTCGGATGCCGCATCCGAACTGACCGCGTGCGCCAATCGTCTAGGCTGTCCCGTCTGCCGGGGCGAACACCTCCAGCGTTCCGGCGTACGCACGATTGGACTTGATTCTCTCCGTGAGCTGCCATGAGCCGTCCGTGCCCCGCCGCCAGGAGTCTCGATACTCGCCGAGCGTGTAGAACCGCGTCTCGGGGTCCCCAACGGCGTTCAAATGCACATCGCGAACGTAGGCCCGGCTCTGTGCATAATCACCCTCGATGTCTACAACGACGTTGCCGAGGAGGTGCTGGGTGGCGCCGCAGTTGTCCAGATATACGCGGATGGTTTCGACGATCGCATCACTCCCACGCACGCGCCCGGTGCCGAACTCGGCCTCGGCGTCGGTCGCCAGTGAGGCTGACAATGTTGCCCAGTCTCGCTCATCCATCGCGCGTGCGATCTCGCAAAGTGCGCGATAGATCGAGCGTTCGTCCCACAGTGATTTGAGCAGTTGGGTTTCCTCCATTGGAACTCCATTCCTTGATTGGGGCACAGCTTTCCTGGCTGAGTGGTCAAGAGACACACCGCGTTCCGCTGAGCGGGAGGGAGGCGTGGGTGGTGCAGGGGAGCGCGCCGCCTCGCGGGCCGAGTCCGAGCGCGCGGTGAGCGCAAGTCCCCGCGGCGTCGTCATGATTTTCGGCGGTTCCGCGGGCGGACCGCCTAGGCTGCTGTTCAGTGAGCCGTCGATCGGGGACAGCATTGGGGAGCGGAGTGCGATGAGTATCAACGGTGATCGAGTCCTCACCGCCGACCAATCCGTCAGAGATTGGCTGCTCGATCCCCGAGCAAAAGCGACCCTTGCCACGGCTCTTGCTGAGGTGCGCCTATCGCTCGACGCGCTGAGACCGCTGTCCGGCTTTACGATCCGTTCGGTGGCGGCATTCGTTGGCGGTCCGCTGGTTCCTGTCGAACGGCTTGTTGAACGGGCTGGCGCGTGGATCGTCTCAGACGATTGGGGCGCAAGCGATCACTGGGCTATGGCTGCGGGCCGGGTGTATCACGAACCCGCCAGTCTCGGGTAGCGCCCGGGCGGCAACGCCGACGCCCTGGGCCTATTCCACGCTCAGCGCGGGCTGTTGGTGGGCCTCGCCAAACGCATCTAGAGCAGCCGAGTAGCAAGCGCGGCCCAGGTCGTTTCTGGCCCGCGTTCGTCCGGGGCGAGCGCTTGAATGCAGACGTGGTCTGCTCCCGCGTCCAAATGCTCCTGCACGCGTGCTTCGATCCGTTCGACGGAGCCCCACGCGACCAGGCCGTCCACCAGGCGGTCGCTGCCACCATCCTCCAAGTCTGTCGTGGCGAAGCCGGACAGTCGCCAGCTGTTTGTATAGTTCGGCATGCTGAGGTATGGCCTGAGGTGGCTTCGCGCGATTGCCCTGGCGATGTCCGGATCCTCGTCGAGAACTACGGGAAGCTCGACGGCGAGCAGCGACTCATCTCCAAGGATCTGGCGCATCCTTCGAGCGTGTCCGGCGGTGACGTGGTAGGGGTGGGCGCCAGCGCTGCGCTCCCCGGACAGCCGGGTCATCTTCGGCCCAAGGGCGGCAAGTACGAGCGCCTCACGCGGGGTGGCTTGCGGGGCGGCTTCGAGCTCATCCAGGTAGGCCCGCATCGCATCGAGGGGCTTCCCATAAGTCTGCCCAGTCCGCTCTATCACTGACCCGTGGCTAACTCCGAGGCCCAGAAGCACGCGACCGGGGTGCGATCGCTCGGCGGTGGCGAACCAGCCGGCCGTCTCGCTTGCGCTGTGCATCCAGATGTTCAGCACTCCGGTCGCCACCGTCACGCGCGTCGTGGAAGCCAGTACGGCGTCGAGGTCGGCGAAGAGGGGTCCGCCCGCGCCACCGGGCAGCCAGAGCGCAGGGTAGCCGAGCTCTTCGAGCAAGGTCGCGGTGTTCCGCACCGCAGCCTGCCCGCCATCTGCATCAGGTGGCCCCCACAGCGCACTACGCAGCTGTGGCGCCCAGACGCCCACCCGCCCAAGCTGCCGAGCGACAGTGTTCATAAACGCCCCCTAAGAATGCGGGTGATTTTTGATCATATAGACTACTTTGTAATCCGAGCCTCTCACGCCATGCGCCGATCGGTGTTGAAGTTCCTCGCATGCTCTAACAGCCACATCTCAGGAGGATTCATGCCGTTGACGGGGATCTACGAGCCTTCCAAGTACGAGTTCTCGCGCGAGCAGGCGGAAGCGTATGAGTCATCCGGGGGCGCTCAGGCGAACACGTTGCTTGATAAGCCCATCGTCGTGCTGACGTCGGTGGGTGCCCGCACGGGGCGCCTTCGCAAGACGCCCCTTATGCGCGTGGAGAGCGATGGACGCTATGCCGTGGTCGCATCGGCGGGCGGGGCCCCGAGTGAGCCGGCCTGGGGCAACAACCTGCGAAATCACCCTCACGTCGAGTTGCAAGATGGCGCAGTCAAACGCGACTATCTCGCCCGTGAGCTCGCGGGCGACGAACGTGAAACATGGTGGCGAATCGCCGTTGATGCGTGGCCCGACTATGAAAGCTACCGCACGAACACCGATCGACTCATCGCCGTATTCCTTCTCGAGCCGACGAACCCATGATCGGTGTCCCGGGGAGCAGTGCGCAGCCGAACCAGCCGCGTGATGAGTTTCTCGATGAGGGCATGCGTCTCACGCGTGCCGTACGGAATCTATTGGACCACGTCGTCTGTGCAGCACCGAGCACTCGCACGGCTGAACTTGCGGACCGAGTCGAGGACATCACCAGAGAACTGGGTGCATTGCACGCCGGCTCCTTCTTTTCGTGGACCAGCAAGCTGGCTCCCGAGCGCCTGGAGCAGATCAAGGCGTATGTAGCGGGCTCAACCGGCCGAGCGATTGGTTCGCTGTGGCCAGCCTTCAACCCGCTCGCACCGTATATCCTGCTCGAGGTCGAAGGCAACGTCGCCTCCGGCCGGGTGCGCCTGGGGCCGGCGTTCGCCGGGAACCCGGGACGAGTTCACGGTGGCACAATCGCGACGATCCTTGACCATGCGATGAGCGGACTGCTGTCCCACCTGGGGCGCCCATCGGTGACGGCGTCCCTAGCGGTGGATTACGCTTCGGGAGCGCCCACCGGTCAGGAATTATCAGTGCTTGCGAACGTGGAGCGAATCGAAGGTCGCAAGACGTATCTCCGCGCTGCCCTCACCTCAGGCGATCGCGTCCACGCTCGTGGGCAGGGCCTGTACGTCATGCGTGCGCGATGACCGGGTCCGAGCGCAGACTGCTGAGGGCATGGCGGGGGTGAGGGCGGATCTATGATGCGCATTGAGGCAATCCGCACACTTGTAGCGGTCTACGACAACATGAGCGTCGTCGGAGCGGCGAGAGAGCGGGGCTACAGCGCCTCGGCAGTCTCGCGCCAGATGGCCGAGCTGCAACGCCAGCTAGGTGTCGTGCTCTTCAAAGCGGACGGCCGCGGGATAAGCCCGACGCGGCACGCTAGTGGGCTCGTCGCCCAGGCTCGCGAGGTGCTCGCTCCTCTCGATCGGCTCGAACAGTACGCGAAGCGATTGCGAGATGTTACTCAGCTTGCCGACGATGCCGAGAGGGTGGGTGACCCTTAGCCAACGCCTATTGGGATGATGGCATCCGAGCCTCGGGAGGCTTCATGTCGGCAAGGTTGCCCGTCCAATGGCGATCGTTCTCTGCCCACCTGCTGCCCACGGTCGGCGCGGATCGGGTGCGATCGACAGCAATGCTGACGGATCGCTTTCGCGCTTGAAACCGCGGAATTCTGCGGCTGGCGATCGGCGAGGAGTGAGAAGGAGGTTGCTCGGCAAGTTTCAAATCCCTCCCCCTCTGCAAAGCGGTCGCCTACGCGTTCTCAGGCGGGAGCGCGCTTAATTGTCTAACTCCTAGAAGCTTCGACATAACCGGCCTACGCTAGTCCGATGGGAAGCGTCGAGGCATATGAATCGAAGTCGGGCCGCAGGTATCGGGTGCGATACCGGCGGCCCGACAACAAGCAGACTGACAAGCGGGGGTTTCGCACCAAACGCGAGGCGGAGAACTTCCTCGCCTCGGTCGAGACGTCGAAGCTCCGTGGCGAGTGGGTAGACCCGAGTCGCTCGCGCGTGCGCTTCTCGGAGATTGCGGAGGCGTGGTACGCGAGCAAGATCCGCGTCAAGCCGACCACTCGATCGGGCTATCGAAACTCGCTGGACAAGCATGTGTTGCCTGAATGGGGCGATGTGAGAATCGTCGATATCGATCACGCGCACGTGCAATCGTGGGTGGCTCGACTGTCGACGACGCTGTCGGCGTCCTCGACGCGGCAGATCTACCTCGTTGTGTCGGGTGCTCTCGCATACGCGGTTCGCGACGGGCGACTCGCCCGCAACGTCGCTGCGGACATCGAACTTCCAAGACTCTCGAAGGCGGAGCGTCACTATTTGAGCCATCTGCAGGTGCATGAGCTCGCGGATGGCGTAGGGGAGTGGGGCACGCTGGTCAGGTTCCTTGCCTATAGCGGGCTGCGCTGGGGTGAGGCTTCAGCGCTGAGGCCGGCGGACGTGGATCTGGCAAACCGAGTTGTGCATGTTCGTCGCGCGGTCGCTGACGTGCGTGGCTCCCTAGTCTTCGGTACCCCGAAGACCCATGAGCAGCGCATCGTTCCTTATCCGTCTCTGCTCGACGAGGGAATCGCCGCTCATCTCGCGAGCGGACGCCGACATGATCTCGTCTTCTCCACCCGCGAGGGCGCGGTGCTTCGCGGAGGGAACTTCCGTCGTCGCGTGTTCGCGCCCGCCGTCGCCAGGCTTCAGCTCGCATCGCCTGAGGGCTTCCCTCAGATCACTCCACACGACCTTCGCCACACTGCCGCGAGCCTCGCGATCTCTGCCGGCGCGAACGTGAAGATCCTGCAACGGATGCTGGGTCACGCGTCCGCCGCGATGACACTCGACGTGTACGCAGACCTGTTTCCGGAGGATCTGACGTCCGTCTCAATCGCCCTCGACCGAGCGGCGCGTGATTCGTTCGTGGGCAAATCGTGGGCACAAGCTCCGGACGGCGGTCCGAACCAGCCGCAGTGACGACGAGATCTCGTCGACACTGCGTCGCAATTCTGAGCCTGCAAGGGCCCTAGATCCGCGTAACTCCGCGGGAAAGACGAAACCCCCGCGATGTAGAAGCTACGCGGGGGTTTCAGTGGCTCCGACCGGCATCGATCCGGTGACCTTTCGATTTTCAGTCGAACGCTCTACCAACTGAGCTACAGAGCCTCACGGCATCTCTCATACAAGACCTGCCGCGTCCTAGACGAAAGGCCCTCTTCGAAAAAAGGGCCCGTCGCTCGGAGCGACCCTGACGGGACTTGAACCCGCGACCTCCGCCGTGACAGGGCGGCACGCTAACCAACTGCGCTACAGGGCCATGCTTATTGAATTGTGGAGTGACCCCAACGGGATTCGAACCCGTGCTACCGCCGTGAAAGGGCGGCGTCCTAGGCCGCTAAACGATGGGGCCGGGTGAACCTTTGGGGCTCACTGCCGAGGACCAAGCATACGTAACTCATCGCGAAAACGCGAATCGAGGGCGCGTCGTCCTTGTGCAACGCCATGACGAGGCGCACACTGACCGGGTGACCGCTACCCGGAGCGGCCGTGACTGTGCGCCACTGGGGGTTGCACATGTTACTGATGTTGCTAATGTGAAACGAGTTGACGCCGCGAGGGAGGGAATCCGGTGCAGCCCGAAAACCTCACTGATCAGGTGTCCGACGACGCCTCCGCTGAGTGCGGCTGCGGCCCGTCACCTCGCGAGCAGCGGCGCCTCTGGCCTTCGATGAACCGGCGCACCGCCCTCGGCCTCGGCATCCTCGGCGTCGCCGCGCTCGGCGCAGCGGGTGGCACGCTCGGCCCTCTGGTCGCTCCCGCGTTCGCCGCGGACTACCCTTCGTGGGACGACGTCGTCGCCGCGAAGAACAGCGAGGCCGCCAAAGGCGCCGAGATCACCAAGATCCAGAATCTCATCGCCGGGCTCGAGGCCGACGTCGCTGCGAAGCAGCAGGTCGCACAGCAGCTGGCCGACGAGTTCTACGTCGCGCAGCAGGCGTACTTCGACGCCGCCCTCCGCGCCGACCAGCTGCAGCAGCAGGCCGACGAGCAGGCGTCCGCCGCGACAGACGCTGCGAACAAGGCCGGCCGTGTCGCCGCGCAGCTCTACCGCAACGGCGGCGACGACACCTCGATGGAGCTGTTCTTCGCGGGTTCCGCCGCGGGCGCCGACGACCTGCTGGCGCGCCTGGGCACGATGGACAAGCTCGTCCAGCGCAACCAGGACGTCTATGCGCAGGCCGTCACGGCGCGCGACTCCGCGCAGAGCCTGAGCGACCAGGCCGCCGTCCAGCGCGCCGAGCGCGACCGGCTGCAGAAGGTCGCCGAAGACAAGATGATCGCCGCGCAGAAGGCCGCCGAAGAGGCGCAGGCCGCCCTCGACGCGCAGAACGCCAAGCGCGGCGAGCTCGAAGCGCAGCTCGCCGCACTGCAGGACGCCACGGCGAAGACGGTCGCCGACTACCAGGAGGGCGAGCGCGTCCGCGCTGAGCAGGAGCGTCTGCGCCGCGAGGAGGAAGCGCGCCGCGCGAAGGAAGAGGCCGACCGCCTCGCCCAGCAGAACCAGGGCGGCGGCGGCGGTGGTGGCGGTGGCGGCGGCGGTGGCGGCGGCGGCGGTTCCGTCGTCGGTTCCGGCTGGGCGCGTCCCTCATCGGGCTGGCGCAGTTCCGGGTACGGCCCCCGTACCGTGCAGTGCGGCAACAGCTACTGCTCCAGCGGCTTCCACTACGGCGTCGACCTCGCGGCCGGCTGCAGCGCGGGCATCTACGCGGCCTCGGCGGGGCGTGTCGTCTACGCCGGCTGGAACGGCGGTTACGGCAACTACATCAAGATCGACCACGGCGGCGGCATCGGCACCGGCTATGGTCACATCCGCTCGGGCGGCATCTTCGTCGGCGTGGGCCAGTGGGTCAGCGCCGGGCAGCTGATCGCGAGCGAGGGCAACACCGGCAACTCGTTCGGCTGCCACGTCCACTTCGAGACCTACGTCAACGGCGGCACGACGAACCCGATCCCCTTCATGGCGGCGCGAGGCATCTCCGTCTGACGCCGGGAACACCCCCTGAAACGACGAGAACCGGATGCCGAAGCATCCGGTTCTCGTGTGAAAAGCTCAGGTCAGAGCGTGTTCGGCGCGACGCCCTCGCCCTGGGTCGCGGTCTGGCCTTCGTGCTGGGCGAAGCGCGCGAACGCCTCGTCGACCAGGCGCTCGGCCTCCGCCGCGTCGGCCCACTCGTCGACCTTGACCCACTTGTTGGGCTCGAGGTCCTTGTAGTGCTCGAAGAAGTGCGCGATCTCCTTCTGGAGGAACTCGGGGATGTCGGCGACGTCCTGGATGTGCGCCCAGCGCGGGTCCTTGGCGAGCACCGCGACGACCTTGTCGTCGCCGCCGGCCTCGTCGCTCATCTTGAGCACGCCGACGGGGCGGACGCTCGCGAGGATGCCGGGCGCGAGGTCGACGTCGAGGATCACGAGCACGTCGAGCGGGTCGCCGTCCTCGCCGAGGGTGTTCTCGAAGAACCCGTAGTTGGTCGGGTAGCCCATCGGCGTGTAGAGGATGCGGTCGAGGAACACGCGGCCGGTGCCGTGGTCGACCTCGTACTTCACGCGGCTGCCGCGCGGGATCTCGATGACGGCGTCGTACGCGCCCATAGTGGTGCTCCTTCGAAGACTGTGGATTGCCGCGACCAGCCTAGTTCTCGCGTCACCGCCGTCCACAACTCAGTCTGCCCGGGGGTGACGCTCCAGCAGACGCCCCGAATTCCGCGGGTGGCCGGCGCGGACGCCGGTGCCCGGACTGAATCCTCAACGGGCCGTGCCGGATACCTTGTAGGGGTGAACGACCGCAGACCCGGACTCGACCCCGCCGTCGCCGAGGTGCGGCTGGCCGTGCGCCGGGCGCTGACCGGTCTCGAACCCGGCGCGACCGTGCTCGTCGCGCTGTCGGGCGGTGCCGATTCCCTCGCGCTGGCCGCGGCGACGGCCTTCGAGGCGCCGAAGCTCGGCCTGCGCGCCGCCGCGCTCACCGTCGACCACGGGCTGCAGGCGGGGTCGGCGGATGCCGCGGCCGCAGCCGCTGCTGCCGCCGAGGCGCTCGGGCTCGAGGCGAGCGTCGTGCGCGTGGAGGTCGGCGCGGCGGGCGGTCCCGAGGCAGCCGCGCGCGAGGCGCGCTACCGCGCCCTCGCCGACGGGGCCCGGGCGACGGGCGCCGCCGCGATCCTCACCGGGCACACGCTCGACGACCAGGCCGAGACCGTCCTGCTCGGCCTCGCCCGCGGCGCAGGTGCGACCAGCCTGCAGGGCATGGCCGAGGCATCCGATGTCCACGGGGTCGCTCTGCTGCGTCCGCTGCTCGCGGTGCAGCGCGCCACGACCCGCGGCGCCTGTGCGGCCGAGGGTCTCGCACCCTGGGACGACCCGCACAACGCCGATCCGCGCTTCGCGCGCGTCCGCGTGCGCGAGACGGTGCTGCCGGTGCTCGAGGCCGAGCTCGGGCCGGGCATCGCCGAGGCGCTCGCGCGCACCGCCGCGCAGCTGCGCGAAGACGCCGAGGCATTCGACGAGATGATCGACGAGACGATCGAAGACATCGTCGAGCACGCCGAGGCCGGCATCTCGGTGTCGGCGGCCGCGCTCGCGGCCAACCCGGCGGCGTTGCGCCACCGCATCATCCGGCACGTGGTGGCGAGCGAGTTCCACGAGAGCCTCACGCGCACGCAGACCCTCGAGGTGGCTCGCCTGGTCACGGACTGGTCGGGCCAGGGGCCGATCGATCTTCCGGGATGCCGCGCCTCCCGCGTCGGCGGACGGATCGAGTTCTCAGCCCGGGTCTGAATAGACTCGTCGCATGCGCGCGGCCGACGTTTCCAGCGACATCACCGAAGTCCTCGTCACCGAGGAGGAGATCCGAGCCAAGCTCGACGAGATCGCGGCGCGGGTCGCCGACGACTACGCCGACCAGGACCTCCTGCTCGTGGGGGTGCTCAAGGGCGCGGTCATGGTCATGGCCGACTTCTCGCGGGCACTCAAGAAGCACGTGACGATGGACTGGATGGCCGTCTCGTCGTACGGCGCCGGCACGAAGTCCAGCGGTGTCGTGCAGATCCGCAAGGACCTCGACACCGACATCCTCGGCAAGCACGTGCTCATCGTCGAGGACATCATCGACTCGGGCCTGACCCTCAGCTGGCTGCTCGAGAACTTCGCGGCCCGCGGCGCGGCATCCGTCGAGGTCTTCGCGCTGCTGCGCAAGCCCGAGGCCGCGAAGGTCGAGGTGCACTGCAAGTACGTCGGCTTCGACATCCCGACCGAGTTCGTCGTCGGCTACGGCCTCGACTACGCCGAGAAGTACCGCAACCTCCGCGACGTCGCGGTGCTCGCGCCCCACGTCTACTCCTGAGCGCGGTCAGCCGGCGAGCATCTCCACGAGCGCCGGCGGCGCCGCGTACGTCGACACGAAGTCGACGATGAGCCGGCGGCATCCGTCCAGCTCCACGGTGATCGGCGCCGTGCCCTCCTGGCCCGCGTCGAGCACGACGAGCGAGCCGGGGAGGTCGTCGCAAGGCTCCGCCGGCGGCTGAGCGGATGCTGCGGCCTCAAGCACGGCGAGGGTCTCGGCCGCGTCGAGCTCGCGGCCGCCGGTGAACCAGGCCGCGCCCTCGACCTCGACGGTCGCCCACGTCGTCGCACCGGGCGCCGGGGTCGTCGTCGGGTCGGCCGTCGCGTCGGTGGAGTACGCGCACAGCCGGAGCGTGTCGACCTCGCCGGGCGCGGGCGTGCGCGGGGGAGCCCACGGGATGGTCGCGATCCCCGTCGACGCGGGCGCGGGCGCGGGGTGCTCGATCGTCCCCTCCCACACCTCGAGATCCCCCGGCGAGGCGATCTGCAGCGGCCGGGCCGCCCACGTCGGCGCGCAGCCGGCATCCAGCGCAGCCCTCGGCTGGCTGAGCGTGCGCTGCTCCTCCTCGGTCTGCGCGACGGCGAGCGGGGCCAGCGCGTCGCGGATGAGGTCGAGCTTCGGCTGGCTGCAGCCGTCGACCGGATAGCGGACACGGATGCCTCGGCCTGCAGCATCCGTCAACCAGATCTGCGGGGCGATCATCGCGATCGCCGCGCACGGCCCCAGGGAGCGCGCGTCGTCGGGTTCGGCCTGGGCACGCAGGAGCGACGTGAGATCGCCTTCGAGCCGCTCGCGGAGCACGACGGACCAGATGCCGTCGTCGTCCTCGACGCTCTGGAAGGGCACGCAGCGGACGGCGGCGACGGGCTCGAAACCGTCGGGCATCACGCCGGCTCCGCCGGGGTCGCCGCCGAGGGGATCCATGCCCGCGCACGAGATCTCGGCGACGATCTCGGCGGGCGCCGGCGCCTGCGGAGCGGACGCGCAGCCGGTCAGGGCGACGGCCGCTGCGGCGAGGACGATGAGCGAGGGGCGGATGCGGGGCACGGGGTCCTCCTCGTCGTGGGCTCGTGCGGCGCTTCGCCCCCAAGCTATCGGGCTCGCTGTGATTACGCCCGGGGCGAATGCACAGACGGCGCCTAGGAATCGCGCGATACCCTGATTCAACCGTCGACGGGGGTTTTCCCGTCCGCGGCGGCACGTCGACGAAAGGGGTCGGGCTCGCGCCCGCGCCATGGACTTCAAGAAGATCACCCGCAACCCGCTCTTCTACGTCCTGCTGATCGGGGTCTTCCTCATCGTGGGGTTCTCGCTCATCTCGAGCCTGGGCGGCGCGAAGCAGATCTCCACGCAGGAGGGTCTCGAGCTGCTCTCGGGCGACACCGTCACCGAGGTCGTCAACACCGACGGCGACCAGCGGGTCGACATGAAGCTCTCGAAGGAGTACGAGGGCGCCAGCGACGTGCAGTTCTACTACGTGTCGGCGCGCGCTGACGAGGTCGTCACCGCGATCAACGACGCGAACCCGAAGGACGGCTTCAACGACGCCGTCCCGCGTGCCACCTGGTTCGACGGCTTCATCTCGCTGCTGCTCCCCATCCTGCTGCTCGGTCTCCTCTTCTGGTTCCTGCTCTCGAGCGCGCAAGGCGGCGGCAGCAAGGTCATGCAGTTCGGCAAGTCGCGCGCGAAGCTCGTGACGAAGGAGATGCCGCAGGTCACCTTCCAGGACGTCGCGGGCTCCGACGAGGCGATCGAAGAGCTCGAAGAGATCAAGGACTTCCTGAAGGACCCGTCGAAGTTCCAGGCGGTCGGCGCCCGCATTCCCAAGGGCGTGCTGCTGTACGGCCCTCCCGGAACGGGCAAGACGCTCCTCGCCCGCGCCGTCGCCGGTGAGGCGGGCGTGCCGTTCTACTCGATCTCGGGTTCGGACTTCGTCGAGATGTTCGTCGGCGTCGGCGCGAGCCGCGTGCGCGACCTCTTCAACAACGCCAAGGACAACGCCCCGGCGATCATCTTCATCGATGAGATCGACGCCGTCGGCCGCCACCGCGGCGCCGGCATGGGCGGCGGCCACGACGAGCGCGAGCAGACGCTCAACCAGATGCTCGTCGAGATGGACGGCTTCGACCCCAAGGCGAACGTCATCGTGATCGCGGCGACCAACCGCCCCGACATCCTCGACCCCGCGCTGCTGCGTCCGGGCCGCTTCGACCGCCAGATCGGCGTGGACGCGCCCGACCTCAAGGGCCGCCAGAAGATCCTCGAGGTGCACGGCCGCGGCAAGCCGCTCGCCGACGGCGTCGACCTCGAGGTCGTCGCCCGCAAGACGCCCGGCTTCACCGGCGCCGACCTCGCCAACGTGCTGAACGAGGCCGCACTCCTCACCGCCCGCTCGAACGCGCAGCTGATCGACAACCGTGCGCTCGACGAGGCCATCGACCGCGTGATCGCCGGCCCGCAGCGCCGCACGCGCGTGATGAAGGACAAGGAGAAGCTCATCACGGCGTACCACGAGGGCGGCCACGCCCTCGCAGCCGCGGCGATGAACCACACCGACCCCGTCACGAAGGTCACGATCCTCCCGCGCGGCAAGGCCCTCGGCTACACGATGGTGCTGCCGCTCGACGACAAGTACTCCGTCACGCGCAACGAGCTGCAGGACCAGCTCACGTACGCCATGGGCGGCCGCGTCGCGGAAGAGATCGTGTTCCACGACCCGACCACCGGTGCCTCGAACGACATCGAGAAGGCGACCAACATCGCCCGCAAGATGGTCACCGAGTACGGCATGACCGGCGACATCGGCCCGGTCAAGCTCGGCCAGTCGTCGGGCGAGGTCTTCATGGGCCGCGACATGGGCCACGGCCGCGAGTTCTCGGAGCGCGTCGCCGAGCGGGTCGACGTCCAGGTGCGCGACCTCATCGAGCAGGCGCACAACGAGGCGTACCAGGTCATCAACGACAACCGCGACGTGCTCGACAAGCTCGCGCTGGCGCTCCTCGAGAAGGAGACGCTCGACCACAACGAACTCGCCGAGATCTTCACCGACGTGAAGCGTCTGCCCCCGCGCCCGCAGTGGCTGTCGAGCGAGCAGCGTCCCGTCTCGGAGCTGCCGCCCGTCGAGGTACCGCAGCGCCGCGACGATGCCGGTCTCGCCGCGAGCGTCGAGGCCGACGAGCTGCCGGCCGCCGAGAAGGCGGCGAAGCGCCGTCCCACCGGACAGGCGCGCCCGGCGACCGCGTAGGCTCGGCCTATGGCCGTCGATCGTGAGCGCGTCGCCGCGCTCGTGCGCGAACTGCTCGAGGCGATCGGCGAAGACCCCGAGCGCCCCGGGCTGAAGCAGACGCCGGGTCGAGTCGCGGACGCGTATGCCGAGTTCTTCGCGGGAGTGGGGATGGATGCTGCGGCCCCGCTCGCGCACACCATCTCGGTCTCGCGGGGCCCGGCACCCGACACACTGCCGTCGGGCGCGGTGATCCTGCGCGACATCATCTTCCGTTCGGTGTGCGAGCACCACCTGCTGCCGTTCCGGGGACACGCGCACCTCGCCTATCTCCCCGGCGAGCAGGTCGTGGGGCTCGGCGCGCTGCCCAAGGTCGTCGACATCCTGTCGTCGCGCCCTCAGGTGCAGGAGCGTCTGGGGGAGCAGATCGCGGACGTGATCGCCGGCTCCCTCGACGCCCGCGGAGTGCTCGTGGTGCTCGACGCGTCTCACGAGTGCGTGACGATGCGCGGCGGTCGTCAACCGGACGCGTCCACCGTGACCATCGCGGCACGGGGTGAGCTGGCCGAGCCCGCCGCGCGCGCCGAGCTGGTCGCCCTGATCGGAGCCGGCCGCTCATGACCCTCATCATGGGCGTCGTCAACGTGACGCCCGATTCCTTCAGCGACGGCGGACGATACGTGGATGCCGACGCAGCCGTGGCCCACGGACTGCTGCTGCGCGCGCAGGGCGCCGACATCCTCGACGTCGGCGGCGAGTCGACCCGGCCGGGTGCCGAGCGGGTCAGTCCCGAGATCGAGCAGGCGCGGGTGCTGCCGGTGGTGCAGGCCCTGGCGGACGCCGGCGTCGTGGTCAGCATCGACACGATGAACGCCACGACCGCGGCCCTGGCCGTGGCTGCCGGAGCGCGGATCGTGAACGACGTGTCGGGCGGCATGGCCGATCCCGAGATGCTGGCGGCCGTCGGATCGACCGACGCGGACGTGGTGCTGCAGCACTGGCGCGGACACTCCGCCGACATGTACGCCGGGGCGGTGTACGACGACGTCGTCGCCGAGGTGGCCGGCGAACTCGCCGCGCGGGTCGAGGCGGCCGCCGCCGCCGGCATCGACCCCGCGCGCGTGATCGTCGACCCGGGCATCGGCTTCGGCAAGCGCGGCGCGCAGAACTGGCAGACGCTGCGCGGGCTCGACCGCTTCGTCGCGGCGGGGCGGCGCGTGCTGGTCGGCACGAGCCGCAAGCGGTTCCTCACCGACGCGCTCCCGGGCGACGCCGTCGATGTCTCCGAGGCGCGGCGCGACCTCGCCACCGCGGTCACCAGCGTGCTCGCGGCGCAGGCCGGGGTGTGGGCGGTGCGCGTGCACGATGTCGTCGCCACGCGGGATGCTCTGGTGGTGGCCGAGCGCTGGGCAGGGCCGCGCGACCGAACCGGCCAGGAGGACTGATGGACTTCACCGACGAGATCACGCTCACCGGCGTGCGCGCCTACGGGTACCACGGCGTCTTCGAGGACGAACGCCGCGAGGGCCAGGAGTTCGTGGTCGACGCGACCCTGTACGTCAGCACCGCCGAGGCGGCCGAGACCGACGACGTCGCCGACACCGTGCACTACGGCGAGGTCGCCGAGCGGATCGTCGCTCTCGTCGGCGGCGAGCCGCTCAACCTCATCGAAGGCGTCGCGGCGCGCATCGCCGACGACCTCCTCTCGTACGACCTCGTGCGCATGGTCGCGGTCACGGTGCACAAGCCGCAGGCGCCGATCACGGTGCCGTTCTCGGACGTGTCGGTGACGATCCGGCGCGCCCGTCCGGCCGAGCCCGCGGGGACGGTGGGCCCATGAACCGGCGTCTCGCACAGGGCTTCGACGGGGACGCGGAGCGCCACCCGGGGCCGGCGGTCGAGGCCGTCGTCGCGCTCGGCGCCAACCTCGGCGATCGCGCCGAGACGATGGCGGCGGCGATCACCGACCTCGCACGGGTGCCGCTCGTCGACGCGGTGCGCGTCTCGGAGCCGATCGAGTCGATCGCGCTGAAGCCGGAGGGACCGGATGCCTCGGCTCCGGCATACCTGAACGCCGTGGCGATCCTCACCACGCGCCTGGCGCCGTCGGTGCTGCTGGGCTACCTCCATGCGATCGAGCAGCGGCACGGCCGGGTGCGGTCGGCCGAGCGCTCCGCTCGGGAGGGCGGCTGGGAGGACCGCACGCTCGACCTCGACCTGATCGCCTACGGCGACGTCGTCAGCGACGACCCGCGGCTGCTGCTCCCGCACCCGCGGGCGGCAGAGCGCGACTTCGTGCTGGGGCCGTGGCTCGCCGTCGACCCCGATGCCGTGCTCCCCGGCGTCGGCCGGGTCGACGAAGCGCTCGGCCGGCTGCGGACGGAGGACCGATGAAGCGCACCGGCGCCGGCGTGCTGATCATCGCCGCGGTCCTCGGGGTCGCGGCGGGCTTCCTCGTGGATCAGGTGCTGACCTCGTCGGGCAGTCCCACGTTCACCCCCGCGGTGACGCTGCCGATCCTCCTGGTGCTGCTCGGAGCGGTCGTCGTCGGCCTCGCGGTCCCCATCCGCCGGGCCACGCACGGCACGTCGAAGGCCAAGGTCGACCCGTTCCGCGCGGTGCGCGTCGCGATGCTCGCGAAAGCGTCGAGCATCGTGGGCGCGGCCATCGGCGGACTGGGCGCGGGGCTCTGGATCTTCCTCGCGACCCGACCGGTCACGCCCTCGCTAGGCTCGTTGGGAACGGTCATCGCGACGACCGTGTGCGGCGCCCTCCTGGTCGCCGCGGGTCTGGTCGCGGAGCACCTGTGCACGATCCGGAAGGACGACGATGACGAACAGCCCGGAGGCGACGACCCCGGACTCGAACCCCGCCTCCGCGGTCACTGACGCGGGCGCTGCGGGCGCCCCGGCGGCGCCGGAGTTCGAGCGGCTGGTCGAGCCGCGGTCCGAGAACCGGCTCGCCCTCGAGGGCGGGGTGTGGCACCAGATCTCGCCGAAGTACGTGACGGTGCAGTTGATCTCCACCGGTTCGTTCCTCGTCGCGGTGGTCGCCGCCACGCTCGTGCTCACGCTGCTGATGCACCAGCTGTGGGCGTGGATCCCTGGCGGGATCATGACGGTGATCCTCGCGTGGACGCTGGCCATCCTGCCGCGCCAGGCGCGCGCGATCGGGTACCAGCTGCGCGACGACGATCTCGTCTTCCGCCGCGGCATCCTGTGGCAGCGCTTCGTCGCCGTGCCGTACGGCCGCATGCAGCTCATCGACATCACGCACGGGCCGCTCGACCGTGGCTTCGGCATCGCGCAGCTGAAGTTCGTGACCGCCGCCGCGGCGACCGGCGTCGTGATCCCGGGGCTCGCCCAGTCCACGGCCGAGACGCTCCGCGACCACCTCGTCGAGGTGGCCGAGAGCCGGCGCACGGGGCTATGAGCTCGATCCCTCCGTCCGAGCCGGCACCCACGGGGCCCGAGGTGCCGCCGCCGGCGGTTCCGGCAGGGCCCGGTGCGCCCCCGCCCCAGTTGGTGCGCTCGCCGCTCAGCGACGGCGAATGGCATCGCCTGCACCCGCTCACACCGCTGCTGCGCGGCGGCCTGTTCCTGATCGTGGTCATCGGCATCGTGTTCGCGAACCTGCGCGACCGCCTGCTGTACATCTTCCTGCCGTGGCTCGCCCCGGGCGTCGGCGACGAGGTCGTCGAGTGGGAGCAGGTCGGCGGCGACCCGGTCGACTTCGTCATCGCGAACAACCTCTATCTGCTCGCGGCAGGAGCCGTGCTCGCGGCACTGATCGTGATCGTCGCGGTGTTCTACACGTCGTGGCGCTTCCACACGTTCCGCATCACCGATGACGACGTCGAGGTGCGCAGCGGCATCCTGTTCCGCACGCAGCGCCGGGCGCCCCTCGACCGCGTGCAGGGCGTCAACCTCACCCGGCCGATGATCGCGCGCCTGCTGGGCATGGCCAAGCTCGAGGTCGTCGGCGCGGGCACCGACGCCAACGTCAAGCTGGAGTACCTCTCGACCGCGAACGCCGAGGCCGTCCGCGCCGACATCCTCCGCCTCGCCTCCGGGCGCCGGCTCGCGATGGCGTCCGGTCCCGCGGGGGCCGCGGCCGGTGGAGCCGCGGCCGTGCCGCGGCAGCCCGGCAGGGTGGCGGCGCTCAGCCAGACCGTGGGCCGCGAGATCACCGGACTCATCGAGGGACCCGAGGCGCCCGTCGCCGAGCTCGAATCGGTCGTGCACATCCCGCTCGGCCGGCTCGTAGCATCCCATGTCCTCAGCACCTCGACGCTGGGTCTGCTGTTCGCGATCGTCGCGATCGTGATCGGCGTGAGCCAGGGCGTGACGTGGCTGCTGTTCGGCTTCGTGCCCGCGATCATCGGTTTCGGCGCGTACTGGGTGCGCTCGATCGTCCGTTCGCTGCGCTACTCGATCGCGCCGACCCCCGACGGCGTGCGCATCACGTTCGGGCTGTTCACGACGATCACCGAGATCGTCCCGCCGGGCCGCGTGCACGCCGTCGAGGTGACGCAGGGGATCTTCTGGCGCCCCGCCGGCTGGTGGACGATCCGCATCAACCGCCTCACCGGTCGCAGCGCCACCGACACCACGACCGACCAGTTCACGACGGTGCTGCCGGTCGGCACCGCTGCCGACGTCGAGCGGGTGCTGCGGCTGCTGCAGCCGTCGCTGCCCGACGACGAGCGGGCGCTCATCGTGCAGCAGGGCATGCTCGGGCCGAGCGAGGGCGACACCTTCACGAACACGCCGAAGCGTGCGCGGTGGATCCGGCCGTTCTCGTACCGCCGCAACGGCTTCCGCCTCACCGACGACGCGCTGCTGATGCGACGCGGCGTCGTGTGGCGCAAGCTCGTGATCCTGCCGCTCGCGCGTCTGCAGAGCTTCGCGCTCCACCAGGGCCCGCTCGACCGTGCCTCGCGCGTCACCAACGTGCGCGCGCACGTCGTCACCGGTCCGGTCTCACCGTTCCTCGCGGCCGTCGATCGCGACACCGCGCTCGCCCTGTTCGACGACGTCGCCCGCGGCTCGGTGCGCGCGGCGCTGGCCGACCGCACGCACCGCTGGGCGGAGGAGGAGACGGATGCTGCGGCCCCCGTCGCCGCCGCGCCCGAAGGGTACGGGCCCGCTGCGGCGCCGCCCGCGGCGCCCGAGCCGCACGCGACCGCTGCGGCGACACCGGCGCAGCCCGTGGCCGGCGCAGAGCCTCACGCGACAGCCGGGCCGACGCGCCCGGAGGCTCCGGGCGACGCGCCGGCGGCGCCTGGGGGAGGCGTGGGGACGGTTCCCCCTCCGCCGGCAGGCTACACCGTCGTCCGTCACCCGGGGGAGGGCCGCGGATGAGCCGCGACGGCCGTCTCGGCGTCGGGATCATCGGCGCCGGACGCGTGGGACCGGTGTTGGGCGCGGCTCTGGGCGGAGCAGGGCACGCGCTCGTGGGCGTCACGCAGGGTTCGGACCCCGAGCGGGTCGAGGCGATCCTGCCGGGCGTCCCGGTCCTCGACGCGACCGAGGTGGTGCGGCGCAGCGAGCTCGTGATCGTCGCGGTGCCGCACGACCAGCTCGAGGGACTCGTGGCGGGCCTGGCAGAGGTGGGGGCGTGGCAGCCGGGGCAGCTCGTGCTGCACACGGATCCGGCGTGGGGCACCGGCATCCTGTCGGCAGCCGTCGCGAAGGGCGCGATCCCCCTCGCCGTGCACCCTGCGATCGAGTTCAGCGGCACCTCGATGGATCTGCGGGCACTCTCGAGCGCGTACGCCGCGGTCACCGCGCCCGGGCCGGTGCTGCCGATCGCGCAGGCGCTCGCCGTCGAGCTCGGCTGCGAGCCCGTGGTCGTCGACGAGTCGGCGCGGCCCGCGTACGCCGAGGCGATCGCGACCGCCCGCGACTTCTCGCGGTCGATCGTGCGGCAGGCGACCGCCCTGCTGGCGCAGGCGGGCGTGCCGCACCCGGGTTCGTTCCTGTCGGCCCTCGCGCACACGACGATCGACCACGCGCTGGCGGAGGCGGGCTCCGGTCCCGCGGCCGAGCCCCCCGCTACGATCCAAGGATGATCAGCACCGTCGACGAGCTGCGGGCTCGGCTCGCCGAGGTCCGCACCGCCGCGCCGGGCGCGCGTATCGCGCTCATCTCCACCATCGGCGCGCTCCACGACGGGCACATCGACCTCGTCCACCGCGCCCGCGAGGTCGCTGACATCGTCGTCGTGTCGGTGTTCGTCAACCCGCTCCGGTTCGCCTCGCCCGCCGAGTTCGCGGCGTACCCTCGCACGCCCGACGACGACGAGCGCCTGCTCGAGTCGCTCGGCGTGGAGGTCGTGTTCGCTCCCGCGGCGAGCGAGCTCCTCCCCGACGGCTCCGCGACGACGAAGGTCACCGCGGGCGATCTCGGCCTCCGCTACGAGGGTCGCGCGCGCCCGTTCTACTTCGACGGGCTCCTCACGGTCGAGGCGAAGCTCTTCCACCTGGTCGGGCCCGACGTCGCGGTCTACGGCGATCGCGACCGGCAGCGGGTGTTCCTCGTGCGCCGCATGATCCGCGACCTGTTCTTCGACATCGAGGTCGCGACCGTCGAGACCGTGCGCGGCGACGACGGTCTGCCCGTGTCGACGCGGGTCGGCCTGCTCGAGGACCGCGACCTCGCGGCCGCAGCCCTTCTCCCGGCGGCGCTCGATGCCGCCGCGGCGAACGCGGACCGCGGCGTCGACGCCTGCATCGCCGCCGCGCAGTCGGCGCTCATGGGCGAGCCGCGCATCCGGCTCGAATACTTGAGCATCGTCGACCCGGCGACGTTCCTGCCCGTCGACGAGGGCAGCAGCGGTCCCGCCCTGGCACTCATCGCCGCCTCGGTGGCGGGCCATCGTTTCATCGACAACGCCGAGATCTACCTAGGCTGACCCCGGGAGCCGTCGCGTCTCCTCGTGGGCGACTCGATTCAGGGCGAGCGATCGTCGGAACGCGGCCTCGCCTCGAGCGAGTGTCTGCGCATCGCGACACCCGCGCCGACCGTCGCCACCAGGACGACGGCCGAGAAGACGAGCAGCACCGTCGTCTCGCTCACGAACGGGAGACTGAGCCCCACGACGAGCACCGGCGCGACGAGGCCGCCGTACGCGATGAGGAAGAGCAGCGCGAGCGTCTCGCCCCGGCGTTCGGGTGCCGCGAGCGCACTCGCCGCGGCGATCGCCGAGCGGAACATGATGCCGGCGCCGGACCCGGCGATGATCCCGCCTGCGATGAAGAGCGCGAGGGCGGGGATCAGCCCGCCCGCGGCGATCGACACGAGTCCCACCGCGAAACATGCGATCGCCACGAGGAGCTGCGCCTGCTGCGGGACGTGCACCAGGAGCACCTGCGCGAGCGCCGCGGCTCCGAACACGGCGAAGACGGTCGCGCCGTCGACGAGGTGGTCGGAGACGTGGAACGTGTCGTGCAGGAACGTCGGGGCGAGCGACGTGAACAAGGCGAACAGTGCGAACGACGCCGCCGCGCCGGTGCCCGCTGCCGCGAAGGCCGCGCCCGACCCGACCGGGAAGGCGAGCCGCTGCGGTCGGTACGCCGGGTGCGGCGCCGCTGTGTCGACCGTCTCGGGCACATGGCGCAGCGCCAGCCCCGCCGCGACGAAGAGCACCAGGAACACGATGTGCGGCAGCTCCAGGGGGTCGGGTGCGAACTCGGCGAAGAGTCCGCCCACGAGCGGCCCGAGTGCCAACCCGCCGAGGTTGGCGGCCCCGGCCACCGACGCCGCCACGACCGCTGTCTCCGCAGGCCGCGCCTTCGCGCGCAGTTCCGCGAGGTGGGCCGTCGCCGCGGCGCTGAGGATGCCCACACTGACCCCGTCGACGAATCTCGCGACGATGAGGCCCGGCACCGCGTTCCAGAAGATGAAGATCACCGCGGCGAGCGCCGACACCAGGATCGCGATCACGGCCATTCGCCGTCGCCCTGCCCAGTCGCTGATGTGACCGATCAGGAAGAGGCTGAAGACGACCCCGACCGCGAACGCGGTGAAGATGAACGTCACGACCGGGACCGGGAAGTCGTCCGCCGCCTGGTAGAGCGGATACAACGGCGTCGGAACCGTGGCGTACGCGGTGACGGTCGTGAACGCGGCCGCGACGACCCAGAACCCTGCGAGATCCGACATCGTGAGACGAGATTGCGACATCGCGTCGTCCGATCGTGTCGAGGTGCGCGTTCCCAGGGCCGTCTCCGACCATACTCGCGCCCTTGAGCACGTCGGTAGACTTGGGGGTCCGCGTTCTGCGGAGAACCCCCACCGAGGAGCCCACCCCGTGACCGACGCGACTGCGCCCGACGAGCCGACCGAAGAAGAAGTCTTCGAGCAGAAGGCCGTGCGGCTGGCCAAGCGCGAGCGTCTGATCGCGGAGCGGACGGATGCTGCGGGCGGGGCGTACCCCGTCAGCCTGCCGATCACCGACACGATCCCGGCGCTCCGCGAGCGTTTCGCAGACCTCGAGGCGGGTGCCGAGACCGGCATCACGGCAGCGGTCGCGGGCCGCGTCGTCTTCAGCCGCAACACCGGAAAGCTCTGCTTCGCGTCGCTGCAGGCGGGCGACGGCAGCCGCATCCAGGCGATGGTCTCGCTCGCGGCAGTCGGCGACGAGTCGCTGCAGGCCTGGAAGGAGCTCGTCGACCTCGGGGACCACGTCTTCGTCTCCGGCGAGGTCATCTCGAGCCGTCGCGGCGAGCTGTCGATCATGGTCTCCGACTGGCGCATCGCGTCGAAGGCCGTGCTGCCGCTGCCGAACCTGCACTCCGAGCTCAGCGAAGAGAGCCGCGTCCGCAGCCGCTTCCTCGACCTCATCGTGCGCGACCGCGCGCGCGAGACAGTCCTCGCCCGTGCCAAGGTCAACGCGAGCCTGCGCCAGACCTTCGCGTCGCACGCCTTCGTCGAGGTCGAGACCCCGATGCTGCAGGTGCAGCACGGCGGCGCGTCCGCGCGCCCCTTCATCACGCACTCCAACGCTTTCGACACCGACCTGTACCTGCGCATCGCGCCGGAGCTGTTCCTCAAGCGGGCCGTCGTCGGCGGCATCGACCGCGTCTTCGAGATCAACCGCAACTTCCGCAACGAGGGCGCCGACTCGACGCACAGCCCCGAGTTCGCGATGCTCGAGGCCTACCAGGCGTACAGCGACTACAACGGGATCGCCGACCTCACGCAGGAGCTGATCCAGAACGCGGCCATCGCGATCTCGGGCTCGACCACGGTGACCTGGGCGGATGGCACCGACTACGACCTCGGCGGCCAGTGGGACCGCCTGTCGATGTACGACTCGCTGTCGGAGGCCGCCGGCCGCACGATCACGCCCGAGACGCCGTTCGAAGACCTGGTGGCGCTCGCCGAGGCCGAGGGTGTCGAGCTGCCGCCGCACGCGATCCACGGCAAGCTCGTCGAAGAGCTGTGGGAGCACTTCGTGAAGCCCGGGCTGACCCGCCCGACCTTCGTGATGGACTTCCCGGTCGACACCAGCCCGCTGGTGCGCGAGCACCGCTCGATCGCCGGCGTCGTGGAGAAGTGGGACCTGTACGTCCGCGGCTTCGAGCTCGCGACGGGCTACTCCGAGCTCGTCGACCCGGTCATCCAGCGCGAGCGCTTCGTCGAGCAGGCGAAGCTCGCCGCGCGCGGCGACCTCGAGGCGATGCGCATCGACGAGGAGTTCCTGCGTGCGCTCGAGCACGGCATGCCGCCGACCGGTGGCATGGGAATGGGCATCGATCGTCTGCTCATGGCCGTGACCGGGCTCGGCATCCGCGAGACGATCCTCTTCCCGCTCGTCAAGTAGCCCGTCGGCGGCATCGCCGCGCACCCCGGATCACCCCGCGCTCGTGCGCTGGAACGCCCAATCGGGCAGATGTCCCGCGTTCACGAACGACA
This sequence comes from Microbacterium sp. NPDC056044, assembly GCF_042267145.1. NCBI lineage: Bacteria > Bacillati > Actinomycetota > Actinomycetes > Micrococcales > Microbacteriaceae > Microbacterium > Microbacterium sp. NPDC056044. The sequence continues at coordinate 27,022 of NZ_JBHJWZ010000002.1, read as the reverse complement.
GCACGATCTGCGACAGGCCGTGCTCGGGCTCGATCTCGCACGCGCGCTCCGCATAGGCCGCCGCGTGTGTGGAGCGACCGAGCGCCCACGACAGCCACGCGCACATCGCGAGCGGACCCGGCTGCACGTCGCGCGGCGCTGCCGCGGCCGCGTGCCGCGCGAGCTCGAGGGCGGTCTCGAGGCGTGACACCTCCGGCCGGTCGCCCTCGCCCCACATGCGCATCGCGAGATGCGCCGGGTACTCCTCGCCCGACTCCCATCGCAGCTGCGCGTCGAACGCCTCGTCGCCCTGGGCGAGGTTGCCGCTCCACTGCACGAGCGCGACATCCCTGAGGGACGGGCGCGTAAGGCACCACGCGAGGGCGGCGACGTCGTAGGTGTCCGTGGCGTCGAGCGGTCGTGCCAGCGCGTCTTCGAAGAACCCCGGCAGGTCGTCGAACCGGCACACGGCGGCGAGGGCCTGCGGGTCGACCCGCGCCGCCTCGTCGGCGACGGATGCCTCGTCCTCCGCCACGCCCGACACCGGCGCGGGAACGGGGCCGAGGTCGCTCACCGGTCCGCCCCGCCCCGCTCCGCCGGCCGGCACGACCACGCGCTCGCGAGCGGCGCCCGTGACCGGCTCGTCGCACGCGGCGCGCGCCGATCGCGCGGTGCGCGCGGCGGTGCCGCTGTCGGCCGGCGGCCCGCACAGCACCGCGACCGCCGTGTCGAGCGCGCTCATCGCCTTCGCGACCCGCTCCCGCTGCTCGGCCGAGCACTCCGGCAGGCCGGAGCCGGTCGCCTGATCACCGTCAGGCTCCGGGACGTCTGCGGGTCCCATCCATTCCAGGTCGCCGAGCGGGCGCCCGCCGGCCGGACACTCGGCGTCGAGGAACGACCCCCACGCGTCGGCGGCGACGCACAGCAGGTCGGTGACCCGCAGGCCACACGCGTCGGCGCGGCGCTCGAGCGCGGCGAGGAGGTCGCGATGCGGCATCCGTGCGTGTTCTGAGAAGCTGGCGTCGGTGTACGCGATCGCGGCGACGGCGTCGGCCTCGGGGAGCCGGCACACCATGCCGGTGACCGTCGCGGCGACACTGTCGACGGCGTCGCCAGCATCATCGGGGAGATCGAACCGCATCGCGCCGAGGCTGCGGGCACCGTGGAACGGGATGACGACGAGGCTCTGCTTCGGGTGGTAGCCGAGCATGCGGGGGACGAAGGACAGGAACTGCGCGGCATCCGCGGCTTTCACGACGGTGGGGGTCATGGAGGCGACTCTGGCGAAAGCATGGCGCATCCCGGGCGGGCGGGTCCCGCCGCCGTGGAGTTCTCCCGAAAACCTGGATCCGGCGGGGGCTGTGGAGGAGGCCGTGAGGTCACTGTGGACAACTCACCGATTAGCGGCGCGTTCAAGCGCTGGGGAGGAGGCGATACCCGCACCGCGTATCCTTGAACGCATGGATTACTGGGTCGCGGCGCTCTGGACGCTCCTGCCGACCGTCCTCGTGTCGCTGATCTTCTTCTTCGTGCTGCGCAGCATCATCCGGGCGGACCGCACCGAACGTCGCGTGTACGCGAAGATGGAGGCCGAAGAGCGCGCCAAGCGCGGGCTGCCTCCGGTGGCGCCCGGCACCGCCTCCACCGACGCCTGATCGCCCGCGACTGCGCGCGCTGACGGTGCGCGGGACCTCCCGCGCCACCCGCCGGCGTCGCCCCGATGCGGGCGGCGTCCGCCGCCCCCGATACAGTGGGCAGACCGCTCGATCGGCGTGCGATCAGGCGGATGGACCCCACGCTGGGAGAGGCTCCGCTCGATGATCACCATCACGTTCGACGCGACGTGGTGGGTGGTGCTCGTCTTCATCGTCGACATCGTGATCCGTATCACGGCGATCATCGTGGTGCCGCGCAACCGCCGCCCGACTGCCGCGATGGCGTGGCTGCTGGCGATCTACTTCATCCCGATCATCGGCGTGTTCCTGTTCCTGCTGATCGGGAACCCGCGGCTTCCGCGCAAGCGCCGTCGCAAGCAGGAGCGCATCAACGACTACATCCATGACACGAGCGCGTCGCTCGACTTCGGCACGCTTCGCCCGCACGCGCCCCACTGGTTCACGTCGCTCGTGACGCTCAACCGCAACCTCGGCGCGATGCCGCTGGCCGGCGATAACGCCGCGCACCTGATCCCCGACTACCAGGAGAGCCTCGACGCGATGGCGGACGCCATCCGCGAAGCGGAGCGCTTCGTGCACGTCGAGTTCTACATCCTGCAATCGGATGCCGCGACCGACAACTTCTTCCGTGCGCTCGAAGAAGCGGCGGCGCGAGGCGTGACTGTGCGGGTGCTGCTCGACCACTGGGCGAACCGGGGCAAGCCGTTCTACAAGCGCACCCTCAAGCGCCTCACCGCGATGGGCGCCCAGTGGCATCTGATGCTCCCGGTGCAGCCACTGCGCGGCAAGTACCAGCGCCCCGATCTGCGCAACCACCGCAAGCTCCTCGTGGTCGACGGGCGCGTCGCGTTCACCGGCTCGCAGAACGTCACCGCCCCGACGTACAACTTGCGCAAGAACATCAAGCGCGGCCTCAACTGGGTCGACCTCATGGCCCGCATCGAAGGCCCGGTCGTGGCATCCGTCAATGCCGTCTTCTTGAGCGATTGGTACAGCGAGACCGACGAGGTGCTCACCGAGCAGATCGACCTCTTCGACGTGCGCAGCGGGCCGGGCGATCTCGACTGCCAGATCGTGCCGTCGGGGCCGGGGTTCGAGTTCCAGAACAATCTCAAGCTGTTCGCGGGGCTGCTGTACGCGGCTCAGCGCAAGATCATCGTGGTGAGTCCGTACTTCGTGCCCGACGAGGCGATGCTGCTCGCGATCACGACGGCGTGCCAGCGCGGCATCCACGTCGAGCTCTTCGTGTCTGAGGAGGGCGACCAGGCGATGGTCTACCATGCGCAGCGCAGCTACTACGAGGCGCTGCTGCGCGCCGGCGTGAAGATCTGGATGTACAAGAAGCCCTACATCCTGCATACGAAGAGCCTCACCATCGACGACGAGGTCGCGATCGTGGGTTCCAGCAACATGGACATGCGCAGCTTCGGTCTGAACATGGAGATATCGATGCTCGTGCGCGGCGAGGAGTTCGTACGCCAGATGCGCGACGTCGAAGACATGTACCGGTCGCTTTCGCGCGAGCTCACGCTCGAGGAGTGGGAGAAGCAGCCGCTCAGATCGACGGTGCTCGACAACCTCGCGCGTCTCACGTCGGCCCTGCAGTAGGGCGTTCTCCCGGCGGATCGTGACCTTCATGTGATCGGACTGCTGAGATTCCGGGGCGTTTTGCGACACCATATGGGTGACGGATGCCGCGGGGGATGGCGTCCGCGCAACTCCAGGAGGCCTCGCATGCCCGTTCGCTCCCGTTCACTGTTCGCCGGACTCGGCCTGGCGCTCCTCACCGCCGGTCTGCTGACCGCGTGCGCCACGCCCGCCGGCTCGACCGGCACCACTCCGACGCCTGCCTCGACCGGCACGGACGACAGCAGCAAGGAGCAGGACGTCGACGCGGCCTGGCTCGACGGCGGCCGCATGATCGGCGTCGTCACGCAGGGCAGCTCCACCTGCGTCCCCGTCGCCGACGAGGCGACCTACGTCGACGGCGTGATGAAGGTCACGCTCGTCGAGCCCGAGGGCGACAAGGCTTGCACTCGAGACTTCGTTCCGCGGGTCACCCTCGTGGGTGTGCCCGAGGGCGTCGACCCGGCGAAGGGCGTCGAGATCGAGGTGACCGGCGACGGCTGGCACGGCGACACCGACCTCGACGGCGTCGAGGGCCTGACGGCCGGCGGCGAGACCGACTACCTGCCGAGCGCCGGCTGGACCGACGTCGACGGCCAGTTCGTGATCCTCTCGTGGGGTTCGTCCTCGTGCGCGCCCGCGGTCGAGAACACCGAGGCGACGAGCGCGACCGAGGTCACCGTGACCTTCGTCACCCCGCCCGCCGACCAGGTCTGCACGATGGACATGGCCCCGCGCGGCGTCGTGACCGCGGTGAACGGCCTCGAGGACGAGGACGCCGGCACCTTCGCGATCCTGACGGGCGCCGAGTTCGACAACGTCCGCATCCCCGTCTACCCCAACTGACCCTGTAGGTGACGGATGCTGCGGCCCGCAGCATCCGTCACCCTTTGTCTTGTCCGTTCACCTGTCACAAAGTGCCGCCTCAGGGTGCACTTCGTGACAGGTGAACTTCTGTCACAGACGCCCCTCACTGTTCACCTGTCTCAAAGTGCCGCTCGATTCGGCAACTTGCGACAGGTGAGCAGGAGTGCAGATCCGCGCGGCCCGCACCGGCGCCGGCGCCGGCACGATCCCTTGACCGCACCTACGCGATTGCTCACCTGCCGCATAGTGTCGACCGGCGCCGACACTATGCGGCAGGTGAGCGGTGACTGTGGCCGCAGCAACCACGACGGACGCAGCTTCCTCCACGGCTGCGGGGAATGCGGGATTCTCCACAGACCAAGCAAGAACCGCGAGACGCGCACGGCGGACGGGCCACGCTCATCGTGTGATGCGACCGCTCCCCGAAGAACTCGGACCCCGCTTCTCCGTCCGACAGGCGAAGGACGTCGGAGTGCCGTATGGGCGACTGCGTCGCACCGACCTGGCCAAGACGTTCCATGGGGTACGGGTGGCGAACGATGCGACCCTTCCGAGGGAACTCGAGACGGATCGCTGCGGCCTGGCGCTCGGGCCTGCCGAGCGGGCCCACCTCGCGCTGGCACTCGCTTATGCGCCGCGCATGTCCGACGGCGAGTTCTTCAGCCACATCACCGCGGCGGTCATTCTCGGAATCCCCCTTCCATATCTGCTGGTCGCGAGATCGCTGCTGCATCTGTCGGTGTTCAGACCGCGACGGCTTCCCCGCAGTGTCGGGATTCGCGGTCATGAGGCCAAGCCGTCGCTCGTGAGTCCCATTCGCGATGAGCGCACGGGTCTGCTCATCGCCAATCCCGCGGCCGTCTGGGCAAGTCTGGGGCGACAGCTGACAGACCCCTATGATCTCGTCGCGGCCGGAGATGCGGTCGTGCGCACGTGGCGCGTTGATTCACCGCTCGCGACGCTAGCGGATCTCGAGGCGGCCGTCGCGGCGGGTCGCAGGGTCGGAGTGGCGGCGGCCCGGCTTGCGCTGCCGCGCGTGCGCAGCGACTCCGCGTCGCGCACCGAGTCCTGGCTGCGCCTCACGCTGATCGATCACGGTCTGCCTGAGCCTGAGCGGAACCATGATGTTCACGAGAACGGGGTCTACCTCGGGTGCGTCGATCTCGCCTACCCCGACCTCAAGATCGCGATCGAGTACGAGGGCGAGCATCACCTCCGCGATTCAGAACAGTGGGCGCGCGACATCGCTCGCTACGAGGCGCTCCGAGCTGCCGGGTGGATCGTCGTCCAGATCACCAAGACGGATCTATTCGACGAACCCGCGACCGCTGTGCGGCGGGTACAGGCTGCGATCCGCAGTCGCGGGTGAGCCGGCGAGCGCTTCGTCGGTGGCGACGATGACGACAGCGTTTGGATTCCGGATGCCGCGGCCCGCAGCATCCGGGATCATCGCTGCTCGCCTGTCGCAGAGTGCGGGTTACCGCGACACTTTGTGACAGATGAGCAGAGGGGCGTCGGCGGTAGCGGAGCGGCGGGGACAGAGCCCGACGGGGTGGCTGCTGCGGCCCGCAGCATCCGTCATCCTTTCAGTCGGCCCGCACGAGGAGGTCGCCGATCTCGCAGTCGAGCGCCCGGCAGATCGCGGAGAGCGTCGAATAGCGGATCGCCCGCGCGCGGTCGTTCTTGAGGATCGACAGGTTCACCACCGACACCCCCACCAGCTCCGACAGCCGAGTGAGTGTCATGCCGCGCTCGACCAGCAGCTCGTCGAGCCGGCAGTGGACCCCCGAGGGGCCCTCGTCGTCGGCGGGGGTCATACGAGCAGTTCCGTCTCCCGCTGGAGCCGTTGCATACGACGGAACAGATGGGCGAGCACGATCAGGCCGAGACCGACGATCGGGATCGTCACTCCCCAGGACGACACGCCGAAACCGGGCACCAGGATGCCTCCCATCGCCGCATTCAGCTCGAACGCTGCTTGCATGGCGCCGAAGCCGGACGAGGCGGTCGCGAGCAGGGGGCCGAGCACGAGTGCGAAAGCCGCGGCCAACGTGACTCGATGGAGCGCTGGGCGGAATGGACGCCCGGTCGACGCGGCCCACATGAGCCAGGTCAGCGCAAGCCCGACGAGGACCGCAGTCGCGGCGAGCACGACGCCGCCGCTCGCGTACGCGATGCGCGCGCCGGCGCTCAGCGCAGCGGTCGTTATCGCGGTGGTCTCCACCCCGGCAGCAGTCACCCCGTGCCCGGGATCGAAGGTCAGATCGGTATCGGCGAGGAGAGAGAGCGTCAGCGTCGGCGCCCAGAGGTAGGCCGCGGCCGCCGTGAGCTGGCCTGCGGCCAACACCAGTGCCATCGCCGCGGTGAGCACGCCGATGCTCCGCATGGTCACCGCGTCCGCGCGGGCGGGGGCTGAGGAATCCATCGTCATCAGACCAGGCCCGCCGTCTCTCGCTGAAGGCGCTCACCGTGCCGGAAGATCGCGCCGAGTGCCGCCAGAGCGAACGCGGCGCCGATCGGCCAGAACGACACGCCCACGCGGTATATGCCGGTCGACACGACATCTGCGCCGTGGTCGGGGAAGAGCTCGTGCGAGATTACGGTTCGACCCAGACTGCTGAGCAGTTCGCTCCCGAGGCCGGCTACGAGCACCACCAGGGCGCCGATCAGCAGCCACCGGCCGACGACACGCGAGAACGGGGCGCCCTTCAGTGTCTGGCTGCAGGCGATCGCGAGAAGCAGACCCGGAGTGGCCACCACGACGATCGCGAGAAGGTCGCCGACGGCGAGCAGCATCCTCATACCGATGTCGAGCCCGGCGACGGTCAGATCGACGCTTGAGACGCTGCCGCACACCAGGGTGGGCGCGGTTGCGGTCACGGGTGCCTCGGCGCCTTCGCATGAGAGGCCAGGCACGTCGACGACGACCGGGACGTCCGCAACCCACACGTCGCCGCTGAACTGACGCCATACGGCCAGGATCGCGCCTACACCGGCGAAAGCCACCCATAGGCGGGCGATCGCGCTGGCGACGTCGAGGACGACCGCCGGACTGCGTCGGCGCCGGGCGTCCCAGACGGCGAGTCCGATGAGTCCGGCGACGATCAGCAGCCCTGCCGCGATCAGCCATAGGGCTCCCGCGAGATCAGGCCAGCCCATGTTCATGGCGCCTCCATATCGATAAACGTTGTTATCGAAAAACGATAAACCAGACGGATGCCTCGGCGCAAGGCATCCGTTCCGTTTCCTGCCCGCTATGCCCACGGCGAACACGGCCGTGCGCTCCCGAGCCGCTGGCTACCCTCGTTGTAAGGCGCAGTGGGTCAACCGACCCGAGGCGCCCCGGAGGAGTGAACGATGTTCGAGAGATTCACCGACCGTGCCCGTCGTGTGGTCGTCCTCGCCCAGGAAGAGGCGAAGATGCTGAACCACAACTACATCGGCACCGAGCACATCCTGCTCGGTCTCATCCACGAGGGCGAAGGGGTCGCCGCCAAGGCGCTCGAGAGCCTGGGCATCTCGCTCGACGCCGTGCGCGAGCAGGTGCAGGACATCATCGGCCAGGGCCAGCAGCAGCCGACCGGTCACATCCCCTTCACGCCGCGCGCCAAGAAGGTGCTCGAGCTCAGCCTCCGCGAGGCGCTGCAGCTGGGCCACAACTACATCGGCACCGAGCACATCCTGCTCGGCCTCATCCGCGAGGGCGAGGGCGTCGCCGCCCAGGTGCTCGTCAAGCTCGGCGCAGACCTCAACAAGGTGCGCCAGCAGGTCATCCAGCTGCTGTCGGGCTACCAGGGCAAGGAGCCCGCGGGTGTCGCCTCCGGCGCCGGCGAGCAGACCCAGGGCACGACGCAGGGCGGCTCGCAGGTGCTCGACCAGTTCGGTCGCAACCTCACGCAGGCCGCGCGCGACAACAAGCTCGACCCGGTCATCGGGCGCGAGAAGGAGATCGAGCGCGTGATGCAGATCCTGTCGCGCCGCTCCAAGAACAACCCCGTCCTCATCGGCGAGCCCGGTGTCGGAAAGACGGCGGTCGTCGAGGGCCTTGCGCAGGCCATCGTCAAGGGCGACGTGCCCGAGACGCTCAAGGACAAGCAGCTCTACTCGCTCGACCTCGGCTCGCTCATCGCCGGTTCCCGCTACCGCGGTGACTTCGAGGAGCGCCTGAAGAAGGTCACCAAGGAGATCCGCACGCGCGGCGACATCATCGTCTTCATCGACGAGATCCACACCCTCGTGGGTGCGGGTGCCGCCGAGGGCGCGATCGACGCCGCGTCGATCCTGAAGCCCCTCCTCGCGCGTGGCGAGCTCCAGACGATCGGTGCGACCACGCTCGACGAGTACCGCAAGCACTTCGAGAAGGATGCTGCGCTCGAGCGCCGCTTCCAGCCGATCCAGGTCGCCGAGCCGAGCCTGCCCCACGCGATCAACATCCTGAAGGGGCTGCGCGACCGCTACGAGGCGCACCACAAGGTGCAGATCACGGACGGTGCGATCGTCGCGGCGGCGAACCTCGCCGACCGCTACATCTCGGACCGGTTCCTCCCCGACAAGGCGATCGACCTGATCGACGAGGCCGGCGCCCGCCTGCGCCTGTCGATCCTGTCGAGCCCGCCCGAGCTGCGGGAGTTCGACGAGAAGATCGCCAAGGTCCGCGAAGACAAGGAGCGCGCCTCCGAGGACCAGGACTTCGAGAAGGCCGCGTCGCTGCGCGACGAGGAGAAGTCCCTGCTCGCCGAGCGTCTGCGCCTCGAGAAGCAGTGGCGCTCGGGTGACGTCGCCAGCCACGCCGTCGTCGACGAGGGCCTGATCGCCGAGGTGCTCGCCCAGGCGACCGGCATCCCGGTGTTCAAGCTCACCGAGGAGGAGTCGAGCCGGCTCGTCTTCATGGAGAAGGCGCTCCACCAGCGCGTCATCGGCCAGGAAGAGGCGATCGCCGCCCTCTCGAAGACGATCCGCCGTCAGCGTGCCGGCCTCAAGGACCCGAAGCGTCCGTCGGGCTCGTTCATCTTCGCCGGCCCCACGGGCGTCGGAAAGACCGAGCTCGCCAAGGCGCTCGCCGAGTTCCTCTTCGACGACGAGCACGCGCTCATCTCGCTCGACATGTCGGAGTTCGGTGAGAAGCACACCGTCTCGCGCCTGTTCGGTGCCCCTCCCGGATTCGTCGGGTTCGAAGAGGGCGGCCAGCTCACCGAGAAGGTGCGCCGCAAGCCGTTCTCGGTCGTGCTCTTCGACGAGATCGAGAAGGCCCACCCCGACATCTTCAACTCGCTCCTGCAGATCCTCGAAGAGGGTCGCCTGACCGACGGTCAGGGTCGCGTCATCGACTTCAAGAACACGGTGATCATCATGACGACGAACCTCGGTTCGTCGGCGATCGCCGGTGGCCCCGTGGGCTTCCAGGTCGAGGGCAACAGCGGCACGACCTACGAGCGCATGAAGGGCAAGGTCAACGAGGAGCTGAAGCGCAACTTCAAGCCCGAGTTCCTGAACCGCGTGGACGACATCATCGTCTTCCCGCAGCTCGACAAGGAGGAGCTTCGCCAGATCGTGGGTCTGTTCACCAAGCGCCTCGGCGAGCGTCTGCTCGACCGCGACATGACGATCGAGCTGACCGATGCCGCGAAGGACAAGCTGATCGAGATCGGCTTCGACCCCGCGCTCGGCGCCCGGCCCCTGCGTCGTGCCATGCAGCGCGAGGTCGAGGACCGCCTCTCGGAGAAGATCCTCCACGGTGAGCTCGAGTCCGGCGATCACGTGAAGGTCGACGCGCAGAACGGCGAGTTCGTCTTCGAGCACGGCCCGCGCGGCGACAAGGTCGCCGTCGGCGTCGTCCACAACGGCGAGATCACCGCCACGCCGGACCTCGCGGCGAACGCGTAACCGCAACCCCGGTATCGAACGGAGAGCGGATGCTGCGGCCCTGGGCCGCGGCATCCGCTCTCCGCGTTCCGGGGTTCTACTCTTGACGGGTGGCAGAGTTCACGGTCAGGCCGGCGCGCACGAGCGACGTCCGCCGCATCCAGGCGCTCCTCGAGCCGTTCGTGCAGCGACGGATCCTGCTCGGCAAGGACCTCGTCGTGCTCTACGAGGCGACGCAGCAGTTCCTCGTCGCCGAGGACGCGAACGGCGACATCATCGGCTGCGGTGCGCTGCACGTCATGTGGGAGGACCTCGGTGAGGTCCGCACCCTGATCGTCGCCGACGGCTGGCTGCACCACGGCGTCGGCCGGGCGATCGTCGAGGGCCTCGAGACGAACGCCCGCACGCTGGGCCTCTCCCGCCTCTTCTGCCTCACCTTCGAGGTCGACTTCTTCACGCGCCGCGGGTTCGAGCAGATCGGCGAGCAGGTCGTCGACCCCGACGTGTACTCGCAGCTCATCCGCTCACCTGACGAGGGCGTCGCCGAGTTCCTCGATCTCGCGCACGTGAAGCCGAACACCCTCGGCAACACCCGCATGATGAAGCGCCTCTGACCCGAGCCCGGGTCGCGAGCCGTCGCGTGTGGCCGGTCGCGGCCTCGCGGGGCGACCACTCGCGACGGTTCGCGGCCTGCGAGGGCCCGCGCGGCCGCCGGGTCGTGGAATCCGGGGCGCGCCGACGAGCGAAGGCGGCGCCCGCGGTTAGCCTGTTGAGCATGACCGGCACCACGCCCCGACGTCGCCCCTCGAAGGCGGTCTACCGTCGCCGGCGGCTGGTGCTGATCGTCGTCCTGCTGGTCACCGTGGCGGTCGTGTGGCTGCTCATCGCGCAGCCGTGGGCGGGTGCGGCGACGACGTCGACCGACGACGAGCCGCAGCCCAAGAACACCGCCGAATCGCTGCCGGTGCCGTCGTCGCAAGCGACGACCGGGGGAACCGAGACCGGCGCGGTCGAGGGCGCGGTGGTCGAGGGGCAGGTGCCGACCTCCGAGTCCACGCCCACGGCGCAGCCCTGCGTCGCGAGCGAGATCACGGTCGAGCCGGTCACGAGTGCCGACACCTACGCGGGCGAACAGCAGCCCCAGTTCACCATCAAGCTCACCAACAACGGCCCCGACTGCACGATGAACGTGGGCACCAGTGCCCAGTCGTTCACGGTGACCAGCGGGGACGACATCTGGTGGCGCTCCACCGACTGCCAGAACGAGCCGAGCGACATGACCGTGCTGATCGCCGCCGGTCAGACCGTGTCGAGCGCGACCGCCCTCTCGTGGGATCGCACCCGCTCGGCGGTCGGCACGTGCGCCGACGGCAACCGCCCGACGGCTCCCGGCGGCGGCGCCTCGTACCATCTGTCGGTCGAGATCGGCGGCATCCCATCGACCGAGCCGAAGCAATTCCTGCTCTACTGAGCCACTGCGATCCGCCCGCGCCGGTGACCTTCCGGCGCGCACGGGCGATTCGTCGCGGCGGCGGCTCGAGACGCCACGGGCGAGGTAGGATCGGCCAGAACGCGGAGCAGCCCGAACTCCTCCGCGGAGCTGGGGAGCTCGATGGACTGGGGAATCTTCGTCTGGCGGCGTCGTTGTCGCACGGACCGTCACTGCTACTGCTGGTCGCCGGGCTTGGGCGTGTGCTCGTCACGCCGGCACGGAGCGTTCGGTCGGCGCAGGACGTAGCGCGACGACGAGAAGTCTCGACGCGGAGGCTCAGAGGAGCGCCTTCGGGCGGAAGCGCCGATCGGCGAGGCGGCACAGTGCTGCAGGACGAGCCACTAGAGTGAAGGCGATTCCGTCGCAGAATCGCCGCTCAGGTGTCCCCAGCACCGAATATCCGACCTCCCCAGTGTCGGTCGACCGTCCCAGCGGTCATGCGGAGGCGGGATCACGGTCCCTCGGACGCCCTGCAATGGCATCCGAGGGACCGCTCCGCTGCGGAAGTTCGGTGGCCCCAGATTCCCCAGAAGATCCCAGCTCCCCAGTGCGCCGACTCGGGTCTCCCAGCCGTTGACGGCGGATCCACGATAACCATCGCGCAGGCGTTTGTCCACCTTTCGGGGGACAAGCTTCTCGTGCGTGTCGAGGGCGACGGTGGAGGGCTCGAGCAGCCTCGTGAACTGCCGCGGGGCGGGGTTGCCCCAGGCAGCCCCGCCCCGCTTCTTTTCCCTTATAGGTGTCTTGGCCGAACACCTAGGACTTGTTGTCGAAGACCTCTTTCTCCATCGCGTCATAGCCCTCCGCCTGCGGATCGCGGTGCTGGCCGCCCGACAGTGCGTACTCCTCCTCGGGCGAGAGCACGAGGCGGTGACGCCCGACGAGCGCGAAGATGATCAGGCCGATCACGTAGAGCACGCCGATCGCGATGATCGCGGCCGTGTACCCGGGGTTGATGAACTGGCCGATGAACGTCGCGAGGGCGATGACGCCGGCGATGGCGGCGCCGGTGATGCCGACGGGGCTGCGGTAGGGGCGCGCGACGTTCGGCAGCTTCACCTTGAGCACGATGTACGACACCATCTGCAGGAGGTAGGAGATGACCGCGCCCCACACGGCGATGTTGAGCACGATCGCGTTCGAGACGGCACCGATGTCCTCGTTGGCCTTCGTGATGAGGTCGACGCCGACCAGCACGACGAAGCCGATGATCGCACCCGTGAGCAGTGCCACCCAGGGCGTCTGCCGCTTGCCGGTCAGCGACAGGAACTTGGGGTAGTAGCCCGCCCGCGACAGCGAGTACATGTTGCGGCCGTACGCGAACATGATGCCCTGCAGCGAGGCGAGCAAGCCGATCAGGGCGAAGAGCGCGAGCACCGCGGCGAGCTGCGGCGGCAGGAACGCGCGGAAGCCGTCGAGCAGCGGCTCGCCGCTGGCCGCGATCGCAGCCGAGCCGGTCACCGCCGGGTTCAGGAACAGCACGATGGCGCCGGTGAAGATGAGGGTCACGAGGCCCCAGATGCCCGCGCGCGGGATGTCCTTCTGGGGGTTGTGCGCCTCTTCGGCCGCGAGGGGCAGCTCTTCGATCCCCAGGAAGAACCACATCGCGAAGGGCAGGGCGAACAGGATGCCCATGCCGCCGAACGGCAGGAACTCGGAGGACCCCGCGACGCTCTCGTCGGGCGCGATGTCCCACATGCGGGAGAAGTCGACGGCGCCGTTCGCGAAGGCGAGCACGCCGAAGAGCACGAGGATGCCGATCGTGAGGATCGACACGACGACGGCGAAGCGGAACGAGATCGCCGCCCCCGCCGTGTTGAGGCCGATGAACACGGCGTAGAGGACGATCCACCAGACCCACTGCAGTCCTGCTGCCTTCAGGTCGAACGCGCCGCCGGTGAGGATCGAGAAGATGCCGTTGAGGTAGTCGGCGGAGAAGAGAACGATGACGCCGGTGGTGAAGACGTACTCGATCGTCTCGGCGAACCCGGTGATGAAGCCGCCCCAGGGGCCCATCGCCGATCGGGCGAACGAGTAGGCGCCGCCCGTGTGGGGCAACGCCGCCGACATCTCCCCGATCGAGAAGAGCATGCCGAAGTACATGACGATGATGATCAGCGTCGCGATGAGCAGCCCGCCCCAGCCGGCGGCTCCGAGGCCGAAGTTCCAGCCCGAGAAGTCGCCCGAGACGACTGCGGCGACACCGAGACCCCACAGGCCCCAGAATCCGGCTGCACGGGTGAGCTGGCGTTTCTGGAAGTACTCGCTGCCGGCCTGCGTGTAGGTGACGCCGCCGACGGATCGGGAATCTGACATGACGGTCTCCTCGCTCTCGGGAAAAGCGCGCGATGGTACGGATGTATCTCCTCTGGGCAAGAGAATGGCGCGAAAGGTACTTCGTGTCTACCTTTAGAGGTGATTTGATCCCGAACGACACCGGAAACAGCGGCGACGTCGGGGCAGAATGGACGCGCGGCCCACCAATGGAGGACTCATGATGGCCCAGGCCCCCCTCAGCGTTCCCGAGCTCGACGCCGGGATCGCCGCCGGCGACATCGACACCGTGGTCGTCGCCTTCGCAGACGCGCAGGGACGCCTGGTCGGCAAGCGGGTGTCGGCGCGGCTCTTCCAGGAGGAGGTGCTGCCGCACGGCGCAGAGGCGTGCAACTACCTGCTGTCGGTCGACGTCGACATGAACACCGTGGCCGGTTACGCCATGTCGAGCTGGGAGACCGGCTACGGCGACATGATGCTGCGACCGGACGTCTCGACGCTCCGGCGCGTCCCGTGGCTTCCCGGGTCCGCGCTCGTCATGGCCGATCTCACGTGGGAGAACGGCGACCCGGTCGTGCAGTCGCCCCGCGACATCCTGAACCGCCAGCGCACGCGTCTCGCCGACCGTGGGCTCGTCGCCTTCTCGGGCACCGAGCTCGAGTTCATCGTCTTCGACGACACATATCGGGATGCCTGGGCCAAGGGTTACCGCGATCTCACCCCGTCGACGGACTACAACGTCGACTACGACCTGCTCGCCTCGGGCCGTCTCGAGCCGCTGCTGCGTGACATCCGTCTGTCGATGGACGGCGCAGGCCTCTACACCGAGGGCGTCAAGGGGGAGTGCAACCTGGGCCAGCAGGAGATCGCGTTCCGGTACGCCGAGGTGCTCACGACCGCCGACCAGCACGCGATCTACAAGAACGGTGCCAAGACGATCGCGGGGCAGCACGGCAAGGCGCTGACGTTCATGGCCAAGTTCAACGAGCGCGAGGGCAACAGCTGCCACATCCACCTGTCGGTGCGCTCGGCGGCCGGCGACGCGGTCATGGCCGGCGACGGCGCGCACGGCTTCAGCCCGCTCATGGAGCACTGGATCGCCGGCATCCTGGCGACGCTGCGCGAGTTCACACTCCTCTACGCGCCGAACATCAACTCGTACAAGCGGTTCGCGAAGGGCTCATTCGCGCCCACGGGCATCGCGTGGGGCGTCGACAACCGTACGTGCGCGCTGCGGGTGGTCGGGCACGGCTCGTCGCTGCGCGTCGAGAACCGCGTGCCGGGCGGCGACGTCAACCCGTACCTCGGCCTCGCCGCGATCATCGCGGGCGGCCTCCACGGCATCGAGCACGAGCTTCCGCTGCCCGAGCGGCTCGCGGGCAACGCGTACACTGCCGATGTCGACCACCTCCCGACGACGCTGCGCGAGGCCGCGCAGCTGTTCGACCACTCGGCCGTTGCGCGCTCCGCCTTCGGCGACGAGATGGTCGAGCACTATCTGAACCAGGCGCGCATCGAGGTCGAGGCCTACGACGCCGCCGTGACCGATTGGGAGAGGGTGCGTGGTTTCGAGCGCCTCTAAGAAGCCGGTGATCGGCCTGACGACCTACCTCGAGCAGGCGAAGCAGGGGGTGTGGGACGTTCGCGCGGCGTTCCTGCCGCAGGTGTACTTCGACTCGGTGACCGCGTCGGGCGGCGTCGCAGTCCTGCTGCCGCCGCAGCCGGATCCTCAGGTCGCCGCCGAGGCGGTGCTCGACGGGCTCGACGGCCTGATCCTCACCGGCGGACTCGACGTGCAGCCCGAGCTGTACGGCGCCGAGCGTCACCCGCGCACCGACGAGGCCCGCCCGGATCGCGACGCCTGGGAGCTGGCGCTCTTCCGCGGGGCCGAGCAGCGACGCCTGCCGGTGCTCGCGATCTGCCGCGGCCTGCAGCTCGTGAACGTCGCACGCGGCGGCACGCTGCACCAGCACCTGCCCGAAGCACTCGGCACCGAGAGGTTCCGCGTCGGGGGCGGCGTCTTCGCGACGAACCCCGTCGAGATCGACGAGGGCTCGCGTCTGGCGGACCTCGTCGGGCCCGGTGAGCTCGAAGTGCACAGCTACCACCACCAGGGCATCGACCGGCTCGGCGCGGGGCTCGTCGCCACCGCGCACACCGACGGCCTCGTGCAGGCGTTCGAGTCCGACGGCGAGGGATACGTGCTCGGCGTGCAGTGGCACCCCGAACAGAACCAGGAGGACCGTCGGCTGTTCGCGGGACTCGTGGCCGAGGCATCCATCTATGCATCCCGCGAGGTGCCGATCGCATGAGCGACGTGTTCACCCTCATCAACCCGGCGACCGCGCGGCCGATCCGCGAGATCGCGCGGGCGAGTGTGGACGAGACGGATGCCGCGATCTCGCGTGCTGTCGTCGCACAGCGTGCGTGGGCCTCGCTGCCGCCGGTCGCGCGCGCCGATGCCCTGCGGTCGTTCGCGCGGGTGGTCGAGGCGCATGTCGAGGAGCTGGCACAGCTCGAGGTGGTGAACTCGGGGCACCCGATAGGCTCGGCCCGGTGGGAGGCGTCCCACGTCGCGCAGGTGCTGAACTTCTCCGCCGGTGCGCCCGAGCGCCTCTCGGGGCAGCAGATCCCGGTGGCCGGTGGCCTCGACGTGACCTTCCATGAGCCGTACGGTGTCGTCGGCATCATCGTGCCGTGGAACTTCCCCATGACGATCGCGTCGTGGGGCTTCGCCCCGGCGCTCGCCGCGGGCAACGCCGTCGTGCTGAAGCCCGCCGAGCTCACCCCCCTGACCGCCATGCGTCTCGGTGAGCTGGCGGTTCTCGCCGGGCTTCCGGAGGGGCTGTTCTCGGTCGTGACGGGGTCGGGCTCGGTGGTCGGGCAGCGGTTCGTGTCGCACCCGGACGTCCGCAAGGTCGTCTTCACCGGCTCGACGTCGGTGGGGACGGATGTCGCGGCAGGCTGCGCGCGCGAACTCAAGCCGGTGACCCTCGAGCTCGGCGGCAAGAGCGCCAACATCGTCTTCGCCGACGCCGACCTCGAGAAGGCGGCGGCGTCGGCGCCGGGCGCCGTGTTCGACAACGCCGGGCAGGACTGCTGCGCCCGCAGCCGCATCCTCGTCGAGCGGTCGGTGTACGACCGATTCCTCGAGCTGCTCGAGCCCGCGGTGCGGGCCTGGCGCGTCGGCGACCCCGCAGACGAGGGGACCGAGATGGGACCGTTGATCTCGGCATCCCATCGCTCCACCGTCGAAGGGTTCCTCGACGGGGCGGACGTCGCGTTCCGTGGGTCGGCGCCGTCCGGCGACGGGTTCTGGTTCGCGCCGACGGTGGTGCTGGCGGGCCCGGCCGACCGCATCGCGCGCGAGGAGGTCTTCGGACCGGTGGTCGCGGTGCTCCCGTTCGACGACGAGGCCGACGCGATCCGGCTGGCGAACGACACGATCTACGGGCTCGCCGGCTCGATCTGGACGGAGAACCTCGGCCGGGCGGTGCGGGCGTCGCGGGGTGTGAAGAGCGGCGTGCTGTCGGTCAACTCGCACTCCTCGGTGCGGTACTGGACCCCGTTCGGCGGCATGAAGGCGTCGGGGCTCGGCCGCGAGCTCGGCCCCGACGCCGCCGAGCACTTCACCGAGACCAAGAACGTCTTCTTCGCGACGGACGCCTCGTGATCGGCCTCCACACCGGTCGCGATGTCCGGACTTCGCGGCTCTCACGGCGCGGAACCCTGCGAAGTCCGGACTTCGCAGGGAAGAAAGGGTAGGCAAGAACATGGATCTGACCCAGCGGCTCAAGGACCGGGTGGCCGTCATCACAGGCGGGGCATCGGGCATCGGCCTCGCGACCGCGCGGCGGTTCGCCGCCGAAGGCGCGCGCGTCGTGATCGCCGACCTCGATCCGGCGGCCGGCGAACGGGCGGCTGCGGAGGTCGACGGGCTGTTCCGTCCGGTGGACGTCGCGGACGAGGCATCCGTCAACATGCTCTTCGACTCGGTCGCCGGAGACCTGGGCCGCCTCGACATCGCGTTCAACAACGCCGGGATCTCGCCCGCCGATGACGACTCGATCGAGACGACCGAGCTGCCGGCGTGGGACCGCGTGCAGGACGTCAACCTCAAGAGCGTGTACCTGTGCTCGCGCGCGGCGCTGCGGCACATGGTGCCGGCGGGCAAGGGCTCGATCATCAACACGGCGTCGTTCGTGGCGCTGCTCGGCTCAGCGACGTCGCAGATCTCCTACACGGCATCCAAGGGCGGCGTGCTCGCCATGACCCGTGAGCTCGGGGTCCAGTTCGCGCGCCAAGGCGTGCGCGTCAACGCGCTGTGCCCCGGCCCGGTCAACACGCCGCTGCTGCAGGAGCTGTTCGCCAAGGACCCCGAGCGCGCGCAGCGCCGGCTCGTGCACGTGCCGATGGGCCGCTTCGCCGAACCCGAGGAGCTCGCCGCCGCCGTCGCCTTCCTCGCCTCGGACGACGCGTCGTTCATCACCGCGTCGACGTTCGTCGTCGACGGCGGCATCAGCAACGCCTATGTCACGCCGCTTTAGGGTCCCGCCATGTTCAGGATTCAGTCTGTGAGTGGCGGGAACGCCCGGTTTTCGGGCGCCGCGACCGGTTCAGGCGGCGCGCGGACTGAATCCCGTACGGACGCCGGAGGTCGAACGTGACAGATGCCCCGCTGAACGAGGTGCGCAAGGCCGTCTACCGGCCGGTGCGCGAGGGCAACGCGCTCGAAGACACCGTCGCGCGGCTGGTGCAGACGATCCGGCTGGGCGTCGTGGCGCCGGGGGAGTCGCTGCCGTCGGAGCGCGAGCTCGCCGTGCTCTACGCCGTGAGTCGCGACACCGTACGCGAGGCGATCCGCGAGCTCGCCGACACCGGCTACCTCGTGCGGCGCCGGGGGCGCTACGGCGGCACGTTCGTCGCCGACCCGCTGCCGCAGCCGCCGCATCCGCGCGATGTCACAGCCGCGGAGCTCGAGGACGTCCTCGGCCTGCGCCGCGTGCTCGAAGCCGGCGCGGCCCGCGCCGCCGCCGGACGCACCCTCGACGCCGCCGCGCGCGACGAGCTCTGGGCCCGGTACGAGGTCGTGGCCGAGGCATCCGAATCCGAGTACCGCCGGCTCGACACCCTGCTGCACCTCACGATCGCCGAGCTCGCCGGCATCCCGTCGCTCGTCGCGCTCGCCGCCGAGAACCGCGCCCGCGTCAACGAGTGGCTCGACACCTTCCCGCTGCTGCCGCGCAACATCGAGCACTCCAACGTGCAGCACGAGCGCATCGTGACCGCGATCCTCGCGGGGCGGCCGGATGCTGCGGAAGCGGCGATCCTCGAACACCTGGCCGGTTCGGAGGCCCTGCTGCGCGGCTTCCTCGCCTGAGGCCCTGGCCGCGTGCGGCGCCGGGCCGTGCGGCGAGGCGTCGCGGGTGGCCGTCTGCGGGGGTGCGGCGCGGCCGTATGCGACGGCTCGCGGGAGCGGGACCGCGGTGGTGCGGGCGATTACGCTGGACGGGTGGCAGGCAAGAAGCGCATGAAGAAGGCCGGAGCGGCGGACTTCCGCAACACGCAGCTCGGCGACGCGCTCCAGACGCAGGACATGGCCGCCGTCGCCTTCGCGCTGCGGCACGGTCCGACGGTGGTGCCGCTGATGCGACCCGGCCAGCGGGACAACCCGCTCGACGTCGGCGAGGTGTGGACCTACCGCGACGCCAAGACCGGCGACATCGCGCTGCTGCTCTTCAGCGACGCCGCCCACAAGCCCGCGACGCTGCCGCCCGGCGTCGCCCTGCAGCCCCCGGGCTGGCTGCGCGCCTTCCTCGGCGCGCACGAGGACGAGATCACCACCGTCTTCTTCGACATCGCCGGACCCCACCCGCTGCAGGCCTCACCCACCGACCTCATCGCCGCGCTCGACGCCTGAGCGTGCGCGGGTCACCGCTCCTGCCTTCCTCGGCTCGCTGATACGGCGTGGGGTGGACGACGACGGATGCCTCGACCCGCCGACACTCCGGGAGAAGGGTTTGCGTCATTCGGGGTGACGCGGCAGACTCGCCGGGTGGAATTCGTGCTCGTGGGCATCGTGTGCGCTGCCGGACTCGTGATCCCGATCGCGCTGGGATTCGCCGACCCGGACCGTCGCCGGCGCACCCGCGGACGCTGAGCGCACCAGGCATCGGCGCTCCCAGGCCGCCGGCTCGGCTCAGAACTCGGGGACGTCCTCGCCCGGACGGCCCTTGGAACGGACCTTCACGTCGCTCACCGCGCCGCCGAGCGATCCCGAGCGGTGGTCGATGACGTCCCGGTAGCCGAGACGCGCTCCCTCGCTGCGCCGTTGCGTCGCCTGCGTCACGGGCCGCACCTCGCCGGCCAGACTCAGTTCGCCGACCACGGCGATGTGCCGGGGGATCGTCCAGCCCTCGACCGCGCTGGCGACCGCGAGCGCGATGGCCAGGTCGGCCGCCGGCTCGGCGAAGCGCACCCCGCCGACCGTCGAGACATAGACGTCCTGGTCGGAGGTCTTGATCTTCATCCGCTTCTCGAGCACCGCCAGCACCGTCGCGACCCGCGCCGCGTCGACGCCGTTCACGATGCGCCGCGGGTTGCCCGACTTGCTGTCGATCGTGAGCGCCTGCACCTCGACGGGGAGCGCCCGCCGGCCCTCGAGCGCGATCGACACGCACGTGCCCGGCTCGGTGCTGCCGTGCCCGAGGAACAGGGCGCTGGGATCGGGCACCTCGGCGATGCCGGCGCCGGTCATGTCGAAGCATCCGACCTCGTCCGTCGGGCCGAAGCGGTTCTTGAGGGCCCGCACGAACCGCAGCGACGTCTGCCGGTCGCCCTCGAACTGGCACACCACGTCGACGAGGTGCTCGAGGATGCGGGGCCCGGCGATCGAGCCGTCCTTCGTGACGTGGCCGACGATGATCGTCGGCAGCCCGCGCTCCTTCGCGACCCGGATGAGGGTCGCCGCGACCTCGCGCACCTGCGACGGGTGCCCGGCCATGCCCTCGGACAGCGCCGACGACACCGTCTGCACCGAGTCGACGATCAGCAGGTCGGGCTTCACGTCGTCGACGTGCCCGAGGATCGTCGCGAGGTCCGTCTCGCTCGCGAGGTAGAGCTCGTCGTGCAGCGCGCCGGTGCGCTCGGCTCGCAGCCGCACCTGGGCCGTGGACTCCTCGGCCGAGGCGTAGAGCACGCGGCGCCGGGCCTTCGCCGACTGCGCGGCGACCTCGAGAAGCAGCGTGGACTTGCCGACGCCCGGCTCACCCGACAGCAGGATCGCGGCACCGGGCACGAGCCCGCCGCCGAGCACGCGGTCGAACTCGCCGACGCCGGTGGTGCGCCGCGGGGCGTCGGACGTGTCGATGCGGGTGATCGGCTGCGCCGCGCGCCCCGCACCCGGTGAGACGGGCGTCACCGACCGGAGGATGCCGGTCTGCTCGGCGGCCTCGACGACGGTGCCCCACTGCTGGCACTCGCCGCAGCGCCCGACCCACTTGAGCGTGGTCCAGCCGCACTCGGTGCACCGGTAGGGGGCGGTCTGCGTCGGGCGTCGAGCGGCGGGCATGCGATGAGCCTACGTCCGGCCCGCGACATCGCCGCCGAGCCCCGCGGGTGCGGTCGAGGCGTAGGTTGAGGGGATGCGTGTGGACTCGGCATCCCGTCGCATCGCGGCCGCTCCCCAGAGCGTGTTCGCCGCCTTCACGGATGCGGAGATGCTCCTCGCCTGGCTGCCGCCTGCCGGGATGACCGGCCGCTTCGAGCGGTTCGACCCGCGCACCGGCTACCGGATGGTGCTGACCTACGACGTGGCCCCCGAGGGCGGGGGAAAGTCGACCGCCGACGCCGATGTCGCCGAGGTGCGCCGCCTCGAGCTCGCGCCGCCGCTTCGGATCGTCGAGGCGATCGCCTTCCCCTCCGACGTCCCCGCCTTCGCCGGCACGATGACGATGACCTGGCGCTTCGAGCCGCGTGACGGCGGGACCCTCGTCACCGTGGAGGCGACCGACGTACCCCCCGGCATCTCTTCGGAAGACCACGCCGAGGGTCTCGCGTCGTCGCTGGAGAACCTCGCCCGACTCTTCGCGTGAGGATGATGGATGCCTCGGGCCGAGGCATCCACCATCTTCAGAGAAGCAGGGGCTCAGCCCCGCAGCGAGTCGGCCACCTGCTTCAGCGCGTCGGCGGAGGCGTGGAACAGCTCGAGCTCCTGGTGGTCGAACTGCGTCTCGCGGATCGGCACGGCGCCGGCCGCGCTCACGACCGACGGCACCGACAGCGCCACGCCGTCGACGCCGTGGAAGTCCCGCAGCACCGGCGAGACGGGCATGACCGCGCGCTCGTCCTTGAGGATCGCCTCGATGATGCGCGCGCTCGACAGGCCGATCGCGTAGTTGGTCGCGCCCTTGCCCTGGATCACCTTGTACGCGGCGTCGCGGACGTCGACGGCGATCTGGTCGAGCTCTTCGACGCTCATGCGGTCGCCGCGGGGCGTGACCCATTCGAGGATCGGGACGGTGCCGATCGTCGCCTTCGACCACAGCGGGAACTCGGTGTCGCCGTGCTCGCCGACGATGTACGCGTGCACGCTCGAGGTCGAGACGCCGGCGCGCTCGGCGAGCTTCCAACGCAGACGTGACGTGTCGAGCACCGTGCCCGACGCGAAGATGCGCTCGGGCGGCAGGCCGGTCTCCTCCTGCGCGAGGACCGTGAGCACGTCGCAGGGGTTGGTGACGATGACATAGACCGCGTCGGGCGCGACGCTGAGCAGCTGCGGCATCATCTTCTTCATGATCCCGGCGTTCACGCCGGCGAGTTCGATGCGCGTCTGGCCCGGGTTCTGCTTCGCGCCCGCCGTGATCACGACGACGTGCGAGCCCTCGACCACCGACAGGTCGCTGCCGCCGATGATGTCGCTCGTCCCCGTGAACTGCGTGCCGTGCGCGAGGTCGAGCACCTCCGCCTCGACCTTCTGGGTGGCGATGTCGTAGAGGGCGACGTGGCGTGCGGAACCGCGGATCAGCGCTGCATACGCGGCGCTCGAGCCGACGCTGCCGGCTCCGACGATGGTGACTTTCGAATTCTCGATGACGGCCATGCGGCCAGTCTTGCAGTCGATGGATGCTGCGAGCCAGCGTCGATGGCCGGGTCTATGTGCGGTCGGGCGTGGCGTCGGGTGCGTGCCGGGGATTGCGGATGCCGAAGAACGACGTGACGCCGCCCGCGATCATCAGCACCGCAGTGACGATGGCGGACCGGTGGAAGCCCTCGAGGTCGAGCGCACCGCCGACGATCGTGGCGAGCAGGGCGATGGCGATGAGTCCCGCGACGCGCGCCACCGCGTTGTTCACCGCTGAGGCGATGCCCGACCGTTCGGGCTCGATCGCGCCGAGGATCGCGGACGTGAGCGGCGCGACCGTGAGCGCGAGACCCGCGCCCATCACGATCATGCTCGGCAGCACCTGCCACCAGTAGGAGAACGCGGTGCCGACCGTGAGGAGCAGCAGCGCGCCGACGCCCATCGTGATCGGGCCCACGGTCATGAAGAACCGCGGACCCCAGGCGCCGCTGAGCGCGCCGACGCGGGAGCTGAAGAGGATCATGACGATCGTCATCGGCAGGCTGGCGAGTCCGGCGAGGGTCGCGGACAGGCCCGCGCCCTCTTGCAGGTACACCACCACGACCAGTCCGTTGAGGGCGAGCGCACCGTAGATGAAGGTGGTAGCGACGTTGCCGGTCCAGAAGTTGCGCACCCGGAAGAGGTCGAGCGGCAGGATCGGGTGGCTCACCGTGCGCTGGCGCAGCACGAACGCGAGGAACAGGATGGCGCCGAGCGCGAGCGGCAGCCAGATCGCGGGGGAGCCCCACCCTTGCGTGGGCTGTTCGATCAGCGCGTAGACCATGCCGCCGAGGCCGAGGGTGCACAGCGCTGCGCCGAGCCAGTCGATCGACGCGTCGGGATGCCGCGTGTCGCGGAAGCGGCCGCGCGCGAGCAGGACGAGCGTGACGCCGATCGGCACGACGTTGATGAGGAACGCCCAGCGCCAGGACGCGAGATCGACGAGGATGCCGCCGAGCAGAGGGCCGACGATCATCGCGGATGTGGTCATCGCCGTCCAGATGCCGATGGCCCGGCTCTGCGCGCCGCCGCTGAAGTTGGAGGTGATGAGCGCCAGTGAGCTCGGCACGAGGAACGCGCCGGCCGCACCCTGCACGCCGCGCGCGACGATGAGGAACTCCGCGGTCGGGGCGGCGGCGATGGCGAGGGAGGCGATGCCGAAGCCGATGAGCCCGATGCGCAGCACCAGCACGCGACCGTAGGCGTCGCTGACGGACCCCGCGACGAGGATCAGCGCACCGAGGGTGATGAGGTAGGCGTCGACGACCCACTGCTGTGTCGTGATGCCCCCGCCGAGCTCGTCGCTGATGGCCGGCAGCGCGACGTTCACGATCGTGCCGTCGAGGAACGCCACGAACGACGCGAGCACCGCGATCCACAACACGTACCGCTGTGTGGTGGGCATGCGGCCCGCGACGGATGCCGGCGCCTCTGCCGCGTGCTCGTCGGTCACCCACCCCACGCTAGACCCGCCCGGCGACACCGGGGCCGCGACCGCCCGGGCGGTACTAGCCTGACGGTGCAGCCGATCCGGTCGTTCGGAACAGGAGATGCCGATGGACTTCGGAATCCACATCGCGGACTTCACGTGGCGCAGCGGCGCTGCGCAGCTCGGGCCCGCACTCGCCCGGCACGTGCGCAATGCCGAGGACGCCGGCATCCGTCGCATCACGGTCATGGACCACTTCTGGCAGCTGCCGGGTCTCGGTCCGGTCGAGCACGAGATGCTCGAGGCGTACGCGACGCTCGGGTTCATCGCGGCGCACACCGAGAAGGCCCTGCTCCACGCGTTGGTGACGGGAGTGATCTACCGGCATCCGGCACTGCTCGCGAAACAGGTGACGACGCTCGACGTGCTGTCGGGCGGGCGCGTCGGGCTCGGCATCGGCGCCGCATGGAACGAAGAGGAGTGCCGCGGACTCGGCCTCCCGTTCCCGCCGGTCGCGCAGAGGTTCCGCGAGCTCGAGGAGACGCTGCAGATCTGCCTCCAGATGTGGTCGGAGTCGGAGGAGCCGTACGAGGGCGCGATCTGGCAGCTCGAGCGGACGCTGAACTCGCCGCAGAGCATCACGCGTCCGCATCCGTACCTGATGATCGGAGGTGGCGGCGAGAAGAAGACGCTGCGGCTGGTCGCCCAGTACGCGGACGCCTGCAACCTCGGGGTCCGGGGCGAGCTGCCCACTCACAAGCTCGACGTGCTCCGCGGCCACTGCGACGCCGTCGGCCGTGACTACGACGACATCGAGAAGACCGCGATGGTCGCCGTCACGCCCGCGTCGACCGCGGCGGAGCTGGCCGGGCTCGCCGAGTCGCTCGCCGGCATCGGCTTCACGGCGACCTACGTGTTCGCCGTCGGGATCGACGAGCCGGCGCGTGTGGTGGACGTGATCCGCGGCGCGATCGAGCTCGGCTGAGGCCCCGGCCGACGGCCGATTCGCAGCATCCTGTTTCGTGTCGTAAGCTTGTCGGCGGTGACGTGTCCGAGCGGCCGAAGGTGCAACTCTCGAAAAGTTGTGTAGGGTAACCCCCTACCGTGGGTTCAAATCCCACCGTCACCGCCATGAAAACCCCCGTAAACTCGGGGGTTTTCTCGTTGGTGGACGTCTCGTGCTGCGTTCGTCGTGCACATTGAGCGCAGTTGGCGCGGAATCCGCATCCACTCTCGGCTTACAAGGTCGCGGCGTCACGCGCACTCCGCGCAGCGTGCTCGGCTCACGCGGAGATCTGCGATCAGGAGAAGAACGCCCACCCGGGGATGAACGCCACGGCGAGGTAGGTGACGATGGGCGCGGCGACGAGGACCCCGGTCCCGATCTTGGCAGCACGGAGCCAGCGGCCCCCGGCGACAGCGGCGATCACGGTGCCGGCGTAGATGAGCACGACGGCGATCGTGGCGATCATCGCGACGCCGGTGCGGTTCTCGGGGACGCAGTAGCTCGGTATCGGGTAGATCGCGGGGCACACCACAGGCCCCCACGGCACGGCGGCGAGCCAGATGAGCGCGATGGTCGCTCCAGTAAGCAGCGTGGCCGCGACGATGAGACCCCACGGGGTACGTGCGGTCTGGGGGCGTGGACCGGCGAGCTGATCGTTCATCGTCATATGCGTGCCCCTCCGCCAGCGTTCCTCGGATGATGGCACATCCTGCTCCTGGTCTGCGACAGCCTTCGCTGCTCATGATCTGCCTCGGGGACGAGCCCCAGTTCGCAGGGTGCATTGTCCCGCGGCCGCAGTGGGCGTAACACGCCATTGCTTCGGGAACCCGTCGCTGATGGCGACCAGGAGCGATCGGCAGCCGCACGCGCCGTGAATCGAGCGCGCTGGCCGAAGCTGCCCCCAGCAGGTCGGCCGCGACCGAGAGCGGTTGGGCGCGGTCGCTGTCGCTGGGGCGTGAACAGAACCGCAAGTTTGCCGCAAGATATCCCAGATTTCCTGTCCCCCGTTTGGGGGACACGGTAACTTGAGTGTGGCGACGTCGTGAGGCACTGGGGAGACTGTGGGGGTCTCGCCTCACGACACGCCACTGGGGAACTGGGGAACGGCCGAGCATGCGCGGGCGCTTTTCTGAGCAGCCCCCCTCGAGCCAGAAGCCTGCCAGCGACCAAGCTCGAGGGGGACCGAGCTTCCGACGGCGTGGGCGCCTCTGCTGGGGACAGGGAGCGCACCGCCCTTCTGCGACCCTCTGGGGATGGGCCAGGCGTGCCAGTAGAAGCCAAAATCACCATCGCACACCCGAGGACGGATCCGCACGCCTTCCATGCAATGGACGCAACCGGTCGCGTGGGGTTCACACCTTGGACATATCGCGCTGCCAGGGTCGGCTCGGGTCGCTGCGGGGAGGCGGCCGATACGTTGAGGCGCTTGGCTGATCGACCGGGGCAGCGAGTGATGTTGGGGCCGATTGGACGAGTGCCGCGATCGCGTGTACAGTAATCATGTTCGCCCCAAAGGGTAGAGCGGAAGACCGGAAGGTCTGGCTCCCCTCAAGCAGCGGACCACCTCATCACTCGAATACCGCTCATGCGAATTCGATGTGTAAGATAGTGAAGTTGCCCCGCGGTGATGGTTGTGAAACCGGATGGTGGGTGCGTCCGATCTTTGAGAACTCAACAGCGTGCACTTGTC